>NZ_JACYTN010000015.1 GCF_014841135.1 Paenibacillus arenosi
TCCAGCTTCCTTCAGATTCTGCCTCACGACAGACACCCTTGCTCTTGGCTAACGGTAGGCGTTCGCCAGCCCCCGTTCGGGACTTTCACCCTAGAGATGACGCCCATGCTGGGCGTACAACAATAAGAGAAGCGGCCTCATACAGCCGCTTCTTTGTGTCCACTTTATTGGGAAGTATAGTCTTGACCTGTCACACTGTGTACTTGTCCTGTCGCTTGATAATTCGTTAGCGCAGAACCCTGATGACCACCTTGTGCATGATAAATGTAGCTATGCACTTGACCCGTTGGTTGATACGATTGTGGCACTACGTTCTGATGCGCACCATGCGTTTCCGCTGTTACACTGTGAGCCTGGCCCGTTGGATGATAATTCGTTGGCTGCGTATGCGCATAGCTATTCACTTGACCGGTTGGCTGATACGATTGCGGCACTACGTACTGGTGTGCACCATGGGTTTCCGCTGTTACACTGTGTACTTGACCTGTTGGTTGGTAATGGGATTGTTGTGCATGAACGTGACTCTGTACTTGTCCTGTTGGTTGATAATGCGAGTCAGGTGCATGCGCTTGACTTTGTACTTGGCCAATTGGCTCATAGTGTACTTGCGTTTCTTGCACATGGGCATAACTCTGCACTTGACCTGTTGATTCGTAATGCGGTACCACTTCTTGATGTGCTCCATGCGTTTCCGCTGTAATACTGTGTACTTGGCCCGTTGATTGATAGTGCGTTTCTGGTGCATGCACATGGCTCTGTACTTGTCCTGTTGGTTGATAATGCGTGTCAGGTGCATGCGCTTGACTTTGTACTTGGCCAATTGGCTGATAGTGCACTTGCGTTTCTTGCACATGAGCATAACTCTGTACTTGACCTGTTGGATCGGTATGCGGCACCACTTCTTGATGCGCTCCATGGGTCTCTGCTGTTACGCTGTGTACCTGACCCGTAGGTTGATAGTGGGTTTGCTGCGCATGGACATAGCTTTGCACTTGTCCTGTTGGATGGTAATGGGCTTCAGGTGCATGCGCATAGCTTTGGACTTGACCCGTTGAATGATAATGGGATTCTTGCGCATGAGCATGGCTGTGTATTGGTCCTGTTGGCTGATACGATTGCGGCACTACGTTCTGATGCGCGCCATGCGTATGTGCAGTTACACTGTGTACTTGACCTGTTGGCTGGTAATGTTGAGCTGCGCCATAATAGTTGTGTCCTGCTGCTGAATAACCAGCTTGGTTATGTAAGGAACCACCTTGCGAATATCCGCCTCCATAGGAACCAGCAGTACCGCTGCTATACCCTGTATAAGCTGGGTATGTATTTTGTTGTTGCGAAAGCGTGTGTCCATATCCACCATAGGACGAATTAGATACGTGCTGCTCTATTCCATGAGCATGCTGCAACAATTGAGGAGCCTGATGACGCGATTGGTTGTTAGGCATGAAGTAGCCTCCTTTTAGAAATGTTCTGTCATGACGCTGAAGCATGAAATGCTCAGATTCAGCACATGACGTTATTATGCTTCCAAAGAGAGGAACCTTATTCATCCAATTGTGAATAAACCTCCATGTCATATTTCCCTATTTCCTCACCCTAACAACTCGAATGTTCTTGATGTATACGAACCTAAACACAAACAGCCTGCATGCAATTCGCATACAGGCCTTTACCATCTTCACGAAAATGACAACACACTCATTAGATCCAATAACAAACAAACCATCACCGGTTCAATAAGCTGCCAACATAACGAAGAAGCTCATTCGCGCACACTGAGCAATAGCCATGCTCATCAATAAGTCGAGCTGTTACTTCATTAATCCGCTTCAATTGATTCTCATCAGGCGTCTTCGTCGAAGTCGTAATTTTGACGATATCTTTCAAGTCTGAAAATAGCTTCTTCTCAATTGCCTCACGCAAACGATCATGGCTGTTATAATCGAACTTCCTGCCTTTTCGAGAATAGGAGGATAACCGAATGAGAATCTCTTCACGGAATGCTTTCTTCGCATTTTCCGATACCCCTATTTGCTCCTCAATCGAGCGCATGAGCCTCTCATCCGGGTCCATTTCCTCATCTGTAAGCGGATCTCGGATTTTTTTCCAATTGCAAAATGCTTCTATATTGTCTAGATAGTTCTCAAACAACGTCTTCGCCGACTCTTCAAACGAATATACAAATGCCTTCTGTACTTCTTTCTTCGCTAGCGAATCATATTCTTTGCGAGCAACGGAAATAAAGTTCAAATTCCGCTCTCGTTCTTCTTTTGTAATGGATGCATGCTGATCCAAGCCATCTTTTAGCGCACGAAGTACATCCAGCGCGTTAATGCACGAAAGATTTTGCTTAATCAAAGCACTGGAAATTCGGTTAATGACATATCGTGGGTCTACCCCTGACATTCCTTCTTCAATATACTCGCTCTGCATTTCCTTCAGATCATTTTCCTTGTAACCTTCAACTTCTTCACCATCGTACATTCTCATCTTCTTCAATAAATCCATACCTTGCTTCTTCGTTTCTTTCAATCGTGTCAAAATGGAGAATATTGCAGCCGCGCGCAGCGCATGCGGGGCAATATGGATATGGTGCATGTCACTCTGACCGACCAATTTCTCATATATTTTCTCTTCTTCTGAAACCTTCAAATTGTAAGGAATCGGCATTACGATCATGCGAGATTGAAGAGCTTCATTTTTCTTATTCGAAATAAAGGCACGGTATTCAGATTCATTCGTATGCGCGATAATTAATTCATCCGCTGAGATCAGAGCGAATCTTCCTGCCTTAAAGTTGCCTTCTTGCGTTAAGGAAAGCAAGTTCCAGAGAAATTTCTCATCGCACTTCAGCATCTCTTGGAACTCCATGACACCCCGGTTCGCTTTATTCAGTTCACCGTCGAAACGATAGGCCCTTGGATCAGATTCAGAGCCATACTCGGTAATTGTTGAGAAATCAATGCTTCCCGTTAAATCTGCAATATCTTGAGATTTCGGATCAGACGGACTAAACGTTCCGATACCAATTCGATTCTCCTCTGAGATAAGCACGCGCTCAACTAATACCTTTTCAATTTCTCCATTGTATTCCGTACGGAGACGCATTTGGCAGGAAGGGCATAAATTGCCCTCAATCCGAACGCCAAGTGCTTTCTCGACTTCTGGTCGAAGTTCATTCGGTACGAGATGCAAAGGTTCTTCGTGCATCGGGCAGCCTTTGATCGCAAATACAGCGCCTCGCTCTTGCCGCGAATATTGTTCCAAACCGCGCTTGAGCATCGTGACAAGTGTCGATTTTCCCCCACTTACTGGCCCCATGAGTAATAATATCCGTTTGCGCACATCCAGTCGCTTCGCTGCCGAGTGAAAGTACTCTTCTACTAATTTTTCAATCGCTCGATCCAATCCGAAAATTTCCTGTTCAAAAAACTTGTAACGCTTATGCCCATTCACTTCTTCCACGCCATGTGAAGAAATCATTTCATACACCCTTGCATGGGCGGTCATCGCCGGAGCGGGGTCGTTTCGCAACAGTTCTACGTATTCTTTGAACGTACCGGTCCAGCCAAGCCGTTCACTCTCGGCACGGTGTTCAGCTATTCGCTTGAAAATGTCCATCCCTCTTACCTCCATTGCTCCCGATTCACAACACTGCCCTCCATCGCCGTCTTTCTTCTGTCGTCGTTGTTATTAATAGGCACGTGCCAACTTGAGAATTGACTCGCGCTAATGACCCAGCAAACTTAAAAAGAAAAGTGTATTACATACCTATGCGCATAGGTGGGATTAGTTTCTAACAATTTTGCCTGAGACAACATTGTTACGTTCTCATATAGGAGGCATGACGAGACGGTTCAAACACTAGCTAGCACGAATCGTGATATAATGGAGGTTGTAGCTATTAGGAGTGTTTTGCATACAGCATGGAGGCTGTGCATGAAATAGACAAGGATGGGATGTAGGATGACGAAACGACAAGAAACGGAGCTGTATGCACCTTTAAAACAATATTGGGAGCAGTTAGGGTATGAAGTCCGTGCTGAAGTACGGCACTGTGATCTCGTTGCCATTCATCCACAATGTCCAGAGCAGCCAGTCATTGTCGAGATGAAAGCAAGCGCGAATCTTACCTTACTGCTGCAAGCGCTGGACAGACAAAAATCGGCTGCGCACGTTTTCATCGCAATAGAAGCCAAACGCAGCAAACAAGCCAATCAGAAGCGACTGCGTGCTGTTGCTGAGCTGTGCCGTCGCATCGGTATTGGCTTCTTAACGGTAACGCTTTATGCTCGCAAACCAGCGTTTGTAGAACTGCATACTGCACCCTACGGGTGGGAAGACCGAAGCTCTCGCTTCTTGTACTCAAACTTAGGAACAGGTGGTAGCATTCATGAAGACAACGAGACTTATGATGATCATGATCAAACTCCCCCTATTATTCCTCCAAAAAAGCCAATGGCAGCTCGCCAAGCCAAATTAATACGAGAGTTCAACGGTCGCAGCGGCGATTACAATGTTGGCGGCTCCACGAAACGCCCACTCGTTACTGCTTACCGAGAGAAGGCACTTCGAGTTGCTCTCGCTTTACAGCAAGGGCAAAGCAAGCCTGTTCGAGTCAAAGAAGCAAGCGGCATTGGAGATGCCGCTGCTATTCTACGCCACAATTATTATGGGTGGTTCGCCCGCATTGAACGTGGTCAATACGCTTTGACTAGAGATGGTGAGGCAGCATTGCTGCAATATGCCGAAATTGTAGATGTATAAGTCGGATATTACTTGTTACACATCCGCATAGCGACCCGTAAATTCGCCAATCGCTTCCCCAAGCCGTTCCATACCTGAACGAATAACATCAGGGGAAGCAAAGGAGTAATTGAGCCGCATCGTATTGCGTTTACAGTCTTCCACATAAAATGGGAAGCCTGGTACGAAAGCAACACCTTTCTGTACAGCAACGCGAAGCAAATGTTCAGCATCCAATCCTTCAGGAAGTTCCAGCCACAAAAACATTCCGCCTTGCGGCTTGTTCCACTGTGAACCTTTCCATACATCATTCTGCTGCAAGCTTGTTATCATCGTCTCCATACGTTCCTTATAAATGAGAGACACTTTATGAACATGATCATCCAGTGAAAAGGAATCGGAACGGAGTAGCTCACTTAATAGGAGCTGATCCAAAACACTAGAATGCAAATCGGCCGACTGCTTGCCTCGCGCCAACATTTGAATAATACGCCGATCCGCAGCAACCCAACCTGTACGCAGACCAGGGGCAACCAGCTTGCTAAACGTACTCGTATATACAACGAGTCGATCTGGCGCATCACCTTCCAAGGCAGCTATTGTTGGCAATTGATGATTCGTGAAGCTTAACTCCCCATATGGATCATCCTCAAAAATAACGGTTCCTGTGCGACGACACTGATCCAACAATGCTTGACGACGAGCCAAGCTCCATACACGTCCCGTTGGATTGCTAAATGTCGGAACCACATACACCATCTTCGGACGATATTTGTCCAACTTGTAAGCAAGATCTTCTGGAATCATGCCCTCTGCATCACTTTGCACTCCAACAACTTGCGCGCCGTACAGCTTCATTACCTGCAAGCATGCCAAGTATGTAGGGTTCTCTACTAACACAACATCACCTGGATCAATAAATGCTTTGGCCATCAAATCAATCGTTTGCTGTGAGCCAGACGTTAGCATAACCATAGCAGGTTCAACCGCGATCTTTTTGTGAAGCTCCATGCGTTTCGCCAATTGCTCGCGCAGTTCCATAATGCCTTCCGTTACTCCATACTGCAAAGCTTTAGGACTTTGCTTAAGAACGATATTACTGACCTTGCGAATTGCTTCCATCGGAAACCATTCCTCAGCAGGGAGCCCCCCTGCAAAGGAGATGATCGATTTACCTTGGGTAAGTTGTAAAATATCACGAACAACCGAACTTTCTACGGATTGAATACGATTGGAAAACATAAATTGCATCTGTCAACGCTCCTTTCATCTTTCTAAAAAGAATACACTCCGCCCTCTCGGTTGGCAATTGTTTAATGATGAATAACGAAAAAAACAGAACGAGGAAAGTCTCCCTTCGTTCTGTCTTCTATAAATATATACGTCTAAAACGCGCCTATTTCGTTGATACATTCCCACTTCGTGCAAACTCAGACTGCTTCTCTGAGCTCAGCGGCACATTTACTTGGAGGTAGGAGCCAATCTGATCAGGATATTGCGCGGAAACGAATTTACCATCCAGCATCGTTACTCGGTTACGTAATTGTTTAAACGTATATTCCTCAATGACTGCCTCATTCATATCGTAATGGAACCCAATCCCATTGTCTTGATAAACAATATGAGCATAACCATCATGAACATTAATCTGAAGCTGAAGCTCCGTTGCATATCCGTTTACTTTTCCATTGTATAATAGCAGCTGAGAAATACGAAATACACCTGTGACCCATTCTTCTGACTGGATATCCAATACAAGAGAAGGCTCATCTACGTGAAGAATCACTTTCGTTCGATCTGCGAACTCCCTCTCAACCCATTGACGAAGGGCGTTAGCGAACCCAGCTGTTTTTAACAGGGTAGGCTTTAACGTCTGACATACATGCTGCAACTGGCTGTTTACTTCAAAAATACTTTCTTTCACTTCAACCAAAACGATTTTGTGCATATCTTTGCTCAACTCAGAATCTGCACTGTGAAGGCTTTCTTCTAATGCTACCGTGACATCATGAAGTAGACGCATGACGCGCTTCTGAATCTCCGAAGAGAATCTACTCCGTTCCTGCTCGTCCATATCGAAGAGATCACCCATCACATTGCGTTCTATCGATTGTCTTAACTTGGAGTTTCTATCTGTATAGCAAGACAATTGCGTACGGAGCGTTTGAACATGATAAATATGATTCAAGCTAAGTGATAAATAAGTAATCACTTGCTGCATCCACTTATCTTCTTCATGGTTGAGCTTCGCCTTCGTAGATTTACGAACGATGACGACATAGTAAATCGAGTCCGACTGCAAATTGATTTCATACCAGAAGTAATGATGATGACGGAAATGAGAAGATTTCAACTGACGCTCTACTTTTTCTTGGTCGACATCGCCTTCAACTGACATTTCAATCGTACCCAAATGGTCTTTTCGCACAAGCGCAACTCCATCAGCATCAAGCGCATTCATAATGAGCGGAAGAATTCTCGTATACCACTCGTCTTGATACTGATGCTGGCCAAGCCGCTCCGCAATGACAAGCAATGCGTGATGCAGCTTGTGCTTCCGCGGAATTAGAACGGTTTCTAATCTATTTACATAATGGTCCAGCGTATGCGTAATGGCAGTAATCACAAATACCATAAACAAATATGTGAAAAATTGATAACTAAAAGGACCCTCCTGTTTAAATACGACACCGTACCATCCTAGAATGAGCGCACTCGGTACCATTGCAATTAATACATGAACAAACAATCTCCTAAGAATGACACCTATATCATTCAGTTGATAACGCATCGTCAACAATGCAAATACAAGCAGCATCATGATGGCAATCCAACCAGCAACAAGCGGAGGCACAAACGGCGGTAAGCCCATCAAATGCGGAATGAAAGACAGACCAATGACTGGTATAGCCGCAATGCTCACGATTACAAATACGATGAATACGACCGAGCTGAAATACGAGCGCTCATGCCTAAATCTTAAATATAATCTCGTTATGTAGATTAATGTGACGCCTACGACAAAGGCAAAAAATAAATAAGTTATCATGTCATCAAATTGAGTGGAGGCATAGGACCACTGTGTCAATAAATACATCCATTTGACAACAAGACAAATAATAAGCGAACCGTACAGCCATTTAATATGATTCATCGGCAACTTAATGCTAGACTTCTCTTGTATAAAAGAACAAATAAATTGCAGGAACAAAATCGGCAAAATCATAATACCGCTATACATTAACCATCTACCTACAATATCTCCACGTATCGAAGCACCATAAGCGACATACACCAAACTAATCGCTAAAAAGAGCAAACTCAACTGCACAATCGCTGTAGATGCTCCTCGTCTTCGATATAGGAACTGCGAGATAAAGAGCAAAAATATCGTAGATACAACAGGCAATACATCGTATAGATGATGAGGTTCCCCAGGAGTCAGATATAGAAAATGATAATATCCGTCTCTCTCTAGTAAAACATTGTCCGCTTGTTCAAGCTTTCCCCACTTTTGCAAATAAAAATGGGTCGCAGCGTCATGTCCATTTACCTCAACTAGCCGGTCGCCCTTCTGTATATGAAATTCTGCACCGACTCCCCCATTAAGCGCGTAGGATACACGCCAATCATCATCGTCCAATTTGGCATACACACCAATAAAAGGGTGTGAAAATGTGACAATTATAAGCCAAATATATACGAGACCGAGAGCAATCAGCCCACACTTGCGTATAAAAGTAAGATTCATCTTTTCCCTCAATCCTATAACAATTACGAATTATGATAAGCGCACAATTCGACGCTATTCTCTAAAAACTAACATACTTTGATTGTATAGAAGCATGCTCATATACGCAATGAAAAAAAGTACTATCTAGGTCATTCGAAATCGAGCATTTATTGCACGGATGAAAGGTTACTTCTATCGCCATTCCAAAATGTAATGGGATTAAAGAAGTAGAAATCTATCAACTTATATGTAGGGAGAAGCAGAATGTTGTCCTTTTTGCTTGCGCTTGACGGTCGTGATAGAATGATAGGATGTATTGAAAGATTTGGGTCAACTTGGATAAAAGTAGCTTTGAGGTGATTAGATATGCAACCTTCTTTCGAGAATGAGCGGGAAGCTTCCCGTAGATCCCGAACGAAGGCGAACAGAGTAAGCCCCGCATGGTTCTTATTGTTCTGGTTCGTCATGATTGCGGTCGGGATAACCGCAACTTATTATTACAGTCAGCACATGAAGCAATCCATGATTGAACAGGTGCAGGCACAAACTAATGCGCAGATTACTAGTATGCAGCGCAATTACGAGAAACAGTTGAAGCAAATGAATGAGAAGCTCGACCAATTGCAAAGCAAAGTTCAGTCATTTAATGAATTGCTGGAGTTCACGAAGGACAATGCGTCCAACAAGACAGATAACAGCAATAAGCTTTACTCTCAGTTGAATGAAGTGAAGAAGCAGTTAGCAGCGCTGCAGCAGAAAATGGAGCTTTTAAAATGATTGAGGCCAGCCGATGACACAAGTTAAGCGTATAAATCGCATATTTATGATGGCTGTCGCACCGTTCATCGGGATGATGATATTTATCCTCATCTCTTCCTTACAAGTATCCATTCAACTGACGATGCCAGACAATACTTCCTTCACGCAAGATTGGAATGAAAGTCAGAAGCAAATCACGCTAGGGTTAACGAAAGCCCAGCACACCGCGGAGTATACGATGGAGACGGTAGGTCGTGTTTCTAAGCTGTATCAGAAGACAACGAACACCATGAATTCGATTGTGAACACCGCTTCTGCACAAGCTAAACGTCCTGAACAAATTTATAATCGCCGCATTACAGCCAAGCTTGGCACACCTATGGACCAGGTTAACAGCGATAAACTGACAGCAGAATTATATCGCATAGGTTCGACATCCTATAATGGCTACGCGATGAAAGTAAAGCTTAAATCACCAGAAGCAATGAAAATGACGCTAGGCAATGACAAGTTCGGTGGTACCGAAACGACTATGCAAGCTGTACAGCGTTATGGCGCTATTGCTGGTGTAAATGCAGGCGGTTACGCAGATGGCCGTGGTGGACGATATCCGTTAGGCACTACCGTTATGAATGGCAAGTATATAGGTGGTTTCCATCCAAGCTTCAAGGATCTTACCTTTGTAGGCTTTAATAAAGAGGCTAAGCTTATCGGTGGCAAGTTCTACAGCCAATATCAATTGGACAAGATGGACCCACATTTCGGTGCCAGCTTCGTTCCTCAGCTTCTGCATAACGGCGTCTCCTTAAAGATTCCTGAGAAATGGGCAAGCTCACGCGCTCCACGAACCGTTATCGGAAACTATAAAGACGATCAGCTTCTTATTATGGTTGTAGATGGCTATGATGAGAACGGAAAGTCGGGTGCTTTGCTGTCAGAGATGCAGAAGAAGATGCAAAATCTCGGTGTGCAGGATGCTTATACGCTCGATGGTGGCGGTTCATCTTCTTTAATTTTCAAAGGAAGAGTTGTCAATAATCCTTCAGATGGACACCTTCGTCAATTACCGACACATTTCTTGTTTTTTAAATAATCTCTATCCAAGAACGATCGATGAATAGATTCAAAATGGGTAGCTGAAATTTCCGTTCTACATTCATGTTTTCATTTTCTTTTTGGAATGTATTGGTTATAATGATGGTAGTTTGTAGGAGGTGCTTCATATGACATTCTGGATTATTATGCTCGTATTCGTTTTGTTCTTGTTGGCTATGTTCACCTCTGGATACAACGAAGACAAGACCGCTGGTCTGTAACATCATTGACCAATAAGAGCAATGCGAGACGTCGGCCAAGCGCCGGCGTCTTTACGTATTTCCCTATTTCCCTCAATCATATGTAGTTTTTCGATAACAAAAAAGAGACATTGATCTCGCAATGTCTCTTCCTTGCCCCCTATGTTACCTTACCAAGTGCGTCATTTCGGTCATACATGTTGAACAGATATACCGTTCTTTAAATTCTGCTACGCCATCCATATTACCGCAGAATACACATTTTGGACGATAACGCTCCAAAATGATATGATCCCCTTGAACTAAAATTTCTACAGGATCTCCTTCATTCATCTGATAACGTTTACGTAGTGACTTCGGAAGTACAATGCGCCCCAATTGATCGACTTTACGGACTACACCGGCAGGTTTCATCAGATCCACCTCTCTTTACTATCTCTCATGACTTACCCTTTTTGAACTCTGCCCCTACTTATTCGATGCCTGATCTGAAAATCCTGCTGAAATTTGTCAATTTTTTTAGGTTTGCATTATTTTTTGTAACAAAGTGACTAATTGTCACACAAAATCACGTTATTAGGTCTCCATACTCATAATTGTAGGCGATATTTCTCACCTAACCTAGTTCCGTTAATCCAAGCCTGGGTAATCTAGTTGTCTCAGTGCTTCATATACGACGATGGCTGCCGTATTAGACAAATTCAAGGAACGAACTTTGTCTGTCATCGGCATTCTCATACATGTTTCCGCATTTGCAGCAATTAACGATTCAGGCAACCCCTTCGTTTCTTTACCGAATACGAAGAAATCTCCGTCTCGGAATTGAAAATCACTGAAATTGTTCTTTGTTTTTGTTGTTGCATAAAAAAAACGCGCTCCCGCGTGTTTGTCCTGTAGCTCCGCAAACGAATCATAATATTGAACTTGCACGGCACTCCAGTAATCCAAGCCAGCACGCTTCAACGTGCGATCATCCGTATTAAACCCTAATGGTCTAACCAAATGCAGATGGGTCCCTGTCGCTGCGCATGTACGAGCAATATTGCCTGTATTTGCAGGAATTTCAGGTTCGACGAGTACGATATTCAGAGCCATCTGTTATTTCACCTCACATTCATTCATGCCCTTATTATACACCAATGCACAAAATGAATCGATAAATGTCTGTAAGGGTTATAGCCATAACTCGTCAGGCTGCTGTATAAACACTGTGTAAACATATCTCACCTCAAGAGGTAAGGAAAAATAAGGAGGGGGATCCGCACATTTTGTTCCTTTCATATGACAATACAAAGCGCACGAGTCCGTTGTTCCCTCCCGTTTCTTAGCTATGGCAAATATCGTTACATGATAGAAAGAATACATTCATTACGATCTATTGTGAGATATGCGCTAACGTGTTCGTGAATTCGATAGAGTCATTCCTTTACAACGTTAGGTACGGGATAGGATTCGCTTAGATGACCATTAGCAGTCTTTTGTAAAAACGATACGATTGCTTTCCATGCATGCTGTTCAGCCGCAGCCACTGCAGCAGGGCTCACGTTAGGATGGAACACAACCGCGGGCAAGTTAGGAAGGAAGAAGGAGTGTCCTGCATCTGGGTAGCGTAAGTGTTTCACTTTATATGAATATTCATAATTAGACAATGTATGAACGATAGACAAGCTCATATCTGAAGTTGGACCCATTTCATCTTGATCACCTGAAATAAGCAGCACATTTGCGCTCATTCTTTCGACTGGAATTCGAGACTGTTCAACCGCATCCGAATTTTGTAGAGCTCGTGTAATCGTATCTCGCAAGCTGGATTTATCAAAAGATGCAGTTACTGCATAATCGTCTGGATACGGCAGAAATGCTAGCGGTGCACCCGCATAAGACCAAGAGGATTGGGGGGTGTAATTCGTCATTGAGATCCCTTGCATAACAATATGGGCAGGAGCAATAGCTACAACGGAGCTAATCGATTCATGGTATGTGCTTCCTAGAAGCAGCGCGAGTTCACCACCTTTAGAAATACCGACAACCCCTATCCGTTCACTGTCAACTTCGGCTCTCTGCTGTAACCAATTGATACAAGCTCCAAACTGCTCTAGCGGAATATTTACTAATTCATGAGGTAAACCATAACTGCCTTGATAATCAAAGTAAGCAACAGCCATCGCTGCAATTCCTCTCGAAGCAAGCACAGAAGCAATGTGTGTCGACCAACCAAATCCACCGCCCGAGCCGCCTACAACGATAACTCCGGGCAACTTGTTATGTTCCTTGTTGGTAGTTGTAGAGGTGGCTGGCATATAGTATTGGCCAATAAATCCTTCCGTCACATCAAGCACCTGAACATGCTCAGCTACAAAGTCCATTTCGAAGGAATGTTCAGCCACAATTGTTTTCACTTTACTTGTATCGTCTCTTTCAGTATCGTAGGTATTTCCTTGTACAGGACTTTGCTCATATACTTTTACATTATAGCGATTAGGATTCAAGCTCATCTTCATATAAAAAGGAATAGAGTGTGCATGCTCCCAAGATAGTTCCCCAGCCTGCTCCTTCAACTGCATAGACCAGAACAAACCATTAGCCATGATACCGCAATAGCTCCCGCTGCGAGCTGGATGGATAGCCGTATCTAGTTCTCCATTATGATCAGCTTCAAACTGTGCACGGGCGCACCAAGTACGACCTAGATCATCCAACATCTCAACATCAAGCTCATACAACCATTGTGGATGAAGTCCCGTAATACGCAGACTTATTGGCTCATCTATCATACGGCTTGCTCGATTTACCTCTATCAACGCGTTTCCCTTGTTCATGCTTTGAAACCCTCCCCATTCATCATTATTGTTCATCCTTTACAGGAGGAAACTCGATTGCGGACTGAGCTTGCATATCACTGAGACAGTCTTTCAATTTGTGCAAATAGTTGAGCTGTATCTCGTATTGCTCGAACATATTCTCGAAGCTGAGCGCAATATAGGCCGGAAGCGGTGCATAGGATTCTTTGGCTTGTTGCCCTAGCTTCATACTTGCTAACCCTGTTTGTAACAACGTAATTTGCTCATCTATCGCCTTCACAGCCATCTCAGTGGGCAGCATGTGCAGGAAGGAAACCGCTGTGTAAAATGTAGTCGGCAGTTCAATCGAAGATTGTGCAAGCGACTGCCTCAACATGTTCATCATCTCTTCTCTGCCTTGCTCTGTTATCGAATATATCGCTTTGGCTCTGTGCCCCGTATGCTCTACAGCTTCAATCTGAACGAGCTGTTCTTTCTCCATTTTTTTTAGCGCATGATAGATTGATCCTGGTAATATGCCGGCCCATTTATCCGTCTCCGATATTTGCATGTACGTTTGCATTTCATAACCTGACATCGGCTTCATCATCAGTAATCCAAGTACCATTAAGCGTGCCACTGCATTCACCTCGAGTTTATATTTAACGATGTATAATCAACATTGACTATTTGATTTTCTATAATTTAACACAACGCTCCTAACGTGTAAATAGGAGATTAGGAGTTTTTTTCAAAGAAAATTAAAGGCGCTCAGTCCCCATTAGCACTCTAGATGAACAAATACATGCAAAAGGACCTTAAAGAATTGCTCCTTTAAGGTCCTTAAGTTGCCGAAACTAAGATGACTTTTTGCGTTCAAATAACTTATATCGCTCATTATCCCAGTTCGCTAACAACGTATTTTCATCCACCTGATATATTTTCGTACCTTTGGAAAGTTGATTGGAAGAGAATTCTTTTGTTGGCAGTTGATTAGTTCGTACCATCTTCGATACCGATCCTACCTGGCTTACATTAGGATATTGTGATTTGGCTACCAAGTTGTCTCCTATGTACTCCTGATTGTTGTAGATCAGAATGGAAGCATACGTTTGAGATTCTCCACTGCAACCAATGAATAAAGTAGTGAACATGCAAAAAAGAGCTATAGCTATAATACCCTTCTTCACTTTATCACCCCGCTTATGAATCGTTACTTAATAGCATACAAGAAACACCAGGTAAGCAAAAGATGCTCATTACAATAGACGATCCATAAGCCCATTTTGTTTCTGTGAAATGAAAGTTTTTCTATATCCCTTAAAGTTATTTTTACTTATACTATTAATAGGCGTTCATTCTTATGGAACGATATATCTGTATTGGATTTGTTTAATAAGATACTTATCCGTTTATGACATTCCTCTTGAGGGACTCCTTTTGTCACTAGAATTCGTTGCAGCAACGTTAATGCCTTACTTATTTCTTCCTCGTTTGAATGACGTTGTTCTTTCATAATCAATTGATAGAGACTCTGAATATCCCGGCATGGTCCCACAACTCCTTTTTGGTAAGCTTCTTCATCCCAATTCGTATTACGTGTACTCACCGCAGCCCCTAAGCAAAGAGCTACTAAATCCGGTACTTTTTTGTCACTTCGCACGAATAGACTGAGTTCTTTTTTTATTGCTTCTCTATCAATCTCATTATCATAGGCGTAAACTAAAACATTCGATAATGTTTGTAAAGTAATCTTCTTAAGAACATCCTTAGGCCCCATTTCAACCCAATGGGTCACCCCATTACTGTATAAATGAGTAAGAACCTTTGTCCAACGAACTGCTCCCGTCAGTTGAGCTGCCAACACAGATCGGATGTCATCATCTTTTGAATACAAACGTCCCTCATGACAATTCATAACGGGTATGTTCATATCTCCTAGATCCATTTCTGATAAAGCTGTAATCATAGGGCTTACAGCTCCCATCATATATGTACTATGAAATGGACCGCTAACGTTTAGAGGAATTACAGTCGCTCCTATTATTCGAAGGTGCTCTTCTACAAAGGAGATTCCTTCCGTACTTCCTGAAAGTATCGTCTGAGTAGGAGTATTATAGTTTGCAATTTGAACATCGCAGCCTTTCTTTTCTAACTCTTTCAATACATTCTCGATAGTGGATGGTTCCATATTCGTGACTGCTATCATCCCACCCTTATTGTCATTTGAGCAAGAGGCCATAGCCTCTCCCCTAATTCGTGCTAGTTTCACTGCGTCAGTAAACGGAAATACTCCAGCTGCGGTTAATGCGGATAATTCACCAAGACTATGTCCAGCTAAATAAGAAGGCCGGAGACCTTCGTTGACAGCAACTTCAAACATAGCCACACTAAGTGTTAAAATAGCTGGTTGTGTATTTTCGGTCTTTGTTAAAACCTCTGATGTACTATTAAAACATAAGTCAGATATATCAACCCCCAATACCTCAGACGCTTCTGAAAACCGTCGACGTACAGATTCATATCGTTCAAAAAATATTTTCCCCATACGAACATATTGTGATCCTTGACCCGAGAACAAAAACGCTATTTTATTCATATCGTACGCCCCCTTCGTTGACTGCTTATAACGCAGCGCAGTGCAGTACATTGCACAAAAAGTCGCCAACCGGTCAATGATTGTAAGAATCAAACACAACCGATGTTGGCGACTCCAACATGTCCTATAAAAGTCTCTCGTACAAAATAAAAGCTCCCTTTAATTGCTTATTCCATTTTTCAATTTTGCAATTTAACTCCAGGAGGAAGCTACCTCCATTTTTGAATTACGACTACACTTCTTTACTAGAAGCGGCTTCTGAAGAAGCCAACTTACTCTCTTCATGAGTTGCCTTAAAGAAATCCCGTAATGATTTATTACGATGAGCCATATAACCAACCACAAACAAAATAAGGCTGGAGCCAATCATAAAGTATGAGAAATCTACTTGTTCTAACAGCAATCCATATATCCACATCCCGATTGGAACGGAGATCGTTGTAACGGTACTTACAACTCCGAAAATACTAGCTCTTATGTGATCTGGCACATACAGTTGAACATAGGAGACCATTGGAATATTTCCCATAGACATCAACATTCCAGTAGATGCAAGTATGATGATGTAACCGAACGTAATCCAACCGGTAGCTTGAATATCAACAAATGGTAACTTCGGAAAAGCCCATAGCACTAGTGCAACTGCCTGCAATTGAAATAATACAAATATTTTATTGGAGATAAATGTACTCAACTTCCTCAGTGATATTAATATCGCTCCGATAATCAGACCTGCCGAGGCTGCTGCTTCAATAAATGCTAGCTGATGAGCTGACATCTTTAATTCTTGGTAAATAATAAACGGCAGTACTAATCCCATAGCAGGTGCAATAATGAAGTTTGTGACGATAAATACACCTAACAAATATTTAATAGCAGAACGTTGATAGATATATTGATAAACTTCTTTTAGACTGTCCCAATACGGTTTCTTATGTTCTTCAGCAGCCTGACTCTTCTTAAATACTAAGAATATATTAACGATTCCAGATGCGATAAAAGCGATACCATTAACGAGAAGAATCGTACCTAAGTCCATGATACTGTAAGCGACAGCACCAACGATTGGCCCCGCTATGTTGAGAAGTGCATTGATACTTTGGTTACTAGAGTTTACTGCAGAAACTCGATCAGCAGAGACGAGAAGGGGAACAGATGCACTCACTCCTAAGCTGAATAGAGCTTGCAACGTACTAAGAACAAGCGCATAGCCAATGAATAACCCTATATGTGTTGGATAAAATTGAAATGCGACCAGAAAGAGAAGGATGGCTACCCCGCTTAAAAGATCACACATGACAAGTACCTTTTTCTTGTCCGAACGGTCGATATACACACCCGCAAAAATATCCACAATTACACTAGGGATATACATACAAGCTAATACAATTGAGAACATGCTGGCCGAACCTGTTATATCTAAGATGTAAAGACTCAATGCAAACTTGAACATGGACGTCATTAATTCTGAAAGCAGCCTACTGATACTGAACAACACTATATTTCGAGTATTATTCATATCCCCCTACCTTTCTATCCATTAATTTGTAAACAATTCCTTTGCTTTTCATCGATACAACACAGCTAGTAACACGTAAAAGGCCTTACGTCAGAATGATTTCATGCGATTGCAATAAGCATTGAATCAGTCTATCTGCATTTTCTGTAAACGGGAGTGCTACATTCACATAGAGATGTCCTTTATCGTGCCAACTTGTGAATAAAATGCGTTGTCTACCTTCTGTATTAACTTTATTAATCTCAGCATCTTTAAAATAATCTTGGGATGAATCCTGTTCACCCAAATAGTTGAAATTAATAGGCATGCAAGCAAATGCCTCACGAATATGCTGTGTGGAACGACTCCACAATTCTGTGGCAGCAGGATTATACATCAAATTAGCCATATTAAGAGAAGTATCATTTGCTAGCGCCACAAGTCTATGAATATTGTTGAACTGCTCAATAATATTTGCCTCCACTTCAAGCACAACTGGGATGTAATCAATACACTCTCCAACTACATGATAATAATTAGATTTATTATATTGTCGCCCATAATGCGTAAGCCACATAGGTATATGACGAAGTCCAAAGTTGACATTAAAGAAGGTAATAAACATTTCCAGTGCCTGTCTCCAGTTGCCTTCTACTCCGTCATAAACACACTCTGTCTTGAAGGTAATAGAAGTACTGTCTGTTGCAGCAAAACGATTGAATAGCTGCAAAGAATCGATTGCAGCAGAATGAAACTTTTCAAGGGCAAATCGTTGCATAATCTCTTCGTCGTCCATTTCTATTGGACCCAAACGAATTTGATTAACGAAATTCCGGTAAGTGCTCCCTGTATATGCAGGTAGATCCCAACCTTTTCCTAAACTATTGCAATATTCGATTAGCGAGGATTTAATTACTTCACTGCTCATGTAGTCAAAAATAGCGTGCGAGCAAGGCAAAATGATAGTATGTCGATGACTATCCATCTTCAAAACTAGTAACCTGTACATCAACGTGTCCGATGCAGTGTACGAACGAAGGAACCAATCATGCAGCAATTTCTGCATAATCAAATCTTGAGATGAACGGTCATAATTTGATAAGTCTACATACGGGATGCGAAGTTGATCCGGCATTGTGAGTAGTTTCCAACCTCCATCATTGCGCTTATCAAGTATACTGCGCAGCACATCTTGTCTAGAAATAAGATGGGTGATAGCGTCCTCTAGTACACTGCGGTCTACAGGCTGTTCCAATGTAAATATGGTCCCCGATACATCATGAACATCTAGATGATAGAACTGTGTTGGAGAAATGGGATATACCTCCTCCACTTCGCCTGCAAGCAATTCAGATACAAACTCCTCCTGCATAACTTCAATGCTTGCCATTAAATCCGTTATTTCTTGACTGCTGATTGTACGGTATTCGATAGGTTCGAACTTCATATCCAACGAATAAGAAGTTTCATTATGATTTGTCATCCATTCCGCCAATGATGCCGGTGTAGGGTTTGAAAATAATTGTTGAATCGAGAGATTCCACCCTTGCTTCGATAGTCTTGCAATAACTTCGATCGCGTTTAACGAATGACCACCGATTGAAAAAAAGTTATTGTAAACACTGATCGGCTTAACGTTAAGTACATCCTGCCATAGTTCTACGATCTGTTTCTCGATATCATTTCGTGGCTTAATGATTTCCTCTGTAGTGCTTATTTTTTGTTCAGGAGCTGGAAGAGACTTACGATCCACTTTACCGTTTGTTGTTAATGGAAGTCGATCCAGCAGGACGATATAGGACGGAATCATATACTCTGGCAAATGCTCCTTCAAATATGCTCTAAGCTCCTCCTCACTCATCTCAGCTACCACATATGCACACAATGATTTGCTTTCATCATCCTCTGTTACGATCGTAACAACAACTTCACTCACTCCGATGTGTTGGATGATTTGGCCTTCAATCTCTCCTGTTTCTACACGGAAGCCTCGTATTTTCACTTGGTAGTCGAGTCGGCCCAGAAATTGTACGTTACCATCTGGCAGCCATTTCGCCCTATCTCCCGTCTTGTAGATCCGCTCGCCTTGCACCCATGGATTCGGCACAAACTTCTCTGCCGTCAAGTCGACATTGTTCCAATAGCCTCTACCTACGCCATCACCGCCAACCCACAACTCACCTGGTATACCGATCGGCAGGAGCTGCCCATGCGCATCTACAATATAGGCTGTTGAATTGCTGATTGGTTTCCCGATTGGAATATTGGTTTCGATGTTGTCTTCAATGAAATACGTAAGAGAAAACGTTGTATTCTCTGTCGGCCCATATCCATTAATCATAACGAGATTCGGGCAACGATCACGTACTGCTTGTACTTGTTTAGTAGGCAAAGCATCGCCACCAATTAGTAAATAGGTAAGTGGCTCAAACAGGTCCGTTCGCTCTTGAGCAAGCTGACCGAACAACGCGGCTGTTAGCCACATCGTCGTAATGCTGTAGTTTTGAATCGCCTCTCCCAGCTTGTGAGGATTTAGAATGGTATATTTGTCTACCACATACAATTCCAAACCATTCAGCAAAGCTCCCCATATTTCAAATGTTGTCGCATCAAACACAGGCGCTCCTGTTTGCAGAATACGCTCACCTTCTGCAAACGGCATATATTGATTGTTTTTTACTAATCGCACTACATTCCGGTGCTCGATCATCACTCCTTTTGGACGACCCGTCGAGCCTGATGTGTACATAACATAAGCCAGATCCGTGACATTATCTTCTCTAGCTGCCATTTCGTTTACTTGCTCCGTGCTCGCCTTACTCCAGCTTGTCTCGTCTTCCAGTACAAGCATGGCAACATCTCCTGGCACCTTATCAGCATAAGCAGCTTGCACTAGTACAAGTTGGCATTGACTGTCATGAAGCACATATTCAATCCGATCCGATGGATAATCGGGATCAATTGGTACATAAGCGCTTCCTGCTTTTAGCACGGCAAGCATACCTACAATGATAGCGATCGATCGATCGCCGATTATTGCCACAGCTTGATTTCGTTTTACGCCTTGCGCTCGTAAAGCATGTGCCAAGCGATCTGCCCGCTCATTCAGCTCCTTATATGTAAGACGATCTTGCTCAAATGTAAGCGCAATCCGATCCGGTGTACTTGTCACCTGCTCCTCGAATAGAGCGTGAATCGTCCTCTCACGTGGATACGCTGTCCATGTATCATTAAACGATTCTAAAATTTGTGTACGCTCCACTTCAGTTAATACGCTTATTTGAGAGAGTAAAATATTAGGATGTTCCATTACGGTCTCTAGAATTTGGACAAAACGATTAGCCATTTGTTCGATCGTTGTGCGGTTGAATAAGGCTGTAGCATATTCAATATCTAATTCGATTCCCTGACTATTTTCAGTTATCGTGAAAGTCAGATCAAACTTCGCAATCGTTCGTGGTGTCGTATATGGCTCCAATATCAACCCTTCCGCTTGCAACTCCCCAAGCGACATATTTTCCACTGCAAACATCGTGTCGAACAATGGATTTCGGCTAAAGTCTCGTTGGATGTTCAGCTTATCTACCAACTGCTCATATGGATATTCTTGATGTTCGAATGCCTCCAACACGCACTCCTTTGTAGCCTGCACATAGTCCAAAAATGTAAGCGTTCCTTTCGGACAATTGCGTACCGCGAGCGTGTTGACGAACATCCCTACCATTTGTTCAAGATCAGCATGCGGACGACCTGCAGTCGGTGTTCCTACAACAATATCCTCCTGCCCACTGTATTTCGCTAACAAAACGGTATAGGCAGCCAGCATCACCATATACAAAGTAGTTCCTGTATCTGCAGCTAGCTTATGTATACGCTCGCGTAGATCCGTATCAAGATAGAGCACCAGGGTATCGCCTTCAAAACTTTGCATCTGAGGTCGCGGATGATCAAGCGGCAGCGAGAGCACTGGAAGCTCACCTCCAAACTGACAGAGCCAATACTGCTCCTGCTTATCTAACCGACCATTCTGTGCTTGTTCCTGCTGCCATACTGCATAATCTTGATACTGAATCCGAAGATCCGGTAACGTTTCTTCACCATACAGTCGGCTAAACTCTTCCACTAGCACACCAATGGAAGTACCGTCTGCAATGATATGATGCATATCCACGAGCATGAGATGCTCTTCATTTGAGATATGAAGTAGTCGCGCCCTGAATAGGGGACCATTATACAGATCAAATGGCTGCATAAAACCTTCCACTTCTTGTTCGAGCGTAGACTCTCCTCCTAGCAGTTCCTTTACATCTACAGCTTCTTGCCTAACAAGCCCCACCTGCTGCATCGGTTCTCCGTTCACCCAAGCAAAGGTGGTGCGTAGGGAATCATGCCGTTGAACTAAATGCAGAATGGTTTTTATCCAACGTTCCTTATCCACATTTCCCCACAAACGAACAATAACAGGCATATGATAAGCATGTCCTACCCCTTCTAACTGTTCGATGATAAATATGCGCCGCTGTGCATATGATACCGGATAATACACTGCAGGTGATGCAGGATTAATTTCGCAATAATTGCTATCATATCTACTTGTCAGCTGTGCCATATCCGATAAGATCGGTGACTTGAATATTTCCTTTAACGGAAAATCAGCATGTAACTCCTTACTAATTCGAGCAAGAAGTATAGCCGCTTTTAGGGAATGTCCACCAAGCTGAAAGAAATGATCGTTGCGTCCTACCTCATTCACTTTTAATATGTCTTTCCATATGTTAGACAGTCTGATCTCAATATCAGTCAGAGGTGGTATATACACGTTACCTCGACCTCGAATAGGCTGAGACTCTGGTTGCGGCAATGATCTACGATCTACTTTTCCATTTGGCGTTAATGGGAGCCGATCCATCCTAATGATATAGGACGGAATCATATATTCTGGTATTTGTTCCTTTAAATAGGTTCTAAGCTCCTCCGTGCCCATATCCGTAACCACATAGGCGCACAATGACTTACTCTCATCTTCTTCTGTTACGACTGTGACCACTACTTCACTTACTGCTTTGTGCTGTGCAATTTGGACCTCAATCTCACCCGTTTCTACACGGAAGCCTCGTATTTTCACTTGGTAATCTAACCGACCAAGAAATTGTACGTTACCATCCGGTAGCCACTTCGCCCTATCCCCTGTCTTATATATCCGTTCGCCTTGCACCCATGGACTCGGCACAAATTTCCCTGCCGTCAGCTCATCATTGTTCCAATAGCCCCTTCCTACACCATCACCGCCAACCCACAGCTCTCCTGGTACACCAATTGGCAGAAGCTCGCCGTATTTATCTACGATATAAGCGGTGGAATTGCTAATTGGTCTGCCTATTGGTATATTGCTTTCGACGTTGTTTTTAATAACGTACGTATGGGAGAACGTTGTATTTTCTGTCGGCCCATATCCATTAATGATAACGAGATTTGGACAACGATCACGTACAGCTTGAATTTGCTTCGCAGGCAATGCATCACCACCTACTAGTAAATAGGTAAGCGGCTCAAACAGGTCCGTGCGTTCCTGAGCAAGCTGACCGAATAATGCTGCTGTTAGCCACATCGTCGTGATGTCATAGTTACGAATCGCTTCTCCCAGCTTCTGTGGATTTAAAATGGTATATTTGTCTACCACATACAATTCCAGGCCGTTCAGCAAAGCTCCCCATATTTCAAATGTAGTTGCATCAAAGACAGGTGCTCCTGTCTGTAAAATGCGCTCACCTTCTGCAAATGACATATACTGATTATTTTTTACCAATCGCACTACATTTCGATGCTCGATCATCACTCCTTTTGGACGACCGGTAGACCCTGATGTGTACATAACATAAGCCAGATCCGTTACATTAACTTCTCTAGCTACCATTTTGTTTACTTGCTCCGCGCTAGCCTTACTCCAGCTTGACTCATCTTCCAGTACGAGCATAGCAGCATCTCCTGGCAGCCTATCAGCATAAGCTCCTTGCACTAGTACAAGCTCGCATTGACTGTCATGAAGCACATACTCAATCCGATCTAGTGGATAATCGGGATCAATTGGCACATATGCGCCCCCTGCTTTCAGCACAGCCAACATACCGATAATAATGGCAAGTGAACGATCACCGATTATCGCCACTGCTTGATCTCGCATAGTCCCTCTTGCCTGCAATGCATTTGCCAGTCGATCTGCACGCTCATTCAGTTCCCTATAAGTGAGTCGCTCTTCCTCAAATGTAATCGCGAACCGATCCGGCGCGCTTGCTACCTGCTCCTCGAATAGAGCGTGGATCGTCTTCTCACGCGGATACTCGGTCCATGTATCATTAAACAATTGTAAAATCTGTGTACGCTCATCTTCGACTAGTAAGTTAACTTGTGAAAGCAAAGTACTTGGATGTTCCATCACGATCTCTAATACTCGGACATAATGCTTAGCCATTCGTTCAATCGTTGCACGGTTAAATAAGGCTGTAGCATATTCAATATCTAATTCGATTCCCTGACTATTTTCAGTTATCGTAAATGTCAGATCAAACTTCGCAATCGTACGTGGTGTCGTATATGGCTCCAACGTCAGCCCTTCCGCTTGCAGTTCCCCAAGCGACATATTCTCCACAGCGAACATCGTGTCAAACAATGGATTTCGGCTAAAATCACGTTGGATATTCAGTTTATCCACCAACTGCTCATACGGATATTCTTGATGCTCAAATGCTTCCAAAATACGTTGCTTGGTCACTTGTACATAATCCAAAAATGTTACAGTTCCTATTGGGTAGCTGCGTAGCGCAAGCGTGTTGACAAACATCCCTACCATTTGTTCAAGATCAGCATGCGGACGACCTGCTGTCGGTGTTCCTACAACAATATCCTCCTGCCCACTGTATTTCGATAACAAAATGGTATAGGCAGCCAGCATCACCATATACAAAGTAGTTCCTGTATCTGCAGCCAGCTTATGTATACGCTCGCGCAACTCGGTATCAAGATAGAGTACTAGGATATCGCCTTCAAAACTTTGCATCTGAGGTCGCGGTTGATCAAGTGGCAACGTCAGTACTGGAATTTCTTTTTCGAACTGACTAAGCCAATACTGTTCCTGCTTGTCAAACTGACCATTCTGAGCTTGCTCTTGCTGCCACACTGCATAATCTTGATACTGAATCCGAAGGTTAGGTAACACTTCTTCTCGGTACAGCTGGCTGAACTCCTCGACCAACACACCAATGGAAGTACCATCTGCAATGATATGATGCATATCCACAAGCATAAGATGCTCTTCAGCTGAGATATGAAGCAATCGAGTACGGAATAGCGGGCCATGGTACAAATCAAACGGCTGCATAAAGTCTTCCACCGCTGTCTCTAGATCTGCTTCACCTCCAAACAGTTCCCTAACATCTACAGCTTCTTGCTTAACATGCCCCACCTGCTGCATCGGTTCTCCGTTCACCCAAGCAAAGGTGGTGCGCAGGGAATCATGCCGTTGAACTAAATGCAGAATGGCTTTTCTCCAACGTTCCTTATCCAGATTTCCCCGTAAACGAACGATGACAGGCATATGATAGGCATACCCTACCCCTTCTAGCTGTTCGATAATAAATATGCGTCGCTGTGCAGGTGATACCGGATAATACGCTGCAGGTGCTGCTGGTTCAATAGCGGCATACCGATTATCTGTTCCCGTTATCATTCGAGCCATGTCAGATAACAATGGCTGCTGGAAAATATCTTGTAACGGCAATCCAAATTGGAGCTCTTTTTTTATGGCTGAAACAAGCCTAATCGCACTTAGTGAATTTCCGCCCAAAGCAAAAAAATGACTATTAACTCCAACATACTCTACACCCAATATATTTTTCCAAATGCTAATCAGTTTTGCTTCTATCTCATTAGTAGGATTTGCATGTTCCTCACTTTCGATATCAGCCTCTTTCGGATACGGAAGAGATTGGCGATCGATCTTTCCATTAGAGGTAAGCGGCATCTTATCTAGAAATATCAAATAAGTAGGGACCATATAATCTGGCAATATTTTAGCAAGGCGACGTTTCATTTCAGTACTGGTTACGGCTTCTTCTGCAACCATATAGCCTACTAGTATCTTCTCACCATTCACTCGCTCTAAAATGGTAACGGCTGCTTCTTTAATCTCAGGCTGTTGAAACAAATGCCATTCAATTTCTCCTAATTCAACCCGATAGCCTCTAATCTTGACTTGATTGTCTATTCGGCCTAGAAATTCGATATTGCCATCAGGCAGCCAACGGCACAAATCTCCCGTTCGGTACATCCTTTCTCCTGACACATACGGATCTGGTATAAAGCTCGATTCTGTTAGATCTGGTCTATTCCAATATCCTCTAGCCAAGCCTGTACCAGCAACGTATAATTCTCCCGGCACTCCCACTGGTAGCAAGCATCCATCGTCATCAGCAATGTATACTCTTCCATTGGAGATTGGCTTTCCAATCGGGATATTGTGTAAAAGACTGCTTACCGGAAATACGGTTGAGGTAATGGTGTTTTCGGTTGGGCCATAATTATTGTAAATTTGGAAACTGCAACTTTCAAAATGTTTGAGCTTGTCTCCACCGGTGATCAGTCTTGTTAAAGTACGATTGCCCAGTTTGATGAATTGCTCGGTTATGGCAGCAGGAAATGCAGCAATTGTAACTCCTTTTGCTTCCATAAATTGATTGAGTGCATCAAGTTCCAATCGGATTTCTTCAGGTATAATAACGATAGAACTTCCTGCAAGGAGCGGTGGTACCATTTCACTAACGGAAGGGTCGAAGCCAAATCCTATGTATTTAGCACATTTATCATGCTTCGAGAATTTATAATATTCGACATACCATAGTGCGAAGTTCAACAGTGATCGATGCTCAATCATAACTCCTTTGGGCTTTCCTGTAGAACCAGATGTATAGATAAGATAAGCTAAATCCGTCGGTTGGACATGATGATTGAGATTGGAATGTTCAAAAAGATCTAACTGAATATCCTCAATTGCAGCATACCTAACTACCCATGCTGCCCATGGTCCTTTCCGCAAACAACTCTGATTCGACAATAACAAAGCAGCAGCACTATCTTCGAGCATATATTGAATACGCTCGATAGGATAACTATGATCAATGGGTAGAAATACGCCCCCCACTTTTGCAATAGCAAGCATACCAACGACCATTTCAGTGCAAGGCTCTAGCATCAGACCAATCACTTGTTGATGTGTTATTCCCTGTTCCTTCAACCAATATGCCAGTTGATTGGCACGTTCATTTAGTTGTTTATAGCTTAACTCCTGATCACGATAGACTACTGCAATGTCATCAGGACAGACTTGAACTTGTGCCTCGAATCTTTTTAGAAAGGTTCCATCTAAATCGTAAGACACCGTTGTTTCATTAAATTGTTCTAATAGGAGCGTGCGTTCGATGTCAGTTATAAGGCAGATAGCTCCGATACAAATTCCAGGCTGGTGACTAATCTGATGTAGGATATGTTTGAAGTGATGTTCTATGTTTTGCACCATGTATGCATCATAACAAGTAGCATTATATTTAAAATTAACTTCCAGCCCTTCGCTAGCGCTCACAATAACGTTAAAATCATAATTGGACTGCTCAAAATCTTGTTCTTCTTCGATTGTAAATGTATACGTCTCAGGCTCATCTTGAGGATTATGTTTAAACGGATAATTTTGAAATCCATATAAATGGTGAAGCAGCGTTTGTTTCAACTCAGAGTTAGATTGTATATCTGCTAAAGGGTAATAATCATAGTTTTGCGCTTCTACGCCAGAACGTTGAACCTGTTGAAGCATTTCATCAAAGCGATCATAATTATCCCACTTTATTCGAACAGGAATGGTATTAATAAATAACCCTATCATTTCTTCCACACCGTCAACTGCAGCAGGCCTTCCTGATGTAACTGTGCCAATTACTACATCATTGGTACGATTGTATTTGCCTAACATGATGGCCCACGCAGATTGCAATACGGTGTTTAAGGTCACCTGCTGCTTCTTGGCAATGCTTTCTAGTCTGAATCTTACATCTTCGTCAATTTGAAAAAAATGATCGACTTGGACATATTCCTGTTTGTTCTCCTGCCCATTTACCCCCATGGACAAAGATGGCAGTATGGCTTGCGTTGAATAACCTTCAAGGTATTTCAACCAAAACTGCTTGGCTTCATCACGATCTTGTTGCTCCAACCAACGAATATAATCTGCGTAAGGCCTTACTTTACTTATATGGAGTGGTTGGCTATTCAACAGTACGTTATAGTACTCAAGCCACTGCTGAAGCAGTAGCTTGAGACACCATCCATCCATCAAAATATGATGATAGCTCCATACAATTTTAAATCGATCCTCACCCACTCGGAATACAGCGAGACGAATCAACATATCTTTTGCTAGATCAAAACCGTTACGTTTATCTTCTACTGCATATTGTTCGATAAATGCGTCGGCTTCCGTTATATCCATCCCATTATTGGATAGATCCTCGTACTTAATAATAAGCTCTCGTTTCTTAAATACGATTTGCTTCGGACTTTTCAAATTCAAATGCATAAAGTTAGTTCTTAAAATATCGTATTTTTCTATTAAAATATTAAAACTTTGCTCCAATAAGCGCACATTAAGTTCACCAAGAAGCGTACATTGAAATTGTTCGAAATATGCCGGTGATGTTGGATTCAGTAAAGTGTGAAATAGCATTCCTTCTTGCATCGGCGATAAAGAGTAGACGCTTTTAACTTCCAATTTCTCCAACCAAATCCCTCCCGCAGCAAATCTAATTACTATAGAACTGTAGAATTTCGTCTAATTCCTCTGAGGATAAATCCTCTGCACCAACATCTGATGCTGTTAACTCTTTTTCCTCTTTCGAGATACAATGTTCTAGAATTCTCAGGAGTGCCAACTGGAACGCATCAGCCAACTTGGCAATATGGCTATTGCTAAATTCATTTGCGTTATAATCGATCATGATCCTCAACTTACCATTCTCAATTAGTCCGCCAATATTTAAAGCTACTTCTCTATCTCCGTCCATACTTTCATTTTGCCCACAATCTAATGGAGAAACTTGAAATACACCTGTATTGATATCTGTATCGAACTGACCAAGATAATTAAATTTGACCTCAGGCTCTAGCTCAACATGCATGCCTTGTTTATGCTCTGCCGCAGTCAAATATTTTAAAATCCCGTATCCGATCCCTTTATTCGGTACACGTCTAAGTGATTCTTTCACGTTTTTAATCGTGTACGAGAGATCATTTGGAGCGCCCATATCCAGCCCAATTGGGAATACCGATGTAAACCATCCCACAGTTCGACTTATGTTGACTTTATCTAGTAACTCCTCTCTCCCATGACCTTCTAGAGAGATTGCCACTTGTAGATGTCCTGCCCATTGTTGAATGGCAATACCAAGTGCTGATAAAAGCAAGTCATTAATTTCTGTACCGTACGCTGCATGCGCAGGCCCTAGGAGCAATGCAGTCTCGTCCTGCTGAAGTTCAAAAGAATACTTTCGGTTGTGTTTTACTCTTATATCATTACTATTACTCAAGCTTTCCTTAGGCAAAGGAGCGATGTTCATTGCATTTACTTGAGCCCAATAAGACATTTCCTTCGTTAACGTCTTACTATTTGCATATTTCAACAACTGCTCTGCCCAATATTTATAAGAATCCGTTTTTGATGGGAAGACAATTTGCTCATTACGTGTTAGCTGCATATATCCTGATGCGAAATCCTCAAATAAAATGCGCCATGACACACCATCAACAACTAAATGATGGATTACAATGAACAAATGATCTCCATTCTCTGTGTGATACAATGCAAGCTTTACTAATGGGCCATCAGCTAAATGGATCGAAGATTGAACCGATTCAGCATGTTGTAGAATGGCTGATGAAGGATCTAAAAGATGGGAAACATCAACATATTCTAGCTGAGGTGCTGAAGCACTTAACTCTTGATTAATTTGGATGATAGAACCCTTTTCATCTTTATACACCATACGCAAAGCATCATGATGCTTTACGATATGACCCCATACTTGCTCCACTATTTTTGCATCATAACCTTCTCGGTTGTACAACATGACCGATTGATTCCAATGGTGGGCATTAACGAATGATTGTTGGAAGAACCAATGCTGAATAGGAGTAAATGGCACCTCCCCTTCAACTGCACGCTGGTCGATTTCTCTATTCTCTGAAGTTACCCAAGGGCTCAACTGAGCAATTTGTGGATACTGGAACAAATCTTTTATTTTCATACGGTAACCTAATGCGCTAAGTCTAGAAGAGATTTGAATCGCTTTAATCGAATCTCCACCAAGTTCGAAGAAATTATAATTGGTTCCAATTTGCTGGTGACCAAGTACTTCTGCCCATATTTCTACCATATGTGACTCAAGTTTGCTTGCAGGATCAACAGCGACTTTCGTTGTACCTACATTTAAATTGGGTTCAGGCAGCGCATTACGGTTAATCTTCCCGTTATCCAATAACGGCATAGCTTCCAAATATACAAAATACGTAGGAACCATATAATAGGGAAGTGCTAGTGAAAGTTCAGACTTCAAACTCTCTAAATCTAGTATTTCATTTGAATTTGAGGTCAGATAAGCACATAAATAAGGATCTTCCCCCTCTTTCGTTAACACTTTGACCACTGCTTCTTTCACAACAGATTGTTGAAGAAGCACTGCCTCAATTTCTTCTAGCTCAATGCGAAAGCCTCTTATTTTCACCTGAAAATCTTGACGACCGTAGTATTCGACTGTACCGTCTGCTAGCCATCGGCCCATATCCCCTGTCCGATATATCGTTTGTCCAGGTACATCCGAAAACGGATCAAGGATAAAGGAGCCCTTCGTTCGTTCAGAATCTCTGATGTACCCTCTACCTACACCAAGTCCACCTATACATATTTCTCCAACAACTCCAAGAGGACATAATTGTATTGCTTCATCCACGATATATACATTTACGTTAGGTATAGGTATTCCAATAGGAATAAGCTGCATATCCTCAGGAGCTTGCTTCATTAGATATTGAATACTATCATCCGATGCCTCAGCAGGCCCGTACGCATTAACCATCGGAATAGGAGAGCATAAACGGAACCAACGATTCACTGTCTCTGGCTTGACAGCTTCACCCGTGATCATAAGCATACGTAATCTTGATGGTGCAAGATTACCTTTTTCAAGTACGTCCATCATGACAGATAAATAGGTCGGGACAACTTCCAATAAGGTTATGCCATCATCATCCATGCGGTGAAGAAACGTCTCCACATCTAGAATTAGGGCATTTGAGTAAATAACAGTAGTTCCACCAATAGCTAGCGGTCCAAAAAACTGCCACACCGAAATATCGAAACATACGTTGGCATTTTGGGCAAACACTAAGCTCTCATCTAAATGTAGTTCATCCGCTTCTGCTAGAATATGATTTAACATGCCAAGATGCTCAATCATAACTCCCTTCGGCTTGCCTGTTGATCCAGAAGTAAACAAAACATACGCCAAATCATGTATATCCGATTCGACCTTAGGATTTGATACAGACTCTGACAGCAATTGCTGTTCAATTTCATCAATAAACAGAACCGTTCCTTCAAATGCTACCTGTCGAACCGTTTCCTTGTACTCCGATGACGTAATCCACAATGACGCCCCAGAATCTTGTACAATATTTCGCTGACGTTCCATCCCATAAGCCGGATCAATAGGAACATAAGCTGCTCCTGCTTTCCATACTGCCAGAACACTCTTTATAAAATGCGGTGTCCGATCTAACATGACAGCCACGACTTCTTCACGAGCTATTTGCTGCCGTAACAAGTAATGTGCCAAGCGATTGGCATGCTCATTTAATTCACGATAGCTAATTCGTTCATGCTCATAAATAACTGCGACGTGATCTGGAGTGCTTATAGCATATTGCTCAAAACGCTGAGCTGCATTTTTACTAAAATCGTAATCCTTTTGTACGCCACTGAACTGTTGAATAAGATGTCTACTTTCCGTATCCGACAATACATTTATAGCCCCAATAGCTACACTAGGATCAGACGCAACTTGGTCTAGAATATATAAGTAATGTGATGAAAGTTGCTTAGCTGTAGATTCCTTAAATAAATCGGTGCAATATTGTAAATCAAAATAAATATTATCTGTCTCTGTAAGTGCATCTAACATGAGGTCAAATTTCGCTGATTGGTGATTTAATTCTTGTGGGGTAATATGCAAGTTGTCTAATTGGATTTCATGTTCTTCAGCATCAAAAAGATTAAACATGGTATCAAATAATGGATTGCGACTCGTATCTCGCTTCACATCAAGTTCGTCAAGCAATTGCTCGAATGGATATTCCTGATGCTCCATCGCTTCGAGTGACAATTCTTTAATCGTATCTACTACCTGTTCAAATGTTTGTTCAGGTTGCGACTTGATTCGTAATGCTAGCGTGTTAACAAACATCCCAAGCATATTGTGTAAATCCGGATGATTACGGCCTGCAACGGGCGTGCCGATTATAATATCATGCTGAGCGGAATACTTGTTCAACAGCAAATAATAAGCAGCAAGTAGAACATGATATAATGTTGCTCCATTCCGTGATGCAAACTGATTCAACTGTGCGGTGAGTTCAGCGCCTGCTGTAAATCTCAGCGTATTACCTGCAAAACTTTGTTGGACTGGCCTCCTGTAATCTAAAGGCAAATTTAGCAGCGGTAATGACCCACTAAACTGCTCCAACCAATAGCCTTTATGATCCACCATTCTTGAGTCAGACAAACGTTGCTGCTGCCATACTGCATAATCCTTATACTGTAGAGCTAGTTCAGGCAACTGCTGTTGTGTATATAGAGCAATGGTTTCGTTAACAATAATCTGTCCTGATATGCCATCTGAAATAATGTGATGCATATCAACAAGTAAGATATGGTCCTGCTCGTCTATCTTCAACACTTCCATCCGAAGCAACGGAGCTTCTTCTAGATAGAACGGTCGAACAAATGCACGCATAGCAGAGTCAATTGTTGCTTCTGACCCCTCACTTCGTTCAATAGCAAATGAAACATTCGTACATTCCCTTTGTACAATCACTCCATCAATCGTTTCAAATACCGTTCGTAATAGATCATGCCGTCTTATTAAAGCTTGCACAGCCTGTTCTAACCTTGCAACATCCAGCTCTCCTTGAATTCGATACGCACTTGGCATATTGTAGGCTACACTTCTCTTATCCTCCAACTCATGTAATACGTACATTCTTTGCTGCATGGAGCTAACGGGATAATAGTCACATTTTTCAGCTACAGGTATTTGCTCTATCTTAGCAGGAGTCAATGTATGAATGTAATCAGACATTTCGCGGATCGTAGGTAGACGGAACACATCTCTTACCGACACATTTACGTCCAAGCGATTATAAATTTTGGAGATCAATACAGTTGCCTTCAGAGAGTGACCTCCACAGTTAAAGAAGTTGTGCTCTATTCCCCAATGATGTGGGCCTAATACTTCACTCCATATCTCACATAGCATTTCATCCGTTGTGTTGCGTGGAGCAATATATTCATCGTGAACTCGATGCGATGGACGTGGCAGTTGTTGACGGTCTATTTTCCCACTTCCATTGAGGGGCATTTCCTCTAATCGCATAAAGCATGCAGGTACCATATAGGATGGCAAATAACGACTTAGATACGATTTTAATTCGTCATCATGTATAGCTTGATAACTCTTATAATAGGTACAAATATAAGACTCTTCGTCTTCCTTCCATACTACAGAAGCCACTTCAATAATTAATGGATGGGAGGCAAGATGATTTTCAATCTCACCAAGTTCAATTCGAAATCCTCTGACTTTTACTTGATGATCGCGCCTTCCCACAAATTCGATCATTCCATCTTTACGCCATTTACCAAGGTCACCCGTTCTATACATCCGTACCCCTGGATCAGATGTAAATGGATCGGTTAGAAATACTCGCTGAGTCCGTTCCTCGTCATTAAGATACCCTCTACCAACTGCAATCCCACTCACGCAAATTTCACCGGTAACACCTTCTGGACATAACTGAAAATGTTGGTCAACGATATAAATATTAACGTTTGTTAATGGACTTCCAATAGGAATCTGTTCCATGCTTCCAGAAGGGTACTCATCGAATTTATACTGACATACATCATCCGAAGCCTCAGCAGGTCCATATGCATTTATCATTGGAATAGCAGGACATAACGAGAACCATCTCTTCACAATTGCTGGAGTAGCCGTTTCTCCGGTTATCATCAATAAAGACAAGTTAGAAAGAACAATAGAATCCTGTTCAATCAAATCCATCAGCACCGTTAAATAGGACGGCACAACCTCTAAAAGCGTAACAGCGTCTGTTTGAATTCGTTCTATACATTTTCGCGGGTCCATTACAATGTCATCAGGAATAATAACAGTTGTACCTCCAAGTGTTGGACCACATACGAACTGCCATACAGAAATGTCAAAACAGTGGCTAGCATTCTGTGCAAACACAAGTTCCTGAGATAAACCTAGAGCTTCTTGCTGAGCTAGAATATGGTTGAGCATACCTAAATGCTCGATCATAACCCCTTTAGGTTGTCCTGTTGATCCCGATGTAAATAGACAGTATGCTAAGTCATTCACGGATATTGGCAAATCAAGATTAATGCTTTCCTCCTGCTCAATAACATTCATCAGCTCGTCTAGCTCGACCAATTTTGCACCAAGTCTTTGCTTCAACGTATCCGTTGCACAATTCGCTTCGCTAAGCAATATTCGTGCATCAGAGTCTATCATAATGGACATAATTCGCTCTTCTGGATGACTCATATCTAGCGGAATATAAGCTGCGCCTGCTTTCCATATGGCTAATATACTTTGCAACATTAATGGAGAACGCTCCATCATAATTCCAACAAAGTCACCCGGCTGTAGGCCAAGTCGAACTAACCTTCTAGCAATTTGATTGGCTCTATCATTTAACTGTCCATAGGTCATATGCTGTTCTCTATACTTCACAGCAATGGCATGAGGATTGTGCAATACCCGCTCTTCAAATAATTGATGAACCGTCTTAGTAAGAGCATGTTCAAAAGTTGTTTTCTTTCCATTAAACAACTGAACAATCTGTGCATGTTCCTCTTCAGTAATGATGCTAAGATCACCTAACGTAATTTGCGAGTTATCTATCATTTGATTGACTAATTGCTTTAGATGGAACTCCATTCTCTGTACAAACGTTTCTTCGTAAGTATTTCCATTGTACGTAAACCGAACCTCTATCTCATCACCAGGAAACACCGTTACATCAAAGTCATAATTCACTTGTTCTTCTACTACAACATCTGAAATGGATAGTTGATTGTTATTTCCATGATTACTATCGATCAGCTCAGACTCCAACGGATAGTTTTCAAAAACCATAATATGCTGGATTAAGTGCTGCTTTAATGTCGTTAAGGATTGAATGTCTGCTAAAGATACGTGCCCATGAGTGTTAGCCTCAGCCATAGCAACGTTTATGTTCTGCAGTAGATTAGGTAAAGTCATGTCGCAGCTGCCTGTTACTCGTATAGGAACAGTATTAATAAATAGACCAACCATCTCTTCGATACCGACAATCTCCGGCGGCCTGCCGGAGATTACCGTACCAAATACGACATCATCACTATGATTATATTTTTGCAGCAATATGCCCCACATAACATGGAACACAGTACTTATGGTAACTTTCTGTTCAGAAGCAAGCTTTAACAAGTCGCGACTTGTTTCTTCGCTGAAGCGGAACGAATGACGACGATATTTAAATTCCGCTAATGGATTATAGCTATGTTGACTAGGGAGTAAGGTCTGATTTTCAAAGTCACGTAAATAATCAGACCAATACTGTAATGCGCTGCTGCTATCTTGAGCATTCAACCAAGTCAAATAATCACGAAATGGATATATCGTGTGATTTGGCATCCATTTACCTTGCTGCAGCTCATGATAGACACCGAATAAATGTTTAGCAATAATACCAAGGCACCAGCCATCCATAATAATATGATGGAAGCTAAATACCACCTTATATGTGGAAGACGTCGTTTGAAATAGAGACAATCGAATGAGCACATCTTGTTGCAAGTCAAAACCTTTTTCCTTTTCACGATTCTTAAACTCTTCTACATATTGCTGCTGCTCGAGTGGACTAAGATCTGTAAGGTCTACAAAAGGAATATTGGTCTCTACCTTCCGAAGTACGACCTGTAACGGTTGCTCTGATTCCCTGTAGATAAACACAGTTCTTAACACGTCAAAGCGTTCAATAATCTGATTAAAACTTTTCTCCAGCAGCGCTACCTCAATCTGACCGCTTAATGTAAATACAAACTGCTCAAAATAAGCATTTGATTCAGGATCAAGCAAGGAATGAAATAACATACCTTCTTGAAGTGGAGTCAACGTGTATATATTTTCGATCTCATAATTCAATGCTCGACACTCCCAAATTTTATTGGAATTTCAATGAGCTCGTCCTCTATAAAGAAGTGCTCATTTCTTCGAATGCACTTTGAAAAGATTTGATATTTTATCTAGCTGCTGCTGAGACAATTTATTAAAGTGAAAATCCGTTGGCGTATGTTCTACCATTTCTTTGCCCGTACAATGAGAAATAACTTCCTTCAAGTAATGCCGGTACGAAGTAGCCAATTTATCGATTGTTGCCGATTGATATTCATTACGATCATAATGAATATCTAAGCACAATTCGCCTTGAACAATCATCGCATTAAATTCTAGTGCATACCGCTTCACCATCTCCGGCCCAATATCTGAACCAGTGCTTAATGTAGAAATTTGAAGGCGTTCACCCGGTAATAATTGATCAAATTGACCTAGATAATTAAATATAACTTCCGGCTTTACGTTAAAAGTAAGAGGCAAGTCAGAACGATGGGTGGTCAACCATCTTAATATTTCATAGCCTATACCTTTGTTTGGAACACGTCGCAAGTTGTCCTTTACTGTTTTGATACTGCGGCTCATATCTGAAGTACTTGTCAATTCAAGAGCAAACGGATACACCGAAGTAAACCAACCAACCGTTCTTGAAATGTCGATGTCATCCATAATATCTTCTCGACCGTGGCCTTCAAGATGCACAACTATCGATCCATTCCCACCTATCCACGTCTGCAATGTCATTACTAACGCAGACAGTAAAAGTTCATTTACTTCTGTACTGTAGGTACGATTCGCCTCATGCAAGAGTTGGAAGGTCTCGTCCTTTTCAAGCTTAATACTTGTTTTACGACTATTCCTTTCCATACGCTGCATAATGACATTTTCTTTTGGTAGGAGTCGTGTTTCAACTTGCTCCTGCTGCTGCCAATACATTACTTCTTCTCGAATATCCTTACTATCGGCATAGGAGAGCAGTTGCTTAGACCATCGTTGATACGCATCTGTTTTGGGAGGTAGCTTTACTTCTTGCTTGCTCTCTAATTGTGTGTATGCCGTTTCAAGATCTTCGATAAGGAAGCGCCAAGACACTCCATCTACGATTACATGATGAATAATTAACAGTAAGTAATCACCTTGTTGCGTCTTAAACAACCCAGCCTTCAAAAGCGGACCACTGTCAAGTCGCATAGACTGCTGAATATAATTGGCTTGCGTCTCCATTTCTTTCTCAGCATATTCTTGAGCAATATCCATATAGTCAAACAGCAATAACTCGTAATGGTTACCTTCTAGACCCTTGTTTGTCTGAAGAACCTGATTCGTTTCATAGCTATATCTCATTCGTAAAGCATCATGGTGTGTGGTTAGCAATGTAAACACCGTTCTCAGCAATGTTTCATCAAACCTGTCGGGCTTCAACAACATGACGGAATGATTATAATGTTGTACGGTTTCCCATCCTAGGTCGAATAATCGCCTTTGTATTGGCGTTAGTTCGGTCGGACCCAATACTAAGCCTTGATCAATTTGTGCTTTAATCGGTTGAACATATTTACTCAAACGTCTAATGACTGGGTGTTGGAAAAGATGCCGAACTTCCATTTTCAAACCATGGCGTTGCATTCGTGAAGAAACTTGCAGTGCTTTAATTGAATCGCCGCCTAGCTCAAAGAAATGAGCATCCGTCCCAATTGGGTGCAATCCAAGCACTTCTTCCCACACTGCAACTAATGCTGATTCCACTTCATTTGTAGGAAGTTCAACCGTGCTGCTCAAAGTATTCATCCATTGCGGCTGCGGCAGAACATGGACATTTACTTTTCCGTTCTCATTTAGTGGAATTCGCTCCATATGAACGACATGTGTAGGAACCATATATTCTGGAAGCCCATCCGTTACCCACCGTTTAACCTCTACAGCATCGACCGTAATATCAGCTATAACATAAGCCACTAAGAAAGATTTTCCTTCTTCCTCCTTCAAAATGACAATTGCCTCACTAATATGGGGATGTTCAATAAGGCGATGCTCGATCTCAGAACATTCAATGCGATATCCTCTTATTTTGACTTGATGATCTGCTCTCCCAAAAAACTGTATCGTTCCGTCCTCGCACCATCTTACGATATCTCCAGTCAGGTACATTCTGTTGTTTTCTGCATCGGAGAACGGATTAGCAACAAATTTCTCAGCAGTTAAACTCTCATTATTCAAATAACCTCGTGATAAACCAGCTCCAGCAATAGCAAGTTCACCTAAGACTCCAATTGGCTGAAGTTTTCCATATCGATTTATAACATATACTTGTGCATTGTCTATCGGCTTACCAAGTACAGGTGTGCTGTTAGATCGATGTAATTGGTCGAAATCGATTGGTGCGGCAATACAGCCAATTGTCGCCTCTGTTGGGCCGTAGTGGTTAACAATCGTTGTATGTGAATATTGTTTATGGTATTGGGCGATATCTAACGTGTTTATTTTCTCTCCGCCAAGCACGATGAGACGCAAAGTTTCCAATGCTCCTTGTTGAATAGAAAAATCATCATTATTGATCAGAAGATGGAACATGGACGGTGTCGCCTTTACATAAGTAATGTGATGATCAGATATATATTGAGTCACATATAAAGGATCTACATAATCGTGCTTATTCAATATATGCAATTCTGCACCTCTTATCAGTGCAGACAACATTGATGTATAGCCAAGATCAAAACTTGGTGAAGAGAGAAGAACGGTTCGATCTTTATCGTTAATACTAAATTCATTTACAAACCAATGTAGATAGTTCACTACATTACGATGCTCAACCATAACACCTTTTGGCTGTCCTGTTGTGCCTGACGTGTAGATAACATAAATGAGATCATTAGATTCAAGTGTATAAGAAGTACATTTTTCGTCAGTTCCCACGTAATCCAACACACCATCGATCAAACATGTTGGAATAGTTGTATTCAAATCTCCCCTAGCTTGAGGAGATAGAAGTAGAGAAGCCCCGCTATTTTGCAGCATATATTCCATACGCACCGTTGGGAATTCAGGATCAATAGGCACATAAGCTGCTCCTACTTTTTGAATGGCTAACAGCCCAATCATTGTCTCAATTCTATACTCAGCTAAAATAGCGATAATCGGCTGAGTATGTGAGCCATTATCCAATGCAGAGCTTAGCTCAAATGCTAATTGATTTGCTTTTCTATTAAGTTCGGCATAAGTAAGTCGATCATTTCCGAAAACGACAGCAATATGATCTGGTGTACGGTGAACTTGTTGCTCAAACATTTGAATAAACGAGTGGGAGTCTAGTTCGCTTCGAAGCCTTCCATTAAAACCATACAGCAGCTGCCTTTGTTCCTCGGAAGCTAACATATCGATAGCAGCAATATTTATGCTTGGATGTTCCATTACTGCATGCAGTATATTCAGAAAATGTTCGACCAAACGCTCTATTCGTTTTCTGCTGAACAACTGCTTAGCGTAAACAAAGTCCATACTAATGCTGTCACCGTTCTCTTGAGCGGTTAATGCTAGATCGAACTTGGTCTTTCGAACGCGTAAAGGATAATCTTCCAAGAGCAGATCTTCCATCTGCATTCTATCCATTTCCACATTATTGTAAGTAAAAATGACATCAAATAGTGGATTGCGGCTAACATCTCTTGGTAGGCTTAATTGCTCAATTAACTGCTCTAATGGATAGTCCTGATGCTCAAGTGCATCAATCACAAGTCCTTTCATCTCTAGTAAATAAGTTGAAAAAGACTTGGTTCCCTCTGGCTTACTACGCAAAGCGATCGTATTTACAAACATACCAACTATTTTTTGCAGCGAAGCGTGCTGTCTTCCTGCTACAGGCGACCCTACTATAATATCTTCTTGCCCACTGTAACGAGACAAAAGAATCTGATATACTGCCACCAAGATCATATACGGGGTCGTACCTGTTAGTTGAGCAAGTTGTCTTACCCGTTCGGTATCCTGTTCGCTCAGCACGAATTTGTACTGTTCTCCATCAAAGCTTTGAACTTGTGGACGCGGGTAATCTGCTGGAAAGTCTAGTACTGGAACTTCCCCTTTAAATTGAGTAAGCCAATATTCTTTTGCGACAAGATTGATATCAGCCTGTGTATACATCCACTCGGAATAATCCTTGTACTGAATCGTTGCAGGCTCTACCTCTGTATCCTGATAAAACCTATTGAAATCATTAATAATGAGATGAATAGAAGTGCCATCCGAGATTAAATGATGCATATCCAGAATCAACAAATGAGTCTGATCTTCCATTTTAGAAAGTCCAACACGGAATAACGGCGCCTTACCTAAATCAAATGGCTGAATAAATCGGCATACATGTTCTTCAGTATCCTCTTCTTGTATATGACCCAAATCGTCAATTTTAAATTCGATTGATTGAGCTATAATTTGTACAGGCATGTCTTCAACCAATTGAAAGGACGTTCGGAAAGCATCGTGCCTCGCTATCAGTTGCTGGAATGTATGTTCCAGTCTTGTACGATTCAGATCGCCAACCAACTTTATCGCTGCCGTCATATGATAGGCCGTGCTTGTTGGATCAAGCTGTTGAACAATAAACAATCGTTTCTGTGCAGGCGATGCCTTATAGTAGATTTTCTCCTCTGATCGCGGAATTTCGATCACTTCGGTTGACTGAGCTAGACCTATCCAACTCGCCAATTGTCTAATCGATGGATGATTGAACATTACACGAACAGGAATATTTAATTGAAGCTCCTGATTCATACGAGCAATAAGAATCGTCGCACTAAGAGAATGGCCTCCTAGCTCAAAGAAATTATCAGTTGCTCCGATGCGCGGAACATTCAATGCCTCCTGCCACATTTCCGCAAGGCGTAGTTCTATGTCCCCCTCGGGTGAGATGTAATGATGATCATCGAGGATGAATTCAGGCATTGGCAATGCCTTTCTGTCAATTTTCCCATTTGGTGTCATAGGCATCTTATCCATGAATGTATATGTCGAAGGTATCATATATTCTGGCAGTTGCTTGGAAAGTCCATTTCTCAACTCCCCTACACTGCTCTCTGAATTAAGCTGTACATAAGCGCTTAAATACGGAATACCCGAGTCATTTTCTCGAGGTACTACTACTGCTTCTTGTACGCCCGACACCTTCATCAGTGCTTTTTCTATTTCCTCTAGCTCAATACGATAACCTCTGATCTTCACTTGGAAGTCCAGTCTACCTAAGCATTCTATTGTTCCATCTGGCATCCAACGAGCTAAGTCACCAGATCGATACATCAGTTTGTTTTCACTGAACGGACACGGTATAAATTTTTCATTCGTTAGCTGCTCTCGTTGATAGTATCCATTCGCTAAACCATCTCCAGCTATACATATCTCTCCAGGAATGCCTATTGGCTGAAGCTGATTATAGGCATCTACAATATACACTTGCGTATTCGCAATAGGTTTGCCAATTGTAATTGCTTTCTCATTTGTAATATCAATACCAGTTGAATAAACCGTTGTTTCAGTAGGACCATACATATTGTGAATACTAACATTTCCTACGTCCTGAAGTCGTCCTAGCAAGTATGCCGGTAATGGTTCGCCACCCAGTACTAGATCTTCAACAGGATCCAAACATCCACATTTCTCATCACTTGCAATCAACATTTTTAATCGCGAAGGTGTCATCTGCAATATGTTTATCTGTTCCTCAATAATTAGCTTTTTAAGTTCAACCGCATTCGTTTGCTGTTCTTCATCCGCAAGTACAATTCTCATGCCACGACATAGAGGCAATAGAGTTTCAAGAACAAATATATCGAATGAAATCGTAGTAAGCGCCAATATCGACTTCTCTGGTTCAAAAGCAATTCGAGTACTCATTCCAGCTATAAAATTTTGAACGGCTCTATGTGATATCAACACACCTTTAGGCTTTCCAGTTGATCCCGAAGTGTAGATGATATAAGCAACATCCTCTGTCGATTGATTCTCTTGTAAGGGCTCCAAACTTTCATCTTTGATGGAGTTTTCACAGATTAATATACGACGAGCAGTTGTTTGAATAGGATACAGATCATCGGTAATTACTAAAGATGCTCCACTATCTGTTAACATATATTCGATTCGTTCAACCGGATAATCAGGGTCAATCGGCACATACGCTCCTCCCGATTGAAGCACTGCAAGGATTGCGATAATCATTTCTGGTGAACGCCGAAGCATGATACCAATTGTGCAACCACGAACTGCTCCATGGCGTTGAAGATAACGAGCTAAACGATTTGCTTCTTCAAAAAGTTGGCGATAGGTAAGCTCCGTTTCCCCAAAGATTAAAGCTACCGCGTCTGGATTGTTCTCAACTTGTCTTCTGAACGATTCCTGAATGGTAAGTTCCCTATCATACTCCAAATACGTTTCATTAAATTGGTAGATGAGCTGACTCTCTTCCTGTGTTGTTAAGATTGGAATTTCCGAGAGTGCTACATTTCGGTTCTCAATTACCGACCTGAGCAATTGTATATAGTGTCCAGCCATTCTACTAATCGTAGAATCTCTAAATAAAGAGGTACTGAAATCGATAAGAAGAATGAGCGTATTATTACGATCCTCAATACTAAATGTTAAATCAAATTGCGATACACCCGGATTGTATTCTGAAGGTGTCCAAGTCAAATCAGCATGTTGTACTTCGTGCAAATTCATATTCTGTAATACAAACATCGTATCAAACAACGGATTACGACCGGCATCCCGCTGAACTTGCAGCAATTGCACCAATTTTTCGAACGGATATTGTTGATGCTCGTAAGCCATCAACATTCTCTCCTTCACCTGCTCTACGAACTGCAAGAAGGTAGTGGAGGAACTAGGCATGGTACGAATTGCAACTGTATTAATAAACAAGCCTATGATGTGCTCCGTGTCTGGATGATCGCGTCCTGACATTGGAGTTCCCACGATAAGATCCTCTTGACCTGTATAGCGGTAAAGAAGTGCTTTATACGCAGCTAGTAGTACAGTAAACAATGTAGTACCCGTTTCTTGTGCTAAGGTATGAATACCCTGCTTGAGTGCATCATCCAGCACAATGGAGAAACGATTCCCCTCATAATTCAATTGCTGTGGGCGATTATAATCAGTAGGCAGATTTAGTAGAGGAGTGTTCCCCGCAAATTGTTCTACCCAATACGCTTCTTCACGTTTCAACTCTCCATTGCCCAATCGTTCCATCTGCCACGCCGCAAAGTCTTGATATTGTACTCGCTCTGGTTTAATTGAACCCCGATCATAAATAGAAATGAGTTCTTGCATAAGGACTTCCATAGAATAGCCGTCCGAGATAATATGATGCATGTCCAGCAATAGCATATGATCGTCGAGAGCAGAACTTAATAACTGTACCCGAAACAACGGTGCAGAATCCAAAATAAAAGGTCGAACAAAACTTTTCATTTCTTCTTTCCAATTCATTGGATCTACAGGCTTGATCGGAATCGTGAGATCGATATTATTAGTAATCTTCTGAATAAGTTGCCCTTCTTGCAGCTTAAAACTTGCCCGCATCATAGAATGTCGATCCATTAATTGCTGAAATGCCGCGGTTAATCGATTTATATCTAGCGGTCCTTGAATACGAATAGTACCTGAGATATTTTGAACTAACCCGCCCTCTTCAAACTGCTCGAACATGTACACTCTCTGCTGTGCAGGAGACATCACATATTCGTCCTGATTAGGGGCAAGCGGTATTGGAATATAGGTGTCTGGTTCTAATCCGTCCATATAAAGTGCCAGTTCGTTTACTGTGCGAGAAGCAAGAAATTGACCGAGTGGTATTAACTTTCCAAATTGTTCATACAGCCGCGAAAGCAGCGTAGTTGCTTTCAAGGAATTTCCGCCCAGACTAAAAAAGTCATCATAACGACCAACTGTAGATACTCCGAGTAATTCCCTCCATATGGAAATGATCCGCGCTTCCGTTGTGCTCATATCGTTATCATCAATATGTTCGGGATGTGAAATTTTTATTAAATCCAATAAAATAGATTCATCTATGCGTCCATCGGGATAAACAGGCATCACACTAACTGGGATGCAAAGTCGTGGTATCAAGTAGTCAGGTAATTTCGAAAAGAGTTTGTTTCTAATTTCTTTGCTGCTCGCATCCGTAACTACAAAAGCGATTATTTCATCCACAGATGGAAGAGGTTCATTGGATAACTCGTTCAGCAGCTTCCTCGTAGTTACCACACATCCAGCTCCATCTAGCAACGAAGAAAGCGTCATCTCCAGCTCATACAGATTCGCAAGACGACCTTGAACGGGAACAACTCGTTTCTCATCATCTTTCCATACAAGTTTCCCGTCAACTGTGACAGATGCTTTAAATTCCGTCCGTACCCATCGGTCAGTGAACATATGAATGTTGCCTACCGTACCAAAAACAGCTGGTTGATTATATTGGTCATGAACTCCGACCATAGAGACAGAACTCTGCTGAACCGAACCATTCACACTCATCAATCGATTCAAAATATCGCCCATGTTAGATAGGCATATCAGCTTAAGTCGCTCTTGTTGTTCATCCGTAACGATAGACAGCTCATGAACAACCCGATCCTCATTGTTAGCCACGACCTGCAGCAATTGAATAAAGCTGCTCATCCATTCTTGAATCGTTTTTTCATCTATTAAGCGCAGTCTATAATCTACATCAATCCTCAATTGTTGACCAATTTCCGTAACATTTAAAAATAAATCATAATGCGAGTGTGGAGCTGGAATAGGAACAATCTGAGTCTGTAAATTAGAAAAATGCAGCTGCCTTATCGGTCTGTCCATATTAAATAGTACATTGATTATCGGACGTGATAACCCCGTACCAGTTGAAAGATTTGCCAAAGAGATGTGTTGATGCTCTTCCCATTGCTGCATATTGTTCTTAAGATTAGCAACGAAATCTTTGATAGAAAAATGAGACTCGATTCTACTGCACAATGGTAATAAATTAACACAATTCCCCATCATGATATGTTGTTCCATGTGTAATTGTCCTGCAGTAGGGATACCAACCACTACATCTTCTTGGCCAGTGATTTTGTGCAATAATAGTTTAAATGCAGCCAACATCGTTACGAAAAGACTATTTTGAGCACGAATGCTGAATTTCCTTAACGCTCTCGTTACGTCATGATCAAGGTGGAATGAATACCTTTGACTATCTGTCTTGTTCTGATCCACTAGAGCTTGATTAGAAGGTATAGGCAAACTTAAATACTTAAATTCGAACTGTTCTCGCCAATAATGAATCGCCGTATCGGCCTGCTCCCCCTCCAATACCGCATTCTGCCATGAAGTAAATTCACTAAATTGAGCTACATGCGGCAATTGAACAGAGTTTCCGTCTACCAATGAAGAATATACTTTTTCTAGTTCTCCTATAAATAAAGCGATCGACCAACCATCTATTACAAGATGATGGAAGGTGAATAGTACATCATGTTCATTATCGGAGCGTCTGAATATTCGTGTTCGAAATAATGACGATCTAGTTCGAAGATCGAATGGCGTATTCATTTCTGCCCTAAGCCAACTTTCATTTTGATGTTCGATTCCATCTTGGTGTGATGAATCTGCGACGGTCAATTGAATCTCTGCATGATATTCTTTAAGAATCTCAATATATTCTCCATCTGAATCTACGATGGAACGGAGTGCTTCATGACGGTCCATCATGATACGAACAGCTTGACGCAGCTTATCGATATTTAACTCGCCCTGCATATGCAGTATGAAAGTCTGATGTAATGCCAATGATGAAGATTCATCCGACATAGAGGCGATCCACATTTGTCGCTGCTCTTGGGACAGCGGAAGCAATTTATGCGAACTATTCTGTGCTTGATCATAAGAAAAAGTCTCTAGTTCACCTGCATATTCAGCTTCCCGAGTTCCAGATCCGCCACCATCTGGATGGTTTGGATTTTCAGGAAGAAACCCACCTTTGCGCAAATCAGAAACCGTATCCTTAACAGCTTGTATAATCGCCTCAATATTTTCCATAGTATGGGCTGTAGACAGGAAACAATTTCGGCCTTCCCAGATATAGATTCCTTTATGAATCAGGTGATAGAAAAACAACTCAATATCGCTGTATGACACAAAACGGAACAATGTCCCATATTGAACCATATGAATTGGTATTTGTTCATCCTTAAAATAACGATTCAATTCATCCGTTAAATATGTCGTTTTCCGATTAACTTCTTCATACAAGGCAGTGCCTTGTTCTTTTAAATAGTGTAATACCTTGAGAGAAACTCGCATTGTTAATGGATGGGTACAGAAAGTTCCACCTACAAATGTTTTTTGTGTAGCATGCGTAGGAGCCGAAGCATCTCCAAACGACCACAGTCCTCCATCAACCGGAGCCATAAATGTTTCTTTTCCAGCAACAACGCCAATTGGCATGCCTCCACCTAACACTTTTCCATAAACAACAAGATCTGCCTTAACACCAAACCAGGCCTGTGCTCCACCAATTGCAATTCGAAACCCAGTAATCACTTCATCAAAGATTAAAGCTGTACCAGATGATATAGTTATCTCCCGAAGTTCCTGTAAAAATGATTGTGGTTGTATATCTGGTCGTCGACTTTGAACAGGTTCTACAAGAACAGCAGCAAGCTCATTAGCGTGCTCTCGAATGAAATGAAGCGACTTTGGATTGTTGTAGTTTAACATCACGATGTCCTGGATATAGCTTGAAGCAATCCCTGGTGCCATCGGTAGTGCAGCTGCCTCATTTGAAGATGGATCGGCCACGCCAAGCACACCATCAAATGTACCGTGATAGGAGCCAGAGAAAATTACTACTTTACTGCGCCCAGTCACTGCTCTTGCAAGGCGAAGCGCAACCATTACAGCTTCCGTGCCAGAATTGTAAAATGCAACTCGCTCCACTCCCGTTAACTCGGCGATCAATGCTGCAGCTTCCCCAGCAACATCCGACATGGGACCTAGCGGTGGTAAATCACACTCTACATGTTTACTCATTTCCTCCTTAAGCCAAGAAGGATTATGTCCGAATAAATTAACTCCAAAGCCCATCGTAAGATCAATATATTCATTGCCGTCTATATCCCACATGCGAGAACCTAGTGAACGTGCTGCGATGATAGGATACACGATCTCCTTCCAGTACATACGAAATCCTGATGCGTTACGGTTATTCGCATGTAGCCTTCGGCTTGATTGTGTATACTGCTTTGAATAAATCGTTCGCTGTTGGAAGTCCTCAATGAACGATTTTAAATACATTTCTTGGCGTTTATTAAATCCACTTTCTTGCTCTAGCACAAGAGGTTGATAAGGAACAAATGGCCTTTCTCCTTGCTGCTCCGTAGGAGTATTATTATTTTTTTGAGAAATGAGCGATATCGGCTGTATAACTTGCAAGTCCTTAGAACTATTTTTAATCTGTGCAGTCCCATGTATTTCTTGTTGTACTGTAGCCGCAACATAACCTTGCTGCTGCAACACTTCTAACTGTTTCGACATGATATGGCTGAACATATCGTTCTGCTCTTTTAACAGTGTAAGCTGCTGCGACAATATATGATTCAAATTGTCTGACTGCACATTCGAATGATGAGGCGGAGTAAAATCCGATGATGCCCGCACTTGCTCAACATGTACTCCTTCATTTCCGGTAGTTACATTATTTCTTTCCATTGTTACATCAGCTTGATTTGCAGAAATAGAACTGCTTGCCGCAGCAACCTGTAATTGAGCCCCAGCAACCTGTGAAATATACTGTTCCAGTTGATATATGCTAGTAAAAGACTCGAAGAACTGTTTGATTGGAATATCAACTTGCAACTGTTCAGCAATATCTTTTCTAACCTGAACGAGCATAATAGAGTCCAAACCCATTTCAAGGAAATGGATATTCACTTCAGCCTGCGTTAAATCCAAACCAGAGGCGCTATTCACAATCTTCAAAAGAACATCAGTTATATGTTTTTGCATTGAACGATCACCACCAGAGCTAACTTTTATCCCATTATTCAGATGAATTTTGTCAACTTTACTTACATCTATAGGTATGGAATTGGCTATCGAATGACTAGATTCCATATCAATCCAACACCGTTTTCGTTCGAATGGATACAATGGAAGCGACACTCGCCGCAAAGATTTCGTTGCATATATTTTACTCCAATCTAGCTTCACACCTTGTACATAAAGATCACACAACCTCAATAGCTGCTCATCCATGTTCATGGAAATGATAAGTTCTTCACTTTCTTCTTGAAGTCGCTTCAATTGACTCTCCCTTATAGCTCCAGATACCGCCTGGTATGAATAAGAGTCCGGAATTACAGAATAGTGGCCCGTATAGATCCCAGGCATATCCTTCTCTCCATTAGCAATCTTATTTAACATTGAAATTAACTCATTAAGGTTCGTACATACGAATGCGATTCTTCTTTCACAATGAGCTCGTCCAGTGTTTGCGGTATAACATATACTTTCGATATCTGTATCTCTATACTTCAGCAATGATTGTTTGTAATCGATAACTAATTGCGTGAGCGCTGATTCTGTCTTCGCCGAACATGTAAATATATATTTTTTCTGCTGAGATGAATAGCTTTTATGTAGCGGTAGAGTATATTGTTCCAGCACTACATGCGCATTGGTCCCACTGAATCCAAAAGAACTGACACCACCACGAAGCGGCATGTCCTGTAATGGAAACGATGTCTTGTCAGTATCTACATAAAAAGGCGAACTCTCAAAAGATATGTTGGGATTCGGCACTTGAAAATGAACAAGCGGTGTGTTTTCCCTGTGCTTCAACATAAGAACCGCCTTTATCAATCCTGCTATACCCGCCGCTTCAAATAAATGACCAATATTGGTTTTTACAGATCCAATTGCACAGAACTGTTTTTTATTTGTGTACTTACGAAATGCGCGTGTTAAACCATTAACCTCAATTGGATCACCAAGCTTAGTCCCAGTCCCGTGTGCTTCTATAAAAGTCAACGACTCCGGGTTAATATTCGCATCTCTCCAAGCATCTTCAACAACTTCCGCTTGTGCAATCGGATTAGGAGCAGTAATACCCACTGTTGTTCCATCTTGATTGATTGCACTCCCTTTTATTACAGCATATATATGGTCCCCGTCCTCGATTGCACGCTGAAGAGGTTTAAGAAGTATCGATGCTACTCCTTCTCCAACTCCTGTACCATCAGATTCGGAATCAAATGTCTTAGCACGTGCATCTGAGGACTCCATATCAAGTCCTAGTGGGATCGGCAATAATACAGTACGGATGCCACCTGCAACAGCCATCTCACATTCACCTTGCTGTATTGCTTTACAAGCCATATGTACGGCAACAAGCGAAGATGAGCATGCAGTATCTAATGTGATCGCAGGACCTCTTAAATCTAGGTAGTAGGAAATACGACTCGCCAAAACAGAAGGTAAGTTCCCAACAATATATTGGGCTAGTGAATCTGGTTTACACGTAGATACAAGCCTTTCATAGTCATAACCTACCTTTGAAAAACCAGTATATACCCCTACTTTTCTTCCTCTTATTTGATCCCCTGCATAACCTGCATCTTCAAGTGTGTGCCAAACATTCTGCAAGAACAAGCGCTGGTTGGGATCCATAAGTTCTGCTTCTTTTGGACTTATTTTGAAGAAAGAATAGTCAAATCTATCAATTTCATCTAAATAACCACCTTCAACAAACTCGCTTTCTGACTTTTCCCACTGTAATGCGCTTAAAAATTGCTTAGCATCTCGCTTACGATCTTCAGAGATAGGGCGAATTAAGTCAGCACCATCGCTTAATCGCTGCCAGAACTGCTCTACTGTAGATACCTCAGGGAGTCGAAGTGCCATTCCTATAATTGCTATTTCCTGGTTATTTGCGCACTCCCGTTCATCTATTACATTTTTCGTATCGCTACTAAGCTCCGCTGTTAGATACTTCGCCAAATGTGAAAGGGATGGATAGGCGAACAGTTCCGTAACTGCTAACCTAATGCCAAATTGCTGTTCAATACGTTCTGAAATCTGTACTAATTGCAGGGAGTTTGCTCCTAAATCAAAGTAACTTCCATGTATATCTATATGTTCTCTTCCAAGTACTTCCCCGCATATCCGCTTCAATTTATCTTCTACTTGACTATGAGAAAGGAGCTCGGCTTGTTGCTCAGAACTTACTGAAATATAACTTTTCAATTCATGAGACAAACTACTATAATCACCATTTAAAAATTGCTTTTTCAACTTGTATCTTTGCACTTTTCCACTTGTTGTTTTCGGCATTTGTCGAATAGGAACAATTTCATTAATGACCCAGCCACCTACTCGATATAAATACTGTTTTAATTCCATAGCTAGCGGTGCAAACTTTTCCAACTTCCTCTTCGTGACAACAAATAAGATAATTTCCTCTGTGTCTGTATCGATATTATGCACTCCACATGCTGCGACTCTACCCAGCTCAACTCCGTCAACTTCCTCAGCCACGCGCTCAATATCATGCGGATATACATTCTGACCATTTACAAAAATAATATCTTTGGCTCGACCTGTAACTACAAGTTCACCATCCCGAAAAAATCCAAGATCGCCTGTTACCACCCATCCATCAGACAACCTCACAGCTTCTGTTGCTTCTTTATTGTTGTAGTACCCTTGTGTTACATTTTCGCCCTTAATATGTATGTTACCAACTACATTATCAGGTACAACATGATGCTCATCATCACATACTCTTATATGACAGTATTTAATAGCTTGTCCTACTTTTACGAAGCTGACTGCGGTCTGATCAGCTGGATCGACATCAATAACACGTTCATTCACATTTAAGTGATTACGGTTTAAATATAGTGTTTCAAACGAATTTCCCGGCACAGGAATTGCCGCACCAACAGAGGCTTCAGCCAATCCGTAAACAGTCAGCATAGCTGTTTTCTTCAACCCATAAATGGATAATGTATTTAGAAATTCATTGCATAATGCTGATGATATCGGTTCGGCACCATTGTAAATAACACGCACTGATGATAAATCCCAAGAGTCAATTTTATTTGGTGAAAAGAATGACAAAAAATACTTGTAGCCAAAGTTAGGAGATGACAATATCGTTATTCGATGATCATGCGTTTTTTGCATCCAAAGGATTGGTTTGCGAATAAATAGTTCTGTTGGCATTATGTATTGGGGAATTCCCATAACTAGAGGTGTAAGGTGGCAGGCAATTAAGCCCATATCATGTGTTAACGGCATCCAGGATAAGAAAGAATCCCGTTCATGAATTTCAGTATTATGAATAATACCGCAGGCATTATGTATAAGATTTCGATGTGTTAGCATAACACCTTTAGGATCTCCTGTTGAACCAGAAGAAAATTGAATAAAGGCAATATCATCGGATTCCGCAGGATAAATCTTTGCTAGCTCAGGATCTCCTGTTTGTGTATCCATCAGCATAATGTTATCGATTATATTTTTATCCGAGTGCTCCACTTTTTCTGTAAATTTGACAATATACTCGTATGCTTTAGCCGTAGCTATCATGCAGGGGGATTTTAACACTTTCCATATTTGGATTACTTTTTCTTTGTGTTCGTCATTCTTGCCTATACTAACAGGTACAGGAATCATTCCTCCAAGCAAACATGCCCAGAAAGCTACAACAAATTTCCGATTATCTTCGATCTGAAAAATAACCTCTTGTCGAGGTTGGACGCCTGACTGCTGAAGTTTGTGAAGAAATCCAAGTGCTTCCTGATATAACTCCTGATAAGTCACATAATCTTGCCGATGCTCTGCTTCAATGAATGTGATTCCCGTTTCTCTGATCGAACTACGATGTCGAATAGCATCCGTTAATGTCTTAAAGTTCAGCGTAAACATTATGGTCCCTCCTGCAATAGACAGTATTTAAAAGATGTTCTCTCTGAACAACAACAATTGGGAATGTGCTAATCTGTATGTAATTGTATTCTGGACTCTCATGCACAAAAGATATAGTTACCGCTAATAATAATTGAAATATTTCAATGTTATTGATATTTTAACAGTAGCTAGCGTTAACACAACCAACAATCATTACTTACAGCTTCAAGCCATGAAAGAACATCTACTTACCGTTCCTCCCAATCAACCACGATTCTGCTCAACATCTTCAATACATTTTGATATCGGTCGCATTCTATATGGCATAAAGATTAACACGAAGAAAATTATGTAAATCCAAAATATGAAAACCTACTCTAACAGCATTTGAAATTATCCAGTTCTCATGTCCTACTAAACGGTTAAGGCGAACGCAACTTTTCCTGATATAGGAAGAGGTTCCATTGATATCTTAATCTATATTTTTGTAAAAGACAAGATGATTCTGTCGTAAATTGATCCTTACTATCAATTTTAACCATTCAATACAATAAAACCATGTTCAGGCCAATCATCACATCCCTTCATAAAAAAACAAACAGGCACTCCCCACACAGAAAACTGCGAGGTAGATACCTGTTCTATAGCATTATTCCTTGTAAGTGTAAATTTAATCAATGTGGATCGTAAATGCATCAAGGCCTACACCTATGTGAACATTTTGTTGTATAACAACTCATGCCTCAGTCGTCAATATTCTCGGCGAAGTCCGTAATATTAAACGTGATGCAGCCCATGCTCCACACGCTGCCGCTACAGCACTAATAGGAACCATCAATCCAATTCCTGCTGCATTTATTACTAATGGAACCTCTACTATTCCATAATTGGATAGTACCATATTGAGCAATTGTGGCAGTGCGAATACTCCCACTAGAAGCCCTAGTAACCCGCCAATTAGAGAAAGCACAAATATCCCTGTAGTAATAGAGAGACGAATTTTTGCTGATGTCATCCCAATCGTTTTAAAAATGCCGTACGTTCTGCTTTCTTTCTTAATATTAATACGACATACACTATAAATAATGATAAAAGTAACTGCAATAAATAGGAAGCCCATACCACCCAACGGAACGAGCAAAACGTTTATAGCTTCCGAGAATACTTCATCTACCAAAGTACTTTGAGTTGCGACCCATAAGGCAGTACCATACTTGGTTTGTAATTCACTTACAAACCCATCTATTGAAACACCTTCCTTCACATTTAAGAACATCGATTCCATGTTATTGTAGTCCGGCTGTATTTTTTGTATCGCTTCTACTTTAAGACGAGCCGAGTTGGACATATTAGCAATAGCCTGATATATACCTGTTATTTCCATACTTATTGGTTTTCCTTGAACAAAAATTTCTATGGAATCACCTACTTCCTTCTGCAGCTTTTTAGCTACATTCACTCCAATAGCAATCTCATCACCATTCATGGGATTACGTCCTTTAAGATTAACTACTCCTGTCTCGTTATAATCCCCTTCCAGCACAGTTAAATATACTCCCATAGAAGTCTCACTATCATTTTGAAGATTCTTATTCAGGGCAACAATGCCATTCATATCTCCAAAACGACTAAAATTAGCTACACGTTCATCTAAATTAAATTGAGACCGCAACTGTTCATAGGATAGTTCCGCTGGTTTATCGATTTTCATCGAAATATCAGAACCATCGTATCCCCAATGCGAAATCGTCTGCCCTATAGACATAATGCTATAGATGAACAGAAATCCGAATACGAGAACCGCAGATGTCATTCCAGAAATGAGAACCATTAGAGAAGAAGCCCTAACATTCTTGATAAGACCTCTCATTCCAATGACTAGCGAAGCTGGAAATTGTTCGAAGCGCAACCATGCCCGTGCTGGCGAAGCAGCCTTTCTAGCAACAGCATGCTCAGCACCACCGTACCTAATAGCTTGCACTGGCTCGACTTTTCTTGCTTTACTCGCAAACAACCAAGACGAAGCGACGATGACAAAAATAATTAAAGCAGCCATCAGCCAAGACCAATCTGTGGATGATACGCTCATATCTATGTTGGCAGTCTTCAGATGTGAAACCGAGCTATCCATAATACGATCTGAAAATGCATAACTCAGAAGCACTGCTGGAACAACGGATAAGCAAGCCAATAGTCCATACTGGATGACATATACACTAATGATTTTTCGAGATGTCAATCCAATCGAACTTAAAATACCTATTGTCTTATAGCTTGAAATAATTTCATCTGATATGGTGAAATAAATCGTATAGAGAGCGATAGCAATCATTACTACCGACAAAAAAATCATGACAAATGCAATGAGCTTATTCGTGACAAGATAAAAGGAAGACAAGCTATCAAATTCCGATTTTCCTTCTAAATATGGAGTACCAAGAGATTTTTCAAATGATTCCCAGTACGTTTGACTCTGACTATAATCACTATACCTCAAGCTGATCATCGTCTTATCTACTTCATCCAACTTACTTGATACCTCACGGTAATCATCTGGGCTCATCCAGATACGGGATGTAGTTGTAAAAGGAGCACTATATGAAATATCTACAACGACGGCGGACACTTTGTAGTCAATTACACCATTTTTCGTTTTTACCCCAATGCTATCTCCAACCTGAATATCCTTTGATCTTGCCAAAGTAGTAGGAATCCATACCGTTCCTTCGTTCGGTATGGATGTTATTTGACCTTGGTCAAATAACAATTCATCTACAGCAGAAGGTTTTGGTGGAGTGTTTATCATCATAGCAGCCACATTGGAATGATCTTGCCCCTCATGCATAATTCCAGAGACATTGTGATACGGCATACTTTCCGAAACAGTTACTCCCTGCTGCTGCTTCCACCAATGCTGCACTTCTTCAGGATCATGAAGCCCATTCTCAATTTTTAATATCTGGTGTGCCCCTTGCAATCTCTCATGCATATTCAAGTAAGCACCACCCGAGTTACTAATAATAGCTACAGCTGTCATTAGTAACACCGCGGAGAGAAGAATAATAAGTGTGATGAAGAAATTCTGAATCTTCTTTTTTCGCAAACTTGATTTAGATAGTATCCAGACTGGTGACATATTCTATCACTCCTTCCCAGCAATAAATGAAAAGATCTGCTGTTCGCGGGACTGAAGCTGTTCTGGCTTATATTTGCCCAACTCCAATATCCCGCCAATCTGACCATCTTTGATGAGAATAATTCGATCTGCTCGACAGGCTGCTTTAATATCATGAGTTACCATGACAATGGTCTGTCCATCGCGATTAACTTCAGTTAATAAATCAAGAATAATCGTACCTTGCTCTTGATTCAAAGCTCCGGTCGGTTCATCCGCAAAAATAACTTCTGGGGAATTGATAAGTGCCCTTGCAATGGCAGCTCTTTGTTGTTGTCCTCCCGACACTTGTGATGGTAGTCTATCCCGTTGCTCTTCAATATTCATAAGCTTAAGTAAATAGAGAGCTTTTGTACGAATATCTTTATTTGATCGTCCTGCTACATGACCAGGGAGAGCGATGTTTTCATATAAATTTAAATCTGGGACTAAATTAATTGACTGGTATACATAACCAATTCTTTCTGATCGCAATGCTGTGATTTGTGTTTCTGATAGTTGATCAATTCGCTGTTCTTTGAAATACACACTACCAGAACTTACACTATCCAAACCACTTAACATATAAAGCAACGTAGACTTTCCAGATCCCGAACTACCCATTATAACTGTAAATTCACCTTCATAAATATCTAAGCTCATATCCTTGGCTGCGTGAAATTCCTCATTTCCAGTTTGATACGTTTTATACAGATGCTCAGCTTTTAAAATCACTGTTTTCTTCTCATTAGGTTTTAGTTGAACCTTCATTTCAATCGCTCCCTCATATGAATTAGCATTTTTTCAGTAAGGAATATCAGTTATAGTAGTGAAATCATGTAGTTAAAAGAAGATTAGTTATGGATAACGATTCATCTCTGCGTGAAAACGAGATTACCAGTATCTGAAACAAGTCGTACTCTAGGGGTCTTATTACTGTTTGAAGCTATGCTTGGAGGAAGGTTAGATTCTACGCTGCCATCGACTGTTTTCAGTTCATGCTGTAGAGAGTTAGGAATTTCATATGCTGTTACGGAAACATTACCTGTATCTGTCTTGACGAAAATATCTGATGTGATTTTCTTTAAATGTAAAGAAACTTCACCCGTATCTGTAGACACATTAAACTTTCCGTCATTTACGTTAGCGAGAAAATTACCTGTATTACTTGCTATTTGATATTCTATTGCGTGAACTTCTTCTATTGAAATATTTCCAGTATCGGTTTGTATCTGCAATTGTGCGAAGACTTGCTGAGGAATTTGAATGGTTAGTTTGACATTGGAGTAAAGAACAAAGAACTTTTCTGCAGTCTTTTCCTTCACAGAAATGACTACGTTTTTTCCGCTATGACTAACTTGCAACTCATAATCATCTGCCCAACGAGTTGTAATCGTACCAGTAAGCTTTGCTTCAATAGTTTCTCCTTTAGTCGGAGTCAGTTCAATATTTTGAGTGTCAGATATGACTTGAATATTTTGAATTTCTTGTGAATTAGCGCTCCATCTTTCACTAATTTCGGTTGTATTAAATGGTGATACACCCAGCAAATAGAGAGCAGTATTTCCAATTACCGCTATCACAATAAGCACCAAAGCCACTTTAACCTTCTTAGAGGCACTCATATATTTCTCCCCCATTTTCTTATGCTATAACGCAAATATCGAAGCACCTGGTTGTAGTACCAAGTTATCATTTTATTCAATCCATTCAGGAGCAGCAATCCCATACCTACTAATCCTAATATCCAAAAGAAATCAAACAAAAGGTTCCAGCTTACGCCATTCTGGATAAGCATAATAAGTGGTGATGCAAGCAACAGCGTTGCAATTACATACATACTTATAACTACGAACAAAGAAATTGCGAATGGTATCAGAACCGGTACTATATTGAATATACCAATACCTGCGATGGCAAAAGTAGCTTTAGTGATTCGATTTAATGTAGGAGAGTGTGTCGCTTGTTGCAGTCTATACTGTGCTATTATTTCTTTTGCAACCAGCTTGGGGGTTCCAAGACTTCTAACGATCTCCTCTTCATCTCTACTACAATACAGAGCATTAGCGAAATGTTCTTCATAATCACCCAACACCACCTCACGTTCTGATGGAGGGAGACATTTCAAATAGCTAGACAATTCACTTATATATTTTTGTTTATTCACCCCGCAGTCCCCCTTCAATTATTTCTTGAACACCTTCAGAAAATAATGTCCACTCCCCTAACAGCTGTTGAAGTGATTCCTTCCCTTTATCAGTCAGTTTATAATATTTTCGGGGCGGTCCTACATTTGATTGGATGTAATAAGTAGAAAACAAACCATCCACCGTGAGACGCCGAAGCAACGGATAAATCGTTCCTTCTGAAATTTCAAACTTGCGTGAAATCACATCTACTAACTCGTAACCGTAACGATCTTGCTTGGCAGTCAAAACCAGTACGCACAATTCCAATACACCCTTTTTAAACTGTACATTCAAATTAACCACCTACGCTTTTTCAGTACCTTTTAATCCGAGGTACCGGATTAAAAAACAATATCGTGTTCCAAATGCATTCCTTAGAGCTTACATGCTACTACCTTGCATTGCACAGTACCTAGTTACAAAAAACGATACTCAAATATAAACAATGACTCGTGAGATTTCTTTTCCTCTACATCCATTCCTGACTCATCGTATCCAGTTATACCCAAATTATACTTCCATTTTTTATAATTCACAAGCATTTTCTAAAAAAACTTGCATTTCGAATAATTATCAATTCCTTAAGGCATTCCAGATACGCCATTAAAAAAGCCACCTCTTCATCTATTCAGACAGAGAGGCGGCCTCTTCAACTCAACCTTATTTATTTAATAAACGATACAAAATAACTGCGGACTCTGCACGATTCGTAGAATCGTTTGGTTTCAACTTGCCTTTGTCGCCCACGAGAATACCTTTCTCAACCGCTAGTGCTACATCTGCTTTGAGAGAAGGATGAATCGACTTGTAATCTTTGTACTGCTTCAATACTTGGTCTGGGTTCGCAACATCTTGCCAACCATTTTTCTGCTGCAACAAGCGTACTGCGATAGCTGCGAATTCCGCACGGCTAATCTTCGTATCTGGTCTGAACGTACCGTTCGGGTAACCGCTCAAGATACCTTGATCCGCTGCTGCACGAATGTACTTCGCATACCATTTCGAACTACTTACATCCGTAAATGTTTTTGAACCTTCCTTCTCCTTCAGGTCAAAACCAAGTACGAACATTTTTGCCACTTCACCACGTGTAGTTGGTGATTTAGGTGCAAAGCGATTACTACCTACACCTTCCATAATGCCCAACGCAGAGATAAAGTCGATCTTCGGACCAGCCCATGCACGGACTTTGCTAATATCGTTGTAAGATACACTGCGTCCTGTGATTGCAAGCTCTTCATTACCACTCTTAAGTGCATACTCGTAGCTGCCATTAACAGGCTTCACAGCAGTACCACCCACAGCCGCTACAACCAATGCACGGCTAGGCAGCTTGAACGATGTACTCAATGGAAGTGTCGCTTTTACAGCACCGCTAGGCAATGTCTTACCGTCTTTCAATACAAACTCGTATTTATATACATCGGAAGCAACAATCGGGCTATTATTGAAGCGATTCTCTTGTCTCGATGTCGTTTTCCATTCTACATCTTGTTGTAAGGAAGCTACATTCGAAGTCGTGCGCAAGCTGTTCGTCAATACGGATACGTCTGCTGCTTGCTTGGACTTGAAGTGCTCTTGCAATGATTTACTTAAAGATACATGGTACTTCTTCACATCATGTGTTCCCGCGTCCAAAGTAAGAGCGAATGACGGAATCGTAATATCGGACTTCACATTTTTGAACAATCCAGCCCACTTCTTGAACTGAGTTTCTACTTCATTTACATAGTTCTTCAGATCGCTGTCTGTCAGCTTCAATGTTGCCACTCCGTCTTTCACAACGACAAAGCGCTTCACATTAAGCTTCGTTACTTCAGCAAACGACTTGTTCAGCAGCGCATTTAATTCGTCTAGTACACGATTTTTCTCTTCTGTGGAAACAGCGCTAGTAAGACGCGACTTAAGTGCAGCCAATTGCTTCTCAAGCTCTTTAAAGTAGTTGTTATAATCGATGAGGACGCCATCCGAGATGCTACCGCCTCCGCCACCTGGGAAGTAGCCGCCGCCAGGGTTATTACCATTGTTAGATCCAGGAGCAATGTAACGAACAGGAATTTGTACGTTGCTGAACAATACTTCATTTCCACTAAAGCTTCCCGTTTTTCTAATATAAGCAGTAACAACAGCAACACCATCTTTGTTACCAGTAGTTTTCAGCGTACCGCCTTCTAACTTAACACCAGTACTCTTATTCTCGTCGAGATCCAACTCAAGATAGCGGTTGTAATCAGAATATGTGACAGTAGTTACACCGCTATACACATCTGTATACACACTTTCCGTCACATTTCCGTATACAGCCCCATATACACTAAGCACAACATTTGTGCCTTCTTTTGTATCATTTCCAATTAGGTTCGCATGTGCACGCACTGCTGCTACAGCCAATGATTCAACAGCTTTATTATAAGTGGACACTTTAGCAGCCAATTGCTTATCTGCTTCGTTTACAGTGCTCCAATCCAACTTGTACGTATTTGCGATCGCATTGAACTTGTCGGATTCCTTAATTGCGGATTGAACAACTTTCTGCAACTTCGCATTGAAATTCTTACCGATATCTGCTGGATTTCTGAGCAATTCTGCGATTTCTTTACTTTGGAACTCTTTTAAGAAGTTGCCCTTAACTTTCGCTGCCAGATCCTCGTAATCTGCCTTGCTCAACCCGGTTGTTATACCTGCGTCTAGGGCTGCTTGCTGCAACACCTTGTCATATGTAGTACTCAAAGCACCCAAAGCCTGTGGATCACCAAGCGCAAACAACTTCAACTGCTTGTAGATGCCAAATACATTTTCTTTCGTTAGGTCACCCTTGTCCCGATATTTTTCAGGGATGCTATTCCAGATCGGGTCAACAACTCCTTGATACGTTGCATACGTAACAGAAGTTACAGTACTATTATAAGTCGCCTTCACAACAGAAGCCTCTTCAGCGCTCAGTGCAGCATGAATTTGCTTATTTTTATTTTCCAGCCAAATAATTGGCGACTTGGATTCCTGCGCAGCTTGAACTTTGCTAAGTACCTCAGCAGTCGACAATGCATTAACAGGAATACCTGCGAGTGAACCAACTACTAAGCTCGCAGCTAAGGCTGTACTTACGATTTTTTTCTTCATGAAACCTTTTCCCTCCACGATTGTTATTTATGGATAACTTATTGCAATAATAAGTTTCCAACGATCCTATAAGTGAATCAGCCACAATCTAGATGTCAAAGTGCTTAAAATGAAGGCTTTTTCACCATTCCAGAATATACCTCAAAATGTTTATATTCATCTTTTCATATAAAGTTTCTCTTATTATCCAAATTAGCGGAAACTTTTTATGTTCCTTACTAGATTGACATCCATTTTTTACACGTATTACAGGAAAATGAAACAAAAATAAAAAAGAAGAAATCCAACGTCTAACTATAAGACGCAGATTTCTTCCATTTAGTTGCAAGTCTGAGTAAAAATTATCCGTTTTTAAGTCTAAAGTCTTCCATAAACTGTACTAAAGCCTCACAACTAGAGCGTGGAACCGCGTTGTAAATAGAGGCCCGAAGCCCCCCTACACTACGATGCCCTTTCAACCCTACGAAGCCAGCTTGCTCCGCTTGAGCAGCAAATGCCTTCTCCAACTCTTCGGTGGCAAGACGGAAGGTAACGTTCATAATTGAACGACTAGCTTGCTCTGCACAACCACGATAGAAGCCATCACTGTTATCAATCGCGTTATAAATAAGCTGCGCTTTATATTCATTGGCCACTTGAACCGCACTCAAGCCACCTTGCTCTTTAAGCCATTCCAATACAAGCTTCACCATATAAATAGAGAAAGATGGAGGTGTGTTGTACAACGAATTGTTTTTGTAAGCTGTGCTGTAACGCATCATAGTTGGTATTGTCTTTGGACTATTAGCTATGAGCTCTTCCTTCGCAATGACAACGGTAACGCCAGATGGACCAAGATTTTTCTGTGCACCCGCATAAATCATCCCAAACTGAGATACATCGATAGGACGACACAATATATCACTGGACATATCTACGATGAGCGGCACATCACCTGTATTAGGGTAAGCATGGAACTGAGTACCTTCAATCGTTTCGTTGGATGTGAGATGCAAATAAGCAGCTTGTTCTGGCAATTGTAGATCAGATAAGGATGGAATACTCATAAATTTATCCGCTTCAGATGACGAAACAACTTGTATTTCTCCCACCAACTGTGCTTCTTGGATCGCCTTCGTTGCCCAGCTACCAGTGTTCACATACGCACCGACTTTGCCCGTGGCGAGTAAATTAAGCGGAATCATCGCAAATTGGGTACTTGCTCCACCTTGCATGAACAGCACATCATATCCCGCAGGAATATTAAGCAGTTCCTTCATTAAAGACTTCGCTTCATTGTGCACACCTTCATACACGCCGCCGCGATGTGACATTTCCATAATCGACATGCCTGTGCCTGCAAATTCGACGAATTCCGTCTGCGCACGCTCCAGCACTTCAAGCGGCAATGCTGCTGGTCCAGCATTGAAGTTATAAGCTCGTTGACGTTGATCCATATGTCCTCCACCTTTTCCCCATTATAGCTTCCGAAATATTATTGTAATGATATCAGGTAATGACATCTCCTTCAACCACATATTTTACGAAAAATAGAATGAATCCATATCTATATTGTTCGGTTATAAGCAAATATCGCGAATGATTTCTCTATAACTTCGTTCTGCAGACTACTTATTTCCGAAATAAAAGAACCCCTCCTTGAGATTGTCGCTACGAACGGCATTTTCACTCAAAGAGGGGTATATTGTGTACATTTTGAAAACTTATTCGAATGATTCCAACTTCATAAAACGCCCAGCTCTGTACTAAGCCAAACTACCTATTTATTAGCAATCGAAGTAGAGGCTGTACTCTTGCGGATGAATACGAATCGCTACTGACTTCGCTTCACCACGTTTGAAGTTGATATAGTTATTGATGAAGTCTTTGGAGAATACGCCACCATCGAGCAAGAACTCGTGATCAGCTTCAAGTGCCGCAAGCGCTTCTTCCATTGTACCTGGTACGCTGCGAATCTCATGCTTCTCCGCATCAGACAATTCGTAAATGTTTTTATCAAATGGACCATAGCCAAGTGCACGCGGATCCAACTTACGCTTAATTCCATCCAAGCCAGCCATCAACATAGCTGCGAATGCCAAGTATGGGTTAGCTGTGGAGTCAGGCGTACGGAACTCGATACGGCAGCCTTTTGGCGTTACCGCTGCAACTGGAATACGGATCGCAGCAGAACGGTTACCTTTAGAGAATACCAAGTTAACTGGTGCCTCATAACCAGGAACGAGGCGCTTAAAGGAGTTCGTTGACGGATTCGTAATCGCAAGCAATGCTGGTGCATGGTGCAAAATACCGCCGATATAGTGCAACGCCATTTCGCTCAAGTTTGCATAACCGCCTTTTTCATAGAACAACGGTGTGTCACCATCAAAGATCGATTGGTGAACGTGCATGCCGCTACCGTTATCACCGAACAATGGCTTAGGCATAAATGTTGCTACTTTGCCGAATTGACGAGCCGTATTGTGAACGATGTATTTGTATGTCAACAAGTTATCAGCTGTTTTTCTTAATGTATCGAAGCGGAAGTTGATCTCGCCTTGACCTGCTGTTGCAACCTCATGGTGATGACGCTCAACACGAAGGCCAGCATCTTGCAACAAGCGGCAAATTTCACTGCGCAAGTCTTGTTGTGTGTCAACAGGAGCTACAGGCACATAACCGCCTTTTGTAGGAATCTTGAAGCCAAGGTTACCGCCTTCTTCTTTGCGGTTCGTGTTCCATGCAGCTTCTTCGGAATCAACAAAGAACGAAGAGCTGTTCATGGAAGTCTCGTAGCGTACATCATCGAAAATAAAGAACTCGGACTCAGGAGCGAAGTAAGCTGCAGTGCCAACACCAGCTGTTTGCAAAAATTGTTCTGCTTTCTCTGCAATACTGCGCGGGTCACGATCATAACGTTCGCCATCTGGTGTATGAATGTTACACATAATGATAAGCGTAGCATGGGAAGTGAACGGATCAACATAACAGCTATCTGTATCAGGCATCATAACCATATCGGATTCCTCGATACCGCGGAAGCCTGGAATCGAAGAACCATCAAAAGCAACACCATTTACGAACGTTTCAGCATCTACTTCTGTTGCAGGCAAGCTAATATGGTGTGCACGACCACTTAAGTCCACAAAACGGAAATCTACAAACTCAATAGCTTTTTCCTTCATTAATTCCAATACACGGTTGACTGACATCTCAATTCCTCCCCAATTCCGAACATTAATATAGTTTATTAGTTAAATTGTTCATTTCGTTTTTGATATTGAAGTTATTATAGAGCCACGCAATATCGTCCGTCAATACTCATGTCAGGTATTTTTTTATTTTATGTAAGGTTTCCTAACACCCTTATTTAGGAAGTATTTAACCACCGTATAATTCTATCTTGAAAACGCCTTATACCTCCCACATTCCGCATTCTTATCAAGCAAAAAAACGACCCATTTACAGGTCGTTTTTTGTCATTCTTTAGTCATCAAATTACGTGCCATACGCTCGAACTAAATGATTATTCAAACCATCCAACCTACACGAAGTAAGCAGCCTCTTGCTTCTCTGTGTTAAATGTACTTCCGCACAAAGGAGCAAGCTGCTCCAGTTCACGAAGCAAACGAGCAAACTGATCCGGGAACAAAGATTGAACGCCGTCTCCCGTCATCGAGTTGTCGGGATCTGTATGCATTTCGATAATGAGACCATCTGCCCCAGCTGCTACAGACGCCTTCGTCATAGGCTCTACCAACTCACGGCGACCTGTTCCATGGCTCGGATCAGAGATAACAGGTAAGTGAGTCAGCTGTTTCATAACCGGAATAGCAGCCAAATCCAATGTATTGCGCGTGTAAGATTCAAATGTGCGAATACCACGCTCGCATAACATAACGTTCGGATTGCCGCCTGCCAAGATGTATTCCGCAGCATTCAACCACTCATCATACGTTGCACTGAGACCTCTCTTCAACAGCACAGCGCGATTGCATTCGCCAAGCTTGCGCAGCAAATCGAAGTTCTGCATGTTGCGCGTTCCGACTTGCAAAATATCCGCATATTGCGCGCAAACATCTACATATTCGGGTGACATAACTTCGGTAATGGTGAGCAAGCCATGTTTCTTGCCCGTTTCCGCCATCATCTCCAACCCTTCCACACCAATGCCTTGGAAGCTGTATGGACCTGTACGCGGTTTAAATGCTCCGCCACGAAGCACTTGGCCACCCGCAGCCTTTACAAGACGAGCAATCTCATCTATTTGTTCTGGAGACTCAACCGCGCATGGGCCGCCCATTACGACAAGCTCTCCGCCTCCGATACGTACATCGCCAATTTCAATAACCGTGTCTGCTGGATGGAAGTCTCTACTTGCCATCTTGTATGACTTTGTAATCTTCACGACTTGCTCTACACCTTTCATCTGACGCAACTGTTCTGCTGTCTTCGGATCTACTCCACCTACGAGCCCGATTACCGTTTGCTCTGTGCCTCGCGACAAATGAGCTTGCAGTCCTTTGCTTTCAATAAATGTAATAATCTCTTCTATTCGTTCATCTGAAATACGATTGGATACAACAACGATCATGGGGCTCACCTTCGATTCTACGTTATTTTCTTCCATACTTAAACGCTTGTTCGCGTTTACGCTTTTATCCATTAAAGATATTCTATGTTGATATTCCATTTTCGTCAAGGGTAAAACCACCATTTCACATTGTTGTCATATTATTATCCAAATATAAAATAACCGCCTTAGAATAAATTCTAAGGCGATTATCGTATGGTTGTTCCATTGTTTAGTTCGTTGTTTCAACTTTATTAATAGTCTTCGCACGCGCTGGCGGAAGGAGCTTCTGCATATTTACCGTACGCTCAAGTGGCCATGTAGATTCATCATCTTTGTCGTACTGCTCCAAATAGGCCACAACTTCCTTCGTTATCGGAGTTGGGGTGGAAGCTCCAGACGTTATACCGACTATTTCTACACCTTCCAGCCATTCCTGCTTAAACTCAGACAAATCCGAAATCCGATATGCACGTGTACCAGCGATTTCTTCAGATACTTGTGCAAGACGGTTAGAGTTGTTACTGCGCGGATCACCTACAACGATAACAAGATCACACTGCGATGCCTGCTCAGCTACAGCCTGCTGACGCACCTGTGTCGCCATACAGATTTCGTTATGAATTTCCGCATGTGGATAGCGCTGTATAAGCTTATTCATAATATGCTTAATATCCCATTGGCTCATCGTCGTCTGATTCGTAATGATGATGCGCTCCGCATTAACCATCAGTTGGTCAATTTCCTCTTCATTCTCGATAAGATGAACGTGTTCAGGAGCGACACCGATAGCACCTTCCGGCTCAGGATGCCCTTTTTTACCGATATAAATGACTTCATAGCCCTGTTCCGTCATTTCCTTAATCAGCGTATGGGTACGTGTTACATCCGGACAAGTAGCATCTACTGTCGTCAATCCTTTTTCACGCGCTCTACGGCGCACTTCAGGAGATACACCATGCGCCGTGAAAATAATCGTCCCAGACTCAACTTGATCTAGAATTTCCAAGCGATTCGCGCCATCCAACGTAATAATGCCCGCATCTTCGAACGCATCAGTAACATGACTATTATGAACAATCATGCCCAGTATATATATAGGACGGGGCAAATCCAAATTACGTGCTGTCTGCTGCGCGATAACCATCGCATCTACAACACCATAACAATATCCCCGCGGTGTAATCTTATGAACTTTCATTCTGTTCACCAGCTTTCTATGTGAATCCCCTCAAAGGAGCCTTTCACTCTATTATACCGGAAATATTCCCTATTGTCCTTCATCGCTTTTGACATCGCCCACTTCTGTAGGCTCCATGATCCACTCATCTGGAATATGGACAAGAGGCAGCCAAACGATAAATGTAGTACCTTCCCCAGGCTGCGTCATGACCTCAACAGAGCCTCCATGCTCATCAATAATCCATTTGGCAATCGATAAGCCTAGGCCAGTTCCCGATGTGATGCCACGAGATACATCAGCACGATAAAAGCGCTCGAAAATATGCGGCACTTCATGCTCATCCATTCCGATACCACTGTCCTTGATACGTAGTCCCAGTTGGTCGTTCTGAACAACCGCTATTAGCTCCACACTTCCGGAAGGCGTGTATTTGAACGCATTTTCAATAAAGATGAACAGCATTTGCTGCAAGTAATCTTTGTTGCCTCGAACAAACTTATTAGATAGCTCTGCATTTTCTTCAAAAATCCAATCCGATGTTCTTGGCAGGAACTGTGCCCTACGTACGACCTCTTCGATAAGCCCCTTTACTTCAACGACTTCTTTCTCCACTTTATAACCTGCATCTGCACGCGCTAAAGAGAGCATGTCGTTTACAAGATTACTCATTCGTCGTGCTTCATCTCCAATATCACGCAATGCCTCCTCAGACATTTGCTCGCGCTCATCTTCCGTCAATGGCAATTCATTCGTATTTTTCGTAGACCACATCTTCTCTAACAAATCGACATTGCCTCGAATGGTAGTAAGCGGTGTTCTGAGCTCATGCGATGCATCCGATACAAATCGACGCTGCGCCCGATAAGCATCATCTAACTCATTATAAAAGGTCTCCATCCGACCTAACATACTATTAATCGTTTCCGTCAGCTGGCCAATTTCATCTTCAGGAGGACCTTCGCGCGGAATACGGACACTCAGATCCGCCCCCTTCTGTACACGATTGGTTGCACGAATGATATTCTCAATTGGGCGCAGTGACTTTTGTGCTAGGAACAATCCTAACGAGAAGGCAATCACGACGGTCACCATCGATGCAAAAATAAGAATCGTGCGAAGCAATTTGAAGAAGGCAGCATGGTCACCCGTATAGGCACCTACTTGAATGAGTCCAACAACCTCTCCACCAATATCGATTGGTTGGTGATAAACGTAGAACTCATTCCCACTCACGTTCAATCGCTTATATCCTTCCTGCACATCTTTAGGTGATGAAGGGTAAGGAAACTTCATTCGCAAATCCTGAAGATTTTCGGAAAACCTATACTCCTTGCTTGTATAGTTGTAGGTTTGGATATACAACTCTTCAAAAGAATTATCTGAGTTAGGAGGTACAAAAATATCAAAAGAGATATCTCCGTTCCATTTTACCGTGCTTTGAACCGACATTTGTTTCGTTTGGTGCTTAAGGCGATTTTTGATATCACTGTAAATATTGTAGTCAACAAACGCATAGATCGAAATGCCGAACACAAACAATGTAAATGCCAACAATGCTGAATACCATACTGTAAGCCTAAGGCGAATCGACATTCACTAGTCCCCTCTCAATACGTAACCAGTACCGCGAATCGTTTGAATAAGACGCTTATCGCCATGCTCTTCCGTCTTTTGGCGCAGCATCGCAATATACACCTCAAGCACATTTGATTCCCCGCTATAATCATAGCCCCAAATTTTCTCCATAATGACATCTCTCGGCAATACTCGCTTCGGATTCTGCATGAACAGATGGAGCAATTCGAACTCTTTTGCTGTCAGTTCTACTGGTTTGCCATCCCGCTTCACTTCACGAGTATGTAAATCTAACAAAAGATCTTCAAACGTCAAACGATGGCCTCCGCCTTCTTGCTCTGGACGACGACGCAGCAATGCTCTCACGCGAGCTAACAATTCTTCCAACGCAAACGGCTTCACGAGATAATCATCTGCTCCCGTATCTAAGCCTTTCACTCGATCCTGCACTTCATCTTTCGCCGTCAGCATCAACACAGGGACACTGATTTCCGCTTCCCGCAGTCGTCGACATACTTCCCAACCATCCACTTCCGGCATCATGACGTCAAGAATAACAAGATCTGGCTCTCTAATAATAACTTGGCGCAAGCCCTCCGCACCGTTTGGTGCCGTCTGTACCTCATAGCCATCAAATACGAGTCCGCGTCTCAACATCGACGTTATTTTTTCATCATCATCTACAATTAAAATATAAGGCCTCATATGAAATATTCTTCCTTTCATCCTTAACGTTTATGAATAGCTTCAACGATGAGCTCTTTGACTCATACGTATTACATCGTCGTATTACTTTTAGAACTTACTCTGTACCCTAGCTCAGACTTATATTGTACCATGACGCGCGGACAAGCGAAAAGAAAGCGAAGGATACACTTCATATCACCTCGCTTTCTTCTCTCTGTATATCTTTATAACTAACGTTTACGATTTAAGGCTGGAGCTGTTCTTGTGCCGCTTGTTGGAATTTGTTCTTGTCACCAATCTTCACGTCTACACTTGTTTTTTTGCCTTTACGAACAACCTCGAGTTTAACCGTATCGCCCACTTTTTTCGTTAAAATCTGTTCACTCAACTCTTCCTTCGTTGCTATCTCCTTGCCATCAATAGTCGTGATGACATCATAAGCGCGTAGCTCTGCATCATAAGCTGGAGAACCAAACACAACCGTATGCACTAGCGCACCAGGTGTATTTTCGATACCAATACTTTTCGCAATTTCTTCCGTCATTGTAATCAAGTTCGTTCCGATAAATGGAACTGGCTCTTTTGGAATTTCTTTGTTCTGTTTCAGCGGTTCCACGACATTCAAGATAACATTAGCAGGAATGGCGAAGCCGATACCTTGTGCTTCCTTACTTACTGCTACGTTCATCCCGATAACTTCGCCCTTCATATTTAAGAGCGGGCCGCCAGAGTTACCTGGGTTAATGGATGCATCCGTTTGAAGCAAATGTTCGTAGGTGCGCGGCTGGCCGTTATCATTCACGGTAATCGAACGCTCCCTAGCACTCAATACGCCCGTAGTTACCGTGTGATCGAATCCAGACGGATTGCCGATTGCAACCAACTGCTCTCCTACTTCCGTTGCATCGGAGTTACCAAGCTTGATTGTCGGGAAGTCAGAATCTCCTTCAATTTTCAATACAGCCAAATCAAGATCACGGCTCTTGCCTAATACTTGAGCTTTAAAAGGCTTTGTATAGCCTTCTATATTAACTTGTACCACTTCAGCACCTTCGATAACGTGCTGGTTCGTTAAAATAAATCCATCTTTTTCAAAAATAAAGCCTGTGCCCAGCCCTAGCGGCTGAAGAGCTTTTTCGGATGGCGTGTTGCTGTGCTGACTTTCAGGATTACCTCCGAAAAACTGTCTGAAGAACGGATCATCCATCCATGAACCTCTTCCACCCGTACTACTAGGTGTACCGTATGTGTCAATTTTCACTACCGCTGGGCTTGCCATTTTCACGACATCAGACACAGCGGCTGTTCCTTCAGGGAATGGTGCAGGACGTTTATCTACTACTTGCTGAGCAGCTTCTTTACGTTCAGTTACACCCGACAGAAGTGCATCCTCTCCTGTAAACCAGTTGTAGTAATCAGATGCTCCCATTAGGCCGCCAATTGCAATAACCCCTGCCATAAAGGAAGCAACCACCGTACGGAACGAGGTACGACGACGTTCTGGCTTCTGTTGGAACTGCCATTGTTGGTTAGCTCGTTCACCGTCTTTATAGCCGCCACCTCCATTAGATGAAGCTCCTCCTGCAAACGTAGGACCATTATGCGTTGCACTTGAGAATGGCATCGGCTTAATTGCCTGAGGCGGAGTTACCGGTACATCGCTTGCTCTGCCAGATGAATCACGTGATACTGTAGAATCTTGCTCGCTTCGTGAAGATTGATATGGCCCGTAAGCATAATAGTAAGGCTGTTGCTTATTATCTTGTTCCTTGGAAGCTGCTTGCTCATGTCCTGCTTGATTGGCCTCAGATTGAGGTCCTGTATAAGAACCCTTGTCGGGATGAGAAAAAGAATTACGTTGATCGCTCATGTGATCTCCTCCATTACTGTTAATGTTGCTGTTTCCATATTCCCTTCATTTTCGGGAAGCTCAATACCTTATGTAGTTATAATGGACTAGTAACCTTAAGCACACCTTAAAAACTTTATAAAACGGAATAAAACCGATATTCCCATTCTTTTTTTACTATTTACATAACAATAGCCCATTCGACTGCATCCGAATAGGCGATTAACTCCGATATGTTTGATGTGTTTGTTCCTTAGCCGTTCTATCACTATGCCCAGCCTTTGCGATGTGCAAACACGGCTAACTGCGTTCGATCCTGCAGCTCACATTTCATTAATAGATTTGATACGTGTGTTTTTACCGTTTTAATACTTATATGCAGCTCATCTGCTATGTCTTTGTTTGTTTTGCCATCTGCGATAAGCAGCAGTACTTCCTTTTCGCGCTCAGTCAAGCCATCATGCTCAGGCTCTGCGGCCCGCTTGCGCAATCCACGAGTCAGTGCTTGAGAAACTTCTCCACTCATGACAGGCATACCTCGATAAGCACCGCGAATTGCATAGCATAGTTCTTCGGCAGATATGGTCTTTAGTACGTAGCTAACCGCACCCGCTTGAATTGCAGAAACGACTTGCTCATCTTCCATAAAGCTCGTTAACATGACAATCCGTAGCTGCGGATAACGCGCAATCAATCTGCTCGTCGTTTCCACTCCATCCATGTCAGGCATCATCAAATCCATTAATACGACGTCAGGGAGATTGTCTTCCATCGCTTCGAGCTTATTCAGAGCATCATGCCCTCCACTCGCCTCCCCCAACACATCGATTTCCGAATCAAGCATCAAGTACGTCTTCAAACCTAGTCGAACCATTTCATGATCATCTACAAGAAAGACTTTCATCTTGTTCATCCTGATTCATCCCCTCAGCTTCAAACAGTGGAATATATACCCGAATTGTCGTACCCGCACCTGGTTGGCTGATCAACTCCATATGACCCCCAAGCTTATCAGCACGTTCCTGCATCGTCGTTAAACCATAACTGCCAGCAAAAGAACTCTTATTATTGCGATCGAATCCCACACCATCATCTGCAATTGACAGCAACATGCGATTCGCAGATTCCTGCATACTAAGTGTAACCTGATCGGCCTTAGCATGCTTAACAACATTCGCCATTGCTTCTTGTATCATTAAGAAGCATTGATGTTCTTTTGCTTCAGATAAATCATTTTCAATATGGATATCGATCTTGCCCTGCAAACCGTTTTGACGGCAATAGTCAGGAAACCACACCCCTAGCGCTTCTTGTAGGGATCGCCCATCCAACTCAATCGGACGGAGCTGTGAAATTAAAGCTCGCATTTGACGCTGAGCATTATGCGACATTTCAATTAATTGTGTGACAACGAGCTTCGCGCGCTCTTCATCCAGTTCCATCACTTTTGGCAATGAAGCGGAAGACATATGAATCGCGAACAACTGTTGACTAACCGAATCATGAAGGTCACGCGCCAATCGCTTTCTTTCTTCTTGCACAATCTGTTCATTGAAGATTTCACGCTCAATAACTTGCTGTTCGGTCAACTTCTGCAACAATTTTAACTTCTGTTCTGTTGTCTGCATCATCGTATTAAAATGCTCATACAGCGCATCAAACGATGTATGCTCACTTTCTTGAATTCGAACCGACCAGTTCCCCTTGGCCACCTGCATCATACTTTCATTAAGCGTGTCGAGCTTGCGTTGGATTCTCAATCCTGTGACGTAACCTGTTATTAATGAGACGATAAGTACCGTCAAAATACCAAACAGCCACTGAACCCACCCCGTAAACCATCCATCCCCAAAGCTAAAGGCAAGCCATAAGCTAGCAACGATAATACTTCCTGAAATGATAAAGGAGCATAGCAGTTCCCATTTCAGATTATTGGCACGCCACAAGCGTATATATCCCATGCATTAGCCCACCCTTATCACTTTTACATCACCAATAAAACTGTTAACCTCGATCAGAACCTTTTTACTGGATTCGTGGAAAAATGGTGTTTTGGCTTCGAGATCACGCATAAAACCGGAGTACTTCTGATCAAACACTTTCATATCTCCTAAGAAAGAATGCGAAGATACGAACACGCCTAAGTCCATATCGTTTGGCACGTACACTTTGACATCACCGATAAAGCTGCTTACATTTATAATCGTTTTTCCATAAGGCACTTGCGCCTTCGTTAAATCGATAATCGTATCCCCAACAAAGTTCGACACATTTGCCGGACGCAGCTCCCAATAATCATGTCCTAAATGAATATCCCCGATAAAGCAGGATTTTTCAATCCTCCCTTTTTTCTTCTTCATTTTTTTAGCAGCATGCTTTAGCTTCTTCTTATATGTTTTGTAATCGTAATCGCCTTGGCCACTATAATCATCATCATAGTCGTAATCGTCATCATCCATATCAAAATCAAGATCTAACTCATCGTCGAAGTCATTCTTTTTGTTATACGTCTTATAATGAGGTGGCTTAGGTGGTTGGGGAGGCTTCGGTATGTTCATCTTAAGGTGATTTATTCCTCCATCCTCTTTATATCCATCTACGTCATTAGAAATTGGATGCTGCTCAGCATTTAAGTTTTTTACATAATCGGCAAATGGATCTTCGTATTCAGGCTTCTTCCATTCCGTTGATGTCGAAGATGGATTCCATTCCGGTTCTTTATGTTTGGACGATTTGAATTTGCCCTTAACACCAAAGAGCACAATAAGACCAATCGCTATAATAATCAACGGAAACGCTCTTCGAATCGCTTCCCCGAGAGACATGTGGATAATTTCTAAATTCGAAAGTAAAAAGAAACCACCAATGCCTAACACAATCAAACCTGCCCAAGTACCACTCACGAGCATGCTGACACCAACAAACAATAAGATGAGCGGCCAAAATATAGATACAAGATCTCCGATATTAAAATGCAAGAATCCCCACTGCTGGAGCATAAACAGTACGCCAACCGTAACAAGTATTGACCCGCCAATCCAGCGCCCTTTGTTGCCTGTCATCTTTATCCCTCATTTCTTATTGCAGACCATTTTCTGCAATTGAACTTGTTCAATACTTGTATTGTATAGCAGTACCAATACTTGTAACAGATCCGAGAGGTTGAACTTTATCTCAGTCTAGAGACTGAGACGTTCCTCTTCGCATCCATTTCAACTCACAAAAAAAGAAGGCAATCTGCTGTTTCCAGCATGATTGCCTTCTTTTGCCGCTTTTAACGGTTTCACGCGATGTTACTGTTGTGCCTTTTGGGACTGGCCTTTCGCTGCTTTACCAGCAGCACCAGCTGTTCCAGCCACACCAGCACCTGCTTCCGCTGCAAACTCAGCATCAAAATTGTTTTGTTGCTGTTGATTCTGAGAAGAAAATGCACCAAACTTGTTCTTTTGGTTATGGTTGCTCATCGCATTTCACCTCCTGCGGCTCGCCCTTCATCCCTGATGAAGATTGCGAAGTATATGAAGGAAACATCTCGTTTCCACATCAAATATTATGCGATTAGCAACACCACATTATGCACCATGAAAGCGATTGACATGAATTACATATTTAGCTTTGATAATCGTTTATTCTTTATAACAGTCGCATTTAATTCATCAATCATACGCTCTGTTACTTTCCCACTTCCTCTACGAATCACTTGAACCTCTACGTTCTTCTTGCCCCACTGCTTATATACCTGTTTCGTTGTGTCAAAATAAAGATCAATATGGGAACCTTTAATTTTACCGCCTATGTCTGCCACAATGCCGTATCCATACCCAGGGATATACAAGATGGACCCTAACGGAAATACACCGAGGTCGGCTGCTATCGTCGATACATAGCCACGACGCACTTTCACCCCAGAATAAGTTATGCCATACGACGGATGACCTGGCAGCTTGCCTGTGGATTCAATGCCAGCCGTATAGCCAGTCGCTGTAACGGTCATTGCACGAAGTACTTGTTCTTGCTGCGGAGCTAGCAGCTTGTCTGCAAATAAGACAGCCGTAGTCGTTGCCGCCTTACTGTTTTCCTCGTCACTCACTCGTTTCCGATCGGCACTTTTTGCCGATACCACCTTGGCTTTTTCTTCAACAGAAGGTTTTAGGTTGCATGCAATGGATTGAAGTTTCATTTGTATCGAGCTTAAACGATGTTCTGCCATCGTCTTGATAAATGGTGTATTCCAACTATTCCAGCTCCAATCACTGTATACCCCTATTGGCATCGTACCTAGCTGAGCCTCCGCTTGTCCTTCCCAGCTAAATGTTATAGCTATCATAATCGTCGCCATTACTGCGACCCAACTTAACCATTTCTTCATCTTCACGCTGCTGTCACTCCGTCTTGTTGATATGGATTAAAGAATCGAGACTATCGTAAGAACTAGCATATAACTTTAGTTGTAAACAAATGGTTATACACTTCTTTAATCGGAAGGATTTCCTGCAACGTGAAAAATTATGCATCGAAAAATGTAAAATAAAAACCCGCCCTATTGAAACATAGGACGGGTATATATTACTTCTCTTCTGTTGGAATAGTTGGAAGTACGCGACGACGAATCTCGTCTTGAAGCTTCTCAACCGCCGCTTGAACAGACATGACACCAAGGTCGCCTTCACCGCGCTTACGTACGGATACAGCACCTTCGTTTTTCTCATTTTCACCTACTACGAGCATGTATGTTACCTTCTCCAGCTGTGCTTCACGGATCTTGTAGCCAAGCTTCTCATTGCGCAGATCTGCATCTACACGAATACCAGCTTCACGCATTTGCTCTGCAACTTCTTTTGCATAAGCTTCATACGTTGGCGATACTGGAATCACTTTCGCTTGAACCGGAGCAAGCCAGAGCGGCAAGGAGCCCGCGAAGTTCTCAAGCAAGAATGCAGTCATACGCTCCATCGTACTAATGATACCGCGGTGAATAACGACAGGACGATGCTTATTGCCATCTTCCCCTACATACTCAAGCTCGAAGCGCTCAGGAAGCAAGAAATCAAGCTGAGCTGTAGACAATGTCTCTTCCTTACCAAGCGCAGTCTTGATCTGTACGTCAAGCTTCGGACCGTAGAATGCCGCTTCGCCTTCTGCTTCATAGAACGGCAAGCCAAGCTCTTCTACTACTTCACGCAGCATACGTTGGGACATTTCCCACATCGCATCATCTTGGAAGTACTTCTCTGTATCTTGCGGATCACGGTAGGACAGACGGAAGCGATAGTCCTCGATACCGAAATCTTTGTAAACGCGTTGTATCAATTGAACAACACGAGCGAATTCTTCTTTAATTTGATCTGGACGGCAGAAAATATGTGCATCGTTCAATGTCATTGCACGTACACGATGCAAACCAGTCAAAGCTCCAGACATTTCATAACGGTGCATTGTGCCCAATTCCGCTACACGGATTGGCAATTCACGATAGCTGTGCGGCTCACTCTTGTACACCATCATATGGTGAGGACAGTTCATTGGGCGAAGCACAAGCTCCTCGTTATCCATCGTCATTTTAGGGAACATATCTTCACTATAGTGTTCCCAGTGACCAGAGATTTTGTACAATTCTACGTTCGCCAATACCGGCGTGTACACATGGCTGTAGCCCAAACGCTCTTCCATATCTACAATGTAGCGCTCCATCGTACGGCGCAATGTAGCACCGTTTGGCAGCCAGATCGGTAGACCTTGTCCAACTTCACGAGAGAATGTAAATATTTTCAGTTCTTTACCAAGCTTACGATGGTCACGTTTCTTCGCTTCTTCTAGAAGGCGCAAGTACTCGTCCAATTGAGCTTTCTTCGGGAAAGCAGTACCGTAAATACGCTGAAGCATTTTGTTCTTGGAATCTCCACGCCAGTATGCACCAGCAAGGTTCAACAACTTGAACACTTTCAACTTGCTTGTAGATGGTACGTGAGATCCACGGCACAAGTCGAAGAACTCGCCTTGATCATAAATCGTAATTTCGGAGTCTGCTGGCAAATCATTAATCAACTCAAGCTTCAAGTTGTCACCTAGCTCCTCATAAATACGAAGTGCTTCTTCGCGGGAAACAACACGGCGGCGAACTGGCAAGTTCTCCGAAACGATGCGATCCATTTCTTTCTCGATCTTTGGCAAATCTTCAGGTGTCAACGAAATATCCATATCGATATCGTAGTAGAAGCCATCTTCAATAACAGGACCGATACCAAGTTTCACATTTGCATCTTTGTACAAACGTTTGATCGCTTGAGCCATCAAGTGCGCTGTACTGTGGCGGATTACTTCTAGTCCTTCTGCGGATTCAGGCATAATAATTTCTACTGCCGCATCTGCTTCGATTGCAGTGTACAAATCAACCACTTTGCCGTCCAATTTACCAGCGACTGCATTTTTCTTCAACCCGCTGCTAATCGAAGCAGCCACATCTTCAATTGTGCTTCCTTGTGCGTATTCACGCACAGAACCATCAGGAAGCGTTACTTTTACGATAGACATCTTTATATCCCCCTTATTGATGAGTCGCAAAACAGCATCATTAACGACACCGCCCTACAACATTGACTCTTCACTACTGCACACGTTAACCTTCATTAAACACACAAAAAACACCCATCCCTTAAAAAGGGACGAGTGTTGTTATATACCCGTGGTTCCACCCTCATTCAACAGCAATACGTACTCTGCACTAAACATCATACAATGTAGACCATTTGCTGCCCTTGAGTCATTCGATATCGGAAATGAACCGTCGAACGTTACTACTGATACTAACTGAAGATGTAAAAATGCTCAGTTCGTCAGGTTCCCGCTCAAAGCTCAGAAGTGGTAAATGTAGATGTGCACCGAAAGGATTTGCAGCCTTGATCCTTCTCTCTGTACGGTTCCATTCCGCATTCATGTCTTCGTCAACGCTATAACGTATTAATATCCGATATTATATGTGATTCAATCAGCTAGGTCAAGTGTTAAGCCTTTACCTGCAACAAAGAACGATTGGCACGAACTGCAATATTCACACACATCAACTCTGGCTTCAAATATTTGCTGAATCGTTTTAATGACTTGGGACTCAGCATCTCTCGTATGGATGACAATTCGTCCTGGGGATACGTTAATGAGCGTACTCACGATCATATCCTCCATCTCCATATCACCATCAAGCATTTCCACAATCATGCCCTCAACGACATGCATAGGCTCAAGAGGTTCCCATTTCTCATTCATCAGCTCAAATTCATGCCCACCTTTATGCACAAGATGAGCAAGTGGAATTTTCGTATCTTGGATAAACACAAAATATTTCAATAAACTGATAAATTCTTGATATTGTCGCTCCAAAATAAATTCGTCTACTGCATATTCCACTACTTCTCGAAGCTCAGATAGATAGCTCTCCATCCGAAACCGAATAAACCCGTCTAAATGCAGTGTCGTGTATTCAGATAGGTAAGCATGAATCAGTCGAACAAGCTTTGCTTTGCGACGCTGCCTAGATTCACGTCCACCGATATCTTCAGCACCATTTAACAAATGCATGCAATATTCTTGAATTTTATCGTATTCTGATTCGTCAAGCTGCTTTACTTTGCTAATGATGGAACGAACGAGCGGTTCCTCTTTTACAGTCAATACATATTCCGCCAACGCTTGTGCTGCACGCTGCCATACTTGCTCACCTTGTTTAGACAACTGAAATCCTGGAAGCACTCCTCTGCACGCAATCCAATCTACAGGAGAAGACTGCCCTCCCTCTTCGATCAATACGCCTTGTGGATGTGTATGTAAATCGCCCAGTTCCTGTTGTAGTAAGCCTTTTAATTGCTGCGGCTCATGATTATCAGCACGGGGAATAATGATGGTGAACAGTTCCATGAACTCACTCCTTTCTGTTCCTTATCAGTATATGGGGGGGAACAGAGAGATATACGAAGTGGGTTTTGGCAGTATAACCAAATTAAAAAGGTCTTCCAGAAATCAATCCGGAAGACCTTAAACCTTATACTATGCAATCCAATACATCACATTAGTTCTGCATTACAAAATCGCGCTCAACATTCGTCACGTCTTCTTCAAAGACGCGCAATATATCATACTTCGTATTACGCTGTGCTGGTGTTTTGCCTGCTTCACGAATGAGACGAAGAATACTCTCGATATTTACTTTGTGAGTAGCTCCTGCTGCAGATACTACATTTTCTTCAATCATCGTACTACCAAAGTCATTACAGCCGAAGCTCAATGTCTTCTTTCCAATCTCTGGCCCCATTGTAACCCAGGAAGATTGGAAGTTCGGAATGTTATCCAAGAACAAGCGACTAATCGCTAATGTTTTCAAATACTCTTCCGGGCTAACACGCTCCGCCTTCATATTCGTATTGTCTGGCTGGAATGTCCAAGGAATGAACGCAAGGAATCCTTTGGAAGGATATTTCTGATCCAAGCATTCATCTTGTGCAATGCGTACCCGCTCTAAGTGAAGCGCTCGTTCTTCCATCGCTTCGCCGAACCCGATAACCATCGTAGCGGTTGTGTTCATGCCGTCACGATGCGCAGTCTGCATGACATCCATCCAATCACGCCACGAGCCTTTTAGGCGGCTAATCTTGCGACGTGTACGGTCATCAAGAATCTCGGCACCGCCGCCAGGCAAAGAATCAAGGCCAGCTTCATGAATTTGTCGCACGACTTCTTCTAATGACAGCCCATCAGATACTTCCTTCATCTTCATAATCTCAGCAGGAGAGAAGGAATGCATCGTAATGTTCGGGAAACGAACTTTGATCTCTTTAAGCAAATCCGTATAATACGAGAACGGCAAATTCGGGTTCGTTCCACCCTGCATTAATATCTCGGTACCGCCAACGTCAATTGTCTCTTGAATCTTTTGGAAAATAACTTCATCAGGAAGGACATATCCTTCTCCCGACTTCGGTGAGCGATAGAACGCACAGAAGCGACAAAATACATCACACACGTTTGTGTAGTTAATGTTCCGTCCAATAACAAAGGTTGTAATTGGATCTGGATGCCACTTCTCCATCATTTTATTGGCTGCGTAGCCCATCTTCTCTATTTGGTCGGATTCAAACAGCGTGACACACTCATCCGTATCTATGCGTTCGCCGCGCAAAGCCTTGTCTAAAATGCGGTCAATCGATGAACTCATCGTTACCGTCACTTCCTCTCATGTTAGGATGTACGGAGACGACAGAAACAATCTGCCGAACATGAATGTTAACGTGCAGGTTGGTATATGACCCTGATGTCGCGGGTCTATTTCGATTCCATAAACCAAGCCTGCCTTTCCTTCATCCTATCATAGATTTCTTTATAAAAATACCCCTCCCATCCCTTTCAAAACGTCATTTTGGTGTCAACTTTTCCATATATAAAAGGGGTGGAGGGGCTGTATTCAATTGATTATTACTTAGACAAGGACAAAGCTTGATCCAAATCTGCAATCAAATCATCAATATGTTCCAAGCCAACAGAGAAGCGAAGTACTCCGTCGGTAATGCCTCGCTCAGCTCTGACATGCGGAGGCATAGCGGCATGTGACATCATAGCCGGATATGACAAAATACTTTCCACAGCTCCAAGGCTCACTGCTACAAGCGGTAGCTGTACAGCATTAAGCACTTGCTTCGCACGCTCACCTGAACCAACATCGAACGATACAACTGCACCATATCCTAGCGATTGACGCTCATGAATTGCTCTGCCTGGATGATTCGGCAAGCCTGGATAAAAGACTTGCGTAATATCGTTCCGCTCACTCAGCCATTGTGCTAGCTTCCCCGCGCTTGTCTCGCTGTGGCGCATGCGAGCTTCAAGTGTCTTCATCCCGCGCATAAGCAGCCAGCTGTCTTGAACACCTAACACGGTGCCTAGACCATTTTGTAGCATTTTCACACGCTCCCCTAGCTCTTCATCGTTCGTCACTGCTAAGCCTGCTAACACATCACTGTGCCCACCAAGGAATTTGGTTGCGCTATGAAGAACGATATCGACGCCATGCTCAATTGGGCGTTGGTGATATGGTGTCATAAAGGTATTATCGAGCAGCGTCAACAACCCTTTCGACTTCGCCCATGCGGTAACAGCAGCAATATCCGTAATTTTCAATGTAGGATTAGATGGTGTTTCCATATAAATTGCTTTTGTATTTGAACGATAGGCAGCTTCGACTTGATTCAGATCTGTCATATCCACAAAAGTCGTTTCAATTTGCATCCGATCAAGAATAGAAGTTAATAAACGATAGGTACCGCCATATACATCCTCTGTCACGATCACATGATCTCCAGCCGACAACAGCAGCAGTGTAGAAGAAATGGCCGCCATACCAGATGCAAATGCGAATCCACGTGTCCCGCCTTCTAGCAGGGCGATATATCCTTCCAACGCCTCGCGTGTCGGATTGCCGGAACGAGAATAATCATGAGCAGGAGGATTAAATATATCTTCATGATGGAATGTACTCGCTTGATATATCGGTACACTTGATGCACCTGTATGCTCGCAAACTTCTTTGCCAAAGTGAATGAGCTTCGTAGAAAATTGATTGTGATCGCGGCTCATACCTACACCCCTTTTCCTTCGGCAGCAGGTTCTTTTGCATCAACTGAAACTGAATCAAGCTCGGCTATTTCTGCCTTCGCTTTGCTCAACGCTTGGTCAAGATCCGCAATAAGGTCATCTATATGTTCAATGCCGACAGAGAAGCGCAGCAATCGATCGTCTACACCAATGGCTTCACGAATCTCTTGCGGGATGTCAGCATGTGTTTGGACAGCCGGGTATGTCATCAACGATTCCACTCCGCCGAGACTCTCTGCGAAAGCAATTAATCGAATATGACGCAAAATAGGCTCCACATAACGAGCGTCTTTTAACCGGAATGAGAAGATACCCGTATTACCAGAAGATTGGCTCTGCTGAATCTCATATCCAGGATGATCTTCTAGTGCGGGATAATACACGGCATCGACGGATTCATGATCACGAAGCCACACTGCCAACCTTGTTGCATTGTATTCATGGCGCTCCATTCGAATGGCAAGCGTCTTCATACCACGCATTAATTGATAGGCATCAGTTGGGCTTAATGTAGCTCCGATGGAATTGTGCAAGAACGCTATCTCCTCAGACAGTTCCTTACCTTTTGTTACAATTAATCCTGCGAGTACATCATTATGGCCGCCCAAATATTTTGTCGCGCTATGTACGACAATATCAGCCCCCTGCTCTATTGGACGTTGGAAAAATGGAGTAAGCAAGGTATTGTCTACGATTGTGAGCAAGTTGTGCGACTTTGCCCACTTTGCAACAGCTTCTACATCCGTAATCATCATCAATGGGTTTGTAGGTGTCTCGATTACAACTGCCTTTGTAGCTGGCGTACGCACAGCCTCCATTGCTTCGATATCATTGGTATCTACATAGGAAGCATCTACACCAAAGCGCTTCATAATGCGCTCTAGCAAGCGATACGTACCTCCGTACAAGTCTAAGGAAACGATCAAATGATCGCCTTGGCTGAAAAGGGCAAAGACGGTCTGAAGCGCCGCCATGCCCGAACTACAGGCAAAGCCTGCATCTCCACGCTCTAACAATGCTGCTGCATCCTCAAGCACAGAACGAGTTGGATTTTTCGTACGCGTATAGTCGAATCCCGTACTTTGACCAAGACGCGGGTGACGGTAAGCTGTCGCATGATAGATCGGAAAGTTCACCGCACCTGTCTTTGGCTCTGCAATCGAGCCGATTTGCGCTAACTGACTTTCAATTTTATATCCATTCTCATCACGTTCAATCATTTTGCTCCCGCTCCTTCCATTCGATCAGCTGTCACACCAAGTTGAAATGGCGTCTCTTGGTAGACATAGTAGTTCAACCAGTTCGAAAATAACAAATTCGCATGCGCTCTCCATGTAGAATAAGGGCGCTTTGTCGGATCATCTTTCGGGTAATAGTTCACCGGAATGTCCATTGCCATGCCTTTTTGAATATCACGGTCATATTCCCATTTCAACGTTTCCGCGTCATATTCGGAATGACCTGTAACAAACACTTGCTTACCGTCTTTGCTAGCCGCCAAATACACGCCTGCTTCTTCAGACGTAGATATGAGTTCCAAGCCTGGCACTTTTTCCATATCTTCAACACGAACTTCTGTATGACGAGATTGCGGCACGAAGAACTGCTCGTCGAAGCCACGAGTTAAGCGGACATTTTGAGTACAGAGTGTATGGTTAAATACACCGAAACATTTCTTCTCCAACGGATGTTTAGGAACGCCAAAGTGGTAATACAACCCTGCTTGAGAAGCCCAACAGATGTGCAGCGTCGATGTTACATGGTGTTTAGACCATTCCATGATCTTGCATAGCTCCTGCCAATAGGTCACCTCGTGGAATTCCAGCTGTTCTACCGGAGCTCCCGTAATAACTAGGCCATCGAACAATTCATCCTGTATATCTTCAAATGTTTTGTAAAACAATGATAGATGCTCAGCAGATGTATTTTTAGAAGTATGTGTTGCAGGATGGAGCAATGTAACATCGACTTGCAGCGGGGTATTTCCTATTAATCTCAACAACTGCGTCTCCGTCGTTTCCTTGGTTGGCATCAAGTTCAAAATGATAATCTTCAGAGGTCGAATATCTTGTTGATAAGCACGTGTCTCATCCATCACAAAAATATTCTCTTGGGACAAAACTTCTTTAGCCGGCAAATGATCAGGAACTTTAATGGGCATAGCAAAAACCTCCTAAATCGATATGTCGTCCCTCATCTTGGACACCATGTTTTGCACAATCTGTTTAGAGGAGAAGTCACGGTGGTAAATGAAACAAAAAAGACCTTTCTCTAGTAAGAAAGGTCGCTACTTATACATACTTGCGCCTCTCTCATCTCTCAGAACGACCAAATGTCTGTGACATCGGTATTCTGCAAGAATTAGCACCGCTGCGTTTCGCAATTGCTAACGCCGGTTGCCGGGTATCATCGGGCTTGTCCCTCCACCTACTCTTGATAAGATTGCATATGTTATGGAATTGTCTTCATGTGGACTTGGTAATAATTTAAAGCATGGGAAATGATTCCGTCAAGGGGGAAGAACCAAAAATCGTAAAAAATCATACAGTACTACTGTATACTTACGAATTTTCCAAGCACATCTGTAACGGAATATACGTAGTTGGCATTTGTTTAGTTCTTGAAACTAGGCAATCAAGGCGTATATACTAGACAAGTGCCAGATGACTATCCAACTGCACAAATATGAGGAAAGACACAAATAACAGAGGTGAGTTCGCATGGAAGGCGACCCGAGGATAAGCAGTCGCGATTACGGACAACCGAATATGACGATTCGACGAGGACGTGCTGCATTTGCACACGGTTGTCGTCCAATGTTCGTGGGCACATTATGTTTGTGTCACCTTTATGCTTAGTCTGATTACTCATCCATGATTAAATGTATTGTTTCTGTATTTAAGCGTAGGCAAGACGAACGGACCGACATCACTCCGGATGAATCGTCAAGTACAAGACGACACAAGCTACCAATGTAAGGTGGCAAGAAGGAGTGATTATGATGAAGATTCGTCTCGTCAACGAAGGTATATTTACACCCATTGATGATATTAATACTACATTAACCGCACCAGAAGAAGGTTTTTACTGGATTGATGCGGATTTGGATGACCTTGTCATACTCCAGCCATTATTTCAAATGCACGACTTGGCTGTAGAGGACTGTTTAAATGATGAGGAACAGCGTCCAAAAATGGAAATATATGAAGGTCATTATTTTATCGTTATCAACAGCATCCGATTTGACGATGAAGAAATCTTTCTTCGGGCCTTGAACATATTTTTAGGCAAACACTATATCATCACCATTACCAAACAAAAAATTAATGAACTCCGTACAGTTAAGCCTCTCTTGTGGGAGCAAGAAGTAAGCTCCGCTGACCGGATGTTATATCTTGTTATAGATACGGTAGTTGACAGCTACTTCAAAGTTGGCGATCGGATTGAAGCTAAGATCGAAAATTTGGAAGAAGAAGTGCTTGTGAATGCTAAAAAATCGCATTTGAACGAAATCATCAGTCTACGCAGTGAAATATTGTGGGTGAAGAAAGAATTAGCACCTCAGAAAGAGCTGCTGCTTGTCCTTTACCGCAAAGATTTGCGTTTAATTGATGACAACTTGCAGAAATATTTCAGGGATATTTATGAAGATGCCGTTAAAGTTGCCGAGACATTCGATACATTCCGCGACTTGATGGCGAACTTACGAGAATCTTATCAATCCAGCATTGCCAACCGCGCGAATGAAATTATGCGTGTATTTACAGCAATGACAACGATATTCATGCCACTGACGTTCATTACCGGCATATACGGAATGAACTTCGATAATATTCCATTTATTCATTATAAATATGGAGCTGTGTTCCTGATCGGATTTATGTTCATACTTGGGACCATTATGCTCATCTGGTTCAAGAAGAAAGACTGGCTCTAATCATACAGGAACTATAGCCCGCGATAAAGCGGGCTTTTTTCAATATCTGAATCATCCATTAAGTATTTATTATACAGCTTTCGCTTCTACATCCACTCGCGACCTCGTTGAACTAGGTCGTGCGGAGCCCTGCTCTGTGCGGCTGCTATTACGTATTTGCATACGAACGAGCCGTATGTATTCATAGCGTCGCTGAATAATGGCGGAGGCATCCTTCAACGCTTCTTGGCCAAAAGTTTGAATATAGATCGGCTTCAAATAATCCATACCTAGCTGCTGCAGCGAATCCCCAATTCGGGTGCGCATCTCCGTATCAATCTCACTCAGGACATGCTCTGCATAAGACATCATGTCATATCCTTCTTCAGACAATGCTTCAATACGAACAAGCAATTCGCGACGATCAACGTTCAAACGCTCCATAATCACTTCTGGCTCCAATTTTTGCTGGACAGCTTCGATTAGTGTTCGTTTATCAACAAGGCGATTGAATTCACCAGACATTTTCTGCTCTTCCTGCTGATATACCCATTGCAAAAATGCCGCAGGACCTACCGCCGCACTTACCCAGTCCAATGGGAATGTCGTCCTGCGTGGAATCGGTGCTGTGATCGCTATAATGGCTTCACCATAGGTATGAACCTTAGCCTCGCCAAATCCAGGGAGCTGCTTCAACTCCTCCACCGTTTGTGGGACGAATGCACTTACAAGCCGAAGCATACGATTCGTCGTAATCCAGTAAGGCGCGCGGCGAATGGAAGAAGCGACTTCTTTGCGCCATTGCACCAGCTTCTGATACAGCTCCTCATCTACATGTAAGTCTCCAAAACAATGAATCCATTCGTTACGCTCCTTCATCCGACGTTCATGCTGCTGCGTATCCGGTGTAAATCCAAGTGTCGGCTCATAGCCTTTGCGCATTAAGCTTGCAACACCTCGTCTAAGTGCCGCACACATCTCCGCCCATATATCTCCCTCATACCAAGTCGAATTGGCATCCTCTGTCTGATGATCCCAATCACCATCTTGTTCCCATAAAACGAGCCACTTCCCTTCTTCTTCACCCACCGTAACTAATCCACTCCGCACTTGCCCGGACACCTCTGCCCTTTCTAATCGCGACATCCATACAATGATCATGCTCATTCTCCTTTTCATCCATAATAATGTGTCATTCGTAACGCATCACAACGAAGGAATGATGCATAAAAAAAGAAGCACCTCTCCTATGTCATCAGACATAAAAGAGGTGCTTCCTCATTCCGGTTATGAATTTATTTCCATTATAGGCAATCACAGCATTGCTGTCAACGCTCTTTCTAACCTACGAGATTCCCAATTCAACTCTGCTTATGCTATGATGGAACGTATTGAGAATGAGGAGGTACCAACCTTATGAGCGCTGAGCCATTGGATTTCTTATCAGACTTTACCGAACAAACATCCACCCGCTTTGTCACGTTCATCGGTGAAAGTATGCATCGTTTCGATCTAGCTGTCACAACAACAAGCCGCTTCTACGGCAAGAAGCTTGTAACCGATCTCCAATCAGGATTGACTGCTATTCTTGGACAAGACGACCTTGAAGAGGAAGGATATTTGGAATCATTTTATCGCCTTGAGGAAGATGCAGCAGAAGATTTGCGACGATTCCTAGCTCTCGTCATCGGAGAGGCACACTTCACAGATTAATTGACGTGATAAGGCACAGCATGAAAGTGAATATCTCAGGGGTATGAACATAATAAGAGCCTAATCGCATTAGTCTTGATGCAGCAATTATAGTTGCATCTTGTCTAGCGCGACTAGGCTCTTCGCCGATTTTATTTATGATTTCGGTTGTTTAAACATAAGTACGTTACTAAGCAATCTTCCTGGTGAAGTAATCACTTTATTGTTTGCATACAAACCAGTTGAAGCACCACCGTCCAAGTTCATTGCCTGCTTAGCGCCGAGCTGCTTCCATACTTCTGCCCATTGTTTCATCGTAGCGCTACCTGTTGTCGCAAGCATAATCGAACCGTCTGGCATAATACCAATTCCGCTTCGAGTAGCAGATAAGGTAAGTATTTTGTCTTGCTGGAAACCTTCCGCCTTTGGTTGAAGTGCAACACGGCCATCTTTCACTAAGCGAGGTCCTGCTCCTACCGCAGTCTGAACATCATGCCAGTCGACGGCTTGTCCGTCTTTATTCGTATATTCGAAGGCTTGCGTTACTTTGTCGCCTTTCTTGAAACGCTCTGCCATCTTCTTCTCTTTACCTGTATAAACGAGTACATAACCATCTTTAGGAATCGGAACATTTTGACCGCTAGTTACCGAGGTTACTTGGCCATTGCGAACGGTAACCGCATTACCGTATGCAAATCCGAGATGAGAACCGCGCATAGTCGTGAACATGATGGCCGAAGAGCTATTTTTAGCTGGCGTCCGATTGACGAAATAAGCATACCAGCCTTGCTCACGCGCCGTCTTCTCATTTGTCACGGTTCCACGCAATATAACCCGCAGCGTGTCCATCAACGCAGAACCGTCTTGTCGGAATCCAATCGTAGTTCCGTGGTTACCCACATGCTCAATACGACCGTTAATAATAACCGTGCCCCATGGCTCTGGTGCGCCATTGTACGCTTCAAAGTAAGTCGCATTAATACCAGCAACTGCTCGATGATTGCGCATCATTTCATTTAAGCTGGCAGCTGCCCCGTACTTTCCTTTACCAAATGCCGCGGTAGGCACGTAGCCTTTAGGAACATGGACGGTTTGCACAGCCATCGAACGACTGCCCACCTTTATAGACTTTGAGGACACACGTGGCGCAGCCAGTTTGGGTTTGCTTGCGATGGCAGTAGACATTTCAACTTTCCCAGCAATATTGCTTGATGCTGTAGGTACTGCGTACGCATTCATACTCGGCACGAGTAACATCGACAGTACTGCTACCATAGTTAACGATTTGAATATGGGATTTACTCGATTTCTACGTTCAGACATTTCCTTGTACATTTCATCTCTACCTTCCAAGTATATACTCATATGTACATATAGTATAAACAAAAAGACAGCACATGTCTTCCAAAATGTGCTGTCTCTATAAAGGACCACCTCAAGGATTAAGATGTCATACCCAAGTAAGAAATCATACTTTTCATTTCCAAGCGTTCGAACATCGTTCCAACTAGATCTCGATCAGGCTCGAAAAGACAAGATTCAATTTCACATTGCAGTGGGACATCACATTCAATACGAGCTAAGGAACGTGACAGATGCATCATCTCAAGGTCAGACTCGATCTTCGTTCGAACCCCTTTAGCCAACTCAGGCAAATTGCCCAGTATGCCTTCAATGCTTCCATACTGCTGGATAAGCTTCATAGCTGTCTTCTCGCCAATGCCTCGTACGCCCGGATAGTTATCAGATGGATCACCCATAAGTGCCTTCACATCAATAACTTGTTCGGATGTCAACTGACGCTCCTCCATTAAGAAATCAGGGCTATACACGGCATAGTTGCCTTGCCCCTTTTTCATAATGATAACTTTCGTATGTTCATGAACCAACTGCAGCATATCCTGATCACCGGTCAGAACCAACACGTTGAATTGTTCACGATACTGACGAGCCAATGTACCTATACAATCGTCAGCCTCATAACCTTCACGAGAAATATTAGGAATATGGAAGGAATCCATCACATCTCGAATAAGTTGGAACTGCGGCACAAGATCTTCAGGACATTCTGGACGATTCGCTTTATAATCTGTAAATTGCTCTGAACGGAACGTCTTGCTGCTCAAGTCCCAACAACAAGCTATGTGTGTTGGTTTAAACCGTTGTACAGCGTCCCAGAAATAACGCATAAAACCAAAAACAGCATTTGTAGGCGTGCCGTCTTGCATACGACGGATTGATCCGCCATAGGCTGTTGCATAATAAGCTCTAAATAATAAAGCCATCCCGTCGACTAGAAGCAGGGAAGGTCTTTGTTCATTCAATTCATTTGTATTCATCGTTGTAGGCGGCTCCTCTCTACTATCGTTGCATTAGTATAACATAGGCACTACGCTTGATCCGATAGAGGATGTTGCCAATAGCGATACCATTATCCATACACTTGTTATTATTATTTGACTACTATGACCATACATCCGCATATTGCTCTTCTTTGAAGCCAATCGTCGTCTTATTTCCATCCGTCACAATGGGGCGCTTAAGCAACTTTCCATTTTCAGATAACAACTTATACTGCTCTTCAATCGCCATCCCCGGCAGCTTGTCCTTCAATTGCAGCGCTTTGTATACTTCACCAGACGTATTAAACCATTTCTTAAGCTCCAAGCCACTGCTTGCAACAAGCTTCTCCAACTCTTGAACAGTAGGAGGTTCCTCTACAATTGGAATTTGCTTGACGTTATGACCTTGATCCTTAAGCCATTTTACGGCTTTGCGGCATGTACTGCATTTCGAGTATTCATAAATAGTTAGATCCATCGTACATTCTCCTCCCGAATGTGCCACTACACGCGGCTCCGTGTTGCTAGCGCTCATAACCTTACTGTATGCTTACTGTTCTTGTCGTTCTGCTCTTTGTTCTAGCTCCTGCTCCAATTGGACCAAGTCCGCGGGCAGCGGTGCCGTAAAACAAACCCGTTCCCCTGTCATCGGATGATAGAAATGAAGCTCCGCTGCGTGCAAGGCATGTCGCTTCATCGATGTAAGTAGCTTCGTATCTGGGTTATAAAATTTATCGCCAATGAGCGGACAGCCAATATGTTTCATATGTACACGGATTTGGTGCGTTCGTCCGGTCTCTAGTACACATTTAATCTTAGCTGCCTCACCATTATAATTGGTAATCGTCTCGTAATGTGTCGTAGAAGGATACCCTTCCGGTGTAACAATGCGTAAATGACGCTCCTCAGGATCACGATCAATCGGTGCATGGACAGTCCCTTGAGCTGGTTGTGGATTACCTTCTACATACGCAACATAACGCTTAAATACATCGCCGCGCTGCAATTGTTCGGACAATTGCTGATGTGCATAGGCATGCTTGGCAATAAGTAATACACCCGATGTCTCTTGATCCAATCGGTGCACAGGTCGAAAACGTGTCTGCTCACCTCGGCTGCGCCAGTAATGGACAATACCATTGGCTAAAGTGCCGTTTGGGAAACCATACGTAGGATGTACCACCAGATTTGGCGGCTTATGAACAACAAGAATATCTTGATCTTCATAGATAACCTCAATTGGTATCGGTTCAGGCTGTATACTTTCTACTTGAGGTTCTGCAATACGGACACGAACAACATCTCCTGCCTGCAGTGGCTTATGACCGTAAGTAGAGCTTCCATTTACCGTTAGCCCTCCCTCGACACGCTTCAAACGCGTTATAAGTCGTCGTGACATGTTCAAGCGAGAAAGAAGCACTGTACGAAGCATAATACCTGCTTCATCCTCAGAAATGCAATAGGTTAGCTCGGCAGCATCCCATGTCTCTGGTTGCACATCAGTCATTTCCTCTGAGCGATTATCATCCTGCTGATCATTGAATGGATTACTCATGCTGTCCCTTCTTCACTCCGGTGCGAAATACATGAGCACTCCTTGCATATTCCACGTCTTCCACCATTGTCAATCCATTTACTCGTCGTGCCGCTGTAAAGAAATAATCAGACAAGCGATTCACATACTTCAGCACTTCTTGGTGGATGGACTCCTGGTGAGACAATGTCACAATGCTGCGTTCTGCACGTCTGCATACCGTCCTACACACGTGAAGTGCTGCTGCTGCTGGATGACCTCCTGGCAAAATAAATCGGGTTAGGGGAGCATTGTCTGCCTCATGCTGATCAATCCACTTCTCTAAATTCGTCACCATCTCTGGCATAACTTTGAACACAGCTTTTCCTTGCGATTCATCAGCAAAGGCAAGATCCGATCCACAATCAAACAATTCATGCTGAATTTGCAGCAATTGTTCACGAAGCCCTTGCAATCGTTCATCATCACAAGCTGCATGTGCAACTGCAGTAAATGCATTTAGTTCATCTAATTCCCCATATGTATGTACACGGATATGATCCTTGGCTACGCGTCCACCCTTCAAAGCCGTTAATCCTTGGTCACCCGTGCGTGTATAAATATTCATCCGATCCATCTCCTTACTCTCCTTGGTTGTCTCAGTAACTTGTAAACGAATGGTTCGCTACCGTACGCTGTGCTCCACTATCCGCGGAACTTGTTCGCGCGCAATTCATGGGCAAGCCCTGCACTCATACGAAACCATTGATGGGATTGTTCTGCAAGCATGCGATTAAACTGGGCAAGCTGCATGTGATAGCAGCGTTCTCGTTGCGTCATAAAAGGGGTTATCGTCCCTGGTTCACCTGTTACAACGAATAACTTCCCCTGATAGGAAGAAATCGCATATTCCAATAAGTGACGCTTTTCATTCATGAACTGCTCATATTGTTCATCTGATAAATCTTCCTGCTCTGACAGTTGCTCATGAACAGCTGTAAAATATCGGTCAGCTCCGTCAACAACAACGACTCGCCGATCCGCCCTGAACACGTTCGATTCACGATTAATAACGTCCATAACTTGCGGCAATAACGTATCCGCCTTCACTGTCTTCCAGCGGAAACCACGCTCCCCTTCGAATACCTCTTGCTCAGATGACGAGGAACTGCCAACCACAACAAAAAGGCCTTCTCTGCCAAAGGACGCCGCATAACGGAGTATAAAAAACGTCTTGCCGCTAGCGACATGGCCCGTAACCCCGATTATCATATGTCATCCCTCCGTCCAGCCTTATCCATAACCATAATCAAATTCCATCGCCATATTTCATTATGTATCGTCTCAAGCTGCACGTTCTTTATTCATTAATTGCCTTCCAATACCTTCATTACTTCCATGGATTGTTCAGCATTCGGCGTATGTACGGGCACTACCAGTGACAGTCCATCTGCAGGAAGACCTAACTTCTTCAACCCTGCCAATGCATCAGCAGGCAAAGCATATAAATGAGATTCTACAATATTCGTCTTAGAATCTCCTTCTTCCTTCACAACAATACCATCCATGACGCCTGTTGGGTATTGGCTGCTGTCAAAATGTCCATCGAGCGGCAGTGTTCCTCCATTTTTGACATAACCTTGTATATCTTCGGAAGGAGCTAAAATAAGACTCTTTTCACCTACCATAAACTCTACCATCAGCTTCTGATGGCTGTATGTTGGAGCTACAACTACATCCACGGTAAATTTGTCTTTGAACTGATCATTCAAGCTGGTTTCTAACGAATCTACAACCTCGGCTGGCAGTGTAGTATGATTCATAATAAACATTGTTACATCCGCTTTGTCCTTACCACAACCACTTAACATCGTTACAAACAGAAGCATCAGCATCGCGCTAATGATTCCCCTCTTCTGTCTACACATGATGGCGTCTCCTCTCTCCAATACGAATCACCATAATTCATTTCATCATACCATACAATTTACATACAAAAAAAGAAGACCCCTTAAAGGGGTCTCTTATGGATATGTTTTGTACGCATTAGATTTCATATATTCATTGATCTTGATATCAAGCATACTGCTGATTTCAATTACATTATGTGCCGTAAACGATTGTTCTTCTTGAAACATTTGTTCCATCTGCTTGCGAAGTAGACAGATTTCTTGCTCAAGCATAAGCAGCTTTGACGAAACGTCCCTTGTTCTGCCCGACCATTTCGGATGATCGTTCACGTCTCGAAATATGGAATGTGTATAACGGTTTAACGTAAAGTCCGAACAAAACAAGCCTTTTCCCCCCTTCGCTGCTAAGCATGTAACGGAATCTTTCATTTATTCCATAACTAAGAAAAATGTAAAGATCCATGTTATATTATAGCAGACTAAGACAAGAGAAACCAGTTTTTTCTATCCTATCCATCATCGTTTTCACATTTCATGTTTAATTTTCGCCACAATTTTCCCCATACGTTCAATCGCTTCTGTCAGTTGCGCAACAGATGTCGCATAAGAGCAGCGGATGAATCCTTCGCCACCTTTACCGAACACATTTCCTGGTACCGCAGCTACTTTACCTTCGAACAACAAGCGTTCAGCAAAAGCTTCAGAAGATAATCCTGTCGATTCGATCGATGGGAACGCGTAAAATGCCCCCTGAGGTTCATGGCATTCCAAGCCGATCTCTCTAAATCCTTTAACAACAAGCCTTCTGCGCATGTTATAGGACTCTACCATTCGATCTTTTTCTTCCTTGCCATTTTTCAAAGCTTCAAGCGCAGCGATTTGACCCATAACAGGAGCACACATAACCGTGTATTGATGAATTTTCAGCATAGCATCAATAAGATCACGATGTCCGCAAGCATAGCCCATACGCCAACCGGTCATGGCAAACGCTTTTGAGAAACCGCTTACTAGAATCGTACGATCTTTCATTCCAGGTAATGATGCAAAGCTTATATGCTTTTGTTCATACGTTAATTCTGCATAAATTTCATCCGAGATAACGATAAGATCATTATCTTCAACAATTTTAGCAATCGGCAAATAATCCTCATAAGTCATCGTTCCGCCTGTCGGGTTGCTCGGGAAACAGAGAATAAGAACTTTTGACTTTGGAGTAATTGCCGCTTGCAGCGCTTCAGCTGTCAGCTTGAACTCATCTTTAGCCACAGTCTCAATCCCTACGGGAACTCCGCCACCAATAGAAATAATCGGTGAATAGGATATGTAACTAGGCTCAGGAATAAGGATTTCGTCCCCAGGATTCACAAGGGTGCGCAATGCCAAATCAATCGCTTCTGAACCGCCCACCGTAACCATAATTTCATTAGCAGGGTTATATTCGACATGGAACGAGTCGCTCAAATACTGGCCGATCTCTTCACGCAGTTCAGGAATACCCGCGTTGGACGTATACTTTGTCATACCTCGCTCTAACGAATATACGCACGCCTCACGAACATGCCAAGGTGTACAGAAATCAGGCTCACCAACACCCAGTGTAATAATATCTTTACTGCCGCTTACCAAATCAAAAAATTTGCGAATACCAGACGGCGGAATGGATCGAACTAACGGGTTAATATAATGCTGCATACCGGTAGGATTCTCCGCTTTCACTGATTGGTTTACCATCGTCATTCACCTCACGGAGAAATAGCGAGACGGTGATCTTCCTCATGCTCTTCGAAGATAATTCCATCCTGCTTGTATTTTTTGAGAATAAAATGTGTCTTGGTCGAAAGAACAGCCTCAATCGGTGATAACTTATCAGATACAAAAGAAGCAACTTCTCTTAAGTGCCTACCTTCAACCTCAACAAGCAGGTCATAAGCGCCAGACATTAAATAAACAGACTTCACTTGCGGGAACAAATAGATGCGTTCGGCAATGCTATCAAAGCCACGCCCACGTTCAGGCGTAATTTGAACTTCTATAAGTGCAGTAACCTTTTCCTCTTCCACCTTACTCCAGTTCACTACAGTGGCGTATTTCACGATAACATGATCATCTTCCAATTCCTTGATCGCCGTGCGAACTTCTTCTTCTTGCACACCTAACAAAGTTGCGATCAGGTCAGAAGAACGACGCGCATCTTCCTTCAACAGCTGTAAAATGTTTACCTTTAATTCGCTTAGCTCTTTCATCTCTTGATCCTCCCGCGATGCTGCGGCGCTTTAACTTAGTAAACGGACCGTGCATCGTTAGTCGTGATATGAAATTATGATACACCCAATACAACTTATTGCCAACAGCGATCCGAGAGATATACATACTTTTATATAAAAAATACCCCCATCTTGTAATTAAGCCACATTTTGTAACTTAAATCATAAGATTGGGAGTATTTCAATCGTTTCCGCTTATTGCTGCGTATAGTATGGGTTATGCACATGCGCACCATACGGAGCATAGTAAGCGGCATGATGGCCATGCGAAGCTTGCTGCTGTTGTCCATGCTGCTGCGTATGCGCAGGGTGTGCAAACTTCTGTTTGACAAGCTGACTTGTCTGCTGCAGCATTTTTTGACTTGATTGCAGTTGCTTCTGGACTTCTTTTTGCTGCACTGGAGAAGGTGCCTCGTACATATTGTGTTGCGACATGAAATAATACAAATTACCTTGCAGCGTCAATGTTCGATTCGTTAAATCCGTAAACAATTGACGCACAGCTACACAATTCGCCTCTGTCGCTGCCGTTGTGTACTCTCTGACGGTTCGCTTGAGATCTGCCAGTATCGTATAGAGCAAATCTTTATCCGGCAAAAATTGTTGAGATGCATGTGGCATATAACCAAGTCCTTTTCCGCAATAGTAGTTAGTCTAATACAGGTCGTTCATCACCATAAACGCAAACGTTGAGACAATCTATGCTTGAGGCTGTGTTGGAGCCAGCTGTACATGCTGTTGTAGCGATTCATGGAGCATGTTATAGTGCTGCTGATGTGCGTTAGCTTCCTGCGTCAAAAATTGATAAACAGCCTGATTCGATGTTTGTGAAGCTGCAGCGGCACATTGCTTCAACAGCAAATCTTCATTCGTTAAGCAATCCACTACATATTCCAATTCCTTGCTCGTTAAAGGCTGCATCTGGCCTCCGAAATGAGTCATCCTTATTTCTCCTTTCTCATCATTCTTTTGTGTATTATGAGCGATTTAACAGGGAAATATGTAGAGCGAAAGGAGAGAATGAGGATGGATCTGAAGGCCGGTTCGTTAGCTTGGCCTGTGACGTTGGAGCAAATAAGCACATATCCCCCTATAAGCCAGGATGAGCAGTGTGACATCGTCGTTGTTGGAGGAGGAATGAGCGGAGCACTTACTGCCTACGAATTAAGTCGCCAAGGCTACCGAACGATTGTTGTTGACAAACGGAGTATAGGAACGGGTAGTACTTGCGCGAATACAGGGCTACTTCAATTTTGCAATGATAAGATGCTGACCGCATGCATACATACTTTCGGCCAAGAAAGTGGCGTGCGATTTTATACTTTGTGCAAGCAAGCTGTGCAGCGTTTATTTGACATCAGACAAGATTTAATTACGGATCCTGAGCTTTACGAGCGAAGCAGTTTGTACTATGCCAGTACAGAAGAAGATGTGCCTATACTGGAACAAGAGTTTAACACTTTGACTCATTACGGATTTACTGTTGAATGGTGGGATAAAGAAAAAATACAGCAGCATTTTGGATTTACAAAGCCTGCTGCCTTACTTACACATGGCGATGCAGAAGTAAATCCATTTAAAATGGTACATGCCTTGTTGGAAACTTCCGTTGCGAAATACAACCTTCGCATATTTGAGCACACACGTATTCTGCGCCATCAATCTGAGCAACCAAATGAAATTATTTTATACACAGACCAAGGCCATCATATTAAGGCGCGGCATGCTGTGTTTGCTACGGGCTATGAAACACAAGAGATGAAGCATGATCGAAATGCTGTGATGGAAAGCACCTTTGCAATCGTTACGCAACCAATTCCAAATCTAGAGCAGCTATGGCATAAACGAATGCTCATATGGGAAACAGCAAGACCTTATTTGTATATGCGGACAACACCAGATAATCGCATCGTAGCGGGTGGCTTGGATGAAAACACGACCATTATTGAAGAACGAAATCGAATGCTTCCTAACAAATCGAAACAGCTAGTCCAAGAAATTGAACAGCTATTTCCAGACATCGCTCCTATTGAAGCCGAATATGAATGGGCCGCCTTGTTTGGCTCCACTCACGATGGATATCCTATGATCGGACCACATCCCAAATATTCGAATTGCACTTTTATTGAAGTGTATGGAGGTAATGGTACTGTGTATAGCTCCATTGCTGCAAGCATGATCATTGACCTAGTCGAAAATGGAACACACCCTGATGCAGATCTGTTCACGTTCCAACGCTCCAACCACCCTTCGCCTCCTCATTGAGTGTAATAGAAATGGCTCCTTTGACAAAGGAGCCATTTTCTATAATTAGAATTATGATTTTGTTACGATAAGTGGCCTCATTAACAATGAACTGACCAAAGGCATACATCCGATAACAGCTAAATATAAAATAATTACCCAAGATTGTTGCGACCACCATACGACACCAATGAACATCGTAATACTCAGTATTCGCCCCAAGCAAAGTCCACATTCCCGCAGTATCGTCAGCTCGACCCGGTTTTTTGCTGCTTCATCATCCCTACCCATCAAATCAAAGACAGAAGAAGTCATCGGAACGATAAATAATGGTGAAAAAGAGGACATAATCAATCCATATAGTAACAAGCTAATATAATTGACACCGAACAGTAAAGGAACTACAGCAGCTCCCATGCAAATGGTTCCAATCATCATCGTCCTAGCACGCCACACGCCTGACAACCATTTTCCAACGACATAGAATACGATTAATGAAGCAAAGGAAGTAAGCATCGTATAGGTGCCAAGCTTCAACTCATTACTAGTCGCTATATATACTAGCAATCCAATGAGAAACATATACACACCGTCTCTTAAACCTTGTGCCATCATCGCGAAAAATACGGATCTCCATGAATTATGCTTGTCACGTAACGAATGAAGTGGAACGCTCCAATCGAATGCAGCACCCGGTGGTCTTTTCGACAGCTTGAAACTTAACAAGATACCGCAGGCAAAAATAAACAACGATACACTGAACATAATTGTATAACCTGTTGATCCATACGTAGTGATGACTAATCCAGACAGCCAAGGCGCTATCATCGTACAAGAAGAAGCCACAATCCCCGCTCCACCATTATACGAATCGCGTGTAGATGCATTAGTTACTTCAAAATAAATGACGTTATAGGATAGCCAAAAGCAGCCTAACGAAGCTCCAAGTACGATACCAAGCAATTCAACGCAATGTATCGTATATTCTCCCAACACAAGTACTAACGTGTAAAATGCGCCCGATAGGACCATACCCGCCCTCAGCCAAATCATTTTATTTTTTTCTTTAACCCATTTACCCCCTAATAAGAAGACCGCGCCCAGGGATAGCTGCTGAACAAGAGCAAACCATCCAATGAGCGCGTAATCGGGTTTCATTTTCCATAAGTATATATTTACATATGTGCCGGAGCATGCGTTAGCCAACGCAAACAAACTATATACAGCAAACAGCAGTTTGGTCTGGTTGTCCCACTGTGTTGTTGGCATGAGTTACTTCCCCCTTCACAGCTGCTAAGTACGTTACTTATAACATACCCTGAAGGGGGAACGCCCATGAACAACAAGCTTAAGGTAGTTTACACCTTTTCGTTGTTTGCTTCTAAGTCGCTCATTGCTTGCAATTTTACAGTCACTGCTTCACGTCCTGTATGATTCAACATGCGTTGTACATGGAAGCATGACGTACAAACATATACATCTAACTTAAATGGAGCCGTTAACAACGGCTGACTCATTCCTTCGTGCACATGCGGCTCAAAGGAGCTGCTCGCTACTGTTTCTTGCCCTGTCAGCAGCATGTATTCGCGACAATGCGAACATTCTGGCACATCAGCTTGATGGTGAATCAATTTATCCGCGCTTTCTTGAAGCTTCAGTTTATCAGGACTTCCCCATTGCATATTGTCTTCATCCCAACCGAAATTAGACCAGCCCTTGTCATCCTCACTAACTGTTCCATTTTCCTCAGCTTCCATTCTACGAAGCCTCTTGTCATCCTCATCAATTTCTAAATCAACGGAAAGAGAACGATAAGCATTAAGCTCATTCATACAATGCGGGCATTCCTCTTCTGGTCCTAGCACTTCATCCCATACAATTTCCGTATCACACCACGGACATACTTGTGTTGACATATTTCTTTACCTGCCTCTCTTGCTTAAGCACTGCAAATAAAAGCTTATAGCAGTCCTTCAACAACCTGTTTATGTTAAGCATACTCAATCCAATAATAAATACCAATTGCCAAAAAGAGCGCCGCAAGGGCGAATAATGTTCCCCATAAATATTTCATCTCGGCAACCTCCCTTTTCGTTCACCATCTGCCATTCAGATCGAAATCATTAGGTTTCCAAGCTTGCCCCGATAATGTAAGACAGTGAAATGGATATAACCATCGCAAGAAATCCGACTGCACGGTTATCTCGTTCAATTTCTTCATCAAGCTTAAAAAATGGCATCAAAAATCCAAACAAAAAGTAAGCCGAAAGCAATAAAACATATCCTAGTACAGCCCACTGTAGTGACGTATACAGCGAATCATAGGATTGGATGCCAAAACGAAAAATGTTGCATATCCCAAATATTTTTCCACCCGTTGCCATTGCCACGCTCATATTACCGCGTTTGATCTCATCCCAGCATTTATAGCGTGTGACCGCTTCAAACAATACGAGCAGAACAATAAGCGCCAAGCAAGCTACCGAGAAATAGGCGAGCATCTTAAAGTACGGGTTTAACAACCACTCTCCAACTAGCGTTTCCATGTTCTTCATCCTCTGTACTGTTACTCTTTACTTTCCTCTATTTCAATTCTGCTACCGTAACGCCAGCTCCGCCTTCACCATATTGACCAAGTCGGAAGCTTTTTACATGTCTATGCCTGCGTAGGAACTCTTGTACTCCCGTACGAAGTACGCCTGTGCCCATGCCGTGAATGATATACACCTGTCCAAGATTACTGAGCAAAGCCTCGTCTAGGAAGCGATCCACTTCAATAATGGCTTCCTCTACATTTTCTCCGCGTAGATCAAGTTCAGAACGAACATGCTCATCTCGGGATCGTTTCACTTTGGAGCCTGATTTCTGCTTCTCATACTCCATCGGCTTTGCAGCTGCAATTAGTTCAAGATCGTCTTTACGAACTTTCATTTTCATAATGCCAAGTTGAACAATTGCTTCAGTAGCACCAGCCATTTCCACCACATGACCTTTTTGGTTTAGGCTGTATACTCTAACTTCATCGCCAGGTCCAATTTCACGCGGTGCCTTCGCTTGCTTGTTCTGGACGCCAAGCTTCTTAGCAGGAGCTGCTTCATCCAGTTTCTTGCGAGCTTCCGTCATCCGATGATCTTGCAGCTTCGCGCCTTCCTGCGCTAACTTGCGCAGTTCCTCGATCGCTACCTCTGCTTCTTTTCTTGCTTTGTCCACAATTGCACGAGCTTCATCTTCGGCACGTTCGATTCGTTTCTCACGTTCCGCTTCATATTTAGCTCGTTCAGCTTCAAGTTCTCCTCGTAAAGCTTCGTTGTTACGACGAAGCTGCTCAGCTGAATGTCGCTCTTCTTCTGCACGCAAACGGTTCTGCTCCAAAGAAGCAATCATCGTTTCAATCCTCAAATCTTCTTCCGTAACTTCACCCTTCGCATGCTCAATAATGGAAGAAGGTAGACCTAGGCGCTCCGCAATAGCAAACGCATTACTACGTCCAGGCACCCCAATTAATAGTCGATACGTTGGTCGAAGCGTCTGCACATCAAATTCCATACTAGCATTAATAATGCCTTTACGTTCATACGCATACGCCTTTAGCTCCGAGTAATGCGTTGTTGCTACGATACGACAGCCCATGCGATGCATATGCTCCAATAAAGCGATTGCCAATGCTGAGCCTTCAGCAGGGTCAGTACCTGCACCTAATTCATCCATCAGCACGAGACTTTTCGGTGTCATTTGCTTCAAGATGCGGATAATATTCGTAAGATGGCTTGAGAAGGTACTCAAGCTCTGTTCAATACTCTGTTCATCACCGATATCAGCATAAATCGCGTCGAATACACACATTTGACTACCTTCATTAGCAGGTATGAATAGACCTGACATCGCCATTAAGCTCAACAGCCCAACTGTTTTCAAGCTGACTGTCTTACCGCCTGTGTTAGGACCTGTTACGATAATGGTTGTGTAGTCATTGCCCAATTCGATATCCGTCGGCACGACGATCTCTCGTGAAATAAGCGGATGTCTGCCCCGCTTCAACTTGATATAGCCACGATCATTCATAATCGGTAAAACCGACTTGGATTCATGAGCATAACGAGCTTTGGCAAAAATAAAGTCCAGTAATGCAATCGTGTCCGTGTCATACATAAGCAGATCAACTTGTTCACCGACTCGATCCGTTAATCGGGACAATATACGTTCCACTTCACGATCTTCTTGCATCTTCGTTTCTCTAAGCTTGTTGTTCATAGTCACGATAGCTTCTGGTTCGATAAATAAAGTAGCTCCTGAACTAGACTGATCATGAACAATGCCGCCAAAATGACCACGATATTCTTGCTTAACCGGTATTACATAACGGTCATTACGGATTGTAACGAGTTGGTCTTGAAGCATTTTGGCTGTACTCTGGGAACGAATCATGGATTCCAGCTTCTCACGAATTCGCGTCTCTCCAATACGAAGCTCACGTCTAATCGTTGCAAGCTCAGCACTTGCCTGATCAAGGACATCTCCTTGATTATCGACGCATTGACGAATATCATCTTCTAGCGCCTTCTGATCACTGATCGAATCGACAAGCTGATTCAATAAAGGCACTGGGTGATCTTCGTGCACACTATTCACATATCGATTCATGCGGCGTCCCGCATTCGTTAACGCTGATATTTCCCATAGCTCCAGTGCATTCAGGATCGCACCGATACGAGCTCGCTGCAGGGCAGGGCGAATATTTTTCACACCTGATAACGGTGCGCCCCCCTTAAGACGGTCTACGGTATAAGCCTCATCTGTAGCTTGCAGACTGCGTTTTACTTCTTCCAGATCCGAACTTGGCTGCAAATTAAGCGCCAGTTCTTCTCCAAGATCTGTAGCAGTATATTGCGACAAGCTTTGCGTGATTTTGGTATATTCTAAAGTTTTAAATATTTTGGTATCCAATCGAAGTCACGACTCCTCTCGGTTTCTCATTATATCCTATCTCATGGATGAAGGCGATGCTGTCAAATGTTGTCATCATGAAGATGACAGATGTGGTTACACTAATTGTTGCACAATCTGTACCCTTTATAAACGAAAAAGGAGGATTCCCACATGAGTATTTTAGGTCACATCGTTCGATTTATCGTAGCTGCCTTTGTTATTATGGTTACGGCGTGGCTCGTACCAGCCTTCTCCGTTGGCGGTTTCTGGAGTGCCCTATTCTTGGCCCTTGCTATTGCCATACTGGGATGGGTTGCAGAGGCTATCTTTGGCGGCCGCGTTACTCCATTTGGCAGAGGCATAGTCGGCTTTCTAGTCAGTGCGCTCATCATCTATGTCGCTCAGTTCTTTGTCGGCGGTGTATCCGTGTCGATATTCGGCGCATTAATTGCAGCACTTGTGATTGGATTGATTGACCTGTTCATTCCAGTTGCTACACCGTACGAAGCTGGACGCAGCAAAGAAACCAAATAACGCAACATGCGATGCAATTTTAAAATGCAGGCAGCGCATGCATACTTTGTTCACATAATGTTCATAACAGGCAACAAATCATGACAAAATATCCCTTCCTCACAACGTATACTTATGAAAATGTAAGTATGCCACCCATCCAACAGCACTAAGCATCTAAGCAGTAACAAGTAACCACTGTTGGAGCAAGTGAGGAAGGGAGAACTTTTATGTTAAGACGAATAGCACTCGTTTGTGCTGCCGGTATCATGGTAGTCTTTATCTTGTCAGCTTGCGGTACGGAAAAAGCAAATCAAGAGCAGCAAACTGCTGATGTTAAACTGATCATAAAAGCATCAGACTATAAGTTTGACCAAACTGAATATCGTGTAAAAGGAAATCAACCTATACAATTCAGCCTCGAATCAACCGGTAATCACGGCATTACTATTGATAAATTGGATTTATCGCTGGATCCAACAAATCCAAATCAAGTCATCACTCCTACGGCTGGTACTTATACGTTTGAGTGCAGCATCGCATGCGGACTAGGGCACAAAGACATGAAAGCAACCTTAATTGTAGAATAGAACAATCGAGTACATATACACGCCAAAGCAGCCGCCATGCTCCGATTTTTTTCGGCACGGCGGCTTTGTCCATAATACGCAGCTTTTTTCAAACTAACTTCTATAACCATTGTGCCCAACGTATGGACTCAGCAATAACAGTAGGTAGCCATTCACTCGTTTTGATTGCCCATTGGGATTGCTCAATGACCTGACGAACTAAAGGCTGCGGCCAACTTTTTAAGAGCACATACCCGATTCCCCATACGATAAAAAACTGCATGACGCCAATAAATGCTCCGCCTAAGCGATCTAAGACACGGACGGATCGAACATGCGACATTCGAGCAACAAAATACTTTAGTAGCAACAATCCAATCCAAGTAAAGCCAAACATAATCCCAAACGAAAGTCCAGCATGCAGCATCTGTTCACCGTATTGCTGAGCAGATTGCAGCCCATCTATCCCGACTGCCCCTTCATCAATAGTTGAAGTACGTACTCCAAATAGTTGTTTGCGCACCCATGGTATTAAGTATTCATACGTACGTGAAGCCACGATAAAGGCAATAAGCCAGCCTAACAACGATAGTGCTTTTGCTTTGAATCCACGAACGGCACCAATAAGACCGAACACAACAACAATGATAGTCAAAAGGAGGTCTAAACTATTCCATGGACCCACTTTCAGCATCAGAGCTACACCGACAGTATTAGAAGTCTGTAACCAGTCTGTCCACATACTTGTAGTACCTTTCTGTCAGACGTTACATCATTTCCAACCATTCGTTAAATTCACTCTTCAGCTTTCCATACTCCTCCTGCAAAGAATCCAACTCTCCCTGTACTTGGCGAGCTTTGTTCTGTTCCATTTCACGCTCGATCTGGGCAAGACGGAATTGATGGGAGAGCAGCTCAAACTGTTCCTGCATCATAGCAGTCTCCTCATCACGAAGCGTAGATACATTGGTCGTTGCGCTGTCCGCCGCTTCTTTCAACGCCTCCACCGCAGTTGCAGCCTCAGCTGCTGCTTCTCGTTGCTCTTGCAGTTGAGCTATTAATTCAGCTTTCTCTTGTTCCCAAGTTTGCTGTATAGCTACTTGTTCACGCAGCAGCTCCAATTCCGCGTTGAGCTTGTCTTGATCAAGCTTCCATGCATGTTCTTGATCCAACCACTGCTGGTTCAACGATTGCTGCTGTACCCGGGTTTGCTCTGTTATACGCTCAACAGACGCTCGTAGTTCGATTATCTGCTGCTCATTTTCTACTTGTAGTTTCGATTGACGTTCCTCTGTATCCGCTCGATATTCAGCCAACTGCTGAACTGCCAGTTCCACCTCTTGAGCGTGACCGTCAGACTGTGCTCGCAGCAAGTCTAGTTCTTTCTCCTGCTTAGTAAGCTGTTCTGTAGCTTGCTTATATTGTCGCTTAAGATCAGATAGATTGGTTGACAATGCATTTCGTTCAGCAATAACAGAGCGGAGGTTACCTGACATTTTCTCCTCCAGCTCACGCGCACTCTTACGTAGTCTAGAATCCAGCTGCTGTCGAAGGCACTCGTACTTTTCATTCGTTTCACGCTCTGCCTCCATACGTGCAGCTTGCTCTTCTGCTAGTGCTTCCACTGCTGCCGCCGCCTCTGTCCGAACCGATTCTACCTCTTCCACCAGCTTCATCTCAGACTGACGCAGCTGGTGTAATTGCTCTTCTAAAACTTGACGAAGCTCTTGCCCTTCTTCATCAACTCGTTTAAGTTCCTTCACCTGTGCATCCAATCGTTCAACTTGCTCGACTGAAGCTTCGTATTGCTGCTCCAATTCGGTACGCTGCTCACGCACTTGCCCCAGTTCAACCTCTAACGCATCTTTATGCTGAGAATTCTCTTCAAGCAATTGTCTCTGCTGGAGCAGTTCACCCTGAACTTGTTCTAGCGTCCCTTGCACATCAGCAACCCCTTGCAGGGCTTCGTCTCTTGTACAAATAAGACGTTCCATCTCAACTTGTCGCGCGCGATCAAGCTCTTCTGCCCGCTTCAAATGACCTTCGAGTTGACGAGTTCGTGCCTCGCTTTTCGTTTTCTCAGCTTGCAGCTGCTCAAATTGCTCTATAAGGGACTCTTGCTCCGCAAGATGGGATTGTTTGCACTGTGCAACCTCTTGCTCATAATGAACTTGCTGAGCTTGCCATTCGGATTGCATCTCCGCCTGCTCTTGCTGGCGCTTCTGCTCCCACTCTGCTCGTTCTGCATGCAACTGCTCTTCCCATTGCGTGTTATTGTTTGTCCATTTTTGTTCCCAATCCAAAATTACATTTGCTAGTTTCTGTTCCCATGTCGAACTTTCACCAGCCAACTTTTCTTCCCATTCAGATCGCTCGCTGGATAGCTGCTCCGCCCATTCTGTCCGTTCACTCGACAATTGCTGCTCCCAATCCGCTCGCTCATTCGACAATCGCGCTTCCCACTCTGAACGCTCATCCGACAATTTCTGTTCCCATTGAGAGCGCTCAACCGTCAATTGCTGCTCCGACTGGGATTGCTCATGGTGAAGCTTCTGTTCCCATTCCGCACGCTCCGACTCCAATTGATGCTCCAAGCTAGAAACAACCGTTACATGCTCATCTAGAGCTTCTTCGAGCTTCGTTTCCAGCTGATTGCGAATATCAGTTATGCTTTGCTCATGTCGGCCGCTCAGCTGTTCCAACTCATCTTCATGTTGAAGCAGCAATTGTTGAAGCTCATCATCATGTTTCAAGCGTGCTAATTCAGCTGCCGCTGTGTGCTCATCACGTAGAGCTGCAATCGCAGCCTGATGTTCGTCAGACATAGCTGCCTGATTGCCTTCCAGCTCTTCACGAAGTCGATTCAACGCTGCTTCATGCTGCTGAATCAAGGCAGCTTCTGCCGTTTGACGCTTCTCTTCAGCTGCTGCAATCACATCCTGATGCTCCAGTTGCATAAGCTCTAGCAGCTCTTGCTGTTCTTCCTTGGACTGCAATAACTCTTCTTGAAACTTCGTACGATCTTCCTCTAAAGAAGAGCAGCGTTGCTCCCATTTATTTGTTAATTCCTGCTTCTCTTGATCATGCTTTACCTTAAGCTTGGATAATTCTTGTTCATGCTCTTGCTGAAGAATCGTTAGCAGCTGTTCATGCTCTTGTTTAAGCGTTGTCTCTACAAATTCATGCTCCTCTTTCAATAGCGCGAGCTGCTCATCCCGTTCTGTCGAAACTGCGTGAACACGCTCTTGCAGTTCTTCCGCATGCTGTTGACGCAGTTGCTCCGCTGCCTCGACCGCTGCGCTTACCTGCTGTTCCGCAAGCTCAAGACGACGCTTCATCTCTTGCTCGCCATTACGCGCAGCTTGAAGCTTGCCCTCGACTTCCTTAAGCTGCTCTTGAAGCTTGGCATACTTGCTATCAACAAGTTTGCGTTCTTCTCTGAGCTGTCTAACAGATTGATTCGTCATATCTACTTGCTTGCGCAGCTCAGCTACTTCCTTAGCATGGCTTTCTTTATCAAGCTGCTGCTGTTTCACATGCTTATTAAGTTTGTCGCGCTCCGTTTGGATTTGTGCTGCATAGTTATTCTTCTCCATTTGCAGCTGCTTTGCAGTTTTGTCCTGCTCCGCTTGCAAAATCTTAGCATGCTTATCCTGTTCATCCCTGAGCAACTTAGCATGCTTGTCCTGCTCATCCTTAGTTCGCTTCGCAGCGTTTTCCCGTTCTACTTGCAATTGCTTGGCATACTTATCCTGCTCTACTTGCATCAGCTTAGAAGCAGCACTCTTCTCATCGGCAACTTTTTTCTCCAACAGCTCCAGCTGCTGTTTCAATTCCGTCTCGGTGCGCTTTAAAGACTGCTCCAGTCGTTGCTTCTCTGCATCTGTCACTTCGATTGCATCAACAAGCTGCTGCTCCTGATCTTTAATACGTTGAATTTCTTCCGCTATATGTACAGCAGACAACACCGCAATTCTTGGAATGTCCAATCTTGGGTTACCTTCCGCGATGGTCCGCATCCGCTCATCCACATAGTCGGCAATATTACGCATATATTCTTTACTTGTTGTACCTGCTAATTTATACTGTGTTCCATATATTTCAACGGTTACCCGGTGCTTATCATTTGACGTCATCATAACGTCCTCCTTCAATTCCATTCCGCTAACTGCAGCATGATTGCGATTGCGCTTGGCATCTAACATCCTAACAAATATTGTAGGAACTGCTGCGAATATGTAAAATTTGCTTCACCCAAGCACAGAAATGCACGCTGTAAAATAGCGTTTGCAACTATTTCGATATAGACACACCTATCTCCTGCTGCAAAAGGGCTTTCCGTGAAGTTTAGCACCTTTCGAAGATAATGGTCAAATTCAAAAAGAACCTATTCGCCATACCGAAATTCTCCGGATGACAAATAGGTTCTTTATTATTTTCAAATTATTCAATTAATAGGATTTGTTGGTTGTATTATTTACGAAGCTCAGCGCCTTCAGCTTCAATCGCTGCAATGACACGACCATGAATCTCTGTAATTTCCTCATCTGTAAACGTACGCTCAGGATGACGGTATACGAGAGAAATGGCAACGCTCTTCTTGTCGCTTGCAATGCGATCTCCTGTATACACATCAAATACGCGAATCGATTCCAACCATGAATCTGCAGCAGCAGTAGCTTGATCTAGGATGCGTCCCATTTCAGCTTGACGATCCATTACGATAGCTAGATCACGCTCTACGGATGGGAAGCGCGGCAGCGTTTTGTATTCGATCGTGAAGTCTGCTTGAGCAACTAAAGCTTCGATCTCCAACTCAGCCACGAACGTATCCGCAAGATCCTTACTGCGCTGCAAGTCAGGATGAATCTGACCAAGCGTTCCAAGCAACTGCTCTCCATCGTTCGTCTTCAAGTACAACGATGCGGAGCGACCTGGGTGGTAACCAACAGGACGGTTTGCTTCATAACGTACGCGACCGCTAAGGCCAAGGTAGCTAACCACACTGTCTACGATACCTTTTAGATCAAAGAAATCAACCGCTTCAGGCTTCACATTCCATTGAGCTTGCTGACGATTGCCCGTAAGAAGAACAGCCAATACTAGCTTCTCTTCTGGCTGCTTCGTCAACTCAGACTCTTCCGTCAAGTACAAGCTGCTCATTTCGAACAAATGAACATCTTCTTGCTTGCGATTGCGGTTGTGCGTAGCTACGTCTAGCAAGCTTGGAATCAAGCTTGTGCGCAGCACGCTGCGATCTTCACTCATCGGCATTGCAAGTGCAATCGGCTTCGCATTCCCTGCCAATGCAGGGAACAGCTTCGTCTCTTCTGGATGCGTGAAGGAATACGTCAAGGCCTCATGCAAGCCGCCATCCGTCAGCAAACGGCGAATCGCACGACGAACGCGCTGCGACTTCGTCAAGCTGCCTGGCGTCGTTGCGCCTTCGATTGGTGTTGTTGGGATGTTATCATAGCCGAATAGACGAGCTACTTCTTCAATTAGATCTACATCGAGCGTAATATCACCGCGACGAGAAGGTACTGTTACTTCAAACACACCTTCTTCAACGGACTTAACATCAAACACAAGACGCTCCAAAATAGACTGTACCTCAACAGCTGTTAAAGACGTACCAAGCATGCGATTCGTTTTTTCCAAAGATAGACGAACGACTTTACGCTCATGTGTACCTACTTGCTGCTGTACGACACCACTTGCAACCGTTCCACCTGCAATTGTGCGAATAAGCTCTGCTGCACGGTCAATCGCCGGCACAACATGCTCAAGGTTGACACTCTTCTCAAAGCGAAGTGATGCTTCTGAGCGAAGACCCAATTGTCTGGACGTCTTGCGTACGATACCACCATCGAACTTCGCGGATTCAAGCACGATATCTACCGTGGATTCCGTTACTTCGGAGTTCTCGCCGCCCATAACACCAGCAAGTGCAATTGCTTTCTCCGCGTCTGCGATCACGAGCATATGCGGCTCCAACTTGCGCTCTTGGCCATCAAGCGTAACAAGTGTTTCGCCTTCACGAGCCATACGAACGTCGATGCTGCTGCCAGCAATTTGAGCTGCATCAAAAGCATGTAATGGCTGACCGTACTCAAGCATAACGAAATTCGTTACGTCGACGATATTGTTGATTGGTCTTACGCCTGCAGCAAGCAAACGATTTTGCAACCACAGTGGAGATTGACCTACTTTAACACCCTTCACATAACGAGCTGTATAAAGGCTGCAAGCGTGACCCGCACTAATATTTACGCGAATCTTCTCGGAAGCTGCTTCACCTGTTTCTTCAACAGAAGTCGTCGGCAATGCTACAGGACGATTCAAAATCGCACCAACTTCATAAGCAGCACCAATCATACTCAAGCAGTCCGAACGATTCGGCGTCAAGTCAAATTCCATTACATGATCATTTAGATCCAACACATCTGCAATTAGAGTACCAATTGTCAAATCTGAAGGCAATACAAGAATACCCTCTTGCATATGCTTCGGCAGCAATTTGTCATTCAAGCCAAGCTCTTTAGCGGAACAGATCATCCCTTGGGATTCTACACCACGAAGCTTGGCACGTTTGATCTTCATACCACCTGGCATAACAGCGCCGATTTGAGCTACAGGAACATGCTGTCCTGCGTCCACGTTCGCTGCGCCGCATACGATTTGTACATGCTCTTCTGCACCTACGTCTACTTTACATACATTCAGCTTATCTGCATCTGGATGTTTCTCACGAGATACAACATAGCCGACTACAATATGATCCAAACCTTGATTACGGTTCTGTACAACATCAATTTCGATACCAGCACGCGTAATACGTTCTGCTAATTCATCGGCGCTAACGCCAGATACATCTATATATTGAGATAACCATTGATAGGATACGTTCATCGTTGGTCCCCTTCCTTCTTCATTACCGTCGCTTACATGCGGTCGAACTGCTGTAAGAATCGGACATCATTCGTATAGAAATGGCGAATATCATCAATGCCGTACTTCAAGAGCGCAATACGCTCGATACCCATACCGAAAGCAAAACCAGAGTACTCTTCAGGGTCATAGCCGCCCATTTCCAACACTTTTGGATGAACCATGCCGCAGCCGAGAATTTCCAACCAGCCCGTTTGCTTACACATTCTGCATCCGTTACCTTTGCACTGTACGCAAGTTACGTCAACTTCAACGCTCGGTTCTGTGAACGGGAAGAAGCTTGGACGCAGGCGAATTTGCATATGAGAACCGAACATTTCTTTTACAAATTGAAGCAATGTTCCCTTCAAGTCACTCATACGGATATTACGATCGATGACCAATCCTTCGATCTGATGGAACATGAAGGAATGTGTTGCATCGTCATCATCACGACGATAAACACGTCCCGGGCATACCACTTTAACCGGCTTGCCGTTCATCAATTCCATTGTGCGCACCTGAACAGGAGATGTTTGCGTACGCATCAGCAGTTCTTCTGTAATATAGAAGGAATCCTGCATATCGCGAGCTGGGTGATCTTTTGGCAAGTTCAGCGCTTCGAAGTTATAGTAATCCTGCTCCACTTCTGGACCTTCTGCCACTTGGTAACCCATGCCGATGAAAATATCTTCTAGCTCTTGTGTTACTTTGCTCAATGGATGAACGCTGCCGCGTGCCATCGGACGTCCTGGCAAGGTAACATCAATCGTTTCCGCTTGCAACTTGCGTTCTGTTTCTTCACGAATAAACGCTTCTTGCAATTCCTGCAAACGACCCTCAATGGAATCGCGAACGACATTCGCCACTTGACCGATCACTGGACGCTCTTCTGCACTAAGACTACCCATCCCGCGCAGTATTTCTGTAAGCGCACCTTTTTTTCCTAGGTACTTAATGCGAAGATCGTTCAATTGCTGCACATCCTGCACTTGCTCCAGCATTGCCAACGCTTCTGTGCGCAGCGCCTCCAAACGCTCTTTCATGGTACATCCTCCTTCAATCTTTCATCTGTAATCAACCCGGTAACACAAAAAGGCCTTCCATCCCGAAGGGACGAAAGACCGTGGTACCACCCTTATTAGAAATACCGTCAACGCTCCATTGCCAACTGCCTACCAGCAGTGGGAAAATGAATCAAATAGGCATTCTCACTCAAAACGGCTGTAACGGACCGCATCCGGGACACTCTACTGACAAGACACAACGATCATGATCGCCATCTTCATGTGTTCAAGCTCCTGCTCCAGAGTGAATTTCGTAAGCCCATGCTTCAGATACGCTCTCAATCTATGGCGCATCCTCCCTGGCAAGCGGTACTGACTACTTATCTCTTTCAAGGCAGTTGAATATCGACTATTTACATTTCAAATATTATATAGAATAGCATATACTTTTGCAACAATTGTATGCCCCATTATGTATCTCATTATATATGATTAAGCGCTTCCAATATTTCGTTATTGAACCTATGCGAAATAATTGATTACAAATGATCACATTATGCTATAATAACCGATGGCGTCGATTAGGTTTGGATAATAATTCGGCGTCATCTTTCATATTTTATTAATATGCAAAGGGTAGGGTGAGGGGCTACGATGGAAAGCAGGTATGAGATTGGTCCAACAACAACAAAAGAAGCAAGACGACAAACAGGGCCAAGCTACGACCGCCCAAGTTAAACATACACTAAGTGTTGATGACTGGAAGCGCGAGAGCTTAGCCGGTATTGTCTCCTTCTTCGCAATCGTGTATATCGTTATCGTCAACGCATCAATATTGGCAGACGCAGGCATTCCACAGCAAGCAGGCATTATTGCAACCGTATTAGCATCCGCTGTCGGCTGCTTCTTGATGGGATTCTGGGCTAAGGTTCCGATCATCCTAGTACCAGGTATGGGTATCAACGCAATGTTTACCTACACATTGGTACAAGGCATGGGAATGACTTGGCAGCAAGCACTAACGATCGTTGTGCTTTCAGGCTTATGCTTTATTGCGATCAGCTTTACAACGCTAGCAGGCAAGATTCGTAACGCAATTCCTACTTCGCTGCAAGAAGCGATTACCGTCGGTATCGGCTTAATGCTCGTTCTGATCGGTCTTCACAAAGGCGGCGTCATCGTTGCTAACGAAGCTACCATTATTAGCTTCCGCAGCTTCGCTGAACCAGAAGCATTGGTTACGTTAATCACGTTAGCGATCACGTGCATTTTGTTTATTCGCAACGTCCCTGGTCATTTGCTCATCGCAATGATTACGGGTACGGTGCTTGCCTACTTGCTCGGCGCCGTTTCAACGGATGCTGCAGCAACGACGGAAGGCTTCTCTTGGGCAAGCTATGCTGATGTATTCGGACAGTTCACGTTCCAAGACTTGCCTCTAACGGCACTTGCAGTTGGTGTGTTCTCCTTAACGCTCGTAATCGTGTTCGAAAATGTAGGACTTATTAACGCACATTTGAACATGATCAACAAGCCTGAGCAATTCAATCGCGCGATGCAGGCAAATGCAATTTCTGTTTTGACTTGCGGATTACTGGGCACGAGCCCAACCGTTTCAACAGTCGAAACAGCAGCAGGAATCTCAGCTGGAGGCCGCACTGGCGTAACTTCAATCGTTACAGGAGCATTATTCCTAGTTACTTTGGTTGCGCTGCCCGTTCTTACACTTGTACCAGATCCAGCAGTAGCGCCGATCTTGATCTTTATCGGCGGACTGATGATGCCAAGTGTGAAGCACATTAAGTTCGAGCCATTCTCTGTAGGACTTCCGGCATTTTTCATTATTGCGTTCATTCCATTGCTACACAGCATTGTGGATGGTATCGCAATCGGCTTTATCAGCTATGCACTCTTCCAAGTTGCAGCTGGCAAAGCTCGCGAAGTGAAGCCGTTGTTCTATGTCATTGCATTGCTGTTTGTTGCACATTTTGTGCTTCAGGCCTTGTAATTTCAAGTTAATCGAGTAGGAGGGGGCGCCTAGCCCCCGTCCTCTCACACCACCGTACATGCGGGTCCGCATACGGCGGTTCCAAAAGGTTAACAAAGTTCTACATAACGAGTAACTAAACTTCTCAGCCCT
>NZ_JACYTN010000016.1 GCF_014841135.1 Paenibacillus arenosi
AATGGACGACAGGGAAAAAGTACGTAGATCTCAATGCGTACCATACTTGGCGACGTCCTCAAACCAAATAGTGGATAAACCATTTTGACGGCGAGGAATTTACACATAAATATGGACTTGACCTTCTAATGTGAGTTTTTCCGTTAAATAGCTGCACTTTTGTCCAAATGCCAATGTATCTAATTCATAGCTCCATTCACACGATGAACAAACACGTACCAATCCAACTTCTTGCTAACTAGAACTAGGTATCGGCAGAACAGTGGCGTTCAAGCTCATTTGGAAAGAAGCTGATAGGGAGTTGAACTATTTTATGCCAGCCCCTGAACGCAAAAAGCTAAAGCTTTCTACAACAAAAAAGGCTGTACTTCAGTTACATCAACCGATGACTTGAAGGACAGCCCATTTTAAAAAATGGGAGCCATTTATAGGCCCCCACTTTCTCCGTACTTATACAAATGATGGCATGATTACATCTGCTAATCCTATTATCATCAGCTAGCCGTTTTAATCTTTGAAGACAGCAATTTGATCCCGAAGTCGATCCGCTTGATCACGCAGCAAGTCAGCCGAAGCAGCCATCTCTTCCATGAATGCATTTTGCTCTTGCGTAGCGCTAGCTACCTCCCTAGACCCCGCAGCCATTTCCATTGAAATGCTTGTCATCTGCTCGGTTTGTTCCAGTGTGTTGGAGAAACGAGCCGTCTGTTCATGCACAGCCTCAGCAATCTCATGCACAGCAGCGGAAGCTTGCTTCGTCACTGAAGCAATGTTCGATAAGGCTAATGCTGCCTCATCTTTCTTGTCAGCTTCTTTGTTTACGCTCTCCACTTGGTATGTAATCAAGTTTACGGCTTCTTTCATTTGAGCTTGCATCTGAACGATGCGCTCATTAATGTCATTTACTGCATCCGCTGACTGCTCTGCCAACTTGCGTACTTCCGATGCAATAACAGCAAACCCTGCACCATGCTCCCCCGCGCGTGCGGCTTCAATAGATGCATTTAACGCAAGCAAATGCGTTTGGTCAGCAATCTCTTTCACCGTGTAAGATATCGTTCCAATCTGTTCCGCTTGCTCATTCAAGCGCTTCACTGTTTGAATCGATTGCTTTCCTGAAACAGCAGCCTGAAGCATACCGTCAATAATAGAAGAAAGCATATGCTCGCTCTGTGACAATGTGCTTAACATTTGCTGAGTCATCTGCTGCGTATCAGCAGCGCGCTTCTGAACCGAAACAGCTGATTCATGAATTTCTTGAATCGTTGCAGAAGTCTTTTTCGCCCATACAGCTTGTCGCTCCGCACCCTCGTGCATATGCTCTGTCGTTACAGCGATATGCTCAATTTGACCAGCAGCATGTGCCATTGCTTGACTAAGTGATACGGTGCTCGTCGTCGTAACGTTGGCACTGCTCTTTATTTCATGGACAATGTTATTGAGATTATCCGTCATCTTACCAAATGCATCTACAAGCACTTGAATCTCATCTTGATGAGCATAGGTCGGCAAACTAACATTAAGCTCCCCCCTAGAAGCTTTATAGGCCGCCTTCGTCAGTTGCATGAGTGGCTTAACAATGACTTGTGCAGCCACCCAGCCGAGCAGACATGTCCAAAATATGCCTAATAGGAATATAATTGAGCTATAGAGCAGGTCATTCATATTTGGCGCAAGATAAGGCTTGATTACAAATATAAAGAACCCGCTCGTCCCGTATGTAATACAAGATACGATCAATATTCCCAATACCATCTTAGCTCTTAAACCGAGTTTCATCTCTATATCTCCCCCAAAAAGATTAGCGATTATATATCCTCGTACAGCTGAATCCCTTTCCTTTCCTGTTACTCAGGTTTTCTGCCAACTACAAGCAATAAGATGATCAAAATAAAGGCAATCAAAGCGAGCATCGGTATCGTCAACCAGCCCTCCAAGTAATCGAAATTACAAGGAACTCCGACTTTGCAGGGCCCCATTTTCAATGCAAAACTCTCCACTTTTTGCAACAAGTAATGATAGATGGAAATGCCCCCACCAATAATCGGAAATGGCAGCGCGTAAACGATAATTGAATGATCGTTGCGGTAAGCAGCAATACCAAGCAGTAGAACAAGTGGGTACATGAAAATACGTTGAAGCCAGCATAATTTGCAAGGTTCCCATAGTAAAATCTCACTCATATACAAACTGCCTGCAGTAGCAACAAGCGCTACTATCCAAGCCATGTACAGACCATAGCGGCGGAAAAAAGACATTACGACGCCTCCTTTATGGGTTTATAAATTCCCTGCGAGTGGTGGTTATGTAACCTTAAACTGTTGAGTTTAGGAAGCTGCCAGTGCTTTTTCAATAGCGGCCTTAAGCTCTTCATAGTTCAATGGTTCCTCTGTCATATGCAACTTGCCATTGATGAATACGGTAGGTGTCGAGTTAACCTTTGCTTCTTTGCTTACACGGTCATCATGTGCCAATTGTTCTGCATAAGTCTCATTGCGGATATCATCTTCAAGCTTCTTTAGATCTAACTCTGGTGAAGCTTTTTTCGCGATATCTAACAAGTATTCTACAGTAAACTCTTGTGTTAAGTGCTGCACTTGATCCATATAAAGCGCCTCATGGAACTTCCAGAATGCATCATTGTTTTGAGCAAATACTGCTTCCCCAGCTAGTGCTGCCAAGCGAGTATTTCCTGGCTGGAACGTCATGTTGCTGTATGATAGATTCACTTTTCCTGTATCAATAAAGTCTTTCTTCAATTGCGGATACACGTGCTGCTTCCAGTTCACACAAGAACCACATTTATAGTCGCCAAACTCAACAAGCGTTACTTTAGCGTCTTTAGAACCGATAACTGGCTGATTCGACAAATCGAACGGAACAACATGTGTTTCCTTCTCTAGCTGCGCTTGTTCTTTACCTGTCTTATCCAAATAACCAACTAATACGATTAGAAGAACAAGAATGATCGGGAAAGCAATTAAAGCTACTTTACTAATTTTTTTGTTTCCTTTTTTGCGTGATTGTTTCGACATGATTAGTCACCTCTCAATTTGTTTGTTACTATTCGCCACACAGGCATGAACTTCCTTGTTTTAATTTAATCGATATTCAAACATAATTCTATTTCTTTCTTTATCTTCCTCTATCATACTGTCGAGATTGCGGCTTAATTTTGAATATATTTTGTCATCTTCATTGTCTTCGACGCGCGGACACCCAAATTCGTACATACAAGTGGAGAACTGGCACATACTAGTCTCGATGGCAGCGATCATGCAGGGACACAACCCTGTGCAGGCATGATCGCTGGGATTCACCTCGATCTAAGGTGAAAGGGGATTATCTCTTTGGCAAGTGACACACGAAAAATAGCAATTATCGGCACAAAGCCGATTGGCTCCAGCATCGCCTACTGCTTAGTCAATCACTCCATAATCACTCTCAAACCATACATGAGCTCCATCGGATTGGAGACACACCGATGAGCCCACGACGAGAATATATAATGACTCGTATGTTTAAAGCGTCTAACGGAATTGCCCAAGGCATATTTGTCACACTAGGGATCGGGTTACTCATCGAAAATGTAGGTAAGCTTGCAGGCTGGTCAGCGCTTATGAAGATTGGTTTCGTGGCTAAAATGCTCATGTCGCCAGCAATCGGAGCAGGGATTGCCTTCATGCTAGGTTCGACGGGATTGATCGTATTCTCAGCTATGATTGCCGCAGCAGTCGGGGCAGGAGCCATTCAGATCACCCCGATAGGAGTATCGATTATTACAGGAGAACCCATTGGTGCCCTCTTGGCAGCAACTGCAGCCGTGTATATTGGCAAAAGATTAACAGGACGAACTCCTGTTGATATGATGCTTGTCCCTCTTGCCTCCATTGTGTTGGCTGGACTGCTTGGGCTATGGCTAAGCGCTGTAATTACACCTATTTTAAATACAGCCGGCGGCTTCATTAAAACAGCAGCGGAAATCAATCTCCTCATTAGTTCAATCGTATTGGCAGTGGTATGGGGCCTGCTTCTCCTGTCGCCAGCCTCCTCAGCTGCACTCGCCATTGCCCTTAATCTTGAGGGACTAGCTGGAGGAGCAGCTTTGGCTGGTTGTGCAGCACCATTTATCACCTTCGCTCTTATTTCCGCTAAGGAAAATGATATTGGTGGCATATTAGCACAAGCGATCTGCACACCTAAAATTCAGCTGCCCAACATTACGAAAAATCTAAAGATTATTATTCCATCTGCAGCTGCCAGTGCAGTAATGGGACCTGTGTCTGCGCTCATCTTCCATATTGAAGCGCCAAGCCAGATCGCAGGCATGGGACTTTGTTCATTCATTGCACCCATTACATTGGTACAAATGTATAACCCGTCTTATATTATTCCAGCTATGCTCATCACTTATATTCTCTTGCCCGCAGTTATATCGTATCCGATATACTTACTGCTGCGCAAATCCGGCCACATCAAGCCAGGAGATCTAGCATTGCCAAAGGAATAACAGCAATAAAACAAGGCTGCCTTATCCAGCAGAAAGCCATACGGTTATCTACAGAAAGGCAGCCTATTTTCTAAACAGGGACTACTTATATAATTACTCCGCCTGACAATGCTCCTCACGCATATGCTCCAAAGTCATACGCACAAGCAATCTTATATGATGGTCATGTAAGGAATAGAACACATTCTTACCTTCTTTGCGTGACTTCGCAATTCCGAGAGAACGCATTAAGCGAAGATGGTGTGACGTAGTAGCAATCGTATGCCCCGTCAAAATCGCCATATCGCATACGCACAGCTCATCCCCTTTGTCCAAATACATCGCCATTTTCATCCGCGTCGGATCTGACAGCGCCTTGAATAACTGTGCCATCCCTTGTGCTTCTTTATCATCGACGGTATGCTTCAAGGCACTAATTTTTTCAGCATCATAGCATACGATCTCACAAACTTCATTGTTTGATTGATTGTCCGTTTGTGCTGCAACGTTTATTTTTTGATTGGCTGCCATCCGAAGCCCTCCTCATTGTCTATATCCGTTCATTTTTGATATATGTTGTAGCCATTCTAGCAAATGACCTACTTGTATTCAAATGTAATCCTATGTACATTGTAAGCTTTACGCTTACATCAGTCAGCCCCTAATGTTCATATAAGCTGTCCTATTTCTTTAAAATAACAACACTAGCCTGAACGCTTCGCCTATTTCATCTAAGTCCAACTAAACCCCTCTGAACCAAACGTCTCGATCATACGTTCATGAGTAGCTAAAGAAACTGCCTGCTTGTCTTTAACAGAGACGTACGGGTCATCTGCGACATAAAATCGCCACAAGACGTCTGCATATTCCTCTGCATAAGGAATATTGATTCTCGGTGCACATAAAATACGACTTGGCCATACAGGCTTTCCAGCTTCGAGCCACATTTCTTCCCCATCCATCATATCATAGCCATCAAAGCTCTTATCGATATGCATAGCTCGGCACAGCTTGCCAGGTCCATTGCTCAAGTTAACGACCTTGTTAGAGTTGAGTGAACGGTATCTCTTCATGATTGATTCATCGTGCTCTGTTAATGGCGCAGCAGCACGAATAAGTACCGCTTCTGCCTGTCCTTCCTGGGCAGCAACGACATTTAAACAATGATACATCCCATAAATAAGGTACACATAAGCATGCCCTGCTTTTTGAAACATCGTCTCCGTTCTTTTGGTACGACGGTTGTTATAAGCATGACTGCCCTTATCGTGTGGCGCGACATAACTCTCCGTCTCCACAATACGCGCCCGAATAATACCTTGATCTGTTACACGGACAATCGTACGTCCAAGCAATTGTGGAGCGAGCGGCAGCGCACTTTGTCGAAACCATGATAACGGCAAGCGAGCTTGCGAAGGTTCATCCCCATGCTTCAACTCATGTTCCATTCGAACACGCTTACCTTTAGGAGTTATATGCAAATCCAACGATTCAGCCCCCCTCGGCTATATCATCCATCTTCAGACGGCTGCGACTTCGCCCCTTCACAAATTTCACGGAATGCACAGCGACGGCAGCGTCGTTCATCATCGGTTACTTCAAATGCTTCCAGCGGCTTCGGTTCGTTCAATTCCGGATTGAGCAAATAGCTTCGCATCTTGGAGATACTAGACTCTGTATAAGCAACAAGCGCCTCCATTTCAGGCTCATCTACTTGATCAATTTGACAACGGCCGCTCAGTAAATATTCCGTGCGAATATCGATGCGTTCATAAGGAATACCATAGTTCTCATGAACGTACCAGCCATAAAGCCTTAGCTGTGTATCATTGCGCTCATCTTCCTGCCCCGTCTTCCAGTCTACGATCATATAGCGATCCTGTTTGCGGAACATGCAGTCTAGCTTCACATAAACTTTTGTACCTTGAAGCTGAATCGTATTCAGCTTCTCCATCTCAACAAGATGGCAACCGTCTCCATGCATAAACATCTGCATGCTTTCGCTAGTTAGCAACCGATCCACCAATATAGGAAGCCGACTGCGAATTTGTTCCACTTGCCGATCAGGCAAACTGCCAAGATAATATACTTCCTCCAGCATTAATCTCGACTTCGGATGCAGCCGCCATGTCTCGACGTCTCTAGAATCCAAGTATGCCTGATTAAGTAGCTTGCGTATACGTCTCACAAGTTCATCTGCCTCGATGGCCTTGCCATAATGATGATACTGTTTGATCGTTTCTTCAGCCATTTTATGAACAGCATCACCGAACACTAAATATAAATTAGTCATCTGCTTAAGACGATAGGCATTACGGGCCAATACAGAAGACTCTGCTAACCAGCCATTATGAGCAGCATAATAGTGATAATAGTACTTGCGCCTGCATTCTTGAAAAAGATTGTGCCGTGATGGCGACCACGACCACTCGGGATAGGGTCTTGGAGGCATAAGCATAGCTCCTTTCTAGGTGTTATCCGATCATTCGTTCCTATCGGTCTATTATATCACACCCAAAATAGCAGCAAAGACATTCATCAAGATGATATTCCAGCCTAAACCCCAACAAACCACAGACGCTCTATAGACTCAATCCTGTCCAGTTCCAGTACGTATAATAAAATACGATCATAACCAGAACATAAATAGGCAGCATAATCATACTTAATTTCAACAAATCTTTCGCATCGTAAGCAACCTCTTCGTCCTCATAGAATAGCAGCAGTGCCTTCGAACTAACAGGGAATGTAACACAGTAGTTCATAGCCACTAAGCTAAGAAACACGATCGCTGTCTCGTTTAAACCAAGCGATTGCCCAAATACGATCAGCCCTGGAATCATAACAACGGCACGAGTCGTATGAGAAGTAATATATAAATGCGAAGTAACCGTAATAATTAGCACCGTTAACAAAATGAAGAAGTCCGGAACATGCTGAAGCACATCAAGAAACTGAAACAGACGCTGTTGAATCCAATTCACAACTCCTGTTTCGACGAGCCCTTTTCCAAGCGCTGTCGCAGCGGCAACGAATACGATCAAACTCCACGATACCGACTTAATCCCCTGCTTCCATGTGATAACACCCCATTGCGGTGTCATAAACAGCAGTGCACCAATCATCGTAATGAACGCCAAATCATAGCCATGCAAACTTTCCGTCATCCAAGCAACAATGAGTCCGCCTGTCATCCATACCGTCTTTTTCTCCATTACAGTTAAACGGCTGCTATCGCTCGCACATACATGGTCCGCCTCAATCGAACGAGAAGGCTCGGCTAAAGGTTGCAGAGGCTCTTTAGAACCATATAGCTTTTGTAAGACAAGTAAGGAGATTGCACAAATGACCAGTACAAAGGGAACCCCCCAAATAAACCACTGCACATAGGAAATGGTCTGACCACTCGTCTGCTCTAATATACCAATTCCGATCACATGTGCACCTGCACCAATCAAGGTAGCCGATGTACTCATCAAGATCATGATTGGTACAAGCATAGCAAGCGTCTGCTTCTGACGCTTGCTATGCAACAAAGCACTAATCTCCTTCACGATCGGCATCGATAATGCCGCCCGCCCTGACGTGGACGGAATGAAAAAAGATACGACTTGAAGCGCTAACGTCAGTAATGTCATAACATGTCCGGAATGGCGCGCTCTTCGAACAACAGCGCGTGTAAATCGAGATGCAAGCCCTGATTCACGAACGGCTTCACCAATGACGAACGCTCCAACCATTAGCCAGACAACCTCTTCTGCAAACGATTCATACAATAAAGAAGCCTCGGCACCACGGAATAGAACGATGGCAATAACAGCACCTAATGCTACATAACCCGCTGGAAGCGAACTTCCAATCCATAATCCCATCGCTAAGAGAAAGAAGAAGGCCGTTACTTTTGCTTCATACGGAAGTCCTTCCACTAGCGCTATGAGCACAATGGATATAACTACAGCCAGAGCACTAAAAACATGACTGCTCGATAGTTGCGTAAGACGAGTTCCCCACCGCTGCCGTGTTGAAGTTCGTCTACTTAATTCAGGCTCCATCCTACTAGATTCCTCCTTGATGCTGCTCACGCTGCGCGATCTGATAACCGATACGAATATAGCGCATAGATGCCTCCACACTATCAGCGATCCAAGCGGATGCTTTAATCATTGCCTTTTCCAGTGAAGTTGGTTTTTGAATAATGCTCATGAATGCATCAATCCCGTTGTCATAGTTCACATGAGCGTCTTTGCCGATTGTGCCTGTAATCGCAATGACAGGAATTCCATGCTTCTTGGCAATACGAGCAACTTCAGCCGGAATCTTGCCATTCGGCGTCTGGAAGTCCAAGCATCCCTCTGCTGTCAATACAACATCAGCTTGCTCAATCGTCTCTTCGATTTGAATGTATTTCATAATAACATCGTAGCGTGGATGTAATTTCGCACCTGTAAAGGCAACTAACCCAGCTCCAAGACCACCTGAAGCTCCACTGCCCGGAGATTGACGTACATCAAGTTCAAGATGTTCTTGGATCAATGCTGCATACGTATCAAAGGCAGATGATAACTGCTCCACTTCTTCTTCCGTTGCACCCTTCTGCGGCCCAAATATTCGCGCCACACCTTTTTCACCACACAGAACATTGTGCCAGTTGCATGCCACATCAATATTCACCTTACGCAAACGTTCGTCCAAGTGAGATAGATCCATATCTGCCACCTGGCCCAAGTCTCCGCCCCCGCGTACGACCATCTCGGCTCCGTTCTTATCAAGGAAACGTAGACCTAACGCTTGAGCCATCCCAGCACCGCCATCTGAAGTCCCAGAATCTCCGCACCCGATCAAAATATTGTCCACTTCCAAGTCCAAAGCAGCCGAAATCAATTGTCCGACCCCATACGTCGTTGTCCACAACGGATTGCGCTGATTACGCGGCACAAGCTTCAAGCCCGCTACCGCAGCCATCTCAATTACAGCGGTCTTTTTACCACATTCATCGGTGAATACGCCAAAGTGACTCTTAACAACCTTCCCTACTGGTCCTATTACTTTTTTGTGAATCAACGTACCTTTTTTTATGTTAATAATCGTCTTCGCGAAACCTTCTCCTCCATCGATCATCGGAATGACTGCGATATCTGCCAACGGATTCAGGCGACATACCCCTTCTTGCATCGCGATTGCAACTTCCTCAGCATCTAAACATTCTTTAAAACCAGATGGTATCATTACAATTTTCATTTTACTTCCTCCCCAAATATTTCCCTTAGTTGTTCTCTTAGACCTTACTTTACAGTTCGAAACAAAGAAGGCCGTGAGAGATAGATTAGAAAACAGTGAGAAAATGAGGTTAATTTCATAAGTTCATGTAAAATGTTTGGATTTTTTTAGAAGAACGTGAAACATCTGTTTCCCTATACTCGTCAATAATGATGTGCCACTTAAATATCCTATTAAAACCAAATTAAGGGGGAGCTCTATGGTTGCAAGCAAATGGAAGAAAACAATGATCCTCATCTCTACGTTCTGCACCGTATTCACTATTTCGATGGTTGCTCAAGTGCAAGCTACAAACATTCCTTCCTATCCTGCAGTCAAACAAGAACAGAGCTTATGGTGTTGGGCGGGAGCCAGTGCCAGTATTCTGAAATACTACGGTAAACATGTGTCCCAATGCGATATCGCCAAAGCAGTCAAAGGTACTTCTACATGCTCTGACGTGTCCGCTAGCGCACAAGAAACACAAAACGGACTTGTCCAATTTGGAATATCGAGCTGGCTGTATGATGGAGCTCTTCCTTATTCCGATGTAAAGACGCAAATTGACAATGGCAGTCGCCCCGTTTATGTGTCTTGGCAATGGAGTACGGGAGGTGGACATGTCGTCGTTATTTATGGTTACGATTCGGTCGGGGGCAATGACATGCTCAACTATATGGACCCTCTTGTCGGCCGCAAAACATCAATGCGTTATACCGAATTCAAGGGCGGCAATTCATATAATCAGACTTGGCGTTGGGGCTTAAAAGATCTTTACAAGTTCAAATAGGAGGTGGAAGAAAATGATGAGAAAAATGATTTCATCCGCTACAACTGCGTTGACACTAACGTTCATCGTATTTGCATCACTGTTCATAGGCACGCCCTTCATTCAAACGGCAGCCGCATTTCAATCGCAAACGATTCCTACAGAGGTACAGAACTATGTAGAAAAAGAAGCCCGTCAATTGTTTATTGAAGCAGTCAGCAAAGATCCTCTTGGATACGGTTATTCATCCGGGCAAGAAGTACAGAATGTAACCATTGGAGAAGGATTCCCCGTGTACTTGATTGACCCACAACAACTCAGCCTTCCTGCATCCACTACATTTCAAGATGTAATTCGCCCTACTGACCAATGGGAATTTATCGTCTATAGCGATCAACAAGCAATGTCCTTTTTACGGGTAGGTAACACTCCTTCTGGCTATCAACTCCATTCATTTGGCGGTGATTCCAGTTATGTAAAGTCAGCGCTACAGCAGCTCCCTACTGCTGCCAATAATCCATATATTCTCGTTATCGATAAGTCCGATAAATATATCGTGAAGCTAGGAGAAACGCAGCAAGAACTCGTATCGATTGCCTCTCCTAATCAAGATCTGCAATCATTTGGTGTCCCTAATGATCAAGCTATACAGTCCACGCCCATCATTAATGCCCTGAAACAATATCAGGCTCAAAACGAGCATTCAGATCGCGACGGTGGTTCAAACCTAATGGGCGCCAGAATGATTGGTACTGTAGATGACACATCATCGAATCAGCCGATATTACGTGCTCTACTGATTAGCATTACTGCCGCTCTTTTCTGTACATTGCTATTATGGATCGTCATGAAAGTTAGAACGAAACAATGAATGATTCTTAGCTACTGGAAAAAGGAGTAGGTTCTTCCACAGAGGAAGAACCTACTCTTCTTTACATGTTATTCGGCATTCTCGCAGCTGACAGACTGTGCAGATTATGCCCTACATATGAAAAACGAACTTTTGTCAACTTTTATTTAGGCTTTTATCCACGCACGCTTTAGATCCATCTCTTCAATACAGCGACTATCATCATGATGCTCATATTGAATAAGCGGTGAGACCGGATACAGATGCAAACGTTCATCTTCAATTGGCTTTAACAATCGATTCAAATAGTCTAGTTCCAAAGAGTTTGGTTGAAGCCACGCCTCCATCTCATCTTGATCGAGTATAGCAGGCATCCGAGAATCAAACTCCAGTATCGTTTGATTTGCACGAGACATCACAATTGTACAATTGTAATGATCTTCACCTTGTGGACTGCGCCAACATTCATACAGCCCTGCAATACCGAAGATTCCCCTTGTCTGTAACACCACACGAACCGGATGCATTCGTTTCTCCTGCTTGCGCCAATAGTACAATCCGTTACAAGGTATAAGGCAGCGCCTACGCTCCACCATCCTAAAATAAGAGGAATTCTCCGCAACGGCTGTTAAATCTGCATTGATAGCGTCTGGCGCCCAGAACGGCACAAGACCCCAGCGGTAAGCATCCAGCACTCTTCGTCCTTCTTGTTCCATAATGATGGGAATGAACTGAGTCGGTCTTATGTTATAACGTGGACGATAAGCAATTCGTGATTCATCGAGCTTGAAGGTTGACTGCAGCTCCGAATAATCTGTACTGAGTGATAATTGACGGCACATTTCCCTCACCTCCTGTACGCGTAGTTTGCGCACAAGTGGAAAGTATATACATTTTATAGATGAAGTGTAATGTGGTGGTGATTAGTGATGACTGTATCTTTGGAGAACTGTGGGAATCGTTGTTGAAAGTGCTGAGAAGTAAGTGGTATTCGTTGCCTATCCTAGCATTACAGCAGGAATTATGGCGATGAAGAAAATGAGAATAGCAGGCAGAAATATCGATGCCAATGCTCTTTTTTTAGAAAATTGATGCGCTTCTGAAATACCAACAACCAATAGAACAAAGCTCCATATTACGATTACAAAGCCAACAATCGCGATAAGAGCAGCCCATCCAGCTATTAAGAAACCGGTAGCTGACGTTGTAAATACTTGCTTGCCAAATATGAAAAGAGACGGAATCCAGAGCAGCCCCGTAATCGCTGAAGGTCCATATCCAGCCAGCCCCGTAACAGCACGAATCTCTTGGCTATCTGCGGTTCCACCGAGCATCGTCCCCACCCAAAGCGTAAGATAGCTACTAATATAAAAGCTAATAATGCCGCTAATGATTCCCACAACAAAGGCTAGCAAAATAATCGTAGCTAGAGGTGAATGATCCCCCATACCATTCTTGGCATAGCCATCCAACGTTCCGAAAAATGAGCTAATTCCTACAAGTAACAATGAAAAGCCATCTGATTTGGTTACTCGCATATGTTCACGCATTACTTCTCTTGGATTGAACCACATTTCACCTAGCGCCCGTAACCTTTGTTTCCAAATCAATGCCTCCGTGTTCGTTGACATAAACACGCTCCTTTATTTACTTGGCTAATGATGCAGAAAGAGCCGAGGTATGATCCTCGGCTCTAAACATGGTGTAGCCTATATTGTAAACGATAGTGCTTGTCTTGTTAAAGAGTAGGTTAGATGTTGTAAATAAAACTCCCCTTTAATAAAAAACTAACAAAGGAGCAATTATAGTTTCAATGCTACTCGATAATTTCTACGCGAGTTCTATAATCAGTATCTGGCCAACCTTTTCCCGTCGGATGAAAGACATTAAGTGAGCTGGAAAAAATATAATAAGTTCCAGCTGTAAGGCCACTAGTGTCCATGTAATGAATCTCGTTTATATCCTTACTGTTAATCACTAGTTTTTTAGCTAGACCTTTCTTTACTTCTCTATCCATTGTTTCAGTAACAATATCAATATGAGCGGCGATAACACTTTCATACAGATAAAAAACATTCCCTTCATTTACTTTCATAGGGATTTTATCGCCCTTTTTAACTGAGAGACCCTCCACTTTCCAATTCCAGTACATTCCAGGGAAACTAATCGTTGTAACTGGATTCAAAGCATAACTCTCCACTTCCATATTGGATTCACCTGTGATTACCGATGTCACAACATTAGGCAATACCTTAAAAACAACCCATTCATTACTAAGTTTCGTCGACGGTTGAATCTCAATGCTATCCAGGTTAATTGTTACTTTAATATCTGAATGCAGAGGCTTAAACGTCGGTTCTTCATAAGTCGCTATCATAACTGATTGATGTAGGTTGACACCTTTAGCTGCTCGAAGCGGATGACTAAACTTAGATCGAATCACGACGTCATTAACATCGTCACCAATCGGCACTTGATATGTTCCAGACGACGTAAATACAGAATTTATATCTTTCCAAAGATAGAAGGATTGACTGTGGAAGCGTTGCTTTTTGCTATCTACAAAAATAGCTACATATTCACCATGGACAAATAATCCAGGAGAAAAGAATGTCCCATCAGGCTTAGTTTCCGCTTTTAAAATCTTGAACCAATTACCTGGAGATGCTTTTTCCATCTCTTCAACATCTATATTCTCTAACTCTTTTTGCACGATGTATACTGTACCTTGTTCTTGTTTACCGATAGTTCCGTATACCACTTCACCAACAGTAAAGACTTCTTTGTCCATTTTTACTACAACATTATTCCCTTGACCGTCATTGCCATTTGGCTTTTCTGGCGTGACGCCACCAGCAGAACCACCACCACCGATAGCGCCTCCGCCTGCACCACCGGAAGTGGTTGTAGATTTAATCAGATCTCCGGCTTTGGTCTCTTTGCCAGCAACAACCACGACCATATCTTTGCTTACGTTCTCGCCTAGCTTCCATTCCTTTGGAGAAGTGGCAAAGCTGATGCCAGACGCATTAATCGTCGCTTGCTTAATTGTCCCTGTGCCAGTCACTTTAGTTTCTGCATTTATGATCAATGATGTAATATTCGTATCATTGCCCGTCTCAATATTTGTTCCTTTTGCTTCTTTGTTTACCGTTAGCTGTTGAACAGACCCTTGTCCAAGCTTCAAGTTGCTACCGTATGTGCTTACTGTAACAGAAGGAAATGCACCATTTAGTTGAACCTCAGACTGAGTTTTAAGCTTCTCAGATAGTTGAACTTGTGCTACTTTTGCACTGTCTTGTACATCAACGATTGTTCGCGATTGCAGTACTAGCTCTTGAACTGTAGATGTACCTTTCACATTTACACGCAAAGTACCATTTTGCTTATTTACAATAACATTGGAAAGAACACTATCGTTTACGTAAATGCTGTTTTTACCGCCACCATATACACTCGTTTCTCCATCTACCTTTACCTTACTTAGATCTACGTCCCCCTCACCAACACCTTCAGTAAGGATAAGATCACCTTTAATATGAAGGTTTTGCAATGTAATGCCAGGAACGTTAACGATAACGTTACCGTTTATTGTTTCTTGCTTTGTTGCAGAGCCATACATACCTGCTGTTCCATACCATACGCCGTATGTATCAAATGCGCGATCCAAGATGCTTACTGCTTCTGCACGCGTCAGAGATTGATTTGGCTTAAATGTACCTTCTTCGTATCCTTTAACTACACCTAGATAAACCGCTTCAGATACAGATGAAGTTGCCCAAGGCTGGATATCTGCACTGTCTTTATAGGCAAGAACTGTATTGTTTGTCTTCCATTTTAACAAGCGAGACAAAGAAGCTACCGCTTCTTGACGCGTAAGCGTTGCATTCGGTTTAAATGTACTGTCCGTATAGCCTTTCATGTAGCCCGCTGTTGTCGCAGCGTTTACAGCATCTGCATACCAAACCGTTGCTTGTACATCTGTATAGTTTTGAGGCTGTTGTTCATTAAGTTGGAACATGCGGTTTACGATCGCTGCCCACTCTGCACGTGTGACTTGTTGATTCGGCTTGAACTCATTTGCAGATGCGCCGGAGACAACACCTTGCGCTGCCCACTCTGTAATTTTATCTTTTGCCCAATGCGAATCTACATCTTTAAATGTGACAACAGGCTTTGTTTGCTTGCTTTCATTTGCTGCGGCTGCCTCAACGCTTACTGGCGCTGTCAATGCGCTAAGCAAAGTGCTGAACGCAAGAGTTAGCGAGAGTAGTGTTGCAATTCTCTTTTTCATGATTTTCCCCCATGTTATATATGTTTATAAATACATCTATTCAATTATAAATATATAACTATAAATATCCATGAAATTATTGGTTGATTTTAAATTGTGCAACTCTCAAGTTTCCGTATAGGCCTTTATTGTAAGAACTTATTTAGTTAAAATGAAACAACTGTTGTCATTACAGTAGACTCATTTATGACTAAAGGAGAACATCATGTCACAATCCGAACACGCTGGAACTACAGCGGTTCCAACAGAACGAAACCTATTAAAAATATTTCTACTCGCCTTGAAGCTTGGCCTGACCTCCTTCGGAGGCCCTGTCGCGCACCTTGGCTACTTTCATGAAGAATATGTGCGGCGTCGTAAATGGATCGATGAGCGCAGCTACGCTGACTTAGTAGCGCTATGCCAGTTCCTGCCGGGGCCGGCGAGCAGCCAAGTCGGCATTGGTATTGGTGTGCTGCGCGGCGGCCTGCTTGGCGGCATAGCCGCATGGCTGGGCTTCACGCTGCCGTCTGCAGCAGCGTTGGCCCTATTCGCGCTGGCGATACAAGGTTCAGGTATCGCAAACGCGGGATGGCTCCACGGCCTCAAGCTGGTGGCCGTGGCTATCGTTGCCCATGCCATATGGAGCATGGGCTCGAAATTGGCGCCAGACCGTGGTCGCGCCACCGTCGCCGTGGCGGCTGCCGCCGCTGTCCTGCTGTGGCAGACAGCCTTGGCGCAAGTACTTGTCATCGCTGCCGCTGGCTGTGCCGGCGTGTGGATGTATAGGCACAAGGAAATGCCGAAGCCAGAGCATATCCATGTGCCAATTAGCCGTCGAACAGCGATCATTTGCTTGTCGCTGTTTGGCGTATTGCTTGCAGCCTTGCCCCTGCTGCGTCAAGCAGGCATAGGCGACTGGTTCGTCTCGTTATTCGATAGTATGTTTCGGGCTGGCTCGCTCGTATTTGGCGGCGGTCATGTCGTACTGCCTTTACTTGAACGTGAATTTGTACCTACAGGTTGGCTCGACAAAGCTGACTTCTTTGCCGGTTACGGTGCTACGCAAGCCGTTCCTGGTCCACTCTTCACCTTCGCTGCCTATATTGGAGCTGTCGCTCAAGGCTGGCTAGGTGCAATTGTAGCAACCATCGCGATCTTCCTGCCCGCGTTCCTGCTCATCGTTGGTGCGCTCCCATTCTGGAGCGCCCTGCGCGTGAACTCGCGCGCACAAGGAGCCCTCTTCGGCGTCAACGCCGCCGTCGTAGGCATCCTTATCGCGGCACTATACACGCCGCTCTGGACGTCGACCGTGCAAGCACCGGCCGACTTTGCGCTCGCAGCAGCCCTATTCGTGCTGCTCACGCATTGGCGAGTTCCGCCTTGGGCCGTCGTCATCGCCGGCGCCCTTGGCGGAATGCTGCTCGAATGGCTGTAAACAAAGACACGCCATTCAAGCCAAAATAAGGTCGGGGGCTTCTCTACACCAGAAGCCCCCGACCCTTATTACTGTTAATCACATGGCAGATTAACACCCTAACCCACCAACACTAGCTCAAGCTAACCCGCTCCTCACCTATACTCCCCTGCTGCGGAAAGAACATCGTTGTATCCATTTTCGTCACAGCTCCCATTCGACGTGTTACTGGATCGATCAGCCAAACGACGGCTACCAGCACAACAAGCAAGCCACTAATCATAAGGACAGCCGCGCTGCTCAGTGCAGCACCTCCAATGCCCCCTAACAAAGCACCGATTGGCATCGCCACTGCACCAATACTTCCAACCGCAGCCATAACTCTACCTAATAAATGTGCGGGTATAAGATTTTGCATAAATACCATCGCAATAATATTCGTAATTGCTGTCGGCACCCAGCCCATTCCATACAAAAGTACTGCCAGCCACATACTCGAAACTTGAGCAGCTGCGAACCACGCAAGCCCGCACCATAAAAAAGCACCAATATACATGGCCCCCATAGGAAGCGTTTCTGGTCGTAGATGCGGAGCCAACAGCACCCCCACCATACTAAATACCGCTACAGAGGCAAGCATCATTCCATACCAGTCAGAGCTTTGAGCCAAGCCGGGTAGGACTGCAAACACAGCGCCTCCCGCACAGTTAATCACAATCATTCCCGCTAACAAACGTATAATATAAGGATGGCGAAGAACAGCTACACCTTCCATCAATTCTTTCACATACTGTCTGAAAGACAGCTTTGACGCAGTTCTACGAACAACTTCTTCTCCAGACAGACCATTCCCCTCACCCTTGCCCCCACTTTTCCCTTCCATATTGCTAGGAATAGGACGCAGTGTCATAAAAATAAGCGAAGCCAGCAAGAAAAGAACGGAATTCATCATAAACATACTTACAATCCCTATTAATGCAATCAAAACGCCACCTAATGCATTAAACACAGCTTCACTACCTTGGTTAGCAGCGCTAAACCACGCGTTGCCCGCAGTCAAATGCTCCTTTGGCAGCACTTTCGGCAGAGCTGACATCTGCGCAGGAAATATAAATTGATTCAATACAGCGATAATCGGCAGCAAAATAAGAACTAACGTTACAGAAATAAAATCAAGCCAATAACTAAGTGGTAAAATAAGCAGCAAAATGGCTTGGGTTAATTGAGTCACAACTAGCATGTTCTTCAACGGCCAACGGTCAATAAGCGGTCCATATAAAAACTGTACAATACGAGGAATCGAAGTGAGAAACACAGCCAAGCCTGAATAAAAGGTAGAACCACCTAAATCATAAACAAGCCACATCGCAGATAACATATAGAAGCTATCACCTATGTTAGAAATCAATCTTCCCGCGAGCAGCTTTGTAAAATTCGCAAATTTCAACGCTTGCAGCATATTGCTCTTCTCCCCCTCGGCTCTCCATAAAGACCGCTTTACTTGTAACCATAGTTTAATCAACATTCATATCCCTTCACCTCAGTCCCTAGCTGTAATTTTACTCAGCCTCTCGTTCTTCCACCGCTAGTTGCACAGCACAAAAAAACCTCGACTGCTCCAAGCGATATTGGAGATTCGAGGTTCGATTCATATCTATTTTCTTTTCAGGAATACAGCTGGATTTAACTGCTCCGATTCAATTACGATACTCGGAATGAACCTGCTCCTACAAAAATACGAAATAAATAACAGCTGCCAATACGATACGATAAATCGCCAGCGGAATAAGCTTAATGCGATTAATTAACTTCAAGAAGAAACGAATCGAAACAAGAGCAACTAGAAACGCGCTAATAAAGCCTACGACGAAAAATGGAATAACATCTGCCGTAATCGCATCCCAACTTTTCACCAATGACAAGAAGCTTGCTCCACCGATAATCGGCACAGCCATAATAAAAGTAAAATCAGCAGCCGCGCGATGGCTCAAGCCCAGCAGTACGCCAGCTGATATCGTAGATCCAGATCGAGAGAATCCCGGCCACATCGCCAAGCACTGTACGAGACCAATCGTTAACGCTTGCTTGTACGTAACTTGGTCTACCGTCTCTACCTTTTTCACACGTGGTGCGAGCAAATCCGCTGCAATCATAAGAAATGCCCCAAGTACAAGTCCAATCACAACTGTTTGCGTAGAGAACAAATACGTATCAATAAAATCTTCGAATATAAACCCCAATATTCCGAACGGTAAAATACCTACAATGACTTGCGTTAGCTTTAAACGCGGCTGCAAAGCTTGCTCGCCCGTCACCTTTTTCAATCCCAACATCGTCATAAACCGATCCCACATTAAAACAACGACCGCCAAAATCGAACCGAACTGGATAACGACCTTGAACGTGTTGGCCACCTCGGGCGAGAACATTTCTTTCGTCTTAAACAACCAATCATCAACAATGATCATATGCCCTGTCGAGGACACGGGCGCAAACTCTGTCAGCCCCTCTACGATACCTAATACAAACGCCGCAAATAACTCCCACCAATTCAATCGTCTAACCTCCTCACGAATTAATCAATATCTGATCTCCTAAAATAAATAATCGTTGCTGCTAGTCCAAATACAGAAGTAGCAAAAATGATAGCATACGAATAGGAGATTGGATAAACGAATTCCGCACTGTTCGTTACCACCATATGTACTGCTGACCAGGGAAATAGACCTTGATAGTCTGTATCAATAACCGTAAGATTGGCCATCGTAACCACCGCAGTAAATATAATCGTCGGCACAAAATTTTTAAATAGCATCGTAATCCATATAATTGGGGTCGATAACAAGAATAGTAGAAACGCTCCTACAAAAAACTGTCCAAGAGAATCGACGATAACCGCCACACTTAATCCTTCAAATTGGCCTACCAAACCTAGCAAGAGGGTCATTACCCAAGCAACTATCGTCAGAGCAAAAATCCATATCAACAGCAGCAGCCATTTGCTCACGATTAGACTCGTTTTGGACACCGGAATCGTCAGCAAGTTTTTCAATGTATCTTCCGTATATTCACGGCTAAACAAGTAAGCCGCTATTACTCCATACAGCAGCGTACCGATGAGCATAAGTACATTCAAATTCGTATTGTAAAATGACACATCGAACGTAAGAATCGTCTCTGGCTTCTCTCGTTTCATACTCAAAAAGGCGATAAACATCATAATAGGTGCTGCCATTGCTCCCGTTACGCTGACCATAAACATCTTTGCCCGCTTCAACTTCAGCAGCTCGGTATACAACAAGTTAACCAATCGTCCCACCGCCTATCAGCTTGATGAAGTAGTCTTCCAGCCTATCTTCGCTTATCGCTATTCTCGTTACTTCGATATCATGCTCAACGAGCAGCTTATTCAGCTTGCCCTGCTGACCCATATGAGAATAAATGCGCAAGAAGCCTTCACCATGAGCCTCATACTCTACTCCCTCAAAGTGCTGTTCTAACAGCATGGCAGCCTTGTTGTCATTCGACACTTGCAGCTCCATATAATTGCGATTTCTCGTACGCAATTCTTCAAAAGAAACTTCCTCAAGCAGTCTCCCTTGATGAATGATCCCAATCTGATCAGCCAACTGCTCTACTTCGGATAAAATATGGCTAGAAATAAGTACGGTCAGCTTTCTCTCCACTGCGAGCGACTTGATCAGTCGACGGACTTCCTTAATTCCAACAGGGTCCAAGCCATTCGTAGGCTCATCCAAAATAAGCAGCTCAGGATGATGAAGAATAGCTCTTGCGATTCCAAGCCGCTGCTTCATGCCCATCGAATATTTGCCAACTAGCTTCTTCGTTTCTTGTTCTAGCCCTACAATTTCTAATGCTTCCTCAATCGCAGTTTTCTTATGAACACCCATTAGTTTCGCATTAATAAGCAAGTTCTCTTTACCTGTCAAATTCTCATAGAAACCCGAATGCTCAACCATAGAGCCAATTCTTCTTAATATTTCTTTTTGATGCTTGAATAGGTTCTCACCAAATATCTCAATCTGGCCTTCTGTCGGCTTGACGAGCCCTAACAGCATGCGAATCGTTGTCGTCTTGCCTGCGCCGTTTCGACCTAGAAAACCATAGATTTGACCTTGCTTTACATTGAGCTGAAGGCTGTCTACTGCCTTTTGCGTTCCGTATTGTTTCGTTAAGTTAGTCGTTTGAATGACCGCTGTCATGCAAGCACCTCCTGCTAATGAACGATGATAGATCTGCTAATAATCAACCGAATGTAGCTCTATTGTAAGCAGTAGAGTTTACATGCCTCTTAACGAGTTCTTAACGATTTCTTACATGGATTCTATTTCAACCGTCATCCCACTTGGTTCGGTATATTTGAGTGACTAGTTATCCCCGCTTTAGGAATCGTGAAGTTAAACGTCGTTCTTATGCCAGGCTCACTTTCCAACCAAATGGCACCGCCATTTTTCTCGACAAGCGCTTTGCTTATCGCGAGCCCTAGGCCGCTGCTGCCATTCAGCGTACTCCTTGAGCGATCTGCACGGTACATTCTATCGAATATGTTCATCACATCTTGTTCGGCAATGCCTGCCCCTTTATCCCAAATACTAAACTGATAGCTATGGGACGTTTGCATGAGTTCGATTCCGAGTACCTTTCCTTCTTTCCCATATTGGATAGCATTCTTTATAAGATTGTTCAAAATTCGCAGCAGACTGAGTCGATCGACCAACACCATGCACTTCTCCTCTGGCAGTCCAACCCGCAGCTCTATTTTGTGCTGATCCAACTCTGGTAAAAAGGAAATTACCGCTTCTCTGGCCAATTCGGCAGCATCTACCGATTCCACTTTCAATGGAATTTCATCTGCATCCAATTTTGCTAAATGGAAAATTTCATCGATCAATTCCTTTAAGGCGACCGCTTTATTCGAAATGACCTGAACAAACTGCTCCCGCTCCTCTGGCGAAGCTGGTATATTATCTTTCAGCGCATCCACGTAACCAATGATGGACGTAAGCGGTGTGCGAATATCGTGTGAAATGTTTGTAAGCAGACTCTTTCTTGCTGCCTCAGAGCGTACCGATTGAACTTGGACCTTGGCTATATGCTCAATCAATTCATTGATCGAGAAAATGACTTCTTCAACGATCGGATTATCATTGGTTAATATCCGAGTGTTCGCATTCCCTTGAACAGCCCGCTTCAATGCCAATCCTACGCTGCGAAGCTTTGATCTTAACTGAATTCGTATAAACAGTAAACTTCCCGTTACGAAAATGAGCATACTAAATAAAACCCCACGCAGCATGCCTTGGGGCTGATTGGTCCATTCCACCATGAAAAGGGCCGCTAAGAGCAGCAATTGTACGATGATGAGCAGCATACTCTTATCACGATTCATCTTTTTCACCTACAAATTTGTACCCAATTCCCCATACGGTCTGTATCCACGATGGATGAGATGGATCCGATTCTATTTTCAACCTCAATCTTCGAATATGTACCATTACGGTATTATCGTCCTCAAGATATTCACTGCTCCACACTTGGCGGAAAATTTGCGTCTTCGTAAATACTTGTTCCGGATGCGAAGCAAAAAACTTCAACAGCTCAAATTCCTTAGCCGTTAACGCTACTTCTTCTCCGTTCTTCTTCACGCTGTATTTTCGTATATCGATGATTAGGCCTTTATAGCGCAGCAACTCCTCTGAACGCTCGCTCGGAACACGGTTCTCGCTGCTCCCTAGTACCATAAACCGTCGCAACTGCGCTTTAATGCGAGCAACCAGCTCATGAACGCTGAACGGCTTCGTCATATAATCATCTGCCCCGATACTTAGTCCGATCACTTTGTCCATTTCTTGATCTTTCGCGGTCAGCATCATAATCGGCACATTCATCGTCTGACGCAGCCTTCTACATACTTCAATACCATCGAGCTTCGGCATCATGAGGTCTAGTAAAATGAGATTATATGTATGGTGATCACACAAACGCAGTGCCTCTTCCCCATCTGCTGCTGTGTCAACTTGATAGTTTTCTCGCTGCAAATACGTTCGAATTAACTCCCGTATCTCCTTATCGTCATCCGCTATTAATAGTCGGATATGATCCATATATGCACACCTGCTTTTTTTGAGTAATGGAGAATATGAATGGCGAAATGACATGTAAATGAAATGAATAGCCAACCTCGTTATTATAACAACATAGATTGGGCATTGCTGTAAACTGATTGCAGTTCGGAAGTTCATTTAACTGCGTCTACGGTTTCCAATTTATTTGCAGCGTTCACTCTTAACGAAACGAAACTACATCCATGCTCCCCCCTGCCCTCTGCCCCTCTTTACAACCCAGGTCTTTTACAATACCCTTGTACACGATAGGTGGAATGTTTGCCTTATTTTTGTCCGCTGTAGATGGAATTCCGGAAGTGAATGTCTTTCTAATAGTGGACACTTTTTTTCAAAAAGAAACATAGTGAACCCTCTGTAAATAAACTATATTTAGTATCACCATCATTTTACATGCACTATATGTAGTAATTTCTTTCTTGTAGTCAGCCGCTGCCATATATGTCCCTGATGTCCACTTTTGTAAAGACAATCTCGCCACTTTTCCATATCAGGAGGACAATTCAGAGAGGTGGCGAAGGATTCAGGAATTCCAAGCCCCCTATGATAATTCAGCAAAATATAGGACGCACTTGTTCAACTCTTCTGGTTCAACTTTGATTCGTTTCGAATACGCTAACGTCTTCACAAAAAAATAGCCAGCTCGCTCAACCATTTGAACAAACTGGCTATAACGAACCGGCTATTTTATTCAAAAATTTATTCCGTCACTAACTACCCGCATGTATATATAGTAGGCCCCATCATTACTTTAACAAATCACTTATTTCTGTAAGATTTTCGGCGAATCCAACAAACACCTTATTGCCGATGACGATCGTAGGAACAATTTGTTTGCCTGTTAAATCCATTACTTCTTTCGCATACTTTTCATCCGTTTCACAGTCATATTCAATATACGAAATTTCATTTTCTTTGAAATAACGCTTGGCATGGTTGCAGTCGCCACAGGTAGGTATTGAATAAATGATTACTGATTCGGTCATCTTGACACACCCCTCATTAGGTTATTGCAAGGTATGACTTTAAACAGTCGTTTTATATCCTTTAGCTTGGATGCTTTCTTGAATATCCGAAATCTCCAGCTTGGCTTCGTCATATTTCACAAAAAGCGTTCCTTGTTCGAAGTTAACCTGTCCTTCAACGCCGATTCCATCTAGAACTCCCTCAATTTTTTTGACACATGAGCGGCAGTTCATCCCTTCGATTTTCAACGTCACCTCTTTCATCTTTTCACCTCCTTTCTATACACACCTCAACATACCCCTACACCCTATATAAAATCACAACTCAAATATACTATACCCCCCTGGAGTATGTAAATGGTTTTTTAACTATTCCTACCATGAATTTTTCTAAGAACCCACTACCTACCTTGAAAATAAACGGACAACCAACCACTCCCGTTCCTCAAGGAGATAGCCATGGTTGTTATTCACTATGTACTTTTGATGGATTAAGCGCTCTCGCCATAGCATCCACATAGTTTTGACTGGCTCGCTGGCTTACTTCCGCTTGCGGAACGAACACTTCAAAGACGTGGAAACAGCCGGGATAAAGGTGGAATTCAACATCTACGCCTGCTTGCGCAAGGCGTGTCACATATTCGATCGTCTCATCCCGGAACAAATCGAGTTGGCCAACACATGTATAAGTTGGCGGCAATCCCTCCAAGCTGCTCGCTCTCGACGGTACCGCATAAGGGGGAAGCTCGCTGGCATCGCTGCTCTCACCCAAATACATTTTCCACGCATCTACGTTGTTCGTTCTATTCCATGTTGCGTTGTCGTCCGTAATCTCATGGCTCGATGCTGTATGATTGCGATTGTCTATCATCGGATAGAGCAGCATTTGGAAAATGAGCGCTGGGCCACCTTTGTCACGAACTAGCAAAGCAAGTGCCGCAGTCAATCCACCGCCTCCACTAGCACCTGCGATCGCTACCCGCTCCACATCGATGCCGAGCATCTTAGCTTCTCCCGTCATCCATACAAGAGCGGCATAACAGTCATGAAGCCCATCTGGATAGGGATGTTCGGGAGCAAGACGATAATCAATGGAGACAACAACACAATTTGCTGCCTGCACGAAGCGCTCGCACAAAGCATCGTCCATATCAGGATGTCCCATCACATAACCCCCTCCATGAATCCACAACATGGCTGGAAGAGCAGCTTCTGTGCGCTTAGCTGGTTCATAGATTTTGGCTACTATTTCTCCAGCTGCTCCCGGAATCATCCGAGTTGTCGTGCGAACATGGTCCGACGGTTTAATAGGCGGACCCGCTAACAAGTTCCTACTCCACGCTAACTTCTCCGCTAGTTGAAAACCAGGAAATTGTGCTAATGTTGGCCTTAGTTCTGGTAGTACCCTACTTTTGAAATTCATATAAATGTCTCCTCTATTCGAATGTTAATGTTATGATAATTGCCCTGTCTCTGCTTCCCACTTGGCTATTTCTTCTCGCACCCGAGGCGCTACCTCTGTTCCTAACAATTCGATAGCTCTCATTACCTCTGCATGAGGCATCGTAGCAATCGGTACATACATCATGAAACGTGTAATGCCGACCTGTTTGCGAAGGTGAATAATTTTTTGAGCAACCGTCTCCGGATCGCCAACATACAGCGCGCCATCAAAGCTGCGCGCAGCATCATAACTAGAGCGGTCATAGTGCACCCAACCTCGCTCTCTTCCGATTTTGTTCATACCTGCCTGCGTTGACGGGAAAAAGGTATTAGCCGCCAGCTCCGTATTTTCCGCAACAAACCCTAACGAATGTGAACCTACTCTAAGCTTCAACACATCATGACCGGCGTGGCTTGCTGCTCTTTTATAAAGCTGTACAAGTGGGGCAAATCGCAGCGGACTCCCTCCGATTATTGCGAGCATTAACGGCAGTCCCATAAGACCTGCACGAATAACAGATTCCTGATTGCCTCCACTGCCAATCCATACAGGCAAAGGGCTCTGAACAGGGCGAGGATATACACCCAAATTGTTAATCGCCGGGCGATGCCCACCTTTCCAAATTACTTTTTCCGATTCTCTAATCATCAGAAGCAATTCCAGTTGTTCTTGAAACAGCTCATCATAGTCATTCAAATCGTAGCCGAACAACGGAAAAGATTCGATAAAGGAGCCTCTTCCCGCCATTATCTCCGCACGTCCATTTGAAAGGCCATCAAGGGTAGAAAAGTCTTGAAACACACGTACAGGATCAGAGGAAGATATCACCGTTACTGCACTAGTCAACCGAATCCGCTTCGTCTGTGTCGCTGCTGCAGACAATACAACAGCTGGCGAAGACGCTGCGTAATCTTTCCGATGATGCTCACCTATTCCGAACACATCTAGTCCCACTTGATCAGCAAGCACAATCTCCTCGACTACTTCACGCAGCCGCTGTGCATGACTGATGACTTCACCGGTATGAACGTCCGGCGTTGTTTCGACAAACGAAGTAATCCCTATTTCCACAGAACATCTCTCCTTAATCAAAAATGAAAGCAACCTATCATTCGCCAATATGAATTTGCATGTTTATAGCATTTCATTTTCACAGACACCCAATGTCTTATCGGGCTGCAATCATTGACCTCTTCGTCACTGCCCAAAATAGCAAAGCCAATGCACTGACTGAAGCGCCGAGCAAACATACTCCGGCCCAGCCATAATGAGCATACATATAGGTCGCAGCAATTGAACCCGCTGCACTGCCAATGGAATAGAACACCATGTAACCCGCAGTAAGCCGACTTCGCGCCTCGGGCCGCAGCGCTAAAATCATGCTTTGATTCGTAACGTGTACGGCCTGCACGGCCAAATCCAAAAGGACAATACCAATGACCAGCGCAAACAGCGACTGCTCGGTATAACGAATGAGAAACCATGATACAAACAGTAGGAGTAAGGCATAGCCCGTTGTCCTCTGTCCATAACCTCGATCTGCGAGTCTTCCAGCTCGCGCCGCACCTAACACTCCAGCCACTCCTGCAAGACCAAAGGCCCCAATTGCCGTATGCGAAAGAGATAATGGCGGCGCACTAAGCGGCAGGACCAATGACGTCCATAAAATGTTGAAGTCAGCAAAAATGAGCATAGCGAGAACCGCGCGGATACGTAGTACCCGTTCTTGTGCAAACAGCACAAACACCGACTTAAGAAGTTGAGGATATGTTAGAGTCCTGACCTTGCGTTCAACATTGGGCAGAACCCTCATAAATACAACTATCGTAAGGAGCATACATGCGGCAGAGAGCAGGTAAACAGAGCGCCAATCGGCAAAATCCGTTACGATTCCTGCAAACGTTCGTGCAAGCAATATCCCTATTACAATGCCGCTTGTTACGATGCCAACGACTCGCCCTCGCTCGGCAGAGGCGGCCATGGTGGCTGCAAATGCCACAATTGTCTGTGTCACAACCGCAAGCAATCCTACCAATGCCATTCCTACGAATAGCGCCAAGCTAGTGGAAGCAGTGCCTACGATAACTAGGGCAATCACAGATAGCAGCATTTGACCAATGATTAAACGACGCTGGTTCAGTAAATCTCCGAGCGGCACCAGCAGCAACAGCCCCACTGCATAAAAGATTTGCGTGATCGTAATGAGGATACCAATGATAGACTGATCAACGCCGAATTCACTCGAAAGATTATTGAGCAGTGGTTGTGCAAAATAGATATTGGCCACGGACATCCCGCAAGCCACCGCACACAGCAGGGTCACATAACGAGAAATAGTAGAACGCTGCGTGCCAGCTTCGGCCTCGACCAACCCTTGCTTCCCTTGTAGCAGAATCATTGACCTGTCGCCATCGCCTACACCCTCTTCCAGAACCTCCTTCATGTTGTGCATACCTCCCCTCCAATCTCATCATGATGACAATTAAAATAACATACCGATCAGTATGTTATTTTGTTCAGCAAATATAACGTCACATTCCTAATCCTGTCAACATCTTTATTATTGCTTCGTTCTTATATATCAGCAAATCATTTGCACATTCGATACATTTAGTATCATAATTGCATTTGAGGTTTGACAAGAAAGGCAGCAAATTATAATATTATTTCATACTGATTGGTACGAAAATAAATCCAAGATGACAAGAGGGCGGAATGATGGCAAGAACTCGTGAATTTGACGAAGAAAAAGTACTAGATGCGGCAATGCAGTTATTTTGGGAAAAGGGATATGAAGCTACTTCATTGAGTGACCTAACTTCCAGAATGGGAATTACACGGCCGAGTATATACTCCACCTTCGGAGACAAGAAAGAGTTGTTCGAAGCTGCACTGCGCACATATACGATGGCTCGCGCTTCCGAGATGCGGGCCAAGCTTCAGGGCAATCCTTCTGTAAAAGAAGCATTTCGCAATTTTTTTGAAGATGTAGTTGCCGAAGAAACCTCAGGAGAGCTCAGCCGTGGCTGTTTCTGTATCAATACGATGGTCGAACTTGCCCCTCACGATGAGAAGTTCGAAATTCTCACAAGAGAACATCAAATGTATCTATCTGTTATTTTCCAAGAAGCTATTGAACGCGGGATACAGTCAGGCGAGCTAAAGACAGTTTCGGATGCGAAAGCTTTAGCTCAAGCGCTAATTACGTCATTAATCGGACTTACGGTTATTTTGAAATCTCGCCCGCAGCGAGCTTTTGTGGATAACACATTAGAAGTGACACTTTCTTTGCTTAAATAAAGTCGGAATAACCAACTCCATTTCTTTTACACATAGTTGGCCATAAAAAATCACTAGAACCCATCGAAAATCCTTAGTCGCTCCCTTGCACAGCAAAAAAGCCAGTTAGCTCGAAGTCGAACTAGCTGGCTTTACATGTTGGCTTAGAAGTACTTTTTTCCTCCATGACCCGCAATCGAATGAGGCAATGTCCTAATATGCCCCCAAGTGTATTTAGAATCAGATCATCAACATCAAAGTTGCCGATAGAAAACAAGAGCTGCGCGCTTTCCAAACTCAAACTTATAGCCAAGGAACCAACGAGCACGATGAAAAACGTACCTTTTTTGTTTTTTAACAACAGCGTCAGAAAAATGCCGAGTGGCACAAAGAGCCCGATGTTGCCAAACACCTGAATGAAATCATTCATTGACTGACCTTCCATATTTTCAGATATTTGCTTAAACGGAACTAAATTGCCTACTTGCAGCCTATCTATAATGGAATGAGGATCTTCTATATTCGACTGTAGTTGATGCATCATAAAGCTTAAATTAATAGAATGAAACTTAAATAAAATAATTTTGAGCAATGTGTACAAATATAAAGCAAATGCGCCGATTAGCAGCCAATGGCTATTCATTATCTTCGTTTGTTTCATTTCGCATCCCTACCTTTCATCATACAAAGATAAGGGATGAAGCTTAAAAATGTGGTGGGATAAAAATAAAATTTATATTAAGTTTGTTCCGAGCGCTTCAATTGTAGCTCTTTCACAAGCTGCGGCACCCAAGCAGCATTCCAAACTATTTAAACACTTTTTTAATCCACTTCAGTTTATTTTCATATGGAGGGAATAAGAAGCCTAGGTCAAATTTTGTACTCTTTTTCATAATGCTCTTATGATGTGAGAATAGATCAAAACTAAACTTCCCATGATACGCACCCATTCCTGAATTCCCTACCCCGCCAAACGGCAAATGGTGATTAACCACATGTGAAATCGTATCATTGACACAGCCACCACCAAATGAAACTCGACTCAACACTTCTTGTTCAACCATTTTATCTTCCGTAAACACGTATAGGGCCAAAGGCTTCGGCTGCTTATTTATAGTCTGAATTGCACCTTCTAGCGAGCTATACTCCATAATCGGCAAGATTGGCCCAAAAATCTCATCCAGCATAGCTGCGTCTGACCAAGACTTTGCTTCCAGCACAGTAGGTTCAATGTATCGTTCTTCTCTAACCGATTTCCCTCCAAATAGTAGATTTGATTTATCCTTCTCTATAATAGAAACAAGTCTATCGAACTGACGCTCATTCACGATTCGCCCGTAATCTTTGCTTTGTATCGCATTTTCCCCGTAATAATGACGAATGACTTCTTTCATTTTTGAGAGGAATTGTTGCTTTACTTCAGAATGAACTAATAAATAGTCGGGTGCAACACAGGTCTGCCCTGTATTCAAAAATTTGCCCCACACAATTCTTTTCGCCGCCATTTCTAAATTCGCCGTGCGGTCCACGATTACGGGACTTTTCCCACCAAGCTCTAACGTTACTGGAACGAGATTTTTCGCAGCAGCTTCCATGACAATTTTTCCGACAGCGACACTTCCTGTGAAAAAGATATAGTCAAAAGGCGCATGAATGAGTTGAGAGGTTATTTCTCTTTCTCCCTCTACTACTCGAATATATTCCTCATTGAATGTTTCCTTTATCATTTTGTGGACGATAGCCGCTACATTGGGTGTGTTCTCAGAAGGCTTAAGTACCACGCAGTTCCCGGTTGCAATCGCACCAACAAGTGGATCGATTAACAATTGAAATGGATAATTAAACGGACCGATAATTAACACCGTTCCATAAGGCTCTTTCATAATGTAACTGCTAGATGGATACAAATAAAAAGGCGTTTTTATCTTTTCAGGCTTCATCCATTTTTTCAAATTTTTCATCATATACTGAATCGCGTTTAATGCGAGTCCTACCTCTGTTGCATAAGCTTCAAATTCGCTTTTTCCTAAATCCTTATATAAGGCTTCATGAATTTGAGTTTCATAGCGCTGGATCGCTGTTCTTAACTTCTCTAGTTGCTGCAATCGAAATTCCAAACTAGTAGTCGATCCTTTATGAAAAAATTGCTTATGCTCAGCAACAATAGATTGTACATCAATGGTTTCTACTTGATTCATTATGATGCCCTCCTAAGATTATGCTTATAATTAAACATGCTAATGAAATATATAATTTCTAAACGTTTAAACACTTAAACAAATAAAGTGTAAAAGAAACCTTTAGACATCCTCTAAAGGCAATCACGTTCAACAAATGATAATAGTTCTTTTAATGATGCTACAGCATCTCCTAATGTTAAAGAATAGTATCGCTCCGTCCCACGCTTCTCAACTTCCACTAAACCTTGCTGCTTCAACAACTGTAGATGATGCGAAATGGCTGGTCGTGAAAGGACGGAATGCTCCGTTATATCATTAACAGTCAAAGCATCGTTTTCACTTAGTAGTAAAATGATATCTTGGCGGTTTGGATCCATTAACAGTTGAAAAAGAGGGGTACATTTACGAAACTGCTCTAATGCTTGTTTACCCACCATACTCCCTCCTTTCACAATACGTTTAAGTGTTTAAACGTTTCACTATATGATTAATCATATTACACGTATTGTTCCTCTGTCAAAGTTAAGATTTGCGTTCTATCTCCGATGAACCTAAAAGCGATGTTTTCTTGCCATCGGTTCTATCCATGTATCCAATATCCAACGTAGTGCTTTCCATACCCTTTGTTTATTAGGTGGCAAATGAGCATAATACACGTAGCTGTATTCAATCTCCTGTTTGGCGCCACGATTTCGTTTGAACTCTCCGGCCCCAGCACTACAATGACAAATTAAATCTTTTTCGATAGAATCCATTGTAATAAGGAGGGAAAGAATACGGTATAAGCCTTGCTGCTGATCAGAGTTGGTATCATAGCCAAGGATAGGCGTAGTCATCACTCCATCCCTAATAAAATAAGCAATGACACCATCTATGGTATCTCCTTTTTTTATGGCCTTTATCTCAAATAAATGGTGATTAAGAGCATTCCATAAATAATCGGGTGTAAACATTGGATTATGCCTAGAGTATTTTCTAATATAGAGTTGGTTGTATAACTCGAAAATTTGTAAAATATCCTCTTTTGTAAGTCCATCATTCGTAATGATTTCATACTTGCTTTTCTTTAATAGACTTTTATCGTTTAATAAGTCTTTTCGCTTTTTTGAATTCATTTCTTTATAGTGTTTTGGATCAAATAAATAGATAGAGCGAGACATCATTTTACTGTAACCTACTGCAGATAATGCTTGTGTAATGGTAGGATATAATTCGTTATTTAAAGAGCGAAATAGAATCGTATGTTCAGGATATTTCTCAACAAATACATTCGTAATCTGTTCGATTTGCTGTTCGTTGATAGCATGATAAAGATTCGTTGACAGCATCCAATTATTCACGACAATAACTTTATTCATATTCGTTCGTCGCAGCCAGCTTCCCATAAGATGAATCGGATAAGTTAGCAGCTTCTCTAACCATGGTTTTTTTAATTCCCATAACTCTTCTAATGCATAGGATACGTAATGGGTATAAGGAGAACATACATAGGAATTATCGAACTCCTCGTTATTTATCGTAACGGGCAAAATGAGATCATCTATTTCTAATAGAAATAGATGCGTGTTAACATTTTCAATATATGCGGTAACGCCCTTTTCGAAAAAAGGCAGGAAGCTGTCTCTTACATAGGCTCCATCTTTTTTGGAGGCCCAGTCAATGCTGTGCAGGGAATGAGCATCATGCAATTTAATCATATCTGCCCACCATGCTTTACAAGGCTTTCTATTCTTTTTAATTTTTTATCATGCAATTGAATATCGTAATGTGAAAAGAAAATATTCGGTATAGCACACTTTTTAGTAGACCACAGTGCATGCAACTCTTGTATAACATTGGATTGACATGATGCGAGATGTTCAGGTGGTGCTTCAAGTTTAATTTCAATGTTGTCTATGCGGTGCTGGATTACTTTAAATTGTTGAATTTCATTGGAGGCAAACATAATTGCTCTTCGAATGAAGTCAGGAAAAATAGATATCTCCCTATTATCCCATTCACTTCTGCCAATAAATATATCATCGCATCGACCATCAATTCGCTCTAAGGCTATAAAGGGAGAACCACAGCTGCAAGGCGTTTTTTTCTCAATTAAGATGTCATTGAGACGGTAGCGTATAATAGGCTGTGTTTTCCGCATGAAATCCGTAATAATGGGAACGAATATCCCGTTTTCTTGATCTAAGTATTCTTTTTCAATATGAACGAGATCTTCATTGATGTGTAACGTTCCCTGACTGCAGGTGGTAGCAAGAAACCCTTCTGTACATTGGTACACTTGGTGTACGGTCTGTTGGAACGTTGCACGAATAAACGTGCTATCCATATCTTCAAGCACCTCTGCTACAGAGATCATTTTTTGAGGACAAATGTTAATAAGTCCTTCTTGCTGCCAGGAAGCGATCTTTCGCAACATAGACGGAGGTGCAATTAAAATAGATGGATTCACTTCATTTAATTGAGCGATATGCTGTTGAGACGAATCTAGTAAATCAAAAAAATGAAAGGAAATTCGCTTATTTTTTGTTGCTTCGTATAAATTACTATTTGCACGCAAGAAAAAAGCAATCGTGTGTTTATGGAGAATGCTAGAAGGAAGCACCTTTCCAATAATCGAACCCGCCCACAGCGTTTGCTCTTCCTCGGAAACGAGAAAAACCCCACGATTTCCACTAGTGCCTGAAGATAAACCGACCGTTATATTACGAATAGTAGGAGAGAAATTCCGTGTCTTTTCTGCTTCAAATGCAACACGAAATGCTTCTTCTTTTGTAATATGAACGGTGTTTAAAGTATCAAAATGCTCCATCATTACTTCTTTATCAATGATAGGGAGCGCAGCCAAGTTTCCCTTTTGAATATCTTCTAAAAAAGGAGCATATAACTGGCGATAGAAAGGAGACTTCTCTATCGTGAACAACAATTGTTTTTTAATTTGTTGGTTATGAAATCGTTCCAATTGTTCGCGATCGGAAAATCGCGAGCCATATTTTGTTTTCAAATATTGCTGGAGAATCCGAAATTTATTCATAGTACACTCCTGCTTTAATTTTATCCCATGTGTGCTCACAATGAGTTGGTACAATTTCAATCTCAGGTGATGCTTGAGATAAATGGTGCAGTTTCTCAATATTTTGTCGGTAAGATGTTGAATCGCTAGTTAACAGGTTCGCAATTTTACTAGGAAATACAAGGTTTTGATACGTTTTACTTAGCCACACCGCGTCTGCACATAGAAAAACAATTTTACTACTGTGTAAATGGACGAATAGGCCAAATTGTCCCGCTGCATGCCCTGTTAAGTCAACAGCAAGTAAGGAGCCATCACCAAATACATCGTAACCCTCTTCAAATTTCCCATATGCCGGGGCGAGCTTCATCGATGGATTGTGATCAATAAATGTCATCCTTTGCTCTAAATCAATCGGCAGAGTGTCTTTTAAACACCCTTTTAATAGAGTTCCAAATTTACTCCTCTTCTTTATATCCTCATAAGCTTTTGCGAAGGTTAGTATTTTGGCTGTTGGGAAGTCAAGTAGACCAGCTGTGTGATCGCCATGAAAATGAGAAATAATAATATATTTAATTTCCTCTGGATGAATACCATCAAGAAGCAGCTGCTGTTTCATAGATTGCTCTTCCGTAAAATGAACTGGGGTAAGCTTTGCATATACAGAGTACGGAAATTTTTTTGTTGCTTCTTTAAAGTGTTCCGCATATCCGGTATCAAATAATATATACCCTAAGCTGGGATGCTGAAGTAATCCTACTGTAGCTGGAAACCGGATTTGCTTCCAACTGCCCTTGGCGTAGGCAATTTTCTCTGGATGTGTGCAATATCCTGTATCATATAGCTTTAAAGATTTGATTTTCATTGTATTTTCCACCAGTCTACAAACTTTGTGATTCCTTCTTCTATACTGATCCTAGGAGCATATCCTAGTTCTTTTTTAGCTTTATCCATATTTAATGTCTGGCTTTTTGAAAGGACACTAACCGTATATTTGGTGAGAATAGGTTCTTTTCCGAACAAAATCGTTTTTGAAATTCCTTCTAATATAGCAGCTAGTGTAAAAGCAGTTTTGTAGGAAATGTTTTTATATTGTACGTCCTTATCAAGTCGCTTCATGACATGTTCAATGACTTCATATAAATTTACACGTTCGTCATTGGTTATATTATATTTTTGTCCTAATGTATGTACGGGGGAATCCATACAAAGAAGTAAAGCATCTACAACATTCTCGACATAAGTAATATCAACAAGAACATTGTCTGTACCGATTCTCGGCAGGGCACCTTTTTCACATACTTTAATAAGCCGTGGAAGAATCGCGTTATCTCCTGGACCAAACAAAGCGCGTGGGCGTATCGTAATAACAGGTAGACCATCCGAGAAAGCTTGATCTACACCTTGTTCAGCCATGTACTTCGTCTTGGCATAATGATTGACAAAGGTATCAGGAAGCTTCGCATTTTCCATTACATCTTGTCGCTCATCATAATAGAAATAAATACTCGGTGTTGATACATGGATCAGGCGTTTTATACCAGACTTTTGACTTCCCTCGATAATATGCTTTGTTCCTAGCACATTCGCATTGTAAAAATCTTTATATTTGCCCCAAGGGGAAGAAAGAGCACCGCTATGAAAGATGTAATCTTTATTTTTACACACTTGCAGCACACGATCCCTGTCTTCAAGCCGACACTGTACAAACTCAATTCCATGTTGTTCTAAATAGGTACCGATTGCTTTATTTCTCCCGATTGCGGTTACTTCATAGCCCATCTGCTTCAATCGCAAGGCGAGCTTTTGTCCTAGAAAGCCCGTTCCACCCGTCACTAGCATTTTCATAAAGGTTCACCATCCCATGCTATGTCATGCGTTGTTTGCTCTAACATAGTCCGCTTATGTTTAACACTTTCACGCCATAATTTATACATGCTAAAAAACTGGTAAAAATATGGTTTTCTATCGGTGCGGCTATACATAATATCTGGATAGGAGCGTAGAACTTGTAGCCATCGCTTACGTTTTTGTTTACTTTTTACATAAGGGAGCCCATATACAAGCATGGCTAACCGAATGGCACACTCAGCATTTACTTTCGGAGTTAGTGGCTGGTCTATTTTTGCATTTAAAAAAGCGGATACGATTTCCTCATCAAATAAATGTAACCCACTTGTGGCACGTGGATTACATTCAATGGGAATAGCATCTCCGTTCTCTGTAACGATAAAATCAAAAGCAATTTGCCCAGAGAAATCTAGCTCTTTTACCATATGCTCAACAAACTGTTCAATTTTAGCATGATCAATAGGTTTAAACGCAATGGTAGCGCCTAAGCCTGCCGTGAATTCCGTTTTATAGGTAGAGTGAGCTAACACGTTCCCAGATTGTGCGATACTGTAGGAACAATGCTGTGTTCCTGGTATAAACTCTTGAATGATGTAATTTGACTTATCTACTATGTTTTCTTTTATAGCAGCCTCTTTTGTAATAAACTCCACTTTATCAGAGAAACGGGAGAAAATCGGCTTCAGCACAAAAGGAGTTGTGGCTGGTGCTTCGTGAATCATTGTTTTTATAGCATGTTCATTATTTATTTTATATGTCGCAGGAACTCGCCAACCTAAATTCGCTGTTAACTGAATAAACCCCCATTTATTATGGAGTAAGGAAAGTTTATGAAAATCATCTACGAATACATGACAAAAGGGACTAAATATTTCTTTATATCTAGCTATATAAAATATTTCTTCACAAGTTGGAATAAGCACATCCACATGATGGCGTTGAATTATCGATAACAGCGCATCGATGCTTTCTTTTGTGTTCCACTTTGGAGAAGGAATTTCATAAAAGTAATCCGTACTTGTTGAAGCTTTGCTTAATGGATAGGGAGTACTATCCGCAATAATAACGGTATGTCCGGTACTATGAAACAGTCTACACAAATGTAAAGCTGCTGGTGCACGTGCCCCTGTAATTAATATGGTTTTGTTAGTATTCAAAAAGAATGCCCCCGATAGAAAGCCCAGCAGAAGTACCTAACAATAATACTTTACTTCCGCGCTGCACTTTCTTTTGCTTAATCGCTTCGAACAGAGCAATTGGAATAGATGCGGAAATCATATTACCGTAGTCTTCAAAAATGGTCATGAAGCGCTCTTCCTCAACGCCTAGTTTTTTGCGAATCAGTCGCATAGCTGGTCCACTTGCTTGGTGAGGAACAATTAAATCAATATCATCTAGCGTATAACCAGTATTCATAAGTAGTTTATCGATAAACTTCAACATATACGTAGAAGATAATTTAAAAATCGCTCTACCATTCATATCGAACAAGAAGTCTTCTTTGCGCTCTTCGCTATATTCTCTAGGATGAATCATCGTTCCACCGCCACGAATTTCAGATAGATGCGCACCAGAGCTATAGGTTTCCATATGAGAAGCGATAATGGAAGAGGTATGATCGCTTTTGGATACCACAACAGCCGCCGCACCGTCACCGAATAAAATGCTGCTTTCATTTTGTCCCCAATTTAATCCCACAGAAGAAATCTCAGAAGAAATGATGACCACATTGTTGTATCGCCCGCATTCCATTGCGTAAGATATGGTATCAAGTGCTGTTACGAAACTTAGGCAGGTTGAGTTGATATCAAAACATGGAATACCAGAGTGCTGTAGTCCAAGCTGCTCTTGAATAAGTGATGCAGTAGAAGGAATTGCCTGTTGAATCGTCCCACTTCCGCAGATAATACAATCGATATCATCCCATGTTAGCTGAGCATCTTCTACCGCTTTTTTCGCAGCTTCAGCACCCATATAAGAGGAGGTTTCACCATCAACAAAATATCGTGTCTTTACACCGGATTTTTTGAATGTCCAGCCTTCTGGCACATGTAGCATACGATCTATTTCAAAAGAATCTACTTTTCGTTTTGGAAGATAAGTGCCCATCCCTTTTATGCTGATATGTCTTTTCATGCTCTATCCCCTCTTAATCTTTTTATGTCCATTTAAAAATTACGTAATAACCCAGATATTGTTGTGGAGAAATACAGAAATTTTTTTGTGAAATTTAGGTGTTTCCTTTAGGACCTTCTAATAATGTCCCTCTGCAAAATGGTAGTTTACAAGTAGAGATTTTCTCTTTTTACAGAGAGTTCTTTAAATTTAATTTAGAAAAAACTCTCAAATCAATTTAATCATATAAAACCAATTATTTGAAAGTATTTAATAGATTTTTCATAAATTAAAGCAAATAAAAGTATGGAGAGAATTAAGCACGAAGTACCAGTCTTGGGAAAAATCCATGTACACTTTTCTATTGCAATAACAGCACAGAAAAAAGCCTGATAAACCATAGTTTTTGGCGTATCAGGCAAATATAGATTGTCTCACGTACTATTATTTGTAATGAGAGCGTAAAGTATCTTGTTTTAATAAATAGCACAAGGAAAACATGACAGAGATTTTTCGCAAACACATACGGATGGAACTGAATTACTTACCGGATATTAAATTAACAGTACTCCTTGATTACGAAATCTATGACCGTATTGAATTCAACTCAGGACATCTCGTAACCGTAGCTACACACATGCAATGCACACAGAGTGTCGCTCTATCTGCAGCTTATCCTCCCAAGAAATCGCAATGGGGAGGTCATCAGACTGCGGATCCGTTTAAGTGTTTTGATATATGACGTAAGTGAAGCTAGAACATGTTGACGCATTTACAAAACGCTCGTTGGTCAAGTGTTATATTTTTGTTTTCATTGATGCTATTCGAAACCGCCACAAAGGAAACTGTCTATTTTGCAGTAGGTATAGACGAAGCGCTATTGAACTCTACATTAATCTCTTGTATTTTCGGAAAATATTATTTAAATCAAACTAACTTACTCCTTACTTACAGCAGCTTCCTCCCATGACTGAGTTAACTCTGTAATAACTAAAGATTTCTCTTTATTTAATAATTTTGATTCACGGTATTCTTCAGCCTCAGCAATTCGAATAAATTCAACGGTCTTATCATGATTCTTTGTTATAACTGATTCAATTTCATCTAATGTAACTTTGAAATACTCACGACGCTTATTTATTTTATTTAAACGTTTATTTTCGAATTCTCGATGTAAAGCTGCTTCTAAGCCTGGAGCATTTTCAGAAAAAATCATAGCATGTATATCAAAATTAAAAGGTACTGAAGCATCTCCGAGCTCAGATACACGATCAAGCGGCTCTAATCTTCGAGTCATCCCTATTTTATAAACCCCTTCACCAAATGAACCAATATTGGAAATAACATATACATAACCTGCTTTTTGATTAGCTTCTCTATAATCAATATCTTTAAGTTGTTGTTCAATTTCTTCTAAATTATTTTGAAGTTCATCTATTTTACTTAAAATCAAAGTTCGGTCATCATCATTCTTACAGGATTCAAGTTGCTTTAACGCTTTTTCAAGCGCGTTAGAATAATGTCGTCTCTCTTTTTCAACTACTTTTCGAGCCTCCTCAACTTCACGTTGAAGGCGAGCTTCTTCACGCATCTGTTCTCGAATCTGTTTCTGCTCCTCTTTTTCTTCTTGTTTTTTTAATTGATATTCATGTGCAAGATATAACTCCGAAAATTTTAGGCGTAAATAATCATTTGAAATACTTACCTGCATTATTCGCCCAAGCTTGTTAAGCGCTTCAAATGCAGCCTTTATTCTCTTTTCAAAAGTATGAATATTATTAAATTTCACGTTGGATACACAACTATCGCATTCATTATTAAATGATCGCAAAACAAGCTTGATCATATCATTAACCATTTTTCGTCCTTCGGACTGACTATTATTTACGGTCCAATTTTGGTTCCCTGTGCAAGCAGTACTATTCTTAATCATCGATTTCTGCCTATCTCTTATTGATTCTAATGCTTCCTTAAAAGCTACACTATCAATAAACTCGTACTGTCGTTCATATAAGGAAAAAGACTCCAGCATAAGTTGCTCATCGAGTACTAGCAACTCTTTCTTTTTTTGTTCAGCCTGAGAATTTAATCTGAATAATGAATTAGATATATCTGATTTTTTGTTCTCATACTCATCCTTTTGATACTCTATATCATTAATAATTTTTTCTTTCTCAATATTAAGTGAAGATATCCTAAGAGTAAGATCATAAATTTCCTGATGTTCAGGTGTTAAAATTGAATGAAGTGATTCATTTTCACGTTTTAAACTTTCCAATTCAGCTTTAATTTTCTTCAATTTGAATACATCAAAAACGCTCATTATGATTCTCCTTTTGCAAGATAAGTAGATATATTACTCCTTATTATTTGAGATGCTTTCTACATTGCATTCAGGGTACCTTCTTGCATATTCCTCTACTATTAGTTTCTAAAATTCCATTCGACAATTAGGGATAAATTCCCTCTAATTTCACCGAAACACGCCAATACAATTCTTATTACTGCTATATACTGAGATTACTTACATCATAATCTGAGACTTTTTTCCGTAAGCTATCTACGATAACAGGCCTCACAGAACCTATTTTATTCGTCGATGTTGATTTCTAACGGTTATCAGCGCACTTATATAATAACCTTTTCGATGCACTCTCAACTAAGTTCCATAAAATAAGAACCGTTAAATTTAAAAATTGCGTCACCCTAAAAATAACATCAGTCAAGACTGTTAGAAATTATTTGGCAAGAGATAGTGCTATCAGCCTTGAATATTTCAAAACTTCTTACACAGAAAAAAAGCCTGATAAACCAAGGGTTTTGGCTTATCAGGCAAATATACATTGTCTCAAACATGTACCATCATTTGTCTCATTTATTATTGTAATGTGTCTCAATTATAACTGTTACTCACAACAGGCTCACTTTCACTTCCTTAAATCTTATAAGCCTTCATCGCTTTGCGAACTTCTTTCCACGTAGGGCGCTTACCGTAGAGCAATACGCCTGTGCGGTAAATCTTCGCAGCCAACCAGCCGAATACAAGTACAGATAGAAGCAGGATCACGATCGACAACCAGAACTCCCACCACTGATATTCGCCCAAACCGATGCGAAGCAGCATCGAAGTCGGTGTGAAGAATGGGATAAACGATGTTACTTTTACAAGCATCGAGTTCGGTGTAGATACGCTGAACATACCAATGTAGAATGCACCCAAGCTTAGGAATGTAATTGGTAGTACCGCTTGTGCCAAGTCTTCTGTACGGCTAACGATAGAACCAACCGAAGCGTACAGCGTCGCGTACAAGAAGTAACCGAACACGTATAGAATCAATCCATAAATAACGAGCATCGGATCGAATTTGGAAATATCCAAATCAAGTCCTTTAAGCGCTTCTTGGTTATGCGGAAAGAGCAAGTTAATAACCGCTACTGCGATAAACGCCATAATCTGAATCATACCAAGGATAAACATCGCCAATATTTTACCGAACATTTGCGCCAGCGGCGATACGCTCGTAATCAAAATTTCCATGACGCGCGAGCTTTTCTCCTGCGTTACTTCAGATGCAATCATATTACCTGTCATCTGAATAGAGGTAAAGAATAGTATGAGCAATGCAAATGTAACAACGAACGACTCAGCCTTGAACGCAGGCTCTTCTTCACCAGCTTCTTCTGCTAATTGACCACTGTCGCTAGCTTTCAATTTCTTCGTATCAAAGGAAACAGGTTGGTTCAATTGCTGTTGCTGATCCGCAGTTAATGAGTCTTTTACAATCCACTGTGTCTTCAGTACCGTAAGAACAGCTGTAATGTCGCCTTGCAAACCGAAATCCAGATCTTCCTCACTATGGTACGTCACTTTCGGGAATGCCTGCTCACCGCCTTGTTCAGCAGCTTCAAACTTCAAGTATCCCGTAATAATGCCTTCTTTTACATCCTTCAATAGACCTTCTTCTGTTGCGTTATCATAAGGAACGAGAATGATATCATCTTGCTTCTGCTTGAATGCTTCTTCTAGCGACTTCTCAATCGCAGGGTAAGAAGAATTCACAAGACCTACTTTAATCGCTTTGTCTTCATCATCGAACAAAGAAATAATAAACGGCAAGTTCATTACAATCGTAACGATCAAAGCCAATATCGCTGTTGTCATTAAAAATGCCTTCGTCATTAGCTTCGTTCTCAGAGAGAATCCGATTACTGTCCACACATTACGCATTCGACTCGCCCCCTACCGCTTTAATGAAGATATCGTTCAACGTTGGTTCCTTCACTTCAAAATGCTCCACAGTTGATTGACCCATCGCCTGCTGCAAAATATGCTGCGCGGCAGACTCATCAGCGATGTTGATAATGTAGCCTGTTTCCGTACGATCAACCTGCTTAACACCAGCAATTTGCTCCAAGCCAGCAACGTCACCAGCCGTGCGAAGAATGACTTTCTCACGCGGATATTTCGCCTTCAAGTCACGCACTGCTCCTTGCAGCACCGCCTGACCTTTCTTCAAGATCGTCGTTTGACGGCACAATTCCTCAACATGCTCCATACGGTGTGTAGAGAACAAAATCGTCGCGCCATTGTCACGCAATTCCTTAACCGTCTCTTTCATCAATTCCACGTTAACAGGGTCAAGACCACTAAACGCTTCATCCATGATAATGAACTTCGGATTATGAACAATAGATGCGATAAAGCCAATCTTTTGCTGATTTCCTTTGGACAGTTCCTCGATCTTCTTATTGTAGTTCTCAGGAACTTGGAAACGCTCAAGCCAATACTTCAAGCTCTTATCCGCATCACTGCGGGACATGCCGCGCAACTGTGCTAAGTAGAGTACTTGATCGCTAACCTTTACCTTCGGGTACAAGCCACGTTCCTCTGGCAAATAGCCAAACAATTGCTCCAAGCCTTTATGATACGGCTTACCGTTGTATAAAATTTGGCCTGCGTCTGGATAAATAAGACCAAGCACCATTCGCATTGTCGTCGTCTTGCCGGCACCATTGGCACCTAACAAGCCATAAATTTCTCCTGCTTCTGCACTTAGGCTAATCTCATTGACTGCCGTCTTATCGCCATATTGCTTCACGATTCGGTCAAGCTGTAACGTCTTCATCGTCCTAATCTCTCCTCTCATCGTTCACCCATTTACTCTCATTTGCTCTATAAAAATAAATTATTTAACACCTTTAATCGATTGCAGCATAATCTCATCTAATGGTACGGTCTGAACCCGTATCGGTTGAATGTTATGCCTTTGCAAGTAGTCCTCAAACGGTGCAATCTCGTTTACGATTAGTCTTACGCTAACACCATCTTGAAGCGTATCTTTGACGCCTGGTGCATCTTTGAGCACAGCTGCTTCGGAAATGTTGAACCAATATTCCTTCCAAGCATCGAACAACTCATCTTTTTCTACGAATTGGACAAGTTGGCCGCGATGCAGAAACATAATATAATCAGCAAGCCTTCTCACTTCATCAATGATGTGCGTCGCGATGATAATCGACCGATCCCCGTCGTCCATAAATTTCTGCAAATCTTCCATTACATAGCGCCAACTAATAGGGTCCAACCCTGATGATGGCTCATCTAATAGCAGCACATCTGGGCGATACGACAAAATTATAATGAGCTCGCATTTGCGCCGCATCCCTTTAGACATTTTGTTAAGCCTTGTTTTTGGTGGGATCTCGTATTTAGCCATCAGTGTCTGGTAGAGCTGCCAGTCCCAGTTCTCATACCAATATGCATACATGGTAGCTAATTGATCGGGAGTCTTATAGTCATCTTCGCTGTTAGGTAGCTCAGGTAAATATCCGATACGCTGCTTCCACACATAATCATGATCAGCATCGACACGCTGCTGGCCGAAATATATATTCCCTTGGTTTGGATAAGCAAGCCCTATCATCATGCTGAGCATCGTACTTTTACCTGAACCATTCACACCAACGATAGCTGTTACACAGCCACTTGGAAATTCAACATTCAACGGACCAACCCGTAAATGATCACGGTGCTTCTCAACTGCTTCCAGTGTATAGGCATTCATGATAGTACCTCCTCCCCTCAAGCTCAGTCATTTCTCATCCGAATTCGTACAATTTCATTAAAAATATCCCGTAATTCCTGTTCATCTATCTGCATTTGCTTAGCAGCATCTATCGCCGCCATGATAGCTTCTTCAACCGCCCGCTTGCGAAATTGGTCGCGTTCACCTTGATGAACCGGCGCCACAAACGTACCTGTGCCCTGCTTCGTGCGGAGCAACCCTTCCTGCTCTAAATCTTGATACACACGCCGTATTGTAATGACACTGCAACTTAACTGACCTGCTAGTTCACGAATCGATGGCAATAACGTTCCCGTCTCGATGTGTCCGCTCAAAATTAACGTCTTAAGCTGGCTCTTAATCTGTGCATACAATGGTTCGGTGCTATTTTCATCAAGCTGTATCGGAATGAACATAGGCCGGTTCACCTCCTTTATCAATCTTGCAACTACACGGAGCGTGACACGCTAACCACCCAATGCGTCTATGACGCCATTCTATTTTCTTTCTCAAGTCTAAAATTTTCCTTCCTGCATATCCAACTCAAGACAAATCCGTTCGCCGCAGCACTTGTAAGGACGATTTCATTCCCCAGACAATTGCTTGACTCAGCACCACGATCGTTACAATTGCAGTTGGAAGCGGCCATTCATTCGTTATATAAAGTAATGATTTGAAGACCGAGCCTCCGCATAAACTAATAATGATTGCAGTTATAGTTAGAATCACCATAGTGAAAAGCACAATCAACATATAAATTTTGCCGCTCATTCTCCACTCACAATAAGTGAACAGGACATTTATCAAAATGCTGAACGTGATGCCTATCAGTATAAGTAGTGCATAGGAACCAGGATTCGTTACTTCATCCAATCCTGTTATGAAATAGCTGACAAAAAAGAATATCGTACCGTTCACTAACGATAGAATTATAAGTTGCAAATATCTAGCGCGTACAATGGTTTGAATTCCGATTGGCAAAATACGCTGCTTTATTACGTATTGGCGATAAGAGTCCTCGGACAAATAGCGGGTAGATCTACGATTCATTAAATTCCCTAAGCTTAAAAAAATGAGGGAAATATAAAAATCCATTATGATAGTCGAGATTATTCCGACATCCTTCTCAAAAAGCATCTGTATCATCGGATAGGTCATCACAGAAAGATAGACCATAAACAACATCGTTAACAGCAACCCTATCGGTGATGTTCGAAACTCTTGCTTCACGATGAACAAAGCATCCCGCCAGCCTCTTTTCATGAGGAGACACCTACTTTCCTTTCAATCGCACAGGACACAGTTCACTGTGATTACTGTGTATATTGTTATACACAGTATAATGACCTCAATACAAAGTCGTCAAGGATTTTTTTCCAATCCCTTTTATTCACAAAAAAACAACCCTTATCCAAGCAGCCCTCAAGCTGTATGAATAAAGGTTGTCCCCATTAAAAAATGGCCTGTTAGCCGAAAATAGCATCAATAACTGGCTTCGTATGTCCGCCTGGATATAGAATATACAACAACACATACACCATCGCACCTGTAGCTGCTGTTATAAACCAGATCGTCGCAGTAACACGTCCAAGCTTACGGTGCTTGTCATACTTCGCTTTGAATCCTAAGTACAAGGTCGTCAAGCCGAACACAGCTGCAACAGTCGCCAACACGATGTGGAAGAGTAGGAACACCAGGTAGATCGTCTTCAACGAATCTGGCCCGCCCCATGATGTGTTTCCTACGAAAATCGTGCGAGATACGTAAATAATGAAGAACAAAATAGCTGCGATTGCAGCAAGCTTCATCGTCCGCTCATGCTCTTTGCGCTTGCCTTTAATAATTTGGCGCCAACCGATCGCAACCAAGATGGCACTAAGTACAATAAAGAACGTACTGATCGTTGGGAATAGTGAGTACATATCCACGATGCATTATCCCTCCTTACAAGTTATCATTCCCATTATATCGAAATCATGCATTCTGCCAATCACTTTTCGGTGTCGAATCTGCGACATCATCATCTTTTCCTTCACGACGGAACCATCGAGAGAATACATAGGCTAGAACGATACCATACATCGTTTCTTGAACGAGCTTCATCAAAATACCACCAAGCTGCTGATCCTCTCTTACATCGAACCAACTAAAAAACTGCGGACCATCAAAGGCTGCTAGCAAGGCCTCCGGACTGCCAGATACACAATAGCCCATCGCTGCTGCCCATATATCCGGATCATTATAGGTCGCGTATAACGATTCATCCGCGAAGATAAGAAGTGCACATGCAGGTGTGATCAGCAATCCATTCAAGAAAATATAGCCCATTTTTTTCACATCGCTAATCAAATTCCATTCTGGAACAGGATTAACGACAGGCCACCACATCATAAATGCCGCAATGTACAGAGCGATGTAGTACAACGTGTGTACACCATAATTCAGCATGATGTAATCATGTACGACTGGAATATGATAGAACGAAAATAGCGCATTGAATAACACTGCCGTAAGTATCGGATGCATCATCCACTTCAGCTTACGCAGCAGCGGACGATCCAAAATAAACTTCCACATCCAATCCGGAATCCCCTTCAGCAGTAAAGGAGGCGCTATAATATAGCACAGTGACATCATGACCATGTGGAATGTGAACATCAGGTGACCCATCAAATCTATGGGTCCGCCCTGCGACAAGTAAATAAGCACGACACCTACAATGAAACTAACTCGTTGCCCCCCTGTCACGGGCTTGGAGCCAGGGAACCGATCTCTGAAATAGCCTGTTAAACCAAGATACAATACAATAACCAACAACGCGGAAACGAGAAACAAAGGGCTCCATAAATCGGCAAATGAAAAAAACTGCCCTAATCCAAACATAGCTGCTTCCCCCTTTCATCAACAAGCTGTCATCGTTTCGCCACATTTGATCTTCTACGGAAAAAGAGGCGGTGCATCGCACCACCTCTTCCTATTATGCTATCGTTTCTCAAACAAGCTCTAATCATGCTCTACAAGCGATTAGTACTCGTTCAACGCTAAGCTTGTAACTTCCTACCACCATACCCAATATAGAGCCATGACGATACATGTCAATGCAACAAAGGCACCGCCAAGCATAAACACGAGGGGCAGCAAATGACCCTTGTCTTTCATGTGCATCCAATATGCCATCTGGATAATGACTTGAAGCACGGCCATGACCAACAAAATAATGATGATAAAGGTTGCATTCACTTCAGCTACAGAAGCAACGGCAGCAAACGCAATCAGTGAAAGTACGATGGAGAAAATAAACGCAACAATGTGCTTTTGTCGTCCTTCATGCTTATGACGACGGTTGGAATGGTTGGAAGCCGATTGTTGGGATGCCATCGTCTACACCACCCTTCCCATTAGGTAAACAACGGTAAAGATGAATACCCATACAACGTCGATGAAGTGCCAGTAAATAGCAGACACATACACCTTTGGAGCTGTTACGAGATTCAGGCCTTTCTTCTTCACTTGAATAATCAACAATGTGATCCAAAGAACACCGAATGCAACGTGAGCACCGTGGAAACCAACTAACGTATAGAATGCGGTACTAAACGCACTCGTCGTAAAGTTATGACCATGGTGGATATACTCAACAAACTCATAAATCTCCAGCCCCAGGAAAGAGAACCCTAATAGAACCGTAACGATGAGCCACTTAATCAGATCTTTCACTTTATTCTGGTGCAGCGCCTGAACAGCGAATACACTAGTCAGTGAACTGACAAGCAAGATCAACGTAGCTGCTCCGACGATAGGGAGCTTGAACAGTTCGGCAGCAGTTGGCCCGTCACCGACTTGATCACGAAGAGCAAGGAATGTTGCGAATAATGTACCGAACAACACTGCCTCTCCGCCGAGGAAGAGCCAGAAGCCGAGTACTTTGTTACGACCTTCCAAGGTCGCATTTTCCGGTTGATGAGGCCATTCGCCTTCTACGTGATGACCGTGTGCACTCATGCTCTTCCCCCCTTGTCTTCGAGCTCTTCCACTTCAATATGATAGCCAGGATCATCATAGACGGAACGAAGGAACATACAACCAAATGTGATGCCCAATCCGATAATCGAGACAATATAGTTATTGAATAAGAATCCTAGTATTGCATTATCAAACGGATCTCTTCCATACATAAATCCGAAGCCTGCAATGAATAGGCCAACGGACATAAAGAACGGGAGAATCGTAGGAGAAGGCATATGGATCGAACCGAGTGGCTCAGCAGGAGTCATCTCCTTATTACCATCCATCTTCTCTTTCCACCAAGCATCATAGCCGCGTACGAGCGGAGTTTGCTTGAAGTTGTATTCTGGCGGAGGCGAAGGAATCGTCCACTCCAGCGTACGACCGTCTTCCCACGGATCGTTTGCAGCATTTTTCGGCTGACGGGACGTAATAAAGATGTTCCACAAGAACATAAGCGTTCCGATACCCATCATAATTGCACCAACTGTACTAATCATGTTCATCGTGTCAAAGCCTTGGTTTGGCAAATACGTTGCAACACGACGCGGCATTCCGATTAGGCCTAGGAAATGCTGTACAAAGAATGTTAGCTGGAAGCCGATAAAGAACATCCAGAACGTTGCTTTACCAAGCCCTTCATACAAGGTGCGACCGAACATTTTCGGCCACCAGAAATGTAATCCAGAAAATAGACCCAGCACCAACCCACCTACGATTACGTAGTGGAAATGCGCAACAACAAAGTACGTATCGTGGAACTGGAAGTTCGCCGGCGCTGACGCCAACATAACACCTGTAACGCCACCCATAACGAACGTTGGAATGAAACCAATTGCATACAAGTTCGCTGCTGTGAACTTAATGGAACCGCCCCACAGCGTAAAGATCCAGTTAAAGATCTTAATACCTGTCGGTACGGCAATTAGCATTGTTGCAATAGAGAACAACGCGTTTGCCACGGGACCTAGTCCTACTGTGAACATGTGGTGCGCCCACACCATGAAGCCTAGGAAACCGATAAGAATCGTTGCGAATACCATCGAGCTGTACCCGAACAGACGCTTACGAGCAAATGTACTAAGGACATCGGAAATGATACCGAATGCCGGTAAGATCAAAATGTAAACTTCAGGATGTCCGAATATCCAGAAAATATGCTGCCATAGAACAGGGTTACCACCTAGGGCAACGTTAAAGAAGTTTCCGCTGAATAAGCGATCGAACATAAGCAAAATAAGTCCTACTGTAATAGCAGGGAATGCGAATAAAATAAGCGCGGAAGTAATGAAGGCAGCCCATGTGAACATCGGCATCCGCATGTACGTCATTCCTGGTGCACGCATGTTAATAATCGTAACCAAGAAGTTAATACCGCCTAAGAGCGTACCTAGTCCTGATATTTGTAGTCCGATGGTATAGAAGTCTACCCCATGATGTGGACTATAGGTCGTATCCGCTAACGGCACGTACGATGTCCATCCTGCATCTGGAACATCGCCCACGATCCAGCTCAAGTTGAGCAAAAGACCACCGAACAAGAACGTCCAGAAACCGAGGGAATTCAAGAACGGGAACGCTACGTCTCGCGCACCTATTTGCAACGGTACGATAGCATTCATTAAGGCGAATATAATCGGCATGACACCCAAGAAGATCATTGTCGTGCCGTGCATCGTTATCAATTCATTAAATGCTTGTTCACTTACTAAATCATTAAGCGGCTTAATTAACTGAATTCGGATCAAGATCGCTTCGATACCGCCAATGCCGAAGAATAAACCGCCGGCAAGGAGGTACAAAATTCCGATCTTCTTATGGTCGACCGTCGTAAGCCAGTCCATAATACCGGTGTACCGCTTGACTGTATGTGCTGTATGAGCCAAGGCCGTAACCCCTCCCCTAGAAGATGCTTTTTTCTGTTTCTTACCTGTGCCTATTCTTCGACGTTAGGAATACCATTGTTAATCTGTTCTAGTGAATCCAACTTATAATTAGCCAAATAATCTACGATCTGATCGATCTCGTTGTCTTCCAACTTGATAACACCCATCTTATTACCTGGCTTAATATCGTCCGTTTCTTTTATCCATTTGCGCAAATGATCCTCGATCTTCGCCTGATCAAGAGACTCCGAAGCTCTCTCACGGTTAAGCAATATACCCGCTACCGCTTCCCTACTTCCTATCCCTTTCAAGTTCGGCGCTGTCTTAGGCTCATTCTCTACAGCATGGCAAGACAAACAGCTTTGCTTAAATACTTCCGCTACCGCTGCATCACCAGTAAATGGCTTAGCCGGAGCTTGCATTTCTTTTACCCAAGCGTTAAATGTCTCTTGGTTAACTGACTTCACCTTAAAGTCCATGTATGCGTGAGAAGGGCCACAAAGCTCAGCACACTTGCCTCGGTAAACATTTTCTTCCGGTGCATCAAAGTACATTTTGTTCTTGTTGCCTTTATCTAAGCTGTCTATGCGGTTGGTGTCCATCTTACCAGCAAGGGAAGGGATCCAGAAGGAGTGGAGCACGTCTTTCGTGCTGAGTTCTACTGCAATTTTCTTACCAAAGGGAATAACTAAATCTTGTGCGGTTCTAATCTTGTACTCGGGATATTCAAATTCCCACCAGTACTGATGTGCTGTTACCTTAACTTTAACTGCATTCTCGTCTTTGCTATAATCCTCGGCGAAGGCAAATACATATTTCAAAGTTGGAACAGCCAGGATAATCAAAAGGATAATCGGAATAACCGTCCAAATGATCTCCAACTTATGACTGCCTTCTACCTGCTTCGGAATCGACTTATCGCCTGGCTTCCGACGATAGCGCACGAGGACGTATACGGAAAGTCCGAATACAATCACCACTACGCCTGTCATAATACCAATCGACAGCTTCATCAAGTCGAACTGCGACTGTGCAATTGAACCTTGCGGGTTGAGAGTCGATAAATCCTCACGACCACAAGCGCTTAAAAGCAAGACGAGCCCGGCTAACAGCGGAAGAAGACGCTTACTAAACTGCCACCGTTTCATCATTCATCAACCCCACTTTGTCCTTTTTCGTTGATGCTGATTAGGTTATTTTCGCTCTGCATAAGCTTATCCTCCATTACTCTATACATGTGCTATTGCTTCAAATAGAAAATAGACCTGTAATAGGGGCAACAAACGATGAAGCTACCGGCTGATTCACGTAACCATTTGACGACCCTCACACTCGCTCTATGTACGTTCCAAGCTAGCATGAAGACACGATCAATTTCAGCGCTGATGTCACAACCCTGTCAATAAATGCAATCACTCACCTAAATATAATTTCCATATTTTTATTTGTCAACGATTACCTGCTAGTTCACAAAGTGTTCAAATATCGAATAATACCGCACAGCAAAAGACTTTGCAAGCGTTTACAAATAATAAAATTATCTATTATTATTCATGACGAACGGTCTCATTTCACGTCGAATGACTTTAACGAAAATTGTCGGCAAGGTTTCTGATGATTCCCTAATCCATTTTTGTCCTACTATCGTCTCTTATGCAACGTTCTCCTTCTAGCCTATTTGAAGCTGTTCATCGGTTATTCACTTTATGCGTGGCGAAATACGCTCATTTCGCTTCCTTTTCACAGAACGATCATTTTTTTGGAAAATGCCAATGTCCCACTGCTTCAATAAAATGCAAAAAAAGACGCATCCAATGGATACGTCTGATACGACTAACCTATTCCTAGTTCACTTCCATAATAAAAATCACATTCCATCTACACACTTTAGGATGCGCTTGTGTCCATTTTACCTAGTTCATTTTCTACAAGCTGGGTTAGTTCGTCTTCATAGCCTCCCGTTATCCGATACTTCCGGATATATTCCTTCACGAACTTCCGTGGATTCTTGGGACGAAAAATTCGTGTCATCTCCAACAAGCTTTCTCTCACTTCGTTGTGACCTTTTGCTGCCATGAAAATTCCCTCCTAAAGCGTTGTAGATCAATCTCCCCGACGGAGAAGTAACGGACTTCGCTTATAACGCTGGAATTTACAACCTAATAGCCCCTATTATAACATATTCACACGAAGTGCAAAATCACCCACTCATAACTTGCACCTTCGTGCATAAGGGACAATTATAATGGATCATATTTAGAGTTATCGCTCTCCTATTCCCATAATTCCAAAATCGTTGCAAGCTATAATGGTTATGATATGAACAACGTTAAATCATGGTCATATGTTGCAAATAAACATGCTTGTTCCAAAACCAATCATTGAACAGGCTGCTCGTAGCCAACATTTCATCTATAGAGAGGATTTGCTTCATGTCTTTCACTCCCCATATTACGGCAAAAAATTCAAACTGGACAAGGTTCATTTGTCCTACAGAGGCAAGAATGGACGATGATCTATTTCAAACCGCTCTAGCGCAGCTCCCAGAACAATTACCAAAGCTTCGCTGTTTCTTATTAGCGCGCGACGGCAAGCTTGTGCATGAGAGCTATTACCAGGATACGGATGAGCATACGCTTCACGATCTGCGTTCTGCTACAAAATCAATAATGAGCTTGCTAATTGGCATCGCGCAGCAGCAAGGAAAAATGATTGGTACACACGATCCAATCGCTCCTTTACTAGAGCCCTATATGCTGGCATCGATGCGGTCTAACACTTTGTGGCAGCGCCTGACTTTGTATCATTTGCTCACCATGACAACAGGGCTGCAATGGGAAACGAACAGCCGGATGAGCGAGCGCTGGGTTCACCGCTTCCATAGTAGTCCAAGCTGGAGACGCTTTGCGACGAAGCTCCCGATTCAATCGAATATGTACGGACGCTTTCAGTACCGCAGCATTGACTCACACCTTCTATCCGTGCTGTTAACGCTGCAAACCGGAATGGCTGCTGATCAGTTTGCGGAACAATATTTATTTGGTCCGCTCGGCATATCCAACTATAAATGGGAACGTTCGCCTGACGGCGATGCAGCCGGCCATATCGGCTTATCCTTAACAGGACGGGATATGCTGTCAATCGGACAGCTCCTGCTAAATGAAGGATACGTGACCACAAATAACGTCCTAACATCATTAATACCCGCTTCTTGGGTTCATGAAACGATAACTGCTCACAGCGAAGGCGCTCCCGGATATGGTGCATACGGATATCAGTGGTGGTGCCATCAATTGAATGGCATCGATGCTGCTTGTGCAATGGGATATGGCGGTCAGCTCATCTTTGTTATTCCTAAACTGCGTATCACAGCTGTATGGGCTGCCGATTCCAAAGTGAAGCGCTGGCGCCACCCTGCCCAATGGTTAGAGCAATATTTGCTTCCAGCTGTTCAACCGTAACCGCCAGTCGTTCCCCAGTCATTGGAAAACTAGATTGGCACACGCTATAATGGAAAGGTTACAATTTAAGGTTACCAATCCAGATTACATAGCAAATTTAAGCATCTTACAACATGTGAAAAGGGAGCGTCTCGTTTGAAATCAATCCGAAAGCTAGGACTATCATCTGACATCGCGCTGTTGGCCGTCATTTTACTCCTTGTGGAATTCGTACGGGGAGCAACAGTGCTTAGCTTTATCCCGATATTTGGGGAGAAAGAGCTTGGTATTACGCTAGGCATAATCGGTACTGCAATAACGGCGCATTATTTAACAGATACGGTACTTAAAATATTTATCGGCTATTTGCTGGATCGTTTTTCATCCAAGTTAATCGTCATATGCGGACTGCTCATTTCCTTAGGCGGTATCGGATTGTTCCACTGGGGCAGTAATCCTTGGATATTCATACTAGCCTCCGCCATATATGGTGTAGGTATGTCCCCTGTATGGCTCGTCTGTCTTACAAAAGTAAATACAGAGCAGCGTGCCGCTCAAATGGGATTCCTGTATACGATCTGGCTCGTTGGTATGGGTGCTGGCCCAGTCGTATTAAATGTCGTTCTCGACTATACACCACATCTTGCGTACGCACTGCTATTAGGGCTAACTTTCATTGCGCTTGCACTCAGCTTTTTCTTGCCAAGAGGGAGAAATAATGGCGAATCAGCTACCCCTGTTCCTTTTAAAGAACAGTTTGCTGTGCTGCGTGAGCGATTATCTGCAATGAAACCATTATTGCCAGGCATGATCCTGCAAACGTTGGGTGCAAGTATGCTCGTTCCGATTTTGCCGAAGTTCGCTGAGCAATTCCTGTCCTTATCCAGTGGACAATATTCCCTGCTCTTACTAATTGGAGGAGGGTGTACCGTAATCGGCCTCGTGCCGATGGGCAAATGGTCAGATCGTGTGGGCCGCAAGCCTTTCCTTATCGTTGGCTTTGCTATTTTCGGGCTTACCCTTGCATCGCTTTCGATGAAACCAGGTGTCCTCATGGCCTATGCACTAGCTGTTATTCTCGGCATCTCCTACGCAGCTGTACTACCCGCATGGAATGCCTTGCTCGCCTTGTATGTGCCTCCAGCACAAAAGGGACTCGGATGGAGCTTGCTATCGACAGTTGAGAATATCGGCGTGCTGATTGGCCCCGTTGTCGGCGGATTAATTGCCGAGGCATTCTCCGTCTCTGCCGTTATTTGGTTCAGTGCAGGGCTATTCAGCATTATCGCTATCGTGTACTGGCTGTTCCCATCAAGATGGTTTGCAGAAAGATAAGAAACATATACAAAAATACAGTGTGATCATGTAATGGAATGGGAGAGGTGTACGAACTATTATGTGGGATTGGTTTCAAGATTTTATTGCTTACGCAAAAGATATAGATATCGCGCAAGTAGAGATATGGCTGCAAAAATATTCTGCACTTGGCCCTCTACCTGGAATTTTACTTCCATTTGGGGAATCGTTCGTTCCGGCACTGCCTCTATTTGTATTCGTAGTCGCCAACGCTGCATCCTATGGGTTGTGGTTTGGATTTTTATACTCATGGATCGGGGTATGTCTAGGTTCATTCGCTGTCTTTTGGCTGGCTCGGAAGTTTGGTGGACGCTTTAGTATGTACATCCAAAAAAGGTTGCCGGGCACACAAAAGTTTTTTAATTGGATCGAATCTAAAGGGTTTACGCCTATTTTCATATTGTTATGTTTCCCGTTCACTCCTTCCGTACTCATAAATGTCGCAGCCGGTATTAGTACGATCCCGTTCCGCACCTTTATGATCGCTGTAATGGCCGGAAAGTCCGTTATGATCTTCTTAATGGCATTTCTCGGTCATGACTGGAAAGGATTCGTAGAACATCCTTGGCGTTTGCTGCTTGTTGCCGCTGCTCTTTGGCTGTTATGGTACGGAGGCAAAAAACTTGAAGGGCGTTATCAGCACAAATAATGGCTAGTAGCCCACCTAAGTGCAAATGCGAATAGGAACGTATACTTATCTTTAGAGTTTTAAGAGGCACATCACTCTTAAGGAATAAGTCCTCCCCGCAAAGGGCACGTTATGCTTAGCGATACAGTGTTCTCCATTGCAAATGTATGAGAAGTCAATCTGTAGAGCGGATGGCTGAAAGGAGCAACGTGTCCATGAGCAAAGAACAACATGAGATGCACCCGATGTCCCGCGATCGTGTGGAGGTAGACGGTATTTACACGAATGAATGGGGGCGTGCGGAGACTCTTCATCGGGGTCAACACTTCCCTACCGATCCGCAGCTAGGTGCTACCGAGTGGGAACTCAAGGAATTTTCGTATGATAATCATCATCAAGGTTTGACGGATGAGCGCTTAGTTCCAGAAGCGGACAAAGACATTCCACCGCCGAAGCAAGTCCATCCACGCAAGCATATTGACCGTGGCGACAAATAGGTAGTACCGCTCAGCTTATATGTAACAAAAAAAGAACCTTCGACCAATTGCTGTAGAAGCGACTGGCTGGAGGTTCTTGCTGTTCTCAGGACGATCTATTAAATATATCGACGAATCATATTAGATAAGTGGTTCGAAGCACCATCAGGGCCTAGACGCTTCCATTCATCATTTGGCAAGCTAAAGCGTACGAACGTCTCATCCATATCCATCGCTTCTGCTAACCAGCCGCCGAGACCTTTAGCACGTCGATCAATTTGAACGAGGATCTCCATCTCATGCTCTTTCGGATAGAAAATAACTTCCAACTCATCAAGGTCGCCTCTAAAATAAGTTGTCGGAACAAATTCGAACTCTTGCACGAATGGAACGGCCCCACCAAGACGCGGCGCGTACTCACATTCTGCTTTGCGTAAGCGGAAGCCAAGACGGTTCAAGGCATCAATAACGATGCTCTGCTCCACTTTAGGCGCGATCTCGATCAGATCATTATCAGATGGATCAACCGCGTTCGCGATATCCAATTCTGTCTTCAACCATACGGGAGCACGGCCAATCGTAAGCGGCGTATGCGGAGGTAGCACAATCGTAAATGGCAATTCGCGCAGCTCATTTGGCTGCAATGTGAATGCACTGCTTACTTTGAAACGTACCAGCTCATGGTTGACCTGATGTTTCGAGTCATTGGATTCTTTAGTATATTGAGTCATAAGCTTAAGATGAATGGCCTCTACTTGCTGCTGAACTTGACCGCCTTGTATTTTGACGACTCCAGACACTTGCTCACCCGGCGCATAGCGATTGCGTTCTAACAGCGTGTCAACCTTTGCAGAACCGATACCTACACTAGCTAAAATACGGTTAAACAATGACATGATTACCATCCTCCGATTATTATAATAAACTTAAAATGGCGCCAGATTAAATGTATTGAGCCTTACCTTGTTTGTAATCCATGCAAACCAATACTACTATATACGGACCATCACTTCCAGTTGTTTCAAAAGATATTTCCCTTCCTAGTCAACAACGAATTTCCGATTATATCCAAGCCTTGAACAAGCATGAATATAGTGATAAAGTGACAAAGCGACACTTTTGCTCCCCCCATAAAAATACTTATTTATGAAGAAAGAAAGTGTTGGGTATGCTGTTGATAGACAATAGTTGAACTTCCTGTTTAGCTTCTAAAAGTACAGGGTAAGGAAATATGTTCGTTTGCGATTATCGATAACCGGTACAGGTTATTTCAATATAAATATTAAAACATTATAGGGGTTGAACTAATGGGTTCTCTTAAATCTTTAGCAAATGAATTCAAAACATTCGCCATGCGCGGTAATGTCGTCGATCTAGCTGTCGGTGTTATTATTGGTGCTGCATTCGGTAAAATTGTAACATCCATTGTTAACGACATCATTATGCCGCCAATCGGTAAATTGCTCGGCGGAGTAAACTTTGTTGACCTATTCATTAACTTGGATCCAAACATCACAATGCCAGACGGCTCTCCAATTACGTCACTAGCACAAGCAAAATCCGCAGGCGCTGCCGTTATTGCTTACGGACAATTCATTAACGTCGTTATCGATTTCTTGCTCGTTGCATTGGCAGTATTCGGTCTTGTAAAAGTGATCAACATGCTACACCGCAAAGAAGAAGTGGCGGCAGATCCAACTACGAAATCTTGCCCTTACTGTGTAACAGACATTCCTGTTAAAGCGACACGCTGCCCAAGCTGTACATCTCAATTGGTAGAAGCGAACGCACAAGCTTAAGTTTATGATTCATTAACATTTTAAAATAAATAGGGGCTGCCTCCCATGTTATGTCCAGTTTGACCTGAGCACATAACATGACGGAGACAGCCCTTTTTTTACAGAACAAGCGCATCTACATCGGCCGATGCGGCTTGCCCATGAGATTTTGCACAATCATTTTCATATGCGGGTCAATCGAGAATTCTTCTTCCCCATTGTCCATTTTACGCACTTCAATCTTCTTCACTTCTGTTCCAGCTTCAACAGGAACATACACATAGTGCTCATTATCTTCCGCTGTCACCTGATAGCCCATCGAACGCAGCATATTTTCCACTTGAGAAATGGTCGGCTTCTCACCGGGATCTGCCATAATCAACCCTCGCAAATGAGAAGTATCTCCATCTCGCTCCAGAACATCAAAGTGAACTATAACTTCCACCATCGTACTTCCTCCTCAACTGTCATCCAGCCATTCTTTCTTACTACTTGTTTACGAATCAACGCAATTCATCGTTACATGTAAATGATGACATATTAGTGAACGATAACATTAATTAGGTAGTCTATTTGCCATTTCACACTACATTTCCTTGTTCAAATAGGGTTCCCATAAGCGTGAAAAGTATGGGCCAAAGTGCTGACGCTGCTCCTCAGTAAGCTGCTGTTCCAATTCAAACAAAATGATATCCTGAATGAAACGGCTAAGTACATACTCCGTCATAACCGGATGTTCCGTATATAACAGCTTCGCTTCTTCAGCGGCACTTCTCATTCCAATACAGGCAATCTTACGATCAATAATCATCGTAAAGCGTCTGCCCGCAAGATGCTTGTCTACTTGCCCTTCACGAGAAGCAAGGAAGCCAGAGGCAGGCAGTTGCTCTTCATTGGAGCTAATGGACCACAGTACTTTCACACCACGATTCTCCGCCTGCTGCAGCGCATGCTGCACCAGCATTCCATCTCGGGAAGTCATCTCCACAATAATTTCTATTTCAGCTGCGGCGATGACTTGTCCAATTTTCTCTGCAACAACTTTATCGCCTTCTATGCTATAAAAAAAGGATAGCTCCTGCTTAGGTGAAGGCATATGCTCCTCAACAAAACGCAGCGAAGCCTGCATTCTTTCCGCAATCGTCTTCGTAAGCTGTGCTGGCTCAATCGCAGCGTAGTGCGACGGTTCCCCTACTGCATGCAGCACGAAGCTCTGATCCACAAGACGCTGCAAAGCAGCATATACATTAGAGCGCGATATTCCCAGTTTTTTTGCTGCTTCATAGCCTGTCATTGATCCTTGTTCAGAGAGCAAAATTAACAATTTGGATTCCAACTCTGTAAATCCGACGTCACGCAGCTGCTGAATCAAGCTGTCCATCTCGTTTCCCCCTTCAGCCCATGCTGCTGGTGTTCTTTAAACCTTTTCGCAAACGCCAAAATAGCCGGAGTAAGCTATAGAAGCTTCCCGGCTGTTCGACGTTATCAATATAATCGTATCAACCCTATCAGATGCTGTCTTAACATATTGTACCACGACCAATACGGGTCATAGTTACATACAAATTATGGAACTGATACTTAGCTAATTTACAACTCACTTAGCTTTCCTTAAATAAAGGGTGCTCCACAACGTTCACACCATTTTGCTTCTGAGGGAGCTGACGCTGCACATTTAGAACAAGTTCGACTATTAGAATCATGCTCTACCGACTGCTGGCGAATGTAACGCTCACTTCCGCGAATATTCACCTGTGGGGTAGGCTTTTTGATTTCCATCATATCCGCATCATCCTCATCCTCTTGACCATATTGGTCGTACGGACTATATGGATGGATAGGTGCTGAACTGTCTTTGGTTGATTTCGCATATCGTGATAGCGGCTCTTCATGACCACCATGATCATCAAGCTCATCTGTATGATTAATTGTTGTTGAAGTTGGCGTCTGATGAAGGGTAATATACGTTTTCTCCTTATCTTCAACCTTTGGATCAGCCTCATCCTCTAACTTGTACGGCTGCATCTCGCTGGAGCCACTAAGCTCACTCTCTATTTCACGAACAGGAGGATCTGGCAGTCTATCTCCACATGATGCGCAGAACTTAGAGGACCACGGTGCAATCTCACCACAAGAACAACGCTTTTCATTGCGAAGCGCACAGCGTTTCCATTCGAGCTGTTCCATTTCTTCTTCCAACATCACATTCGCTTGGGCCAGTTCATCCATTTCCATGCCCAGTGAAGCATAATCTTTGTTCTTATAAGCTTCAAAAGCCAAACGGCCTATTTCATACGTATTATGTTCCCACTCTTTACGAAGCGCATCAATTTGAGTCTGGACTCGATTCAATTCCAATACATTCTGAGCTTTCTCAGAAGCTTTGGATGCGCCTTCTTTCACTTTTTGCAGAAAACGGTTCATCCCGGCTTCCCCTCTCTTCTTCCACATTAAATAATCACCCTTATTAACCTATACACGCTCCATGTGATAACGAAACGCGGAGTTCACAGGACAAAATACCTGGCAGCTCTAAGGACAACGTATGCGCTTGGCAATACATGTATTCGGCAATGTTGACCTTGACCGTTATAATAGATGGGCACAGCAACTCATGAACGGATACCGGACCGAGAAAGGAGCACCCAATGCCAACACAACTAACGAAGCCTGCGGCTGCGAACATTCGCTGGCAGTCGCATCCTTATGGAATATCCGCTCAAGCTACATGCCCAACGGCTGAATCCGCGCAACCCACATTCTACATGAATGAAGAGCGCACTGCTACCAACGTACCACACTCCACACCTGTCGAAAAGGGTCTCAAGCCACAAGTTAGTACCAGCGACCCTTCATCAGACAGTTGGTTCTTCGCCGCTCTTCGTGAATGCGGCCTAGATTTGCATAAAGCTCAATGCGAAGCCGTACGCCATCAGCATGGCCCTCTACTGTGCCTAGCAGGGGCTGGATCAGGTAAGACGTCCGTACTAACAGCCAGAGCCGCCTATATGATCGCCGTCCATGAAGTGCCACCTGAAGCATTATGGCTTGTTACGTTTACAAATAAAGCGGCAGCTGAAATGCGTTCAAGATTAGCTCGGCTGCCAGGGCTTACGCCCGCTATAGCAAAGCGTGTACAGGCGCGTACATTTCACTCCTTCGCTTTGACGCTGCTAAAGGCATATGCACCGCCATTTACGCTGCTGACAGAAGAACGCGCACGCCACGGCTGGATGAGCCGTGTACTGCGAGAAATCGGGCTCCGCGATGCTGTCGAGGCAGAGACGGTACTAGCCGCCTTATCTGCCTTGAAGTCACGTGGAGAATCTCCTAGCGATTGGCGCCCTGCTGATGAGGGCGAACGGAACTTGCAGCGTGCGATGATCCGATATGAGGAGCAGAAGCAAGCACGCGATATAAAGGATTTCGACGATCTAATTGTCGATATCGTGAAATTGTTGGAATCTGACGCTGAGCTTACTGAGAAGCTAAGAAGACGATTCCGCTATGTAATGGCGGATGAATTTCAAGATACGACGCCTATGCAATTAAGAATGCTTCGCCATATTGCAGACGGAAGCAGCAATCTAGCCGTATTCGGTGACGATGATCAGACCATCTATACGTTTAATGGCGCAAACCATGAACATATTACTCAATTTCATCGTCTATATCCGGACGTCACACAAATTACGCTTGATTACAACTTCCGCTCTACTCCACCGATTGTAGGACTTGGAAATGCGATTATCCGGTGCAATAAAGAGCGGCTGGCGAAAACGATGCGTGCTGCTGCTAAAAAAAGGGCAGAAGCATCCATCCCTATACAAGAGGCGAAACCGCAGTACAATCGCCCAGCTACGACAGATGAGGAAGCAGAAACAGCGATTGCAAGCATCCGCAAGCTGACGGCTAGCGGACAATATAAGCTTAGCGATATCGCAATCCTATATCGAAGTGCTCATGCGAGTCGAGCAATCGTTGAATATATGACGATTCAAAATGTTCCATTCCGTCAATTCGGTGCAGAACCGCTCTTCTATGAGCATTTGTCCGTAAAGACGCTGATTGATCATATGCGCTTAGCCCTTCATCCACGTGATCCAGATGCATTGGCGAGCGCGGTTGCGGCCTTATATGTACCTAAGGAAGCTGGCATGACCTACATCAGGCAAGCAGAAAAAACATCTGCTAAAAAATATCCACTCGTTCATTTAGCAACCTGTCCGGGATTAGCACCTTTTCAGCAGGAGGCGATCAAGCCGAGAATCCGTTATTTGAAAAAGGTAGCGCAAATGAAGCCCAATCATGCGGTGCGTGATATACGGCGCGAATTCTATGACAAATGGCTGACGGCGATGGCTGGAGAACGAGCTACAGCTTATCAAGAAGGAACCGTCGATATGCTGGAGGAGTTGGAAACGTCGGCACAGCGCTTTGCCACCATCGAGCAGTTTCTTAAGCATATTGATGATTTAGCAGCGAAGTACGCAGCGGCATCAACGAATACTGAAGATCGATCACGTTCTCGCCAAGCTCAATCTCGCCAGACTATTCAAGCGACTCAGCAAGAGACTGAGCCAGATGCAGTGACTTTAATGACCATTCACAGGGCCAAAGGATTGGAATTCCCCTGCGTTTTTGTTATCGGGGCTTCAGAGGGTGTACTGCCGCATCGAACAGCACTGCGCCAAAACCCACCTGCCGAGCGGGAAGCCGCGTATCGCTCCAAATCTAAAGACCGTGATGAGGTCAATATGGCGCTTGTCGAAGAGGAACGCCGTTTGATGTATGTCGCGGTTAGCCGTGCTAAGGAACAATTGTATATTAGCTCCCCTGCACAGATTCACGGCAAGCAGGCTGATGTTAGCCGCTTCATTACAGAAGCATGGTCTAGTTCTCGATTTACGAAGTAGCAGACAGCTGACATGTTGCTTTGAAATTTTGCCCTCCTTTCCAGTATGATAGAGCTTAGGACGCAGTCAGGCGGGTAATAAATACGCGCGAACAACGACGATTGCAAGTAAAGGAGCAATGGATATGTCCGAATCTGATGTAATGTTAAAACAATACGAACAAGTGAACCAGCTCCCCACTCTTTATCAACTGGCATTGGAAGAGCTGGAGACAAAAATAAAGGTCATTCAAGCAGAGTGGAAAATACGAAACGGCTACAGCCCAATTGAGCATATTAAGACACGACTGAAGGAACCAAACAGTATTTTCAACAAAATACAGCGTAAAGGGTTCCCTCCTACATTGGATACGATTGTGAACAACATTTATGATGTTGCTGGCATGCGCATCGTGTGTGCTTTTGTGAAGGATATTTACTTCATTCTCGATCATCTCAAAGTCCGTGATGACATTCGTGTGGTTGAAATTAAAGATTACATTGAGAAGCCTAAGGCAAACGGCTATCAAAGTGTACATGTTATCGTTCAAGTACCCTTAGTGCTGTTTGACGATGTCCGTTGGGTGTATGTAGAAATTCAACTCCGCACGCTTGCAATGGATTTCTGGGCAAGCATGGAACACATTATTTTCTATAAGTTCAATAAGCATGTTCCACCGCATGTTGTGGATGAACTTGCGGAAGCAGCTCGTGCTGTAGATGAACTGGATCGCAAAATGCTCGATCTGCGCAAAGAAATCCTCTCCTATAATGACGAGGAATGGGCGCAAGGAATGGCGAGCATGTCTTTGCAGCAGACGTACAGCAGTAAGCTTACCCTTGGCAATTTGGAACAGATGCTCAAGCAGACAGCCGAGTCTGATCCAAGATCATAATTACGCTCGATGACTCGATTCAACTTTCAATGACATGATGAATAATGAGCGCCATATCAACACATATTAGTACTGTGCTGGACGAAGTCTTTACGACACTTCCGAAATGGATCGTCTGGCGACCACCTACATGCCCTTGTTGTACATGCTAAACAAGCCAACTTCTTCAAAAACAAGGGCAGAGCCTCTCACCGTATCTCATTAGATACATGATGGAGGTCTCGTACAAGGCGATACCCTGATTGGGGTATCGCCTTTTCATTTTCACAACATACCCCACACGCCTCATTGCTACTATCTAACAATAGCCATCGAAAAAGGCCATCCACAGCTCGTCCTAACACGGCTCATGGATGACCTCTTTTTGATACTTACTAACATATCTTATCATCAATATATAATCTCAATAAATGCGATATGCTGCCTATTGTAGAAACTGCTCCAACGTTGTTCCTTGTTCAAAAATGGCTTGTGCTGCCTCTTTCCCGACATAACGGATATGCCATGGTTCGTACATGTAACCTGTAATTGCTTCCCCGTCCTTCGTATATCGGATAATGAAACCAAATTCGTGGGCATGTTCCGCCAACCATTGACCTTCTGTCGTATCCCCAAAAGATTGTTCTAACTCATTATTCGCACTTGGGCTGGATACGTCCATCGTTAAGCCTGTCTGATGCTCACTTGTCCCCGGCTTGGCACTTACACGATTGGCATATTCTTCACCCTTGGTATTTACATGGTTATTGTATACCGAAGTTTGACGCTTGTAAGAGCGGTAGCCGGATACGGCATTCAGCTCGATTCCCTCCGACTCTGCTTGCTGGAACAACTGCTCCAACGCTGTCGCCGCATCTTGGCGCAGCTGACGTTTCTCATGTGGTCCATCGAAAGAGAACTTCACTTGAGGCTCCACTAAGTCTGGTGGTATATATCCATCGGGAAGGAATCGTTCCTTATTCACGACTACATAGATCGAGTTTTCATTCGTCACGACTGTTCTACCATCTTGCTCCTTAGCCGTAGAACTTAACGCGTGAGACTGCTGAATCGCTTGTATCGCATCTCCCGTCTCGTTGCTTTCCACCCCGGCGCTGTCGCTGCCACCATCTCCTGCAAGGGCAGGGTCTAGTTGTCCTGTCTGTGCCCCACCTTGAGTCTCCTCAGGCTTAGTCTGTGGCTTCTCAGAGGAACATCCACTCAGCAGCATCGCACCACTAAGTGCACTGACAAGGCATAGAATTGCCCATCGACGCTGTTTCATCTTGTATCAAACCTTTCCTATCATTTTCAATCTTACATACTTACATACAGGCATACAGGAACTCTATCATCATGTCAGCTAGACAGAATCATGCTTATTGCCATAACAAACATGCTCTTACTAACGAACCTCGTCAAAAGAGCTGATTATAAAAGATTGTTTTGAGTTGGCAACGTACGCCTTCTACCTTATTAACCTTACTGAAGCGAATGATATCAAATCTAGTGCAAACGAAATGTAGAACTCTATTATAACGAATAGAAAGAAAGAGTTCACCTCTCATAAAATCTGATTATGCAGTAGTACCGTATCATCGAAGTTTTCTCCAATTGAATACATAATAAGAAAGGGCAGCCTCGTTATAAATAACGAAGCTGCCCTCCACACGCTGACATACTGCTATAAAATAAAATGGATTTAGAAATTATAATTGTTATTCCGCTTCAAACAATTGCTCAAGCTGATCAACCAAGCTCCCTACATAAGCGACAGCACTACGAATCGGTTCAGGTCCTGACATATCTACCCCTGCTAGTTTCATGAGCTCCAATGGGGACAACGTTCCTCCTACTTTGAGTGCTTCCAACCAGCGATCTACAGCAGGTTGACCTTGCTCCTTAATGAGCTGGGCTGCAGCTGTCGATGCTGTCAATCCTGCCGCATATGTGTACGGATATAAGGACATATAATAATGCGGCTGACGCATCCAAGTCATTTTCGCATCCTCATCCAGCTCTACAGCATCGCCCCAGAAGCTGGACAACACTTCACCTTTCAAGTCATTTAACTTCTTCGCATTCATTGGTACATCCTGCATCGCTAAGTCATAGACGAGACGTTGAAGTTCACCTTCCAAAAGATGCGTGACAAAGTTATGGTAGTACGTATTTAACAGTTGGGCAATAACCCAACGTTTCATCCGCTTATCATCGGACTGCTTCATAATGTGTTCAGCCAGCAGCAGTTCGTTCATTGTGGAAGGAGCTTCGATAAAGTACAGGGATGGACGCGTGTTTACAAAGCGCTGATAACGTCCTGCCAACATAAAGTGGCCTGCATGGCCTACTTCGTGCGCAAGTGTGAAGGCACCACGCATATTGTCCGCCCACGAAACTAATACATAGGAATGGGCACCATAGGTGGACGAGCAAAATGCGCCCGTTGATTTGCCTACATTGTCTGCATAATCAATCCAACGTTCCGTAAACGCTTCCCGCATAATGTCGCTGTATTCCGTACCAAGCACTTGCAAAGCGTCTTGAACCAGCTTGCCAGCCTCATCGAACGTTATCGATGGACTGAAGTCAGCATCCAACGGTGCTTTCAGGTCACAGAAGCGCATCTGCTCTAGCCCCAGCTCACGCTGCTTAAGCTTGGCATAACGGCGCATATGTGGCGCCAACTCCGCTTGAATAATATCTAAGATGTTATGGTACATCTCAAGCGATACATCCTGCGGCTCCAGCATCATATGCGTGACAGATTCATAGCCACGCAAACGAGACATAATCACCTGCTTCTTCACTTGAGTCGCATATGTCTCAGCAAATGTATTCTGATATTCGCGCAGCGTACTGGAGAAAGATGCATATGCATTACGGCGCAGCGTCGTGTCCGATGACATTTCGTATTTATTTTCATAGAGAGCAAAGGATACTGGACGGGTACTGCCTTCCGCATCTTCTACCGAATCAAATGACATATCTGACAACTTACCGCGCTTATAAATACGAAACGGTGATTCAAGAACCTCACTCAAAGAAGCGAGCGCCGATTCTGTCTCAGGTGACAGTTGATGCGGCTTCTTCGCCAGCAGGTCCAACAACGTCTTACGGAATGGAGCCAATTCCGGCTCTTCTTCTAGGTATGCTTCAATCGTTCCTTCGGGCAAAGATAATAGCTCGGAGCGAATAAAGGTCATCGCTGTCATAATCGATGCTCCAATATCCCCCATTCTTGCCGCATCTGTCTGATAATTTGGATTCGTGCTATCTACAGATAAATGCAAATGAGCGTAAGCATGCGCATGATACAAGCGTACAAGCAGCTCTTCCTGAGCAGTCAGCACACCGAGTAGAACACGAGCGCCTTCGTGCAGCTTACCGCGATATTTTGTGACATTGGGGACATCCTCTTGAATCTTGCTCAAAGCCGCTTCCCAAGCATCATGCGTCTCAAATAAATCTTCCAATCTCCACGTTGCTTCAACCGGTACTTCATTACGTGACAATCGCTTCTCCGTCATTTCGCAAGTCTCCCCCCAAATTGGAATGTTAGCACATTATTCCATATGTTCACGATATCATATTATTGAACATAGTTAAAATAGTAGATCCTATAACAGACAATGCTAGCTAGTAAGCAAAAAAAGAGAGCCTTGCCAGTTACGGCAAGACTCTCCTCTATTACTGACCCGATTAAGTTGCAGAAATAGCTGGCTTACCGCCTTCTACTTCATTTCCAAATGAAATATCATCATCTTCGTCCTTATTGAACGCCTCACGATCGAACTCACCTTCGCTGTTGCCGACTAGCAAAGCAGCAACCGTCGTACCTGTTGCATTAACTGCTGTACGCGCCATATCCACGATAGCATCTACCGCAAGCACAAGTGCGAAGCCTTCGATTGGCAAGCCCGCTTGCACAAGTACAACCGTAGTCGAGATCGAAGCAGGACCAGGCACGCCAGCCACTCCGATGGAAGCAATTGTAGCTACTACAACGATCAGCACATAATCGGTAATGCCCAATTCAATACCGAACACCTTCGCGACGAACACCGCAACGATCGCTGGATAAATACCGCCGCAACCGTTCATGTTAATCGTAGCCCCAAGTGGAGCAACAAAGCTCGCAACACGCTCAGACACCTTAATTCGCTTCGTAATTACTTCCAAGTTAACAGGCAATGTCGCATAGCTGCTGCGCGTCGTAAACGCGACTGCAATGGTTGGATATGCCTTCTTGAAGAAGCGAATCGGGTTAACACGAGCAACAAATGTTACTAATAAGCCGTACGTTACGACCATATGAATAATGCAGGCGATAAATACAGCAGCTACGAACCAAGCAAGCTGTTCTAGTGTATCGAGACCGTACCTTGCTGCCATTGATGTTACTAGGCCGAGCACCCCGTACGGAGTTAGACGAATAACAAACTTTGTAACACGGAACATAATATGAGACAAGGATTCAAATACTTTACGAACAGGCTCCACTCGCTCAGGATGGCGAGAACCTTCCCAAATAATTGCTACTGCAATAAAAACTGCAAAGATAATGACCGGAACGACTTTACCTTCCGCCATCTCGTTAATCGGGTTAGAAGGCACTAAGCTCAACAATACTTCTTTGAAAGTAGGAATCTCACGCGCTTCAAAATCTTGTGCCGCTTCAGGTTGGTTAGCGATACCAGCACCAGGATCAATAACAAGCGCTGTTCCTAATCCAATTGTTGCTGCAATTGCAGTCGTAATCAAGAAAATACTGATCGTCTTCACACCGAGTTTCTTCAATACGCCTACTTCTTTGACCGAAGTTAAACTTGTAATAATCGTGGAAAATACGAGCGGTATAACGACCATTTTAATTAAGTTCACGTAAATGGAACCAATAATACCAACATCAGCAGCATCTTTACCGAATACAGCTCCCACTGTAAATCCGAACACAAGAGCCAGCATGACGCGTGTACCGAATCCCACTTTCTTTTTCGCTAGCCACCACAGTACGACGCCTAGCAATAGAGCTGCTGCCCAACTTCCGTATACGGACCAGTCCTGCACCGTTAACCATGATTGGTCTTTCATCTATAAGTCTCCCCTTTAATTATCTAATAATTCCTACCTGTTTAATAGGTATTATAAAAACAACTATGCTATTCGTCAAACTTTTTTTTTATTTTCACCCTATTTTTGCATCAAAAAAAGACAGCCTGTACAATAAGTAGACTGTCTTCAATAAACCATTTATGATTCTGTCTGCACTTGCTGCACACGTCGACGAGAACGAACCATTTGCAGCAGCTGCGGGCGAAAGCGTTGGATAATTAATGTCCAAATCCAATAACCTAACAATGTGAATAGAACGCTATTTAATATTGCACCCAAAGTGAAGTTCAATCCTGTGCGCAGCCATACTTGCAGCCAACCTCCACCGCCTACAGCAATATCAGCCGAATAGATATGCAAGAAATAGGCTAACTTCATTAACCAATCACCTGTAAGGACATTCATATAAAATAATGCAGGCCACAAAACAGTTCCTATCGCAGCAGCGAATATGGAGCCCGCTATACTCCCGCCAACCCATTTCGTTAGCCCAATGGATAAGACCGGCCCGATGCCGAATGTTGGGTACCAACATGGAAGGAAACCAAATACAATACCACGCGATATTTTAGAAGCACCCTGTCTAGAACGCAGCATACGGATGCTATGATATCTCATAATTCTCAGCCATTTTACTACGATCATCATTTCCGTCCTCTCCAGGTTGTATGAATCACTTCTAAAAGAACTAAAAGTATAATAACACACGATCTCTCTTAAAATTACATACCTTACTATAATGTAAGATAAATGAAATTGACCATGTATAAGTGTCATATTTCTTAACTAGGTACCGTATGTTGATGGGGAAAGACTGGTTCAACGAACATAAATACTGTTAATGAACAATAGAATAGAACGATAAGGAGGGTTCGCTATGCAAACATCCGCATGGAAATGGCTCAATCTCGTGGCGATAATTGCCGTCATTGCGATAAATGGGCTTGCCAACATCATCCCTTTTAACGGCGTTACGACAGGTGATGTATCAGCGATGTACCCCGTACTCCTCACACCTGCAACTTATGCTTTTACCATTTGGATCCTCATCTACACCTTGTTAGTCGGATTCGCATGTTATCAGTTGCTGCCTCGAAGTGAAACTACGGTACGTGCCATTGGGCCATTATTCGTTTTGAGCTGTCTGTTCAATATAACTTGGATTGTATTGTGGCATTACTTTTATGACCAAGTGTGGCTGTCCCTTATTGCCATGTTCGGATTATTTATCAGCTTAGTATTTATTTATCGCAGCGTTCGTAACCATCGTTACCCAACTACAGGGCAGAAATGGCTCGTTCAATTGCCTTTCAGTATTTATTTTGGCTGGATTACCGTGGCGACCATCGTTAACATTGCTGTCGCGCTGCATGCAATAAGATGGGATCATTTCGGATGGAGTGATCAAGCTTGGACGCTTGCCCTGCTGGCTATTGGCACCTTCTTGGCGTGGGTAATAGGTGGTCCGAACCGTGATGCGGCATTTGTGCTCGTATTTGTGTGGGCCTATGTAGCAATTGCATGGAATAACAAAGATAGTGCTGCCATCTTTTATTCAGCGTTAGGCTTCTCCACTTTGCTAGCACTGCTGGCTATCGCTTTACCATTCCGGCCAAGAAAGCGAAATGTAGGTTAACTTTGTTTACTTTCAACTAAAAATTAGGAAAGAGGGTGAGCCTGTATGATCGTATCATGCAAGCTCACCCTCTTCTATGTTACTCCAAATAAATGCAGTTCTTATTTACAAGGAACACCCTGAATATAATAATGACTTGGTTCGAACGTACGGAAAGCAACCTCTACTTCCTCTATCCCTGTTGCTAATACATGCCGTGTCACGATCTCAGCAAAGCGATTTCTCACTTCTGTTCCTCTTTCAAACCAACTAATTTCCACGAAAGGATAGGAAGGAACCACTTTCCCCACCCATACTCCTGTCGTCTGCAAGCATTCCAGCGTAAAATTATCTGTTCCACACTGACACAATTGTGCCAGCTCCTCTGCTAGCTGTTGACTAACCGGAGCCAACTGTTCTGCGGCTACTCCTCGAAAAATTAAATGCGGCATTCTTTTCTCCCTCTCTACAGATGATTCACTAATTAGCATCATACATGGGGCTCGCGCCGTGATCAACTCCTTCTGCCATGCATAATTAATATACATATACAAATTCTCATGGAGAAAGAAGGCGGATGTACGATGGATACCTATAATCGAAATAGATGGCCTACTGAAACTCATTCCGTACCCCGCTGTCTAAGTTCTGCACGCCGGAAGTCGCTGTATACATTTAGACTTCAGCGTAGAAGAGAACGTGGAATGGAGGCTTTTCTCTGGAAAGGACGCTTCCCGTCTTCACGATATATATTCAACATATTTAATCACAATAATTGCGCACAACACGATGTACGTCAGCAATCTCCCCCCATTGATTCTGTGAAAAGAGACAGCTCTTCGAAATCAGCTCATGTAAAAAAGAGAAAACGAAGACCCCCTTCTTCCTCCCTTCCTAGCAGATCCCAGCATACTAACCACCGTCGCAAGAAAAAAGCAGGACGGTTGAAAAAGAGAACCTACTCGTCCCGCTCCAATAAGCTCCACAAACAACGAAAACAGCGAGTTCAAAAATGCCAACGTAACAAATCTAAATGTAGTCATCCGATCAGTCCTATAAGAGTTCGTCGACCTCACAATTGGCGTTCTTGTCCATCTAAACCATCTCGCAAAATGAAATGGAAGTTATGTGTGGACCTTACCTGTCGGCCAAGTCATCACCCTCATCCTTGTCCTCCACCTAAACCACCCTGCCCACCTGATCCGGAACCCCCTTGTGATTGTCTATGCGGCACTCAAACTATTTTTCAAGAAGAGAAATTTATGCAGTTAACGATCCATCAACAATCCGTGCTGCCTGCGCAAGATACATCCGTAGCATCTGTTATCTCTTATGCTATTCATAATCACAGCTCAGTCCCATTGATTGCTGAATTAGAAATAAGTCCTAATGGGATAGATTTTGCGAAAGACTCGACGTTGACCATTGAGCCTAAAACGATGAAAGTAGCAGTACCTCTCCGATTTTTAAGATGGATGCGGTTAACACTTTCCACCGCAGAAGGCGAATCGGGCACGGCTGATGTCTATTATCAAGCTCAATCATTAGGAAGTCAGGAGGAGGAACAATAGCAAATGCCTAACTATAATGTTTTTCAGACGGATCCCGCCAATTTAACCACATTAATATTCGGTAAAGACCCGTCTGACAATAATGTCGCACTCCGAACGGATACAAATGGAAATCTGCTAAGTGTTCCGATGTATGGAACGATCAGCAGCATCCTTGGGGCAACCATTACAGCAGGGACGCTATCTTCCGTCACTAATATCGGGACGATTACCAGTGTACTGGGAGCAACGATTACGGGCGGGACATTAGCTGCTGTAGACAACATCGGCACCATTACCAGTATCCTCGGTGCCACTATTACGGGGGGTACCTTATCCGCCGTCGGCAATCTCTTGAACGGCACCATCACCAGTGTTCTTGGCGCGACTATCACGGGTGGGACTCTCGCTGCCGTTAATAACATTGGCACCATTACCAGCATTCTCGGTGCCACCATCACAGGCGGAACCTTGTCTGCGGTCGGCAACCTCCTGAACGGTACCATCACTAGCGTTCTTGGCGCGACTATCACCGGAGGCACCTTAGCTGCCGTCAATAACATTGGCACCATTACCAGTATTCTCGGTGCTACGATTACCGGTGGAACTTTGTCTGCGGTCGGCAACCTCTTGAACGGGACCATCACCAGTGTTCTTGGCGCGACTATCACGGGTGGGACTCTCGCTGCCGTCAATAACATCGGTACCATTACAAGCATTCTCGGTGCCACCATTACAGGCGGAACTTTGTCTGCGGTCGGCAACCTCTTGAACGGGACCATCACCAGTGTTCTTGGCGCGACTATCACAGGTGGTACCTTAGCTGCCGTCAATAACATTGGCACCATTACCAGTATTCTCGGTGCCACCATCACAGGAGGAACTCTTTCCGCTATTAATAACATTGGTACTATTACGAGCATTCTCGGTGCTACCATTACAGGTGGAACCTTGTCCGCGGTAGGCAACCTTCTAAACGGTACCATCACCAGTGTTCTTGGCGCGACTATCACTGGTGGTACCTTAGCTGCCGTCAATAACATTGGCACCATTACCAGTATTCTCGGTGCCACCATCACAGGCGGAACTCTTTCCGCTATTAATAACATTGGTACTATTACGAGCATTCTCGGTGCTACCATTACAGGTGGAACCTTGTCCGCGGTAGGCAACCTTCTAAACGGGACCATCACCAGTGTTCTTGGTGCGACTATCACTGGAGGCACCTTAGCTGCCGTCAATAACATTGGCACCATTACCAGCATCCTTGGTGCAACGATAACTGCAGGTACCCTGTCTAGTGTCACTTCGATTTCGCAAAAAAGCTTCGTAGAATCATCTGTCTTGAATGTCCAGCCATCATCTACTACTTTCGCTCCACTACCAGCAGTAACGACAAGCGTATTGGGCGTATATTCCTACTTCGTCTATAACAGACAGGGAGGGTCTATTGTAACTAGAGTCGAAATAAGCGCAGACGGCACAAACTATTTCGTCGATACAAATGGAGCAACGATCGCAGCTGGTGCATCTGACGTTGTCGTTCCTGCCAGATTTTTAAAATACACCAGACTGTCATACCGACTTGCCTTACTGGCAGCCCCGGCTACTATTGATGTTTATTTCAATGGGCAAGGTACCTAATAAATAGCCCTCACATAACCTAATAACTAACAACACGAAAGAGCACGTGAGCACCATGTGCTCTTTCTGCACGTGCGAACAATGAGGTGAGAGGGTATGTATATTTCGCATGGCAATCGAAGCTTTACCATAGGCGTCCTCATACTAGCCCGTGATGAAGCAGCATTAATTGGACCTTGCTTAGACAGTGTAAAGGAAGCTGACGAATGTCTTGTTGCTGACACAGGATCCGTTGACGGCACTCCTGAAATTGCTCTCCAACAAGGAGCACATGTCATTCAGCTGCAATGGAATAATGATTTCGCAGAAGCACGCAACGAGGCACTACAGCATATGACGACGGATTGGATACTTGTACTGGATGCAGATGAACGATTGACAAGTTCGATCCAGGATGTTCGAGAATGGATTTACCACACAAATGGCGAAGGCAGCACTGTGAAAATTATCAATCGACTGAGTGAAGAAGATGTGCAGCTAGCTGTTTGCCATCGTGCAGTAAGGCTATTTCGACGCCGTGATACCTTCCACTATAAAGGTAGGATTCACGAAGATATCGGACCTTCCATTACGCAAATCTATGAAGAAGCAGCTTTAGCGGACAGTGCGATCACCATTGATCACATTGGCACACTTCCACAGCATATCCAACGTAAGAACAAGCCCGAACGCAATAAACAACTGCTGCTCAAAAGTATAGAGCTGAATCCTACCGACGCCTTTTTGCTGTATGGACTTGGAGTCACCGCTGTTCAGCAGCAAGAACTGGATGAGGCCTATCGGTGGTTCCGTCTTTCTCGCGAGAACGTTGATCTCCACGCAGCTTATCGTCCAACCTTATTTCGGGATGCGATCAAAGTACTGCTCGCACAACATAACCCCCATGCAGCGGAGGAATGGCTGCATGAGGCTATTTCTAGCTATTCTGAATATACCGAACTCTATATTTTGCAAGGACAGTCATTGTTTCAACAAGGGTTATTACAAGATGCTTTACACAGCTTCCAACATGCTCTGACAACAAAATCTGACCACTACGTCACGGAAAATGGAAGCAACAGCTATATCGCACATACGTGGATTGGGGAGACATACCGGCAGCTGCGCCAATATAGTGAAGCACTCAAATCCTACAACACTGCACTTGTTGACCATCCACAATATGAACCCGCACTTCACGGGTTCGTAGGAGCTGCTGTGGAATTGCATGTGTCAGAAGAAGAGGTTGTCACTCATATTGAATCACTATGGAAAGAAATCAACTTCCCTAGCGCCGTTATTCTCGTTCGTGTCTACAAACAAGCTGGCTATCATCATTCCCTTGCCCAATTGTGCGTCAATCGTTTATCTACACCCCAAGCTATTTATGGATTAACCATTGCTTGGATTCACAAAGAACGATATGCGGAAGCCAATGGAATGCTGCACCATTTACTGCAGACGACGCGACTGCATGATAACGAGCGCAGACAGCTGGAAGATTGGCAGGCCATCTGTGCATGGCAAGCTCACTTGCAAGGAAAGCCCGCTCTCGTCAGCAGTGCCACCTGGACACCTGCTGTCCGTGAGGCTTACAAGCTGCTGACAAGGTCCAGCCAAGCCATTGCAAGCGGGAAAGCCTATATTCATAAATATACGGTTGAGCATCCAGATGAGCAGTCCGTAGTAGAAACTGCTCATCCTAAACGTGATATCGGGGAGAACAGAGCCGCATCCCTTTTTGAGGGAACTTCCCAAAGCAGCGAGCTATATGAAGTTCTAGATCGATGGATAGCTCTGCTGCGCGATGAAGCGCTTATTCAACCACTCCAAAAATGGACGTTCCATGCTGGGAACCTCGATTTGAAGTGTGCCAAAGCCTTGTATGCCGCTGGTGATATTTACAACTCAGCAGACATCTTACTTAAAGCGATGTCGGAACAACGGCTTGATGCAGAAGGAGCCATGATGCTAGGCGAGGTGCTCATGCAGAAACAGCACTGGCAGGAAGCACTCGACTTGTTAGAAGGTGCCCGACTGCTGCACCAAGAGCAAGAAAACGTCGAGCAAGACGTATCCGCGAGGCTTGATCGTATGTTGGCACTTACGTATGTTCGGCTGTCTGAGCATTATTTGCAGCAGGCCATTGCGCTTGATCCTAAGCAGCAAGCGTGGGAAGAACAGCTCAAGATGATTCGTCTGGCAATCGAGCAATTATCGTCGACACCTTGGGAACTGCCGCGCACCACACTGCAAAGGAGGAACATCCAACTTGTCCAAAGTGAAGCTGTCCGCCTGTCTCATCGTTCGGAATGAACAGCATCTACTTCCGGATTGCCTGCACAGTATACGTCAAGTAGTAGATGAGATTATCGTCGTAGATACAGGCTCAACCGATGAAACGATAGCTATTGCCAAGCAGGCGGGGGCTATCGTCCTTGAAATACCGTGGAACGACGACTTTGCAGCAGCTAGAAATCTTTCACTGGCTCATGCAACAGGCAAGTGGGTCCTTATTCTAGACGCAGATGAGCGCCTAGATGCCGAAAGCATCCCACTGCTCCGCAAGCTAGTGGAAGGGAACGATCCCTATGAAGGGTACTTTTTAAGGGTGGAACATGCGATCGGAGACGGTTTCGATCCGACTCCGATCACGGTCAATCCGCTGCTTCGGCTGTTTCGCAATCGAGAGGCTTATCGTTTCGAGGGAGCTATTCACGAACAAATAGCATCTGTCATTATTCGCGAGAAGGTGGATGCCGTTCTCGCTTTCACACCGATACGCGTGCTTCACTTAGGCTACCAGCCGCATATTGTTAGTGGCAAAGACAAGATTGCTCGCAACATACACATGCTGGAACGAATCATTGAAAACGAAGGAAGGCAGCCGTTCCACTTGTTTAATCTTGCTGTTGAGCGATTGAGACAAGGCGATGACATAACCGCCCTCACCTTACTCCGTGAAGCACGTGAGATTACACCCTTATCCGCTTCGTTTACTCATCTGATGATCAAAATAGAAGCTTGGGCTTGTGCGCGGAGTGGAAAAATAGACGAAGCCGTGCAACTATGCACGGCCGGTATTAAAGACTTCCCCGACTATACTGACCTCCACTTTGCGCTGGCGGTGTATTACGACGCCAGCGGCAATCGTCACGCTGCCATCGAGGCGATGCGCGAGGCGGCGCGGATTGGCACGCCTCCCTCGCATTATCATACCGAAGGAGGCGTGGGTACTTTTCGCGCCCATATGCAATTGGGCGCGTGGGCGCTTGAGGCGCGCGCATGGCGCGAAGCGGCGCGCGCCTTCGACGCCGCATTGGCGGCGGAAGGCTGCCCGGCAGCGGCCTGGCTCGCCAGCGTGCGCTTGCGCCGCGTTCAGGGCGACCTGCCTGCGCTAAGCGAAGCCGCAGCGCAATGGCTGCAAGTGCAGCCGCAGGCGCTCTGCGCCGCATTGCTCAGCGCGGCACAGCATGGCGGCGGTTCAGCGCTTGAGTTACCTCACGCCTCCGCTGCCCATAATGCCCCCACTCCCCCTGTCGGCAGCAGCATTACGCCGCAGGCAAAGCCAACTGCTGCCTCGGCTCGTTCAACCGCTTCGTCAGCAGCCAAAAACCCATCGCGCACATCTGCTACAGTTTCATTAGCTGATCTACTTGCTGACAACAACAACAACAACAATCACGATAACAACTTATCAAGCCCACCAAAACATACACAACACGTACAACCTACAACAAATAACACGCCTATTGCACAAGCCTTATCCTATTTGTCTAAAGCTGATATAGCCTTAGCAAGGCTACAGCAGTACCCTCGGTCACGCACGTCAGCAGCCACTTCACGCCTTTTGCTTCCCCTCTATGCATTGGCACTTTCAGCTCAGACAAAGGAGGCTTCTACAACATGACGACCCCTTCTTACCCCATAACTTTATGTGTCATCGTTCGAGATGAGGAGGACGTGCTGCGTCGCTGCCTACAATCGGCTAAAGATCTGGTGGCTCAAATTATCGTTGTCGATACAGGATCAACGGATGCCTCCCCCGCAATTGCAAAGGAATGTGGGGCTTCCGTTTATCATTTCGAATGGCAAGATGACTTTTCAGCCGCACGCAATGCTGCTATCGACAAAGCCGAGCAGCCATGGATATTAATGCTGGATGCTGACGAAATCATAGATAGAGAAAGTTGGAAAGAAGAACAAATGCAAGCTTTTTTTACACAGCCGCACGTTCTTGGCTGTTATGTACGGATTGCCCATTTAACTCACTGCTGGAACCATAATCTTAACCATAGACCAGCTTGTAGTGCCACCGATATGGCGTGTCGACTATTTCGTAACGATCCCCGCCTTCGTTATGCTGGGCGCATTCACGAAGACATCACCTCTACTATTGAAATCGTGTCAACAGAAGAATCATCAGAAGCCATATGTTGGAGCTCCTTCACCATATGGCATGATGGATACGTAACCGAGCGCTTGCAGAACAAAGATAAATCAGCACGGAACCTGCATTTGCTTCATTTGCAACTAGAAGAAGAGCCGCTAAATCCATTATGGTGGTATGCTTATGGGACAGAACATTTCCAAGCAGAACGCTATGCAGAAGCACTTCCCTGGCTGCTGCGGACGATTACTTCCTTATCCAAGCAGCCTCGCTTGCCAGGCTATTCTTCTGACGTATGGCTTAAAGCTGTCTTTACCTACTATTCGCTTAAGCAAATAGATAGCGCTGTCCGATTAGCCGAAGAAGCGATGGATCGATTTCCAAGCTTTCCAGATTTGCTGCTGCTCAGTTCCACCTTGTATGCCATCCGTGGCAGCTTAGCAGAAGCCTACCGTTGTGCCGAAAAAGCCGCATCCTGCGGAGATCGCACACACCTATATACGAGCACTGATGGTGCTAGTACGTGGAGAGCACATTGGATGGCAGCGTTTCTTGCTGAACGTACCAGTAATTATGCTCAAGCTGCGCACCATTATGAACACGCTGCCGCCTACACCATCGCACAGCACCCCTCTGCTGTTCTCAAGTCTGCTGCGGCATGGCATCGATCCGATTGGATTTCATCCAGCCGTTGGATGCGATCGGCTGCGGCGGCTTCCGAACAAACACTACCCACCATTACTCATCGACTTACACAAGCGCTAGCCGCCTCTGTCCATTCCTCTGCTGCCGCTCATCTCCTACCATTTGTACCAGCCTTACAACACACAACAAGCATTGATTGGGCTTCATTCACCCGCCATTTCTTATATGATGACACTTAACTTGACATCCTAAGAACAGGATGTTATATTCTCCTCATATTCAAGATAATTATTTTCGAGATATATACAAAGGCGGTAATATAATATGCACGAAAAGAAATCAACAAAAGATTACGGCCCTGAGATAGAGCAAGCACTTAAACTACTCGTTGTCTTGTCTCGTGCGTCACGCTCCTTAATGGAGGTGTCCCAGCAAGACATTAAACGGTATGGCTTGAACTTAAGTGAATTTGCTGTGCTTGAATTGCTTTATCATAAAGGGCCTACTCCGATTCAGCAGATCGGCAGCAAGGTTCTGCTTGCTAGTGGCACAATGACTTATGTTGTGGACAAGCTCGTAAGTAAAGACTACATAATCCGCAAGCAATCGGAGCAGGATCGTCGCGTCATTATGATCGAACTAACACCTGCAGGCGAAGAAGTCATTGCTCGTATTTTCCCAGAACATGCTCAAACTCTACACGATCGAATGAGTCACCTGACTAATGAACAACAACAGCAGTTGATTCAGCTATTGAAGATATTAGGTCAACCTGACACAGCACCATCCAATTAGGGAGCTTTCATTGCGAATCATCCTACACGCAAAGATGTGAGATGAGGGCTTTTCTTAACATAGTTATCGAAAACTATAAGGATGTAGCATACAATAAAAAAACTGCCTCCGCTCAGGTTAACCCTAGAACGGAGACAGCTGTATTATTATCTAATTTAATTTGTCCATGAAACCATACCTAACATCTTTCATTGCTTCGCGGCTTCGTTGCTTCGTTCTGAGTATCATTATCCGTTTGCGGCAACTAGTTCCCTCGTATCCGCAACAAGCTGCGATGTATCATTGTTACCTTGGCGAGGAATGAATGTATGACCACTCTTTGTCACAGATGCCAATTGATATGGCAAACATAAAGGTACACCAGAACGTGGATCTGGCACGATATCCGCTTCGATACCGAAAACTTGACGAAGAACATCCTGCGTTACGACTTCTTCTGGCGTTCCCTCACAAATGACCGTACCTGACTTAATTGCGACCATATGATGAGCGTAGCGAGACGCATGGTTTAAGTCATGAACGACCATAATAATCGTCCGTCCTTCTTCTTCGTTAAGCTTGTGCAACAACTGCAGAACTTCTAGCTGATGCGCCATATCAAGGAATGTCGTAGGCTCATCCAAAAATAAAATATCCGTCTGCTGCGCAAGCGCCATCGCGATCCAAGCACGCTGACGTTGACCTCCAGATAGCTGATCAACAGGACGATCATGGAAAGCGGCAAGTCCCGTCACTTCTATCGCCCATTGGACGATCTCACGATCTTCCTTTGTCATCGAGCCGAAGCCTTTCTGGTGCGGGAAACGACCGTAGCTAATCAACTCCGAAACCGTTAGACCTTCAGGCGCTGTTGGATTTTGCGGCAAAATAGCCATCTGCTTGGCTACTTCTTTCGTAGATTGTTCATGGATAGAGCGCCCATCCAACAGGACATCTCCTCCCGAAGGCCTCATAATCCGAGACATCGTCTTCAATATCGTAGACTTGCCTGAACCATTAGAACCGACTAGCGCCGTTATTTTTCCCGTTGGAATCGATACATTCAAATTATCTACAATTACCGTGTCATTGTACCCAATCCGAAGCTGTTCTGTACGCAATCTCTCCACTGCGCCCACTCCCTTTTACAAATAATTTACCTTATCTATGCCAATACCGATCTGAGTTGAAATTGGACGTCCGACATTGTATCCGTTCATTTTATCAATTGATAATGATTATCAATGATAATATCACTAATCTTTAGTAATGTCTATCCCTCGCCAAAAATATACAAATCTCCTCATTTACATAGGCAAACAAATAAAGAGGATTGCCTACAGGTTATTCCAATCCTGTTAAGCAATCCTCTATTCAACCACCCTATTTACTACCATGTATCGATATCCGTTGGCACTATCCCTTACCAAAGAAAATCCTTATTTGCTTACGAAGAGCATTCACAACAATACCAAGCATCGTCCCGATTAAAAAGGCGATGAGAGAGATGGCTATACCGAACATGGCCGTAAATCCTTCTCCTGAATCGTCACCATCTGCTTCGTATAAACCTCCGATCAAAGGAACCACGAATGCATACAAGACCATGTATATGAAAAACGAAGTGAACGATATGATAAGCTGCCTCCACTGCCCCTGCGATACGAGGGAAGTAGAAATGAAATTGACGGTAATAAGTATGAATACGCCAATAGTTAAACTATGATCATAATCTTCATACGTATACAGCCACTGAATAAAGAGAAGTGTTAGCACTACATGGATGAGAGCCGGCAAGCTTCTTACTAGCATAGATCGCAGTACAGGAATAAACATCCGCTCATGCTCCCCTCCTTCCCATTTTTCAAAAATATTATTTGTTCATCTACATGTGGGAGCGGTCTATAGCACTTATCTCTCGATTGAAGTTCAAAAAGCGAGTTCCTTGATAAGAAATCATGCCTTGATCACCCTCAGCAATCAAGCCGTACTCTGTTGACTCAACTTGAAGCTCCATTCTACTCCCATCTGCCAGTTCAAATGTCACATAATGCTCCTTCTTAACGCCTGAGTTCTTTCTCCCTCCCCATACTTCAACGCGTTTGCCCACCACTTTGCAAACTTCCGATACTTGAGGAGCTCTATTATTCGATAACCAGCGTGAAATACCTGTAACAATAGATATGAGGATGGAACCAAAAATAAAAATAAAGATAGCACCAAAAAATAATTTAAACCCGAGCGGCGTTTCGTTTAAAAAATCCCAAAACCCGGGCTCTTGAAAGTAAGCATGCAATCGTCTGGAAATGACCATAAGCTCGATTGTTCAACTCCTTTCCGTGTCGTTGTCCACTAAGGTGCTTCCTTAAGCAGACAGAGCTAACCGCACAATTTCCTCATACCTTGCTCAATTGGCCCTCGCTCAAACTTCTTACGATAAAAGTACGCAGCAATTGCACTTAACGTAAAAAAGGCTATCGCATACATCAGTGCTGCAGCAAGTGACTGATGTTCCAGCCAACCAAATAGAATTAATATGCCGATTCCAAATACAACATGCCACACATAAATCGTCAGCGCCATTTGTCCTGTACGGATAAGCAAAGTTATCACTGGGCTATTTGCCAGTCTCTCAGCAATGTACATACAAGCAAGGATAGCGATAATGGACGAACTTACATTAGATACTAGGTAGAACAAGCCTGGCGGATAAGGCTTCGTACCAAATAAATAAGCGTCAGTATCCAGATTTATGCCTGCTACCCGCAAGTATATCAAACCGAAGGATAATATTTCCACCGATAGAAAGAGGACTATTGTTATACGCAGTAAATGTCTACGATACGCATACGTCGCTAAGGGCTGTCTCCCCAACCACATTCCAATAAGCAACAAGCATAGCCACGGAAATACAGGGTGATACCCATTAAACAGCAGATTCCGTAAAAACCCTTCCAACGTCCAAAAGTCTACATACTGGATCAATACTTGTTGAGGATGCCAACATTCCAAAAATAGCGATGGCTCTAGCTACATCAAGACCATCCATTCTATTTGTCCTTGAAGCCATATACATGACCACCTTTCCTACGTTCATTCAGATGCTGCAAGTATAGTCCTATCTCACAAATCGAGCATCGGTCTTAGGATTGAACAAAGCATCCAATTCATCTACTCTTAACGTCTGACCCTATATACAACTATGAAAAAAAGGACATTCCTACACAGTTGCACCATAGTATAGTAAAGAGTGATATTTCCGTCTTTATCACTGCAGCGAATCTAGCAAATTACATTTTTACAAAAAAATTTGTTATGATGGCATTAGAATTATAGGGCATCCGTCGATGCGAAATTAAGGAGGATACTATGTTAGCAACCGATCATCGCTCTCAAGAAATGTATTCGATCTGGCTGAACGATCCGCATATCGATGCAGCTACAAAGCAAGAACTTCAAGCAATCGCTGGCCAAGACAAGGAAATTGTGGACCGTTTCTATACAGAATTGCAATTTGGCACAGGCGGTCTGCGTGGAGTTATAGGCGCAGGAACAAACCGCATGAATGTATACACAGTAGGTAAAGCCACTCAAGGTTTGGCTCAATATTTGAACGCAGCCACGGATTTACCTTCCGTTGCAATCGCATACGACTCTCGTCATTTTTCACCTGAGTTTGCACTAGAAGCTGCTCTTGTCCTTGCAGGCAACGGCGTCAAAGCGTACGTATACGAATCACTGCGTCCAACACCGCAGCTGTCGTTCACGGTACGTCAGTTGCAAGCTAGCGCAGGTATTGTTGTGACAGCAAGCCACAATCCTCCAGAATATAACGGATACAAAGTATACGGAGCAGATGGAGCTCAGATTAATCCTGATACAGCTGATCAAGTGATAGGTGAGATTCGCGGCATTGCGTCACTAGCTGATGTAAAGCGCCTCACACGTGAAGAAGCAGAAGCACAAGGACTGCTTGTCTGGCTAGGCAAAGAGATGGACGAGGCATACATAAGCGCCGTCGCAGCTGTTAGCCAAAACCCAGACGTCATTCGTGAAACGAGCAACAACTTCCGCGTCTTGTTCACTCCGCTTCACGGCTCAGGCAATCTACCTGTTCGCCATGTGCTAGAGCGTATCGGATTCAGCCAAGTACGTGTAGTTGCTGAACAAGAGCAGCCAGATGGCAGCTTTCCAACTGTGAAGTCACCTAACCCTGAAGAGCGCGAAGCATTTGCTATCGCGATTGAGCAAGCTCAAGCTTGGGATGCTGACATTATTATGGGTACTGACCCTGATGCTGATCGAATGGGTGCTGTTGTTAAAGATGGAACTGGACAATATGTTGTACTGACAGGTAACCAGTCAGGCGCTCTAATGGTACATTATGTACTGGATGCGATGAAGAAGAACAACACACTGCCTTCAAATGGCGCAGTTATTAAGACGATCGTAACAAGCGAGCTAGGTGCTTCCATCGCTGAATCGTTTGGCATGACCGTACTAAACACGCTAACAGGCTTCAAATATATCGGAGAGAAAATGACTCAGTTCGATGAGACTGGCGAGCATACTTTCCTGTTTGGATACGAAGAGAGCTATGGCTATTTAGCTGGCAACTACGCACGTGATAAGGATGCTGTCATTGGTGCTATGCTAATTGCTGAAGCTGGCGCGTATTATAAAGCGCAAGGCAAAACATTGTATGATGTGCTGCAAGAGCTGTATGTGGAGCACGGCTACTACTTGGAAGGCTTGCAGTCCCGTACCCTTAAAGGTGTAGAAGGTGTTGCGGTCATTCAAGGTATTATGGAAGACTGGCGTGCAAATGTCCCTACTGAAGCTGGCGGCATAGCTGTTGCCAAGGCAGAAGACTATGCGCTTGGGCTCTATGATCTACCAAAAGAGAACGTGCTTAAGTTCCATCTTGCAGACGGAAGCTGGTTCTGCCTTCGTCCTTCTGGAACTGAGCCAAAAATTAAAATGTACTTCGCAGTAAAAGGCACGGACAATGCAGATGCTCAAGCTCGTCTGGAGCGTGTAACGAACGATGTAATGGCTCGTATCGACGCATTTGTTGCTGCACGCAGTGAATAGTAACTACTAAGCACTAATACTCATATAGAACATCCTCATGCCAAGCCATCAAGCATCTTGCTCGTTGGCTTGGCTTTTTAATTTATAACCATACTGCTCTCGTTTCTAGTCAGCCTTTATAAATATCCACCTTTTATAGCTGCTTCCCACATACACTGCCCAGATGCATGCCACACCCGTTGGAATCTTTTATTTATTGTCCCCTCTTCTACGCTTGCCTACATCCGTAATTAAGTTCATACTTACCTTATATGCATCAAGCAACACCGAGTCATTTTGACTCCATTTTAATATTGAATTTCATCGTATAAAGGAGACCTCGACATGCAGCAAGAGACATTAGAGCTATTCCGCACGCTAACTGAATTCCCAGCCGCTCCTGGCTTTGAGCGTGATCTCCGTGCACTTGTTAAAGGAGAAATTAGCAAATACACAGATGAAATCATTCATGACGCGCTTGGCAGCGTATTTGGCGTTGTGCGTGGTAATGAAGAAGGTCCTCGCGTTATGGTTGCTGGACATTTGGATGAAGTCGGCTTTATGTCTACGCAAATTACAGACACCGGCATGATTAAATTCACTACGCTCGGCGGTTGGTGGGGACAAGTTATTCTCGCTCAGCAAGTAGATATCATTACACCAAACGGTCCAATTCGCGGCGTTGTCGGTTCCATTCCGAAGCACTTGCTCGATGAAGCAACAGCTAACAAACCTGTTGATCCTAAAGTGATGTATATCGATGTAGGTGCAGATAACCGTGCAGAAGCGGAAGCAGCAGGCATTCGCCCTGGCCAACAAATTGTGCCAGTTTGTGAGTTTACACCGATGCTGAATCCGAAAAAGATTATGGCCAAAGCATGGGACAACCGTTACGGTGTTGGACTTGCCATCGAATTGTTGAAAGAGCTGCATCGTGAGAAAGCTCAGCTGCCTAACATTTTATTCTCTGGTGCTACGGTACAGGAGGAAGTTGGTCTGCGTGGAGCACGTACAGCTGCAAACTTAATTCAACCTGACATCTTCTATGGATTGGATTGCAGTGCTGCCAATGATATGACCGGCGACCGTAATTCCTTCGGTCACTTAGGTAAAGGCGCACTTCTTCGTATCTTCGATCCGACGATGATTACACATCGCGGTCTCGTTGAGTTCGTACAAGATATCGCCGATACGCACAAAATTCCATACCAATACTTCGTATCTCCTGGTGGTACAGATGCTGGACAAGTACATTTAAGCGGTAAAGGCGTACCATCTACGATTATCGGTGTGGTCGGACGTTACATCCATACACCAGCATCCATCGTTCATACGGATGATATTGATGCAGCGAAGGAACTGCTTATCCAACTCGTTAAACATACTGACCGTACAACGTACAACACGATCGTTGAGCGAGCTTAGCACGTAATACCTATGCTCCCTTTCCAGCATCGCACCTTTTTTTCATCACCAAAGACCTTCCATCATGAATGATGGAAGGTCCTTCTATGTTTGGATCACATAACGCAAACTATGAACCACCCTTTATAAATTGAGCTATTCCTATTAAGAAAAAAATCAAAAACAGTACTAAAATAACAAAGAAAGCGGTTCTAATCATTTTCCCTCTTTTGTTTTGTAAACTTAATTGGTTCTCAATGTCATGCAAACGTTTTTCAATACTATCATTATTTTTTTGATCATTATCATTCATGAGTAACCATCCTCCTTTTCATTCTTCTAATTTCCTGTCTCTTCACGATATATCACACCTGTGCACTAATTATAACCAATAATTATATGTGAATTAGATGGAAAACTCACGTTTGAACAACTGAATCGTGATTGTAGGGAAAAGTGGAAATAACGAAGCTCGCATTACGTAGAACAAAAAGCTCCTTCAGTACTACACCGCTGAAGGAGCTTCTATCTTTATGAAAAAATATTAGTCTCTGCTTGCTCCAATAAAGCGAAGAATGAACAAGAACAAGTTCACAAAGTCGAGGTAAATGCTCACGACGATGGAAGGAATATCTTCTTCCGCAAATCCATGCTTTGTAAGACGAGAGAAATCAAACAACGTCCATCCGATAAAGATCAGAATACCGAAGCCTGAATATATCAATTCCATTGTACCTGTCATTGGAACGAACAAGCCTACAAGCATAATACCAATAAGAACAAGCGTCGAAGCAACCAAGAAACCACGCATGTAGGAGAAATCTTGCTTAGACTTCACCGCATAAAGTGCTGTACCCCCGAAAGCGACTACCGCAAGGGCAAATGCTTGCCCAACAAGAGTTGCTCCGAGCGTGCTTACATAATAAGCGATCGCAAACTGCAACGTAATACCCGAAACAAACATAAAAGCAAACATTATCGGGTACCCAACAGCTTTGCTCTTTCTCAAGAAGAAGACAGCCAACAATAGACCGATTTCTACAACGAAGAGAGGGATCGCATATGCTGCGGGTACGAATTGTCCTGCATAAATACCTGCAAATGAAATCAGCAATGCAATAAACAATACTGAAAACAACTTAGGCAATGAGCCATTTGATGAAGAATACTCTGTGCTATGCATTAGTATCAATTTCCTCCTTTTTATACTTTTCATATCTCTTCTTTAATTATATACGAAGTACGATCCATTTTGTCCCACAATATTGAATTCGTTGTTGAAATAGAATTAAATGCAAACTTAAACAGCGTAATATCGCTATATAGTAACCGTCATGTACGCACCTAACATGTAAGAAAATACTATCGTCCAGAGCTCGTACTCTCCACTATTTTTATGCCCCTGTTCCCATGCTCATACATATTATCTATGTTATCCATCCAACTCTTCATCTTGAAGCAATTCACGCAGCATCGGGATAGGACATGAATATCGGCGAATGAGTAGCAATAATAACTTGGGTGACTATGAAAAGAAGGGATTTGCTCCCTGTTTAATGAAATTTGACTCTCATACATGATTTTACCTCCAGCTCTGTCGTTCCTCATCATGATATACAAATTTAACACATTAATTATTTCTAGCATTTATTATAAATAACTGTTCAATCAGCAGCAGTACAGGTACACTTAAATGAATATTGAACCAACTATATCAATGAGTAGCAATTCGAATGATACATTAATCTTCATCATTACGAGAATGATCGAGCATAGGGAGGCATACGGCAATGACAACATCAGTTACTCAATCCAATTCTACAGTTTTAGAGAAAGCAACATTTGCTGGGGGCTGCTTCTGGTGTATGGTGAAACCGTTTGATCAATGGGATGGCATTCATAGAGTCATTTCAGGCTATACAGGAGGACATGTAGTTAACCCAACCTATGAACAAGTAAAAACACAGACGACAGGTCATATAGAAGCTGTACAAATTACGTTCGATCCGAGCATGTTCAGTTATGCGCAGCTGCTCGATATTTTCTGGATGCAAATCGACCCGACTGATTCAGGCGGTCAATTCCAAGATCGTGGTGAATCGTATACGACAGCCATTTTCGTTCACAGTGAAGAACAAAGACAGTTGGCAGAAGCATCTAAAGCTGCATTGGCTGATAGTGGACGCTTCAACAAACCGATTGTAACTCCCATTATTGATGCTGCTCCATTCTACGAGGCAGAAGCATACCACCAAGATTATTATCGCAAAGAGCCTGAACACTATAAACAGGATCGCACTGCATCAGGACGAGATGAATTCATCCAATCTCATTGGGACTGATCTTCGTCATCACAATAACACTTTTTCACCGCTATGCCCTCTCTACATTGAGAGGGCCATATTTATGTAAAAGGAGATACGGCAAATTGCCTCACCTAACTCATGCATATCGTGACAAATACTTTAACTCGACAACACTTTGATTACATGGAACATTTAGAACGGCAGTACTATGATGAACAATATATTACACCTGCGGCAGAATCATATGCCTGGTATAGCAATCGCCCTCACTCTTTTACCGTGCTGGCAGAGCAAACGGAAATGATAGGCTTCATGTGTTTGTTTCCGGTCACCTCGCATGTGTACAACGAACTATCAGAAGGAACGTTCAATGACAAATTCATGACCTATGAAGATATTATCGATGTGAGCTCACAACAGCCATCCAAAGTAAATCTATTTCTGTCCTGTATCGTCGTAGATGGGCACTATCGCGGTAGAGGAGCAGTCCAGCATATGCTTCAACATTATTGTGCGTATTATGAATCATTAGAGAAACTGGGTTGGAAGTTCGAAGAGGTTATAACGGACAATGTTACGGAAGCAGGTCAACGGTTTTCGCAGAAATACGGATTTCAAAAGTTGACCGTTACAAAGCATGACTCTTTTATTTATACAACAATCTTTGAAAATCTGTGTCTCGAAGTTAATTGCATATGATTTAAGGATCGTACATGAATATCTCCGCATACATTATACCTAGAACAAAGAGAATGATTAGTATCAAAACAAGAGCATACACCGACAAGAACATAGCCAAAAGAACTTTCCCTATTTTCTTAACTATTTTCATATCGTCCACTTCCCTTCGTAAAAAATAGCTGTCGAGTGTACACTCGACAGCTATTCAGCATCAATAGACTTATGATATGAACTTATTTATTCGTCAATAATAACAAACGGATTATAACAACTCAGCGCGCAATTGCTCCGCAGATTTAGGAGACAATAAGCCGAATGGAATATCGAATACGGTACGTGCTCCACGCTCACCACGTTGAGACAAGCGGTGTACAGCACGAGCGTAGGCAACAAGAACGCTGGAAGTGAACTCAGGGTTGCTTCCAAGGTTCAAGCCGAATTCCATTACTTGTGTCGTTCCTTCACCTGTCACGCCGCTATGTAACACAAGACCGCCGTGTGGGATACCGCTATGGTTTGCCTTCAACTCTTCTTCGTCGATAAAGTTAACAACTGTATCGTAATCAGCAAAATAGTTAGGCATGTTAACAATGGTTTGCTTGATTTCATCTAGGTCAGCGCCTTCTTCTGCTACGACGAAACATTCACGAAGATGCTTCTCGCGAGTTGTAAGCTCTGGATTCTCACCGTTACGAACGCGCTCTACTGCTTCTGTAGATGGAATCGTGTACTGAACACCATTCTTAACGCCTGGAACACGACGAATCGCATCAGAGTGACCTTGGCTCACACCTTTGCCCCAGAACGTATATGCATTGCCTTCTGGCAATACTGCTTCGAACAACAAACGACTCAAGGAGAATAAGCCTGGGTCCCAACCTGTAGAAATAACCGCAACATGTCCATTACCTTCAGCTTGCTGGTTAACTTCTTCGAAGTATTCAGGAATACGTGCATGCGTATCGAAGCTGTCTACGATATTAAACAACTTCGCCATTGCCGGACCTTGAATAGGCAAATCTGTAGCAGATCCGCCGCACAATAGCATTACATCAATACGATCCTGATATTGCTCAACGTCATCCAGTGAGATCACTGGCACAGATGCTTGAACGGATTCTGGACTGCGACGTGTAAATACAGCTACTAACTCCATATCTGGATTTTGGCGGATTGAATATTCTACACCTTTACCCAAGTTACCATAACCAACAATACCGATTCTAATCTTTTGCAACCTCTTCACCCTACCCTACGATCAAATTTTTCATTACCTACAGATCTTAACATCTTGAATTCGACAAAATATCATATCTATTATAGATCATTATGTCGGCGTAATCAGTATAAAAAGAAGAAAAATGTGGTAATTAGAAGAAAATTCCGTGTCATTCTCTCCTTCTCATTACAATAGACAACCCGTCTATCCTTGCACTTGGCTGGACTTATATATAAAGAACAACGCCCCAGCCAGCAACAGCAGCCCTATCACTTTGTAGCTGTTAATAGGAACCGTCTTACCAAATAAACCATAATGATCGATCACCGTACTCATTAGCATCTGGGCCGCAATTATAGCGACAAAGGTTGTTGCCGTTCCGATCTTTGGCACTGCAAATATCATGATCAACACATAGATAACTCCTAAAATTCCACCTGTAAGCTGCCACTTCGGCACATGCAAAGCTTGAACGAGCGGCCCCAGATTACCACGGCTCGTCATCAGCAACAAGATAAGCAGCACAATCGTTCCTGTTAGAAACGACACAAAGGAGCCTTCGATAATGCCAATCTTCTTGCCAAGCAAGCCATTTACGCCCGCTTGAAATGCAGTCGCCACACCGCCGATAAGAACGATGAGTAGGACCATAATTGAACTCATGTCGCAACCCTCTTTTTCACTTCATTTCACTTCTATTTGGCAACCATATTAAGATGTTCGGAGCCTTGTACGATCAGCTCAGCAATGCGCTCGAGCCACATCCCATCCGTCTCGTTAAACCGATCTAAAATAGGACTATCAATATCCAATACACCGACCAGTTGTCCATTCTGAACAAGCGGCACAACGATTTCACTTTGTGATCTTGCATCACAAGCAATATGACCAGGAAACGCATGAACATCGGACACGATAACGGTACGCAGCTCAGTTGCAGATGTACCGCATACTCCTCGACCGAGCGGTATACGGACACATGCTGGCATCCCTTGGAATGGTCCTAATACGAGCTGATTGGTCTTTGCTTCATACAGATAGAACCCCGCCCAGTTAATTTTCTCAAGTCCATGCCAGAGCAGAGCTGCAGCATTTGCTAGATTCGCGATCTGGTTCGATTCTCCGTCTATTAACGCCTTCAACTGACTTACCATTAGCTCATAATCTTTACTAGCATCGCCGCTGTATGATTGTGGTTGGAACATCTTACGTCCTCCTTATGCCTAACCATTTACGTTCAACAAAACTTGTGCTTTCAACATTTCTATACTATCACTATTTACATGTCGTTTTCAGACTTGACTTATCCAATAATATAGCAAGATTTAGAGAGTATAAAAAAGGGGGCTATTCAGCCCCCTTCCAATAAAACTTTCGTTACACTTTGAATTTGCTCAAGTAAGACTGTAGATCTTCTGCCATTTTCGCTAATGATGTCGCCGAAGAGCTTACTTGCTCCATTGCTGCTAATTGCTCTTCCGTAGCAGCCGACACGTTCTGCGTTCCTTCTGCTGAACGCTCTGCAACTTCCGTAATTAGGTTCACTTGCTCAACCGCATGTTCAGTACTGCCGTTCATTTCGATCGAGTAAGCGGTAACCTCTTGAATCTGTGTTGCTACTTGCTGAACAGAATTCAATATTTCCGTAAATGCTGCACCTGCTTGGTTAACAACATCCATACCAACTGCAACTTCACGTGTACCTTGCTCCATTGATTCGATTGCTGTTGCTGTTTCACTTTGAATCGCTGCCAACAATTCAGCTATCTTCTCTGTAGATTCGCCCGACTGCTCGGACAGCTTGCGCACCTCATCAGCTACAACTGCAAATCCACGTCCATGCTCTCCAGCACGAGCCGCTTCAATGGCAGCATTCAGTGCAAGCAAATTCGTTTGTGCTGCAATTCCGGAAATAACTTGTACGATATTATCGATGGCTGCAGAACGTTGACCGAGCTGCTTCACAGTTTCGTTAAGCGTATTAACGGTGTTATGAATCGACTGCATTTGTTCCATCGCCGATTGTAAAATGCGGTTACCCATCTCAGCACTTTCCGAAGCTGTCAATGCAGAATGCGCCACGCTTTGAGCGTTATTCGAAATTTGCTGAACGCCTTCTGCAACTTGATGGATCGAACGCACACTTTCCTCTACGTTCTGCACCTGCTGCTCTGTACCGTCTGCTACTTCTTGAATCGACATGGCAATATGCTCTGTCGCTTTGCTCGTATGATCTGCGTTAGCAGACAACTCTTCAGCAGATGTAGCTACATCCTCAGCAGTACGATTCACTTGTTGGATAAATTGACGCAGGGAGCGAATCATCGTATTCACCGCACCTGTCAGCTTGCCAACTTCATCACTCGACTTAACTGGTAACTCTTCTTGATTCAGATCGCCATTCGATACGCGCTCTGCAGCTTCCGCCACTGCAACGATCGGACGTGTAATCTGCTGTGCGATGAAATAAGCAAGAACAACAACGATCAAGCTTACTGCAATGACAATTACCATCACACTCCATTGGATAGAAGAAACTGCTTCAGTGATCGAAGCTTCTGGAATGTGCATATATATGCTATATCCTGTGGTAGGAACCGGCGCGTAAGCAACCGTAAAGTTCTCTCCATCTTCCGAGTACGAATAAGACGTCGCATCCGACTTCTCTTGACCCAAAATATTGACCAATCCTGCAGTCAATTTCGCTTCCTCAGCCGTCTTACCAATCAATTCTTTGTTCGGATGAAGCTGAATCTTTCCTTGGTTGTCTACGACAATCGGATACCCTACCCCATTATCAATATACAAACTTTTAAAAATCTCCGTAGTGAACTTCTCAAAATTCACTAGTCCAGTTAGTGCACCTTTTACTTTTCCATCTGCCTGTTTAACAGGTACTGCGACGATGATGGAGCGTTGACCTGTCGTCTTCGCTAAAATAACGTCTGTGTAGGTTTCTTTGCCTTCCATCGCATTCTTAAAGAATGGACGCATACCAAGATTAATACCGATACTGTTTTCAAATGTGTCAGCTTTCACATGTCCATCCAAACCGATGAACGTATTACCATCGTATTGTGGTGCCGTTTGCTTCAAGCTTTGAATAAATTTCATCATATGTGCGTTATCATCTGTGCGAAGATCTGAGGTCGTTGCAATAATTCGAATTTCATTCATACGTTCTTTAAAATACTCATCCATCATTTCTGCTCTACTCTTTACGAGTGAAACGTAAGCATCATTTTGTTTCTCAATTAGCTTTGATGAAGCTGTGCTGTACACGAATGTCGAGGTGAGGACAAGGGGAATAAGGGAAACGACAAGAAACCAAGCTATCAACCGATTTTTCAATTTACCCTTGAATACCGTGCCTACTTTAGTACCTTTGGATGCATCCGTCGAACTTGGTTCGACATGTTCGTTCATTACCTTATACCTCCATAATTGAATTCCAAAATGAATAAATTAGTACTTTAGGACTATGTGCATTTGATCACATAACCCCTAGCGAGAGATCGTCAAGGCAGGCTTCTCTCCCCTCCTGCCCTGACACCCTCAACCCATCTATTGCATCATTTCATAAGTGTAGAAATGATTAATAGCCAACAGCTGCGCCTTCACCACGAGGGTCAGCACCAGCAAACTTAACATTTGTTTCTGGATCAATAACTACCATACCGGATTGACCAACTTGGTCTGTGTAATCATCAATCTTCTTCACTGGATGACCACGGCGAATCATTTCGTCCATAACGGATTGTGGGATACGTCCTTCCATTCTTAATCCGTTAGCGGATTCTCCCCAGTTACGGCCATGCAGCCATCTTGGAGCTTCAATCGCATCTTGAACCGTCATACCGAAATCAACGAAACGTGTTACAAGTGCTGCTTGTGTTTGAGGTTGTCCCTCTCCACCTTGCGTACCATAAAGCATGAAAGGCTTGCCGTCTTTCATCAACATAGCAGGGTTCAACGTGTGGAACGTACGCTTCTTAGGCTCCAAATCGTTAACATGGTTAGGATCTAAGGAGAAGAAGCTACCACGGTTTTGCAATAGAACGCCTGTGTCTTTAGCAACTACACCCGCACCCCAGTCAAAGTAATGACTTTGAATAACGGATACTGCGTTTCCTTCTTTATCGACGATACCCAACCAAACTGTATCACCTTTAGGATCCAATGGTTTTACGTTTTCTGCAGCTTTTTTCATGTCAATACGTGCAGCCAACTTCTTACCATGTTCTTTAGACAACAAATCATTAACTGGAATGTTAACGAAGTCTGGATCCGTCAACCACTTGTCGCGATCAGCAAATGCTTGCTTCGTTGCTTCAACCATAACGTGATAGTAGTCAGCTGAGCCTTCGCCCATGCTCTTCAAGTCAAAGTTGTTCAAGATGTTCAAGATCGACAAGGAAGCCATACCTTGAGAGTTTGGTGGTACGTTGTAAGCTTTATAACCACGATAGTCAACCGAGATTGGCTGTACCCAGTCTGCTTTATGCTCAACAAAGTCTTTATGAGTCAAAGAACCGCCGTTTGCTTGAATGTCCGCAGCGATTTTTTTACCAGTCTCACCTTTGTAGAACTCTCCAGCACCGTTTTCAGCAATGCGCTTCAACGTGTTAGCCAAATCTTTTTGTACCATCATTTCGCCTACTTTGTAATGCTCACCATTAGGCTTAACGAAGATGTCCGTAAACGTTTTGAAACGACCCAAGTCGAATAGCTCTTTGTTGTCAGGATTCATTGCCGTCTTCGTCCATCTTTCTTGGTTCGGTGTTACAGGATATCCTTTTTCCGCATATCCAATTGCACGCTCAAGCAATTCGTCCCATTCCATGGACATGTCCATTGTATTTTCAGCATATTTATATGCCTCACCCCAACCAGAAACCGTTCCAGGAACTGTGTTCGCTGCTAAATAGCCACGGGAAGGAATTTTGTTGTAGCCTTTACTTTTATAAAAATCAATTGTCGTCTTTTCCCCTGAACGACCGCTTGCGTTCAATGCTTTGATGTCTTTCGTCTTATCGTTGTAGATAAGCCAGAAAGCATCTCCACCCATACTTGTGTATTGTGGATATACTACTGCCAAAGTTGCTTGAGCAGCAATAGCCGCATCAACCGCGTTACCGCCTTCTTCAAGAACCTCCAAAGCTGCCGCAGAAGCCAAGTAATGAGGTGTTGTTACGATACCATTTGGTGCCATCGTCGTCGGACGGTTAGCAGCACCAGCCGTTGTTGACAACATAGAGAAGCACATAACCGTTGCCATCAGCATAATTGCCCACTTCTTAAATTGAGTACGCATGTTATTCCCCCTGATTCATGATGTAATGATGTACAACCTTGCCCCTCTCCCCTATGCCCCCCTTCAATGGGACGAATAGATTTTCTAGAAAAAAGTGCGCATATACACAACTTTTTTACTACAAAATTAGCTACATTTATGATCATATAATCATATAGCCTAGTAATTATATCCTATCTAACATTTCTCATCAATATTCGACATCACCAAAATTGGTGTTTTCCTATAAAATTATCATTTTAGCACCTGATCACATATGCCTATTTATGCCACCAAATAGTATATCGGTAGAGATGAACGATTTTTCAATATTGTGGAACGAAATTTCATATTTTTTTCTAACGTTACCAATTCCACGTCCTTACAAGAGCTGCTGTACCTGATATATTCACTTCCATCGACCCTTTTTCAGGCCGCTTCACATGTACCTTTACCCTGCCTTCTCTCCCTATCTCATACCCTTGCTCAACAAGAAAAGAAGCTTGTGTTAGTGTTGGCTCCATATAAGTCAAATAATAGGCTCCCATGACTCCAGAAGCCGTTCCTGTGACTGCGTCTTCAATAGTTCCTGAATAAGGTGAAGAAAAATGTCGAGCATACATGAATGCTGTCGGATCTACCGTTTGCAGACAAAATGGATGAATAGACGCCTTAGGATTTTGCAATAGATATTCAGGAAATGCCTTGGTATGCGGTACCATATGACCAAAACTTTCTCGCCTAGCAATTGGCACAAGCAATGTCCATATCCCTGTACTTCCATAAACAATGGGTAAATTTGAATGCAGTTCCTGCTCCGTCAATCCAATTAGCGACGCTAACTGTCCACGATTTCCCGTGTAAGGTACAAATTGAGGCTCATCTTGCCTCATCGTGATATTCCGTTTGCTTTGTTCACCCTGCTCGATATGAATAGGCAATACACCTGCTTTGGTCTCAATCGTCAAAGCAGTACGCCCAACCATTCTTTTCTCATCGAGAAGGCAGGTTAATGCTGCTATCGTAGCGTGTCCGCACAAATTCATCTCATGACCTGGCGTATAATAAACGAGACGGAAATCCGCACACTGAGATGTACACACGAAGACCGTCTCATTGAAACCCACATCCAGCGCAATTTGCTGCATATGCGCAGCTGTTAGTTGATCAGCATCAAGAACTACACCTGCCGGATTTCCTTTACCTGCCACATTCGTAAATGCATCATAGTGATAAATAGTCACTGGGTGAACTGTTTTCATAACATTCATCTCCTTTATGTATCATTCATAGCTTATGTTTCATTTATAGTAGGAAAGAAATGAAGAAGAGAAATGCTGCACTGCACTTCATCCCTTTTCAAGTTACAATATTAAATACGATCTCGCCATCAAACACTTCATTAGGAGTTGAACAACTACGATGCAACATCACACCTTTACTCTGCAAGCACATGACGGGCTTGCCTTGCATATAAGTCAATGGTCACCTGATGAGAACGAGCCTGTGCGTGCCGTTGTACAAATTGCACATGGCATGACAGAGACCGGATCACGCTATGAACGATTCGCTCGCTCCTTGACTGAACACGGGTATATCGTCTATGCCAACGACCATCGTGGTCACGGGCAAACATCTATAAGCAATGAACTGCTGGGCCACCTGGAAGCCAACGATATGAGACATATGGTGCAGGACATGGATCTGTTAAGCAGACATATTGAATCAGCCCATCCTCAACTGCCTCTGCTGCTATTTGGACACAGCATGGGTTCATTTTTATCTACGGACTACCTTACAGAGTACGGACAACGTTTGAAAGGTGCTGTACTGAGCGGCAGTAATGGTCCGCGCGGACCAGAACTAGGAGCAGGCGTAGTACTCGCGAAGTTGATTGGAAAAATACGTGGACGTACGTATCATAGCAACCTAATTAACAACATGGCTTTTGGTGGTTTTAATCGTCGCTTCCAGCCAAGCATAACTTCATTTGACTGGCTGTCCCGTGATAAAGATGAAGTGCGCAAATATGTGGAAGACCCTTACTGCGGCTTCATTTGCAGCGTAGGCTTCTACGAAGAGATGTTCCACATGCTGCGCCGTATTCACCAGCCAAAACAACTTGCTCGCATACCGAATGATCTTCCTATTCTACTTATTGCAGGCGATATGGATCCAGTGAGCCATTTCGGCAAAGGTGTACCTCGTCTAGAGCAGTTATTGAAGCAAGCGGGATCACAATCCTTGAAAAGGATTACGTACAAAGAAGGAAGACATGAGCTTCTTAATGATACGAATCGTGATGAAGTCACGGCAGATGTCATTCAATGGTTTGATCAAATACTGGCCTAAAATGATGTGGAACGTAGGATCTATTAGTATGTACACACGCCTCAGTTAACTAAGAGGATCTAGCTGAGGCGTTTTCAAAAATGTCCATATATCCCGCTACTGTATGTGATTGGTAAGCGATCTTAGGAACAGGTATAATGGTTGTATAACTACATATCAACATAACTAGAGATAAGATAGATTAGCGATGAATCTAGTAGAGTGGAGAATGGAGGGAATCCTATGCCTCATTTATTCGAACCGTTAACGATTCGTAATGTCACATTACCAAACCGAATTGTCATGTCACCAATGTGTATGTACGCCTGTGAGACCGAAGACGGTAAAGTAAGCGATTGGCATCTCGTCCACTATGCATCTCGTGCAATTGGACAAGTAGGCCTTATTATAGTGGAAGCTACAGCTGTTCAACCGAACGGGCGGATTAGTGCCCGCGACTTAGGCATATGGAGCGATGAGCATGTTGAAGGCTTGCGCCGTCTCGTAGATATGGTGCATGCGCATGGGATGAAGATCGGTATTCAACTCGCCCATGCTGGCCGCAAGGCGGACGTTCCTGATGCTGTAGCTCCATCTGCTATTTCGTTTAATGGCGATTATCAAGTTCCTAGAGAAATGTCGCAAGAAGAAATTCGAAAAGCGATCAAAGCATTTACGGATGCAACACAGCGTGCCCAGCAGGCGGGGTTCGATGTTGTAGAACTTCATGCGGCACATGGCTATCTAATCAATGAATTTTTGTCGCCACTCACCAATGAGCGAAGAGATCAATACGGTGGAAACAGCGACAATCGCTATCGTTTCTTAGCAGAAATTATTGATAGCGTCCGTCATGTGTGGGATAAACCTTTGTTCGTCCGTATATCTGCAAATGAATATGCGGAGAACGGAAATTCTATAGAAACGTATACGGACTATGCACGCCGCATGAAGTCACAAGGTGTTGACGTTGTAGACTGCAGTTCAGGCGGAACCGTACCTTATCCCGTCAAAGCCTACCCAGGCTATCAAATCAACTATGCTTCGATGATTCGTCAATCGACGGGTATCTTAACAGGAGCAGTTGGACTTATAACAGAGCCTACTCATGCAGAAGACATTATACGCAATCATCGTGCCGATCTTGTGTTCATTGGACGCGAGCTACTCCGCGATCCTTATTGGCCACGACGTGCTGCGGCCGTCTTAGATGCCAAATTGGAACCACCACAGCCTTATAAGCGTGGATGGTAATCTTGCACTGGTACTAGCTACGAACCATTGCAGCCGACCATAGACAGCACAACGATAACCTGAACAATCCCCTTAACGAAAGCGAGATATGCATCGCTGCTTAAAGCAGTAATGATCTCCATTCGCAAGGGGATTTCTTATTCATTCAAGCCTACATCGCACGTGTCAAATTGCGAAGATAGCGCCATCTAATTCCGATAAAGTAAGCAAACTGCACTGCAGCAAAGGAAATAAAAATAAGAATCGATGCCTGTAAGACCGAATAACTGACCAGTTGCTGCAAAGCCATAAATGCAACACTACTATGGATAACAGCAATGAGGAAAGGCAAGAAGAACATGAACATAAATTGAACAGTGACAACCCGCCCCATTTCTTTCCGGCTCAATCCAACTTTTGCGATCATGTTGTAGTGCTGGCGATCTCGGTCAAGATCTGTGTACAGACGGAAGTACAGGAAGCTGGCTGCAAACGTAAAGAACACAATGCCGATAAGCACACTTACCATAAGAACAATCCCATTTTCCTGTTTGGAAGTAAGCCAGTGCGTAACGAGTGATTCAAAATAAAACATGTACTCTCTATTATTATAGTCTTTTTGTAGACTAGCCTCGATTCTTTGCGCTACGTCTTGTGAATACTCCCAGTCCTTAACGACAAATTGAATATACGTCGGTGTATAAGCGTTTACTCCTTCACCATGCAATCCCCTCTCCAATAGGTCATCTGGCACCACGATAACATGTTCATTGTGAGTATATACAATGGCCGTTGCTGCTTTTTTAACCTTCATATCGTATTTCCAATCCATATGCCCGATCGTCACCGTTTCTGGTATCATTATCTTCTGCTTAAACTGTGTTTGCTGGGACACCCTTGAAGGAGACAAAATAACCTCATTCGGATCAGATAGCGATTCTGTTGGATATCCGAGCATCTCAGCCAAGCGGTTATAATCAGACAGCTTAAGCAGTGCCTGTCCATCCGTCGTATTGATCGCTGTTATTTTAGCTGATTCATAAGCGAATCCAGCCTGCTCAAGCTCTTGCTCTATCATTTTCCAATGCTTTGCTTCAAACGTATTATTATTATGAGAACTATACGTAAATGCGTACGGATTCTCCATGGCGGCAAGACCTGGATTGAGCAGAGCAAAAGAAGTACCAATGCCTGTGAAGGATACTGCCGTTACAACCGCGACCATAAAGAACATGACGGCATTATCTCGCATCCGATAACCGAGTTCTGACAATACGAGTAGATTCGTCTTACGAAGCAGCAATCCTCTCCTAGAACGTAACAAACGGAGCACATACACACTCAACTGTGTAAATAAGAAATAGGTCCCCGTTACTGTAAGAATGACACAGGCAAGGAGGATATACGGAGATTGTTCTCTCAGTGCAAAATAAAATACAGATGCATATCCTGCCACGATGAGCACAATCGATAACAGCGCTAACCATACGGACGCCTTCGGCTCAGGCTTAGGCTTATCTGCCGACCGAATCAGCTCGATTAACTGATTGGTCTTCACCAACCTTGATGTGAGTAATGAGACTACCAAAAACATCACTATAAACGCCAATGCCGTTAAAGAAACAGCTTGCCACGGTAAATAAAACGGAAGTCCATTTCGTATAAACAGCACGCTAGCACTAACAAGCAGTATAAGTTTGGAGAACACAACTCCCGTTACTATGCCAACAATAATCGAAGCTATACCAATCATCATATTTTCCATAAACAAAAGTTGATGAAGCTGCTTCGGCGACATCCCCTGCACCATCAAAATACCAAACTCTCGCTTGCGCGCCTTCAAAAAAGCGCTGACGGAATACATACAAAAGAAAAATGAAAAGGTAAAAATAATATATTGCGATGCCTTCATTGCCATCATGCCGAGTTTACTAATAGTAATGCTAGTAGAAGCCAACTCCCCTTGCAAATTGGGATGAAACAACAACAGCGCATAAATAAAGAAAATCATGACGGAAAAAGAGCTGCTCAAAAAATGAGCTACATAGACGCGTTTATTCCGAACAATATTTCTAAACGCGAATTGACGAAACGTCATGTCGATACCCTCCTAACAGCGATAGGACATGAATAATTTTCTGGTAGAACTCCTCCCGGCTCTCGCCGCATTCGATCTCATTGTGGAACTTTCCGTCCTTAATAAAAACAACTCGGTTACAATAGCTGGCCGCCATCGCATCATGCGTCACGAGCATCATCGTCGTCTGCTCCGTACGGTTCAAATGAGCCATCAATTCCATAACATCGCGGGCCGACTTTGAATCCAGATTACCTGTCGGCTCATCAGCTAGCACAAGCTTCGGGTCATGAATGAGTGCACGAGCAATCGCAGTTCGCTGAGCTTGCCCCCCAGATATTTCATACGTGCGCTTATGTAAAATATCTGAAATCCCCAGTTTCTGCGCGATCTCTTTCACTTTGATGTCCATTTCTTTGAGAGAGGCCCCTTCCAGCGTAAGGGGCAGCAGCATATTTTCTTCCACTGTGAGTGTGTTCAACAAGTTGAATGACTGAAACACGAAGCCTAATTCCTTGCGGCGAAAGGAAGCTAGCTGCTCAGGGAACAAATCATGCGGATATTGACCATTAATTCGAACATCACCAGAAGTTGGTGCGTCGATCGTCGATATAATATTGAGGAGTGTGGTTTTGCCACTGCCAGATGGCCCCATAATACCAACAAACTCTCCCTTGGCAATCGTTAAATCTATATTGGTGAGTGCCTCATGCGCTACTTTTTCTTTATATATTTTACACAGGTCGCGAACGTTTACGATGTCCATCATTCCGTCTCCCTTCTCAGATGCAATTTAGTATAAAACACCGTTGCAGCACCTCCTACCTTTCCATCTTTCACCAAGCTAACAACTTTGTAAGATTATGTTCGCCTCTCTACAAAAAAAGAACGAGGTATGACTAATCAGCCCTCGTCCCTGCATATGGAAATTCAATGCGAACGGTCGTGCCTACTCCAACCGTCGATTCAAGAGAAATGTTGTGATGAAGCTTATCGACGACTTCCTTAACAAGATACAACCCCATGCCTGTTGATTCTCGGTACGCTCTCCCATTTTCCCCTGTATAAAATGCTCTAAATACGCGAGATAGATCCTGCTTAGGTATCCCTGCACCACGATCTGTCACTTCCAAGAAGACTGAGCGTCCCTCTGTATACGCAGAAATCGTTACTTTCTCTCGACTGCCTGCCGAATATTTAATGGCATTAGATAACAGCTGATAAATAACAAAACGAAGCCACTTCGCGTCAGTCTCAACGAACACCTCTTCTGGAACGACATTCTCTGGATATACATAGCTGCGAATGAAAAATCCCTTATTGTCCCTAATCGCTTCTTTGACAACCGCATGCAACGATACCCGATCCACATGAAAATCTTGAGCGAACGTTCCCAGCCGGGACATATACAGCACCATTTCAAGCCCCTGTCGCAGGCGATCGGTCTCTTCCGAGATGCTTGTCGGGTCGATATCTTCACCATCCTGAATGATGAGCTCGATGACAGACAGTGGTGTTTTCATCTGATGAACCCACTGGTTCATAAACGTAAGATGCTCCTGCTGCTTGCGCTCCCACGTCTTGAGCTGCTGTTGATAATAGCCGTACTGCTTCTCCAACAGAGAGTCTACCGCATGGCCCAGCGGCGTGTCGGCCGTAATTCCTCCATCATGAATGGACGCAAGCGGTCGTGATAGCCGTTCATACAACCTGCGATGGGTCACATATCGGTATATCAAATAAGCCAAATGGACAAACAGCCCTAGAAACATTGCGTATAAAGCAGTCCCTATTTGCTGATAGCCATCAAACCATACGACAAGCAGCACGAGCAATAGTTGTATCATTGTAAAGCCTATTAGCGGAACATGCTCACGAATAAATAACCTCATGAATCACCTTCTACAGACCATGTTTGATTTAAGCGATAGCCTACCCCACGTACCGTCTCCAGCGCATCTTCTACACCAAGATCCGATAGCTTCTTCCGTAACCGTGTAATGTTGACGCTCAATGTATTGTCATCGATATAGCTTTCATCGTCCCATAGCTTATCCAAAATAGCATCTCGCTTTACGATACGCGGACAAGCTTGAAGAAGCGTCTCAATGAGCACCGCTTCTTTCTTTGTCAGCGGAACCATGCTGCCCATAAGATGAAGCTCCAGCCGTTCTGGATACAGCATCATACCGTACTTTTCCACCGTACGTTCCTTTATCGCATAGTCGCCGTAGACACGTCGAATTTGACTACGGATTTTGGCCATTACTATTTCGCGTGAAAATGGCTTCGTAATATAATCATCCGCTCCACTCTCTAGCGCTAGCACTTGATCCATTTCACCGCTGCGCGCAGATAAGAACAAAATAGGACAAGTAGATACCATGCGAATTTGCCGACACCAATAATAACCGTCATAGCTGGGCAAATTGACATCCATCACCACGACATGGGGCTGAACACGTTGGAATTCATCATAAACATGAGTGAAATCTTCGATTGTGATGCTATCATACCCATATTTCTCAATATGAGAGGCTAGCAGTTCTGCTATTTTCGGATCATCTTCCACGATCATTATTTTGTACACACGTCATTCCCCTTCATGAATCCGAATCTTTTCGATCTTTTCACTATTGTAAAAGACCCTAATATAGAGGTCAAACGTGACGGTTTGTAGGCTGCAAGCATAGGACATTCTGTCATACGCATAGGTCTAGAACCATGTATGATAATGAACTTTATTGAAGTGGCGTAACAAAAATAGCAGCAAGATTCGAACGGAATTTGGGGACGGTGACGAGCCGCAGCGATCCGATCCCTCATGAAGGAGGACTTCAGATGTTTAAAAGGATCAATCGACTGGCGATTGACTTGCCCGTCTTAAAAGAAGGCGACCCGAATGCGGCTGCCGCCGTACAGGAACTGCTCGGTGGACGCTTCGGTGAAATGTCTACCTTGAACAATTATATGTTCCAGTCGTTCAACTTCCGGCAGAAGCGAAAGTTGAAGCCTTTTTACGATATTGTTGCCAGCATCACAGCGGAAGAGTTCGGGCATGTCGAGCTTGTTTCTAATGCGATTAACATTGTGTTGTCAGGCAGCACAAAGGCTGGAAATCCGAACAAGACGCCTTTGCATGTAGGCATGAACGCCCGCAATACGTATCACTTTATCGCCAATGCCCAAACCACTGTCGTTGGAGATTCCATGGGCAGACCGTGGGCTGGAGACTATGTATTCAACAGCGGCAACCTCGTGCTTGATCTGCTGCATAACTTTTTCCTTGAATGTGGTGCCCGTACCCATAAGATGAGGGTATATGAAATGACAGATCACCCTACTGCCCGAGCCATGATTGGATATCTGCTCGTCCGTGGTGGCACCCATGTTCTTGCCTACTCGAAGGCATTGGAAATTGCAACAGGAGTCGATGTATCCAAAATGCTGCCGATCCCTAACCTGGACAATCGCGCCTTTGATACGGCACGCAAATTCGAGGATCAAGGGCTTGGTCGTATTCTGTACACCTGGAGTGACAATGACTACAAGGACATCGGGTTAATTTGGAGCGGCAAACATCCAGGAGACGGCAAACCGCTAGAAGTGAAGCAAGGCACACCAGAAGGCCACCCGATTCCAGACTTGGATGACTTGCCCGAAGAATTTGCTCCTGGCATTTCCAAAGAAGACTTTATGGCCATTGTGCGCCGTTTACAAAAGAACGCCGGATTGTAATTGTCATCAACAAAAATAATTAGCTCGGAGCACAGTGGTACTGGTGCTGGTGCTGGTGCTGGTACTGGTACTGGTACTGGTACTGGTACTGGTACTGGTACTGGTACTGGTACTCACGAATTCTACCACTATTGTGCTTAAATCATATTGTATGGACAAAAATGCAGGTATTTTAATGAAAAAACGTCATTTGAAGATAAAAATGGACAAATGTGCAGTTATTTTTCTAAATTAGTAGCTGAAATGGCTAATGACAGAAAAATAACTGCATTTTTGCGGATAACAGCCTAAATAAGTGCATTTACCAAAGAAATAACTGCATAATTGCCACTGTTCGCTACACGACGAGTACTTTAATACATTGATGTATGGTAGCAGCCTAGTCCTTTCCTCTGTAATGAAGCAGCTTGCAGCTAGTTGCTGAGTACAACTAATGCTTGGTAGCTAGTCATGAGTTCGCGAGCTCTACTTCTTATCACTAAAGTTCGAGACAATTCCATCCGCATTGTAATACACTAAAAACTACTAAAAAGCGATAGTAATGCTAATAGATCATTTTCAAATCTTCAATATGAACTACTATTATCCTATTATCTGTAAATGAAAAAGCGAGGGGTCACGATGTTTCAGCCAACGATTGAACAGATTAATGAAGCTGTAGAAACAAAGAAGAATCTTATGAAATCAAGCCTTGCACGATACTGGGTAGCAGCGATGCTCGCAGGCGCTTACGTTGGCTTTGGCATTATGCTAATTTTCAAAATTGGCGGCCCTTTTATGGCGGCGAACTCTCCCGCCACTTCCGTTATTATGGGAGGCTCCTTCGGCATCGCACTAACGTTGATTATATTTGCAGGGGCGGAGCTACTAACGGGCAACAATATGCTGTTTACGGTAAGCAGCCTGTCGAAGAGAACACCTTGGTCTGTTACATGGAACAATTGGGTCATCGTGTTCTTCGGCAATTTGGCTGGAGCTGTCGTATTTAGTTTACTCATCTATGGTACAGGCATTTTCGGAAAAATTGCGCCTGATCATCTACTATTTACGACTGCAGCAGCAAAAATGAATATGCCGATCCATGAGCTATTTTTCCGAGGCATATTGTGCAACTGGTTAGTTTGCTTAGCGATATGGACATCGATGCGTGCAAAGGATGACATCGCAAAGTTAGTTCTTATTTGGTGGATGCTGTATGCCTTTATCGCCACAGGCTACGAACACAGTGTTGCTAATATGTCTTTGCTAACCTTATCACTTTTATTGCCGCAGCACCCGGATTCCATTACATGGGGTGGCTGGTTGTACAACATGATTCCGGTTACGGTTGGTAACGCCGTTGGTGGAATTGTATTTGTCGGCATGGCTTATTGGTATATTAGTAATAAACATACAGTAAAGTGAACACGCAACTACTTGCATTTCATCCCTAAAAATGTCTCATAGTAATGCTCATCATTTCCAAAAAAAATTTCTCTCGAATTAAAGCCAATAACACCAAAGGTTTAACCCATTATGGTATGATTAATGTCACTCAGTCCTATTTACTTCCCCTTATTTCATGTAGTATATTAACAACTTGATTACTGATAGAAATGAACAATCTTATCTACCTCGCAGGGAGTTCAACATGCATGATTGTAAAGAAATGAAACCTTGCCAAGGTCACGTTATGACTCAGACAAGCTGTCACCGAATAGCCCACCAAGTCAACGTTAATGATTAACACTGCCCTTTGGGGATAAGGGTACATTCAGTATGCGCAATTTATAACAATAGTACGCCTCTTTGCGGCTGACATCTGTTCGGAACAATCCGGCAGTTACATGTATGCAGCAAAGAGGCTTCCTTATGACTCATGACGGACGGTTAGAACGCTGTCTTATGCTTAACGCCTACTACCAGAAGGATTAGCTAAATGACAGCTTATGATATGGATGTACATGAAGCAGGATAGTACGGATTTATGTGGAGGAGGAACAACCTATGTATTCAACCAATACTGCTCATACCGTGCAGACGGTACTTAAGCCGAATAATCGCTCACTCGCCTTCGATGCCAATCGTATCCGTGTATACGGCGAACGTCTTATGGAGGATTATCCGCATCTTGATGTCGAGCGCTGGCACCGCAGTGTACTAACGAAGCTTCGTTCTTCAAGTGTACAAGCTGCGGAAATTACACAAGCTTGCATTATGTCTGCGCTGGAGCTCGTTTCCCGTGAAGAGCCAGACTGGAAGTTCGTCGCTGCACGTTCTCTATTGACGAAGCTGTACAAAGAAGCAGCTGTACATCGTAACTACAAAGCTTATCCAGATAAGCCTTATGGTGATTTCTATAAATTGATCAAACGTCTCGTTGATATTGGCGTATACCGTCAAGAATTGCTCGATGCCTATACACCTGAGCAAATTGCTGAGCTCGGTGCAGCGATTGAGCCTGTATGTGATGAGTTGTTCGACTATATCGGCCTTCTGACGCTTCGTGAGCGCTACTTGGCTACAGACTTCGATGCTCGTACGATGGAGCTTCCACAAGAGCGCTACATGATTATCGCGATGTACTTGATGTATCAAGAGCCAGCGGAGCGCCGCGTAGAGCTTGCTAAAGAAGCGTACTGGGCAATGAGCAACTTATACATGACAGCCGCAACGCCAACGATGGCGAATGCTGGTAAGAAAGTCGCTGGCCAGCTTTCCAGTTGCTTCATCGATACGATCGACGATTCCTTGGAAGGTATTTTCGATTCCAATACAGACGTAGCTCGTCTTAGCAAAATGGGCGGCGGTATCGGCGTTTACTTAGGTAAAGTTCGTGCTCGTGGTTCTGATATTCGCGGACATAAAAATACAAGCTCGGGCGTAATCCCATGGATTCGCCAGCTGAATAATACAGCAGTAAGCGTTGACCAATTGGGTACACGTAAAGGTGCAATTGCTGTTTACTTAGATGTGTACCATAAAGATATTCTGTCCTTCCTCGACTTGAAGTTGAATAACGGGGATGAGCGCATGCGTGCGCATGACATTTTCCACGGGATCTCGATTCCGGATCTATTCATGGAAGCTGTGGAGAAACGTGAAGACTGGCACCTATTCTGCCCGCACGAAATTAAGAAAGTAATGGGTTGGACAGATGCGAATGGTCGACCGCTTGGCTTGGAAGACTTCTATGATGAGAAGTTCGGCGAAGGCACATTCCGTGAAAAGTATGCTGAGGCTGTAGCTAACATTCAGTTGTCCCGCATTACTTTGCCAGCTATCGACATTATGAAGCGCGTATTGAAATCTCAGCTTGAGACAGGTACGCCATATATGTTCTACAAAGACGCTGCAAACCGTGCGAACCCGAACAAAGGTCACGGTATGATTTACAGCTCTAACTTGTGTACAGAGATTTTCCAAAACATGTCCGCTACGGTTGTTGAGCACGAAGAGCTCGTAACGAAAGACGGTCAAACACGTATCGTGATTACGAAGACACCTGGTGACTTTGTTGTGTGTAACTTGAACTCCATTCACTTGGCACGTGCGGTACGCGCTGACGTACTGGACCGCCTAGTGCCAATTCAAGTTCGTATGCTCGACAACGTTATCGACATTAACAATATTGAAGTATTGCAAGCACAGCACACGAACCGCCGCTACCGTGCAATCGGTCTTGGTACATTCGGTTTGCATCACTTGCTTGCACTTGAAGGGATCGCTTGGGAATCCGACAAAGCGGTTACGTTCAATGACAATCTTTATGAGCGCATTAACTTCTTGGCTATCCGCTCCAGCATGGAGTTGGCGAAGGAAAAAGGAACGTACGAGCTCTTCCCTGGTTCTGAGTGGGAAAATGGCCGTTACTTCGATGATCGTGAATACACAACAGGTACTCGTGTTGGTGAATTCATTACGACTGAGCAATGGCAGCAGTTGGCGGCAGAAGTTCGTGAGAACGGCATGCGCAATGGTTGGCTAATGGCAGTAGCGCCGAATGGTTCTACATCCATTATTGCAGGTTCTACAGCAAGTATTGACCCTGTGTATGAGCTTCTTAGCTACGAAGAGAAGACAACTTATAAGATTGCAAATCCGGCTCCAGACTTGTCCGACAAGACGATGTGGTTCTACAAGACGGCATTCCGTCTTGACCAACATGCATCTATCCGTATGGCAGCTGCTCGTCAGCGCCATATAGATCAAGGCCAAAGCTTCAACTTGTACGTTCGTCCTGACATTCGTGCAGTTGAGTTCCTTGAGCTTCACCTTCACGCATGGCGCGATGGCATGAAGTCCACGTACTATGTACGCAGCCAAGCATTAACAGTTGAAGAATGTGAGTCTTGCAGCTCTTAATTGAGAGAGATCATTTTACGATTTCATTAGTAAAATGAATGCAATCCATCATAGTTCACACTTTTAAACGAACACGTATATATGATAATAGGGCACAATGAGTTACTGGCTACCGCCTTTCCCTCTTGTGCCCTTCCTTTGGACAAACGGTTTCGCATTCGAAACTTTATGATATATGTACGATGCTTTCCTAATTCATTCTATTATTAATTATTATTGTTACGCAGAAAGGACGTGCTCCTTCATGAGCTTGTTAGAACAAGATTTGAAGCGCCAGTCGATCTTCAATACATCCGCACCTAACCAATCCACTCGTATCATTATGGGTGAATGTTCCGGTATTTTGAACTGGGACGATATTCGTATGCCTCATATGTACAAACTATATAAAGTATTGTTATTGAACCATTGGATCGCAGACGAAATTCCAATGAACAAAGATGCACAGCAGTTTGCATTGTTGTCTGAAGAAGAGCGTCGTGCATTCAAAATAAACATCTCCCTACTTGCTGTACTTGACTCCATGCAGACGATGTACGTAGGCGACGTGAAGCAGTACTTTACAGACTCTTCACTTGAAGCAATTTCTGCAATTATCGCACAGCAAGAAGTTGTTCATAACCAATCATATTCTTATGTTCTTTCCTCTATCGTGTCAGAGCAAGAACAGAAAGAAATCTTCGAGTACTGGAAGCACGATGAAGTATTGCTTGAGCGCAATCGCTTTATTGCTGATATTTATCAGTCTTTCCGTAACAATCCGACTCCGCAAACGTTCTTCGAATCGTTGGTTGCGGACTTGATTCTTGAAGGTATCTTCTTCTATTCAACGTTTGCCTTCTTCTACAACATGGCACGCGACCAGAAGATGATGGGCACAAGCCAAATGATCTCTTACATTCAACGTGACGAGAATCAGCACTGCTACTTCTTCGGTGAAGTGTTCAAGCAGTTGATGCGTGACTTCCCAGAATTGGATACAGAAGCAAACCGCAAATTTGTATATGACACAATTGAGCGTGCTGTACAGTTGGAGACAAATTGGGCACATTACACGCTCAAAAATATTAGCGGTATTGACCTTCGTGAGTTGTCTGACTACATCAAGCATATTGCGAACCGCCGCCTTGCTCTCATGGGTATGGACAAAGCTTATGAAGGCGTTGACGTCAACTGTATGCCTTGGATCAAGCCATTCTCTGATGAAGCATTGAACGCAACGAAGACGGACTTCTTCGAAGCGAAGTCCCGCACGTACGCAAAAGCTGGCGACGACAATGGGTTCGACGAGCTGTAATTATTTATCGTTTATATAATACGAAGAGAGCAGGTCACAAACGTGGCGCTGCTCTTTTTTATAGTAACATCTTATCAACATCCTATAGATTTGTAGACATCCTTTACAATTGATGCTACCATTGATAACGATTATCAACTGATTACTTTCAACCTCTTGCACAACAGCCAAAGGAGTGAACCGAATTTCCATGTTAAAACGATTTTTCTCGTACTACCGGCCTTATCGCGGTTTGTTTATACTCGACTTTTCCTGTGCTGTGATCGCTGCGCTCTTAGAGTTGGGCTTCCCTCTCGTCGTTAATAGAATCATAGATGATCTACTTCCAAGTAATAACTGGTCATGGATCGCATGGGCATGCTTCGGGCTGCTCGTCTTGTATATCATTAATACAGGACTCAATTATGTAGTAACGTATTGGGGACATAAGCTTGGCATCAATATAGAAACGGATATGAGGAAAAAGTTGTTCGAGCATATCCAGAAGCTGTCCTTCCGTTACTTCGATAACAACAAGACAGGTCATACGATGTCTCGTATGACGAATGACTTATTTGAAATTGGTGAGGTGGCACATCACGGTCCCGAGGATATTTTCATCGCGATTATGACCTTGATCGGCTCTTTTACAATTATGTTGTATATGAATGTTCAGCTGGCACTAATGACGTTTATTATCGTGCCATTCATGGCATGGCTCGTCGTCGTTTGCAATAAACGTATGACTGTAGCGGCTGACCGTATGTTCTCCGATATTGCCGACTTCAACGCGCGCGTAGAAGATAGTGTTGGCGGTATCCGCGTTGTTCAAGCGTTTGCAAACGAAGAACATGAGAAGAAGCAGTTTGCCGTCAACAATATGCGTTTCCGTGAAGCGAAGCTGATGGCCTACAAAATAATGGGCTTCAATATTTCGACTAGCTACTTGCTTATGCGATTAGGAAATCTATTTGTACTGATTTCAGGAACATGGTTCGTTATTCAAAATAAGATTACGTACGGTGAGTTTGTTGGCTTCCTGTTACTTACGAACGTGTTCTTTAGACCGATTGAGAAAATTAACGCGGTTATCGAAAGCTATCCAAAAGGTATTGCCGGATTCAAAAGATATCTCGAAATTATCGATACAGAGCCTGATGTAGCAGATATGCCAGATGCGATTGAGGTCGCTCATCTAAACGGGAACATTCGTTATGACAATGTTACGTTCGGTTACGAAGGACATGCTAATGTTCTCAACCAGATTAACTTGACGATTCATGCAGGTGAAACGATTGCATTTGTCGGTCCGTCAGGCGCTGGTAAGACAACGCTGTGCAGCCTGCTCCCCCGCTTCTACGAACGAAATGAGGGCAGCATCACGATTGATAACATCGATAGTCGCGACATGACCTTGACAAGCTTGCGTCGCCAGATCGGTATCGTTCAGCAGGATGTGTTCCTATTCGCAGGAACGATCCGGGAAAATATCGAGTACGGCAAGCTTGGCGCAAGCGATAAGGAAATTATGGAGGCAGCTCGTCGTGCGCGTTTGGACGACTTTATTCGTTCACAACCAGATGGTTTGCTAACGCTCGTTGGTGAGCGAGGCGTGAAGCTCTCTGGTGGTCAGAAGCAGCGCTTAGCGATAGCACGAATGTTCTTGAAAAATCCGCCGATTCTCATTTTAGATGAAGCCACTTCCGCGCTTGATACCGAGACAGAACAGGCGATTCAGCAGTCGTTGGCGGAACTGTCTGTTGGACGTACGACGCTTGTCATCGCTCACCGATTAGCGACGATTAAGAACGCAGATCGTATCGTCGTTGTTACGGAAGATGGCATTTCTGAGCAAGGTAAGCATGAAGAGCTTGTAACCGCGGGCGGAATATATAGCCGTTTGCACCATGCTCAGTTTAGCTCTTAGAATTAGAATTTCGGAAATTACGAAGGTTCCTGTTACAAAAGGTTACAAAAGGTAATAAGACCAACGATCGAGTAGGAGGGGGCGCCTAGCCCCCGTCCTCTCACACCACCGTACATGCGGGTCCGCATACGGCGGTTCCAAAAGGTTAACAAAGTTCTACATAACGAGTAAGTAAACTTCTCAGCCCT
>NZ_JACYTN010000017.1 GCF_014841135.1 Paenibacillus arenosi
ACAAGTGCTGAATGTCGTGAGCTGGATGGTCTACTATTTGACGTGTCGGATGCGAAGATTGGGGTTAATTTTCCTCCGCTTCATCCAGGCTGCCGTTCGATTACGCTTGAGTGTGATGAAGGGACAGGTAATCTAGATTATAAAGAATGGGAAGAAATGCCCGTTAGTGGTCAAACACGCCTAACAGCAGATGGATTAAGGGTTATGAGCATTCGCGAATTAAAAAAATTTAAGAGCGACATGAACGAAAGTGGGTTTAAAGTTGTTATGGACAAAAAAGGAAGAATACTTCCTATAAATGTTGCAGGAGGCTTTGATCCTTATACAGGACAAATGGTCTTGAGACCTCATGCGTCATATTTAAGTGCTCTTCATGAATCTTATCATGCAAAGCAATATAAGAAACTTGGACAAGAAATTTACCTCAAGCAAACAAGAGCAGAGAGGGAAGAGTACGTTTATAATGAAATTATGAAAAATAAAGATATATTTACTTTCCAAGAAATATATGAAGCACAGAGATATATTTTTTACATTAGGAATGAGCGATGGCCGTTACCAGATTGGAAAGGATATGAGGAATAATGAGTGAAGAAATGAAAACAAAGTTAACATCAGGTCAGGCTATTCAAATTGCTAAAGAGTATCAAAAAAAACATAATTTATATGGGACTATACATGAGGATAAAGATAACTCGGTAAAGTTTTATAGTGAATTTTACAGAATTAAAGGTAGTGCCTGGGTTGTGCTGTCTGACATAGGGCCAAAAAAGTATGAAGGCGAAGATGAAATTACTTTTGTTATTTCAGATGAAGAAGGTATTGTAGATCATGTTTTAGATCATAATGGAATACCTCAACGCTATCATTCATCAAGTAATGGAGATTATTCCGATGAAGAGTTCGAGGCTCTCTTTGATGATAGTGAAGATGAGCTAGAAGATTAATCATAACTTTTAAATAGTGTATAGATGACAGTCCTAGTGGCTGAATGTAAAGACACCTTCTTACTGTTGAAGGTGTCTTTTTGCTGTCCAATTATAAGGCTGGGGAACAGACAGGTGGTGATAGAATTGGCGGACGATGATGAGCAATGGCTGGAACGTGCGTTAACTCTGGAGAAAGAAAGTTTAGAAGTCGGCTCTGAGGTAATGCGGGAACTGTTCAAGCAATATGAGCAGGCGGCGCGAGAGATTCGGGTTAGCGTTAATGATTTTTTGGTTCGCTATGAGGATGAACAAGGTTCTGCTCACGACAGGGCAGACAAGTTGCTAAATACAGCAGAGATGCAAGAATGGAAGGATAGTGTAGAGGACTGGGCGAAGCGCATCGATGAGGAGAAGGATGATGCTGCTAAGCGATTGCTGCAATCTAGACTGAAGATGGTGAAGTGTAGTGCTTCTCCGCGTACTCGGCTTGACCTTGTATCTGGACAAATGCGGATCGTGCTGGATGATTTGAGCGCTAAAATTGTTCGTCAAATGTGGAATGCATTTGAAGGGTTGTATTCGGATGCGTACTATAAGAAAATATTCGATATTGAGCAGCGATATGGCTCGTTAAGAGAGTTTAAGAAGCTCGATTCAGAGATGAATGATGTATTATCTTACCCGTGGAGTGGTGTTAACTTTGCGGATCGGATGGCAGAGAATATCAGAATGTTGCATTTTCAAATGGAAAAAACGGTCTCGCAAGGATGGCGTCATGGCAAAGGTAGCAACGAGATATCAAAAGAACTGTCCGATCAAATGGGAGCATCGTTTAAGCATATAGAGATTCTCGTGCAGGGAGAAAGTGCGTATTTCCATAATGAAGCGATTCGGCTGGCATACGATGCGGTTGGTGTAAAGCAATATGAATATGTGGCAAAATTAGATAGACGTACAAGTGATACTTGTCAAAGTTTGGATGGTAAGAGGTTTAACGTATCGGATGCGCAAAGACGTATAAACTATCCGCCTATGCATCCGCGTTGCCGTTCGACTACGATAGAAGTTGCTGATGGTATGGATGAGTCGCGTTTGGGTGGTGAACATCTACCCAAGGCCAATACATATGAGCAGTGGTATAAGGACCGGGTTGATAGTGGACAAACTGCTAAAAGATTCCCTACTAGATTAATTTCTCCTATAGTAGATAAACATATTATTGATAAAGTAGCTCTGGCTAGGGAAGGTTTATCCAAAAGATACAAAGAAAGTGGTAATTTTGCATATGCAGAAGTAAATATTACAGGTGTTGATAAGACAGACTTTTACGCACATAGTGGGATTCATGATCCAGCTAAAAAAATCCCAGGAACCGAGGAATTCTCATTCAAACCTGAAAATCCAATCTTTGAGGCAACTGAAGCTCCTGATAATGCAGGAAATATTTATTTAAGGGATGGTGATACAGAGTATAAAATATTAAATGACTTAGTAATAAGATTAGGTAACAATCCAAATGTAACTGGTAAAATTAAATTATTTACTGAAAAGGACACCTGTGGTAGTTGTAATAGGATCATTCAGCAATTTGATGAAAAATATCCTAATATTACAATGGAAGTTGTTCATAATGGTGATGTGCTAGTTCAACCTAAAACTTCAAAATAAATATCGGAGGTTTCTATAAAATGGCTTACTCTTATGAAGAATATTTAGAATATATAAATGAGTCATATTACGAATATAAAGAAGATGAAAAAATGAGTAATAAAGAGGCGATTGCAAGAACGTTTAATGAATACGATCTATTAATGAAAAATAGTGAGACAGATAAAGCAATCATTAGTGTAGCAATTGCAGAAATCTTAGTTTCTCATTCGAAAGTTCTGAGTACCTTCAAAGATTACTTGATGAAAACATTATTGGAATTAGATTTAAAATTAATTGAACAGGATCATAAATTAACGCGGGAACAATATATCGATTTAATATCGCGTGAGGAACAAGTATATAAACAATTAGAAGTAATGCCGTCGGATTATTACCCAAGGGTATGCTGGCACTACGAAGAGTTGACAGATGAAGTTAATAGGTTTTTCGTGCAAATCAATACGGGTAATTTAAGTGATGAAGAGATAGTTACTAAGGTACTTAAACGTTTTGAGCGAGACTGCACAAATACATTAAGTGAAAAAATAATTGTGTATGTAACACTAGCGGAGAACTTGTTAAAACTTAAATATACGCAGATAGAAGAAATGCAGAGAATTAAACAGGAACTGCAACTATTTAATGTGACAGATATTCGTGATGAGCAGTTAGTAGAAGAAGAACAGAAGAAGCTATTAATTCGAATTGATACCTTACTAGCTCAATTGAATAATATCACATAAACGTGTGAGATGAGGAGTCAGTCGAAATCAAGCCACAGTGGTGTCAGCGTTCGTCGTTGTGTGAATCCCACTTTAAACTTGATTTAAATATTTTCAAGGTTAGTACCGATGGACAGCACAATTCCGTAGCTGGGGATAATAAATCACAAAACTTCCACCATTGCAGACATCTTGCAGATTATATGCAGAATCGGTGCAGGTCATTCGGTCAATTAGGCATTAATATAGTAATATAGCAAATTAAGAAATACGCTCAATGAGCTGCATATCACAACTATACACCTGATGATTAAACCATCGTTCTCTTAACAAGAGACGGTGGTTTTTTTATACCCATTTCAGGCAGCCAGTCCTAGACATACTGGTGGAGGCAATGAGCGTGGAAGTCGCTATATAAACAGCCGGGAAGGAGCAAGAAGATGATTGTTGAGTCAATCAAAATGTTTTTGGGTGAGGAGCTAGCTTTGCAAGTGGAAACTGCACTGCAAGGCAAAGGAAAGGAGGGGAAAGATGTTGACCTCGTCGTGGGCAACGATGGAAGTTACGTGCCCGCAGAAAAATTTGATGCCGTAACAAAAGGCAAGGCGAGCGCAGAGGCAGCCTTAAAGGCAGCTGCAGAAGCGCTAAGAGCGATAGGCGGCAGCGGCGATCCTTCCAAGATTGCAACGGATGTTATCGTGGCACAAGGCAAGCTGGATGAGCTTGCTCGTAATTACCAGTCTGAGCTTGCTTCGATTCAGCGTACGGCTGCTATTCGCATGGCCCTTGCAGGTAAGGTGCATGACACGGAAGACCTGATCAATCTCATTGATATGGACAAGATTGAGTTGGATGAAGCGGGCAATGTGAAGCAGGACTTGGAAGAGATTATTGCTCCAATCCGTGTAGCGAAGCCTTACTTGTTTATCGATCAGCAACCTCTCAACGGTCTACAAGGAGCTGTGCAGTTGCAGGGTGGAAGCGCTCAGGAAATCCAGATCCATGGGGAACAAGCGGGACAACTACAGTCTAACCCCGCAATGCTCAATCAGGACCAGCTTCTAAACCTAACCTTGCCAGCCATTCATGGGGCGAGACCAGCCGATCCAGGCATCACGCCTAACTCGCAAGCTGCTAATCTAACGGCAGTGCGTGCGGCAATGGGCTTGCCTACGCTGTAGGTAACCAACAGCGTTCTATGGCAATTGCTTCAACGATTCTATTTTTAACAACGATATTCGAAAGGATGAATGTACATGTCAATTAATACACTCCAATACGCGACGCTGTTTCAAGCTTCGCTGGATGAGCAGATGGTTGCTTTGGCGACGTCTGGATGGATGGAAGAAAATGCAGCACAAGTGAAATATGCTGGCGGCAACGAGGTGAAAATCCCGAAAATCGCGATGGACGGTCTTGGTGATTATGACCGTGATCGCGGTTACGTACAAGGTTCCGTATCCCTAACGTATGGTACATATGCGTTGACACAGGACCGTGGTCGTACGTTCCAGCTAGATGCGATGGATGTGGATGAGTCTAACTTTGCGGCGACTGCTGCTAATGTGATGGGCGAGTTCCAGCGCACATTAGTTGTGCCTGAAATTGATGCGTATCGCTATAGCAAAATTTACGCGATGGCTAACGCAAAAGGCAAAGTAAATACAACGGCATATACACCAGCTGCGGCAACGATTTATGACAAGCTGCTTGATGATATTACTGCAATTGAAGATATTATTGGTGAAAATGAGCAAATGGTCATCACGATGTCCACGCATGCCGCGAAACAGCTTGATCTTGCGGATAAAGTGGAGAAAAACTTGGAGGTTGCTGAGTTTACGCAAGGCAACATTTCCCGAAAAGTAAAAGTACTCGACAACAACCCAATTATCCGTGTTCCTTCCGCTCGTATGAAGACGGCTTATGTGTTCCATGACGGTTCGACAACAGGGCAAACAAATGGTGGCTTTGTGCCAGCAACAGGCGCTAAACCGATTAACTGGATCATTACAGTACGCCGCAGCCCAATTGCGGTTTCTAAAACAGAGAAAGTACGTATTTTTGAGCCGAATACGAATCAGAAAGCAGACGCTTGGAAATTGGATTATCGCAAATACCATGACTTGTGGATTCCAGATAACAAGATCGACGGTGTGTGGGTAAATATCGGATCGTAAGGTAGGAGTGTGATCCTTATGACTTCAACAATCTCAACAACGATGCTAACCAAGTTAAAGCAGGTGCTTGGAATTACGGGCGCTGAGCAAGATTCCCTTTTGCAATTGGTGCTGGAGACGGTATGCGATGAGGTGCTTAATTACTGCAACCTAGACCAGATGCCAATCATGCTCGAAAATGTTGCTGTTCGTATGGCGGCGGATATGTGGCGCTCCGAAAGGTACGGCAGCGAACAACTTCCGCCAGCAGCGAAGTCTGTAAGCCGCGGGGACGTATCTACTAGCTTCGATACGAAGTCGGTTGGAGATATCCGTGGGGTAAAGGACATTGTTGACAATTACAAAGTGCAATTACAGGCGTTTCGAAAGCTGAGGTGGTAGCCATGTTGGAACGTATTGCTATGGCTGCAACGGGACTGCATTTCCGTATGTTCGGCCATGCAACAGCTGAACGAACTGCGCTCGAATTGACGTACGAGGATATTTGCAGCGTAAGTCGGATGGCTGTTATAGAAGATGCAGACGGCATCGTCCGCACAACATGGACGGACGTCTATCCAAACCTCGCATGCGCATTTTCCGCTGGCAGTGACAGAAGCAATCAAACAGCAGCAGAGCACAGAATTGATCACGAAGCGAAGTTGTATGTAGCGCCAACGGTTTCTATTCAAGCGGGAGATCGTGTGACGGTCCAACGATTTGGACAAGCCCAGTTGTCCAGCATTTACGAAGTGGTAGGTGTCCCTAAGCGATATGCAACGCACAACGAGGTGCGCTTAAAGGTGGAAGAGTTGGCATGATAGGGAAATGGATACAATGGCTTGAAGTAAAGGTGGTGTATGGACGATGGGCTCAAACGTTAAGCAGCTTATCAAATATCGCCAAAAGCTCCTCGACTTGCAGCGCGAAGCGCCAAAGGTTACGCAGAAGCTGCTCATCCAAGAAGGGGAACATGCAGCGCGGCAAGCGAAAGTAATCGCAAGCAGTGGCAACCCTGACGCTGTTGATACGGGACGCTATCGCAATCATTTTCATACGGGTAATCGCACTCGTGCTCATGCCAACAATAAAGAATATGATGGCAGCAAGCCGAGGACAACCGGCATGACTTATCAAATTGACGTATACAACAACGTGCCGTATGCACGCGTCATTGAATATGGTCGCCGTACGAAGTCCGGTTCCTTTGTGAAAGGGCGCTATATCCTTCGTCGTGCAATGAAGCAAGCGGAGGCTTCTAGGCAGTCGAGATTGCAGCGCAAATTCAGCAGCCAATTGAAACAGCATTTCGAAAGGGGATGATGTGACGAGTGACCGTTAACGATCTGATCAAAGCAATCGCCAAACGCTTAAAGTCCGTTTATCCCGACCGACTCATCTATGTAGATGAAATTCCAAAAAACGCAGATGGCCATCATTTCATTCGCTGCTTAGAGCAGAAGCATGAAACGAAGCTTGGACGAAGACGTATGCGAACGTACAGCTTTGAGGTGCTGCATTTTAAGTCTGCAAAAGACAATATGGCCTTTCACGATTGGGTGGAAAAGCTATACTTCGCTTTTGAGCAGTTGGATGTTAATGGACAAATTGTCCACGTGAGCAAAGCCCAAGCTGAGCCTGGTGAAGACATGGTGTTTCATTTTACATTCGACGTCAGCCTAAGTGGACAAATAGAGCCCAAAGCGGTGGAGCCATCGGAAGTAATGGGCAAGTTGCAGATGATAGGGGGGATTTCGCCATGACAGAAGCGATAAAGAAGAGCAAGAAAGAAGGTTCTGACGTATTGTCAGAGCCTTCTTTTTATAAGTGGCAGCTTAAAGATCACAACTCCAGTGACTTCAATCCAGATGTACTGGATGCGCTGCTGGAAGATGAGAAGCTGTACACGTTAGCAGATGTAAACAAAATGATTCAAACATTTATGATGAGAGAGGTGTGTTAATATGCCGATTGGCGGAGGAGCGTTTACGCTACAAAATAAAGTGTTACCAGGCGCATATATTAACTTTGTGTCTGCCGGGGGCGGTGTAACCGCGGGTGCTCGCGGTGTTGCTTCATTGCCTTTACAGTTGAATTGGGGTACTGAAGACAAGCTTATTCAGATGGATGCGGCTGATTTTAATAAACAGTCATTAACTGTATTTGGTTATGATGCGACTGCGCCAGAGTTGCTGCTTATTCGCGAGTGTTTTAAACGAGCAAAAACATTGCTTGTCTATCGTGTAAATAGTGGCGGTGCTAAGGCGACAAAGACGACAGGTGGCCTTACGGCAACAGCCAAATATAGCGGAACGCGCGGCAACGATATTCGAGTAGCAGTATTGACGAATCCTGCTGGTGGATTTGATGTTGTTACTTACTTAGGCATGCAAGAGGTGGACAAGCAAACGGTAACTTCTGTTGCTAACTTGGTAGCGAACGATTTCGTTACATTTGGTCCTACAGGAACGCTTGCAGCAGCTGCGGCAGCTCCATTAACTGGCGGTACCAATGGAACAGCTAACGGAACGACATACAGTAGCTATTTGACGGCTCTTGAAGTTGAGAACTTTAACGTACTAGGTTATCCAGGTACAGATACGAGTGTGAAGTCGTTGTTTGTGGCGTTTACGAAGCGACTTCGTGAAGATGAAGGTAAAAAAGTAGTGTGTGTACTTCACAATCAGCCTGCTGATCATGAAGGTATTATTAACGTAAAGAACGGTGTCGTTCTTGAAGATACAACCGTTGTTTCTGGTGATAAAGCGGTAGCGTGGGTAGCGGGTGCTACAGCAGCAGCGGAAATCAATCAAAGCTTAACAAACACGACCTATGACGGTGCTGTCGATGTCGATATCAAATATACGAAGAGTCAGTATGAAGCGGCGATCAAGGCGGGAGAGTTCGTGTTCTACGGCGAAGGCAGCAAAGCACGCGTGCTTTCTGACATTAACAGCTTGCTTACGTTTGGTGGCGGTAAGTCACCGGACTGGACGAGCAATCGTGTGATGCGAGTGATGGATGGTTGGGCCAACGATGTTGCACGTATTTTCGGCGCGTCTTATATCGGTCTTGTTACGAATAACGATACAGGTCGCCAATTATTTAAATCGGATCTGGTTGCCTTGGCACTTCAGTATCAGGGAATTGGTGCGATTAGCAACTTTGATAGTGATGACATTACGATTGAGCAAGGCATTGGCAAACGTGATGTAGCTGTACATAGCGTGCTGCAACCTAACGATAGTATGGAGAAGCTCTACATGACAGTTCAAGTCGTGTAGGAGAGGGGGATATATAGATGGCAAAATTACATGCACAAGATACGATTAATGGTAAAGAGGGCAGAGCGTATGCCCAAATTGACGGGAATAACGAGGAATTGTTTTTTGCTAAGACGATTGAAGCAACGATTGAGAAAAACAAATCCGAAATCAAATCGATTGGTAAACGTATGACAGGACATAAGACAACGGGGATTACGGGTACTGGTAGCATGACCATCTACTACATGACGCCGTTGTTCCGTTCGTTGCTGAAGCAGTATAAGGATAAAGGACAAGACGTTTATTTTAATATGATGATCGAAAATGAAGACCCAGCTAGTGCAGCAGGCAAACAAGTAGTGAATTTGTTTGGGGTTAACCTCGATTCTACCATTTTGACGAAGCTGGATGGCGATTCTGACGATGCGCTCGATGAAGAAGCAGACTTCACGTTTGAAGACTTTAACATTGCAAAAGAGTTTAACAAAATTTAAGGAGGCTATGTAAATGGGTAAACTACAAGATTTTTTAATGAATAGTGACGTGCAGGCGGAGGTACAGACGGAAGTGAGCATCAAGCCGTTTCCGTTTCCGTTTGTGCTAAAAAGTATTACTGAGGCAGAAAATAAAGAGATTCGTAAAAGCTGTCAAAAAGCTACTTTTAATAAAAGAACACATCAGAAAGATGTGGAAACGGATGCGGACTTGTATGCGAACCGTCTTTTGATCGCCTGCTGTGTGGAGCCGAATTTTAAAGATGCAGCTTTGCAGAAGAAGTTCGGTGTTCTAGGAGCAGAAGCGCTTATTGATAAGTTGTTCAATCCAGGTCAATATGCAGAGCTTGTACAGCGTGTACAGCAGCTGAACGGATTCGAGACCGATATTAATGAGTTGGTAGAAGAAGCAAAAAACTAATCCGGCAGGGCAACGGTGAAGCGAATTATGCGCACTATGCCCTGCACCGATTAAAAATTAGCCCGGATGAGCTCATGGATAAGCCTGTGCACGTCCGGGCTTTTATTTATGCAAGCATTGATTTGCAGCTTGAAAATGAAAAAAAGCAAGCTGACAAAGCGAAACGAAAGCGTTAAGGAGGTGAGCGAATGTCAGTAGTAGCGGCAACGCTTGCGATACGCGATAACTTCTCCAATACGTTGAACCGTGCGGCACAAGGCACACAGCGTGTCATTCGATCCATGCAAGTATTGCAGACGCAAAGTGCAAGAACATCCCCTGCGCGGATGTTCACGGGTACGAGCAGTGCGATCAGTGGGGCAAGTCAACGGCTGGATGTGCTGAACAAGAAACAACGAGAAGCTGCCAAAAACGCCGAACAAGTAAAAAGTGCGTGGAGTGGGGTTAGAGGTGTTATGGTCGCAGCTGTCGCAGGTTTGGCTACGGGAGCAGGCTCAGCGATGCAGGCGGTTGATTCGTATACAAACAATAACGCCCGTCTAAATGGAATCAAAGATGAAAAGAAGCCGGATGAAAATTTGCAGAAGATGGTGTTTGGTGCTGCCCAGCGATCAGGGACTGGTTATAGCGACATGGTTGGAACGGTCTCTAAACTCGCACTGTCGGCGGGGGGGTCTTTTAACGGGAACAATGAAATCGTTGCATTCTCAGAACTGATGCAGAAGTCATTTGCCGTGAACGGGGCATCAGCCGCGGAACAGCAAGCAGGGATGGATCAGGTGACGCAAGCGATGGCGTCGGGCAAGCTGGAAGGGGCAGGGTTCGAATCCATGATGGCAAGTGCGCCGATGATGGTGCAAGCGATCGCAGATTTTACGGGTAAATCAACCGAAGAATTGAAAAAATTGTCTGCCGAAGGCTTAATTTCCGCTGACCTTATGAAAAGTGCATTATTAGCGGCTTCAGATGAGATTGAAGCAAAGTTTGAGGCGCTGCCGCGTACCTTTGAAGGTACATGGACACGGATCAAAAACTTTGCCGCTATGTCGTTTGCCGGTGTCATGCAAAGCATTAGCAATTTTTTGAATAGTGATATCGGCTCTGCGATGGTTACTGGCATTATGGTGGCGATCGCGACAATTGCTAGTGGTGTGGAAGGATTGATCAACTTAATCTCGACCATAGCTTCGTTTGTAGAGTCCAATTGGGCAATTATTGGTCCAATTTTAACGGTAGCGGCTGTCATGGCCATCACGTATTTAATTTCGTTAATATGGGCGTGGGGAGCAGCAGCTATCTCGATGTTATGGGCATGGGGAAGTGCAGCTCTCATAAATGGATTTAGGGCGTTTGCGGCCTTTATGTTAGCGAACTGGCCTATTTTGCTCATTGGTGCTGCCATTGGTATTTTAATTGTCATCTTGAACAATATGGGTGTTACCTTTGATCAAGTCCTTGGATTTATAGGCGGTGCATTGTTTGGGTTATATGCTTTCTTCTATAACATAGTAATCCAAGTATGGAACATCTGGTCATCGTTTGCAGAGTTTTTTGCGAATGTGTTTAACCATCCTGTGTATAGTATTAAGCGATTATTTGTGAATTTAGCGAATACGGTACTTGATATTGTGAAAGAGATTGCTGGGGCGATCGATGCAGTATTTGGGTCAAATTTGGCAAGTAGTGTCACGGGGCTTCAAAAGACGATGGACGATTGGCTGGGTGAAATGCCAGAAGGCTACAAGGTAACGCAAAAATTGGAGACAAAGTCGATTACCGAATATAGCAGCAAGGGCTATCAAGCAGGCTCTGACATGGCGAAAGGGATGCAAAATAAGATAAAGGAAATATCCTCTCAGTTTGACGGCAAAGCAAAGGAAGAAAACGGAGTAGATAAAGGGCCTAGCAAAGGATCAGGGGCAGGCATGATTCCGAATGTTGGAAAAGTCGGCGAAGTGGGCCAAATTAACAGCGAAGTGAACATTGGGGAAGAAGATTTGCAGATGATGAAAGATGTAGCGGAAATGCGCTATGTGCAAAACTTTGTAACGATGACGCCAACGATTGCGATGAACGCTAACATTAGTGAGAAAGTGGATGTTAACTACGTAATGGCTGAGATGGAGCGCCTTCTTAATAATGAGCTTGCCATGTCTGCTGAAGGAGTGTATCCAAAAGCATAAATAGCATATTAAAGAGGGTGTTGCAAAAATGGGTTATCAAATGTTTTTGAAGCTCGAGGACAAGGTACTTCAAATTCCTGTCTTACCTGAAAAGCTGGAAATAAGCTCTCCTGGGCACAATGAAACCGTAACGGTATTAGGAATTGGCGAGATTAATAAGTTAAAACGTAAAGGACTCCGTGAAGTTTCGTTTGAGTCCTTTTTTCCTGCACATTATGAACCTTATGTAGCTGGTTTTTTATTTGAACGGGTGGAGGCCGAGGACTCTGGAGAGCAAGTGAAGCAGACAAAGCAGGCATCGTCAATAAAGCCAGTGTATACGGACAAGACGTTGCCAGAGCCTATCCGTTGTATTCGGACCATTCAACTATTTCGAGAAGTAAACAGGCCTATTCAGTTTCTCCTGACGGGTACTGATTTAGATATTAATATCAAAATGGGTATTGAAGAGTTGAGTTATGATGAGCGTGCCGGTGAGGTTGGTGATATCTATTACCGTTTGAAATTGAAAGAATGGAGACCATATTCAGCAAAAACGCTCGGTCTGACCAAAGACAATAAAGCGCGGGCTGGTGCAGCTAAGCGTCCAGGCAGTCCTTCAGCATCGAAAACGCATACCGTAGTCAGAGGGGAAAGCTTATGGGCGATTTGCAAGAAACGTTACGATGATGGAGGCAAGTATCCTCAGCTGTATGCGAAGAATAAAGCGCTAATGGATAAACGGAACAAGGGTACAGGCTTGCCGAAATATACGATCTATCCGGGGCAGGTGTTGGTACTGTGATCCGAGTTCGTTTTCAGAACAATAAGACAGGTAAGGGCTACGACATAACAACTTTAATTACCGACGCGAATTGGAATACGAAATTTGCTGGTTCGCCTGCTTCCTTTGAATTTACAATGATGAACGATGAGCAGATCAAAATAGATCATGGAAGTATCGTATCGTTTTTCATAGGCAAAGAGGGGTTGTTTCACGGCTATGTGTTCAAATATTCGAAGTCGGATAAAGGTGAAACGAAAGTTGTTGCGTACGATCAACTGCGCTATTTGAAAAACAAAGATACGTACGTATTTAAAGGCAAGCGTGCCGATCAAATCGTTGCGCAAATCGCGGGTGATTTTGAGCTGAAGACAGGCCAGCTAAGCAATACGGGCTACGTCATTCCTTCCATGGTTGAGGATAGCAAATCACTGTTCGACATCATTTTAAAGGCGCTGTATCTTACGTTGATTAACAACAAGCAAAATTTTTATTTGTGGGATGACTTTGGGCAGATCCGTATTTCGAATACAGATAAAAGTCATCTTAATTTAATCATAGGCGATAACAGTCTAGCCACCAGCTATGACTACAGCAGCGATATAGATGGTGAAACGGCGAACCAAATTAAGCTTGTCCGTGACAATAAAGAGACAGGGAAACGAGATGTATACGTAGCGAAGGATACTACTTCCATGGCAAGGTGGGGCGTGCTGCAGCATTATGAAAAAGTAAATGAAAATTTGAATAAAGCACAAATTGAAAAACAAGCAGACAACATGCTTCTATTAAAAAATCGTCCAGAGCAATCGCTCAGTGTGGATGCACTGGCTAATTTGAAGGTACGTGCCGGTTGTGGTGTCTTTGTAGAAATAAGTGGGGTTGGACTGTCCGGCTGGTACATTGTCGAAGAATGCAAGCATGATGTAATGAAGGAAACGATGAAATTAAAGCTGGTGGTGATGTAATGCTAAGTGACAAAATTAAACTCATTTCTATGCAGGCCAATACAGCTAGTGTGCCAGTTAGCGTTATGTTTGGACAAGTGCAGAAAGTGTCCCCGATTCACATATTAGTAGATAGTCGATTCGTCATTGATGGGGATATGGTCATTATGTCTCGTGACCTGCCGGAACTTCTTGTTGGCGACTCTGTCATTCTGCTGCGCAATAATGGCGGGCAGCAGTTTGTCGTGTTGGGGAGGTTGTAGCCATGTCTTTACTTCCAGAACAGATCGGCACAGCCATTCCGATCACGGCTGTAGAGCTGGAGTTGCCTGAAGAGCAGACATCCCGTACGTATCGGCTTGATATGGATAAGGGGCGTATTCAAGGCTTTGTCGATGAAATAGAAGCGATTAAGCAAGCCGTATATAAAGTGCTGCAGACGGAACGATTCATTTATCTCATTTACAGCTGGAATTACGGCATTGAATTAGATGAAGTGTTGGGGGCAAATGAAGCGGTTATGCGCAGTGAACTCAAGCGTATCGTAACAGAAGCGCTGTTAGTAGATGAACGCATAACAGAGGTAACAGATTTTCATATTGAATTGGTAGATAGGCGTACAGCGGCAGTAGAGTTTACTGTCGTTTCTATTTATGGACAAGTGCGTATCGAAGAGGAGGTGACCATTTAACATGACCTATTATGCAGATATGACATATGAACGCATTTTGGAGCGCAGCTTAAGCCGTGTGCCTGACGGCATAGACAAGCGCGAGGGATCGATCATTTATGATGCGCTAGCACCCGCGGCAGCGGAATTGGCGCAAATCTATATTGAATTAGACGAAAATCGAAACCTGTCCTATGCAGATACTGCATACGGGACATTTTTGGAACGTCGAACTGCAGAATTCGGAATCAATCGAGAAGCAGCCACCAAAGCACAGCGCAAAGGTTTATTTTATGGAGAATCCAATGCTCCGTTGGATATTCCAGTTGGAAGTCGGTTTTCATTGGAGGGCTTAAATTTCGTAGCTGTGAAAAAGATATTACCAGGTCAATATCAACTGGAGTGTGAAGTTGCAGGGGTACAGGGAAATCAACAGTTTGGGGCCATGCTCCCTATCGATTATATTGCCAACTTAACTCGTGCCGAACTAACGGATGTGTTAGTACCAGGTGAAGATGAAGAAACAGATGATATTTTGCGTGCTAGGTACAGTAACGCAGTAAACGAAAAGCCGTTCGGGGGCAATATTGCTGACTATAAACGAGAAATAGAGGAAATAAACGGGGTCGGTGGAGTAAAGGTGTATCCAACATGGCAAGGTGGGGGCACTGTCAAATGTACGATTATTACAAGTGAACACAACGTACCAGATCCTGCTTTGGTGACACAAGTACAGACATTCGTAGATCCGACGGTTAGCAGTGGGCTTGGAAATGGGCTTGCTCCTATTGGACACAAGGTTACAATCGCGGCTGTAGTGAACACCCTTGTAAATGTAACGACAAGAGTTACGCTGCAACAAGGCGTGACAGTGGGACAAGTACAGGCGGACATTGAAAAAGCAATTCGAGACTATCTTTTAGGTCTATGCAAGTCATGGAAAGATGAAAATCAACTAGTGGTTCGTATTGCTCAGATTGATGCACGGTTGTTAACTGTAACGGGTGTTGAAGATGTCATGGATACCAAGCTAAATGGTGCTGTATCCAATATAACGTTAGGCACAGACGATATTCCAAAATTGGGGACGGTGGTCATAAGTGTCTAAGTTAATGGATTACCTCCCCCGTTTATATGAAGATATTCTCGAAATGATCGAGTTAACGAAAACAGAAGAAATAGAGCTGCAAGTAGCTAGACAAGCTGTCCAACAGTTGCTAGATGACCAGTACGTACTTACGGCAAGTGAAGATGGAATAAGGCGGCGGGAGCGCATACTCAAAATACAGGCTGATCCTACTGCAGAATCTTTAGACTTTAGGCGTAAGCGAATCATTAATCGCTACTCTACTAAGCCGCCATTTACGATAAGGTATTTGCAGGAAAGGTTGGATTATCTGGTCGGTACTGGCCGGGCGCTTGCTACGATTGATGTGCAAACATTCATTTTGACGGTAACGACTGCAATTGATGATGCCAGCTTATTTAAGGAAGTCGAGCATACGATCAAGACGATCCTTCCGGCCAACATTGTTTATCAGCAATCTACGGCACTCGAAGATCAGATTACTATGCAGGAGAGTATTGCATCACAGGTATTACATCGAGGAATGAAGTTATCTACATCATGGAAGCTAGGTACAACACCATTCTCAACTTCGGGGCAGGAGGTGGTAGTCAAATGATAACAGCAAGCTATTTGAATGATCTAGCAGTTTACACAAATACACGGATTACAAAGGTAGTTATCAATGACACCCATACCATTGACCAATTTGAAATAAAAGAAGCGACAGCTAGTGACTTATTGATTAAATATATGGTGCGGCAAGGCACGGTGCAGGCAGTAAATAAAATCGACTTGCGAGATGTAAACGATAAAGTGATCAGCACGAATAATGTTTATGTGCCTATAACGTCAGATACGCTGCTATTGCAGCGCATTAAAATTAGGGAGGTGTAGCATGCCCTATTCTGGTAAAACAAACTGGAAATATGATGAGATCGTAAGAGAGACAGATTTAAATCGTATTGAGCAAGGATTAGTCGACGCTCATCAAGTCATAGATAGTTTACCATCCTTTAATGAGGTTGCGATCACATCACCTATTATGAATGGAGTTAATGTAATTACAACCGATATGGCCAGTCCATTGGCGATTGAAGTTAAAGGTAATATATTGACAAATATTTTAAAGGACTACGGAACGATAAAAGATAACAATGGAGATGGAATTGCGGATGGACCATGGCGGACCTCTCCTGTTGGTGATGGGAAATTTACAGTTCAAAATGGGTATCAGAAAATAGAATCAGTAACCACAGATACAAAAATCAACGAACGGTACATAGCGACGAATCACTCCGCTGGTCATTTTAGCGTGAAGGCGGGCGAAAAGTTTGTCATGATCGCTGATGTAGAGACTGACGGTGTATCCAATGCAAGGATTTCCTGTACTCTTGGAACTGGAAACGGTTCATTTGATGCAATAACTACGACAAGCAGGACGATTTTCGGGAAAGGTGCAGTATCTTCAGATGCCAGCAATGCTTATGTGGCGGCTGCTAATAGGAACGGGGTTGGTGTAGTTGGTTGGGTTGCATTCAAAGATATCTCTTTGTACAAAGTTTCGGATGAAATTTATAACGCGATTGGAGTAACGATCAACGAGAGTAACATTCGACAGTATCTACCTCAATTAGATGGAACGAAGTGTATTGAGGGTGTCTCCATTACTAAGCGTGGTAAAAACTTGTTACCACCTTTTTCAAAGTGGGATACGAAGGGTGCTCCTATTACGATCAAATCTTCATACGATGCAAGTGTGATTTTATCGTCCGATAAACGTGTACTAAGTTTAGTAGTAGCAGTGATGAAAAATACAACATACACACTATCAGCCAAGCATAATGCAATGATTGCTGTATATGGTACTCCAGTCTTAAGTGGCGGTGCTATTGTCCACTATACGAAGGCACAAACCGTGACGTTTAATTCTGGTAATCGTGAGTCAGTTACTATTTTGTTTAGTCCAGATTCTATGCCCGATGGAACTTACGAAATTGCCGATACAATACTTAGTCTTGGTTCTAGTGTTGAGCCGTTTGAACCGCAAAACGATGATACGGTTGTGCTGCCTACTACACTTGCAAAACTAGGGAATGTTACAGATCGCCTTTATTGGCGTGACGGCGCGTGGAAGGTACAGAAATCGATTAAACGAGACTTTGTGCTTGATGGCTCATTAAATTGGTCCCAAAGTGGACAAGCTTCAGGTGTCAAGCGGCTTGTTGTTCCGACTACTCCAAAAGGCTCTCCATCGTTAGGGAGCATACTGGTATCCACTAGATATGATGGTAAAGAAATTTTGCATCAAACCACTGCTGCTTTTTTGCCAGACACTAACCAAATAACCGCAGATGGCGTTTATCACATCGTTATACCAAACAATCTTAGTGGATGGGTTGATACGATAGATCCGACTGCTGCAGAGGCAAAAGCATGTATGAACGGTTGGATGGCTACAGCCAATAACGGCAGCGCCTACACATCTTGGGTATCAATACTTGACGGTAGTGTTGCTCCTACAAATACAGTAGCCTGGGTGTCCGTAAATAAAGCTAAGGGTTGGAAAGGCTGGGCTGAGGTTAGCTATGTGCTTGCTGCTCCAGTAGAAGAGCAGATAAGCGTTGGGGGATTAGCTCTGCATAGTGGAGTCAACCAAATAGAGGTTGATACAGGATATTATCGCAATGCGGCTGGGCAAATGGAACGGACCGCATCTGCAAATATTACACATGCTACTGCTTCATATGTTATCGGGATTAGCGGAGTATTATCAGACACCGTCCAGAATGTTGCTGATAACATGGCACAAGATGCACGGCAAGATGACTGGTTGCTGTTAAACGAAGCAAAGACTGCTGATGTCCGACATGATTTAGATTTGCATACTACGGATAGTGATCTACACGTTACAGCAGTAAAGCAAGCAGTTTGGGATGCTAAAGAAACGCCTGCTGGCGCGCAAGCAAAAGCAGATGGAGCACTCGCAGCGGCCAAAACACATGCGGATACGAAAGAAACACCAACAGGGGCACAGACCAAGGCTAATCAAGCTGAGCAACGTGCTAAAGATGCAAGTTTGCCAAGAGGCGGTGGAAGATTATCCGGTCCTCTAGGTATCGGAACCGATCCAGCCATCACGCTTGCTATTGGTGACGGTGATACTGGGTTTAATTGGGCACGCGATGGCGAATTTAATGTTATGGCAAATAACGTGAAAGTGGGACATGTAAACGCACAAGGTATCCATATCGACAGAGACATCGTTTTGCGCGGAACAACCCAAGCAGCCGTCAGATTGAATGGTCAAACACTAGAATATTGGAATGGAAGTGAGTGGAAATCAGTGGGTGGTGGGGTATATGTCGCAAGTCATACAGTTAGACATACTTTTCCGGAATGGACGAGCACTCAAGAATATCAATATATGTTAGTAGGAAAGTTTGTACCCGTTACAACTGGTGAAATCGTTATACGAGCCGAGGTACAAGCGACGTATTCATATGGCGGGAGACTTTATGTGGATCAATCCAGTATAAGTCTTGATTATAACACGCCTAGTGCGGGGGGGATGAGCCATACAAATAATGGAGGATCGACTCACCACGCCGCTATTGATTGGAGAATACCGCTAGGTACAGTAATGGGATACCCGAGAGTGAGCTATAGAATGGGTGAAATTATTAATACGAATAACACCACTGGATATGTATGGGTAGAGAAGGTTTACCACATTTTAAATCCTACACCTATATACTTTTTTATTGAAAGGGCACGCATCAGAAACTTGACAATTAGTTACGACACAGCGTATTAAGGAGAAGTCTTATGAAATATGTAGTTTTTTATAAGCCCGATGGAGCATACATTGGCTATTTACCAACAATTACAGTTAAATCCTCTTACGATGGATTAGATTTTCTAGTTTTAAGGACTCTACCCACAGAGATATCAAATACGCCAGCGGATAAACTGATCTACATAGATGTTGTGAATAAAAAAGTGATATTGGTTAATAAACCCCCAGAAGATCCAAAACCAGCAACAGCAGAGGAGGAAATTGAGCAGCTCAAACGGTCAGTGGCTGAACTTACGGCGATGCTGATATCTCAACAAAATAAACGAAATTAACAAGTTCTAATAAGATGAGCGCTTTTTGTGTGATGAGGTCAGCCAATCATTTTGGGTGGCTATTTTTTTGTGCCTTTAAGTGATGGCGATAGAATTAAGGAGGTATAGTATGGCCTACGCGGGTAAAACAAATTGGAAATATGACGAGTTAGTAAAAGAGACAGATTTAAACCGTATCGAGCAAGGGTTAGTTGACGCTCATAAAGTCATTGATGGTCTTCCATCATTTAATGAGGTTACGATCACATCACCTATTATGAATGGAGTTAATGTAATTACAACTGATATGGCAAGTCCGTTAACGGTGGATATCGAGGGTATGACATTAACGAACATTACAAAAGACTATGGCACTATTAAAGATGTCAATGGTGATGGCATTGCAGATGGTCCTTGGCGTGCTCCATCTACAGGCGAAGGTAAATATACAGTAGAAAACGGGTATCAGAAAATAGAGTCACTATCAACGGACAAGAAGATTGATGAACGGTATATCGCAACTCATAACCCTATAGGACACTTTACCGTTAAAACTGGGGAAAAATTTGTCCTAATAGCTGATGTTTTATCTGATGGTACATCTAACGCCCGATTATCTTTCTCATTGGGGACGGGTAATGGTACGTTTTACGCAAATACCTTGACAAGTAGAACTATCTATGGAAAAGGTACGGCTACCGTAGACGCTGCCAATGCTTATGTGGCCGCAGCAAACCGGAACGGAGTTGGTGTGGTTGGTTGGGTTGCTTTTAAAAATATTTCGTTATATAAGATATCCGACGAGCTTTACAACGCAATTGGCACAACAATTAACGAAAATAATATTCGTCAGTATTTTCCGCATTTAGAGGGAACAAAGCATATTGCAGGTGTTTCGCTTACTAAGAAAGGGAAAAATATCTATACAGGAGAGATTGATAGAACTAGCGGTAATGCAACGTACACAAGAATACCGAGTGGTATCGAAATTAATTCCGGCGGAAGCATTTACAATTTTGCTCGAAGTATTGCTTATAAAGTTAAGCAGAACACTCAATATACAATAAGTTACGAAGCTGAAAATCTATCAGGAGACGACCCGCCAGCAATTGCAGTCCGAAAATCTGACGGAGGGGTACTAACGCCATTTATTATGGGTGCTGGTAAAAAGAAGTATACTTTTAATACAGCTAACGAGACAGAAATCTTACTATTTATTTATGGATCGGTTGAGTCTAGTGCCAAACAAACAAAAAGATATAAGTTTATTCAGTTGGAAGCAGGAAGCGAAGCATCTCACTATGAATCTCCAAACGACGAAAGTGTTGTCCTGCCTGTAACAATTGCAAAACTAGGAACTATTGCAGACCGTATTTACTGGCGTGATGGCTCATGGAAGGTATTGAGGTCGATCCAGCGAGAATTCATGCTTGACGGATCATTAGATTGGTATAACAACGGAAAATTTGCGGGTGTCAAGCGACTTGTGGTTCAAACAGCTCCAAAAGGGTCAATTTCGGGTGGTATAGTTGCTACTAGATACGATGGTAAAGAAATGCTGAACCAGACAACCGCAGGTGGAGTGACAGATACAATCCAAATTTCAGGAGATGGTTTGTTTCATATCGTTATCCCCAACAACCTTAGTGGATGGATCGATGCTATTGATCCAACTGTTGCTGCAGCGAAGGCGCTCATGAATGGTTGGATGGCGTCGGCTAACAACGGCAGTGCTTATACATCGTGGGTATCGATACTTGACGGTAGCGCACCTACAACAAATACTGTAGCGTGGGTGTCCGTAAATAAAGCCAAGGGTTGGAATGGTTGGGCTGAAGCTAGTTACATTCTTGCTAATCCAATAGAGGAACAAATAAGCGTCGGAGGATTGGCTTGGCATGCTGGAGCTAATCAAATTGAAGTCGATACAGGTTATTATCGTAATGATGAAGGTCAGATCGTAAAGATTGCATCTGCAAACGTCATTAATGCTACCGCATCATATACGACAGGGATTAGTGGAGTATTATCAGACACAGTTCAAAATGTCGCTGATAACATGGCACAAGATGCACGGCAAGATGATTGGTTGTTGTTAAACGAGGCTAAGACTGTTGATGTTCGTCATGACTTGAACCAGCATGCTGCTGATATAACAGCACACATCCTGTATGCTGCAGCAACAGGGGGAGCTAATACGTATGCTGTTACACTTGCTCCGATAATCAAATCATATGTTGAGGGTATGGCTGTGGCAGTAAAGATTAATGTTCAAAATACAGCAGCATCCACGCTTAATGTTAACGGATTAGGAGCTAAGGCAATCAAACGATCCAATGGCAGTGATGTAATATCAGGCATGCTCAAAGTCGGTAGTGTCCATACCATGCGTTATAACGGCGTAAATTTTATATTACAGGGTGAAGGGGGGGAATATGGAACGGCAGTTGCTGGTGATGTCGTAGCCCCTAAAACCGTCGGTACAGATAATGGATTAGTGATTGGTACGATGATTGATCGACCAAGCGTCATTAAGCCAGAGTCCTACGGACACAACACTGCATCAAATATATCGTACTTTAGAATACCACATGGCGCATATCGACAAAGTGAAGGATCAGGGTTCCCCGAGTTATGGGTTACTCAAGCTGATTGCCGCCCAGAAAACATTATTAACGGCATGGTAATTAATAATACTAGAGGTACGGCAGTCAGGGCGCAGGGTAATGCAGCAGCTCATGATGTTTTACAGGGCAGAACTTTCACATCTGGGATAAACAATGCTGTACAGACGGGCACGATGGCAGAATTCTCAGGTGGTCACATTCCGTCAACAGCGCATACCGTTTGGGAAGGAGACCGTGCATTTTTCCAACCTACAGCGGGTGCGTACCGTGGTGATGTGTGGGTTACAGCTCCTGCCCCGAACTTCAGAGCCGAGCACATCCGAGCAGGTGTTAATATCCTAGGGGTTAATGGTACGTTGCAAGTTGGTAAACGCGTTGCAGAACGTGATATAGGATTTAACAAGGATCGTATATCTTGTGGTGGGAACTATGCTACTGCTTATTTTTCATCAGGTGATTTAGGTTTCACACCGAGTCGCGTGTACGGGTATTACCGTTGCGGTTTTTCTGACCAGTGGCGCACCCCGATGCACGTCACATTGTCTAGCTTACATGAAACTTACGTCGAAAGTGATTGGGGTAAATTCCAGTTCTTTTTGCATATGTTCCCAAATGAAAACGGTGATGTAGGCAGATTAGTTTTGGGGTATACCGCTAACAACTGTCCAAGTGTACATTTTTTGAATGATCAATCAGGGACGGTTAATGGGTTGAAGCTCACATTTATCGAGTAGAGGATCCATCTGGAGTACAAAGTTTAATTAACATCGATGGGGCTGGCGCATCGTTCCCCCTAAAACGATACAATAAAGCGTCATGCGCAGCATGAGCGCTATTTTTATGTCTAAAATTTGCAAGAGGAGATATGAATATGGACCCACAAACACAAATGCTAGCAGAAATTCGTGAACGGATCGTGCGTGTTGAGACGAAATTGGACTCGATGCATGATGTTTATGATACGGCGCTAGAGGCGAAAAATATTGGCTTGGAAGCGTCGCAATCGGTGAGGTCCGCGCATTACCGAATTGATCGCATTGATCGAACTATCTTTTGGCTAAGCACAACCGTAATTGGTGCCGTTATTTTGGCACTTGTACGACTAGTATTAGACGGGAAGGTGTAGGGAATGGACATCACGATGTCAAATGATATTATGGCGCTTGCTGCGCTCGTGGCGGCATACGTTGGTGTAGCCCGTGGCTTCGGATTGAAAGATAAATGGACGCATGTAGCAGCTGTCTTTGTGGCAGCTGTTTTTATTTTAGTGCCAGAATCCATTCAGCAGAAGCTAATCCTGATTTCGGTAGTAGGGTTATCCGCTACAGGAGCTTATCAATTTTCCAAGAAGAAAGGAAATGATAGTCATGGTTAAGTTAATTGTCTGGGATGCTGGTCACGGAGGTAAAGACCCTGGAGCAGTAGCGAATGGGATAAAAGAAAAGGATATTGCACTGCATATCGCGAATGAGGCGGCTCGTAGATTGGAAGCACGATATGAGGGAGTAAGCTGTCTTCTTACTCGATCTAATGATGTGTATTTGGCATTATCTGAGCGTACAAACAAAGCCAATGCGGCTAAGGCTGACTTGCTTGTTTCTGTTCACTGCAATGCAGGAGGTGGAGCGGGTGGTTTTGAATCTTTTATTTATAACGGAATAAGTAAAGGACAGTCGGCTACATCTAATTTTCAAAGTGCGGTGCATACCGAGATAATGAAGCGCTTAACGCCGCTCGGTATTAATGATCGCGGACAAAAACGCGGTGATCTGCATATGTGTCGTGAATCGAAAATGCCAGCGGTATTGACGGAGAATCTATTTGTCGATGTTGCGTCAGATGCAGGTAAACTGAAGCAAGATGTAGTTCTAGAAGCATTAATTGAAGGTCATGTAGAAGGAGTTGCTGCCTATTTAAAGCTGACTGCGATGAACAATAAGCAGCCTCAGAAACAACAGGGCAAGCCCACAAGCTCACATAAAGCGATTAAAATTAATGTTAATGGCAAGGTAGTAAATAACGGCATTGAAATTGATGGTGTCACGTATGCGCCTGTCAGAAGCCTAGCCGAACAGCTTGGTGCGCAGGTGGTATGGGATGGCGACAAAGTATCCGTATTAACGAAATAATGATTTTTTCGAAGGAAGGATCAGCAAGCTAGCTTTAGCATAAGTGTTATCATCCTACCTATTACCTAATGCTTGCTATGCAAACACAGAAAAGGCTCAAGTAAACGGTTTTAGCATACTTGAGCCTCACTCTGGAGAAGTAGTTACCACTTCACTTCGGTTATGGGGACGTAAGCCAGCCAATCAAGACGAACATCAGCATAAATTGCAACAATGCCAACGTATACATCACTCGCCAACTTCTACGCTGCTGCGGTGGTACGTGATCGAAGTTATATCCAATCTGTTTTTCGAATTTGAACACTTGATAGAGATAAATATTCAGCCCGAATGGCAGTAATCCGCCTATGAGAGCCCACCACCAAGACTTTTCTTGTTGATACATATATCGTGCAATATAAAGTTGGGAGAGGAGTATGGCAGCACAGAGGCAGAAAAATAGTACTAGAAAGTCTTCTCCGCTATAGGCTTCACTACGCATGAACCCCGCCTTATATTCTTCAATCATCATTCTCCACCCCTTTTCTCGTTGCGCCCGAACATCCACACGATAATAGCTTGCAACACGGTCATCCAGAAAATAAATAATAGTGCATTTTGATCTAGGGAGTACCAGACACGCTCAATTAATGACCATGGCTCTGTAAACAAGTGGATCGAGTGAAAGCGCAAAAATCGGCCAATGAAGATGCCAAAGCTAGTAAGTAGTAGAAATACACACATCCCGAACGTGACCGTGCTTGCTCGCAATTGGAACGATTGCAGTAAACGACGGACCTGGTCTGTCATTAGAACATAGAAGCAGATGGCCAGCAATACACCGCTCACTAATACGAAAAAGTTCCACCACTCCATCACAACGATTCCTTGACGGTAGTTAAAATCAAATCTTTTTAAATGAATGAGATCGGTGACGACATAGAATACATTGGGTGACATAAGAATGAAAATGAGATAGAAAAGAAAACTGATAGGTAGTTCTCTTTTTGATTGTACTTTGAATAACGGCAGTAAATAGGAAAGCTCTAGTGCTGCAAAAGCAAGAAACAGATTGAATGTCATAAATGAATAAGCCGTATCAAAATAGAGCAGCATTCCTACGTATAAGAAAAAGCCGAGTCGTGCTCTCGAACGAATGTGCATAAGGTTATCTCCTTTACTTGTAATACGATAATAGTACTGACAAATAATAAGCTGTTCTACTCTATTAATCAAACCATGGTTAATATATCGATAACATGTTAGTGTGTCCTTTACATTATTGTAAGAGCTGGTAGCCGTTGATATTGACAACATGTAAATATCCATTACATTTAAGAAGAAAGAACCTTATTTATCCACTTGGAGGTGTTGTTATTGGTCAAAAAAATAACTTCAAAATGTTTCAAGTCATTCCTCGCTTTATCACTTACCTTCTCCCTATTTACTACTATATGGGCAAGTGATGCAAGGACAGCCTCGGCAGAGGGACCGCTCGATCCAGCACCAATTATTAATCCCGTTGGAACGGCCAACGGCAAGAAAGTACTGTTTGACAACACACACGGTCAAACAGCAGGAGCAGCAGATTGGGTCATCGATGGTGCATTTTCTGATTTTGCCCAAGCCCTAGCAGCCTCTGGTTACTACGTGAAAGAGCTTCGTCAATCCACACCGATTACCTTCGAACATCTTCAACCTTATGATGTATTCGTTATTCCTGAAGCAAACAACCCTTACAAAACTTCCGAACAAGCAGCATTACTTAAGTATGTTCAAGAAGGTGGCAGCATATTTTTTATTAGCGACCACTACAATGCAGATCGCAACAAAAATAGATGGGATTCTTCTGAAGTGTTTAACGGCTACCGTCGTGGAGCTTGGGAAAATCCAGCTAAAGGCATGAGTGCAGAAGAATCAGGTTCTGTGGCGATGCAGAACGTAAGCAGCTCTGACTGGCTTGCCGACAACTTTGGTGTGCGTTTCCGTTACAATTCCATTGGCAACGTGACAGCTAATATCATTGTGCCGAAAGAGCAATCATTTGGCATTACAGAAGGTGTGCAAGGCGTAGCGATGCATGCAGGCTCCACATTGGCTGTTACGAATCCATCAATCGCTAAGGGAATTGTATATCTCCCGCAAACGACCGACAAATGGCCGCATGCTGTAGATGCTGGTATTTACAACGGCGGTGGTGTTGCAGAAGGTCCATATGTTGCGATATCCAAAGTAACAAAAGGTAAGGCGGCATTTATTGGTGATTCTTCACCTGTAGAAGATATTACGCCTAAATACTTACGCGAAGAGAACGGTCAAACGAAAAAGACCTATGACGGCTTTAAAGAAGTCGACGACGCGAAATTGCTCGTTAACGTTGTGAATTGGCTGTCCCATGACGAAGCGTATACGAACTTTACGCAAGTACCTGGCTTGCAATTAGACCAGCCGACAGCTTTGCACAACTATGAAATTCCTCAACAAAGTACAGAACCGAAGCCTGAACCGTGGGCAGTTCCAGCCACTGGCTACAAGTGGTGGGATCAGTCCTCCTTCAAGCCAGGGGCATTTGGCTACACAGGTTCGACCAATCCTGGCCCAGGACCGGGTCCTGTTAACCCAGCATACACACTAGAATATCCAGCATCAGTAAAGGCAGGGCAACCGTTCAGTGTTTGTGTAAAAGTAAGTAAAGCTGCTCCGAATACAACGCTGGATTTACAGCTAGGCATTTATGTAGCTGGAGGCCAGCAGATTGGGCAAATTCAAAATGCAGATGGTACATGGCCAACGACTTATGGCTATCAAGCTGTTTCACTCCAGACAGATGGTCTTGGCAATGGCTGCAAAACAATTACGGTTCGAACAGAGCCTACTAAAACAGGTGCAGCATCCATTCGTTTGCGCTCAGGCAAATCGAATGTAGTGACTAATTCGATTACGGTTACGCCATAATTTTGATAACAGATATTAAATAGTATCAAATCGTTATATCATCCATCAATTGAATGAAGCGAGTCTCTTCCAGTATACAGTTTGCACAATGTTTGCATCCAGTCTGCGTGAGAGGACTCGCTTCATTTTTTATTTCTGAAGAAGTTTCAGGGGGGAGCGTGCAAGATGATTGAGTTTCGTCGCGTCTCTAAGCTTTACTCAAATGGAACAGTTGGCTTGCAGGAAGTGGATGTTACCATACATAGTGGAGAATTTGTCGTAATTGTTGGCTTGTCTGGTGCGGGAAAGTCGACGCTGCTGCGCTCGATTAATCGACTGCATGAAATTACTGCTGGCGATATTGTCGTAGACGGCAAGTCGATCACGCATGCGCGTGGAGAAGAACTGCGTCATATGCGGCGCGGTATCGGTATGATTTTTCAAAGCTTTAATCTTGTTAAGCGTTCTTCGGTTATACGAAACGTGCTGTCGGGAAGGGTAGGCTATCATTCAACGATCCGTACGCTGCTTGGCTTATTTCCAAAGGAAGATGTCCAGTTGGCATTGAATGCGTTAGCCCGAGTCAATATTCAGGAGAAGGCTTACATCCGGGCTGATCAGCTGTCAGGAGGCCAGCAGCAGCGAGTGTCCATTGCGCGAGCGTTAGCACAAGAGGCGAAGATTATATTGGCCGATGAGCCAGTGGCATCCCTTGATCCATTGACGACGCGGCAAGTGATGGATGACTTGCGCCGAATTAATCAAGAGCTAGGCATTACAATGGTTGTTAATTTGCACGATATCGATCTGGCGCGGCAATATGCTACGCGAATTATTGGTCTACGTGCAGGTGAGATTGTGTTTGATGGTCCTGTCGGTGAAGCGACTGAGGAGCGGTTTACTCACATTTATGGTCGGTCGCTGCGCGAGGAGGCGGCAAGCATCGGGGGTGAAGCTTTATGAGCCCGATAAGCGTAACGCCGCCGCCAACGAATGAGGGAAGAAGTGGTGATGAGGGGGCGCCATCCATGGCAAAGCCATCTCACACGAAGTCTATTATGACCGCTGCTTTCATTATTGTTCTGCTCTGGTTAAGTGCAGAGCGTACAGACGCGACATTAACACAGCTCGTGACGGGAGCGCCGGAGATGGGCAAGTTGCTCGTCGAAATGTTTCCGCCTGATTGGAGTTACCTAACGACGATTTGGGCACCTATGATGGAGACCGTTCAGATGGCTGTGCTGGGTACCTCAATTGGTGCCTTGTTGGCTATACCGATAGCACTGTTGGCCTCAGGAAATGTAACGAGGAGCAAATGGCTCTATATTCCGGCAAGATTGCTGCTTAATCTTGTACGCACCGTTCCTGATTTATTGTTTGCAGCTATCTTTGTCGCTATCTTTGGATTGGGAGCTGTAGCGGGAGTGGCAGCTTTGATTCTCTTCTCTTTTGGCTTGATTTCTAAGCTACTGTATGAATCGATTGAAGCGATTGACCCAGGTCCGCTTGAGGCGATGACGGCTGTTGGTGCCAACAAGCTACAATGGATCAGATTCGGTGTTATTCCGCAAGTGACAGCGCAGTTCATCAGCTACTTACTATATACATTCGAGGTTAATGTACGTGCGGCTGGCGTACTTGGACTTGTAGGAGCGGGCGGGATTGGCTTGCTGCTAACGCGAGTGCTGGATCAGCTGCGGTATGATCGGGCGTGTATGATTATTTTATTGACACTCGTTATTGTGTTGGTGATTGACTATATTAGCTATCGCGTACAGGAGAAACTGCTATGAAAAACAATCCATTGATTCGGCGTCCATGGCTGCATATTCGTTGGTGGTTAGTTGCGGTTGTTATTGTAAGTTTGTACGTATGGTCATTCACAGGCATTGAATTTTCGGGAATACGTGAAAATGCAGGTACGGTTACAGTGGCCATTTTACAGGGGATGATTAGTCCAGATTGGGATTATGTCTACTTGGCAGAAGGTGAGGATTTGCTAAGGGGGATGATCGATACGCTAGCAATTGCACTACTAGGCACCTTCATTTCAGCATTTCTGTGCATTCCGTTTGCCTTTTGGGCCTCGACCAATATGAATCGTTGGAAATGGTCTAGCGGTGTGGGTAAGTTCATACTCAGCTTTATCCGCACGTTTCCTGAGATTGTAATGGCGATTATGTTTATTAAGGCGGTTGGTCCTGGTGCGTATGCTGGTATTCTTGCTCTCGGATTGCATTCGATAGGTATGCTCGGCAAGTTGTATGCGGAAGCCATTGAGAAAATAGACCGTGGTCCAGCTGAAGCTCTGCTTGCATGTGGGGCCAATCGACTGCAAGTGTTGTGGTACGGGGTTATTCCACAAGTGCTGCCCGAATTTATGTCGTATACGTTGTACCGATTTGAAATCAATGTGCGTTCAGCAACGATACTTGGAATTATTGGAGCGGGAGGCATTGGCACACCCTTAATTTTCGCCTTGGATAGCCGCAATTGGTCACGGGTGGGCATTATTTTGCTAGGTATCATCATAACGGTAAGTGTTGTTGATATCATTTCAAATTATGTGCGGCGAAAGATCGTATAGACAGTTTAGTATGACCGGTTAATGGTAGGAAATAGTTCTTTTAATGAATTGGAGCAAAGGAGTGTGAATAGCTAGCATGAGTAGTAAAAAACCGTTAAAAACGTATAAAGTAGTCGGTGGGAATGGTACAAATCTTCACGTGGAGGAGTATGGAAATCCTAGGGGAACACCGCTCTTATTTATTCACGGTGCACTACAATCTCGCTTATGCTGGTTGAAACAAATAGACTCCGAGCTTGCCAACGACTTTCGCATTGTAACCATGGATTTGCGAGGTCATGGTTGGTCTGATAAGCCCGAAAATGCATATGCAGATTCAAGTGTATGGGCCGAAGATACTCATGCGGTCATTCATTCATTATCGCTTAACCGTCCGGTCCTAATTGGTTGGTCGTATGCGGGGTATGTTATATGTGACTATATTCGGAGGTATGGAGAAACTGATGTTCGCGGCATACAACTTGTTGGGGCGTGCACACGAACTATAGCCTCGAATAACACAGATGAAACGACGAAAGAACTGTTGGATCTGGCCCCACTGCTCTCATCAAATGATGCTGCTACAAGGATTGGTTCTCTAGAGAAGTTTTTAGCATTATGTGTATATAAGAAACATTCACCACAAGATTATTATTTCTTTCTTGGTTTCAACGCCATTGTCCCCCCTCATATTAATTCAGCGCTATTCGCTCGTACGGTAGACAATCAGGATTTGCTCTCCAAACTAAAGCTACCTACTTTGATTACTCACGGGTTAGAAGATAAAGTCGTTACAAAAATAGCCGCACAGCGCCATGTCGAACTCATTTCACATGCGCAAACATCATTTTATCCTCATGTTGGTCACACACCATTTTGGGAAGCGGATAAACGTTTTAATGCCGATCTAAGACATTTTGTAAAAGGCCTTTAATTTTTCCATGGTTAGCAGGAGATTTTTTGTGAAATAGTACGTAAAGAAGCCCCAAACCGCTGCTGAATTAGCGGGAATGGAGGCTTCTTTTCATCTCATTTAGAATCAGAATTTGAACAGTCGCTGTATATGATGTTTCTATTCACTACTTCAATCCAACTTCTTTTGCTACATCGCGAACAATATTGAACTTCGAGTCGTCAGATTTAATATAACCTTTGTGTGAATATACGTCTGAAATGATTTGCTGCCCTGCGGAATCTTTACCGATCGCGATGAAAGCATCTTGTATTTTGGTACGCCATTCTTCGCTCATATCATTACGAACAGAGATCGTATCATTTGGAATGGGGGAGGTAAAGGCAACGACACGAGTGGTCTGCATAATATCAGGGATGTCTTTAATAATAATATTACGGGCATCTTGGAAGACCGCTGCGGCATCCACATCGCCATTTAACACAGCGAGCAAGGCTTTGTCATGACCTTTGACCGTTATACCTGTAACATCAGCGTCAGGATCGACCCCTGCTTTTTTCATTTCAAAGGCTGGCCATACATAACCTGCTGAAGACGTGACATCCTGCCAAGCGATTTTCTTGCCTTTTAAGTCCTCTAATTTTTGAATAGGAGAATCTTTCTTTACGACAATCATTGCTTTGTAGTAGTCCACCAACTCTGTCGTATTGGCTCCTGTTGCATCTTCTACACCAAAACGCTGCGCTTGCAGCAGAATATCAGCCGTTTTCTTTGTGTCATGAGCAAGAACATAGGCATTAGGCGGTAAAAAACCGATGTCCACTTGTTTGGATGCCAATGCCTCGATTATCGTATTGTAGTTCGTGGATACGCTTACTTTAACGGGAATGCCAAGTTGGTCGCTTAACAGTTTTTCTAATGGTTTTGCCTTTGCTTCTAAAGTTTCCGCATTTTGTGATGGGACAAATTGCACTTTTAGTTCAGTTGGTACATACGTTTTCGTCTGCTCCGTGCCCTTAGATGGATTGGAGGAGCTGGGGGCTGTGGAACTGTTGCTACAAGCAGTAAGTAAGCTTAATCCAAGGATAAGAGTCATAACCGTGATGGCCGCTGTTTTCTTAAACATAAGACAACCTCCTAGTCATTTTGGCATAGCTTTGGTTAACAAATGTAGTAGGCAATGGAAGTGCAGCATAGTCTAAACATAACGAATGGATCAGATTTGTTAAATGTTATGCAGGAATAGATTAACTTTGCGAGCGAATTGTAAAAAAAAGTACATGGATTGTTAAAAATGAACTAGGTCTCTAGACGGATATAAAAATCGTTGCTATCGTTTTATTAGATGTGCCTCAAGCTGAAAATATTCGAATGAAATAGATGGGTTGACTGAAAAATTTTCTTCGACTAGGAGCGAATTGATGATGAAGAACGGACAGAACTCATGCAAAGTAACGATACTTGCAACGAGTGATTTACACGGAGCAGTGATGCCTTGGAGTTACGGAGATCATTCTTTACAGCAATCTGGACTTGCCAAGTTGGCAACTCTTATTCATGGCATTCGCAGTTCAAATTCAAATACGGTACTCATCGATAATGGAGATTTAATACAGGGGACGCCGTTATCTTACATACATACGAAGATTGAACGTGATGCTATACATCCGCTAGTAAAATGTATGAACACATTGCAGTATGATGCAGGTGTGCTTGGCAATCATGAGTTTAACTATGGCTTGGATGTGTTGAGAGATGTTGTGAAACAATCCAACTTTCCGTGGCTATCTGCTAATATCGTAAATAAGCAGGATAATCGGCCATCTTTCGGGCCTCCTTATATCGTAAAGACGTTTGCAAACAACATACGCGTTGGTATTGTTGGGTTAACTACACAATATGTGCCGCATTGGGAACTGCCTTCTCATATAGAAGGATTGGAGTTCAAAGATGCGGTAGAAACAGCCCAACAGTGGGTTAAGCATTTGCGTGAACAAGAGCAGGTGGATGTTGTAGTTGCTGCTTATCATGGAGGATTTGAGCGGGATATTATAACAGGCGAACTGACAGAGGAAGATACAGGGGAAAATCAAGGATTTCAATTATGTGAGCAGATTAAAGGCATTGATGTATTGATAACGGGTCACCAACATCGCAATCTAGCGGCAGAAGTGCATGGTGTATCTGTTGTTCAACCTGGTATGCAGGGAAGTTATTTGGCTCAAATTGATTTGGAGCTGGAGCATAGTTCAGTAGGGTGGCAAGTCGTAGATAAACGGGTCGAACTGCTTGGCGTTGAAGGAGTTTGCGCAGATCTCGATATCATTGAACTGATGCGTCCATACGAGGTGAAAACACAGCGCTGGCTCGATAAGCCAATTGGTAAGTTGAACGGCGATATGCGTATTTTGGATGCGATGCAAGCCCGTATCGAGGAACATCCGTTAATTGAGTTTATTCATACGGTTCAAATGCACTATGGTGGGACGCGTATTTCGTGCACCTCCTTATTTGATAATCGTTCACCTGGTTTCTCTACAAATATTACCATGCGTGAAGTTGTATCCAATTACATTTATCCAAATACGCTGCGGGTTATACGCATTACGGGACAAGATATAAAAGATGCCCTTGAGCAGTCTGCACGCTATTTCAAATTATCGGATGATGGGGAGATAACGGTAAACGATTCATTTTTATATCCGAAGCCTCAACATTACAACTATGATATGTGGGAAGGAATCGAGTATGAGTTGGATATATCTAGACCAGAAGGGCAGCGAGTTACGCTTTTAGAGGTTGAAGGTTCTCCGGTCCAGATGGAAGCTCATTTTGATGTAGCAATGAACAATTATCGTGCTGGTGGCGGAGGTTCTTATCCCATGTTCGTAGGCAAGCCTGTTGTGAAAGATATTCCGACAGAAATGGCTGAGCTTATCGTGTCTTACATTATGGAGCGCGGTACAATTGAAGGCGGAGTGAACCACAACTGGCGTGTTGTGAATAAGAGGGTTGACACAATAGATTAGGCATGATATATTTACTCATGTCTTTCCCTGATAGCTCAGTTGGTAGAGCACTCGACTGTTAATCGAGTTGTCACAGGTTCGAGTCCTGTTCGGGGAGCCATACGGAGAGATACCCAAGAGGCCGAAGGGGGCGCTTTGCTAAAGCGTTAGGGTGTTACAGCCGCGGGGGTTCGAATCCCCCTTTCTCCGCCATTTAACTTTATACATTCGTTCGCAGATCCCGAGAGGGATTTTTTGCGTTTTAGGGCCTTGTATTTTATTGTTTTATTGTTATGAAATTTCGATACATGGCTGCATAGGTCAACATTCAAAGGGCAGGAGATCATCTCCGGTCCTTTTTTCTTTGGAAAAGATGTGAAGAGGTAGTGGTGGTCAGGTGAGTGTTCTATATAGATAAAATTAAGCGTTTGTATAGCATTTTCTATCATGTGCATAATACAGAAGAGGAGATGATTTGCGAGGGTATTTCCTGGTTAAAAAAGGATATAAAAAAGGGGTTGTCAATCTTGTTTGTGTCTGATATAGTATTACTTGTCGCCGATGAGCGACACAGTAACTTGAAGTGAACAAGGCCCGTTGGTCAAGGGGTTAAGACACCTCCCTTTCACGGAGGTAACAGGGGTTCGAATCCCCTACGGGTCACCATTTTTCTTGCAAGAGCCATTAGCTCAGTTGGTAGAGCACCTGACTTTTAATCAGGGTGTCGTAGGTTCGAGTCCTACATGGCTCACCAGTTTTATTTCAGACTGGTGAGATGTGGACACTTTATTATAAATGTGCGGTAGTGGTGGAACGGCAGACACGCTATCTTGAGGGGGTAGTGTCCAATGGACGTGCAGGTTCAAATCCTGTCTACCGCACCATAATTACTTCAGTAACAAGTCTTCTATTTTGAGAGGCTTTTTTTTGTTTTATAGTCACAATCCCTATCAAATAAAGAATAAGGTATTCGTGATTATTTGAAAATGGGTACCATGATGCTTAGTCAATATAGATACTCACTCACCAGCACCTTTTTCCTTCCTTTTGTATTTCTGCTCTTAAGCCCTTTCGTGTTTTGAATACTAATCTTCCACTACTTCTAGAATATACATGTATTTCATAACTCATTATTTTAGCTTGGAAATTATTCGTTATACAGAATTAAATTTACTTTGATGTGATGTAAAGGTGGATATCATGAAGAGTAACTTTAAGCAGCTTGTGTTGATAGTAATCATCTCATTAATTTGTAGCGTTGTAAATTTTGATTCTTATCTAAAAGGGTATTTACCAAGCTTTTCACAGGCTCTATGTTCTTCTTTGTTCATCGTTTATTGGTTACTTCATGCATTCTTCATGGCTCGAAAAGGGATGCGGTTTATAAAGCTTAGCTCATTATATTGGGGGATAGGAGCTTCGTTGTTTGTGTGTGGTTATTATGCAAAACTAAGTATCGTATTTATCCCTGTTACATTATTATTTGCTGGTCCTTTATATGGTTTAAGATATTTTATTAATATGCCAGCGGATATTTTATTCACGATGGTTAGTTTTATATTCGTTTACAGTGTAAGTGTAATAGGATTTCTACTTGGGAAACATGTGAATCGGCTAACCGATAGTCGTGTGAATAGTTAAATGAAAAGTTCCTATCTTACTGGGGTCAGTCCCCTGCGTTTAAGGTAGGAACTTTTTCTGTTCTGGGTTCAGTAGTAGTTTTGTACCATCATTCCTCATACAAAACCGAAATTTCCTCGCCATTGCTTCGTAGATGATTAATATGCACATCTCCCCAATAGCACATCAGATCAAGAACATTTGATAATGATCGCCCATAATCCGTTAAGGAATACTCTACTTTGGGTGGTACCTGATTATAAATGGTACGAGCAATAATATTGTCAGCTTCTAACTCACGAAGCTGCTGGGTGAGCATTTTTTGGGTGATCTCGGGAATTAATTTTTTTAGTTCACTCGTGCGCTTGGTTCCGCTCGTAAGGATGCATAGGATGACAATTTTCCACTTGCCTCCGATAACATCAAGCGTGGCTTCAACTGCAAAATTATAGGTTTTCATGAGATGACCTCCAATGAATTATAAAATTCCCTCAAGCTTGGGGAGTGCTGTTATGTACTAAGGGTCTTCTGGCATATGTTCGGTAACTTTGCTATTTGGCTGTGTAAAAAAGATGCTTTCTTCTCGATAGGTACTTGAAAGTACCTACCATACTTCTAAGTAAGTATGGCACTTTGAAGTGCGTACTTAACAACTTGCTATGTGTAGCACATAATATCACTACGGGAGCGCAAATGGAATATGTGAATCCATTTCATGCTTAATCCAAGTGAAGAGGAGAAGATATACATGAAAACACTCGTTATTGTAACTCATCCTAACATAGAGACTTCTCGCATTAATAAAAGATGGGCAGCAGAACTGCGCAAGCATTCAGAGTTGATGACAGTTCACGAGCTGTACAGTACGTATCCAGATGGAAAAATCGATGTGGAACGGGAGCAGAAGCTTATTGAAGCACATGACAATATCGTCTTTCAGTTTCCATTGTACTGGTACAGCTCTCCGCCATTATTAAAACAGTGGTTAGATGAAGTGTTTACGTACAGTTGGGCGTATGGTTCTACAGGAGATAAGCTCCGTAATAGAAAGCTGGGACTCGCCATTTCATTAGGGGGCAAAGAATCGGATTTTGGAAAAGATGGAGATATTCCGTTCACGATTAATGAGATCACGATACCGTTTCAAGCAACATGCAGTTACACAGGGATGAACTTCCTTCCTATCTTTACGGTGTATGGAGCGGAGTATCATCTGACAGATGAGCAAATTGAGCAAAGTGCCATTGATTATGTGAAATACATTGTGGAAATTGTTCAGTCTGGCGAAAAGGCAACAGTATAACAAAAGGTATTTATGGAAGCTAGAGATCGAGTTAGGGCTCACATGCAGTGATTACAATTGATCGTTTCTTCCTAGCGAGCGGATAGAAAAATAGGATGAACTGTGGATACCAGTTTGGCAACTTTTGTGTGTAAAGCTGGTATTTTTTGCGGAAAATGAAGGGGTTCACTTGCATCCAGTCCCAGCAGCACTTCTTGCGAAAATACGTTCCAAATACAAGGTTAAGGGGGTAGTCCGAGTGGGTTTCTGCAGCTGAAGCTGGGTTTGTGAATCGGTAAGTATTTGGTAGTAGTTCTTAGGAATCAATTATGTTGAAAATATTGGAATATATAAAATGGTGATATATAATACATTTCAAAATAAATTAACTTATTATCGGGGTGAATCATTGCATATGATACGATCTTCAAGACGTAAGTCATGGTTAGCGGTAGCTGTGTGCAGTATGTTGGCTGCTCTATTTGTTATGCTGCCAGTTGCTCAAGCTGCTGTTGTAGCGGATACACAATGGATGCAGCAAGTGTGGGATGAATATAGAGTTTACAATAAGAAAACAGCAGCTGAGTATGGGAGTTATCAGGATTCCATTGACGATGATTATAGAAAATATTTCGAGCGCAGTCATCAGCAGTACGAGCAGTTGTTAGTCAAGGTGAAACAGGATTTGCAGAAGTGGGATAACTATTTTGAGGCGGATATTAAGGCGTTAAAGAAGAAGTACAGTAAAAACAAAAAAATGATGAAAAAAATAGAAAGCTATGAACGCGCTGTTGATCAGGGGCGATTGCATGAAGCAATGAATAAATATGCGCGGGCTTGTAATCCAGACGTGTTGCATAGTTTGATGTGGACATACGATGCAGCGATTGATGAGGATCGTTTGCATAGCTCAATGTGGAAGTACAACCGTGACATTGATCCAGATGTACTACACAGTTCTGCGTGGAAGCTCAGCAATACGGTAGATGAAGATCATTTGCATGGTCCGATGTGGAAATTAAAGCGTGGGTCTGATAAAGATACGTTGCATAGTCCTGTTTGGAAACATAATAGAGGTGACAGCACGTTAGAAGAAGCGAAGAAGCAGTATGCTGAGCTTCATGAAGGCGAGGTAAAGGCTGTAACCGATGATTCTGCGGATGCTAAGGAAGCTATCGCTCTTACGATTAAACGTACAAGTACGGATATAAGCGTACAGAGTACAGCGACGATTCGTGGTCTGGAGAAGCAGCGCGAGGCGTCACTGAAGGAAGTGTCCGAACTGCGCAGGAAAATAACGGGTAAAGGGTTCACATGGAAGCCGCTTCTTATTGTGCCTCCTCCAAAGTCGAGTAAATAGCACCCAATGAATAACGCCGACTGTTCGCATAAGAAGTTATGCGGCAGTCGGCGTGTCTTTGTTAGGCAGCTTGTGTGTTGTTGTTAGAAGGCTTACCAGTGTCTTGTGTGCTTCCTGTAAATCCGTTAAAGACAAGATTAAGCACAATGGCTGTAAAGGTACCTGCTACAATCCCGTTACCAGTCAAAATTTGCACCATCTCAGGCAGTTGAGCGAACATGGTTGGCACAGTTGTAACACCAAGTCCCATGCCGACGGAACAGGCGATAATGAGCAAGTTCTCGTGACGGTTCAAGTCAACTTGAGAACCAAGCATGCGCAATCCAGAGGAGACGACCATGCCAAACATGGCAACCATAGCGCCGCCTAGGACGGACTTTGGAATCAAGGTCGTAATCGCAGCGATCTTTGGTACAAAGCCGAGCAGGATAAGGAATATCCCAGCGACGACGATAACGTCACGTGTTTTTACGCGGCTCATTTGCAGCAAGCCGACATTTTGCGAATAGGTCGTGTAAGGAAAGGCATTGAATATACCGCCCAGCATAATAGCCAAACCTTCTGCACGATAGCCTCGTGCCAAGTCTTTACTAGTCAGTTCACGTTCTGTTATTTTACCAAGTGCAAGGAAAACACCTGTAGATTCAGCGACACTGACAATGGCGACGATGATCATTGTAATAATAGCGGTCGCATTGAACTCAGGCATTCCGAAGTAGAATGGCTTCATCATATGGAACCAACTTGCATCCTGTACTTCTGCAAAGCTGACTTTGCCCATAAAGATAGCAGCTATCGTACCTGCTACAAGCCCGATCAAAATGGACACCGCACGGAGAAATCCAGTCGATAGCTTATTCATCAGAACGATGAACAAGAGCACTCCGAACCCTAGTATTAAATTTTCCCCGCTTCCGAAATCTGGAGAACCCATCCCACCAGCTAGATCGTTGAATGCAACTGGTATAAGCGTGACACCAATAATCGTAACAACTGAACCGGTGACGATAGGAGGAAAGAAACGGATCAACTTGCCAAAAACGCCGCTAAATAACATGATAAATAGTCCAGATACAATTATTGCGCCGTAAATATAACTAACTCCGAACTCTTTACCGATTGCAATCATAGGCATAACGGCTTGGAAGGCGCAGCCGAGAACAACGGGAAGTCCGATGCCGAACCAGCCAAACTTCCATACTTGCAGTAAAGTAGCAACACCGCACATAAGCAAGTCAATGGCGACGAGATACGTCAATTGCTCCAATGTAAATCCTAAAGCTCCACCAACAATGAGGGGGACGATGACTGCACCTGCATACATGGCTAACACATGCTGGATACCAAGAGAAATGGTTTTAGCGGGATGACGGTGACGGGCAAATACTCGATCTTCTGTAGGCATGTGAAACCATTCTCCTTTATCGCTCTGCAAATTAAAAAACGAGTTTTATTCTTCTATGAATTGAACACTTCCGTCATGTAAAGATGCGATGCGTGCTAGTGATTCTACCCGATAGCCAGCTTCTATTAAAGTTTGTCGTCCAGTCTGGAACGACTTCTCAATAACAATCCCGATTCCTGCCACTTTAGCGCCTACTTGCTCTGTAATGCGTGCTAATCCTTGAGCAGCTTCACCTACCGCAAGGAAATCATCAATAATTAAGACGGTGTCATTAGGGGACAAGTATTTGCGCGATACCGTAACATCATTCGTTACTTGTTTAGTAAAGGAATGCACTCTCTCCACGATCAAATCCTCTCGCAACGTAAGCGACTTTTGTTTGCGAGCAAATACAAGTGGAACATTTAAGGTCAAAGCTGCCATTAGAGCAGGTGCAATACCTGAAGATTCGATGGTCAATACTTTCGTAATCTTGTCTTCAGCAAAGCGGTGAGCAAACTCTTCACCCATGGCTTTCATCAACTGCGGGTCCATTTGATGATTTAAAAAGGAATCGACTTTGAGCACCGTGTCGCTCAGTACGATGCCTTCGGATATAATTTTGTCTTTTAAAAGATTCATGCCGCGTTATCCTCCTCGGTGTGGACGTATCAATAGCAAAAAGCCCGATAGCATTGGCATGTATATGCCGGTCTATCGGGCTGCGGGAACTTTCAAGTGTAGTACACTGATGAACAATGGAGTAATGGGATGATTGAGATATAACTGTACTACTTATGCGTGCAGTTATCGGCATCATTACTCTGTAAGAAGTGCATCGTTGTACTTAGATATATGCAGTGCATACACCATGAAAGTGTAACCCCGTAGTCCGATCATTTACGGTGACCAGGTAGAGACATGCAGGCCAATTCCTGCACATATACGTGAGTTTATATTTATATTGTTCGGGTTTTCGTAGAATACGAGTATAAACAGGAACTTTTCATCCATCCTGTTACCTTAATTATTAAAAAGTATACTGCAAACGAAGGAATGAGGAAAGAGTACATGATCAGGAAAAATTGTCCAGTACCTAATCTTTCTAAATGGAAGAAATATGATACAGTAGTAGTGCTAAGCTGTACAATATATGAGAGTATATGGATCAGACGATGATAGACATAGAAAATAACAACAGAAAATGACAGGGAGATAGGAGTTTAGGAGAGGAGTTTTAACTATGGTTGAAATGTCCACACAGCGTTCAAAAGCAGTGCAATCGCATGTGAATCGGGCTGAACGTTTCCATACATTACAGTTTCGCTATTTGTGTGTTTACATGTTCATGGTTTATACGCCAGCCGCCGCAATTCAGTCATTTTTTCCTTTGTATTATCGGGATTCGGGTTATACGGATGCCATGTATGGTTTACAAAATGCACTGCTTCCTATCGTAGGCATGATGGGGAGTTTCTTGTTTGGTCTAATCAGCGATAAGCGCTCGCGAATTAAATCCATTTTAATGACGATTATGCTAGTGCTGATGGTTGTCATTTATTTTATTTTTCACGTGTCATCGTTGTGGCTGATGATGGGACTTGTCCTGTTGTTTCAATTTTTATGGGCGCCCGTGTCTTCTTTGACTGATAGTATGGTGATGCTCTCGGCGAGGCGCTTGAATCAGACGTTTGCAACGATACGGGGCTTCGGGGCAGCGGGATTCGCTGTTGCAGCTGGAATCATTGGGTGGATATTGGATTTGCTTCCCGGTGAGTCAACGATGGGATGGATTGTTATTGGCTTAATAGGATGCACATGGCTGACGCTTTGCTTGATTCAAGATCCTCGATCTCCTCAATATGTACATAGCGAACAAGAGAAAGCGTTGGAAAAAGAGCAGGAGACTGGACAAGCTGTTGCAAAACAAGAAGTGCGAATCCGTGACCTTGCTCCTTATGTGATGACACCAAGGTTTATGTTCTTTATTGCTGCTATGATCGTTTATCAGATGACATTTTCATTCAATGATCAATATTTTGGATTTCTTGTCCGTGAACTAAATGGTACTTCTTTTCATATTGGTCTAGGCTGGATGCTGCCAGCGGCTGTTGAAGTAGTTATTTTTCTTTATCTGGGGCGTAGTAGGCATCAGTTGCGTCCACTGCCGATGCTTGCGATTTCAGCCGTTATTTTCTCTGTTCGCTCCTTTATTTTAGCTTGGACCGATTCTTTAGTTGTAGTTATGCTGCTGCAAGCAGTACAAGGGATCGCGATTGCTTTCTTCTTTATATATGTAGCGGAATATATGATGGATACGATACCGGATAAGTTTCGTGCAAGCGGCCAAGCGGTGCTGCAAATGATTATGAGTATTGGTGCTGCGGTAACTGGAAGTATTATTGGGGCATATTTGTATCATCATTATGGTTTGGAAGGGTTGTTTGTTACAGGTGGATGGCTGCTTATTATCTCCATTGGCATTTTTCTATGGGCTGAACGACTTGAAGTTAACACGAGATAAGGAGTGTGACAAACGATGAATGAAAGTAATCCTATTAGGTATTCGATTCGCAAGCATACGTTAGAATGGCGTCGTGAGCATGTGACATTACGAGGTATCGTCACCATGCCGGTCACTGATCATTCGGTACCTGCGATTATATTCGGTCACGGATTCACGGGACATAAAGCGGAAGCCAACTTCATGTTTAAGCGGTTGAGCGACGCATTGGCCAAGTGCGGCTATGCAACCATCCGATTCGATTTTGCGGGTAGTGGTGAAAGCGATGGTGAGTTCGTTGAGATGACCGTTTCTACGGAAGTGCAGGACATGCTGGCAGTATGGGATGCCGTTCAGGTAATGGATGGAATTAATCCGAAGCGGGTCAGTTTACTCGGGTTCAGTCTCGGTGGAGTCGTTTCGTTGTTGGCAGCCGAACAGCTTGGTGATGAGTTGGATCGTTTGATGCTGCTATGTCCGGCAGTTGGTTTCCAAGATATATTGGCAAGAGATTTGCAAGGAGAGAAATTGCATCATCTGCTGCAGCAGGGATGGGTGGAATTGTATGGTCAGCAGATCGGTCAAAGCTTCTTTGATGATAGTGCTGCACTCTGTATACATGATACTTGTGCACAAATTCATATACCTGTATTGATTGTTCATGGTACTAATGATGGTGTAGTACCACCATATATATCTCATAGGCTGCACAACCAAGTAATTGGATCGCGTCTCGTGTGGTTGGATGGGGCTGATCATATATTTAGTCAATCTGAGCATGCTGTACAGCTTTTGGATGAGCTCATTCATTTCTTACAGTCAGATGCAAATTAGCTATAATTCGTCCACTGAAACTTTAATTTGTCCACTTTTAGAGCAGGTAAATGTTAGGGCAAAATATAGATAGGGTAACTGAATGCGATTACATTTCCATTCAGCACCGTCTTATTTCCGGCAGGACAGGTGATCTACTCAAATGTGTGTTAATACGTTCGTATCCCCCGATATCGAATGAAGGAACACACGGCGGCGAAAGCGCATTTGTTGAGGAGCAAATGCGCTTTTTTGCTATATTTATTTTAAATGGTAAATGTGTTTCTAGGTATGAAAATATTGCTTATACGACTAACTTGATATGAATGTATTTACAATAATCGTATAAATCATAGATATTAAGCAGAGGATGTTGTATAAAGAAATAGATGAAATACAGAAATGGAAAAGGAGTGGCAGAGATTATGGAATATACTGCTATAAAAAAAGAATTCAAACACGTAGGCTACCATCCTGGTCGATATTTACACATTGCTGATGTGACGACTCGTGTTACTGATTTTGATCATAAAGAGATCGAACGTGTTGACCAAGTCGTCATTGGTTCTGATGAACCTATGACTGCACAGCAGGTTGGTGAAGAAGCGCGCACTAAGTTAGTTGAAGAGCATCCTGACTTTCAATTTTACCGTGAGGTAGAAATGGCTGAAGTGAATATGGTAGAAGCGTTTGATCGTGAATTGGCCGCTCAATCCTAGTTCAAAAGATATACGATATACACCTTGTCCAGTTGGAAGAATGGGCAAGGTTGGCGATCTGATTTACGAATATATAATGCATGTATACATACATTTATTGCTAAGAAAAACCGATATATAGTACAAGAGAATCATTGCAGATATCGATAACGACATAGTTGGATAGGCACCTATACATAGTTAAGGGAGATGTAACACTATGAAATTCGTTTCCATGCTGCGACGGAAGATGCAGGGCATTAAGCTTAGGCCGCTTGCCTCTTATGCGAAATACCGTCCCTCAAGATCTGTAGGAACTAGGCTATTTCTCATGTTTGTCATCAGTATTATGGTATTCGTAAGTGCAGTCGGCATTGTATCGTATTACGTTTCTAGAGAGGCTATTGAGCAAAAAGTGTCTGAAACAAGCTACCAGACGATTACGCAAGCAGTAGAAAAAATGGATGTCGTTCTCAATTCGTATTCCAAAATGAGCATGCAGATTATGGTTGATCCTAACTTAACCGATTGGATTAAAAAATATTTGTCTGCGCCAGAGCATTCCTACGAGCAAGTTCAAGCGATGAACAACATTCGCGAAGTACTGCAAGGCTATACAGCGGGGCAAAATGCACTTGAGGATATTTATCTAATTCCCGTTGGTACTAAAGATAAAGCATTTTCTACGGAATCGACAGTGCAGCTGTCAGATGAGATCATAAACTCTTCTTGGATGCAGCAAGTCGTGAAGAATCAAGGGCGAGCGGTATGGTCAGATACGCTGCTAACCGGTGTGAATAAGTCCCATGAGCCGACAATTGTTGTTGCTCGTTTGATGACAGATTTGTTTTCCAAGCAACAAAAGTTTGTCGTTGTCGTTGAAATACATATGCAATCGCTTGCTGAAATGTTCAATACGATCAATATGGGGGAAGGCACCAGCGTATCGCTCGTGAATCGCAATGGTCAATTTATTTATCATCCTGACGCGGCAATGGTAACAAAGCCTGCTCCAGACTGGCTCTTACCAGCGGATAAAGAAGAAGAAATGTGGTCGGGAACGGAGCATGTTCTCTCAAGTGACGACACAAGTTTACTGAAAGTATATCACGAGTCGAAAGAGAATAAATGGACAACTGTAGGAACGATTCCAGTGGAAGTATTGGTTGAAGATGCAGGTATCATTCTCGACGTTACATTTGTCAGTATTATCGTAGCTGCTATATTTGCGCTAGTTATTGGCTTTGTTGCTACACGAATGATTGCTTCGCCACTCATTGCACTGCGTAACTTAATGAGTCGAGCAGCAGACGGTAAGCTTACCGTACGTGCAACCGTGAACTCCAAAGACGAGATCGGTGAGCTTTCTGGTGGATTCAATCAAATGATGGAACAGATTACCCAGCTTATGAAGCACACGGACAGCAGCGCTCGTCATGTATTAGACACAGCTCAGCAGTTGACTAATGCATCCAAGAGTACTGGAGTAGCCGCTGAGGAAATTGCATTGGCTACAGAGGAAATTGCAAAAGGGGCACTTAGTCTAGCCTCTGAAGCAGAGCGTGGGCATGATTTGACCCAGCAGATGGCATCCCAAACCCAACTCGTCATTCATGCGAATGAGAAGATGGAGCAGTCTGCAAGCCTTGTGCAGCAATCGAGTCGACTTGGTGCGTCTTATATGTCCTCGCTTAAGGAACGTACTGACGCGGTAGAAGATACAATCCGTCTGTTGACGAATCGAGTCAATGAGTTGAGTAACAGTACGGCATCGATTCGCAATGTGCTGAAGGTGCTTCAAGATATGACGAAGCAAACGAATATATTGTCTTTGAATGCAACGATTGAAGCAGCTCGTGCAGGTGCTGCGGGACGAGGTTTTAGAGTTGTTGCAGATGAAATTCATAACTTGGCGGACCAGTCCAGACAATCTATTAACATGGTTGCAGATATAACCCAGCGGATTGAACAAGAAATGAAGGATACCGTTGAGACGCTGCATGAAGCGTTCCCGACGTTCCAGTTGCAGAAGGAAGCGGTTCAGGAAACGGATGAAATCTTCAAGCAAGTAGGTCAACGCATGACGGATATGAATGTACATTTAGATGAAGTTGGCCAATCTGTCGAAGAACTTCACCGGGTACAAAGCATCATTGTTGATGCGATGAGCAACGTAAGTGCTGTATCCGAAGAGTCTTCTGCTACGTCTGAGGAAGTGGCATCGCTTAGTCAGGAGCAGCTTAACGTATCCAAGCAGCTTATCGGCTTGTCGAACCAGCTTGAATCGGTATCCAATGAACTGCAGCAGTCGCTGTCACAATTCCAGTATCATTCAGAAGAGGAAGAGCAGACACAGGAACAGGTTAGTTCTTCCTAGTGAGTTATAAGTAATAAGTAAGCAGCCCGGATCATCCATACAGGAGGCCCGGGCTGCTTTGTATTTTGTTTGATGTTTTAACCTGCAAAGAACAATCCAGCAATTGCAGCACTAATCAAGTTGGCCAATGTTCCGCCAAGCACGGCTTTCATCCCTAGCTTCGTTATTTGTGTTCGACGGTCAGGTGCCATCGAGGAAAGTCCACTAATTTGGATTGCGATGGAGCTTAAGTTGGCGAATCCACATAAGGCGAAGCTTGTAATCATCAACGTGCGAGCAGAGATTTGATCGATCACTTTCCCCAGCTCGGAAAATGCAACGAACTCGTTAACAACCACTTTTTGCCCGATTAAGCTTCCTGCTATAGGAGCCTCTGACCATGGAATACCAATTAAGTAGGCGATAGGTGAGAAAATCCATCCCAATATACTATGAAGTGTAAGATTCGGGAAACCGAACCAACCTCCGATTCCACTAAGCAAGCCATTTAACAGCGCAATTAATCCAATAAAGGCAATTAGGGTCGCGCCGACAGCTAATGCGATTTGAAGCCCGTCAACAGCTCCAGCAGCAGCCGCATCGATAACGTTGGCTGTTTTTTCATTCACACTTTCCTCTTTGCTTTCGTGATGATGATAGGCCTCTGTTTCAGGGAGGAGCAGCTTTGATACTAAAATACCAGCTGGAGCTGACATGAAACTGGCTGCGATCAGATACTCTAAAGGTACCCCCATCAAAGCATAACCTGCCAATACAGAGCCTGATACGGAAGCCATTCCCCCAGTCATAACAGTAAATAATTCAGAGCGAGTCATCGTATTTAAATAAGGTTTTACCAGCAGTGGCGCTTCGACCATCCCCACGAAAATATTGGCTGTGGCAGATAATGACTCAGGCTTACTTGTCCCAAGCGCTTTGCTTAAGCCCCCACCGATAATCCGAATGATCCATTGCATGATGCCTAAGTAGTACAGCACCGCAATAAGGGAGGAGAAGAAGATGACGATCGTCAATACTTGGAAAGCAAAGATGAAGCCCTGTCCTGCTGGAGGTATCGCACTGCCGAATACGAATGCAATCCCCTCATTGGCATAGGCAATGACTTGTGAAACACCGTTGGATACAGCTTTCAGAGCGTTACGCCCAGCTGTCCATCTCAATACAATGAATCCAAACAGCATTTGAATCGCAAGTGCGATCAGAACTGGACGCCAATGAATTCGACTGCGATTTTCTGAGCACAAAAAACCGATAAGTAATAGCCCTGCTATTCCAATTAATCCCCATATGTTCATGCCCGTCAACCTTTCTGCCAATAAGCGTTATCGTTCCTAGCCCTAATGTCATGCTTAATAGGACTTTCATATGCTCCGTTGAGCTTTGATTGGTCTCGACTAGTATTTGGGGAAGTTGGTTTGCTTATGCATCGCGAGTAACGTGACAAAAGTGTAAGGAATTTGAAAGGGAAATCAACGGCAGTTTGTTTCCAAATTTCGTATGCTGATTGCAACAAGGTTGAAACGCAGCAATTCCAACATTATAGGTAGGGGTTGAATAGGTATGGTATCCGATCTGTTAACAGTTAAACATGTAGAAAAAACGTATGAGGGAAGAGTATCCACGCAGGTGCTCCGAAATATAAACGTAACGATACAAAAGGGAGAATTTGTAGCAATTATGGGCCCTTCTGGTTCAGGGAAAACGACCTTCCTCAATATTATTTCCACGATTGATTCACCTACTAGCGGGGAAGTGCTTATTCATGGAATGAATCCGCACCAGCTTAAAAAGGAAAAGCTGGCTGTTTTTCGACGTCGGGAGCTCGGTTTTGTATTCCAGCATTTTAACTTGCTTCATACATTGACGGTTCGAGAAAATATAATGCTTCCGCTAACGCTTGAAGGCGTAAACATTCGTAAAATGAAGCAGGATGCTCAAGCGCTGGCTGAAAGACTAGGTATTTCCTCCATTTTAGACAAGCGAACTTATGAGATATCAGGCGGACAAATGCAGCGCACGGCGATTGCTCGCGCAATCATTCATCGTCCGAGGCTGTTGTTGGCAGATGAGCCGACAGGCAACTTGGATTCTAAAGCTTCACGCGATGTGATGGAGACATTAGAGAATATTAACAAGACGGATGGTACGACGATGGTGATGGTAACCCATGATGCCTATGCAGCGAGTTACTGTAATCGGGTTGTCTTTATGAAAGACGGTGGCTTCTATAATGAGATTTCGGGGGGCGGCAATCGGAATGTATTTTTCCAACACATTATGGATGAGCTAGCGTCGCTTGGAGGTGACGAGCGTGAATTTTCGACAGTTCGCGTTTAATAATGTGTTTCGCAACAAACGGACGTATGCCGCTTATTTTCTAAGCAGCTCTTTCTCAGTCATGATTTTCTTCATCTATTCAGTCATTGCTTCCCATCCTGCGATGAAAGACGGGATTTCTCACATGCTGCCTATTCTGGCGATGGGAATAGCGAAATGGATTGTATACGTGTTCTCGTTCTTCTTCATCCTTTATTCCGTAGGGGCGTTTTTAAAGACGAGACATCATGAATTTGGCATATTGATGATACACGGCATGTCACCGCGTCAACTGAATCGACTTATTTTTTTAGAAAATATGATTATCGGATTCGGTGCGATTGTGACAGGCATTAGTTCAGGTCTGCTACTTGCTAAAGTAGGCTTTATGATCGGCGGGAGTGCGATAGGCATAGAGCTGCCTTATCATATTTCTATATCGGCTTTGGTCATGACAGCGGGTTCATTTGTTGTACTGTTCTTTGTGATATCATGCTTAACTCAATTTATGGTGAGCAAGAGTAAAGTTCAGCAACTGCTGCAAGGGACGAACAAACCTAAGCCAGAGCCGAGGGCATCACTAATTCTGTCCTTGCTGGCGGCAGTGCTGCTCGTCGTTTCTTATGTGTTGTCCTATACGGCAAAGGCGGCTACGATCGGCTATCTCATGATCCCTGTAGTATTGATGACGATCATTGGTTCCTATTTCTTATTTACGCAGTTAAGTGTGTTCCTTGTTCATCTGTTAAAGCGCAACGATCGGTTGTTTCTACGCAATACAAATATGCTGACCATTTCTGATCTTGCCTATCGCATGAAGGACAATGCACGAATGTTCTTTATGGTCTGTATTGTGTCCACTGTTGCCTTCTGTGCAGTTGGAACGCTGGCGTCGTTCGGAGTTATGGAAGATGAGCTGGTGCAGTCACATGTTTACGACTTGAATTATGTGAGCAAGAAGGGCAATCAGATGGAGCAGGCTCATCTTACTGAAGTTGAATCTCTGCTTAAGTTGAAAGGAATCGAATATAGCAAGACCGCCTATGAATATGTAACGGTGAAGACAGAAGAAAGCAAATCCCAATGGACGGTGTTTGCACAATCGAGTTACAACAAAGCCGCGGCTGACTTGCAGCGTCCAAGTGTGGCGGTAACTGGTGAACAAGCGCTGTTGATTCCTTATCTAAAGGATACGATTCATTTCAAACTTCCTTTCGAAGCGGAGACTGTGCATATAGCTGACAGCTCGATTAAGCTGACTACAACGGATAAAGTAGAAGGCCCTATTACGAATCAAGGGTTAATAGGGGAAGCGCTTATTGTGTCAGATGAGAAGTACAAAGAATTGTCCAAGCATGGGAAAAAGGGAGTTATTTACGGATACAAAACGGTAGATTGGGAGCAGTCAGTTGGAGTTGGTACAGGCATTGTGCAAGACTATGACCAAGCTGTAAAGACGTTGAGGACTGGAAATGGAGAAATATTATTTGAATTCAGTTCGTTAGCGGCATCTGTTACCGTTCAGAGGCAAATGTTCAGCATTATGATGTTCACGGCACTGCTTGTTGGTGCGGTATTCTTTATTGCATCAGGCAGTTTCCTATATTTCCGACTATATACGGACTTGGAGCAGGATAAGGAACGTTACAAAGCTATTGGGAAAATTGGGTTAACCGATCGGGAGCTTAGTAAAATTGCAACAACCCAACTGCTACTGCTGTTCTTTATTCCGATTATCGTAGCCGTCATTCATAGTGCATTTGCGTTTACAGCGCTGCAAAGCATTATTAATCTATCTATCGTTGGTCAAACGGTTAAAGTGTTGGCGGGTTTCACCTTTGCACAGATTGTTTATTTCTTCGTCATTCGCTGGCGCTATATGATTCATTTACGAGAGGCAGTGCGATAAAAGGGTTGGAAGGGAATGGATAAAGGTCGAGTTGAGGAGCGTGGCATGATTGCTTGGCTGCTCTCGCACTCGACCTTTTTTACGCCTTAATGTTACACTTGCTCTTGATTCGACTTCTTGCGGAACAACAATTGATCTACACCGTAACCGATATGTTCTGCAAAAATAAAGTAGATGGCCAAAGCAAGCAATGCCAAATCTAGCTCATATCCATTCGGCCCAATCAAGCTTCCAGGCAGCTTGACCATAACAATAGCGCCGATCATGATTGCAGCGTAGCCAATAGATACGTATCGCGTCAATAGCCCGACAATCATGGCAATACCACCGAGTAATTCAATAAGAGCGACGACGTATGCAAGTGTGGCAGGTAAGCCAATACTCTCGAACCAACCAGCTGTATTTCCGAGCCCCATTTGAAGTTTATCAAGACCGTGCATTGTGAAAATAATTCCTAATATGACGCGCATAACGGTTGCAATTACATTCATTCTTACTGTAGTATTCATTTTTTCCAACCCTCTCGATTTTATATTATTGTAGATATAATTTCGCTATTGCAAAACTTCTATGCGAAAAAAATAGGCATAAATCATTTGTACACCTCTTTTTGTTTTGTTATAAAAATAATAATTCACTAATGTGAACAAATCATATCAAAACTGATTTGATGAGTCAATTATTTTTTTAGTATAATGAAACTATTATCTTTAGAAGTGAACAAAAGGGGAGACTCAAGTGGATATTGGCGCTTCGATTCGAGCTATACGCAAACAGCGAAAGATTACGATCTCTCAGTTATGTGAAGGCACGGGATTGTCGAAAGGATTTATTAGTAATGTGGAAAATAACAAAACTTCGCCCTCCATTGCAACCTTAGAGAGCATTGCAACATTTTTGAATGTGCCGCTCCCTTATTTGCTGCTGAAAAATGAACAGCGTATGCATGTAGTCCGTAAAGATGAGCGTCAGCAGACGACAGCAGGCAGCGATAATTTAAAAGTAGAACATCTCTCTGCAAAGGGCGGATTACGAATGATGATTTGTGAAATGCCGCCAGGGGCTACTACTGGAACGAATATGCATGCGGGGGAAGAATGTCATTTCGTCTTGAAAGGTAAAATCGTTGCTGAGCAGGCAGAGGATATGGAAGTGTTGGAGGCTGGAGATTCATTCAGTTGGAATGCGAGTGTTCCGCATAAAGTGACGAACACAGGTGAGGAATCGGCGCTTGTTTTAATTTCTGTGTATAAAGATATTAGTTTTGAAGATATTCATTAGTTAAGGAATATAAAGAGACCTTCCATTCTAGCGTACGAGTGAAGTGGCAAGTAACGATGCACACTGCTAGAACAAGGAAGGTCTTTTATTTTGAACAATGAGCTAGTTGTAATTTGCTAATGCCATTTTAAGTAAGTCTAGTTCGATGAAGCGCGGAAGCCTGCTGCTTCAGCATCCTCTACGGTGCAGAACATCATTTCTGCCTTTGTTTGCTCGTAGTAGCGTCCATCAGGCAGATGATAAATTTTATCTTTGTTTTTGTTAATGTTTCCTTTTATCGTTGGCGTCTGACAAGTGCCTTGATTGGAACTGCTTAAGCTATCTGTACCTTTAGCGTTTTTGTTTCCGCTTTGTGAGCTGTTTTCTACCTTCTTATCGTCAGCAGTTGAAACGGTTTCTTTGCTCTTGGATTGTTGCCCTGATGATGACTTTGACTTAGATGACTGCCATAGGCCTCGATTGTTGTTTCTTGCATCGCGTTCTAATGCTGTAAATGTCTTGGAGTAAAGTACATTAGGCGGTATCGTCATTGTGTTGGCATAACCTTCACGAATAAGCCGTTCATTGAACATCTCGTTATCATCTTCAATAAAAATGTATCGTAGCAGTCTGCCATACTTGTCTGTATTTCCAGCATCTTGGAACATATAGACGGTGCTACCTGTTAAGTGATTATCCGTATACTCCTTGGCCTCTTGACCGTAATACTGTACTTTACCATGGGTCTCAGGCGTGTTGACTCCGATAAGCCTTACTTTATCCCCTTCGCTCGTGACGAATGTGTCTCCATCCACGATGCGTTTAACTTTTGTTTTTGTAAAAGGTTGTCCGCTCAGTTCAGGATATTGGGCAACAATGCTTTTGTGGAATGCATCATCGGATGCTGTACCTGCATTTGTGCTACATCCCTGCGTAATAAGCAGGGTACACGCAAGAATAACCAACCCAAGTACAAGGTGCTTTCGATTTCTTAGTCGGGTTATGTAGGGATTGGATACTACAGTTGAATCATTGTTTGGTTGTTTAATCATGATGAGAATCGCTCCTTCTTGTACTAGTATGCCGATTGGAGAGAAGGAATGCAACAATTGTGCTGATGATCAGAGTGATGGTAATTTACATAAAAAACCTTGTTAATATTAGCCATATATGATATAGTTAGCTCAACTTCAAATGGTGAACGGAAGAACCGTCACGAGGTATTGCTTATGCGATACTTTGTGGCGGTTTTTTTGCGTTCTTTAGTGTCTATTGATAAATTGCGTGGCAAAGTTGAGCGGAAATGTATGACTAGTTATAAGGAGAGGCGGCGGATGCGATGCGTCGATTGAAGCAAGATTGGGTCGTAGCACTCCCAGACAAGCAACTGGTAGAACGGCTTATCGATTATTGGAAGCATAGCAAATATAGTGAAGTATTGCAGTTGCGAGTATTTTCTCAGTGGGACACACTTTGGCAGTATGTGAAGCTTCAGCCAGAGTGCAGATTGTTTGTTGTTGATGTCGATTGGCTTAATCAATTGGAAGCTGATGAAGAAACTACGCACATTTTATCCAAGCTAAATATATTCGTTTTGACGGATGATCCTGTATCGATTCAACGTGCGGGAGTTGCGACAGCGACGCCTTATCAACCGCTCGATAAACTGTTTGAGCAGGGGCTGCGTCAAGGATCGACGGTATATGAAGGTGGTGCACGATATAGTAGCGACGGCGAGGATAGCACTCAAGGGCAACGCAACACGTACGGGGGTACTTGCAAAGTTGTGACGGTTTGCTCTAGCGGTGGAGGAATTGGTAAGACGACATTAGCGTTTCAGATTGCTCATTATGCAGCGGAACTTGGCAAGAAAGTGTTTTATTGGAGCTTATCAGCCCATGCGGAATGGGACTTGTTTACGCTCCCCTCAGACAAGAGTTCTATTTTTCCTACTAATGGTTTTTCCCAGTTGCTTTACTGTTTGCAGCGTATGCGTACATCAGATTTGGATCCGTCTATCTATACCGTTTCAATTCCCATTCTGCGGGCGGATACATTTGAAGCTAATATTCCACAGGCTGAGTGGGATGCATTGACAGGTGAGCGTATTGCGCAGGTCATTGATTGGCTCAAGAGTTCGAAGCGATACGACGTTATTGTGTTGGATGTAGATGCGAATGTAACTCGCAATAAAGCAGCCATACAGAATAGTGATCAACTGCTGTGGGTTGTTGTGGACGATATGGTGCAGATGAACAAGATGGAACGTTGCTTTAATGACTGGCAATCAGAATCTCCTTCTTGTTATGAGCAATTGCTCATGAAGGGTAAGATCATCGTTAATCGTTATATGGGTGTGATGCTTAATCGTTGGCAACGAAATGACCTTTCAGTTGACTGCTATTTGCCTTACATTCCGCAGTGGAAACAGCTTCATCGTCATGAGCAGTGGTTCAGTTCAGCTGTGTATCAAGCTGCATTGGAAGAAATGATTCAAACCCATCTGCCTTGGCTCTCTAGGCGCGAATGGATGAATGCTATATGAGTCGTCTCTCCTTTCCTTTTCGGTCTAAGCGTGATGAGCACCATGAGGCAGCAGAAATGACTCATATACAAGTGGGATATGAACAAACTGGAGAGCTTCGTGATACGGAGCATTTATATGCTAACGTTCGTGAACGGGTTAGAGAGCAGATGGAATGGGATGAGGAACTCGAAGATGAACAATTACAGGTTCGAATCGAGCAGGTTCTTTTTACACTTCCTGAAATGAAGCGACTGACTTCTCAAGAGATGCATTCGATTGTAATGCGTGTTTTTCATAGCTTCCGGGGGCTAGATGCGTTGCAGCCGTTAGTGGATGATCCCTCAGTTACAGAAATTATGATTAACGGTCATCAGGAAATATTTATTGAGCGGGATGGAAGAATGGAACAGTTGGAGATGAAGTTTGAGAACCGAGAGAAGCTTGAAGACATTATTCAAGCGATCGTATCTCAAGTGAATCGTGTCGTAAATGAATCTTCACCGATTGTAGACGCACGGCTATCGGATGGTTCACGGGTGCATGTTGTGCTCCCTCCGATAGCACTCAAAGGCCCAACTGTGACGATTCGTAAATTTCCTACTCAACCTATGACGATGGATGATTTAGTACAGCGGGGTGCCATTACAGTAGAAGCGTCAGAGCTCTTGAAGACACTCATTCAGGCGAAATATAACATTTTTATTAGCGGAGGAACGGGTTCGGGCAAGACAACATTTTTAAATGCATTGTCGCAATATATTCCCTCTAGTGAGCGAGTTATTACCATCGAAGATGCTGCAGAGTTGCAAATTATAACGGTGCCGAATCTAGTTGGCTTGGAGACGCGGAATGCCAATACCGAGGGAAAAGGTGCCATTCCGATGCGAGATCTGATTCGAGCATCACTTCGGATGCGACCCAATCGAGTTGTGGTCGGAGAGGTCCGTGGCGCTGAAGCTCTTGATATGCTGCAGGCTATGAATACTGGGCACGATGGGAGCTTATCAACTGGCCATGCGAACAGTGCGCGCGACATGATGAGCCGCTTGGAAACGATGGTACTAAGTGGGGCGAGCCTTCCTTTGCCTGTTATACGACAGCAAATTGCGTCCGCTCTTGATATTATCGTCCATCTAGCCCGTATTCGAGATGGATCGCGCAAAGTGCTGGAGATTGCGGAGGTGAGTGGTATGGAAGGAGGTGAGATTGTGCTCTTTCCTCTGTACACATTTGATGAGGAAGGCGAAGTAGATGGGGTTGTGCATGGAAGATTAACATGCAAAGGTTCTTTGCAAGAACGCTGGAAGCTGCAAATGGCCGGACTACGTTGCCCTAATGAGGAGGGGGGATGATGCAAAGTGAACCTAACAAACGTTTTTCTATGAACAAATCCAAGGAGCAGGGCTTGCCAGATTACACGGTATATCAACAGTCTGTTGGAGAATATGTTTTTGGATTAGTGATAGGTATAAGCTGTATGTCATTTGTGGGTTATTTATTTTATCAGCATTTCATAGGGGTCATTATTTTTGGTGCGCTTGGCTTATATTATCCGCGAATACGAGGTCGTGGACTGATAGAGCGCCGTCGGGCACAATTGACACTTCAGTTTAAACAGGCGCTTCATTCTATATCTTCTTCATTGTCTGCGGGAAGATCAATTGAAAATGCTCTTAAAGAAGCATCACATGATTTAAAGATGCTGTATCCTGGTGTCGAAGTTGATATGATGCGGGAACTCCGCATTATACGAGCCAGGATGGAAAACGGAGTTCCTATGGAAAAGGCCATGATGGATTTTAGTCAACGTGCTAATCAAGATGATATCTCGAATTTTGTTGATGTTATCGTAACTTGCAAACGATTGGGCGGTGACCTTGTAGAAGTTGTACGAAGAACATCTACCGTTATAAGCGAGAAGATGGATATTGTACAAGAAATTGAGGTGCTTATAGCCCAGAAACGGCTGGAAATGAAAGCGATGATGGTGGCACCCTTTTTCTTTATTGGATTTATTAACTTTAGCTCACCAGATTTTATGGCTCCTTTATATGAAGGCGGTGGGAGAATTCTTGCAACGGTCTCATTAGCTTTGCTCTTTATAGGAATATGGCTTCTAAAGAAAATGATGAACATTCGAGTATAACTCGTTCGTTACCAATTAGGGCGGTGATTGTGGATGTTGGGACAATGGCTATGGTTCGCAGCATTTACTATGATGCTGGTCATTTTTATTGCCGGTCACATGCAAGCAAGAGGGAAGCATAACGAAATTATTAGTCAGGTGGATCCTTCGTATAAGCTCACAGCGTGGTTAGCATTTGCTTTGCATTTGACAGGAAAAATTCAACGAACTTTGGATACGCATCCGATATTTGTCTCTCTTAGACAGGCTGTTTTTCAATTGCACGGTCCGCAAGCTTTTTATGTTCGATATCGTCTCTTCGTAGGTGAGGTAATGCTAATCGTATATATAGGCACTATGGTAGCGTTGCTGTTGCCTGCAGTAACTGATGGTAGTGCCATTAATTTCGTGGGTGCATGGATGTTGACGCTAATTCTTCCGTTGGTGAAGTCAAAGGAACTTATAAACAAGTCTGTACAAAAACAACAAGACATACAGATGGAGCTACCTGAGCTTCTTAGCAAATTAAGCTTGCTCGTTCAAGCAGGAGAAACAGTCCAAAAGGCGCTTGCTATATGTGTACATCGTAAAGGCGAGCACTTGAATCATCCGTTGTACATAGAACTGAATCGCATGTTGAAAGATGTGCAGAATGGTTATTCATTTGCACAGGCACTAGAGCAATTTTCCAAGCGCTGCGCGGTTCAAGAGGCTGCAATGTTTACGACCACGATTTTGATGAATCAGAAGCGAGGCGGAGCATCGTTCGTATTGGCGATGGAGGATTTGGGAAGGCAGTTGTGGGACAAGCGTAAGGCAGTTGCGCGCAAAAGGGGAGAAGAGGCATCAACGAAGCTTATATTTCCGATGATGCTGATGTTCCTTGTCGTGTTAGCGGTTGTCGGTGGACCTGCACTTATGATGATGGGTTAACTGACAGTATATCTTACCATTTGAACATGAAAAGGAGAGATTTATATGTTGCAAGCAATGAAATTCCAATGGAAACGTTTTTGGAAAGAAGAAGACGGGTTGGGAATGGTGGAGCTAGTCGTTATTATTGCAGTGGTTGTTTTCTTGGCATTGATTTTTAGAAATCAAATTTCTAGTTTTATTTCGAGCATTATTACAGGAGCTCAAAGCAAGACAACAGATTTAATGGGGAAATGATGGGATGAAGGTATTTAGAAAATGGCGTTGGCTATCTCGAGAAGATGGGGCAGCTATTATAATAGAGGCGTCGATTGTATTTCCTATCATACTATTGTGCACGTTAATTATGCTATTTCTAGGGATCATGATTTACCTCAAAGCTATTACTGCACATGGTGCTGTTCTCAGCTCGGAGCGTGCGGGAGTTATATGGAGTAATAGTAACAAACATCCGCTAACAGGTGCTTTTCCACAGCACACCTACGATAAATTATATTGGCGGGCACTCGACGACAAGTTAATAGACCGAGTATTTCAAGGAGGCGGCGCTGATAGCGCCTTCTCCATAGCACTACCGAATACAGGATCTTCTGGTAGCTTGGCTGAGAAGAAGCTAGGATTAAGCGCCGAACATATTCCTAATGCTTACAAAGGGAGCATGGAATATGGAAATAGCTTAGTAGAACGTACAGTAACAACTTATTTGCAAGAGCCAGTTAAAGATAACGTACTAGAACGTTTGTCAGGAAAAAGCATTGAGGTTGATGGGACGGCAGTAACAGCGGTTGTTGAACCTGCGGAGTTTATTCGTACTGTGCAATTTGTTAGATATATGCAAGTTAAACTTACAGAAATGAGTGGGACGCTTGGGGCAACTCCAAGAGAGGCAGGTTCTATGATACAAAGAGCTGCCGCACCATAGAAGGGAACTATACTTAATTTCAAATGTGAAGGCGTTCTTGATTATTGATCGGGGTTCTATTTGTTGAACGGGATGAGTAGGGGGCAGTGTTGATGAACGGTACTAATGTGGCGAAACGAGTACGCAAACTTAGCATATGGGGAAGACGGTTCTGGAAGCGACAGAAGGGAGCGGTGTCTATTTTTTTAATATTTATCGTTATGGTCGTATTCATGGTCATGACGGTATTTATAGACTATGCACGTATTGCAGCAATGGAATGGCGTTCGGAAGTAATTGCTCAATCGGCAGCTCGTTCGGTTATGTCGGCTTTTGATCCTGCTTTGCAGCAGCGTTATGGGTTGTTTGCGTACGGTGAGACAGAACCTGCGTTGATCGTAGAGGAAGTACTTCGTCAACATGTACCACAGCATTCTCAGAGTTCATTTTCGTGGGTTCAGCTCGAGGCGGACAGTCATTCCACGGGAGTGACTCGTCCTCTTGGGCAATTAGAAGAGTTTGAGCATCAAATTATGGAGGACATGAAATATAAAGCTCCAGTTCAGCTCGGATATGAAATATTCGGGAGAATGAAGCCGATGGCGAATGCTATGGGTGAGGCTTCGCAAGTCATGGATCTAATGCAGAAGCTAGAGAAGATGTACACCAAACGCAATCATTTGTTGGATGAAGTGATTAAAGATCAAAAAGCCGCCCGTATTGCTTTTTCCGATGCGCAGTTAGATACAAAAATTATTGATGGGATTCAAGTGTTCTATAACCCTCAGCATATAGCTAGTAATCCAATCGGAACCATCAATACAGCTGCAGATATTGCGATGCAGTATAACGATTATGCTACTAAGTATGCATCTGATCAAGCTACTGCGAAAGATAAGGATAAACAGCACCAAAGTGAAATAAAAGAATATGAGAGTGGTTCCCACTCTATAACGCTTGAACTAAAGCAAATGTCAGAGTACATGAAAAATAGGCATCAGAACTTTGTTAATCGCTCTATTACGAATCTGGAGGAAGCAAAGTCGATTAATAGTCAGATGAGTACAATTGTACTTCAAGTACGCCTTAATGGACCTCCTCCCGGCTATAGTCAAGTTGGAGGTGCAAATGTTCCTACCCAACAAGGAAGTACTGCCTCACAGGCAGACGTGCTTAATCAAATAAGACAGTCTGCGGACCAACTTGTAATGAGAGATCAATTCTTTATTGAATATGAACGTGAACTGATTCAACAAAAGACACTAGTTAGTAATTTGGATGACCGCATTAAAGGCTTCTCTTCTTTAGTGGGGCAATTATTAGGCGGGGCGGGTACTAAGCTTTCACTAGCTCAGTCGGTGTTTAATATGGCACAGCAATGGAAGAAGTATGATAAAGACTACGTAGCCCTATCTAATTTGGTTGACAAGCGTGCAAAAGAGTTGGCAGAACTTAAAGCGAAGGACAGTGAAATTGCACGTACCAAAAAAGCGGCGGATCAGAAGATGATGGAAGCAGCCGCTTTATTGTCCAGTTTCACTAACTTGGGTAACCAGATGGAAGCGAACAAAGAAGGCTTTACAGATGTTAGAAAGAAAGTTGAGGCCATACGCCAATTCAATGCGTCTGAGGAAATGAAGCAAGCTGGAATTTCTAAACCTAACAAGGATGCTAGCGAGGCAAGTTCAGAATCTATGAGTTTTATGACCACGCTGTTTAACGGCATGGGTGATGTTTTAGCAAGTAGTAGAGATCGAATGTATCGCAATGAGTATGCGTTTTTGTATTTTACTTCCTATGATCCTACCAAACTGCAGTCGATTATGACTTCAGGAGTGAATATACCGAATAGCGTTGTCGAATCATTAGGCGTTCATAATCAAGAGTTGGAGTATATTCTATATGGATTAGATCATCATTTTAGTAATATTGCAGCTGCCTATGGTGAGATATTTGCTACTCGATTAGCTATTCGAACGATGGAGGGATTCGTGGAGAATAGACATCTTGTTCATCCACTGCTCATTACTGCCGCAGCTATCCTGTATGGGGTTACACAAGCTATCTTAGACATGCAATTACTAGTGACAGTAAACCAAATCCCACTATCTAAATATACACCGAATATAAAGCTTACTTATTCGGATCATTTACGGATCTTTATGATGGTACATGGAGATCGAGAGGATATGCTTCAGCGTATGTTGGGGCTTATTCACTACAACACAGGTACAAATCCTACAACAAGCGGAACTTATGCAGAGACTCAATTGAGGACGAAGATGAAATTATGGTTTTTGCCAGGGCTGATGAAGCTTCTGGGGCACAGTGGGATGTTAGGAGGACAGATTGTTAATGGAAAGTACGAGAGCAGTAAAACATCTGTATTTTCTTATTAGACATCGACTACAAGTACGACCCCTTTACCCCAAACAACGTCTATTATTACGTAATAATGAGAATGGTAGCATTATTGTTGAAGCGGCGTTGCTACTACCAATGGTACTGCTGTTATTTCTGTTCTTTATTTATATGATACAGGCTGCTGTTATATCTACCGCGTTGCAGTCCGCAGCAACGAATAGTGTAAAGCAGGTAGCGACACATATGTATCCGGTAGCATTAGCAGCGGAAGCGATTCCGCCTGTGTGGGAGACGGGGCCAATCGGGAGAATCATGTCTAAACCTCCAATTGCTAATGCTCAGCTTCTCATCACTGAATTTGTAAATACATTTGGAGTATCACTGCCAGAGCCCGTATCCAGTTGGGTGGTCTCTGGCAAGGATTGGGTAGGTAATCAGGTTCATTCCCTTGGCGAACAATTACAAGCGCCTGCTGGTCAAGCTATATTTCAACCGCTCTTGGCGAGATACGGTATACAACATGTACTAGTAGCTGACCGAATACGAGTAACGCATTTGAAGCTCCCTGATCTCAAAGGAAAGCAGTCTCCCTTTATTTCGCTGCAAATTGAATATGATCTGCCAATGAGGGTGCCTTTCACGATGGAGAAAGTGACGTTAACGGCACGAGCGTCTGAGCGAGTATGGGTTGGGGATGGACCTCCTCCAAATTCAAATAACGGACAAGCGGGATCATCCAAAGATAAGCCGCCGCCTCAATTAGGAACGTTATCACCTCAGCCACTTCACCCAGGAGGGAAAGCAAGTCTAAATGCCAAAGTTGAACCAAATGAACGGGTAGAGCTTGTTGTCTATTGGAAAAGCGGGAAGAGCGAGGCAAAGCATGTTGGCTGGGCTGAAGCTGATGCCAACGGCAATATTAGTTGGACTTGGCATATATCAGGGAATACACAGCCGGGTACTTGGAAGCTGGAAGTACGGACGGCTGATGGTCGTTCTAGCACGATGATGTTCGACGTCGAGAAAAAAATGAAGTGAGGTGCTGGGCATTTGAATGGTGCTGATCTGATAGGGGCTTTTTTAGTAGCTTTTGCTTGTGTAACAGATGTTCGGAAGCGAATCATACCGAATTATCTCACAGTAACTGCTGTTGTTAGTGCCTTACTGTTCCACTCCATCATGACTGGAATGGAAGGATTACTATTTGTGTTTAAGGGCATTATGATTGGCTTTATTCCTTTATTTCTGTTATATGTGATGCGGACAGTTGGAGCAGGCGACGTGAAGTTTTTTGCTGCACTGGGCGCATGGATGGGAGGGGGATTCATCTGGGATACTTTTATGCTCTCGATCATATACGGCGGGTTAATTGCGCTAGCGATTCTCCTATATCAATATCGTACATTAGGCAAAAGGTTGCTGCGATCCTTGCTGTTGTTCATCGGATTGAAGTCATTAGAGCCGATTAAGGATGTCATTCGTCAACCAGCTACATTTCCATTTATGATCGCGGTCGCTCCGGCAGCTGTAACGGCATATTCATTTTCTTTGTATGTTGTGTAACAGTCGATGCATGGTTTGAGGGGCAAGTTGAGAGCGAGAAAGGAGTTCTACTGTGTACGGGTATAAGGCGGATTTTGTTCATGATGGTAAAGTAATGATGAAAGTTGTTCGTGACCCAGCGATACGGTCAGACGAATTGGACATGCATGCTATAAAGATGATGCAGCGGCACCCTATTCCACAGATGCTTACCCTTGATGTACGAGAAATCGATTTTAATGTAGAACTCTATTTCGATATTAGCGGTAAAAAAATGCTTCAGCAGCTATTTCGTAGTGAAAAGTTAACAGAAATGCAGCTATATGAGTGGTTACTACAATTGATGCGAATGGTAGAAGATTGTCGTTCATACATGCTGCATCCGAATCAATTGCTGCTTCATGAACAATTTATATTTATTGAAGGGGGCATTGCGCAAGGAGTTCTGCACGTGCCTTATATCCCGATACAAGGGGCATTGAACGAGAACAGTATGATGGAGAGTATTTGCCGTCTTGCCATTCAACTATCAGGCAGTGTATCAAGTTGGCAAGGGGATACTTTTCAGCAGATGGTTCGTATGCTGCACGACGGCAGTTATTCCATAACTCAAGTACGTCAATTCGTCCAATCGGCTATCGCTAATCCATTGGCTGGTGCGAGTACATGGAATAGCAGTACGGCTGCTTCTTCGGGGATTACAACTGAGCGTACATCCTTTAGTCAAATAAATACTATGGGGGATTTATCTAGGAATCCACATGCTAGCAATGAAAGTTACAACTCTATTCCATCCGCTAAGTCTAAGCCTTCAACGAACGGAATAGCTCACTCCTATTCGCAGCATATAGCAGATGCTCGTCCCTCGATGTCAGATCAAATGAATGCTAATCGAATGACTACTACACGTGCAATGAATGATTCGAATACCAATTCATCTGCCCATTTAGATTCTGCTGAATTACAGTATCAGAATCAACTTGCATGGCCGGAGCCTGATGCTGAAGAAAATAGCGGTGAGCTTCAACCACTACAATCACAATCGCCAATTATCGGGGTGGCTATTGCAGTCATAATATCTGTACTGGGTTGGAAATTCGGTTACATGGAGAGTCGTGATTCCATTGGCATGCTTTTGAGTTCCGCTGCTACAGCAGTAGCTCTCTTTATGGGATTTGCATGGTGGAAAGGTTGGTTCTTAGGAATGGTGAGCTGGTTCCGAAATAGCAACAATCGTGACAAAGCTAAGAGCATGCAGAAAAAGTGGTCTGTTACACCAGCAACAGGCATGCTTCCTGATTTCGCATCGGTAGAGCTGCCGTCAACTTTGTTGTCACCCTCAACGCCCACGGCTGATTATAAAAAAACTAATATTAACTTTACACCAGCATTTGTTGTGCCGCCACTTCGATCACAGGAGCCAGTATCTCTTGGATCTCATTATAATGATATGTCAGAACATACGACCTTGATGAGCGGAGGTCAATTTGATGCAACTACGCTACTTGATTCCTCTGTGGGGAATCTTGAATCAAATGCTCCGATTATCTTTGCACTTGAACGTCTTGCTTCTGACGAGAGAACGGTTGAAGAAGTGATTACGATTACGGAGTGGCCATTCATAATTGGAAGGGGAGCTCAAGGGGTACATCATGCATTGTCCTTGATGGGTATTTCAAAGATGCACTGTGAATTGAATAGGCATGACGATCATTATGTCATTCAAGATTTAGGCTCAAAAAATGGAACTGAGCTGCAAAATGATATGCTGATCCCATATAAAAAATATCCGCTCCACGAAGGAGATCATATTCGAATCATTGATTATGTATATCGGGTGAGTATGAAAAGAGCACGTGCGTCTAGAGCATCGCACATGCACTGAGGATAAGTATTATGAAAATGCCACAGCGGATTCCTATCCGCACATAGGATAGGTGTTTGGGGTGGATGAATCTCAGCTCAAACGAGAGTATGTTTCTTTATAATTGTTTGAAGCCCTGCATGTTAGCACAATGGCCATGTAGGGCTTCTTTGTTGAGTTTAAGCGATGTTCAAAATTGGATGTGGTCTTGGAGTCTAACGTGGGTGAGGCCATCCTACCTTTCTTTCAAGGCAAGCAGCGCTTGTTCTACAGATGGGTATCGGAACTGGAATCCGTGCTGCAATGCCTTCGCAGGGAATACATGTTGTCCTTCTAAGACTAGAATGGACATTTCACCAAGTAATAGTTTCAAAGCGGCAGCAGGTACAGGAAGCCAATGAGGCTTTTGATAAATGAAGCCAATTTTACGTCCGAATTCATCATTGGTTATGGATTCGGGAGCACTTGCATTCACTACACCACTTAACGTTTTGTCATGAACAATAAAGTTGATCAAGCGAACGATATCATCGATATGAATCCAAGAAAATGGCTGTTGGCCGCTGCCGATCCGGCCACCGAACCCTAGTCGATATGGAAGTAATATTTTCTGAAAGGCTCCTCCTTCAGTGGAAAGTACAGGAGCGATGCGAAGTTTTACTGTGCGTTGAGCGGGTACTTGATCGGCTGCTGCTTCCCATTGTCGGACTACATCGGATAAGAAATCCTGTCCTGCTGGAGGAGACTGCTCATCGAATGTATCCCTATCAGAGCTGCCGTATACGGAAGAGCCAGAAGCTGAAATTAATAAGGGCAGAACTCCATTGCGCTTAGAAGCCCAGTCCGCTATTTGTCTTGTTGGTTCTAGACGAGACTTGCGTATTCGGTCCTTCGTCTTATCATTCCAACGCTGATTAATAGTCTCGCCTGCTAAATTCACAACTACGTCTACATCTTCTACAATGGCTGGCATTTGAGCTAGCTGAGACCATGTGAGATAAATCGATTGGCGTGTACGAGATGAGTGGTCAACTGCTGGCACAGAGCGGGTTAGTATGATGACTTCATGTCCTTCGTGCAGCCATTTTTCAGCTAACTTTGTTCCAATTAGACCTGTACCGCCGCTGAGTAACATTTTCAATTGAAACCAACTCCCTAACGATTATGATAGTAAATTCATAACCAATTCAGTAAGTGTTGCACCAAATTTTAGTGTTTGTTACAGTCTATCACAACAAAAAAGTAGACATGCCTATAAGCACATATCTACTTGATAAAATTATGATTGCAGTAAGTGCTCGTAAGCACTGTAATCAATATTGTGGCGCTTCAAGTTCTTGATTAGGTATTTATAGTCGCGCTGAGGGGTAGCCTTGATATAGCCCTCTATACAATGGTCATAAGTTACCTGTGAGGCACCGCTTTCCACTGCAAGTTGGCCAATCTTAGCAGCAATTGTATGCTTGGCTATGTCTCTAAATGCGTTGGGTACAGGATCAACAAATAGATTTAGCAGTGCCTTGGACTCTTCTGTCCATAATGGACGACTGCGTTCTACCCAATAATTTTGCCAATCGAGCTTCGACTTGCCATCGCGCATAGGAAGAACTTTAAGGAACTTGCGAAACATAAAGTAGCCGCCAATGGCCATTAGGCCAACTAGAATAAACGTCCATACGGTGATCGTGTTGAGAAACCCGTCACTAGGTCGAGTTGCCGCTAAAGGAAATAAAGAAAACATGATGTGCATTAGGCTCACCTCTTGTGAATTTCCTGAATTTACATATGACACTTCGAATTATACCGCATTCCTAGATTTATTTCGATATAACCTGTAAAATAGGTACAATTAGTTGATAAAAGGAGTTGTATTATGCTGAAAATTGGCTCTCACGTATCATTCTCGGATAAAGGATTGCTCACAGCGGCAAAGGAAGCTGCTTCATACGGCTCCAGCTCGTTCATGATATACACGGGTGCACCTCAGAACACTAGACGCAAACCTATCGAGTCCCTATATATTGAAGAAGGCAAGCAGCTTATGGAGAAGAACGGCGTCGAAGAAATTGTCGTTCATGCTCCGTATATTATTAATCTTGGTTCGTACAAGCCGGACACGTTCGAGCTAGCTGTGAACTTTTTGCAAGAAGAAATTCGACGCACGCATCATATTGGTGTGAAGCAAATCGTGCTTCACCCTGGTGCGTATACAGATAAAGATGCAGAATATGGACTGGCTCGTATCGCTGAAGGGCTTAATGAAGTACTCAGTAATACTCAAGACACGGATGTTAATATTGCACTGGAGACGATGGCGGGCAAAGGTACAGAGATGGGACGTAGCTTTGAGGAGCTTGCGACGATTTTCGATAAAGTAGAGTTAAACAATCGATTGACCGTTTGTTTAGATACTTGTCACGTACATGATGCTGGGTACGACATCGTTAATGATCTAGATGGTGTATTAGCAGAGTTTGATCGCCTCGTTGGCCTGGATCGTATTGCAGTTGTGCATTTAAATGATAGCAAAAATCCAACAGGAGCTCGCAAAGACCGCCATGCACCAATCGGAGCAGGATGGATTGGGTTTGAAGGCATTCATCGTATCGTTCACCATGAAGCGCTGCAAGGACGTCCATTTATTTTGGAGACTCCATGGATTGGTAAAGATCCGAAGAAACAGCGCCCGATGTATGAAGCTGAGATCGCGCTTCTGCGCGGCAATGTATTGGAGCGTTTTGGTTCATCCATCATCGAGGATGTAGAGCGCATTGACACCTTGATGAATAAGGAGGGCCTAGATCGTCGTGGCTTTGTTCTGGATACTTGGGATGTTATTAAGTCCGATGCGAAGGCACGCAAAGCTGACCCACGTGAGCCAATGGAGCGTCTATATGACACCATTATGGCAGCTGGATTGTTCCCGGAACTGTCAGAAGAAGAAGTGAATCAGCGTTTGAGCGTTTGGTTTGCTGGCAGCAAAGTCATTTCTAAATAAGAAGTTATCCAGTGGGGGAGAAATAAATGACACATCAACATACAATGACACAAGCTCGTCTGGAAGCAGATAGGGAGCGTTTGAATCGCGGTAGAATGCTGATCTCTTGCCCAGACCGAGCTGGGATTGTCGCAGCGGTGTCTAAGTTTTTGTTTGAGTATGACGCAAATATTGTTCAATCTGATCAATATACGATGGATCCAGATGGCGGCATGTTCTTTATGCGTATCGAATTCGATATGGCTGAGCTGGGAGAGCGCCTTGCACAGTTGAAGAAGGACTTTGCAGGGATTGCGGAATCGTTCGAAATGCAGTGGCGCATTACACGAGTCTGTGATAAGAAGCGTCTTGCTATTTTCGTTTCCAAAGAAGATCACTGCCTTGTAGAGCTATTGTGGCAGTGGCAAGCAGGGGACTTGGATGCTGAGATCGTTATGGTTATTAGTAATCATAATGATATGCGAGACTACGTAGAGTCGTTTGGCATCCCATATCATCACATTCCAGTTACGCCTGATACAAAGGCAGAAGCAGAGCGTCGCCAGATCGAATTAGTAGAAGGTAAAGCAGATGTTATTATTTTGGCGCGCTACATGCAGATTATTTCGCCTCGTTTCATTGAGGTATATAAAAACCAAATTATTAATATTCATCACTCCTTCCTTCCTGCGTTTGTTGGTGGTAAACCATACCATCAAGCTTACACACGTGGGGTAAAATTGATCGGAGCTACAGCTCACTTTGTTACGGAAGAGTTGGATGGCGGTCCGATCATCGAGCAGGACGTTAGCCGTGTTACACACAGTGCGGATGTAAATGAGCTAAAACGAATTGGACGTACGATTGAGCGTGTCGTATTAGCGCGTGCTGTTCAATGGCATGCTGAAGATCGTGTTCTTGTTCATCAGAACAAGACCGTTGTTTTTAATTAGCAGCTAGGAAAGAATAAGTTTGAAATAATGGGCCGGACGAAATGTGTTATAGGATCGTCTGGCTCTTTCTTTGGCAAGAGGAAAGGGGGAGGTTGCGTGCCAACTGTATGGCTTGTTGTTATTGTATGTGCCATCGCAGCTGTCGTATATGGTGTGGTGGTCAAAAAGCAGCGAGATCGTTCTCAGGCAAACGTCATTCCAATTACGAAACGATCGAAAGAGAAACCGTTGCAACAGACGGGACAAAAATGTTCGTTTTGTAAAACTCCATCCAAGAAGCTGATTTTCTATGCAAGAGAAAATGGTACTATCGTTGGCTTGTGCAAAGATTGCCGGCCAAAAGCAGAACGTCAGAACATGCTTCCTTTGTAAAAGAGTGCTTATGGTAAGGGGAGTAATTACATACACGTACATAAGTCCAGCCCCGTTGAAAAGGTGCTGGACTTATTTTCATTTTACCAATCCAGCACCAAACTCCATAAGTCAAATCAATAGTCATAGCGCTCTGTTATTGCTTCGCTCCTTAACTTTAGATGAAGGTGTGTGAGTAAGGATTGCCCCTCCAATGAGAAAGACACCGCTTAAATAAAATACGGAAACAATGCCAGCGGACGTACCAATGAAGCCAAAAAATAATGGTGCAATCACTTGTGACAAGCGATTGGTAGATAAGCGCAATCCAAGAACTTCACCTGTACGATCAGGTGGTGATGCATTAAATATAGTAGTCATCGATAACGGCTGACCGCATCCAAGGCCCAGACCCATTATAGTACTAATGATCGCCATTAAAATAAAAGGAGTCGTGAGCGGAACGAGCATAAATGCGATGCCGGCAATTAAAATGGAGCCAATTAGAACAAGCTCTCTGCTGTATCTTTTCGTTAGTGGAGACAGGAACAGGCGAACAGCCACCATAGCCATACTTTGGATTGCGATAATCCATCCGATTCCAATATCGGACATTCCCCACTCCGCACCTAGAAGAGGGAAGTAGGCGACAAAAATATCGCGAGAATATAAGACTAAAGCGCTCGACAAGAGTGCCTTGCGCAGCGTAGAGCTTCGAAGTAAGCCAAATGATCCATCTGTATTTGAACGATTTATTTTGGCATTTATAGCTGGTAGTGAGCGTTCTTCCCGTTGACCAGAAATAAACCAAGATAGTATAAATGGGATGATTCCGATTAGAACGGAAATGAAGAAGGTATGTACATAAGAAGTATGATGCGCAATATATCCGCCGAGTATGGGACCGAACACACCACCTAAAGCTACAGACATGCTGAGCCAGCCGTAATATTGATCACGCTGTGCGGGGGGAGCAATTCTCCCGACCATATTTTGAAGAGCGATCGTTACCATAATCCGTGAGATGCCAATAATCATTTGTGAAATATATAGAGCAGTCAATGAAGGCCAAACATAGGGGAGAAATAGTCCGATCATCATTCCTATTACACCCGCCATATTAGGGAGTTTATCCCCGATACGATCTGTCATTTTACCTAGGTAAATGGCAAATATGACAGGTAAAAAAGCATAGGAAGCGGTCAGCATTCCGATATCGAATGTGCTAGCTCCAAGCTGTGTGCCGAGCAGGGAGATAGTCGGACGCGTCATATACAGCATTGTTTCTATCCCGAAAATTACGGCATAAATACGAATGAGAAGGGCCATCTGCAACACACCTTGTCTGTGGAATGTGATTTTTTGTATATGGCACGATTATAGCACTTCCAAGATCGCTCAAGGCTTGAAATGCGGTGTGAGCAAAAAGAAATATATTATTTTTAAAACACTTATGTCCAAAATGAACAAAATACTTGGAATGATTTGCAAGTGTGTTATCATCGATCCAATCTTTGAAAGCGTTGTCATTGAGATTTGCTTAAATTGGGGAGGATGAATAAATATGAATCGTAATAAGCGTTTTTGGTGGATTTCCTTAATGATCACAGTTGTGACGTTAACTACTGCAGCCTGCTCTCCAAGTGGTTCAAACTCATCAGCTGCAAACTATCCAGAGAAGCCATTTACAATTGTTGCCCCTTCGGGTGCTGGAGGCGGATTGGATTTGACTGCACGTTCATTGTCTAAATCCTTGGCTAACACGAAATTAGTAGAACAACCTATCCTCGTAGAGAATCGACCTGGAGGAGGACAAGCAGTCGGCCTCGCGGATTACATCACAAAAGACAAAAAAGATCCCTACAAGTTGTTCCTACCCTCAGCGCCAATCATTATCAATCATTACAAAAAAGAAGGCACAAGCGCATATTCCCATAAAGATCTTACACCTCTCGCCCAGTTGACCAAAGATTATGGGGCTATCGCGGTTCCAGTGGATTCAAAATACAAAGACTTGCCGTCACTCATTGCAGATTTGAAGTCTAACCCTGATTCCGTTATTTTGGCAGGAGGCTCTGCACCAGGTTCTCAGGATCATTTGATTGCGATGCTGCCTGCTTATAAGGCAGGTGTTGATCCGAGGACAATTAAGTTTATTTCTTATGATGGTGGTGGGGAAGCTTTGACTGCGCTGTTAGGTGGTACTGCAAATGTGCTTGCTTCTGATATTTCCGGATTAAGTGAGTTTATTGAAGCAGGGCAAGTAAGAGTGCTTGGTATTTCTGCTCCTGAGCGTCTGTCAGGTGAGTTCAAGGATATCCCAACTTATAAAGAGCAAGGAATTGATGCAGAATTCGTTATTTGGCGTGGATTGTTCGGTCAAAAGGATATGAATGCGGAACAGGTGAAATATTGGGAAGGGAAAATCAAGCAGCTTTCAGATTCTGAGGAGTGGAAAAAAGAGCTTGAGGCGAATGGATGGGAAGACGGCTACAAGAACTCCGCAGATTTCACGGCTTTCCTAGGAGAGCAAGAAAAGCTAATTCAAGAAATTCTCAAATCATTGGATATGTTGAAGTAGGTTTTTGATTTCATGCCGCCAATTCCATCCATTTTAACCATGAGAAAGATTCGATCTTTCAACAAAGTAGTTTGGCAACGTTGCACCAAAGCTGCTTTCATATAGAAAGCAGCTTTTATTATATTAGTATAATGTGTAAAAACGCTCGTATATTAGAGGTCGCCCCAGAAAACGATAAACGAGTAGCCAAATCAAGTTTAATAAGGTATAATTGACTTTATCAAAGTGAATTTGTCAAAACGACATATTCATTAACACTTTGAAGTGGAAAAGCGAATCAACTAATGTTACAATAATGCAAAATGTTATGGGTCATCGTGTATACGAGTCCCCTATCGTGCTGGAATCTCTTGTAGACATAGAAGGAGGAAATCAATAATGACAGCAGCGCAATCTAACCTTGATGCACGCTCTGTTGCAGCGATTCGTACGCTGGCAATCGACGCTATTGAGAAAGCTAAATCCGGACACCCAGGTATGCCAATGGGGGCAGCACCAATGGGGTACCATCTATTTGCAAAGGCAATGACACACAACCCGGCTAACCCAACTTGGATTAACCGTGACCGTTTTGTCTTGTCTGCAGGACACGGCTCGATGCTGTTGTACAGCTTGCTCCACTTGAGCGGCTATGACCTATCTATCGACGATATTAAGAACTTCCGCCAATGGGGAAGCAAGACACCTGGTCACCCAGAATTCGGACATACTGCTGGTGTAGATGCTACAACAGGTCCATTGGGTCAAGGTATCGCTATGGCAGTTGGTATGGCTATGGCAGAAGCACAAATGGGTGCTACTTATAACCGTGAAGGTTTCAATGTGATTGATCATCATACTTACGCAATTTGCGGCGATGGCGACTTGATGGAAGGTATTTCTCACGAAGCAGCTTCCATGGCAGGTCACTTGAAGCTTGGCAAATTGGTTGTTCTATATGATTCCAACGATATATCTCTTGATGGCGAGTTGAACTTGTCCTTCAGTGAGAACGTACGTCAACGCTTCGATGCATACGGTTGGCAAACGCTTCTTGTTGAAGACGGCAACGACTTTGCTGCTATCGAGGCAGCTGTTCAAGCAGCTAAAGCTGAGACAAGCAAGCCGACACTTATCGAAGTGAAGACGGTAATCGGATTCGGTAGCCCGAACAAGCAAGGTAAAGGCGGCCATGGCGGTACGCACGGTTCTCCGCTTGGTGCTGACGAAGCACAATTGACGAAAGAGTTCTACCAATGGGAGCACGAGCCATTCTTCGTTCCTGAAGAAATCTATGCTCACTTCAACGCTGCAATTAAGCAACCTGGTATCGCTGCGAACGGCGAGTGGGATGCACTAGTTGACAGCTATGAGAAAGCTCATCCAGAGCTTGCTAAGCAATTCAAGCTTGCTGCTGCTGGCGAACTTCCAGCGGACTGGGATGCGAACCTTCCAAAATACCAAGTAGGCGACAGCGCAGTTTCTACTCGTGTTGCTTCTGGTAATGCTTTGAACGGTCTTGCGCCAAACGTACCTTACCTAACTGGTGGTTCTGCTGACTTGGAAAGCTCTACAATGACGCATTTGAAAGGTCTTCCAGTATTCCATGCAAGCCAATACGATGGTCGCAACATCTACTTCGGTGTTCGTGAATTCGCAATGGCTGCAGCTATGAACGGTATGCAATTGCATGGTGGTGTTAAAGTATTCGGTGGTACGTTCTTCGTATTTACAGATTACTTGCGTCCAGCAGTTCGTCTATCTGCATTGATGAACTTGCCTGTAACGTATGTATTGACGCATGACAGTATCGCTGTTGGTGAAGATGGTCCTACGCATGAGCCGATCGAGCAATTGGCTTCTATCCGCGTAATTCCGAACTTGACAGTGATTCGTCCAGCTGATGCAAATGAAACGTCTGCAGCTTGGGCTTATGCGGTTGAGAACAAAGCGAACCCAGTGGCGCTTGTACTAACTCGTCAAAACTTGCCGATTTTGGAAGGTTCCGTTGAAAATGCGCGCGAAGGTATTAAGCGTGGTGCTTACGTGGTGTCTGATGCAAAAGACGGCAAACCACAAGCACAAATTATTGCAACGGGTTCTGAAGTACAGCTTGCTGTTCGTGCACAAGCGGCATTGGCAGAAGAGGGCATCCAAGTTCGCGTTATCAGCATGCCGAGCTGGGATCTATTCGACAAGCAATCTCAGGAATACAAAGATTCCGTATTGCTTCCAGAAGTTAAAGCACGCCTTGCAGTTGAAATGGGTCACCCATTTGGCTGGGATCGCTATGTAGGTGACAAAGGAAGCATCATTGGTATTTCTACATTCGGCGCATCTGCACCTGGCGACCGCGTAATGAGCGAATATGGCTTTACAGTTGAAAACGTAGTAAGCCGCGTTAAAAGCTTGCTATAATTCATTGTTCTCGTAGTTCCGATAGTTCGCTATTGAAACATAAACGATAATCCATTTCCTATATAAAAAGGGGCCGATTCCGATGTCAAATTCAACTGTTGCTGCAGATCGTTATCAAGAAGTAACCGTTTTGAAAAAAGCGAATGTGTACTTTGAAGGTAAAGTTACGAGTCGCACGATTCTTTTCGCAGATGGAACGAAGAGGACACTTGGCATTATGATGCCTGGTGACTACGAATTCGGTACAGATGTAAAAGAGTTAATGGAGATTCAAGCAGGCAAGTTAGATATATTGCTGCCTGATCAGACAGAGTGGTTGAGCATCGAAGGTGAAGGCGAGTTCTACGTGCCAGCGAATGCAAGCTTCAAGTTGCGGGTGCACGAAGTAACAGATTACTGCTGTTCCTACATTGCGGAATAGTGGAATTGTACAGGCAGAACCGGCTAAACAGCTAAGACAGACATCGGATGAACGGTTCACTTTACAATAGGATCATATATAAGCAGTAATGAAAAGAGCCCGGTGCATAATGCATACCGGGCTCTTCTTCTTGTTACTATATCGCCTATATTGCTATTCCGATGTTGGCTCATGTTCTTTGTTTACTTTGTGGCCAAGCCACTGTTCGTATACTTTAACAACAGCGGAGAGATCTTCTTCCCCATAACCAGATGCATGTCCGATTTGGAACATATTTTTTGCAGCTTCCAGCATCGGAGTTGGGGTTTGGATCGAATCTGTAAGTACAGAAGCGAGTTTCAAATCTTTGAGAATTAACTGCAAGGAAAACTGATTGTCGAAGTTACCGTCTACAATTTTTTGCCCTTTCAAATCTGCAGCCTTGCTACCGGCACTTCCATTTTGTACAACCTCTAAAAAGGCACTTGGGTTAACACCCGTTTTGGCTACTATAGAGAATCCCTCTGCTAATGCAGCGTTGTTAATGCCTACGATGGCATTATGGGCAAGCTTCGTAATAGAACCGTTACCTGTCGCACCCATATGGACAATTCTACTGCCCATCGCTTCGAACACAGGACGAACTGCTTCTAGAGCAGCAGATTCACCGCCAACCATAAACAGCAGTGTGCCAGCTTCTGCAGCAGGTTTACTTCCTGTTACAGGAGCGTCTAAAAATATCGCTTCTTTTGTATGACAATCTTCAGCTAATCGCATAACGAGTGTTGGTGAAATGGTGCTACTGTCGATGACATAAGTTCCAGGACGCAGCCCTTCAAGAATTCCCTCAGGTCCATCGTAAATATGAGTAATAGATGTATCATCACTGACCATGCTTATTACAACGTCCGCTTCAGCAGTAGCTTGTTTAGGTGTGGTGGCGATAGATGCTCCCAATGCAGCTAGCGGGGTCGTTTTTTCTATCGTTCGATTATAGACGATTACTTCGAATCCTTTTTCCAGCAAGTTGCGTGCCATAGGGGCGCCCATTGTGCCCATGCCAAGAACAGCTACTTTTTTCATCATTGGTCACCTCATTGTATTTGTATGCCGGTATGCTGGCCTCCATAATGGGAGTGGCTAACGTGCAGCATGACGATAAATAAAACCGCATAGTAACTAGGTAATTGAAATGAACTTACATCTATAGTAACACAGCTCGTTCCTGTATACTCAAACATATGGTGGGTGGAACATTTTTACGCGTGTGCGCGTATGCGTGATATTTTTCAAGTTGCTATCCACGCATGTTCGAAAAGTACGAGTCTAAGAACAATAATAAATATGTTTTATCATGTAAACCCTTACAAGGCGGCTTGTTCCCTTGTGTTTCATTTCGAAATCCAGTATCCTTAACGTATATTCATTTTCATGGGTTAAAGTGGCAAAGTCAACCAAATTGAAGGAGGGTGTATGATATGCCGAACAACATACACTTTGATTACAGCAAAGCACTTGGATTCGTAGGACAGCATGAACTTGATTACTTCGCTGAGCCAATTCGCTTGGCACATGAACAACTACATAATAAGACGGGAGTTGGATCTGACTTCTTAGGTTGGATCGACCTTCCATTTAACTATGATAAAGAAGAATTTGCTCGTGTGAAGGAAGCGGCAGCTCGCATTCAACAGCAATCTGAGGTTCTCATCGTCATTGGTATCGGCGGTTCTTACCTAGGTGCTCGCGCAGCGATTGAGATGTTGGGACATTCGTTCTATAACATGCTTCCGAAGGACAAGCGTAAGACACCGGAAATTTATTTTGCAGGAAACAACATCAGCTCTACGTACGTAACGCATCTATTGGAACTTATCGAAGGTAAAGACTTCTCGATTAACGTTATTTCCAAGTCTGGTACGACAACAGAGCCAGCGATCGCATTCCGTATTTTCAAAGAAGTATTGGAGAAGAAATACGGTAAGGAAGAAGCGAAGAACCGTATTTTCGCTACGACTGACCGTGAGAAGGGCGCGTTGAAGAAGTTGGCTGATGAGGAAGGCTACGAGACATTCGTTATTCCTGATGATGTTGGCGGACGTTATTCTGTATTGACACCAGTAGGCTTGCTTCCAATTGCAGTAGCAGGCATTAACATTGATGACATGATGAAAGGTGCTCAAGACGCAGCAACGGAGTACAGCAATCCGAATGTAGCAGAGAACTTGAGCTACCAATATGCAGCAGTGCGTAATGCATTGTACCGTAAAGGCAAGACGACAGAAATTCTCGTTAACTATGAGCCGTCCTTGCACTATGTATCGGAATGGTGGAAGCAGCTATACGGTGAGAGTGAAGGTAAAGACCATAAAGGGATTTATCCAGCATCCGTAGATTTTTCTACAGATTTGCACTCGATGGGACAGTTTATTCAAGAAGGTACACGCAACCTGTTCGAGACGGTTATCCAAGTTGAAGAGGTTCCGCATCATATTTCGATCAACGAAGATCCAGAGGACTTGGACGGCCTGAACTTCTTGACAGGCAAGACGATGGACTTTGTTAACAAGAAAGCATTCCAAGGAACGATGCTAGCTCATACGGATGGACAAGTACCTAACTTGATCGTAACGATTCCTGATATGACACCGTACACATTCGGCCAACTCGTTCTCTTCTTTGAGAAGGCATGCGGTATTAGCGGATATTTACTTGGCGTAAATCCATTTGACCAACCGGGTGTGGAAGCGTACAAGAAAAATATGTTTGCGCTTCTTGGCAAACCTGGATATGAGAAAGAAAAAGCCGAGCTTGAAGCACGTCTATCCAACTAATTGAGACGGAGAAGATAGGCCAGCGGCATTAGATATACAGCTTAGATACACAATCTGCCGCAGAAAGCAGTTCTCCAGTCAGAAGGAGAGCTGCTTTCTTGGCAATCTGTGGAAGGTGAAAGTCATGCTAGAAACTTACAAGACTGTACGTGAATACGGCAGTAAAGAAATCGTTATTAAGAAGTCTCGTTTTATCGGTTATGCCAAGCCGGTTAAGACAGAAGAAGAGGCAATTACATTTATTGAAGAAATTAAGAAGAAACATTGGAATGCCACACATAACTGTTCAGCCTATATAATAGGCGAGAGAGATGAGATTCAGAAGGCATCTGATGATGGTGAACCTAGCGGAACAGCAGGCAAACCAATTCTGGAAGTTATGAAGAACCAGCATCGAAAAGATGTTGTTATCGTCGTTACGCGTTACTTTGGCGGTATTATGCTTGGTGCCGGGGGGCTTATCCGTGCTTATACAGACGGTGCGGTAGCTGCTATTGAAGGAGCAGGTCCTATCACAAAGGTGCTGCACCAGCAAGTATTAGTCGAAGTTGATTATACATGGCTAGGCAAATTAGAAAATGAATTGCGCAATCGAGGCACGAGAATGGGCGAGACACAGTTTACTGATAAAGTCATCTTGACCTGCCTGCCAGTCGTATCCGAAGCAGATCGTTTCATTGCTTGGATGACCGATTTAACGCAAGGTCAAGCTATGATTCAAAGGGGAGAAGCTGTGTACTACATTGAGGGAGAATAAGGAGAATCCGCTATGCCAAGAAAAGCAGTAGAGCAGGAGTTGTCGCGTGATCGTATTTTGGAAGTGGCAAGGCACCTATTCGTTACAAAAGGGTATCGAGCAATCTCAATGCGCAGTATTGGCCAGCAACTAGGCTATAGTCATGGTTCGCTTTATTATCATTTTAAGGACAAGGCGGAGCTGTTCTCCGCACTTGTTCAAGATGACTTCAAGCGATTGGGCCGTTTGTTTGAAAAAGTTATTAACCAATCACCAACAGATGGTATGTCAAAGCTTGAACAGGTTATGCTTGAATTTGTTTCATTTGGTCTTAATAATCCACATCATTATGAAATTATGTTTATGACACGAGACGAGGAACTGTTATGCTATGCTCGCGCAGAGCAAGGACGATGTCTCGAGATGTTCTCTACGATTGTGAGGCAGTCGCTTCATAGTCAGTTGAGAACTGAGCAAGAACGGCACCATATCCCGCGAAGTTTATTTTTATCCATACACGGCTTCATTTCCTTCTACATTCAAGATCAAGTCACCTTTGATGAGATTAAGCCAGCTGCGGCCGCTCATGTTCGCTTTTTGTGCAGAAGAGCGCTTGAAGAAGCAGCACAATCCGCTTAATAACATGTTCTACAGATGGAATAGTTGAACGTACGAGTGGACTAAGTTTCCACTAATAGTGTTCATCATCATCGATACAGCCCGCATCGCATAGGATTCACGTAATGGCATCTGCCCACATATCGTATAGGGACGATAAAGAGACGTATATTTGCGTCATCCATAACGTCTGCTAAATCTACCTTTCATTCAATTGCTGTGTATCATGTCACTTGCTTGTATAGGAGTAGAGCATCTTGCAGCATCGCCGCATCCTTTCTTTTTAGTGTATTGCTGCGATGCTGCTACAAAGCAATACATTGAAATGGGCAGGAGGTCATTGTAAGTGATTGATTATGTAGTACGGCCTGGTGATTCGTTATCCCTAATAGCGAATCGCTTTGGGGTATCTGTTGCAAGGCTTGCGCTTGTGAATGGGCTTGGTCCGAATGCAATTATTTATCCAGGGCAGGTTATCAAAATACCAGTTGGACCGGACATTCCCGTTCCGATTCAGCCTGGATACCCACCTTCACCGCCACCACCTGTACCACCAGCACCTCCAGTGAACTATTATCAACTGGAGCGTAGAGTGTCGTTGTTGGAAGCTCAGGTTCGGAGGCTTCAACGTGAAGTTAACCAGCTCCAAGGTCAGCCAACGCCATATTAATTCGATGCAGCGAGGTATTAAACAGCTCTCGGTTCTCTTGCTTACTTTGTAAGAGAATGGGTGGGAGCTGTTTTTTGTTATGTACATTTTTAGATACATGTATAAGTACGACTAATACCTTTTATCAGGTTTGCTTAAAAGTATTGACGAATCCCGTCCGAGTTGGTAATATTTAATAATACAATTTCCAAGTAAGTTGGTAGGAATTATTATGTATAAAGATATATGAATCTAGAACCATGTGGGGTGGGGATGTTTCATGAATGCAGTATTGAACCATAAAGGAGCGTTGTGGGGATTTCGGACAACGCTGCTGTTATATATGTTCTTGCTCATTATTTTACCGATTACAGGAATATATGCTCATTCATTATCAGCTGGTTGGAATATGTTTGTGGAGAGTATCTCAGATCCATTAGCTTGGAAAGCTGTGTGGCTGACGCTCCGATTATCTTTGTTAGCCATGGTTATTAATATGGTGATTGGTACAATCACAGCATGGGTACTACATCGCTATCAGTTCCCAGGTCGCACGTTGTTGAACAGTTTAGTCGATCTGCCGTTTGCACTGCCGACTGCGGTTGGTGGGCTGATGATCTTGCTTCTGCTTGGGCCCAACAGCTCTGTTGGTCAGTGGGCAGATGCTATAGGTATCCGAATCGTATTCGGGGAACCTGCTATTGTAGTCGCCATGGTATTTGTAACGTTTCCATTCGTCATTCGAGCGGTACAGCCTTTGTTGGAAGAAGCAGATAAGACGCAGGAGGAAGCTGCCCATACATTAGGTGCTTCTAAGTGGCGTACATTCTACCAAGTGCTGCTGCCTCAGATGCGCCCTGGCATTATTAGCGGTGGGATGCTTGCCTTCTCAAGAGCTATGGCTGAGTTCGGCGCAGTTGTTCTCGTTGCAGGTAATATTCCTGGTAAGACCTTGATTGCATCGGTTTATATTTTCGGAGAGATCGAGAGTGACAATCCACAAGGTGCTGCGGCTGTGTCTGTCATATTATTAACGTTGTCGTTCCTTGTATTATGGTTTATTAATACCTTGCAAGCGAAGGAGGGACGATGATGTCAACTGCACCAACTACATTAACCTCTAAGAAATCATCTACTTCTTCTAAGATTCTCATCTTGATTACGTATTCTGTGTTTATTTTGTTGTTAATTATCCCGCTCGTACAGATTGTCATTGGAGCTTTTAATCATGGCGTACAATCACTGTTTCAGGCTTTACTTCGTCCTGAGGCTCTTCATGCCATGTGGATAACGCTATCTGTTGTAGTGGTCGTTACCCTTCTTAATACACTGTTTGGTGTGTTGACAGCTATTATGCTCGTTCGGGGACAATGGCTCAGTTCTCGAGTCAGACGTTTTTTAAATAGTATGATAGATTTGCCTTTTGCCGTATCTCCCGTAATTGGCGGGTTTATGATTATGTTGCTGCTTGGACCGCAGACTGTTATGGGCGCTTTCTTCTCAGACTTAGGCATGCCTATCGTATATGCTTTTCCAGGCATGGTACTCGCTACATTATTTGTAACGTTTCCATTAATGATTCGTGAAATTGCACCTGTATTACAGGAAATAGGTACACAGCAAGAAGAAGCGGCATCCATGCTGGGGGCATACAGTTGGACGACATTTTGGAAAGTAACGTGGCCTTCTATTCGATGGGGGGTTACTTACGGAGTCGTTTTAACGGTAGCACGCTCGCTGGGCGAATTCGGAGCTGTACTCGTCGTATCAGGAAACATCATGAATAAGACACAGACAATGACAACTCTCGTGTATCAAGATGTAGACAATTTCAATATTGCCGCGGCAAACAGTGTGGCATTAGTGCTTGCTGTATGTTCGATAACCCTGTTACTTGTAATGGAATGGGCGAAGAGACGGAAGGGAGTGCATACGCATGCACATTGAAGTACGCGACTTGAATAAATGGTTCGGACAATATCATGCTGTACGTGACGTCAACTTCTCGATTGAAACAGGGCAGTTGATCGGTCTACTTGGTCCGAGCGGGGGCGGCAAGACATCGGTGCTGCGTATGTTGGCAGGTTTGGAATACCCTGATAGCGGTGAGATATTATTTCATGGAAAAGTGATGAACGATGTTCCTCCTCAGGAACGCGGCATTGGTTTCGTATTTCAACATTATGCTTTATTCAAGCATATGACGGTTTATGACAATATTGCTTTCGGATTGACGATTCAAAAGTGGCCCAAAGCACGTATTCGTGCAAGAGTAGCCGAACTGCTTGAACTTACAGGGCTTAGCGGTGTGGAGAAGCGATACCCGCACCAATTGTCGGGCGGTCAGCGCCAACGCGTTGCGTTTGCACGCGCACTTGCCCCAGAACCGCAGCTGCTGTTATTAGATGAACCGTTTGCGGCAATCGATGCTAAGATTCGCAAAGAGCTGCGCAGTTGGCTAAAGTCTCTTATTGAACGTGTTGGCATTACGTCTATCTTCGTTACGCATGACCAAGATGAAGCGATTGAAGTCGCTGATGAAATTATGATTATTCAGCAAGGTACTGTTGAGCAAAAGGGTACGCCTTGGGACATTTACAAGTCTCCACGAACACCGTTTGTGGCTGAGTTTATAGGAGAGTCTACGTTGTTAGAAAGTATCGGGCAGCTGAAAGGATTCGGGCAAGTGCCAGCACAATCGAATACGAAAGTGTTGATCAGACCTGAATATATTGAAGTAGGTCAACCTGGTGAATTGAAGCTTGCATCCGCGAGCGAAAATGGAATTGTAAAAGCGATGCACTTCCGCGGAAGTGAATGGATGATCGAGGTTGCTGTAGGAGACTTGCTATTAAAGACATATCGCAGCTTGGAAAGTCCTGTGCTGCATATAGGGGAAACGGTGCAAGTTCTAATACATCGTGTGTATGTATTTGATGGCGATAGCCATTCGGTAGTAGAGAACACACTGAAAGAAGATCCGATGCCTATCATGATCTAACGAGGGAAAGGAGCATTAGCAGATGGAGCCTCAAGCAGTACGTGTTTGTACTCGGTTCATGCAAGTATGCATGCTCTTCTTATTGGTATTCGTCACTGCTTGCAGTTCCCCTGCGGCTGATTCGGCCTATGAAGCCGTTGATGTGCAGCCCGTTAATAGTGGCAACAACTCTGTGACGCTTGTCCTGGGTGCTTATTCCGTGGCAAGAGATGCACTTCAGCCTATTCTTCCAGCGTTCCAAGCGGAATGGAAAGAGAAAACGGGGCAGACGGTAGAATTCCAGCAATCTTATGAAGCTTCTGGCACTCAAGCGCGTTCGATCGCAAGCGGGATGGAGGCAGATGTAGCCTTGTTGGCTATGGAAGGGGATATCGACAAACTTGTTGATGCAGAGCTGATCCCACATGATTGGAAACAGCGAGACCCTTATCAAGGAATGGTGACGCGCTCCATCGCCGTGATCGGTACGAGAGCGGGTAATCCACTTCATATTAAAGATTGGATGGATCTTACCCGTTCTGATGTTGATGTGTTGTACCCGAATCCGAAGACGTCTGGTGGGGCACAATGGGATATTAATGCGATATACGGTGCAGGATTGAAAATGGCTGCTGAACAAGGAGTCGATGGACCGAACTATGCCAAGCAACTGCTGCATCAAGTACACGATCGAGTTATCTCAATGGATAAGAGCGGTCGTGCTTCGATGGCAGCCTTCGAATATGGCGTGGGTGACGCAATTGTGACGTATGAGAATGAGCTTAAAGCACGAGTGAAGCAAGGTGTAGACTATGAAATTATCGTTCCTAAGCATACGATTCGTATTGAGAATCCGGTTGTTATTGTTGATCGATATGTCGATAAGCATGGCACTCGTGAAGTAGCAGAAGCATTTGTTGAATTTTTACGCAGTGAAAAGGCTCAGCAGCTGTGGGTTGAAGCGGGATTCCGTCCAGTGAATGAGCAAGTTGAAGCGAAATTGGCAGGTACATTTATAGAACCGGCAGGGTTGTTCACGATTGATGATTTAGGTGGTTGGGACGAAGTGCGCAACACCTTGTACAGCAGACGAGGAATTTGGTATGAGGTACTTGCTGGTATTAATAGATCCTAGTTGATGAACGTAAAAGAGCGCCAAGCTACTCCTTATGGGAAGTTCCCGATTTTCCAAGGAGAAGACTTGGCGCTTTGCTTTCAAATTTCATTTAGAGGAGATCATAGGATTTTAGGTTTTCTTTTGGTACCCATCCCTCTTCGGAGTTAAGCTCTCTTACACACCACACCCAACCGTTGAGTTCTTTTAGGCCGACAACATTCTCGCCTGCATTAATATTCAATTCTTTAGCAGAATAATCTTCTAACACAATCCCTTGTGTTTCTCTGAATTCAATCAATTGTCCTGGAACCCAGCCTCCATTTTCGTTGTCCGATGTTGTACAGAAGTACCAGTTATCCCATTCTTCCGTTCCCATGTATTTTTCACCAATCGTTATAGACTGGCCTTTATGTAATAAGAGGGGATTAGGGTACTCCGTTCTATGATTTGTTACAACTACGTAATTCATGATAATCTCCTTCTTTATCAAAAATAGGATTGTGTAACTTATTCACGATCAACTAGGCCAGCTCTCGTGCGGGGGACTCAGTCTCAGTGATACGGTGTTCTACGATACTGGTCACCCATTCGATCATTGTTGCAGATCTTGATGATGTAATGGAATGTCGGATGTAAGTCGATATACGCCTAGTTCTACAAGCTGCTTCGCTGTCTCGATATCACGAATTGTCCAAACGGCTACATCCACATTCAACTTACGTGCTTGTTGTATTAGCTCAGGGTGTTCCAGCAGCAACGGATAGTGGGCACAAAGACAGGATGGAGTGAGTGGAACTAATGTTTCCAATGCAATCGGATCTGTCGTTAGAAAGCCCAGCTCGATGTTCACGTCAAGGCGACGCAGCAGGTCTAAATTTTGTTTGTAAAAAGAAATGATCATGGTGCGTTTGCTCATGTTGTAGACCGATAGTAGGTGCAGCAGAGCTCGTGCCTCATCTTCATTGATCTGTTCTTTAATCTCCAGCTGCAAACCTGCTTCACAATCTTGGCACAGCTTCAATGCTTCTTCTAGCAGTGGCACGTTGCAACCTGAGAATTCAACTTTAAACTTGCTACCCGCATCTGCTGCTTGAATTTCCGACACAGGAAGTGAGCGAATCACTCCTATTGAGGTTGTTGTGCGATCCAGTGTGTCATCGTGAATGACGATAGGAATTCCCTCTCGTGAGTGGTGAATATCTAACTCAATGCTGTCTGCACGAAGCGACAAGGAACGACGAAACGCTTCCATCGTGTTCTCAGGAAATACCCCAGCATATCCGCGGTGAGCTACAATTTCTACTTTCATCTTTATATTCTCCTCCTACTGTATCGTCTCCGTTAAAGAGCTGGAGCTTCTGTTTCTATTTACAACCGTTTATACTAATTATGATATACAATTTACGGCGTTGTTCAAAGCAATATGTGTGATAGAAATGGTGACTAGCAAGACAAGGAGTGAAATCAATGAATTCTTCATTTTCTATAGCAGGATATCCTGTTGATGTTTCTTCCCTGTGGAGAATACAGTTTCTTGGAACAAGTGATTCGCTTGGAGTACCGCGAGTATATTGCGAATGTGAAGTGTGTGCAGAGGCGCGAGACAGCCGCTTGAATCGCAGGCTTCGTTCCTCCGTTTTATTGGAACACACAGCTTCTACAGACAATGACCATACGCATCTGCTCATTGATTGCGGGCCCGATTGGGCTGAACAAATGGAGCGTATTGGTAAACGGTGGATCGATCGTATTTTAGTGACGCACGCCCATCAAGATCATATTGCCGGCTTACCTGCATATGCAGATTGCTGCCGTTGGCTGGAACGACGTGGACAAGTATACGCGCCGCTTGAAGTGCTGCAAACGATACAAACGATGTATCCGTGGCTGTCAGCTCATATTACATTTACCGCTATCGAAGAGGTGTGGTTGTGGGAAGATTGGATTGTAACACCAATTCGAGTGAACCATGGTAAAAACGGCTACTCTTATGCATATCGTTTTGATCGTAACAACGTCGACACTGGTGGGGAAGAGAAGAAGGTTAGCTGGCTGTATGCTTCGGATGCGATCGATCTAGGTGAAAAGGAACTTACGCATTTTGAGGAGTTAGATATGCTAATCATCGGTACAAATTTTTATAAGGAGCCTTTTGCGTATCACACACGCTCTGTTTATGATATGGTCGAGGCTTTGGAGTTAGTTGAAAGGATTCGGCCACGACGAACGATATTTACGCATATGTCACATGGTGTAGACGTTCGCGCAGATTATCAGCTGCCTACTCATGTGAAACTTGCGTCATTTGGAATGGAGCTGCAAGTTTAGAGTAAGATATGAGAATGAGAGCTTTCTAAACTGCATAGCCCCTAAACCACACGATCTCTGATGGTACGCATAGCGCTGCAATTGATATTGACGCAGCCAGCAGCCGAGGAGATCGTTTTTTCCTTTCATTTTGCTTAAACGACATCTTATGCCTCTATAATTTCCGCTTGTGTTACAATTCTATCTTTCAAATTCGCTACTGATTATAATAGGCCTAGAGAGAAGGGGCGGTTTTATCATGAAGATTGAAGTGAAATTGGATGAACGATGTGAAGAAACGACGGTACTGATAAGATGCAGTGAAGTGACCGATGAAATTCAACGCATAGTGTTTGGTGCAGTATTTGGATTAGCAGCAGCTATGATTCATACATTCATAAGTATCCAAACGATGGAGGGGCAACTAGTTAGCTACGATTGGCTCAATAGATGTATGCGCGGATATGTCCTATTAGGTGCGGTTTTCGGTCCAGCTTCGCTTTGCTTCCGTATTGATAAATGGTCGTTGCTAAGACAGACGATCACGCATTTCGTAATTATTTTTCCCAGCTACGTAGCTGTCAATGTGATGAATGGATGGTCGAAGCTCACAGGAGAAGCTTTTCTAAGCATGCTGTTTATTTTTATTGGAAGTTACCTTGTTATTTGGCTAGGGATGAATGGCTATTGGAGAATGAAAATTAAGCAGATGAATAACAATCTTCAGCGTTAAGGCACATCTTCATTGTCAAATAAGCCTTCACAATCACAATCGCGCAGCAACGAATGAACGGATGCTGCCGTTGTGAATCATGAAGGCTCTTTTTTATAGCGGAGAACGTTGTAGCTTTACGCTTCGCTTCTGTTCAATACAAATTTCTCAATGGCATGACGTACGCCTTCTTCATTGTTGGACAGCGTAATATAGTCGGCAATTTCCTTCAAGGAAGAAACAGCGTTGCCCATCGCAACACCGAGTCCTGCTGTCTCAATAAGATCATGGTCATTCCATGAATCGCCAATCCCGATTGTCTCTGCCAATGTGCAGCCGAAATGCTCAGCCAAGAAGCGAAGTGCATGGCCTTTTGTACCTTCACGGTGAGTAATCTCCAAGAAATGCGGCTTAGACTTAGTAATATGAACATCTGGCCCAAGCAAGCCGCGAAGTTGTGCTGCAACTTCATCTAGCAGAGCCGGATCGTCAATAATAAGCATTTTCGTTGAACGGTAGCGTGACAGCACCCCTCTAAAGTCAGGCTCGATCGTATAAGGAATGTTAGACAGCTCGCAATAAGCGATTAGCTTCTCATTTTTTTCTTGTGCGTATACTTGGTCATCCACATAAAGTTGCAAATGAAGCCCCTTCTCCTCGCAATATTCAAAGAGTTTCATAGCTGCATCATCAGGTACTGCGCACTCGTAAAGTACTTCGCCACTAATGACATTTTTAATAAGAGAGCCTTGATACGTAATAAGCGGCACATTCAATCCTGTTTGCAGCGCGATATTGCGCGCAGAAGCGTACATTCTCCCCGTAGCGAGTGTAACAGCTGTTCCTTGCTCAATCGCTTGGATTAAGGCTTGTTTCGTACCTTCCGTAACGACTTTATCATCAGTAATCAATGTATCATCAACGTCGATAGCAATTAATTTGTACATAGTAGGTTTCTCCCTCTGCTTTTGATTTCTATACTTTCTATACTTTATATAGGTTATTTATGTTAATCACATGGAAGCTTCTTTTTCTATTGTATCTCGGTGCCGGTTCCATTTCCATTCTGCAACAATCATGCTGAAAAATATAAAAATGCACCCCCATACCGCCAATGTGCCCAACTTCTCTCCTGCAAATGCGATGCCAGTAATGGCGGCGAATACAGGTTCTGTTGCAAAAATAAGTGCAACACGGGCAGCTGAAATATGCTTCTGACACCAAGTTTGTGCCCAGAAAGCGAATGCAGTCGATAACCCTATCGATACAACTAAGGCGAATAATACTTGGGGATCTAATACAGCCTCCATAAGCTCAGCTGGTGATTGCAGCGGTTCTAATAGAAGCGAGCTTATCATTGAAAGCACACCAACTGTAGTTAATTGAATCGTAACTAAGGCAATAGTGTCATGCAAGGATGCGTATATCCCCGTGAAAGCAATATGAAGCGCGAAGCAGACTGCACAAAGCAGTACCAGCATATCGCCATAGTTCCATTGAAACGCTTGACCGTTAAACGTTAATAGATAGAGTCCAACAAGTGCTAGTACAGCAGCGATCCAAGTAGGTAAAGCTAGCTTTTGCTGTGTGAGAATGACGCTAAAAAAAGGCACCAGTACAACCGATATTCCTGTAATAAATCCAGTGTTGGTCGTTGTCGTATGAAGCAAGCCCACGGTCTGTAAGGCATACGCTGCAAATAAACAGACACCTAATATCATTCCGTGCAAGGCTAGCTTTGGTGAAAGTCTATCTTTCAGCTTGACTCGTGAACAGAGCAGGACAACTAGAAATAATAGGGCTGATCCGATAAAACGAACTGCATTAAAAGCTAACGGGGGCAGCGTTTGTACAGCTACCTGTACGACGATGAAGCTCGCTCCCCAGATAAAGGCGACGAACAACAAAGTCACGTAAACAATCCAATCGCGTTTCATATGGCGTTATAGTCTCCTCCGACACTCATAAGCTGTTAGGTTATTCAAACATTTATCTGTACGCACTAGAGAAGCCTGCAATGTATGAACGCGGAAAGATAAAGGTCCATTTCTATTATAGCGATGTGGATGATGATCGAATAGATGTATTCTACAAGTAATAGAATACGGAATAACCCAGAAGCTGTCAGGAAGGGTAGGTACCTTCTATCTGACCAAACCTCTGGGTTACATACTGTTCATTTTAGAAGCCTCTAAAGATTAGTCATTTAGCATGAGCAAATGAATAAATTCATCACGCTCAACGCGGCCAAGGTAGTAAGGAATGTCCATATCAGCCAGTGCCTCACGAACAGCTTGCTCTTCGTAACGAACGCCTGCAAGACGTTCTTCAATGTCTTTTACTTCACCAAGTCCGAAGAAATCTCCGAAAATCGTTAGCGACTCGATGAGTCCGTCTTTAATATCTAGGCGAACGTCTACGATACCGCCCGTAAATTTCTTGGCATTTTGTACATTGAATTTTGGAGAGTAGCCATAGTTCCAATCCCAGTTCTGGTAGCGCTCTTCCGAAATTTTATGGATGGTTGCCCAGTCTTCTTCCGTCAGCTTGTACTGGGGAACTTGTTCAGGCTCGATCCCGAAAATATGGCGCAGCAAGGAATCGCGGAACTCCTCCATGGATAGCTTGTCCGACATAAATTCCGTGATGTTCGCTACACGAGAACGAACGGACTTTGTGCTCTTGGATTCGACTTTTATTGCTTTTACCTTAAGCGCGGATGAAACATGCTCCATTTGCGAATCGAATAAAAGTGTCCCATGACTGAACATGCGGCCACGAGTTGAGAATTGAGCATTTCCGGAAATTTTACGCTCGCCAACTTGAATATCATTACGACCTGTGAGGTCAGCTTCTACGCCCATCGAACGAAGTGTATCGATAACAGGCTGCGTAAACTTACGGAAGTTGTGGAAGGATTCGCCGTCATCCTTTGTTAAAAAGCTGAAGTTTAAATTGCCAAGGTCATGATAGACAGCGCCACCGCCGGATAAGCGGCGAACGACATGAATACCTTGCTCTTTGACATAATCCGTGTTAATTTCCTCAATTGTATTTTGATTACGCCCGATAATAATCGACGGCTCATTTATATAGAAGAGAAGATAGCTGTCTCCATCCATTGGAAGGTGCTTAAGCACAAACTCTTCAATTGCTAAATTAATACGTGGATCGGTAATTCCTTGATTATCAATAAATTTCAAGATGGGTGCCTCCTTTGCATATATACTTATATTGTAGTCCATATCGAAAAAAACATAAACATAGTTTGATATTGATAATCGTTATCAATATAATGGAGTAAGAGGAGAAATAAGGAGGCTTATCGTAATGTCTATTAAAGAAACGATTCGTGGTCGTCGCTCTACTTATGATTTTAAAAATACACCGGTTACGAAAGAACAGGTTCTCGGTTGGTTGGATGACGCTGTGTATGCTCCTAATCATGGTTTGCGTCAGCCTTGGAGGTTTATCTTTGTTGGTGAGCAGGGGAAGCAGGAATACTCAGATAAGCTAGTGGAGTCTGTTATCAAGTTAGGTAAGTTCAAAGAAGGAGATGAAGCACAAAAGCAAAAGTATCGTGACTATGTGAATCATATTCCTGCATTTCTTGTCGTTGTCATGCCTGAAGATCCTCGCCCGAACATCTGGGAAGAAGATGTGATGGCAGTTAGTGCCCTTGTACAAAATCTTCAACTCCTCGCATGGGAAGAAGGGGTAGGCATGCTGTGGCATACCGGCGCCTATATCAATCTGCCATTTTACCGAAATGCGTTAGGTATTAAGCCAGGAGAGAAGATTATCGGCAATCTCTTTATTGGTTATCCAGATGAGGTGCGTCCTGTACGCCCGCGTAAGACAGCAGCAGAATTGGTAACTGAATTTTAATTGGATCATACATGTGAAAGTCCCTGCACCATAGGTGGTGAACAGGGACTTTTTTTATGTTAGGTGCTTCAACAGTTGAAGCACCTTAGGTTAGAAATGGATTAGAATCATTGGGTGAAGCTGGGGTCTCTACGCTCAGGTGCCGTGCACGATGATACATCCATAGCTCAGCGGTGTATCTTATTATCCATGCTGCAAGCAATACGCTAACGAGCAAATGTGCACTAATAAGCGGCGAGAGCAGCAGGGAACGTGTATCTGCGACATAAATGAGATAAGCGGCACAAGACGCAACAGCAACAATTAAAAACAAGAGGGCTATACGTCCCGAACGAAGGGATATAAAACGAGCTCGCTCTTTGAGATCAGGCTCATCTTTGGAAACGAAATGGATGAATATGATTAGCATTTGGACAATAATCGTGAATCCGAATACGTTACGTGCTAACGACATCATTTCTGAACTATGCAGCGTTATATTTCCTTTAAGAGCAAGAAGATTCCAAGAATAATAGACGGTAACGAGAATGGCGGCGCTTAGTGAAGCCCAAGCTGTCTTGTACTGCACCGGCATAGGTGGCTCCTCCTTTAATGGGTAATGATGATTTATTAATAGGCAGATGAATAAACAGATAGATAAGCAGAATAAAGAAAGTCTTATTATTATACAACATTTAACAGAGTTGTTATAGTGAGCGCTTTTATGAGATTAGTTTGAAAATACTTATTTAGAAGCGCTTCCTTATCATACGAAGTTTGGATTGCTGGATGAAATGAAAAAGTGACTGTGGCAAAGAAGTAGAAGTTGAAATGAAGGTGCGCAAGTGGCCGGGTGCGGCACTGCATTTTACTGCGTCTTAGATATATGATCGTTTTCTAGAGGGTATGCAGATGTAGTGAAGAAGTACAAATTTCTTTATTCATTATTCGATGTAAACGCCCCTTTCATTATTTTGACGCTATTCGTTGTACAAGGTTGCAGTGTTTTGGCCTCAGGCATAACTTTGGATGGGTACATTCCTTTGTAGCAATAATTGTAGCGATTAGTATGAAGGAACCAGCGAGGTTTTTGCTGTTTATTTATTATAAATTGGAAAAATGACTAGCGATATGATCATTTTCCTTGTCATAACGAAAGGTACTTACTATAATCAAACATGTATTCAAGTAGGGTGGGAGTTGCATAGGCTTGAAATTTTCATCTACAATATAAGAGTCGAAACAATTGCGTTCGTGTATATATTGCATCTTGAGACGACAGAATGACTACATTGCATGGAAAATAAGGAGAGAAACCGGTTATGAAGCTTGGAAATTGGAAACGCATACTTAGTGTACTAACTATTGTGGCATTATCATTAACAGTTATGGCTTGCGGTGGAGCAAATACGGCGAAGCCAGCTGAGACTAAAGGTCAAGTTGAGACGCCAGCTCCGGAGTCGAAGCCTGCTGACCAAGAATTGAAGACAACCTATCCTCTGAAAATTAAAGATGCGACAGGGCAGGAGTTCACATTTGAGAAGGCACCTGAACGAATTGTGTCTGTTTCTCCAGCAGATACGGAAATGCTATTTGCAATTGGCTTGGATAAAGAGATCGTAGGTGTATCTGATCATGATGATTATCCAGCAGCAGCTGCAACGAAGCCCAAAATGGGCGGCTTGGAGCCGAATGTAGAAGCTATTATTGCTGCGAAGCCAGATGTTGTATTTACAGGCATTGCAATGAAGGATGAGGCTGTTAACAAGTTCCGTGATATGGGAATCCGTACATTCAAGTTGGATCCCAAATCATATGACGGTGTCATTTACAGCGTAGAAACTTATGGACTCATTACGGACCGTCAAGCGGATGCGAAGAAAGTAACGGATCATATGAAGCAAGTCCGTGCGGATGTACAAGCTAGCGTAAAAGATGCGCCTAAAAAGAACGTATATATGGAATTCTCCCCAGGCTGGACAGTAGGAAGCGGCGAGTACATGCATGAATTGCTTGAAATCGCTGGCGGCGTTAATATTGCTGCTGATCAAACAGGTTGGTTCCAAATCAATGAAGAAACGATTATTAAGAAAAATCCAGACGTTATTTTATATGGAAAAGGCGTGAAAGATTACGATACAAATAAGCCACTTGAGACGATTATTCGTGAGCGTAAAGGCTGGAGCGAGATGAATGCGCTGAAAAATAATCAAGTGATCGGTATCGAGGATGACACGATTAGCCGTCCAGGTCCAAGATTGGCTGATGCGCTGCAATCGATTGCTAAAGCTATCCACCCGGATCAAGTAAAATAAGTTGGGATGACAGACGAATGACAACTTTTACTCAACAACATGCACGGATTAAAAAGCACAGGGGTATTGGAGCAGGAGCAGCGGGTATTTCGCTGCTCCTCTTGTCCATTGTTATCTGTTTAGCGGTTGGATCTGTCGATTTGCCGCTTGGAGACATCGTCCGTATATTATTGCACCATCTGCCATGGGTAGGAGAATACATTCCTGTTACATGGGACCCTTCCTCGGCACAAATAATGATCCATGTTCGTTTGCCGCGAGTCATTATGGCGCTGCTAGTAGGTGGTGCGCTTGGTGTATCGGGTGCTGCGTTTCAAGGTGTGCTGCGCAATCCATTAGCTGATCCATATACACTAGGCATATCTTCGGGTGCTTCTGTAGGAGCAGCACTGCTGATTTATTTTGGATTGCAATATGCATTTCTGGGGCAATGGACAATTCCAGTTACAGCCTTTGTAACAGCGGTTATGGCTTTGTTTGTTGTATTAAGAATGGCCAGAGAGAATGGGAAGCTGCCGATCCAGACACTAATCTTATCTGGAGTGGTCATGCAGTCCTTCCTTGGAGCGATTGTCTCTTTCTTGGTTGCTATGTCGCAAGACGGAATTAATGAAATTTTGTTCTGGACAATGGGCAGCCTGGCAATGCGAGGTTGGTCATATGCGGGAATATTGCTGCCGTATTTTGTCGGAGGGCTTATTGTACTTATTGCATACTCCCGTTCTCTAAATATGCTTGCATTGGGAGAGCGACAGGCAGCGCATATGGGACTGCATGTGGAACGGACGAAATGGATTGTGTTGCTGACAGCAACTTTTGTAGCGGCGGCAGCCGTTTCTGTTGCGGGTGTGATCGGGTTCGTAGGGCTAGTCGTGCCGCATTTGCTAAGATTGATCATTGGGGCCGACTATCGTTTCCTAATTCCGATGTCCGCATTGGGAGGTGCCTTATATGTGCTGTGGGCAGATACGATCGCTCGTACGCTGCTGGCTCCGACAGAAATTCCATTGGGCGTCGTGACCTCATTCCTTGGCGCGCCATTTTTCGCCTTTTTACTTATCCGCAACAAGCGTAAGTCACAGGAGGGATGACTATGAGAGAGCAAAACAGCATGAACCACTTCGCTCAAATGGCCGATGCTCGACCAGCTCCTCTAGGAGAGGTCATTTTATCCGCACAGGCTATTACGCATGGTTATAGTAAGCTGCCTGTGTTACAGGATATTTCCCTGGAAATACGCAAAGGTGAATGGTTAGGGATTATTGGTCCGAATGGTAGCGGGAAATCAACGTTGTTATCTATTTTATCCCGTGCTGAACAGCCGACATCTGGTGAAGTTCAATTGTATGGTCGCCCTTTAGGGGCGTATAAGCGCAAGGAGCTATCTCGCTTAATGGCAGTATTGCAGCAAGAAACGATTCCTCCACTGCACTATAGCGTTCGTGAAGTTGTCGAAATGGGGCGGTTTCCTTATCAATCGTGGTGGGGAACGGAAAATGAAGATAGTGGTCCATTTATCGATCATATTATGGAACGGCTGCAGTTGGAACAATTAGCAGATCGCAGAATTGATCGATTGAGTGGGGGGCAGCGTCAGCGTGTCGCACTAGCCAAGCTGATGGCTCAATCACCGAGTATTATTTTGCTGGATGAACCGACGACTTATTTAGATATTCATTATCAAATGCAATTTATGGATATTATTCGCGATTGGCAGCAGGAATGCGGATTGACTGTAGTTTCTGTTCTTCACGATCTTAATTTGGCCGCGCTTTATTGTGACCGAATCGCGGTTCTAAATGAAGGAATTATACATGGTCAAGGAAGTGCGGCAGAGATGATTACGAGGGAATGCTTCGAGCAGGTGTTTCATGTTCATGCTGAAATTGTCAGTCATCCGAAAGTGAATCGTCCGCAAGTGCTTCTTTGTCCAGAAGAGTTATATACGTCGGTAGAGTAGTTTTTTTGGTTATCGTGGAATGCAATGGTATTAGGTGAAAGAATTTGATGAGGTGAAATGAACATGATGCAAACAAATTGGATTCCAGCTATTCCAAAATTAAATGATGAAGTGCGCCAAGCTGCACTTGATCATCAGAATCAATTGACGAAGCCGCAAGGAAGTCTTGGGGTGTTAGAGCAGTTGTCGATGCAGCTTGCTGCAATCACAGGGCAGCTTGTTCCTGATATCGAAAAGCGTGCTGTCATTGTCATGGCGGGTGACCATGGAGTATGTGCCGAGGGAGTGAGTGCTTTCCCTGCTGAAGTAACCCCACAAATGGTGATGAATTTTGTCCATGGAGGCGCCGCTGTTAATGTGCTTGCAAGACAAGCAGGTGCGGATGTGTATTGTGTTGATATTGGCGTAAATGCTGATTTGGAGCACCCTAATCTATTGTCACGCAAAGTAAAGCGCGGTACAGCGAATATGGCTAAGGAAGCAGCTATGAGCCACGAAGAAGCGGAAGCAGCGATCCGTGTGGGCATCGAAGTTGCAGAGCAATTGATTGGTGAAGGCTATCGATTGATCGCTACTGGGGAAATGGGAATTGGCAATACGACTGCAAGCTCAGCTATGCTGTGTGCATTTACAGGTTTGCATCCTGAAGATACAGTTGGCAGAGGGACAGGTATTGGTGATGAGTTGTGGAAGCATAAATGTGATGTTGTGCGCCAAGCATTACATGTAAATACGCCAGATCCAAATGATGCTTTGGATGTGCTAGCTAAAGTGGGCGGGCTTGAAATTGGTGGTTTGGTCGGTGTCATTATTGGTGCAGCGAAGCATGGTGTACCAATAGTTATTGATGGGTTCATCTCAAGTGTTGCTGCACTTGCGGCTGTTCGTCTTGTTCCTGATGTCCATCCATATTTGATAAGTTCTCATTTGTCAGAGGAAAGAGGGCATCTAGCCGTTCTCCGTGAAATGGAACTACAGCCTGTGCTGCACTTGAATATGCGCCTAGGTGAAGGAACAGGAGCTGTGCTTGCTTTTCCGTTGCTTGATTCTGCCTGCTCGATTATGCGCGAAATGGCTACATTCGCTCAAGCTGGTGTATCGGGGAAGGAAGCATGAGCAGCCATCGCATTATCCTTGTAACAGGCGGTGCTCGCAGCGGAAAGAGTACATTTGCTGAGAAGTATATGATGAAGTTAGCTCCAGCAGGGAGTTGTTACTATGCTACTGCACAGCCTTTTGATCAGGAAATGACAGAGCGTATAAACAGGCATAAACAGGATAGAGCCAGCAGTGGTTATGTTTGGAGTGGTAAAGAATGTTCCGTGGACTTGCCAGAGCAGCTGCGGCAGGAAACATCCTCTTATGTGCTAGTTGATTGTCTCACAGTCTGGTTGTCGAATGAGCTGTTGGCCGTTGAGCAGCGGCCAGATAGAGATCAATTGCTAGCTGATCGAATTGATCAATTAGAAGAGGCTGTAGGGCAATTTAGCAAACAAGGGACTGTTATTCTCGTTACAAATGAAGTAGGCAGTGGTGTTGTGCCTGCTTACGAGCTAGGACGAACATTCCGCGATCATGCGGGCAGGTTGAATCAGCGCGTAGCCTCATTGGCTGACGAGGTGTATCTTGTTACAGCTGGGATACCGATTGAACTGAAGAGCAGGATGGTACAGCTATGAAAACTCATTTCTATAGTGCCATCGCTGCGCTGCAATTTCTGACGAGGATCCCTATCCGCAAGCAAGTACCATTCACGCCTGAAGTGCTTAAGCTTAGCACCATCTGGTTTCCATTGGCAGGCGCCGCAATTGGACTGTGCATATGGCTTGCAGGAGCGCTTCTCCAGCTAGTTTTACCAGCATATCCAGCGGCCGCGTTGCTCGTATTTTTTGCGGTGGTGTTATCAGGTGGGCTGCATATGGATGGGCTTATGGATACAGCAGATGGCATGTTAAGCAACCGTGATCGTGACAAAGTTATCGAAATCATGAAGGACAGTCGAGTAGGTGCAATGGGTGTACTTGCTTGTGTACTGATTCTGCTTATGCAATGGTCATTTATCGGTGCACTATTCGAAATGAATAGTTGGAGTCCGCTTGTCGCGCTGCCATTTATTATGAGCCGCTATGTCATGGTATGGGCGATTGTCGTGTATCCACATACCGAAGCGGAATCTGGTTTAGGTCGCTATTTTATGGGGACGAACCGTACGCATTTGCTCGTATCAGCAATCGTTATGCTAGTTTTATTTGGCATATGTGTGTTTATCACTGCTGTTCTTTCGTACGCGGGGCTGTATGAACCAACTACGATATTGGCGGTTATTACTATGCAGGATTCATGGATATGGGGAATTGCTGGTTCACTAATACTTATTCTTATTCTGCTTAGTGTAACGCATTGGATAGCTTGTGTGGTCCAGCGAAGGATCGGCGGATTATCTGGTGATATATACGGCGCTATGGGTGAGCTGACCGTATCGATCGGATTAATGCTTCTTGTTATCGGCGTAAAATGGATAATTCATTTCTATAATCATTGATACAGTAAATGATGCAGTATAGATTCATGTGAAGATGCATGTAAATAATGCAGTAAAGATTCAGATTCAGAGATAGGCGGTGGATGCTCTTGATTGACTCTAGTGTTGAGCTAGTTATTTGCGAAAGTGCTTCGTTTCCTTATTTTACAAGGTTAGAAAACACTTAAGTGGGGTAATGTAGCGAACAGTAGTGATCATTGACAGGAGCGAATAGATTTATGATTGAAATCCTTATTTCCATATTTGTCATCCAAATTGTATATGTCACGTTCTTCACACTGCGAATGATTTTGACATTGAAGAACCAACGATATTATGCAGCAGGCATAAGTTGTATTGAGATTACGATTTATGTATTGGGGCTTAATATGGTGCTGCAATATTTGGATCAGCCGATTAGTTTGATCGTCTATGCGGTAGGTTACGGTCTTGGTGTCCTTGTTGGGACATGGATAGAAGAAAAGATAGCGCTAGGTTACGTGACTTTGCGCATAATCGTGAACGATCCAGAGACCACCCAATTAGCGAACAAACTTCGTGATTCCGGTTATGGCGTCACGACTTGGATCGGGCATGGACGTGATGGAGATCGTATGATGTATGAAGTGCTGGCAAAGCGAAAAAATCAAAAGAAGCTGTACAAGTCGATATTGGAAATAGAACCGAAGGCGTTTATTGTAACGTATGAACCGACGCAGTTACACGGCGGCTTTTGGACGAAGAGTACGCGAAGATAAGCGATACACTCGATAAGCGGAGATACTCTTCGCTTATTGATTTGGTGGATGCGAAATAGGTTATTTGGGATTGATGGGGATGAAAGTGTTATTCCTGCAAATGTACATCCTTTTGAGGCATGAGGTGGCAATTATAGGTGAAAAGATGCAAATGTGCATCTTTATGCCTTCAAATGCGCTGAATCCTCACCATATTGGGCTAAAAGCCTGCATAAATGCAGGCTTTGTCCTTATAAATGGAAATGAAGTACTAAAAACCTGCACTTTTGCAGGAATGTTTTTTGCCACACAGTCGGTTTACCCTATCCAATCTTCACGCTCATAAAAAGGAAGCCTCTTTGAGAGCGTGAAGAAGATGAGTTTAAAATGATAAGGTAATTCAACAATGTGACCGTTACGATAAGTGACGGTCTTTTTGCTGTAACCGGTTGCGGGAGATAAAGGTTAAAAATCAAAGGTTAAGTACTAGAGATTAAATACTAAAGATTAAGGGATCAATAAGGATCAAAGAGTAAATGCTAAAGCTTATGAGGACGGTTAACTATGGGGAAGAAATCAATTTTCCAACAACAATCAAACAATTACTTGAATATTATAATAACAAACGGTATAATGTGGGTAACAAAAGGAAATGTTATGGAACGAAAGGGGAACTTACTATGGGCTTGCATCACGGACATAGCCATGCTCACGGACACGATCATGGGCATTCACATGGAAGGGGCGCGAATAAGAAAGCGCTGTTCTGGTCCTTAATTATTATATTCGTCTTCCTCATCGTGGAAGTGGTGGGGGGCATCATTACAAATAGCCTTGCGTTATTGTCGGATGCAGGGCATATGCTTAGCGATGCTTCATCGCTGCTGCTCAGCTTGATTGCGATGATTTTTGCAGCAAAAAAGCCTTCGCCGAAGAAGACCTATGGATTTTACAGATTTGAAATTTTAGCTGCATTTATAAATGGTATTACACTCGTTCTTATTTCTGGCGTTATCCTATGGGAAGCTTATGAACGACTTATAAATCCGCAGGAAGTAGCGAGCTTGTCGATGATGGGGATTGCATTTGCTGGTCTATTAGCAAACATTGCAGCCGCTTACGTATTGATGAGAGGCGATATTAAAAACAACTTGAATATGCGCAGTGCCTATTTGCATGTACTTGGTGATATGCTCGGTTCGATTGGTGCCATTGTAGCTGGATTCATTATGTGGAAGTTCGAATGGTATGTAGCAGACCCGATTATTAGTATTATCGTAGCTATTCTAATTATTATAAGTGCATGGCGTGTGACGAGGGATTCGGTTAATGTATTAATGGAAGGTGCTCCTTCTCGAATAGATACGGAGGAAGTAAGCCAGACACTGGCAGGTATTCCAGGTGTTATTCATGTTCACGACCTCCATATTTGGACGGTAACCTCAGGATTCGACGCATTGAGCTGCCATTTGAAGGTCAAAGACGGGACGGATAGTTACCCTGTGTTAAATGAGGTACTAAGGCTCTTGAAGGACAAGTATGAGCTTACACATACTGCGGTTCAAATTGAAGATTCCTCAGTTGAGCATGGGGATTTGATTTGTAAAGTTGGGCCGCAAGCGGGAGACGCTCACGATCATAGTCATGATCACAGTGGACATAGTCACGAACACATTCATAGCCATCAACATTGACATCGGTAAACACGAAAGCTAGCTGCTAGTGGCAACAACTCTGTCTAGTAGACACTACGAAAAACATACTTTTATGTTGTGACCGTTTCCCGGCATTTTATCGGGAAGCGGTTATTTTTGTTCTTTATTTATTTTTAACCGTTCGAAGTTCATGCAACAATGTATGGCACACGGGAATTGGACTACATAGTGACCATTAGTAGCAAGATTTACATGCCTGAATCGATAAAAAACAAAATTAATGCTGAATTATGTGATTTAATCACTATTTTTGACAATATATACATATGTAAGAGTGAATATGTTATTATACTTCCGACACATTTTTATACTTGTTTGTATAATTTTTATCTTCTTGGGGTGAATAGACTGTTGTTACGGAATGTATCGTAATAAAAAGAGAAAAGGAGAAATGTAGAATGTCAAAGAGCAGTTATTATCGTCGTATCTCACTCATGCTCTCAGTCCTCATGATGCTTACAATCGCATTACCGCCCAACTTGGTACAGGCTCAACAACAGAAGGCACAGCCGCAGCAGGTGGCCAGTATATCGAATGAAATATTTAAGCTCAAGCATCAATTTGCTCAATCCCAAAAATTTGAATTTTCAACTGTTGGTGACCTTGATGGTAATAACGTTAGCGATTTTGTCGAGTTAAATAACAGGGCTATTGAAGTGAGTAAAAACCAGATAGATGGTACAACTGTTAAAGAAGTGATTCAAGTTCCAGCGCCTCATATAGCAAGGTTGATTCAACTTAGTGATATTATTGGTGACTCAAGACTGGAGATTATTAATATTGATAGCGAAGGGATCGTAGTTTTTAGCATGAATAACAGCGGTTCTTATGAGTTGAAACATACCATTTCTATTCCTCCATCTGAAGCACGTAACTATGTTCAAAGTTTTGTAATCGTTGATTTCGATAACGATAAGGTAAAGGATATTATTTTAAGCAACGGTTCTCATGTGCAATATTACAAAGGTGGCAGCAATTTATCATTCGAGAAGATAGGTGAACATAAATATAATAATTACTATGAAGATTCATATATTCGTCGTATCGCAACAGGAGATTGGAACGGGGATGGTATTGTAGACTTTGCATTTGTTAACTACCAGGGTCCTCATAGCTATGTGTTTTCTTTTACGGGCCAAGGTGATGGATCCTTCCAGCAGGCTGCAGTGAAAGATATCGGAATAGAGGCATATGAGAAATCATTCCTAGATATAAAGGATGTTGATCAAGATGGACTAGATGACATTGTATTTAATCCACCTTCCAACGAGCTCCTTATCTATCACGGGGATAAAAAATCTACATTTCAACGAGTTACTACAATCGATTTCACGCAAAATGGAGACATTGTAGACCTTAGTGATTATAACGGCGATGGATACGTCGATTTTATGGTAAAGGAAAATAATTCATGGAGTTTGTATTGGAACCATAATGGACAAAAAACAGTTCCAGCGTTTCCAATTACATTTCCTTCGAACTATTACGAGCCCAAAATATTTACAGACTTTAATATGGATGGAAAAACAGACATTATAGGATTTACATCTGCTTTCATTGAAGTATTTATAAATATGAAACCACTGGAAGGGAGAATTCAATTCGAAAGCCGTGAGCAGTTTGTATCAGAGAATCGTAAAACGGTGCAAGTCAAAGTAGTGAGAACGGGAGGAAGTAAGCCACATACGAAATTAGGATACCAAACAAAAAATGATACGGCTCTTGCAGGAAAAGATTATTTGTACAAGAAAGGAATCTTAGAGTTCCAAGCAGGTGAGACTGAGGCTTGGATATCTATTCCACGGCTAGGCAGTGACATTCCTAGTGAAGGAAGAAACTTTTCTATACATTTATCGCAACCTAATGCAGGTGATACTCTAGGTCGCAATTCCTCAATCATGATTCATATTCAAGACGATAATACGACGCCACCTGTAGATACTGCTCCGAATTGGCCACGTGATGGAAAGCTCGTGATTAGAGATGTTAGCTCTTCTTCGTTAACAGCGGCTTGGCCAGCAGCTTTGGACTCAAATGGAATCGAGGCTTATGAGATTAGTGAAGTACATCAAGCCCTCCCGACTAAGACGGTAACAGCGGATGTATACAGCCACACGTGGACAAGTGGATTGCAAGGTGGAAAAGTTTATCAGTTCCAAGTGGTTGCTGTAGATACATTAGGTGAAAAAAGCGAACCATTATCAGAAGTGGTTACGATTGGTGATACCTCAACACTGCCTGAAAAGAACTTTAATTATTTAAAGTACTTATACTCGAAAAATTGGGTGAAATCCACCGTGTTTACAGCGGACATCGATGGAAATGGAATTGAAGATTTTGTTACAGAGAGCCATGATAAAACATATCAAATGCTCAACTATGCTGAAGTGTTACCGACAGAGGGTATATTTGTAGCGTCTGGTACTTGTAGAGGGAGTATTCATAGTACAGCCGATTGGAATCGTAATGGGATTGCGGATTTCATTTATAGGCATGATACAGAAATCTGTATTGTTGAAGCGAACATGACGAATGCAAGTTCTATGAAAAAAACAACTCTTACGCTACCTAATGTTACTGCACTCAGGGTAGCAGATTTTTCTGATGATGGAATAACTGATATTCTATATAGTACTATAGATCATAAGCTTGTATTGCTGCAAGGCAGTACAAATTATACATTTACAGAGATAGCTCGTTCTCAGGCAACGGGATCACTTTATGAACAAGGAAGTGGAGACTGGAATGGTGATGGGAAAGAGGACATCGTTGTTGTCTCCACTAACAATAAATTGACTGCATACACGAATCAAGGCGATGGAACATTTGCGAAAGCAGTGCAATTGAGGCATGCAAGTTTAACAAGTGTGACTACAGAAGACTTTGACAAAGATGGATATGATGATATTGTGGCATTATCAAAAGATAACATTGAAATTTATTATGGAGACGCTTCTTCTTCCTTCCTACGGAGTAAATCTTTACGCGAAGATCGCTATCATATTAAATCCATTATTGCTCATGATATCAATCAAGATAGTCAACCAGACCTCTTACTCATTACTCATACAGCATTCAAGGTATTGCTTAATGAAAATGGAACGTTCTCATTTTCTTCCACTTTGCTAGACAAGTTGAATACTTTTGGTCCTTCTAGGTCCATGGTATCAATTGGAGACTTTACAGGTGACGGAAAACTCGATGTTTCCATTGCTGATGCGAGCTATTTGGATGAACATTTCCTCTACACCGCAAATTATTCTTCAAGTACATTCCAATTCGGACAAGAGGTAATCAAAGTACAGGAACATGCAGGACAAGTTCAATTGCAATTGAAGCGTGTTGGCGATCGACAAAGTGTGACGAGTGTCGTATATGAGACTGTTGACGGTACGGGCTTGGCGGCTGTTGACTATGTCGCTTCGACAGGTGTATTGACTTTCGCAGCGGGTGAGACGGAGAAGACGATAACCATTCCGGTAATCGATAATAACAGGCGTAATGCTGAGCGCAGCTTCACTGTAAAGTTATCATCACCAACCCGCGGTGCCAAGCTTGGCTCGCCGAGCCAGATAGTTGTTCAGATTGAAGATGATGAACAGGACCCGCCACAATGGTCTGTGGGGGCAGCTTTGATGCCGCTTGATGTAACGTCAAGCTCCATGACGCTGTCATGGCCAGCAGCGAAAGGGAAAGAGGATATTACAAACTATCTGATTACCGAGAAAAATGGATTGCTACCGCCAGTAAGCGTACCTTGTTACGTACTTGCACATCGCTGGAGCACAGGATTGTTGGCAGGAGGTACGTATCAGTTCGAGGTGAGGGCGAAAAATAAAAAAGGATCAGTAAGTGAACCTTTGACGAAGCTGGTAACATTGCCTACTGTGGAAGTTCCACCAATCGATCCACCAGATGAACTGCCCCCACAGTGGCCGGCAGGAGCGTCGCTGCATCCATCCAATGTAGATGAAAGCACGTTGACATTGTCATGGCCAGCTGCCATAGGTGCAAATGCGATATTGGCCTATGAGCTTCGCGAAACGAACGGAGCATTGGCTCCAGTATCAGTCACAGGGCAAGTATATTCGCACACATGGAACAGCGGACTTGAGGCTGGCAAGACGTATCAATTTGAATTAAAGGCTCGGGATGCAAAAGGTCTGCCTAGTGCACCGCTCCTAACAGTCGTCACTTTGCCTGATGTGGTCGTGCCGCCAATTGATCCGCCTGTCACGGTTCCAGTAAAAGCACCGCAATGGTCAGCAGGAGCTATTGTGCAATATAAAGATGTGAGTGAAAGCACGTTAACATTGTTATGGCCAGCTGCTGTCGATACAGATGGTGTGGCAGCCTATCGGATTCGTGAGACAAGCAATGTGTTATCCCCTGTGACGGTTACAGGGCAAGTATATTCGCATACATGGAGTAGCGGCTTAACAGCTGGTAAGACATATCAATTCGAAGTGACGGCGCAGGATAAGACGGGACTGACAGGGGTGCCGTTAATCGTTAAAGTAACCTTGCCTAATCAGCCTTCGGTTCAACCACGGAAACAGCCTTCCTATGGAGGTCCGATTGGTGGGGCAGCATTATCCAGTAATAAGGCTGTTGCTTCCGTGCAGTTGTTCGAACAAGGAAAGCACACAGCGTCGGAAGCAGTATGGAGCCAGGTAGCAGGACGCTATGAATTCACAACGGTGCAAGAACAAATCGAAATGGAAGTAAAGCCAGATCATAAGGCAGCCACGGTTTGGATAGATAGCAAGCAGTGGGAAGGCAAGAAGCAGTTGCCGTTGAAGCTGGGACAAAATGAATTTAAGTTTACGGTGAAAGCCGAAAATGGCGATAAGTCGGACTACACTCTATTTATTGTACGCAAAGAGACGTCTGATCGACCTGATAAGCAAGATTCCTCTATGCTGAAGCCTTGTTTATTTTTAGATGTGAGCGAGCATTGGGCAGGCGCTCGTATTTGTGAAGCGTATGCTCAAGGTTTGGTGCAAGGTATAACGGATGCTGCATTTAAGCCTGAGCAAACGTTAACACGAGCAGAGTTTGCTGTGCTGCTGGCGCGATTGTCAGGTGTGGAGGCGAAGCAAGTAGAGACATTGCGCTTCAAAGACAGTGGGCATATTGCTGCATGGGCAATTGCAGCGGTCAAATTAGCGGTGGAAAAAGGTTGGATCGTTGGTTATGAGGACGGAACTTTCCGCCCGGAAGAACAAGTTAGCCGTGCTGAACTGGCAGCCATTGTGGCGCGTGTTATGGAATGGGATACGGTAAGCGAGGAGCAGGGGAAGGAAAGTGCGTTCCAAGATGCTGCTGCTATACCCGATTGGGCGAAGCGTTCTGTGCTAGCATTACAGAAGCATGGTGTCATTCAAGGCAAGAAGGATGGACGATACGCACCTGCAGAAGCGATTACTCGCGCGGAGGCGGCAACGCTGCTACTGCGCTTGAAGAAGCTAATAGATTCTAAATAAGTAGTAATAGTATGAAAGAAGGCCATCCAGCTCTGTTATGTTAGAGCAGGGTGGCCTTCTTATCTTGTGATAGAAATTCATTCTACCTACAAGTTTGGCTTCATTTCAGTCTGTACAACAAATGATGATGACAACCTTCATTAGAACCCATCATTTGTTGTGGTGGTTCTTCTTCTGTCATTCAAGCTCATATTGGCGGAGCTTGTAATACAAAGCGCCGCGCGATATTCCCAACATCCGGGCAGCTCGTGCCTTGTTGCCCTGGGCGCGCTTCAGCGCATCACCAATGCGGCTGCGCTCCATCTCCTCGGAATGAGCGCTCAATGGCAGCTCATCCTCGGTTAGCTCAGCGAGCGTCGTCAGCCGTGCATAGTCCGGCAGCTCCTTCGCTGAAATAGCGCTCGCGCCCGCATCTTGGGCGGCGAGGACAGCATGCTCCATCGCACTGCGCAGCTGCGGCAAGTTGTTCGGCCAATCGTAGGCCGCAACTTGTGCCATAGCATCGTGCTGGAGCACAGGATGCGGGAAGCCGTACTTATCTGCGGCTTCCGCAATGTACAAATTGCACAGCTGCGGCAGCTCTTCTACACGTTCGCGTACAGCAGGCACATGGTGCTGCACGAACGTGTAGTACAGCGCAGGCAGCCAAGTTACCGGCAGCTCGGCATCTTCCTCGCGCTGCGCTGCACCCGTATACGTTGCGATGATGCGGCAGCGGCAAGTGAGCTGCACACTGCCTTTCATGCGGCTATAGCTGCCGCTAGTCAGCATATCGTGCAGCTTCTCTTGTACAGGCAGGGGGAGCTGATCGACATCTTTAAGGAATAGGATGCCGTTCTCCGCTTGATCTAGCTTCCCTGGCCGCTCGCTATCACCTTCGCCTTGATAGCCGAACAACTCGGCTTCGAGCATGCCCTCCGGAATGTTCGCACAACTCATGGTGACGAAAAGACCTTCCAATTCTAATTGATCATATATCCACTCCGCACAGCTGCGTCTTCCTGATCCGACTTCACCTGCAAGCAGCAGTGGACGTTTACGCTCCACGACGAGTCTTGCTCGATTCAGTTGTTCGGGCTTAAATGGAGCCACTACAGAAACAAACTTTTCACCGTCGGACTTTCGATACATTTCCGCGCTTAATTTGACGTATGAGGTCATATTGCTCTCGATTGCGATTGCTCCAAGTAGTTGACCTTTCACGTCGAAAATGGGGCTCGTATTGATCATGACGTGTACGCCTGGGCGTGGTTCATGATAAAGCTGACGAATCTCCGTCCCGCTCTCCATTACTTGAAACAGCATAATCGATTCCCGTTGGAAAAACGCTGCAATACGCTTTCCAATAATCGATACACGAGAAATGCCGTACATAATCTCTGCTTGATGATTCCAGTAGAGGACGATTCCATCCTTATCCACGACAGTGACTGCATCATTTATCGTGTCGAGCAGTCCATTAAGCAACGCATGCTGTTCTAACGCTGTCCATGATTGGACAGGTTCCTGTTGATTCATTTCTAGCTTCATATCACATATGTCCTCTCCCACAAAAGCTGTTGTCCATATTATGTCAAACGTAGTATTGGTTTGCAACGGTCTTTCCACTTTCCGTAGATTGTGAAATGAATTACTTCCTGTATATGTATTTACAAAATAAACCACATGTGATTATAATTAATCAATAGCTGAAAAAGTGTTCAAAAATTAAACACTATTGAAAGGGCTAGGAGGCGTTTTAGTAGATGGAAAGTCTATTGCGGAACACCTTTTTGTTTTTATCTAAAAATAGAGCTGCAAACCGCACAGCCAAAAAGTATGGGCTCCGCTTTGGAGCAAAGCGATTCGTCGCTGGCGTGCAAATTTCGGAAGCGGTTACAGCGATTAGAGAATTGAATGCGAAAGGTATCGTCGCAACACTCGATCATCTTGGAGAGTTCATCACGACAGCAGAGGAAGCGCGTGAAGCAACTGATTATTGCATCCGTACCTTGCATGAGATTGCAAGCAGCGGTGCGAACTCTCATTTGTCTTTGAAAATGACGCAGTTAGGGCTTGATATATCTGTGGAGCTGTGCATGAAGCATATGCGCATGATCTTGGATGTAGCGAAGCAGTACAACAACTTTGTGCGAATCGATATGGAAGATTACGCGCGTAACCGTGTAAGCATCGAAATATTTGAACAGTTACGGAAGGAATACGGAGAGACGATTGGACTTGTTATTCAAGCCTATCTCTATAAGAGTGCAGATGATATTTCCGCGCTTGCCGTGTATCGTCCTAACTTGCGTCTAGTGAAAGGTGCATATAAGGAATCGCATGAGGTTGCTTTTCCACGTAAAGAAGATGTGGATCGCAATTTTAAGCGAATCATCGAGCAGCATTTGCTTGACGGTAATTACGCAGCTATCGCCACACACGATGAAGCTATCATCGAGCATGTGAAGCAGTTCGTTAAGGAAAAGGGCATTCCGAAGAGTCAATTCGAGTTTCAGATGTTGTATGGCATTCGGGTGCAAGCACAGCAGCAGTTAGCTGATGAAGGTTACACCATGCGTGTATACGTGCCTTATGGGGACGATTGGTATGGCTACTTTATGCGTCGTTTGGCTGAACGTCCCGCTAATGTGTTATTCGTACTGAAGTCCTTATTCAAATCATAATGAATTCATAGGAGGAATTTATCGATGACAATAGCAGCATTTCGCAACGAACCGTTCACAGCATTTACGGTAGAGGCTAATCGACAAGCGATGGAGCAAGCATTGAAGCAAGTGAAAAGTGAGCTTGGACGCTCGTATCCACTTATCATAAATGGAGAGAAGATCGTAACGGAGAAGCAGGTTATTTCGATCAACCCTGGTAATAAAGACGAAGTAATCGGGCATCTTTCTCAAGCAGATGCGGAACTGGCACAGCGTGCGATCGCAGTTGCAGATGCTACGTTCCAGACTTGGCAGTATGTTGATCCAGAAGTGCGTGCAGGCTATCTGTTCAAGGCAGCGGCTGTTATGCGCAGACGGAAGTTTGAATACTCCGCTTGGCTCGTCTATGAAGTCGGCAAGAACTGGGGAGAAGCGGATGCAGATGTTGCAGAAGCGATAGATTTCTTAGAGTTCTATGGTCGAGAAATGATTCGCTTAAGTGGGCCACAGCCTTTGACAGTGCTGGAAGGCGAAGATAACCGATTGACGTATATCCCACTAGGTGTAGGCGTCGTTATTCCACCATGGAACTTCCCATTGGCGATTATGGCAGGCATGACAGCTGCTGCTGTTGTTGCTGGAAATACGGTCGTGCTGAAGCCAGCATCTACTTCACCTGTAATTGCAGCGAAGTTCGTTGAGCTGATGGAGGAAGTTGGTCTTCCTGCTGGCGTTATTAACTTTATTCCTGGTTCAGGTGCAGAAATCGGTGATTTAATTGTCGATCATCCGCGTACTCGCTTCGTATCCTTTACAGGTTCGCGTGAGGTAGGTTTACGGATTAATGAGCGTATCTCTCGTACTCAACCTGGTCAAATCTGGATCAAGCGTCTAATCGCTGAAATGGGTGGCAAGGACGGTATTGTCGTCGATAATAGTGCGCCGGTTGAAGAAGCGGCTACTGCGATTGTACAATCCGCATTTGGCTTCCAAGGTCAAAAATGTTCTGCAGGCTCGCGTGCAATTATCCATGCTGATGTGTACGATGCTGTTGTTGAACTTGTCATCGAAAAAACGAAAGCATTGGCAGTAGGTACAGCTGTGGAAAATGTTGCGATTGGCCCTGTTATTGATCAAAATGCCTATGAAAAAATCCTTCAATATATTGAGATTGGCAAGGAAGAAGGTCGTTTAGTCGCTGGTGGCTCTATCGCAGAGGGTAACGGATTTTACATTCAACCTACCGTATTTGCTGATGTGGCTCCACGTGCACGTATTATGCAAGAAGAGATCTTTGGTCCTGTACTTGCTTTGTGTAAAGCGGATAGCTTTGAAGAAGCAATTGCCATATTCAACGATACGGAATATGGCTTGACTGGAGCTGTATTTAGTGCAAAACGAGAGCATTTGGAGTATGCACGTGCACGGATGCATTGCGGCAATTTGTACTTCAACCGTAAGTGTACAGGCGCGTTAGTAGGTGTTCATCCGTTCGGCGGCTTCAACATGTCGGGTACGGATTCGAAAGCTGGCGGCAGAGACTATTTGCTGTTGTTCACGCAGGCGAAGCTGGTGTCTGAGAAATATTGATAGATTTTAGCCTGAGATAAATGTTAGAATCTTTAGATGAGATGAAATTACAAGCGCTCCCTTAATAAGTAAAATTCAATTTAATAGGACCCATCTTAGTGGTGTTCGACTTAGTTGAGAGGATTTAGTCGAGAGCATTTCGTAAGTACATGTAGTATGCCTTGCTCACAAAGGTTCAAGGTCAAAGGTCTATCACAGAATTCATTCAGTATAGCTTATTTGGTAGAGTGAATTCAGGGAAAGTAATTGTTATTATCTGGAGCAAACGATCGAATCCTGCTATAATATCATACAGACGAAGAACGTCCCGTTTTCATTCTCAAGTAGAATGCAGCGGGACGTTTTTTTGTTATAAGGTAAAAATCGTTACATGGAGAAGGTGATTACCATGAACTTTGAGGAAGCACATCATGAATTTATTCAGAGCCATATAAAGCGAAGAACTGGCGAGAGGAGAGGGAGGCTAGAACGTGGTCATCAGCATGCAGAAAAGTTGTTTTGTCAACTTGTATGGTGGCCCTTGCAAGGGAAGTTTGATCATTTGCATCCTGAATACGAAGTGGTAGATTGGAGAGGTCAACCTTATTTTTGTGATTTTGCATGGTTGTCACCGGCGGTGAAGTTGATTATAGAAATTAAGGGATTTGGACCGCATGTGCGAGATATGGATCGGCAAAAATATAGCTACGAGTTGAATCGAGAAACCTTTCTAGTGGCTATGGGCTATCAAGTTATTTCATTTTCTTATGATGACATTGCTCATAAGCCTGAGCTCTGCAAAACGCTGCTGCGTATGGTGTTAAGTCGCTATCTCTCAGGGGCAGAGCCGATTCAGTTAAAGCAAGTAGTCGAGCATGAGGTGATCCGACTCGCTTGCAGACTAGCCCGTCCGCTCAAACCTGTGGATGTGGCAAGTCATCTAGAAGTCAGTCATCGTACTGCGGTGCGGTTGCTGCAATCATTACAAGCGAAAGGTCTGTTCTGCGCAATAGTAGAGCCTGGTGGGAAACGGATTGCTAGGTATGAAATACAACAGCAGGCATTAAAACTGTTATAGGTGGTGGTTTGATTTGAAATGGTGTCGTGAGGATGCGAGATTTTGAGAGTGGAGAGTGGACAGTGGGCAATAGAAAATAGACAGTAGATATAGACTGTGGACAAAAATGCAGTTATTTAAAGGGAAAATGCCCATTTTAGGGTCAAGTCCATATTTATGTGTAAATTCCTCGCCGTCAAAATGGTTTATCCACTATTTGGTTTGAGGACGTCGCCAAGTATGGTACGCATTGAGATCTACGTACTTTTTCCCTGTCGTCCATT
>NZ_JACYTN010000018.1 GCF_014841135.1 Paenibacillus arenosi
TTGTCTCTTAAATTCAGCAGTAAATGTACGTCTTTGTCTTGGCATAGTAGATCCGCTCCTAGTTATGATGTGTTTATTCTACTAGCCCTTATTTTTTCTGTCCAACTAAGTGTAGCCTATCCAATCAGGTGGTCGGCATGGGACGAATTGTCGGCGACGGAGCTATGTATTATTACATACAAGATGTTGCCATATTACCAGAGTATCAAGGAATAGGCATAGGCAAACAAATGATAGAAAAACTGATGAACTATATCCGTTATCATTGTGTTGGAGCTGGTTTTGTTGGTTTATTTGCATCACAAGGGAAAGAGTCATTCTATGAACAATTCGGCTTTAAAGACTATTCGCCAGGAATGACGGGAATGTTCACGGTAATAGATAAATAGGCTTTTCGTACGGCTGGTTATTGAAGAATCAGAGTAATAATCCAATTTGACGCTGTGCAGATACAATAATAAGAGGAGGATCTATATGTCTTCGAAGTTGTTACTTCCACGTATAGGTGTTGGGGCAGTCATTTGGAATGAAAATGACGAGATTTTATTAGTATTGAGAAATAGAAATCCAGAAAAAGATAAGTGGAGCATTCCAGGTGGCAAGGTAGATCCATTTGAAAGTTTGGAAAGTTGCGTTATCCGAGAAGTAATGGAAGAAGTCAATCTTGAGGTAGAGATTCAAGGTTTGCTGTGCATGGCTGAGACGATTCGACCAGAGCACGAAGAGCATTGGATATCGGCCATCTATGAAGTGGTTGTGAAAAGCGGAGAGGCTCGCAATATGGAGTCAACCGGGGCGATCGCAGATATGAAATGGTGTAGTCTCGATGAATTACCTGACCGTTTAGCTTGTTTTACAGTACCTGCTATTGAACAATTACAACGACGACGTATCTGTATGGGGAAAATGAGTTAAGAATCTATTTATTAATGTGTAGAGAAACATAGGAATCCCAAAAAGCCAGTGAAGATATATGCATAAAGCATGTCTTACACTGGCTTTATCCAATTAACGCGCAAAATTCACGAGACAATACTGAGGAGTAAAGGGGACCTATTTTAGATTTTATAATAAAACGCTGAGAATCGTAATTCAATTATGATGACATAGCTAATTTACTATATGTGAAATCCCTTAAATTCATTTTTTAATACAGAGTAAGTATTATCAGCCTTTAGTAGTGTTTTCGCAACGTTATAAATTGGATAGTAGCTTTTAGATAAAGGGATAATCGTTTGGTTGGAAAGCGTTAAATCGTAGTTGTTAAAGGAATTGGGGATGACAGAATGGGTGTACTTAATGTTAACTAAAAAACTTTTATGGGATTGAAATAAATACGGAGTTGACTGAGTAGATATGTCTTTTAAATTGGTTGTACTTGTAATGACCCCACCATTACTTAAATAAATTTCTACGTTATATTTTCCTTTCTTTTCTATAAACATGATTAAATCTTCTATAATCTCAGTTTGTTTATTTTTCACTGTTAGCTGGATGAAATTGTATTTTTTCAAATTCTTTTTTGTTACACAGGCTAGCCCTTGTTCATAAATGTACTGCATGACCTTAGTTACGTTTGAACGTAATACATTTTCATCTAAGCAGCATGGAAGTATGCTAGATGGATTCAAGGATAATAAGCTTAACAATGCCTCAATATCTTTTAGATTCACAAAATAAATAAATTTCACATTAGAAACTTCGTTTTTGATTGTTAACAATCTTTCTAATAATTGTGCAGTCTTCTCTGTTACTTCCAATATCGCAATACTATTTTTCTGTTTTTTTATTTCCCCCCGAAATTTCTCAATGGTTTGAATTGCTGTCACAGTATACTCTTTTAACATTTCACTAACCCGCACTCTAAATTCGCAATTAGGTGAAAACACTAGAATGGGAATATGACAGTCAGTCTCCAGATTCATACTTTATCTCCTTTTGAGTAGAAGTATTTCAATACAGCTACATAATAGACTAGATTCACAAAAATGGGAATACCCTAAATTTTTTGGTTCTTATTCCAATTTAATAGACGAAAAATAGATTTAAGGGATATATTGGCTAAGAAGCGAGGCGATTATTACATAGAATAATAGCTTTCGCCAGATTGCCGGCCGGCTATCAAAACATTTTTGGGAGGGATTTAGAATGTGTCAATATGCATGTCCAGGTGGATTTACAGGTGGAAGTGAAAGAGTGAAAGGGCCAGACAAAGGTTGTTATTCAAGTGGTCCTTCTTGTACTTGGGAAAGAAAAGCTGACTATTACACTCGTTGTTATCAAAATAGTTCTTCATCTTATTTTATCGATCTGTACTGTACTACTTCATGGACGGGTGTTTGTTGTTAAATAAGCAGCATAGCTAAGTAAGATCCTTTGTACTACTAAATAAAGATGCTCAACCATTTGAGCATCTTTATTTTAAATATTTAAAAGTAGAGGTGCTAACTATGAAACATAATTTGAGGCAGGATCATATGCGTTTTTTGAAGACTCCTACAGTGGCGGATTTACCGCTAGGGGAATATTTTCCGCATAGATTTTCAATTAATCGGTTAGGATCAATTGCCACGATAGAGCCGGATCCAAAAACGGGGGCTGTCTTGTTTTTTATGAGCACAACTTGTAAAGATTGTAATTTTGAAGCTATTGAAGCTTATTGTGAGCGGTTTCAATATAAGACCTATTTGTTTGTGGATGGAGAACAAAGCTTTATCGATGAGCTGCGTGAAAAATACACGCCTTTCTTCATTGAGAGAGCGGACATATCCACCCTCCATGCAGAAATTAACATTGAAGTGGTGCCTTGGGTGTATGCACTAAATAGTGTAGGGCAGATCGTGTCTGGTGGAATTTTTAATTGTATAGATAGACTATGCGTCAAAATCGATCCTTTGATCAAAGTGTTTGATACGGGGGCTATTGCGAATGACGTCAACCAAAGCGTATTTTAGCCTATTTCAGATAACCCTTAAGGAAGTTTGGAATTTTGACAAGCTTTATTTTTGTTTGAATATGATCTTTATGTTATATAACTCACTGCAGGCCAACATCAGTATTTATTTTGTGGCGATTATTGCAAATCATATTGCCCAGAGCAGCTTTGATTTATATTTTATTATGGGTACTGCAGTCCTTATGATTTCATTAGAGCTGTTGGGAATATTGGTTGGGGCATATAAACAAAAGTATACGATAAAGTTCAATGAAAGTTTTAGTGTACATCAACAAAATAAACTCATTACATACATGTTTAGTTTGGATCTGCTCGTAAAGGAAGACCCCAATTTTCATGGAGAAGCGAATGTATATCAAAACGGTATTACTAAAATATTGAGTAACTATATGGCTTTGGTTAGTTCATTCTCCATTATTTTTAGTTTTATATTATCATTTTCGTTCCTATACAAACTAGATGCCTGGATTATCGTGCTTCTGCTAGTTGTAACTCTATGTAGAGCCTATTTAGAACTGAAGACAATTAACCAAAGAGTTGAGACGACGAACCGGCTTCAAAAATCTCATCGAACGCATGGTTATTTGCATAATATATTAAGTACTTTAAATTATCACAAAGAGCTAGTGCTAATGCGAGCTGTCCCGTTTTTGCAGGCGCTGTGGATCAAGAAGAAAAGACAAGCCTTCCAACTGTCCTATAATATTGAAAAGAAAACAATTAATTATGTAACACTAAGTCAAGTCATTTCGGGTTTGATGAAGGTAGGAATTATTCTATATTGCCTATACAGCATTCACCAAAAAAATATGACAGTAGGCGATTATTTTGCGATTACTATGGCTGTTACGATGATAGAAACGAATGTGTTAAGAATGTGCAGCGTATGTGGGGACATCCATGAAAATATGAGCTACCTCAATCGAATTAAAAGCTTTCTATTTCCAAGCAGCCACGTCACTACTGACAAAAAAACAATTGACCACATAGAAACGATAGAGGTTAAAAATTTATCCTTTTCCTACCCAACTGCAACATGGCCAACACTGCAAAATATACATCTGACAATTAAGCGTGGTGAAAAAATCGCGATTATTGGCGATAATGCCGCGGGGAAATCTACCTTGGTCAAACTTATTTTAGGCTTATATCCAGCGCCAACAGGAACGGTTTTTTATAATGGCACCAAGCAAGAAGATGTTGATATGGAAAGCCTATGGTTACACTACAGCGCGATTTTTCAAGATTTTATTCAATATGAGCTTAGTGTTCGTTACAATATCGCTATATCGAATCTAGATGAGCTACATAATGATGCGAGATTGACAGAGATTATGAAGCAAGTTGGATTGGATAAACTATTAACTCATCCTAAAGGAATAGATGCTGAATTAGGTTATTTAACTGAGGGGGCGCAGAACTTATCGGGTGGGCAGTGGCAGCGAATTGCCATAGCTCGAGCATTAATGAAGCAATCAGATTTAATCGTACTGGATGAGCCTACTTCAGCAATTGATCCAAACACCGAATTAGAAATTCTCAAAGGAATCATTAACCTTTCCGATGATAAAACATTATTACTCATTACACATCGCATTGGAATTGCTGCCAATGTAGACAAAATTATTGTGCTCAAAGATGGAAAGGTTACGGAAATCGGAAACCATCATGAATTGTTACAACAACAAGGTGCTTATGCCGATATGTGGATAAAGCAAGCGAAAATGTATCAAATACCGGTTAAGGAGAATGCTGTGTATGAACCAGTTATCTAACATTAAATACAGTTTGACTGACCAACTTGAAGATTATAAAGGCAACCCGATCATGATTCAACAACATATGTCTACTGTATTCATTTTTGTATCACTTTATTGCTCGTATTGTGTGGAATTTTTACCTGAGATCGCTACACTTACAGAAAAATGCCCGGATGTTGATGTAATTCTCTTCTGCAATGGAACAATTGAGGAACATGATGAAATGATTAATTATTTTGATTGGAAGTTCCCTATCGTCTATATGGAGCCAACAGAAGCCGAGCGACGATACGATGTAGGAGAATATCCATTTATTATGTTAATAAAAGACGGAACTTGTGTATTGAAAGAATCAGTAGAGGAATTTGATGAGATTGTTGACATCATGAAAGGTAAAGGGGTGTAGTCTTGATTTCTATACTCATGCATATTTTTTTTGCTGCTCTATTTATGCTTTCTTCGATTTCCAAAATAGTAGATTTCCAAGATTTTCATCTTGCTATTAAACAGTTTGGAATCATCATAAATAAAAAAGTAATCATCCTCTGTGCTTATTTATTTGTTATTTCAGAGTTATTTATCTCTTTATTGTTTATTTTTTTTACGGGTCACTGGCTCACTTATGTCAGTGCGATCAGCATAATGCTTACGTTTACGATCGCTCTTTTGAGAGTAATCTTAGATAAGAAAAAAATCTCTTGTTATTGTTTTGGCAAGAGCAAAAAACAAACAAATGTACACGTGGCAGTTGTACGAAATACGTCAATTATAGCTCTCCTTTTAGTAACACTACTGTTCACGAGCCCAGCCGAATTAAACGTATTTGAAAATTTGAATATTATGATAGCTGTGATTCTATTCTCCGTAATTACGCTGATTAGTAAAGAGTTCCTATTTGATCAGGGAGGGAGTAGTTTTGAATCTAGTCAGTGAGTTTATGCTTATATTATATGGGGTCTCTATTTGTATCATAAGTTTTTTATTACTGCTGCTAGTAAAAAAAATGAATCATATCAAAAAAATGATGTTTATCAATGAAGTGGTTCGTGCGAATGTTAATGTAGATGCATTGTTGTTCTCCAGATACTATTTCGTATTTATTGAACCAGGTTCAGAACAACATCTTTCAAATCTCATAGCAGAATTACCAGCGTTAGAAAGGAATACTAATGTACTTATTGTATATGCTGCTGCAGAATGGAGAGCAAATATGCTCAGAAAAAAATTGAATGATTCGTATTGTTTTTATATTGATGAGTCTAAGAAATTAGTCTCCTTGTTACAAATTGAAGCATACCCGTGTGTAGTATCTGTTCATTATCCGAGTAGTTCCATAAAAAAAATAATTTAATTGGTGGTGAATAGTATGAAGTTAAATGCTTATTTGGTAGATAGTATAGAAGTTGTTGAATTAGAAGATGGAGATAAGAAAATTGTCAGTTCCGCGAAAGTAAATACAGTTCAAGTGCCAACACTTCCTTTTGTCAATGATTTAAAGATCAGAATTGACTTGAGTGATCTAGTAGTAGGTGAAAAAGTAAAAGTTGAAGTACATATTTTTAACAGTGAAGATAAGTTAGTGGCCTTTAGTGGAGTAATGAAAATTAAAGCTACCAAAACTAATCTATCTACTTGGTGCCAAATGAAGCTGGTCCACACTTCAATATCGGTTCACGAGATCCGGTTATATGCAAATGGTGAGAGGATAGGATCTGAACCATACAATGTTGAATTTGATACAGTGAACCAGAAGCCAGTCTGTTCATCCTAGACAACAATAGTTAAGCTGATGATCACCATCAATTATTCTTGTAAACAAAAAGGATCGCTTGTTCACAAGCGATCACGCGAAAATCATCTAACCATTGGTTAGGTGGTTTTCTATATTTTTATAGGAGTATATCAATAAATCCCTTGCGCGGCTTCTGGTAAATCTCTCACTCGTGTGAGATAGGCAGTCATATTCGTATCATCCTCCATGCGATATGTATACGAACAGGCTGCAGCCACCTCTTGGGCTAACGTTCTAAACAACTCACACGTCACAAAAATAGAGTCCCACATTTGCTCGTAATTTGCATTTGAATAAGTTGCTGTGTACATTTCCCAATATTCAGTTGGAAGATACGTGCTAAAGTATTTTCCCATCTTGCCTGTTGAAACGTTGCAATCAATCTTGGTGCCAATCCACCATGATACCATTTCGTCCAAAGGAGCTCTAGACGTAAGTTCGTACATATGTTTTGCATACGAAAGTTCGTCACGCCAAATGCCTTTGGCAACGTTTTGCTGACACCACCAGAACTCATTGCAGCAATTCATGAACTCTGCTTCTGTAGGCTGCTTAACATAATAGCTGCTGTCTGTCGGGGGAGCAATAGGCGGAAGTATACTGTCTTTATCTAGTAATGGAACAGTAAGGCTGTCTTCCAGATAAGTGTCAAGCATAGCTTCTTTCGTTTGAAGGCGAAGGTCGATACGATTGCCATCTGTGAATAGCATCAAGTAGATATATGTGCGCTCAAAATGTGTCTCTATGCCAACGGCTTGATCATTTTTATCGGGTTCTTGTATCATTAGCCGTTCGCCAAACACGTCTATCCATGTTTCATCTCCTAAAAAGGATTCTGTCTCTGTAACGACATAAACGATATCATAGTCTTGAAAAATATCTTTTGGCGCATTAGGGTTCGTTCTGGAGCCATTCATATAGACAGCACGTACACGTTCGTCTTTGTTGGCGACACCGAGTATTAAGTCAAACATTTCTTGCTCACTTCTCAACGTGAATCACCTCTTAGCTACAATAGTTATGTACTAGTTTCCATAATAGCATATTATTTAATTAAGAAGACTGGGGGTGTCCTCTTTTTTAGTGGACCTCATTCATATGTCTTTTCACACCACGTGTGTATTGTAACAAGAAGTATGGGAAAGGAATGTCATACAACGTTGCAACACAAACAAGATCTGTGTTATATTTGGAAATAATTATTGTAAAGGAGGTGAGGTAGGTGAATCACGCAATGGTTAACAACCGTATTAGCCAGCTGCCAATGGCTATGGCTGGCATTGTTCATGCATTTTCTGCGAACGGGATAAGTCTGTCCAAATTTGACTATACGTTTGAACCATTCGCGAGAAGACGCCTACCTTAACCACAACGGATAGTATGATCATCCTAAGGGTCGCGGGCTTGTTGCCGCGGCTCTTTTTGTGCATGCAGGTCAGGGTTTTCATCCAATAGGAGGAACCTAAAGTGACAATTGTAAGTATTCAAGAAATAAAGAAATACCATGCAGCAAATCTTATTTTAGATGGGGTGACGTTTCAAATAAAGGCTGGTGAAAAAGTAGGCCTTATCGGTCGAAATGGTAGTGGGAAATCCACACTGCTGCAATTAATTGCCGGTCATGATCATATAGATGAGGGCATGCTGACGATAAAAAGAGACTTACGAATTGGTTATTTACCGCAAATTCCTGCTGAGTTTGAAGCACTGACGGTATACGATGTTTTAGCTTATGGCTGTAGGGATTTAATGCTCACGAAGCAGGAAATGACGAAGATTGAGCAGCAAATGTCCAGTCCAGAGGCAGTCGCTAATTCTGAAATGATGGAGCAACTGCTAAATGCGTATGCAACTATGCAAGAGAAGTTCGAGCGGGGCGGCGGCTATGAAATGGAATCGGCTATTGAACAAGTGGCGAACGGGATGCAAATTAAGCGAGGCAGTTACGAACGAGACTTTTCCACTTTGTCCGGTGGTGAGAAAACACGGGTAGTTTTGGCGTCTCAGCTCGTTGTGGCGCCAGATTTGCTCCTGTTAGACGAGCCGACCAATCATTTAGATCTGAAAGGGATGGAATGGTTGGAACAGTTCATTAAACGTTATGACGGTGCATGTGTGATCGTATCTCATGATCGATATTTCCTAGATGCTGTAGGGACGAAGATGATCGAATTAGAAGACGGTGAATCACAAGTGTATCACTGCAATTACAGCGGCTATATAAAAGAGAAAGAAGAACGTCTGTTGCAGCAGTTTGCACAATATAAAGAACAGCAAAAGATTATTAAGAAGATGAAGGAAACAATCCGTCAACTAGAGGAATGGGGCCGTGTTGCAGGGGACGAGAAGTTTTTCAAACGGGCAACCTCCATTCGAAAAGCGCTGGAGAGAATGGAAATAGTAAAACGTCCAATATTAGAGCGAAAAGCAGCATCGTTTAATTTGGCATCACTTGATCGTTCTGGTCGTCAAGTTATCGTATTTGAAGGATTAACGAAGAAGTTCGAGGGACGTACGATTCTAGCTCAGGCAGAGGGCAGTCTTCTTTACGGTGAAAAAGTTGTCCTTCTAGGGGAGAATGGATCTGGAAAAACAACACTTTTCAAGTTGTTGCAAGGCATGATCTCACCAGATGAAGGTCAGGTTGAACTAGGTGCGAGAGTAGAGGTAGGTTATTTGGCTCAGCAGGAGCCAGTGCCAGATAGCAAGATGACCGTGCTGGAATTTTTCCGAATCGAAAGTGGATTGGAAGAAGGAGAGGCGCGGAACGTATTGGCCAAATATCTGTTTTATGGCGCGGATGTGTTTAAACCATTACAAATGCTATCTGGAGGTGAATGGTCCCGTTTGCGGATAGCCTTGCTTGTGAGGAAGAAGCCGAATTTGTTGATGCTAGATGAACCGACGAATCATCTTGATATTGCTTCAAGAGAAGCTTTGGAGGAAGCACTCGATGAATTTCCCGGAACGGTACTAGCGATTTCCCATGACAGATACTTTATTAATCGTTTGGCGAAGCGGGTATGGGAAATGAAAGCGGGGACAGTTTCTACTTACGAGGGAAATTACGATGATTTTAAGGTGAAGCGTGCGGAACTGCTTGCTTTAGAGTATACCTTGGCCAGTAATCATGAATCGCATGAACATGTAATGCCCGCTCAGCGGGACAACACGAAAAAAACCGCGGCTGATGAAAAAAGCAGACAGGTTCGTTCACATGAGCGAAAACTTGAGCAATTAGAAAGTGAGATTGCTGTCCTTGAAAAGAACATCTCCTGTGTGGATGAGGAAATGCTTCAGTTGAATCAAGGCGGTGATGCTGCCCAGCTTGAAAGCTTATGGCGGAAGAAAGAAGAGTTGCAGACCAATCTTGATGGATGTTTGGAAAGATGGATCGAGTTATCAAACGATTGACCAATATGCAATTAGGGGTGCGAGAAAATCGCGCCCCATTTTTATATTATGGGACATTATAATGCAAGGGTATTTACATTTTGTTCCGTATGTAATAACATCTAATTTAATAATCATCTAATTAGATGTTTATTAAATTAGATGGAGGAGTCTGATGCTGCATGCAATTGGATAAGATAGTTAGCTACCATAAAGCTCTGGCCGACCCAACGAGAATCAAAATGCTTATACTGCTTGCTGATGGAGAATTGAATGGGCAAGTATTGGCAGAGAAATTAAGCGTTACGCCTGCGACCATTACGCATCATGCGGCAAAGCTGCGAGAAACGAGATTAATTAACGAGCGTAGAGACAAAAATACGATATATTTTTCTTTAAATGATTACTTCATTAAAAATAATGCAAACGCAACCGTTCAGCTCATTTACCGATCAGTGAAAGAGGGAGAGAATACAATGGATGATAAGCACATTCGCGTTAAACAATCTGTAATTAGAAATTTCTTCACTGCCGACGGCAAATTGAAGAGTCTTCCATCACAGCTCAAGAAGAAGCTTATTGTGCTAGAGAATATCGTCGCAAAGTTGGAGTATGGACGTAAGTATAGTGAGAAGGAGATCAATGATTTCATAAAGCATTTCCATGACGATTTTGCGACTATCCGAAGAGAATTCATTATGCATCAGTTCATGTTTCGAGAAAATGAAATATATGTGATGAACCCTCAAGAAATGTGGGCAAGATGGGAAACTCTATCGTAAACGAAGATGCTAGGGTAAAGGCAATGTTTCGGTTTCACGTTTTTTAAATTTTTTTTGAAACTATTTACCTCTTTAATACGTCTTTATATTAAAGGGGGCCATGCGGTGAAAAAGATAACAGTCATCGTCTTCATACTAAGCTTTGTGCTAATGGCATGTACCGACAAAAAAATAAGACTTACTGCGGATCAGGTGAAAGCTTCCTTAGTGGAGCATGGAATTGTACTACCTGATAAGCTTTCCTATAAACATTCTGTTTTTACAGAAAGATATAATCAAATTTTGCCGGAGCATTATGTGATCGATGAGCATCAATCTATTAGTATTTATGTGTTTCCTACCTGTGAGGCAGCCCAAGAAGGTTATGAGGATTTTACCAAGAAGACAGCAACGATGAAGCTAGTTCAGCATAGTACGTTTCAGGTTGCTAATGTATTGATATTTTATGTGGCGAAAGACGAATATATAGACAAACGAATAAAGGATGCAGCTGAGAGCTTACTTGCAACAAAATAATTGTAATCCTGCTTAAGTAAGCATAATATTGCGAAATGATAAGAATTCTTTTGAAAAAAGAGCATAATCTCTATTTAATTCGTTTCTAGATACATAAATGGAGTTTGATCGTAGATTTCACTCACGTATACAATAAAGTCATAATGATGTATACGCTAACACAAGGGCCATGCCTTATTTAGTGTCGTGAGATGATAGGATCAACGACAACCTAGATAACAACCCCGTTTTCTTCGGAGAACGGGGTTGTTTGCGTACTTGTGGTGGCACAATATGGATAGAAAGAAGGCTGAATGATTATGCAATTAGAAGCAATTTATCACCGTTCAAAACAAGGTTGGTCCTATGCTTATGATCGTGAAACGGTCCATATACGAATTCGCACGAAGAAAAATGATGTTGATGCAGTTGATCTGATTGCTGTTGATAAATATGCGTTTGAACGTATGACAGAGTATGTTCCGATGCGCAAGTTTACGTCTGATGCACTATTTGATTATTGGGAAGCTGCATATAAGCCTCCATTCCGCCGACTTCGTTATGCGTTTCGTTTCGTGGATGCTAATGAGCAGTGGTATTTGACAGAGCGCGGATTCCGTAAAGAGCTATCTAAAGAGTACTTTGAGTCTTTTGAATACCCATACTTGAATAAAGTAGATATTTTTGAGCCGCCTGCTTGGGTGAAAGAAGCCGTGTTCTATCAAATATTTCCCGAGCGTTTTGCGAATGGAGATACGTCGAATGACCCAGAGAATGTACTTTCGTGGGGTGGGGAGCCTACACCGACGAATTTCTTTGGCGGAGACTTGGAAGGCGTTATTCAACATCTCGATCATTTAAATGAGCTGGGTATCACGGCGATTTATTTCACACCTGTATTTGAGGCGACGACGAACCATAAATACGATACGCGTGATTACATGAAAATTGATCCTCACTTTGGATCGAATGAAAAGTTGAAAGAGTTAGTTGAGGCTTGTCATGCTCGCGGCATTCGCGTAGTGCTTGATGCTGTTTTCAACCATGCAGGCAAAACATTCCCTCCGTTTGTAGATGTGTTAGAAAAAGGAGAGCAATCTGCGTATAAAGATTGGTTCTACGTACGTGAGTACCCACTGCGAGTGGAGGAAGGCATTCCTACTTACGAAACGTTTGCATTTGAACCCATTATGCCGAAGCTCAATACGGAACATCCAGAAGTGAAGGCGTATTTACTTGAAGCAGCTCGGTATTGGATCGAGGAGATTGGAATTGATGGATGGCGCTTAGATGTAGCGAATGAGGTCGATCATCAGTTCTGGCGTGAGTTCCGTCAAGTGGTGAAGCAAGCAAATCCAGAAGCGTATATTTTGGGTGAAATCTGGCATGATTCGATGGCTTGGTTGCAAGGTGATCAGTTTGATGCTGTAATGAACTATCCATTTACAGATGCAGTAAATGACTTTTTTGCCAAACAGTTAGGCGATGCGGCAGAGTTCGCAAGTGCGATTGGGACACAGCTGGCTAATTACCCGCAGCAAGCTACGGAAGCAGCGTTTAACTTGCTGGACAGCCATGATACACCGCGATTGTTGACGCTTTGTGATGACGATAAGCGCCGGATGAAGCTGACGTCTTTATTCCAATTTACTCATCCAGGAGTCCCTTGTATTTATTACGGGGATGAAGTTGGGTTGGCTGGTAAAGGAGATCCAGACTGCCGTCGCTGTATGGAATGGGATGTAGAGAAACAGGATCGAGAATTATTTGAATTTTATCGCAATCTAATCGCATTGCGTCGTAATCATGAAGCGATGCGATCTGTAAATATTCGTTTCTTGCAAGCAGAGTCCGATTCACGTGTATTGTTATATGAGCGCTGGAGTGATTCTGGCGAGCAGTTCATAATCGCGATTAATGCTTCATCCCAGAGCACTTCCGTTCGTGTAGGGGAGCAATTTGACGGGAAATCATGGCAGACAAAGTTGGCGTCAGATGCTACAATTGCACATGTTGGAGATGCATTGACCGTTCAACTAGATGCATATGGCTTTGCTGTATTAATGCAGACGAAGTAAGCAAATGTAGCAGCGGTTGTTGGCATGCAACGTCCATTCGAACTAAATGTACCGTATGCCTAGGGGGAAATACCTAATGAAAATGTTATCGCGTTGGAGTGCGTGGCTCTTAACAATCTTTGCACTTCTGTTAGTGTGGACACCACAACCGTTGCAGGCTGCTCCTGACACAGCCGTTACGAATACTGCTAACTTTAGTACAGATGTGATTTATCAGATTGTGACGGATAGATTTCATGATGGTGATCCTCGCAATAACCCGAAAGGTTCACTATTCGATGGAACCTGCAAAAATTTGAAAAAGTATTGTGGGGGAGATTGGCAAGGGATAATCAATAATATTAACGACGGATATTTTACTGGAATGGGTGTTACCGCGCTATGGATCTCTCAGCCTGTAGAAAATATTTATGATGTGATTAACAACGCTGGTGTTCAAAATACATCGTACCATGGTTATTGGGCCCGTGACTTTAAGAAAACCAATCCTGCTCATGGTACGATGCAGAAATTTAAGGAATTAGTAAAAGCAGCACATGCGAAAAATATTAAGATTATTATTGATTTCGCACCGAATCATACCTCGCCTGCGATGGAGACAGACCCTAACTTTGGCGACAATGGAAGGCTATACGATAATGGAACATTAGTTGCAGGTTATACGAATGATACTTCCCATATTTTTCATCATAATTTAGGAACCGATTTTTCGACGATTGAAGATGTGATTTATCGCAATCTGTACGATCTAGCAGATTTGAATCATAACAACACGGTCGTAGATAAGTATTTTAAAGATGCCATTCAGCTTTGGCTTGATATGGGTGTGGACGGTATTCGAGTAGATGCAGTTAAGCATATGCCATTTGGATGGCAGAAAAACTGGATGTCTTCCATATATAGTAAAGCACCAGTGTTTACGTTCGGAGAATGGTTCCTCGGAGTAGATGAGGTAAGTACGGATAATCATACCTTTGCGAATGAGAGTGGAATGAGCTTGCTCGATTTCCGTTTTGCTCAAACGGTTCGTCAAGTATTCCGTGATCAAACTCAATCTATGCAAAGCTTGAACAATATGATTGTCAGTACGGCTAAAGATTATAAGTATGTGAATGATCAGGTTACATTTTTAGATAACCATGATATGGAGAGATTCCATGTTAACAAAGCGAATAAGCGTATGCTCGAGCAAGCATTGGCATTTACATTAACATCACGAGGTGTACCAGCGGTCTACTACGGGACTGAGCAATATATGACGGGTGGCAATGATCCGGACAATAGAGCACGTATGTCATCTTTCTCGACTAATACGACAGCTTATAAAGTGATGGGAAAGTTAGGGCCGCTTCGAAAAATAAATCCCGCATTTGCTTATGGCACGACTAAAGAACGATGGCTCAATAATGATGTATACATTTATGAGCGTACATTTGGGAATAGTGTTGCGTTAGTTGCGATAAATCGCAACTTAAGCAGTGCGGCGCATATTAGCGGATTGGTGACAGCATTGCCAAATGGTGAATATCAGGATATGCTTGGCGGTTTGCTTAATGGAGCTGGATTAAAGTTAACAAATGGATCAGTTGCTCCATTCAAATTGGATGCTGGGGCTGTTGCCGTATGGCACTACACAGTACAAGAAACAAGTCCTGTTATTGGGCATGTTGGACCAACAATGGTAGCACCGGGACAAAAGATATTTATAAATGGACGTGGATTTGGCTCAGAAAAAGGAACGGTATACATTGGTGGTGTACGGCTAGTGGGGGCAGATATACTATCTTGGGAAGATACACATATCGAAGTTAAGGTTCCGCCAATTCGTCACATTCATCCAATGCATCGTGCGGGACGCTATGAAGTGGTAGTAGAAACAGCAAAACGTTCGACGAGCACTGCTTATTCATCCATTCAAGTGCAGACAGCACCTCAAGTGAGTGTTCGGTTTGTCATTCAAGGTGCGAATACAGATATGGGACAGAATGTGTATCTATCGGGAAATATATTTGAGTTAGGATTATGGGAAGCTGAAAGTGCAATTGGTCCAATGTATAATCAAGTTATGTATAAATACCCGAATTGGTATATAGATGTGAGTCTGCCCGCGGACACACAAATTCAATATAAGTTTTTGAAAAAGAAAGGTAGCCATCTTAGCTGGGAAGGTGGGAAAAATCGTACGTATACGACACCTATCAGTGGGACGGATACGGTCATTGTGAATTGGCAACATCAGTGATTGGTAATAAAATGAAGTGACAATTGCACAGAAAGCCGAGGGCAAACAATTCCTCGGCTTATTTTTATGTAAAGGCTCAGAAATTTTAATCCGCGATAACAATTCGTTATAGCCCTCTTCCATAATGCTATTTCCGCTTTATTCCTTCTTTTGTTAACCTTACGTTATAGGAATTTATCTATCTGTACTTACACTAGGAGGGCAAACCTTATGAAGCAAGGAGATTGTAATGTGCAAACAGCTTGGCAAGAGAGTGTAAGAGCAATGGTTCATGAACGGGTGAATGGTTCAGAAGGGCTTTGTTTGCATGCAACTGTGAATAAGCTGCCCAAAGCAGGTGAAGTAAGTGTGCGAATTCAAACAGCAGGATTAAATCATCGTGATCTATTTATTATGAAGGAACGAAGAGACCTTGAACGGTCTGTTGTGCTCGGCTCAGATGGAGCGGGTGTCGTAGCTGCTGTAGGAGAGGGAATTGAGCATATCCAAGTTGGAGATGAGGTGATCATCCATCCTACTTTGAATTGGACTCGTACAAATGAGATGCCTCAGATTCTTGATATTCTAGGATATCCATCGGACGGTACATTTGCGGAGTATGTCGTCGTGCCTGTTACTTGTATTGAAAAGAAGCCTGCATATCTGACTTGGGAGGAGGCCGGTGTACTTCCATTAGCCGCACTCACTGCTTATCGTGCTTTATTTACACGCGGGGAGTTGATATCAGGTGAACATGTGCTCATAACGGGAATTGGCGGAGGGGTAGCCACTTATGCTTTAATGATGGCTAAAGCTGCAGGAGCGAAAGTAACGGTTACGTCCCGAAGCGAGGAAAAGCGATTGCGAGCTTTGGGGCTAGGAGCGGATCGTGTGTTAGCCAGTGATTGCGATTGGAGCGAGAGCTTACACGGTGAGCCGGTCAACTTAATTATTGATAGTATTGGTCCTGCGGTGTTTACGCAATTTTTACAAGTATTAGCTCCAGGTGGGCGAGTTGTTCAATTCGGGAGATCTTCAGGGGACAAAGTTGAGATTTCGTTGTCCACGCTGTTTCGCAATCAGTATAGTATTTTAGCAACTTCGATGGGAAGTGCAGAAGAGTTTTGTGAGATGCTTCAATATATAGAAACACATCGAATTCGCCCTGTAATCGATAAAATATACCCATTGGAACAAGCCGTCCAAGCTTTTAAACGAATGGAGGCAGGGGAGCAGTTTGGGAATATTGGATTGAAAATGTAAAATGGGTTATTTAGCAAGATGGCTCTTGTAGTAGTGAAGGATATGAGCTATTAAACTAATAAGTTGCTCAATGCGTTCTGTGCAAAGGCATATAAGCATTGTGAAGGCTCCGTCCAGTACATATAGACGGAGCCTTCGGAGTTACTTGTATAAGTTTGCAACGATATTAATATACTTCTAGCTCATTAATTCGAACATAACCCTGTTGGTGGCTTGGCCCTAGTAACGCAGAAACACGGATTTTGGTCGTATTAACAGCGTTAAAGCTGTGCGTACGATGGTTAGCTGTATTACCTGTAACCGTTGCTAGCTGCACCCAAGCCGAACCATTCCAATATTGTAGATCGTATTTGGATATAGCATAGGTAGCGGTTGTATAGAGATCAATTCGGTTAATCGATCGCGATTGGCCGAAGTCGACATAAACATATTGTGGTAGAGGTGTATGCTGGTTATTAGCCCAGCTATGACTCTGCCCGAGCGCAGTATTGCGATCGCCATCCTTTATTTTAAGAACAGAATATCCAGGGAAGGTGGAATCAGCAGAAACGGTTGCTGTTAAAGCATAGTTAGTATTGTTTGTTGGTGGTTTTTTCTCGAGCTTAACTAGATTCCAGCGGAATTCAAACAGTTTAAAGTATTTGTTGAGCACAGTAGCTTCACCTTTTACGAGAGCGTCGATGGTGAGAGAGAAGTGGGAGGACACATTCGTGTTACTTGTCCATTTTCCCTGTCCTTCTATCCCGGCAAAGACGCTTACGGCTATAACTTTTAACTTCGCAATTTTCAAGCTGACTTCAGCTTTTACGCCAGCCCAAGCTTTAATCTGCCCTTCGATATTGTGGGTGATGTTGAGATATCTCGTGGTATTTGCATATGGTTTAAATGAAATGGGTATCCAGAAGAAGTTCTTGCCTCTAATCCCTGCTTCAACGAAGTAGCCCTGATCAACGACAAACTCAAATTTAACGCTGCCATCGACACCAATAACTAAAAATACGCCTACAGAAGCACTTGCTAAATTTCCTGCCTTAATGTTGAAGCCGAAGATGGGCACTTTTACTTCTTTGTGGAATTTGGCCTCGCCCTTGAGGGTAACTTTCGCTTTTTCACCTGCAGTAAACTTCACATCGTATTTTTTGCGGTTATAGACAGCCGATACTTTAGGGAATTGTAGGGTGATGCTGCCGCTAGCTTCTACATACACTTTGCCGTTCGTGCCGGTCTGATTTATGAGCACTTTGTTGAAGTTACAAGTGAAATCATTGCCGACTTTACCGCAGCCCGTGGAAGTTGGGGATAAGACAGTGAGATCATGGTCTGCCAAAGCCATTTTTTCTGCCGGATATACGATATTGGATTCTGCTATTTCTACCGTTTGCTCTGGGATATCGTAATATTCGAGCAGTTCGTCAAGTGCTGGCGCTGCATAATCAACTCTAAAGCTCGTTCCATCTTGGAGCACCTGCGATATTTTGATTGCTTTATTGCTTGCTTCATCGAAATAAATCTTGCCCGCAGCAAGGCTTGGCGTAATTTGTCTATATTCTTCCTGAGTCAGAACAAAGCTTCCAGATTCAGCTTCGTCTTCGAAAATGTTCTCTTTAATATCTAAGCGGTTTTTGACACTAGCAGGCATTACTGCTGTTGTGCTCTTTAATTGATGGGTTACGTTGCTAAACGAGCCAACACTTGTAATGGGGTTAGCTATACCTGAAGAACCATCTGGATTGATGATGAATTCGAAGCGGAAGTAAGCATCCTTCACAGGAGTCGAGTAGTTGGTATCACCTGGCCAGATCCATTTTGCAGCTGTATCAGCTGGCATACCTACCACATACTTGTCCCACGGAGTTATCCCGTATGACCCGAAATCTTTCGCGCGCTGCCATGCTGTGTCGTTAAAATCTCTCAAATGCCATCCTTCCGTAAAAGTACTTGTTGACTTCCAGTTAAAATCCGTTGTGAAAATATCGTCTGGACCTGCATTGATTTCAGCGAGTAGACCAGCATAGATTCCGAGGTCTTTTGCTTTAACTGCGATAACGTTTTTACCTTGTGTCACTTTTAGTGGGAATGTACCGGCTTGTTTCCAGTTAGTACCCGCACCAATTCTGATTCCGTTATGGTATACCTCGAATTCATCATCCGCAGTCAACGTAATGCTTGGCTCACCTGGTGCAACAGCAGTAGGAGCAATAAGTGCATCTGGAGCAGTAGGAATAAGAGTGCCATCAGGAAGATAGGTAGCATCAGTTACAGTTATGGGAGGAGCAACATAAGCCAGAACTTGCCCTCCAACCATCGTGATAATTAGCGTGACAAGCATAAAAGACATTAGCCATTTTTTAAATAAAGACTTCGTTTGTTCCACTATCATTACCTCCTAAGAATATGGTGCGTCTGAGCTTCAAATGCATCATGTTCGTAATGAAGGGGGATGTAGGCATCTTGAAGAAGCATCAGTCTACTTGAAAATAGAAGATGAGCAGATCGCCATGACTGTAACTGATAGATGTAAACTTGGAGTGTAAATATATCGAAGGAAGGGGGTGAAAATAGTTCAGAATTGTAGGACTATGTCATTTCAATTGAAAACGCAGATTACTTATGGCATCCAGCAGTGTAATTATCTTGACTGTAATGGGAGTAGATGTAGAGGAGTGAATAAGTTTTATAAAAAAATATTATGTAAATCATGCGGCAATCAAACGTTGCATATGGACAAAATGAAGTTCGAAGCGGGGAAGATTACGCTTAAACGGTTAGAAAACTCCTAGATGGATGAACGAAAGTCTAAACGTACAGCTGAACTAGATTTGTTCCATGTTAAAAGGTTTCACCTCCCAGCTAGATAGGCTAGCCAACTTTCGACAAAGTGGGAATTAACTGTGACCTTCCATTAGGTGTCCACTCTATATGTTGCTGGAACGCGATGGTGTTCGTTGCACCCTCACTTAAAGATAGGTTGTTCCAAGCAGTGGCGTCAATTATGGAATCGCTTACATATATCGTTAGTTGACAAAACTGTTTTCTGTGAAGCTTGCCAACAGCATAGCATATGGATGGATAAATACGCTAGATCAAATCTAATAAAAATCACTAGAATAAGAGTTTTTTTGATTATACATGTAATGGATTCGTGATGAATATGTCACAGATTTAATAATTGAAATGATTATATTCCATCAATGTCATAAAGGTGTATGCAGATATGAAGAAGTTAGGGGGGGTTATAGTAGTCAGCAGACAATTGAGATTTTTGTCACTTTTTGTCGTATTAACAGGTGGATTTCTGACTGGTTTCCACAATTTACGTTAAGATTTCATATTGATTTTACATATACTGTTTTGCGGAAAGTATAGTTCCAAAGTATGATAGTGTAAATGAATACAGCTCTCTTCCTGTTCTCTAAGCTATTTATTCTAGAGAACGGTGTCATACATAGTAAATATGATAGTTCATTCGTTTTTGTCGATATTTGTCGTATTTTTAACGAGTACAACATGGATGAGAACAACATTTCACCACTATAACGGGAGGCTAGTAAACAAAATTAGATTCATTAAGAGTATTGATATATGAGTATATTCACATATGAATCTAATTATGTATAATCAGAGGGGTTGAACGCTTTGCCTGTTGTGGACGTAACAGTTGATAGATTACGCGGATATGAGGCGTGTACGTATACAATTTCCGAAATGGCTGCTGAAGCTATACGTTCCATTAGTGATATGCAAGACTTATCACCAGAAGCTGTTGCATGTACGGCTTGGGGGGCTTTATTGACACGGCATTTCAACTTAAATGAGATAAGTTTGTATGTTGCGGCATGCGAGAAACCAGATCATAGTGAAGTCAATGTTAGCGAAGATAGAATAACCAAAAACATGCTAGCGGAGATGGAAGTCGGTATTCAAAATTGTGGTCAAGATCAGCATACAAATCATAGACCTGTTAAGAATTCAGCCTCTACCTATTGTTGGATAAGTGATTTAAACAATACTCCTTCCAATACGACTTTGGCCGAGCTAGAAGCAGATCTACACTGCCAATTCATTTACAAATACGGCGATGCAGCACCACAGCAGCTTTTAATCTATAGTAGATTGAACAAATTACAACACTCAACTACTGAGCAACTGAAAAATCATTGGGAACAGCTCCTTATACAGATGGAGAAGCATCCTAGCAAACGTCTTGGTGAGTTGAAAGTGTTGACGCAAGCAGAAGAACATCAAGTCGTTGCGCTGTGGAACGATACATCGGCGGCTTTTCCAAGATTTCAAACCATTCCAGCGTTGTTCGAAGAACAGGTTCGGAAGAAACCGAATCAAGTGGCAGTTATGGACAATGAGATTGAGATATCCTATTTTACTCTTAATGAAATGGTTAACCGATTGGCGCATCGACTTCGCCATCTAGGCGTGGAAAGAGAGCAAAAGGTGGCCATCGTAGCTGAGCGTACCGTACAGATGGTTATTGGCATTTTAGCTATTCTGAAAGCAGGTGGGGTGTACGTGCCCATCGATCCCGATTATCCACCGAAGCGTATCGAGTACATTTTGCAGGATAGCGGAGCACAGCTTGTACTGACCAACGGGCATTTTATTGAAGGGCTGTCGATGGGAAATAAGGTAGTAAAGATCACTTCTTCCGATTTAGACGTTGAGCCATCAAGCAATCCTGAGCCGGTAAATGAGGCGACAGATCTCATTTATTTGATGTACACATCCGGCTCTACGGGGATGCCCAAAGGAGTAATGGTCACACATCGCAATGTGGTTCGACTTGTAAAGAATACGAACTATGCAGCATTTGGAGCGGATGACTGTATTTTGCAGACAGGTTCGCTTGTGTTTGATGCATCTACCTTTGAAATTTGGGGAGCTTTATTGAATGGATTGCGACTCGTTTTAGTAGACAAGGCTGTTATTTTGGATCCGGTTCAGTTGGAAGCTGCTATTCGTCGACATCAGGTTACGATAATGTTTTTAACTACTGCGTTGTTTATTCAATTGGCAGATCGCAACCCTAGTCTGTTTCTACCTATTAAACAATTATTTATCGGTGGAGAGCTGATGAGTCCGAGGCATATGCTGCGGGTGGCATTAGAGAGTGCCCCAATTGCGCTGGCTAACATTTATGGTCCGACTGAAAATACGACTTTTTCGACTTGGTATGAATTTGACAGCAGCGCAGAGGGAGTAATTCCTATTGGGAAGCCAATTGCGAACTCTACTGCTTATGTTGTAAATAAGTACGGTCAACTTCAGCCAATTGGTGCAGTTGGTGAACTGTGGGTCGGAGGCGAAGGTGTTGCCCGCGGTTATGCCAATCGAGCTGATTTGACGGTCGAGAAGTTTATAGATAGTCCATTTGTATCCGGCGAGCGACTATATAAGACAGGTGATTTAGTAAGGTGGCTTCCAAGTGGGAATTTGGAATTCGTAGGTAGATCTGACCATCAGGTCAAGATTCGCGGCTATCGGATGGAATTAGGAGAAATTGAAGCGTGGATTCAACGGCATGAGTCAGTAGTGGAAACGCTTGTCATTGATTTTGAAGAAACGTCAGGTCAAAAAGCGCTATGTGCTTACATCGTTACGCAAAATGAGATGTCCGCTAATGAGATGCGTTCATACTTGGCTAATCATTTACCTGACTACATGCTCCCGAGTTACTATATGTTCTTAGAGCGAATGCCTCTAACGATTAACGGTAAAATTGACCGTCAGAGGCTGCCACAGCCTGAAAAACAGGGCCGAGAGCTGGGTAATTATATCGCTCCACGCACAGAAACCGAGCAAATGTTAGTAGGCATTTGGGAAGAGGTGCTAGGTTGTAATTCCATTGGGATAGGGGATCATTTCTTTCACTTAGGCGGTCATTCACTGCAAGTTTCACGCATGCAGGCGATAATCGCGAAAGTCTGTGGATTGACCCTTACCTTTAAGCAGATCTTTGAAGCGCCTATACTTCGGGATATGGCACTGCAAATAGATCAGCAGGGTCAGCAAGCTGGAGTTGAGATTCAAGCAGCTGCTGAAAAGCCAATGTATACACTTGGCTCAGCACAGCGTCGTATGTTCGCTTTGCAGCAGCGTGAAGGTAATGGTACAGCTTATCATATTCCACTATTGTATCAAATGGAAGGTAAGCTTGACCGCATACGATTGTTCCATGCATTGAAGCAGCTTATTGTGAGACATGAGGCCCTGCGTACATCATTCCATTATGAGAATGGCGAAATTGGTCAGCGAATTGCAACTGTAGAAGATATTGTATTTGAAATGGATTACGAGGATCGAACGAGTGAGCAGTTGAATGAGCAGTCGCTTACTGAGTTAGCATTATGGTTCAAACATCGGTTTGATCTTCACGAAGCACCATTAATGAAAGCGGCGATGGTGTCATTTGCAGGAGAAGAGCATCTTTTTTTGCTGGATATTCATCATATTGTATTTGATGGTACTTCATTGCGCATCTTTGCCGAAGAGTTGTGCGCATTGTACGCTGGCAACGGATTACCTGCCGCTAGCATGCAATTCAAAGATTATGCCGAGTGGCAAGCCAACGTTAATTTGGATGTACGGGCAGAACAGTATTGGTTACATGTCCTTGATGGAGAACTACCAGAGTTAAACTTGCCACTTGATTTCCATCGACCAAGCATACAGTCGTTCGAGGGTGAGGTTGTTCGTACACAATTATCCGTTGAACAGACAGTTGCATTGCGACAATTTGCTAAGGAACGGAACTGCACGATATACATGGTATTATTGTCTGTTTATCATGTTCTGTTGGCACGATATGCGGATACAGAAGATGTCATTGTAGGTTGTGTGGCAGCATCTCGCACACGTGCGGAATGCAAGGACATGATAGGGATGTTCGTGAATACGCTGCCGATTCGATCTTATCCAGAGGCATCCAAATCATTTGCTCATTTCTTAGAAGAGATGAAGGATTCACTGCTGCACGCTTATGAATACCAGGATTACCCATTAGAGCGGTTGTATGAAAAGATACAGTTTAAACCTGATTTGAGTCGCAATATGCTATTCGACACGGTTTTTGTTATGCAGAACATAGGCGGCATAGACATTCAGCTGCCAGGTGTAACAAGTACAGAAGTACCTGTTCACAATGGTACATCTAAGTTTGACATAACCCTAGAAGCGATAGAGCAAGCCGGAATCGTGTCACTTACGTTCGAATATGATTCAAAGCTGTTTACGTATGAAAAAATAGCGCGTTTTGCAGCTCATTTCGTTCAATTGGTGCAAGAAGTAACGGTCAATGCTGAACTGGCAATTGGTCAATTGAATATGTTGACATCGATAGAACGTAAGCAGATTATAGAACAATTTAATGACACGGCTAGCGCGTATCCGCGTGATGCTTCTGTCGTTGAGTTATTTGAGCAGCAAGTGTTGAGAACACCGAACAAAGTGGCTGTAGAGTGTAAGGATTGCAAGCTTACCTATATGCAATTGAACCAGAAAGCGAATCGATTGGCACATTACTTGCGTAGTAACGGCGTTGCAGCAGAGCAAGCTGTAGCCTTATTTACGGAGCGTTCGGCTGACATGATCGTAGGTGTGCTTGCCATTTTAAAGGCTGGTGGTGCCTATGTACCGATTGATCCTGATTATCCTGTGGAACGAATGCAATATATGCTAGAAGACAGCAGAGCATTATTGGTGTTGTGTACAGGGGAACTAATTCATCGATTGCCGACTACAGTAAATACGATTGTAATGGATGACCTTAAGCTTAATGAACATCCAACAGAGAATGTTGGCGAGGTATTCGGTCCTAATCAATTAATTTACATTATGTATACTTCTGGATCGACAGGTAAACCGAAAGGGGTTATGATAACCCATCGTAATGTGATTCGTCTCGTACAGAACACAGACTATGTTCAGTTTCAACCAGACGATTGCCTATTACAAACAGGTTCGCTTGTGTTTGATGCGTCAACGTTTGAGATATGGGGAGCATTATTGAATGGATTGCGTCTCGTGCTTGTAGATAAGACAGTTATTTTGGACGTTGACCAATTAGGCGAGGCCATCCGACAGCATCAAGTTACGATAATGTTTTTGACTACAGCGTTATTCATTCAGCTTGCTGAACGAAATCCGAGTGTGTTTGTACCGGTAAAGCAGTTGTTTGTTGGTGGCGAATCGATGAGTTGGAAACATTTTGTGCGAGTTGCAGAGCAATGTGCACCGATTTCATTGTTCAATATTTACGGACCGACCGAGAATACAACATTTTCAACATGCTATAAGCTTCAACATGAGGTGGAAGGGTTAAACCCTATTGGTAAGCCAATTGCCAATTCGACTGCTTATGTCATGAATAGCACTGGTGCCTTGCAACCAATAGGTGTTTATGGCGAGCTGTGGGTTGGTGGTGATGGGGTAGCCAAAGGATATCTGAATCGTGAAGATCTGACGAAGGCTTCATTTGTTAATAGCACGCTAGGAACGGATGAAAAGCTCTACAAGACTGGCGATATAGTGCGTTGGCTGCCAAATGGGCATCTAGAGTTTCTTGGTCGAAAAGACCATCAAGTTAAAATTCGTGGATACCGCGTAGAGCTAAGTGAGATTGAGCAATATTTCCGCAATCATGAGCAAGTTAGCGAAGTATTGATCGTTACTATTGAAGAGGAAGCAGGCTCAAAGTCATTGTGTGCTTACATTGTCGCTGATCTAGACATCACGAGTAAAGATCTATATGACTATGCGTCAGCGTGCATGCCTGAGTATATGATACCAACGCATTACATTTTTCTCGAGCAACTGCCTTTGACGATGAATGGGAAGATCGATCGTGCAAAGCTGCCTTTGCCTAGGGAAAAAGGATCCTCATTTTTAGATAATTGTGCTGCTCCTGCAAATGAGAAAGAGCACAGACTTGCAAAGTTGTGGCAGGAATTGCTTGGTATAACGGAAGTAAGTGTGGAGGATAACTTCTTCCAATTGGGTGGTCATTCTTTGAACGCTATTTCATTAATTGCGAAGTTGAAGCTCGACTATGAAGTGGAAGTCAGCGATGTTTTTCAGTATCCGACGATTCGTCAGTTGGCCAAACAGATAAAGTACCGTCCCAATCATATGAAGGACAAGTTATCGCAGCTTCGTGAACGTGCGCAATCTGAATGGAGTAGTGGCACAGATCAGAATGAACGGTTGGAAGTACAAAATCATCAATATATGGAACGTATTGCGCTGTATAATGAGCAAACGTCTGTTGTTACTCTACATGAGTCAAACATATACAGCAACGTATTAGTGACAGGTAGTACTGGCTACTTGGGAAGTTACCTTTTACGCGACATTATCGAGCGGACAGATGCTCAAGTTACTGCAATTGTGCGTGGCAATTGTACGGAGCATGCCAGAGAGCGACTTTATGCAAAGCTAATCTACTACTTTGGCTCTGCATGGGTTCACTGTTTTAAAGAACGAATTCATGTTATTAACGGTAACTTGTCTGTACCTCGGTTTGGCATGGGGGATGCAGATTACTATCAATTAGCAGCAGAAGTAGATTGCATTGTCCATGCAGCTGCGAATGTAAAGCACTATGGACCTTATGAAGCGTTTGAACGTAATAACGTCACGGCAACGAAGCACCTGATCCAATTTGCCTTGGACGTGCAGTCGAAGGTGTTCCATCATATTTCGACGATGTCGGTCGGGATGGGAACGATTCCAGGTAAAGAGGCCATCTTATTTACAGAAAATGATCTAGATATTGGTCAACAATTCGATAACTATTACGTAAATACGAAGTTCGAGGCCGAGAAAGTTGTGCATGATGCAAGAAAGAAAGGACTTATTGCGAATATTTATCGTATTGGTAACATAGTATTTGATTCTGAAAGTGGTAAATTTCAGCAGAACATACAAGACAATGCGTTCTATAATAGTATGAAATCTTATATGCAGCTTGGTGTCGTACCGAAAACAGAAGCAAACATAGATTTGTCTTTTGTTGATCAGGTCAGCCTTGCACTCGTTACTATATTTAATAAGCCGGCGCTCTATCAACGCACATTTCATCTATTCAATCCCAATTTCGTTACTATGACTGATCTGGTAACCAATTGTGAGGGATATGAAGTGGCAGAAACGTCGTTTAAGGAATTTCTAGATGTACTTTATGATCAGTATTGTCTAGGTGTTCATTCAGAGGCCATTGAAAATATATTGCTGCATAACGGCTGGATGGCCGAGAATCAGAACAACACCACATTCAAATTGACTGCAAAGTTTACTACATCAACGTTGGCACAGCTTGGGTTCCGGTGGGATGCTCCGAATCATAAACATATTTCTGCAATGCTGTGGCACTGTCGTGAGGTTGGATTTTTACCATTAGGGTAGTTGGAAGGTTGACTATTCCAATGTGAAAACATAGATAGAGAAAACCATATTTTAAATATAGATCATGGATATTGAGATAACTCACACTAGGGGGGATTACTGATATGTTTGAAGTAAGTTGCGATGTGTCTAAAAATCGACTTTACATAAAGCTAGAAGGTATGATGAGTATGGAAGAGGCAAGAGAGTATGAAAAAGCCCTTTATGCGTGTGTAAGTCAAATGCAGGATGGATACACGCTCTGCTTTGATATGGTGAATGCACAGCCAGGTAAGTTAGAGGTTAATAACTCGCTTGCTGACATGCGCGCTTATATGGCTGAAAAGAAAATCAAAAGCACTGCCATGATTGTCGGTAATGTGCTCTCGAAGCTGCAATTGACTCGTCTGCTTAAAGAGATTGGCGGTACTTGCAACGTTGTTCAAAGCTATGAAGATGCAGAGAAATATCTTGATTCTTTATAAGAGCGAGTATATTTTATAATACATGTTAATGAATAGATTCGTAGACTTACCCGTTTCATTCGAATGAGCAGTTTTTATTTTTGAGTAGACATATGGAAAAGAGGGTACAGAAGCTAATTTCTGCACCCTCTTTTTTTTGCGACTTACACCATAAAAGTAATAACCTTCACTTCTCCGGCTTCCTCATATGAGATAGACGCATTTACTTCATATTCAAATCTATTCCGTGCGAACGTTTGACAGCAACTCAAATGAACGAAGCCTTGCGTCATGGTCATAAATTTGACTATTGAGCATAATTTCATTAGCATTTGTTGCCTCTAACAGCTCGTTTAGTTTGCGTTTAACGGTTGCTGGGCTACCGATAATCGATGTTGAGAGCGTCCGCTGTACAAGCATTTTTTCGTACTCGCTCCAATGCTCATCCATACTGTCCACAGGAGGCTGCAACTGCTGTGGCCTATTGCGAATAAGGCTCAAAAATTGCTGCTGCGCTGAGGTAGCCAATCGTTCTGCTTCTTCATCGGTATCCGCTGCTATAGCATTGACCGTTACGATAACATACGGTGCATCCAACACTTCTGATGGTTGGAAGTGGTTCCGATACACTTCTAGAGCAGGGCGTGTATTTTCAGGCGAAAAATGGCTGGCAAAGGCAAAGGGAAGTCCCAGATCCCCGGCTAGTCGCGCGCTGAAACCGCTTGAACCAAGTAGCCAAATTGGTATGTGGAGGCCTTCGCCAGGCACGGCGCGAACCCGATTCTCAAGTGGTGAGGCAGGCCGCAAATAATTTCGCAGCTCATCCAGCAGCTCAGGGAATTCTTGCCCATTGCGGCCTGTATCGCGACGAAGTGCTTGTGCTGTAAGCTGATCGCTACCCGGTGCTCGACCTAAGCCTAGATCAATGCGGTTCGGGTAGAGGGATTCTAACGTACCGAACTGTTCTGCAATAACGAGTGGAGCATGATTGGGCAGCATAATACCGCCTGATCCTACTCGGATAGTCGTCGTATTTGCGGCTACATGCCCGATAAGTACGGAAGTTGCTGAACTTGCTATACCAGGCATATTATGATGTTCCGCCAACCAATACCTTTGGTAGCCCCATGCTTCTGCGTGTCGTGCTAAGTCTACAGTTCGCCGAAAAGATTCGGCAGCCGTACTGCCTTCAACGATAGGAGATAGATCCAATACGGACAACGGAATATGTGATAGAGATTTGTTAGTCGGTTGTGATGGTTGTTCCATATGTTATAGGTCACCTGCTCTCTAGGTAATCGCTTTATGGCATGTTCATAACGAAATCATAAATGTAAGGAATGAATGGCTATCTACTCACATTTTAGCTTAATACCAGTAATGTACTAACAATTATAAAGTAAACATGGAGTTGTGACAACATAGCTGCACCAATCCATGATAGACCATAACTTATAACGTGAATATTTTTATTGATGGGGAATGTAATCCGAGATCATAAAGAAGAAGCCTTGTCTATATACATAACTAAACAGTAGATTCGTCGATGAGGAGAGTCAGGAATGCAATGATTGATATACACACTCATATTCTTCCGTGCCTTGATGATGGAGCCCCTTCGCTTGAAGTTGCTGTATTAATGGCACGAATTGCATATGCACAAGGTATAAGGGCTATGATTGCAACTCCTCATCATCGGAACGGAAGATACCGTAACGAAGCCGATGTCATCCATTTGGCCACTGCACGTTTGAATGAAGAGCTTCAGCAGCAAGGTGTCGATGTAAAGGTATATGCAGGTCAAGAAATTCAAATGTACGACCGTCTGTTGTTGGATTGGATGGAAGGCAACACACTGCTCTCATTGCATCACTCCAAATACATATTAATCGAGCTCCCAGCTACCCATATTCCTTCCTCCTGTCGGGATTTGTTCTATGAGTTGAGGTTGCTTGGACATGTTCCAATTATTGCTCACCCAGAGCGCAATGCTGGGGTCATGCAGGATTTAGCTCAACTAGGTGAGCTTGTTCGTGAGGGGGCACTTTGTCAAGTAACAGCCAGTTCATTAACAGGTAGATTTGGTTCGAAAATTAGGAAATTGGCATGGAAATTGTGCAAACAAAACTTGATTCATCTTATTGCGTCTGATTGCCACAATTGTCGTTCAAGGCCGCCTGATCTTGCTAAATCCTATCAGCAAATAGAGGAAGTGCTGGGCGAGCATTACGTTCAAAGTTATAGGCTGAACGCGAGTAATGTCTTGCAAGATAAAGACATCGCTGTTCAGGAGCCTGTGCTATCAAGTTCAATATGGCGCATGTCTCGGTATTGAGACTGCAAACCCTAAATGATTTGACACCTCATGGGTTATCGTCATTTTGGAGGGCTCAATCGATGTGATAGGAGGATGAGTATGGAGCTAGGCATTAAAGAGATATTGCAAATTATTCGTAAGCGAAGCTGGTGGTTAGGTAGTATTGTTCTACTCGCTTCTATAGGTGCAGGGCTGATCAGCTTCTATCTATTGCAGCCTAAGTATGAAGCCAGCAGCCAAATCATTATTAGTTCAACCGATGCGACGGGCCAGTCCTCGATAAGCATCAATGAAGTGAATATGGATTTAAGGCTCATTGACACCTATAAAGAGATATTAAAGACTGTTGCGATGATGAAAAAGGTGACAGCGACTTATCCTGATATTGATCAAACTCCTGAACAATTATCTCGCCGTGTAGAAGTGAACTCCGCAAGTTCAACACAAGTAATAACACTCTCTTATCAGCATGAAAATTACAGCCAAGCAGCGAAGACGGTGAATGCCATTGTACTCGCATTTCAACGTGAAATACCTTCTCTGATGAATATCGATAATGTATCCATACTAGGTCTTGCTAATGAAGAAGTAGTTCCCGCGCCAGTTAGTCCCAATATCGTATTTAATGTAGCAGTTACCTTTATGATCGCATTGGTAGGTGGGATCACGCTGTTTATTTTAGTTGAGGTGTTGGATGACACCGTGAAAAGTGAGGAGGAGCTGGCACTTCTGCTCAACTTGCCTGTACTAGCAACGGTACACATCATCCGAGAGACGAAGCTTATCAAACCGAACATAGCGACTATTCATGGGGAAGGAGCGGGGAGCGATGTCACGATTGACGCGAAAGTCTAAAATGATAACGGCATATAACCCGCTGTCTCCGATCTCAGAAATATATCGGACACTGCGAACCAATATTCAATTCTCCTCGATCGATTGTCCCATGAAGTCCATTATGATTACTTCCGCCCGAGAAGGGGAAGGGAAATCTACAACACTTGTAAATGCAGCAGTCGCCTACGCACAGTCCAATATGAAAGTCGTTATTGTTGATGCGGATTTGAGAAAGCCGACGATACATGAATTTTTCCAATTATCCAATCGAGTCGGTGTGACGAATGTATTAGCTCAGCAAACTAGTTTGGAAGAGGTCATTTTGGAGAGTGGCATTCCGAACTTGAAGGTGATACCCGCAGGGACAATTCCTCCAAATCCATCAGAGCTGCTGTCCTCACCAAGCATGACGACTTTTGTGACAGAACTTAGTGAGCAGTACGATCTTGTATTTGTTGATACTCCGCCAGTTCTACTTGTAGCAGACGCTCAAATTATGGCTGCCAAATGCGATGGGGTGCTGCTAGTTGTCCAGTACGGGAGAATAAAGCGTGAAGAGATACGAAAAGCAAAATCGAATCTTGAATTGGTCAATGCGAATTTACTAGGCACAGTACTTAACCAGTATAAATCGAAGGTGAGCAGTCGGTATCACTACTATAGGGAGTCATAAATAAGCACACTGTGAATCGTGCGAGGTGGAAGCGATGAAAGTGTTATTGATATCCAGTCTAGCGCCCTCTCTGTTGACCTTTCGACTGGACATGATCAAGGCGTTTCAGAGGCATGGTCATGAAGTTATCGCAATTGCCCCTGAGCATGGACAGCAGTGGGAGGAAAAGTTCAAAGCGCTGGGAATTGCTTATTATGCAGTACCTATTGCTCGTACTGGCATGAACCCACTGGAGGACCTAGGTACCTTTCTGCGCATGATTCGGATCATACATAAAATTGAGCCTGATATTGTGTTTGCCTATCAAGCCAAATCAATCGTGTACGGATGTATAGCGGCAAAATTAACGGGAGTCAATCGCATTTATGCATTAGTTGCAGGGCTTGGATCTATTCTGCACAGCCATCGTAAATCCTCGATAAAGACGATTATCGTCAAACTTATTTTAAAGACACAATACAAACTTGCACTAGCTTGTTGCAAGCGAGTTTTTTTTCAAAACCCAGATGATAAGCAAGCAATGAGCACGATGAACTTGATTCGTGAAGAGCAGCCTTCACTTATTCATGGTTCTGGCGTTAATTTGACTATTTTTTCTGAACAGCCTTTACCTGAGCAGGATGTATTTTTGTTCGTTGGCAGGCTTCTTAGAGATAAAGGAATTTGTGAGTATATGGAGGCAGCTAAGCTTGTAAGACAACAGTATCCGCAAGCTCGTTGTCTTGTGCTTGGGCCTTTTGATACGAATCCAACTGCAATTCCGAAGCACGAGCTTGAGCGCTTCGTAGAAGAAGGTGCTATTGAATATATGGGTGCAACCGATGACGTACGTCCTTACTTGCAGCAATGTTCGGTGCTCGTCTTGCCGTCTTATCACGAAGGAACGCCTCGATGTGTGCTCGAAGCGATGGCGACAGGCCGCCCCATTATTACGACAGATGCCCCGGGATGCCGTGAAACGGTAGTCGATCAAATGAACGGTTTTCTTGTTCCTCCTAAAGACACGGCGGCAATTGCTGAGAAAATGATCTGGATGATTGAAAATAGGGAGCGGTTAAGGTGGATGTCGCAGCAAAGCTTACGAATGGTTCGTGATAAATACGATGTCGACAAAGTGAATCAAGTCATAATGGATACGATGCAAATCCAACCGATGGAGGCTGTCAAATATGTTGGAGGCGATCAAAGATTATAAACGATCAATAGCGGTTGTCGGACTTGGTTATGTGGGCTTGCCGTTAGCTGTGGCCTTTTCTCAACACGCGAATGTGATTGGATATGATAGCAGCGAGACTAAGATTAGTCTATATCAGCAGGGAATTGACCCTACGAATGAGGTAGGAGACGCTACCCTTCGCGTGACCAAAGTTAAGTTTACAAGCAACCCGGTTCATTTGAACGAGGCCTCTTTTATTATTATAGCGGTGCCGACACCTGTTGATAAGCACAATAAGCCTGATTTAAGCGCCTTAATAAGTGCTAGTTCTACTGTGGGCAGCCATTTGCAAGCGGGAACGATTGTCGTATATGAATCTACGGTTTATCCAGGGGTAACAGAGGACATATGTATCCCTATTTTGGAGCAACGCTCTGGATTAAAAGCTAGCGTAGACTTTCAAGTTGGTTACTCGCCTGAACGCATTAACCCTGGTGATCACGTTCATCGACTTGAAACAGTTGTCAAAATCGTTGCTGGGCTTAATGAAGCATCCTTGGAGACGATAGCTAGCGTGTATGAGTTGATCGTCAAAGCTGAAGTCTACAGGGCTCCTTCTATTAAAGTGGCAGAGGCGGCTAAAGTTATCGAGAATGCGCAGCGTGATATTAATATTGCGTTTATGAATGAACTTTCGATTATTTTTAATCGGCTGGGCATTGATACATTAGATGTACTGAAGGCAGCTGGGACGAAGTGGAACTTTTTGAACTTTCAGCCGGGATTAGTCGGTGGGCATTGCATCGGGGTTGATCCTTACTATTTAACGTACAAGGCAGAGGAAATAGGCTATCATCCTGAGGTCATTACAGCTGGCAGGCGAATCAATGACAATATGAGCAAGTACGTAGCGGATAGTCTAGTTAAGCAGCTCATCTACGATAATTGTTCGATTAAAGGTGCTAAAGTGTTGGTTATGGGTGTAACTTTTAAAGAAAATGTTCCCGATGTTCGCAATTCCAAGGTCGTTACAATGATTCGCGAACTAGAGCAATATCATATCGATGTCGTGGTTATGGACCCGTATGCAGACCGTGAAGTGCTGTACAACGAGTATGGGATCGAATTAGCTCATGAAATCCCGCTAGTTGATGCTGTCATTGTTGCGGTAAATCATAAGGAGTATGTGAATCTTGATTTAGATGAGCTTCGTGCGTTGTATGATCCTCATCGTTCGGTGCTTATTGATGTAAAAGGAATCTATAATCGACGTGAGGCGGAGTCCAAAGGCTTTACCTATTGGAGGCTGTAATCGAATGGGATATCGAGATGTTACATTTCAAGCGGGTACGCAGTTCCTTGTAACGGGAGCAGCTGGTTTTATTGGCTCCAATCTGGTGGAGGCTCTTCTCCAGAAGGGAATGAAGGTGAGGGGACTTGATAATTTTTTAACAGGAAAAAAGGAGCATGTGGAATGTTTCCTGAACGATCCCAATTTTACATTTATCGAAGGCGATATTCGTGATGCAGCTGTATGTCGTGAAGCTTGTACTCAGGTCGATTATGTTCTTCATCAGGCAGCGCTTGGTTCTGTTCCACGTTCTATAAGGGAGCCTGTCCTTTATGACGAAAATAATATTGTTGGAACACTTCAGCTATTCGAGGCAGCACGGTTATCAGGTAAGGTGAAAAAGGTAGTCTATGCTTCTTCTTCATCGGTGTATGGGGATGCGGAGCAATTACCTAAAGTGGAAGGGCATGAAGGAAAGCTGCTGTCTCCTTATGCGATAACGAAGGCAGTGAATGAATATTATGGCTCTTTGTATACAAAATTGTATCAATTGCCATGTGTCGGGCTGCGCTATTTTAATGTATTTGGCAGAAGGCAAGATCCTTATTCCTCTTATGCGGCAGTTATTCCGCTGTTTGCGAAGCTCTTACTGGAAGGCCAGCAGCCTACCATTAATGGAGATGGACGGCAGACGAGAGACTTCACGTATATTGACAACGTTATCGAGGCTAATCTAAAAGCTTGTGTGGCGGGAGATGAGGCGAATGGCGAGGTATTCAATATTGCATGCGCGGAATCATTCACCATCGCTGATATGCTACGCATGATGTGCAAACAGTTGTCTACTCCGTATCTTCCGAATCATGGACCTGATAGGCAAGGAGATATTAAGCACAGTCTGGCTGATATTTCCAAAGCCCGTTCGTTATTGAATTATACAGCGGAGTGGAATTTCCATCGGGGGTTTGACGAGGCTGCTGCATGGTATCGAACGTATTTTAATCGCCAAATAGAAAGGGAGGTTTGATGGATGGCTCATGCTCCTTATCGCGTTCTGCATGTATTTGCAAGAATGGACAAAGGTGGTGCTGAATCTCGCATTATGGATTTGTACCGCTATATGGACCGCAGTCACATTCAATTCGACTTCCTTAGTTTAGAGGGCGGGAAGCATTATTTTGATGATGAGATCGCGCAGCTTGGAGGGAGGCGATTTGTTGTTCGCCACCCAAGAGAGAACTTGATCGGCCATATGCAGGATATGTACCACATAATGAAAACAAAAGGACCTTTTCAAGCGGTGCATGCCCATACGGCACATCATGAAGGCTTAGTGGCGTTAGCTGCTCGCATAGTTGGCATTCCTCATCGAGTATGTCACGCGCGAACGACGGGCACTTCACAATCAGCTTCGCCGTATAAACGTGCTGGGCTACTGCTGGGCAGGCTGCTAATCGCATCTTGTGCAACACGTTTGCTTGCAATTAGTCAGGCGGCAGGAAAGTATCTGTTCGGCGAACATGCCATGAAGCAGGGGAAAGTAGAGCTTGTGCCCGATGCTATAGACTTGTCCGCGTATGAACAAGTCAACCAACTCGATCCGCTCGTTCTACGGCAGCAGGCAGGAGTTCCACCTTGTGGCATTTTGCTAGGGCATATTGGAAGCTTTCGAACCGTGAAAAATCAAACGTTTTTAGTTCGATTGCTAGGAAATTTACGCAGAACTGGTATTGATGCAAGGCTTGTTCTCATTGGAAGCGGGGGACAACGATTAGAGATTGAACGACAAGTTATTGAAGCTGGGCTTGCTGCTTATGTACACTTCCTTGGTGTTAGAGATGATGTTCCGAGGCTCGTTCGCATGCTTGATGTGTTTATTATGCCATCTCTTTACGAAGGATTAGGAGGAGCGGCCATAGAGGCTCAGGCGGCAGGGACCGCTTGTGTGCTATCATCCGCTCTGCCGGTTGAAGTGGATATGGGACTTGGTACAGTGAGATTCGTAGACTTGAATGACCCGATGCCTTTTTGGATGCAGGCTATATTCAAGCAAGCCAATGCAATACGACCAAGTTCTGATGAGATACGAGCAGCCTTCTTCAGAAGAGGATTTATGTTAGAGCATGCCGCTGAACGCATTCAACGCGCGTATGGGCTAGCAGGCGGCAGCTTTGCGATTAATGATACTGGAAGGATGTACGAAGGATGAGCAAAGAGTTGAAGCGTGTGCTGCATATTATTCCGTCAACCGGATTTGGCGGCATTACATCCATGGTGATGAATTTGTACCGTGCACTTGATAAAGAACGTGTACAGTTTGATTTTGCATCGTTCAATCGCGGTCATTTGCATGATGATATTGTATCTATGGGCGGACGTATTTTTTATTTTGAATATATGAAGAAGCAGGGCGTCTTTCGTTACATGCGCGCGCTCAAGAAGCTGATCCAAGCGCAGGGGCCTTACCATGCCATTCATGTTCATAATGGCTACAAAGGTGGGTTTGCTTTATTAGCAGCTCGAATGACGGGAATCGATACACGCATCTGTCATATTCATACGAGTAATGTTGAACAGCGCTGGCAAAGGGCTATATTGCCGATGCTAAAGTCTTTGTCGATTGGGCAAGCTACTGAGTTGATCGCCTGCGGACAAGATGCAGGAGCATTTATGTATGGAGATCGTTCCTTTTCCATCCTGTTAAATGCGATCCGACCCGAGGAGTATGCGAATCGTTCTCCGTGGGAGCGTGAGCAGTTGAGGCGAGAGTTGAATATTCCAAGCGATTGTCTTGTCATTGGTCATGTAGGCAGATTATCGCCCGTGAAAAATCATCATTTTATGCTGGAAATCGCGGAGGAATTGAAGACCCATCATGCAGGTGTACCGTTTCGATTTGTATTCGTTGGGGATGGACCACTACAATTCGAGCTGGAGGAGGCCATTCGTAAAAAAGGGCTTGAGAAGCATGTTATGTTGATTGGCTCACGTGAAGATATTCCTGCATTGATGAATTTATTTGATCTCTATTTGCTGCCATCTCACTTTGAAGGATTGCCTGTTACGCTCTTAGAAGCGCAAGCCGCGGCGATTCCATGCCTTGTATCCACAGGAGTAACGCGTGAATCTGATATAGGTGCAGAAACGGTTACGTTTATGGATTTATCCGCGGGAGCGCAGGCTTGGGCATATGAACTGCTGAGTTGTATTGAGCGGGGACAAGGTAATCAACAGGAGGCAGGAGCTAAGCTGGCTGAACGGGGCTATGATGTGAACAGCAGTCTTAGCAGACTGTTACAAATCTATAACGTATAAGGATCGTAATCGTGGATTTATGCAATGCGCTCGCGATAGAAGGGAAGATGTGCCGTGTCGCAACGTTTTGTAAAGAGTAGTCATGAGCTGAAAGGAACAGAACTACGTAATCGTAAGATGTTGTTAGTTTCAAGTCGATTTCCTCGACTTGGCTGGTTCTATCCTAGTATGGTGATAATGCTCATGCTTTACGCAGGTACGCAACAAACATCGCTGCTTCTTGCAGCCATGGTGTGCATGGGTATTTACATTGCGATATCCTCCGCTGATTTTAATTTCTATTTACTCGTATTTTTGCTTCCCTCTCTTAGCTTGTTTGTAACGGAACAGGCAGATTCCTCCTACGCAACGATGCTGTTTTTAGCTGCTCTTGTAAAGCATGTTGCTTCGAGAATGAGCAGCATGAAGCTACACGTAGTCGGATTGCTAGGTGTATTAGGGATTATCCTGCTCGAATTGCTGCATGTGTTCACTTATTTATCGGAATGGATGAATCCGACTGTCAGATGGATTGCACTGATGCTATATGCTAGCTTGCTAATCATCGATATGAATTTCAAACCCAATTTCAAGCGAGCTGTCTACACGTTTACTTGCGGCATTTTCGTTTCAAGTGCTTGTGGATTGGTAATGAACATAACCAGTGAATTCACTTCCGGTCCATTTCGGAGGTTCGAGGGTGTAGGCGGCGATCCGAATGGTTTCGGTATGATGGTGTTGATGGCGGCTTTTTTCCTATTGCATGTGTACAAGCAAGCTCGACAACCCAATATTCTGCTAATATATAGTTCTCTTGGATTGCTCCTGCTGGGATTAACAACATTATCTCGGACTTATTTTCTTACCATGGGATTTATGGTGCTCCTGTTGCTTGGTTATATGGTACTTACTTCAGATCGGAATAGTAAAAGAATGCGTTCAAAGATTATCGGGGCAGTTACGATACTAGGAGCTGCATTTGCCATTCCGGTTATACAATTAGTACATTCGATAATCGAGCGGATGTCCATTGGAAGCAGCCTAGATACCATGACAGGCTCTCGTTCCTTTCTAGCTGAGCAATATTGGACGGTGTTCAAAGATTCATCATGGTGGGAGTTGTTAGTTGGGAGAGGGATAATAGGCTATTTGCCACAGAGTCGAATTTCTGTACATGGTCAGCAAATGGGTCCGCATAATACGTATTTAGAGTCACTTGTTGCGTGGGGATTGGTAGGATCAGTTGTCTTTGTCGTTTTTGTAATGCTATTGACTTATGTACAGCGGGTGAAATCTAGAGTAGGATCTGAAAGCACCTTATCATTATCAGCAAATATACGATCAAAGCTAAGTTTCCTCGCTTTTCTACCTATCATCTCCACGATGATCTTTTTACTGTCTTTGCATTCGCTAGGTATGTATACCACCTACTTCTATCTCGTGCTGCTGATTATGAATTTGTACTATACGGAACCGGAAAGCACTGAGGCGATGGAAGGTATCAGCAGCGGTAGTACTGTATCGACTGTAAAAGGGAGCGGGAATACATGAGAAGCAAGCTCGCTCTATACAATCTCTCGGCGAGTCTAGCTTTGCAATTCATAACGGCACTTGTCGGCATTATATTGCCGCGCTTTATCATTGAAGCCTATGGCTCATCTATGAATGGAATGATTGCTTCCATTACGCAGGTGATGCGGTATTTATCTATCGTGGAAGCTGGGCTAGGAGCTGCATGTATTGCGGCTTTATATCTCCCGCTAGCGAATAACGACACGAATCAGGTAAGTACAGTTTTATCAGCGGCAAGAATGCTTTATAACAGAACGGGCAAGTTATTTGCTATTTTCGCTGTAGTGGCAGTGCTTGTCTATCCATTTCTCGTCTACGCTCAAGTTCCTGTATTTACGGCTGGGGCGATGGTGCTTATTATGGCGGGTGGTGGATTGAGCGAATATTATTTAATAGGCAAATATCGTGTACTTCTGATCGCTGACCAAAAAAGCTATATCATTTCACTCATTCAGTCGGCTGGAGTTGTGATTAATGCAGTCGTATGTATATTGCTAATCACATTTGGCGTTGCTGCGCTCACAATGCAGGCTGCTGCGACATTTATTTTTGCATCAAGGGCTGTATTTATAAAATGGTACATCACTCGAAAGTATAAGCAGATCAATTATCGGGCATCACCTGATATGGAATCGTTAAAGCAGCGTAAGGATGTATTTATTCATCAGCTCAATGGTTTAGTTGTATTCGGATTACCACCTATCATCAACACTATATTTTGTAATTTGCAAGAAGTAAGTGTTTATTCGGTATACAGTATGGTGTTTGTCGCAGTGAACATGTTTGTTGCTTCTTTCACTTCTGGTGTAATGGCGTCCTTTGGGCAATTGCTGGCTAAGGGTGATGTTACCGTGTTGAGGCACAGTTTCAAAAGTTTTGAGTATGTGTTCGGTGTTGTGCTTACTTGGGTGTATGCATGTACCGCGCTGCTCCTAATTCCCTTTATTCAAGTGTATACCTCCGGTATTCGGGATGCAGATTATATTCGCCCAGACCTTGCTATGTTGTTCGTAGCTGTTGGGGTCGTAAGCAATCTTCGTACGCCGCATCACATGATTGTCCAAGCCGCAGGTCACTTTCGAGAAACGAGAATACCTTCTATTATTGAGGCCGCGATCAGTGTGATAGCTTCACTGTTATTTGTACGATGGTTCGGTGCGTCAGGGGTGTTACTAGGAATGCTTTGTGCTCATCTTTATCGAACGCCGGAGCTTATTTGGTATACGAATAGAACGATTTTAGGGCGATCCCCTATGTCTGGACTTATTCGAAATATCCGGAATATAGGGTTGGGGGTAGGAGCGGCTCTGTTGTGTTCGTATCTGTTTACCTTGAATGTTGACTCGTTATGGCAATGGTTCAATTATGCTGTTATTACAGCAATTGTCGTGCTCGTTATAGTGGTTGCAGGGAATTTGATTGGTGAACCGAATTCAGCTAGAACGGTGTTGGTGAAAGGGAAGACTCTGTATCGAGGGATACGAAGTAAATGGAGATGAGCGGGTACTGATTCAAAGAGGGATGACTTATTCATGGGATAGTGTGAGATGAAAAATAACATGCGTGAGAAAGTTTATGAGTACTAGGAAAGCATGCATGGATAATGCATGTTTTTCGTTTGCAGTGCTCTATTGTGGTGGCTAATTCAAGCTGGGTAATGGTACAATAGCTTAAACGTTTAAGTGATTAAGGAGACTAGAAATGTAGGTTGCTATAAATGAACTAGGAGATGAGTAGGTGAATGCTTGAAAAAAGTGACGATTAAAGATATTGCGAAGGAAGCAAATGTGTCCACAGCAACCGTAAGCTACATATTGAACAATGTCCCGAAGCAGACGATCACGGATGAAACACGTTGTCGGGTGCTGGCAGCAGCGGAGCGCTTGAACTATGTACCTAATCTCGCCGCACGATCTCTTGTTAAGCGTAAGACGGGTCTAATTGGCATTTTGATTAATCGCGTTGCGGGTGAACCGTGGTGGAGACGGCTACGTTACGCAGACATGGTGAATCGATTGGAGCAGTTGCTAACCGAGCGAGGTTATCACGTCGTGCTGTCTAGTATAGATGCAGAGAAACCGAAAGTAGGCATTATTGCGGAGCGAAAGCTGGATGGAGTGTTTTTAATCGATGTAAAAGAGGAACATTTTTATTCCATTTCGCATCACTTTCCAGCGGGTGTGCCTTTGGTTGTCATTGATAGCTTGGTTGAGGATACGTTATTTTATAAAGTAATCCATGATGTGAAAGGCGCGTTAGAAAGCGCACAAGCATGGAATGCTGACCATGATTGTTACTATATCATAGAGTCTTATTACAATGAGCCTTATGTACGAGCAATTAAAGACGTGATTGGAGTGGCTGAAGATCGAATACATCTGATGGAAGATGAGGGGGAAATGGCTGAATTTATTCATAAGCAGCCTGCCGGGTGCAAAGGCATTATTTTCAATGAATTTGTAGGAATGCTCGCTGGTAAATACGTTGACCCGTCTCATTTGACGATTATTAGCACATCGGGTTGTCCAGAGGTTGTTCCTGCACGAGCCAAGTATGTGTCTGCGGCAGCTAGCAAGTCACAAGTTAGCTTTGAGCTGATGATGCAATTGCTTAAGCAGGATGCGGAGCTTCCCACTGATAAATATATAAAAGTGAAATGAGGATGAACATAAAAGCAGAGTAAAATCTGTTTTTTATTTCTTAACTTAAACGTTTAAGCGATGTCTAGGGGAGACTTGATGATGGAATTAGCAAGAGAAGAAGTAGGGATACAGCAGGCAAATACGTCGTTATGGCGCAATCGTACGTTTCTTGGTTTGTTTGCTAGTTATGCGGTTTCCTTGTTTGGAAACATGTTTCACAATATTGCATTAAACTTATGGGTGCTGCAGACGACAGGCAGTGCAAAGCAGATGTCTATCATTGTTATTTCGCATTTAATCGTCGGCGTAGTATTTGGTTCCTTCGCCGGGACATTTGCGGATCGTATCGATCGCCGGGTATTAATGATGTTCTCGAACATATGTCGATTGGTACTCGTAGTAGGAATTGCTTATGTGATGACACAGCCTGACGTACCTTTCTATGTACTTGTGATATTAACTACTTTAGTAGCATTTGCGGGTGTATTTCATGGCCCGGCGTTTCATTCTTCACTTGCGGATATCGTAGGAAAAGAACAGATCCCGCAGGCGATAGGAATCATTAATATCGCGGATAACATCATTCGTGTATCGGGCTTTGCTTTGGGTGGAATGGCGGTTGCATTGTTTGGCGGCGTTGTCGCGATATTGATTGATGCGGGGGCATTTCTCGTATCTACCTTATGCTTATTGGTGGCAGGTCAGTTCCCTCGTAAAAGGGAGCGCAGTGAAGGGCAAAAATCCAGCTTTATTGAAGATTTCCGCGAAGGATTCAAAGTGGTATGGCATAATCCTTATGCCAAAGCAGGTCTGATTCTAATGCCTGTGTTGTCGTGCAGCTTCATGTCATCGTTTATGATTATTCAAGTAATGGCTGTGCAGGTATGGCATGCAGATGGATTTGTATTTGGGCTTATTGAAGCATCTATCCCTTTGGGATATTTAATAGGTTCGATAGGAATTATGTTATTTAGTGAACGCCTTGGCCGAAGAGGGTATTGGGTTATAGCTGGAGCGATTGGGATGGGTCCGATCTTCTATTTGATTGCGCAAGCAGGTTCAGCGGTAGCGGCTCTGCCTTTGATTTTAATCATTGGTTGTTTGTTTGCGTTTAGTACGCTCATTATTAATATTATGCTGCGGGTTGAGATCGATACATCTGTTCAGGGGCGCGTCTTTGGAATTCTTGGTTCCATAATAGGCGTTACGCCGCCGGTGGGGATCGCAATTTGTTCGGCAATTTCGGATAGTTACGGACCAGAGACAGCGCTTACAGCTAGTGCGATTGCGACGCTGGTGGTGAGTGTCGCTGCGGTGGCTTGGAATAAGCCGATGAGGGATTATCGTTAGAAGTGAAATAGTGAATTTCAGTTGGTTACACTTGGTGGGGTTCGTCTCGTAGATACGAATCTTGGAGATGATCAGCGTCCGATGAACTTTGAGAGATGTGAGCTTGAAAATAGTACGATAAGAAACTGTAATTTGAGAAATGTGGAGATTTCTAATAGTGATTTGACGGGTATGAAAATATATAATATTTCGGTAGAGGAGTTGCTTGCAGCGTATGTTCAGATGAATCAGAGAAAACTCTATATAATGATGTCGTTACTCTAAGATAGCTCGAATACGTTTTGGAAATGTAAAACGCAGGGTTCTGCATCCCTGCGTTTTACAATTATGAATGGTTACTTATAGCTTGTAGGGTAGAGGATTCAGTAAGTAGGGAGGTTATTCGTACACCATAGTTAAAACCTTGTGAGCTACTATCACATCCTCCATTTGTATGAACACCGACGATTGATCCGTCCGTTGTAAGAAGTATGCCTGCTCCAGAAGTTCCACCAAGTGTATCAAGCGAATTATATCCGATTCGTTCATCCCCATCCTGTAAAAAAGTAACTGGACCCGCCTCTATTTTTTTCATTCTACCTGCGGGATGTTGAATAATACATAGCACATCATTAAGACTAGCATCTACTTTTGCTATCTTTGTGTGGCCAAAAATTGTTCCAGGTTGTCCATCTAGTTTAATAATGGCAAAATCTAATCCACCTAGACGGTATTCTTTTAGTTCAAGTACTGCAAATAATTGTACAGATCTTGGAGTGTTAGAAGAATCAACCTGAAAGTTGAAATTAACTTGCATATTTTTAGCTATTTCAGCTGAAGATATAGGGTTATTTGTTCCATTGATGCGAGGAACCGTCCAGCCATTTGGGTTTTGATCAAAACAATGGCCAGCAGTTAAAAACAAATCCTCTGAAATGAGAGTACCGGACCCCCATCTTACACCAGAAACATTTCCAGGATATGTATATTTTGTTGCTAAATCACTATGCCATTGAATTTGACCAACAGGAGATTGATGACTATCCACAAATGATTTTGTTACACCTAAAGTACCATCGTATCGTTCAACATCTTGAAAGTCTTCGGCTCCACATGAGCTTTCAAGATTATCCGGTTCAACAAATGCAATTGGTTTACGCGGAAGTGATTCAATCTCTAAAGTATGAAATTCTGCAATATCTTGTGTGTTAACATTTTCATTTTGACTCATACTGTAATTCCTCCAAAGTGATTTCTAGAATATCCTCTACATGAATTCAATTTTTTATGTACGTAAAAACTTATATATCAGAAAGGTGCGCGTAGACAACCTTATTTAACTTTGTACACATATTTATTGCTTTTTTGATGAATCCTAAATATTAAAATTAAATTAGTATGGAGGAAGATCATGATGGTAGAGAACATTCCAAACAACCTTGATCCACGGCTCCAGAAAGCCATGCTGAAGAGTCAACTTACAGAAAAAAAATTAGAAAATGCTGAAAGTAAAGAGGAATTGATTCCAGTCATCGCAAAAGTTACGGACGTGAAATCTTTTCATATGCTTCCGGGTGTTCACGATATGAACGATATTGCATTGGCACCAGATCAAACGGGACGAATTGTGACTGCAAGTGTTGCTGTATCAGAACTGTCAAACATACATCAATCTTCTGTCGTATTAAGCTTAAAGGGAGCCCAGCAGTTAAAGCCTTTATTAAAGGATACGAGAAGAGAAATCAATGTCCCACCTATTGAAACAGTAGAAGGTAACGGAGGAGCTGGTGTCATTGTTGGTATTGTAGATCACGAATGTGATTTTGTTTATAGAAGTTTTCGACGAGATGATGACACGACTCGGTTAATTGCATTGGCAATACAAGAGATAGATTTTAACGAACCGAATATTAACAAAAGAACAAAATTTAGAGTATATAATAGTAGGGATATTAATCAAGCATTATTAACACCTAATCCATATCGTTACTTGAACTATCAAATTAGGAATAGATCGCATGGAACGCATGTAATGGATATAGCTGCGGGGAATGGTCGTAACAATAAGTCGGCAGGTGTTGCTCCTAATGCTGACCTTATTTTTGTTGAACCAGCCTATTGGGATATTGTAAAAGGAAACTTAGGGAGCTTTGGTGATTCAAAAAATTTAATAGATGCCGTTAAATTTATTTTTGTTCAGGCAGGTAATCAACCTTGTGTCGTAAATATTAGTCTTGGGACTAATGGTGGCCCGCATGATGGAACATCACTTGTGGAACAAGCGCTGGATGGATTAGTAATGGAGAGACATAATAGAGCTATCGTGATTGCCGCAGGAAATTCATATAACGATAATATTCATGCAACTGGTATTGTGCAGCAAAATCGTTATGTCGACCTTCATTGGAAGATCCCGCTTGGTGATACTACCTTGAATGAAATGGAAATTTGGTACCAAGGTGAAGACAAGTTTCGAATAGAAGTGTTGACCCAAAATAACGAAGTGATTTGTAGTGTTGGGCTAGGTGAAAATTATTTTAATGGTCAGATTTTTGTAACGCAGACTCGAAACGAGGACAATGGCGATAATGTAGTGATGATTTTCAATGATGTAGAAAGAGGAGCAAATTTATCCGGTACCTGGATCATCCGCCTCCGTGGTGATTCTGTTAGAAATGGTAAGTTCCATGCTTGGATAGAACGGGATAATCATATAGAAGGTGTACAATCTAGTTTAGTAACTTTAAATGACAATACACATACACTGGGCTCAATTTCCTGTGGGCACAAGAGTATTGTTGTGGGATCATATAGTGCTAAATCACCGAATTCAATTATCTCATTCTTTTCTAGTGCGGGGCCTACACGCGATGGACGACAAAAGCCTGATATAAGTTCGCCAGGTGGAAATGTAGAAGCCGCGTCGTCTCTCACGAATGATGGGATCATTGGAATGTCTGGAACGAGTATGGCAGCTCCTGCGGTAACGGGAGTCATTGCATTAATGCTTGCTGAGGCCAAATCGCATCGCCTGACACTTTCCATCGATCAGATAAGTAATATCCTTAAACAGACAGCTAGGTCTCATCCTCCTACTCGGCAAGTATGGGATAACCAATATGGCTATGGCAGGGTAGATGCGAAAGCTGCTCTGATGGCAGTTAGAAATTTAGCGAACGAAACCACAGCACCAATGGGGAGTAGTTTAAATCTTGGAGAATAAAGGTAATGGTTTTGTATGAGCAATTTGTTCTGACAGAAGGAATAATTTTAAGATTTGATGTAGGAAAGCGCAGGTGATTTATATCCCAGCGCTTTTTTAGCATGCTACCATGGGCTTCATCTCTAATGCGAAAGCCTGCTGGAGACTGGTGAATGTCTATTGCTAGCCAAGAGTGAGGATGTTGATTGGGAGGCGGATTAAGACGGATGAGTCACTAGAACATGACAAAATTCAATGTCGCCAAAGGCTTGTCACGTAGTTGTGGGCAGAAAGATGACGTTCTTAACTGGGGAGAATTGCGGAAAAAAGAGAAGCGGTGAAGCCGTCAGGGAATGGCGGAGTGCCGAGTTCTTTGTCGGCACAAGTTGCTTTTTCTCTTTTCAAGGCGTTAGCGAACGCGTTCCATGCAATGGAAACGGGAGTGAAACTCAAATACGAGAACTGTGAGCACTCTGTGTTTCTGAATGGTGAGCCGAATCATGACTAGCTCTGGCCGAGAAAGTAGGTAATGTTAGAAGCACAAATTATGCCCACTCGACTTCCTACGAAGTGGAAGGGCTAAAATTGTTGACCTCCACCTACTCAGTTACAGTTATTTATACATATGTTTAATTTGTACCTTGCTTTGTAAGGTATGTCATTGTATGATATTCCCATAACCTTTATACCTAATAAAGTAATGTATCAAAAAGGAGCCAATTTGTATTGAAAGTAGATAAGGAAGTTTTACGCGGCTATATAGACACGATTATTCTTAGCCTACTGTATCACGAAGATTTGTATGGGTATGATTTGAGCAAAGAAGTAAAAAAAAGAAGCCACAACTCATTTGAAATTCAAGAAGGGACACTGTATTTATCCTTCAAACGACTCGAAAAAAACGGATATGTGACTAGCTATTGGGTAGATGGTTCGGCAGCAGCACGCAGAAAGTACTATCACCTGACGGACAGTGGTAAAGCGTATTTGCTGCACAAAAAGAAAGAGTGGGTATTCATGCAGAATCTAATTAACGAATTTTTAGATGGGGTGGAATAGGAATGAAGATCAGCCAAGAGTTAGAACAGAAGATTACGAAATATGTAAAGCAGAGTACACATTTAGTGGATAGTGACGATCTTACTTATTTTGAGAAAATTGCTTTAGTGGCTCGCTTGAAAATGAACAGCGCAAAGAAAGCTGCAAACAAGCTGAAATGGACTTCTAAGGAAAATAAAGAAGCTCAAGAAGACTTAATGAACTATATGACGGATTACATTTTTGACCAGATTACAGAAGGATATTCGGAAGAAGAGGCGTTTGAAAGAGCAAAAGCCGCATTTTCGGTTGAAAATCCTGATAACCCTTTATTGAAGAGCGATTCGGATTGGATTAACCATTATGAACCTCATGTGGTGGACGCGGTAAACTTATACTATGCGGCGTATCTATTTATCGGCTTAGCATTAGGTGCCTTTTTAGGGCTTGTTTTGCAAATTTTGACCCAGGATCAAGTAATAGGTGTCGTATTGTTCATAGCTGCTGGAATTGGCTCAGTAGGTGGTTTAGGAGCTGCTATGCTGAAAAATGCCCAAATTACGATGCATAACCATAAGTAAATAAACAACATTCATTGGAAAGATGAGGGATATCAGGATGAATATGATATTACTTTCGATTGTAATTGGCGAAATTGCATTCTGGGTGTTTTTGTTTGCTGGTTTATTATTCAGATATGTTTTTAAAATGAAAAAGTTATCCACCATTTTTCTGCTGCTAACGCCGTTGATCGACATATTTGTGTTATCGGCAACCCTCATCGATTTATCTAGAGGAGCTCCTGCTCATTTTGTTCATGGATTATCAGCAGCGTACATAGGTTTTACTTTGATTTATGGAAAAAGAACGATACAGTGGGCAGATCGTTGGGCTGCATATAGATGGGGAGCAGGTAATCGACCGCTCAAGAAAAAGCTTGTTGGAAAAGATGAATTGGAGCATCAATGGCATGAGTTTAAAAGATTTTGTTCCTGCATGATGATTATTAATGTAATTATTTCGATGTTTTACTTTTTCGTACCACCTAAACAAACCTTTTGGTTTACGTATTGGATTATTAACAATGTTGGACTCATCTTTATTTGGTTATTTGTCGGACCAATATGGAGTAAGGTGAAACATAATGGTAAAAGCAGTACTTAATCTAGAAATGGTTAAAGGTATAAACTAAATTTCGTCCAACAAATGAAATAATAGCAATTATTGTATGAATTAATGAGCAAACAAACATAATTTGAAAGTTGGCGTGTCAATGATGATAATATGGAATGGTATACAAATAGTGTCGTTTTTGTAATAATGAAAAAGGCTATGTCAGGGGGATTACATATAAAAATATAAAGAGTAGTAAAGTAGACTTTTCTAAAAATATGATACAAGGGTGAACGAATGGAAACAGAGACGATAGAGAAAAAGATAGAAGGCTTAAAGAAATTTGAGTATAAGATACAAGGTCTGGGTGGCTGGCTCGTTGTTGTTCAAATTATCATTTATCTCAATCTAGTGCTTATGCCGATTGGATTGCTGGCATTAATGTCAGATACGATGCAAGAACAAATCGAATATATTAAGTTGGCATTTCCTGAATACATGTGGTTCATCTGGTTGGGGACCATATTCAGTATTATTATGATCGTAGTATTTATTTGGGCGCTAATTTGTATGTATCGTAAAAAGAAAATTTTCCCTAAATTGATGATCGCTATTTTTATTGCAACTTTTGCAGTTGATTTCTTAGAGCCGATCGCGATAATTGCGCTTATGGATACTACAGGAGATATGGAGATCTGGAAAGACACGATTCGAAGCGGTTTTTATTGTGCCATTTTCATTCCTTACTTCTTGAAATCAAAACGCGTTAAAAATACGTTTGTAAATTAATTTAGTACATCCTGATATAGCCTGCACAAATAAAAAGATGGAAGGGGAAAGATCAATGAGTGTTACATGTTCGAATTGTCAACATACAACAGACGAAGGCGCGTTCTGCATCCATTGCGGTGCCACATTGCCAGAAAAGATACAAGGGGAAGAGCGTTCGGCTCAACCAATATCTTCATCTCAGCAAGTTCCTAATGGTGAAGGGCAGTTCAATCAAGGGACGGAACCCATTTCTAATACTTTGCTGACGAAAGAGCGTATGCAGAAGGCTAGCGAATCCTCAAAAATGTATGCTAGTTACGTTATGGATAACATACGTTCACCTTATCAGCGATTGCAAACGATATCCCAATCCCTTCTTATTCAAGCACTTATTACGATAGGCATCTATGCTTTACTTATCCCGTTAATTATGTATATTCATCTCCAATCGAGCATCGGTATGTTTGGTGATGTGCCGTTTTTTAAAACGGTAGTGAAGCCGTTTCTTGGTTATATCGTATTTTTGCTTTTGATTGGAACGATTACGTATGGTGTTATTGTGCTGAATCGTTATCAAGCAAGTTATACAGCGGTTATTGCGCGCTTTGGTACGATACTGCTGCCGTTTGTGGGGTTGCTTATTCTTGCAATATTGATGTCACTTTTAAGTATTGGTATGTTTATGCTTCCTCTCTTAATCGCTTTTACAGGGGCAATTTTTGTAGCACCTTTGCTTGTATTCCTAAGTTACCATGTGCCCGGTCGTGAGCGAATTGACTTGATGTATAGTATTTTACTTATTATTGTTGGCGCTTATGTGACAATTCGTATCATGTCAGAAGTTTTACTGTCATTTGTGGGTCAACTTCTTAGATTTTAACTAGGGGTTATCATTCATTTACTATTTTCTTAAAATGGCTTTTTCATAACCAAACAAAAAACGAAGCTCGAGACGGGATGTACGCATCCAGTTCCCAGCTTCGTTTTTTTGTTTGTATTATTCAGAACTAGGTAGATAACGAACTGAATGGTCTTCCAGTATGCGTTCTGACTAATCGAACACGACAACTTGTAGTAAGCATACAAATGGACACAATGTTACTCCTAAGTGGATAGTTTAAGCTCTGTTCTCAAATAGTAACATTACTTACAACGAAACTTGACTGACGAGAAACGAAGCAGATGAACAGGGGGATTTGAGTAAAGAATGGAACAGCACATTCCACAACCGAAATCGTTTGGGCCATTAGGCAACCTGCCACAATTGGATCTGGAAGCACCCGTACAGTCATTAATGCGACTGGCCGAGGAATTAGGTCCTATATTCCGCTTGGAATTACCAGGGGGAAGAAAAGAATTATACATATCTGGTCATGAGTTGGTTGAGGATGCTTGTGATGAGACACGATTTGATAAAAGAGTGTGGGCTCCGCTGCAAAAAGTAAGAGCGTTTACGGGAGATGGTTTGTTTACAAGTGCGACGACAGAATCGAATTGGCAAAAAGCTCATAATATTTTGCTGCCAAGCTTTAGTCAAATGGCGATGCGCGGTTATCATGAGATGATGGTGGACATTGCTGTTCAGTTGATTCAAAAATGGCTGCGGCTCAATCCCGATGAGAGTGTAGATGTTGCTGAAGATATGACGCGGCTTACGCTGGATACGATCGGGTTATGCGGGTTTGATTATCGTTTCAATAGCTTTTATCGGGAACAGTCACATCCTTTTATTACGAGTATGACTCGCGCATTGGATGAAGCAATGGGCCAGCTACAGCGTCTAAATATCCAGCAGAAGTTGATGGTCGTTACGAAGCGTCAATTTCAACATGATATACAAGCCATGTACACGCTAGTGGACAAAATTATTGCAGAGCGTAAAGCACAGGGACAGGCTAGTGGAAATGACCTGCTTGCTCACATGTTGAATGGTCGAGATCCTGAGACAGGCGAACGACTGGATGATGAAAACATTCGATTTCAAATTATTACGTTTCTCATTGCAGGACACGAGACGACAAGTGGATTATTATCCTTTGCCCTATATTATTTACTGAAAAATCCAGATAAGCTGCAAAAAGCATATGAAGAAGTTGACCGAGTATTGGTCGATGCGGTCCCAACCTATACCCAAGTACGTGAGCTTTCTTACATACGCATGATTCTGAATGAATCATTACGTTTATGGCCAACAGCCCCGGCGTTTGCTCTATATGCGAAAGAAGATACGATGCTGGCAGGTAAGTATTCGATGAAAAAAGGAGATAGCGTCAACGTTTTAGTTCCCATCGTTCATCGGGATACGGATGTATGGGGAGAGGATGTCGAGACTTTCCGCCCAGAGAGGTTTGAGGATATTAGCAAAGTACCGCATCATGCATTTAAGCCATTTGGAAATGGGCAACGAGCATGTATCGGACAGCAGTTTGCAATGCAAGAGGCCGTGCTTGTTTTGGGCATGGTGTTGAAACATTTTGAGATTATGGACCATACCAATTATCAGTTGAAAGTAAAAGAATCACTGACATTGAAGCCAGATGGCTTTACGATGCGGGTCCAATCTCGATCTAATCAAGGATTTACGATTGCAGCAGCTGGGGATTCTCCTGAAGAAAATCGTACAGGCGCAGCGATATCGAAGACCAACAACCGAGTTGAGGGCCACAACACGCCTTTGCTTGTTTTATATGGATCGAATCTGGGTACAGCCGAAGGAATTGCACGAGAACTAGCAGATATGGCGCGCAATCAAGGTTTCCGCACGGAAGTGGCACCTTTAAATAACTGGGCTGGCAAACTGCCTAAGGAAGGTGCTGTATTTATCGTTTCAGCTTCCTATAACGGCAAGCCGCCGAGTAATGCGAGTGAGTTTGTGAAATGGCTTCAGGAAGCTGAAGCGTCCGAATGCGAAGGTGTACGATATGTGGTATTTGGCTGTGGTGATCATAACTGGGCGAGCACCTATCAAGAAGTACCGCGACTTATCGATGAACAGCTAGCTGTAAAAGGAGCAACTCGCCTTACTTTGCTTGGTGAAGGGGATGCAAGCGGTGACTTTGAAATCCAAGTCGAAACTTGGCGGGAGCACATGTGGCAGGATGTCATGTCTGCTCTAGGACTGCAATTAAATGAGGAAACAGCCAAGGAAACGAACAATCTCACCGTTCAGTTCGTTAGCGGTATTGTTGGCACACCACTCGCAGAATCATATGAAGCTTTCCATGCAAAGATCGTGAATAACCGCGAACTGCAAAGTCCAGACAGCGGTCGGAGTACTCGACATATTGAAATCTCACTTCCAGAGGGAGTTACTTATAGGGAAGGGGATCATATTGGGGTGCTACCTATAAATCGCAAAGAATTAGTGCTGCGAGTATTGCGCCGTTTTAAGCTGGAAGCTACGGATCATCTCATTCTGCGTGCAACAGGAAGAAGTGCTGCACATCTGCCGCTAGAGAGGCCGGTAAGTTTGCTTGATCTGCTAAGCCATAGTGTTGAATTACAGGAGGCCGCTACACGTGCCCAACTGCGCGAACTTGCTTCTTCTACTGTATGTCCGCCGCACCGCCGAGAGTTGGAAGTTCTATTGGAGGAAGAGGCGTATAAGAAACAAATTAAGCAGAAGCGAGTAACGATGTTAGATCTGTTGGAGCGTTATGAAGCTTGTGAAATGGCATTTGATCGATTTCTCGAGCTGCTGCCGCCACTTAAGGCGAGATATTACTCGATTTCTAGCTCACCGCGCGTGGATGCCGAGCAGGCGAGTATAACGGTCGGTGTTGTTCGTGCACCAGCATGGAGCGGGCAAGGTGAGTACAAAGGAGTTGCGTCGAATTATTTGGCGGAGCGTCAGGAAGGGGATTCGATTGTTATTTTCGTACGAACACCTGAAAGTGAATTCCAATTGCCGAAATGTACCGAAACACCCATTATTATGGTTGGCCCTGGTACTGGTTTGGCTCCTTTCCGTGGATTTCTGCAAGCACGGAGCGCGCTCAAGAAAGAAGGACATCCGTTGGGGCCTGCTCATTTGTACTTCGGCTGCCGCAGTGAGAGCGACTTTATTTACGAGGATGAACTAAAACAATATGAGCAAGACGGAATGGTTACTCTTCATACCGCGATGTCGCGTAAAGAAGGCGAGCCGAAGACATATGTTCAGCATCTTATGGCTCGTGATGCAGAGCAGTTGATCCGTATTCTTGATGAGGGCGGGCATCTCTATATTTGTGGAGACGGCAGTAAGATGGCACCTGATGTAGAGGCGACGCTGCAGCGTGCATGGGAGGAAGTGCATGGAGAGAATGATCGTGAGTCGGCGGCTTGGCTGGAAAAATTACTGGACGAAGGACGCTATGCCAAGGATGTATGGTCGGGAATTTAGGTGATACAAGAGATGTCATCGTAAGGTTGATTAGTAAGCACCTTTCCATCTGCGTTGTGGAGGGTGCTTTTTAAACGTTCATTATTGGTTACACGCACTTATTTATGGATAATCCTGTTCATATTGGTCAACAGTAAGAAATGAAGTTTGACGATACGAACAGGAGGTTTTTAAGCGATGCCCGGTGAATTAGAAATACTGATACGCACACTATCGGCTGTTGTCATTTTGTTTTTAATGACAAAGTTGCTAGGCAAAAGGCAAATTTCTCAGCTGTCCTTATTTGAATACATAACAGGGATTACGATTGGTAACTTAGCAGCATACATCTCCTTAGATTTAGATGCTCAGTGGTATTACGGACTTATTTCTATAGTGGTGTGGGTAGGAATATCCCTACTTGTTGACTTACTCCAGCTAAAGAGCAAATCAGCAAGAGACTTTATCGATACGAAGACCACGGTTCTTATTCAAGAAGGGAAAGTATTGGAGCATAATTTGCGCAAAGAGCGAATAACAGCCGATGAGCTCATGCAGCAGCTTCGCAAAAATAATGCCTTTAGTCTAGCTGATGTGGAATTTGCGAGTATCGAGCCAAGTGGGGAGATTAACGTACTCCTTACAAAAGAGAATCAGCCACTGACGGCCAAAGATTTAGGGCTATCGATCCAAAATGAACATGTGCCACAGATTGTTATTATGGATGGAGAAATATTGGACAAGCCACTTAAAGAAATGGGATTGGATCGCAACTGGCTTACAAAGAAGCTGGAGGAATACAACGTCAAACAAGATGAAATTTATATTGCGCAAGTGGATTCTAAGCAAGAGATGTATGTAGATCTGTACGCTGATCATATTAACGTAAACAAGAAAATAACATCTCCTCCTTCTGAATTACTCGCCTTATTGAAGAGATGTGAGGCTGATTTGAAGTTGTATGCGGACAAAACGAAAGACAAGGAGATTAAACAGCTTCATGAACGCTTCTCCACGGACTTGGAAAATGTACTATCTGAGATGAACCCTATGGCAAAGTAAGGGGAAGAATATCGAAATATCGTGATGCATCTGTACCCCTGATCAATGGTTAAGCAATTGATTCAGGGGTATTTCATTGTAAAGGAGTCGTTTATCGTCTTCGGTACAATATGCTGCTATATATTCGCTATATGCTTTAAATCGCTTTCATTCCTGTGACTCTCACTATCTATTTTTCACCGAATAGCAGACATGATATGATGTTAGTTATACATATTTTAAGCTATAGTCGTTTTATTTTATTTAGCATTTATAGGAGTGAAGCAAATGGTTCTAAAAGAGAAAACAGCATTGCTTGTAGGCGCAACAGGATTAGTCGGTGGACATTTGCTGCAACTATTGCTCGAACAGCCAGCCTATCATAAAGTTAAAATTTTTACACGAAGAAATATACAGTTGGATCATCCCAAGCTAGAACAGATTGTGGTGGACTTTGATCATTTGGAGCGGTACATCGAACATTTCCAAGTAGATGATGTTTACTGCTGTCTTGGCACAACGATCAAGAAGGCAGGCTCGAAAGAAGCATTTCGTAAAGTGGATTTTGAGTATCCGCTAGCATTGGCAAAGATGGCGAAACAGTGTGGAGCGAGCAAGTATTTGATGGTTACCTCCATTGGTGCAGACTCGAATTCAGCCTTTTTCTACAATCAAGTAAAGGGTCAAGTGGAGAATGAAGTTAACCAATTAAATTTACCATCCGTTCATGTATTTCAACCTTCGCTATTGCTTGGGTCGCGGAGTGAATCACGACCTGGGGAAAGTGCAGCTATCATGGTAAGTCCGCTAATTAAGCTAATCGCACGTGGGAGCTGGAGCAAGTATAGACCGATTCAGGGGAAGGAAGTTGCTGCGGCCATGTACCGGATTGGTCAGAGTGAAGCACAAGGGATCCATGTGTATCATTATGAGCAAATGTTGGTCAAATAAGTGCTAATTACATATAGGGTAAGGCTTGTTCTATAACTGGAACAAGCTTTTTTTTGTTAAAAGAGAAGGGGAAGTTATCCAATGTTACCAATAGTAACAATTAATTAATAGTTATGAAACCATGTTGTCATTCATTTGCAGATCAAATTATATATATTCATATCCGGATTGAAAATCGGAGTGAAGAGGTTGTCACATTTGAGTATAGGGGAGAAACCATGGGACAAATTCAACAAGGAAAGACTACACGCAAAAAGTACATGTTCATGCTGCTAATGGCATCTTCATTGGCGATGACAAATGGGTTAAGCACAGCTGCGCTTAACGACAATAAACAAAGAGAAACGAGTGCCAATGCAGCAGCGTTACAAACGAAAAACCAAGCTATTTCCAAAGCAAAGTCTGCAACGGTAGCTCCAGCTAAAGTCATAGCTAGCTTCTCCACCAAAATTGCACCTGGCCATGCTGGACGCACACATAACATTAAATCAAGTACAAAAGCGCTGAATAACATCGTATTGCAACCGGGAGAATCATTAAACTACAGCGAAGTGGTTCAAAAGACGAAGAAATCATATGGCTTGAAAAAGGCACCAGTTATTATGAATGGCAAATTCGTTGAAGGATATGGGGGAGGTATTTGCCAGACATCATCAACCCTATACAATGCAGCTCTTCTCAGTGGGCTAGAAATTGTAGAGCGACGCAGTCATTCGCTACCCGTAGGCTACGTTGCACTAGGGCGAGATGCGACTTATGCAGATAATAGCGTAGAATTTACAATTCGAAACCATACAGAAGCTGCTATTACGATCCAGACGAAAACGAACAATAGCAAAATTACCATCAGCATCCTTGGTCAAAAAGAAGAAGGGGTTACGTATGAAGTAAAAACGCGGGTACTGAAAAAAATACAGCCTAAGACGGTGTATAAGAGCAGCAGTATTTCACGTTCCAAACAAACAAAAACGATTCAAAAAGGAAAACCAGGCTATGTCGTGGAAACGAAGCGCATTAAGAAGAAAAATGGCGTGGTCGTTGCAGAGGAACTGATGACGAAGTCTAATTATCGCGTGCAACATACGATAAAAGGCAGACCGTAAGCGGAATCACGTAATAGCGGCTGATGGTGTATCTTGTACAGCTGTCCGTATCCGCTAGGGTAGGGTTGTTTGCATGCGGCGCAACGTTTGCAAACAATCCTGTAGGCTGCTATTTTATAACGACTATCGATAGTGATGTTGGTCTCATCTCCTGTTCGTACACGCTCGCATAGAATAACATATCGAGCTACAGGAAGGGAGCTAGCCGGGTGCGGAACACGCTGGATATTTTTATACACATTCCGAAGACAGGTGGAACCTCATTTAACAGAATCATACAAGATCACTATAGTGCAAAACGAATTGCATTTCTGCATGATGACCCAGAATGGTCTCTTGAACGGTTAATTGAAAAATGCAGAGATAAAAATCAAAAAATTCAAATTATATCCGGTCATTTACCATACGGTATTCATGAATGGATTGGCCGTCCTTATCGATATATTACAATTCTTCGTCATCCAGTTGAATTGGTTATTTCCTTATATGATTACATCAAAAGCAACCCTTTGCATCAATATTATCCTCTGGTCGTAGATAAAAGTTTGCATGAATTTATTTCAGAACAGCAATTCGATCTGTTTACTAGCAATCTGCAATCCAAAATATTGGGGTTAGCAACGATATTTCCACATTTTCCAGCACTTCAAAATGAGGTGGCTGTGGAAGATGCGGTATTTCCTGATCAAGCATGTGTCCAGCAGCATTTGAGACGGCATTTCGCGTGTATTGGTGTGATGGAAAAGTATAAGGAATGTTTGCAACCGATGCGTGATGCGCTCGGCTGGAAGAGGAGCCCTAAGTTATATCGGGAAAACTATAATACGAATCGGACTTCCTTGGACACCGTAGAGCGGGATACCATAGAGAAGATTACTCGCAAAAATTCATTGGATATACAATTATATTCGATGGTAGTTGAGCGGTGGTATTCATCAAAAGGAAAATAATGAACGATTATATATAAGCAATAAGGTTTGTGTGAGGTGTCGGCGTCGTCGAATCCTCCCCATGTTAGATAGGATGTACGTTTACTGCTCGGGGAGGATTCTTTTATTGTTACCTGCTTAAATTAATTAATTGTCTTATTAAATGATTACTCCATCAGGTTCAGCTTTTTGCATAGACGATATAAATAATGAGTGCCTCGGAGCTGATCTTTGTTCATCTTATGTAGGTGCTGTAACGAATCATAGGCGATCTTTCTCGCCTGCTCGATATTGTTATGATCCAGCCCTTGAAGCGCTTCTTTGATCGTATCTAATGAATATATTGCAGTTCGCAAGGAGCGAATTAACAAAACGCGTTTAATATGAGAACGATTATACCTACGATAACCATTTTGTGGATCGCGTTCTACCGTTATAAGTCCTTCTTGTTCCCAATGTCGAAGTACAGAAGTAGGTATAGAGGTTTCTTCTGCAATTTCTCCGATTGTCATCCACTTCGTTCTACCTTTCGTATTCCATTCGTCCATTTCCAATTCATCCAATAGTTGAATCGTCTTTTCAGCCATCAATTTGTCATGGTATAAGGATGCTTGACGCTCATTCACGATCCATAGCGCAGCATCCATTTCTTCTGCTTGCAGCTTTCTCATGACATCTGCTGTGAGCTGCATGCCGAATCCAGCAGACAAAGCCCGTATACATTCGAAATAAGCGACATGAACTTCTGTATACATCCGATAACCATTAGCTCCACGCTCGATTGGTGGAACGATGCCCCAATCTTCATAATGCCGTAAAGCGCTTGTACTAATATTTAGCTTTCTTGCGATATCGATAGGTCTTAATTTCATCCTACACCTCTTTGGACAAAGTTCTAAGTTGGTCGTCTGATCGTAAACCTAATGCCAAAGTTTTGTCAATCATTCAAATAATCGTTTGATTTTTGATATGTATTGCAGTAAGATACATATTAGAATAATCATTTGAATGTATTTATGTGATTGTAATATGCGGATTATGTTCGCAGCATACTATACAGGTTCCTTATAAGGAGTTGATGAAAGTGGGTCAGTTACAAGCAGGCTCCATCGCGCAAACTCAACTAGAGCTTGAAGGTGTACATTGTGCAGGTTGTGTATCCAAGATTGAAAATGGACTACGTCAGATTGAAGGAGTTACGAATTGTAGTCTTAACTTTGTTAATCAGACATTAACGATTGAATCACTTCAATCCGTACCTAAAATTGTGGAAGCAGCGAAGCGGGTAATTCGAGATATCGATCCATCCATTAAGGTCAAAGAAAAGCTACCGTTACAGGAGATGAAGCTTACGATCGAAGGGATGGATTGTGCAGGTTGTGTGGCGAAGATCGAAAGAGGAGTAGCGACGATACCCGGCGTACAATCTGCTAGTGTTAACTTTGTGACGAAGCAACTCACGATTGAGGCTAGTGCTGAACAATTGGAGTATGCAGCTTCTCAGACGGAACGATTCATTAGGCAGCTTGATTCCAAATTCACAGTTCAGCGAGAAGGAAACAGCAGTGCGGTGCGGCAGTCCCCGTCAGCTTCTGAAGGAAAAACCAAACTACCTTATGTAAGGTTAGCAGCATCTATTGGGTTGACCTTTGTGGCAGTATGGGGTGGACTATCCGGCAATATTTCACTGGCATTGTTCTTAGTTGCTTATGTACTTGCAGGTGGAGATGTTCTATATAAAGCACTGCGGAATATTACTCGCGGACGTGTGTTTGATGAGAATTTCTTGATGAGTATTGCTACAATCGGGGCCTTTATTATTGGAGAGTACCCTGAGGGTGTAGCAGTTATGATCTTTTATCAAATAGGAGAGCTGTTCCAAAGCATTGCAGTCAATCGTTCTCGCAAATCGATTCGTGCATTGATGGATATTCGTCCTGATTATGCGAATTTGAAGGTGAATGGTGAGTTGACTAAAGTATCGCCTGAAGATGTTCAGATTGGCGATATTATTGTCATTAAGCCTGGTGAAAAGGTGCCGTTGGACGGTAAAGTGGTAGATGGTGTATCGATGCTTGATACTTCAGCACTTACTGGTGAATCCATACCTAGAGAAGTAGAAGCAGGCAGTGAAATTCTTAGCGGCTTTATTAATAAAAACGGTGTGTTAACCGTAGAAGTATCGAAAGCTTACAAAGATTCAACAGTAGCTAAAATATTGGATCTGGTGCAAAATGCGAGCAGTCGTAAAGCACCTACCGAAAATTATATTACGAAATTTGCTCGTTATTATACACCCGCTGTCGTGATTACAGCAGCACTAATTGCGCTGCTTCCGCCACTGTTTTTCGCAGGTGAAGCATTTTCAGATTGGTTCTACCGTGCACTTGTATTTCTTGTTATTTCTTGTCCTTGTGCTTTAGTCGTGTCGATTCCGTTAGGATTTTTCGGGGGAATTGGTGGAGCTTCCAAAAATGGTATTCTCGTTAAAGGAAGCAACTATCTTGAAGCGTTAAACGATGTGAAGTATGTCGTATTTGATAAAACAGGTACGCTGACGAAGGGGATATTCGTCGTAACGGATGTGCAACCTCATGGCAATATTACCAAGGAACAGCTGATGCGCTATGCTGCTTATGCAGAGGTGTATTCCAATCATCCGATCGCTTCCTCGATTGTAAATGCGTATGGTCAGAACATTAATAAAGACGAGCTGAATGATTACGAGGAGATATCCGGGCACGGCATATCTGTGAATGTGAGCGGGCAGCATGTCCTAGCTGGAAACGCCAAGTTAATGAGAAAAGAAAGGATCTCCTTTGTTGAACCTGAATCATTAGGTACGCTTGTACATGTTGCTGTTGATCATCGCTATGCGGGTTATATCGTCATTGCTGATGAAGTGAAGGAGGATGCAGCAGCAGCCATCCAGCAATTGAAGTCACTTGGTGTTAAGAAGACGATTATGCTAACAGGTGATGTGAAGCGAGTTGGAGATGCTGTGGGGCAGAAGCTAGGACTGGATGCGATTTATTCTGAGCTATTGCCGCAGCATAAAGTGGAGCAGTTGGAGCGTATCGACGCACAAAAACTGCCGAAGGAAAAAGTTATATTTGTAGGCGATGGAATCAATGATACACCCGTACTTGCACGAGCAGATGTCGGTATTGCGATGGGTGGTTTAGGATCAGATGCTGCGATTGAAGCGGCAGATATCGTCATTATGACGGATGAGCCATCCAAAATTCCTGCAGCTATTCGGATGGCAAAGCGCACGAGAAAGATCGTATACCAAAATATATTCTTTGCCTTAGGTGTAAAGGCGTTATTCCTATTGTTAGGTGCATTTGGCATCGCAACGATGTGGGAAGCGGTATTTGCTGATGTTGGCGTTACGTTGTTAGCTGTATTAAACGCGATGCGTGCGATGAAACCGATTTGAAGCAGGCTGAAAGTACCTCAATTTTCACTACTTGGAACTGTCCGTTTACGGGTTACAGTTCACACAGTGGAAACGGAGGTACTTTTTTATACAGCGCGATTTCAAATAAGGATAAAAGTTAGGCAAAATTAACAAAGTAACAATGAGAGCATAGGGACAGACTCTGCAAATACACGGTTGTGAGTGTTTACAAAGACTTCTCACTGTCCCGCTCTCTTACACGCTTCTCGATTAATGATATTCCTTCATAAATATGAAGTACATATTTCAGTGACTTCATCAATCCAACGAGGATAAACAGAAAGGCATAGGTCGCCACTTCATCTACATTTTTCGTCATGAACCCTTCAATAATCTCGTATAAACCCGTGCCGATAAACAAAACAGCTGCTACAAGCTCAAAATAGTGATTTTCCAACTTCGTAAACCATCTAGGAAGTTTATTTCGATTGCGATTGGATTGTGCCAAATGATGTATCCCTGAATAAATAAGCGGGAGCGTTTTTGCTACAAGTAAAAAGCCGTACAGCATCAATCCGTGATGAATGTCTACATCCTTCTGGGACCATTCATATAACACACTGTGCTCTGCCTCCATAATGGCTGTGACGATGTAGATGATACCGATGACACACTCGGTTAACGAGTGAGAAGTAACACGATGTAGCGAATGAAGCCAGCGATTTAATTGCGATTCGCCAGTGCTAGCTTGGTGCAGATGATGAATGCCGCTGATGAAAAGGGGGAGTATTTTCAGGACATTCCATATCCCGAACAGCAGTAAGCCATGATGAACGCCAAGCTGATTGATTTCTTCAAGTTCAAGGATAGCTGTCAAAATAAAACTAATGCCTACGATGACTGACATGTAGGGATGATGAAGGATGTGATGTAAGATGAGTGTCCCTTGTTTGGTCATCTATGCACCTTCCTTATTAAAAAAGCCCCTTTTTTGCAAAAGGGGACATTCCGAATCATTTACACAAATGTAGCTGAATCAGCAAAATGATTGTTTTCAAATTTGCTGCTAATTGCAGCATTGGCACCTGAAATGGTGATTTTACAGCTGCTGGATAGCTTCTGGAACTCAAAAATGATGGCACGAATACCGGCATCATCCGCATCTTTAAGACTGGAAACATCCAGTGTTACGGCTGCTGGTCGACTGTTTAGCACCTCATCTAAAGCTTTTTGGAGCGATGGCAGAGATGGCTGATTGATGTCTCCTGCTAAGTAAAGTGTTGAACGTTGACTCTCAACATCCAGACGGGTTAACAATCGTTGAGCAGCATCAACAGGGGTTAGTGTGACACATACTTTCACATGATGCTTCACATCTGGAAGCTCAACGGTTAGTGCTTCTGCATCGAACGTATCATATGCTTTTCCATCAATCGTAACGGCTGTAATCTGAACGCTGCCCGCAGGGAGAATGTCTGGCTGTACACGGAGAATTCGATTCTCAAGTCCTACTGGGTTAGGCTTGAAGAAGAACTGCATCGGCTGCTTCGTTACAAGCAAATTGCTATATACACTGGCCAAGTACGTTAGCTCAAAGGAATGATAGCCGCTCATAGAATGACTGCCTTTGTTTCTCTCTGTCCCGAGCAAATAAGGTAGGCCGTTCGCCAATACGTTAAAGTACACGCCACCAGACTCATGATCAAGGAACCAAGCATTATAGAACGAAGAAGATTCTCGGGCTAGTTTCAAGTATTGGTCTTTATTTAGTATTCCGGCTAGTATCAAGTAAGCCAAAATGCCTTGCTCTTGCTGCCACCAAGCTTTACGATCATGCCAGGCAAATCGGTGGTAGGTCTCGCCTTCAGCCAATGTTCTTTCGACTACGTCATACCAACCACCGCGCTGCTGATCGCCTCCCGCTTCTGGCATCAGCTCGGCAATCTTCTCCGCCAAGGCCACATATTCATCTTTATCGAACATACTGTGCATCCGCATCAGGTTCCAAGCAATTTTGAGGTTATGGCCGACGACAGCGCGGTTCTGCTGCCAGCCCCATGTTTGATCATGGCTCCAATCTTCATGGAATTTTTCTTGTACAAACGGACTATTCGCGTAATCAGGAAAATACTTCGTAATCGTATCAGCTGTATACTCCAGCATTTGTTTGTAACGATCGTTGTCGGTTGCAAGTACAAGATTAATCAGGTAGGCAGGTGCATGATCACCTACAGAGTTCCAATTTTTCCGCGCGCGGTTGTGGCCTAACGTCTCATTTCTCGGATCGAAGTTAATTGGATCAATATGAGAGAAGTAGCCTTCACGTTCTTTATCCAGATAGTATTTATCAAATAAGTTAATCGTCTTTTCTATGACATCTAGAATGTGAGCATTCCCTGTAATCCGGTACGTTTGAGTTGGACCCGCTAGTGCATAAATTTGCTCATAGGCAGGAATTGCGTCGTAATCATCACCGAACTCGGAAGCGAATATTTTCTTCTCTTTGTCTGGAGTTTGATCCAGAGCGTGGTACCAAAATGCCGTATTATCATCGGGTTTGACGTTACAGAGATGGTTAATCAAGTAGTCGGTTCCTTTGTCCGCCGCTTCTAAATAACGTTCTTCACCCGTCATCATGTAGGCCGTTGCAAAACCGTAAACGAGTCTAGAAATGGTATCTGTCTCTTGCCGAATATTTGTTGTATGCTGGCCCTCTAAATTAAGCGAGGTGCGGTAATTTTTATAATCAATTTCATCAGAGCCGAACTGTGCATGTAAATAAAAATCTCCAAGCTCTTTAATTTGCTGAATCCACCAATCCTGCTGTTCAAATCGGTATTCATGAGCATCATTACCGACAAACACGATATGTTTGGCTTCAAATGACAAACTGTCGTTAGCACCATCCGTATAAAAAATGCCGTAAGCGTACAAGTAGCGTCCTTTTTCAATCTTATTTCTTAGCTCGCTCGTATGGTCTAAAAATGGTTCACCTAGATTGCGGATCAGCTCTGCATATACGTTAGCGGAGAGTTTCACAGTGAAGGAGCGTCCATCGGACGTTTCCAAAGTAAACACATCATCTTTCAACTCCGTACTTGATACATAACCTGCAATTAGATCAGAAAACGTGAATTTAGGGTTTTTCATATAAAACCTCCTATACTTTTTCAAGCGTTAATAGTAGGACACTATGATATTGAACCTCAGTTTCTGGTGCATCTATGATCTCGCCATCTGCATGCAGGAAAGAAGAATCGCTGTACACTTTCCACGCACTTCCTGTAGGGGCGGGAGGAACTTCAAATGTCAACCGCTGCTGCTCCATATTGAGCGCTACATATAGATCCGGTTCATCTGGGACAAAGGAGCCAAGTGTCAATGCTAACACACGAGATGACGGATTGTTCCAACCCGGACTGTACAGCTTGCAGCCATGCCAATCTAAATCTCTGTATCCTCGTTCATTGACAGCTCCAGTAAAGAACGTCTTTCTCCGCAGGCTCTTTACTGATCTGCGTAGCTGTATTAGCTTCTTGCAAAATTGAACGAGATTCTCGTTTGTCTCCGTGAGGGTCCAGTCGATCCAACTGATCTCATTATCCTGACAATAGGCGTTGTTATTGCCATACTGGGTATTTCCCATTTCATCGCCAGCTAGCAGCATAGGAATACCTTGCGAAATCATGAGAATGGATATGAAATTTCTAATTTGCTGCAAACGAAAAGCTTGAATCCCTTCGTCTGAAGTATTACCTTCATAACCATAGTTGGAGCTGTAGTTTTCATTGATCCCGTCCTGATTGGATTCTCCATTTACCCAATTATGCTTCTCGTTGTAGGTTACAAGGTCCATCATCGTGAAGCCATCATGGCAAGTAATGAAATTTAAGCTATTGGTAGGTCCGTGCAGGTGGTGATTATATAAATCCGAGCTGCCAGAGATACGGGTTGCGACTTCATTAACCATGCCAGCGTCGCCGCGTACGAATCTGCGAATGTCATCGCGGTAGCGTCCGTTCCATTCTGCCCAGCTGTAGCCTGGAAAGGAGCCGATCTGATATAGGCCCGCTGCATCCCATGCTTCTGTAAACAGCTTTGTATTGGCAAGTGAGTCACTAAGCTCAATGTTCCACAAAACAGGGGGGTGTTGAGTTGGAATACCATTTTCATCACGAGTCAATACGGAGCCTTCATCGAATCGGAATCCGTCAACATGCATTTCTTTGACCCAGAATTCTAGACTGTCGAGAATGAGCTTCTCAACTACGGGATGATTAACGTTGAAGGTGTTGCCGCAGCCGGTGTAGTCCATATAGTAGTATTTATTTTGCGAGGAGAGGTAGTAATAGGTAAGATTGTCGAAGCCTTTGAAGCTTATAGTAGGACCTTCATGGTTGCCTTCGTTCGTATGATTATAGACGACATCAAGAATAACTTCTATTCCTGCTCGATGCAGCGCCTTGACCATGTCTCGAAACTCGTTAATATGTGATCCAAGCTGTGGATCTACGCAATATCTAGAGTCCGGTGAAAAATATCCAATTGTACTGTAACCCCAATAATTGCAGAGCTCATGCCCGTCAACCATGCGAACAATTTCTTTATCATCAAATTCAAATACAGGCAACAGCTCTACCGCGGTTACACCTAGTTGCTGAAGATAGGGTATTTTCTCAATTACACTGCGGAATGTACCCGGATGCGTGACTTTGGAGGTAGGTGAGGCGGTGAAGCCTCTGACGTGCATTTCATAAATGATACAATCTTGAATCGGACGCTGTAACGGTTTATCGCCTTCCCAATCGTAATCCCGGTAATCGATGATTACGCTGCGCATAGAAGTATGTAAATTATCTTCTGCATGGCAGGCGTCTACTCGTTCCCACAACGTATCAGAGTTTCCTTTTGCATAGGGGTCAATCAGCACTTTATTGGAATTATAGCGCAATCCCGCTTCGGGGAGGTTCGGACCATCCACTCGATAGGCATACTGAGCTCCGGACTTAAGATTTTCAACAAAGACGTGCCAGAAGCAAGAGGTTCGGTTCGTTGTTGGGTCTAAGTGTATTTCCTGTATGGGCTCCAAGTCACCGTCTTGCTGAAATAGGAGCAGTGTTACTGATGTGGCATGTTCGGAATATATAGAAAAATTGACGCCGTCGTTGGTGACGGTTGAACCTAGCGGATGAGCATTTCCTGCACGAACACGATAGGGATGGGTAACTATGGTGTTAAACTCGCTCTTCATGGCGTAATTACGCTTCCTTCCTGAAGTAAGATGCTGCTTGCGAACTTTTTAACAAATTCATTAACCACTTCCGGGTGCTTACCAGTAATGAGGTGACCGTCCTGAATAAGCTCACTTGTCTGATTGCCATCGAAGATGACATTTGCACCTGCATTCTGCACATCGTACAAAATGTTATGGGAACAGGTGACGCTTCTTCCTTGCAATAAGGCAGGGTCCGCACAAAATAACCATAGACTGTGACAAATCGTACCGACAAAAAGTTCCTTCTCATCCATGGCCTTAACGGACTCACGGAGAAATTGTACAGCAGGTGCTTGATTACTCTGCCCTTGAACAGGATTCGCTTCATAGCGGAGTCGGTCCATTGCATAGCCGCCAATAAGGATTATTCCGTCATAATCAGTTGGCTTACGAGCGGACACATCGACTTGTACGGCAACTTGACTCGTCATGTCATTGCCTGTGAAAATGAGCTTCTCGTTCCCCCACAGATTGCTGATGTACTCGACCTCAAAGCCTTTCGATGGAAAATACGAATTGAATACTCGGAATTCGGTTTCGTCATAATGGGACTCGATAAGTACGCCGATCTTGCCTTTTATTTCACCTTCAGCGTAGTAAAAACCAGGTTGCGCGTTATTGGCGTTAATGGTTCCTCAACTCCTCTCATGGATAGAACAGCCCGTGCCAATGGAATAGGCAAAAGGTTGCGTATGCTTGTGTGAAGATCTGAAAATAGATGCAAGCCCACTAAGTCAGAAGACGGAGGGAGGGGAGAAAAAGGTAGCAAATATGTCTAACTAGGGACCTATATTTCCAACTAATGGACATCTTAATATTACCTCTTTCCAAAAGTCTGCGGGCAAAATTACTGTTCAAGTATATTCTAGACAGTGGTGATTAGAACGGCGTGTTTAAAGGGGAATCACAGCCAAGCATAAGCTCTTCTTGCTTATTAGAAGTGATTTGAAATAGTCTTTCAGATTCGCATATCGACATACGAATGTGGAGGAGGGTGTGCAAGAAAAGGAAACATAATTTCACAAATAAAGACAAAAATCCCTATCCGTTACACGCAAGGGTACAGGACAGGGTTAATGTGTTCTTTCATGCTTATTTCATATTTTCTTCAACAAAGGTGGGACTTGCATGTATGTGACTGCACGCCACAACCATTCCATCGGACCCATTTTGAACAATCGCAACCAAACCATGCTGAACAGGATCAGAATAAGATGGATCGCGAGACAAATGTAAAACGTCTGCATATACGTGGTCGTGCCGGATTGTTGAAGCCACTGAGCAGCTAGCAAAATAAGAACTGTTTGGCTTAAATAGTTCGTTAACGCCATACGGCCATAATACTTTAACGGTGCCAGTAACGTTTGAACCGCCCTCAGCTGCAGTAAAAGTATCAATATTCCTACAAATGCTGCCGATACGATGGGACCAATCATAATACCGATATTTAAAAATTGATTCACCTGTATGAGGAAAGGATCCAGAACGCCTCCTAACATGAAGGGGATGAACGGCTTGCTTGGCAGGTATTGAACCTGATACCATAGGCCCACAGCAGAGAGCAGTAGCATGATAATCGTAAAACCCCAAATGTGTTTCTGTAAGCTTGCTAGTCGCTCGAATACACGAAATTGGCCTACAGCAAGTCCTAATAAAATCAACGGGAACGTTAGTAATAACTTGTTGCCTAAGTAGCCGAATCCAATAATACCAATAAGTGCAATGAGTAAGTTGATGTGCTTAGGCAGTTTATAAAATGGAATGAGAAGCAGCCCGCAAATTGCATATAACGCTAAGGCTTCACCGGGTTGATACATTTGATGAATAAAGCCAATTGCAAATAATGCGACGATACGACGAAGGAACAAGGTGTAACCGTTGTTGCCCTTTGCTAGTGCACGAGTCATAAAAATATAAAAGCCAATTCCGAATAAAAACGAGAATATCGAGTAGAAACGTCCTTCAACAAATAAATAAAGAAAGCGTTGATATGCTGCATCCTGCGAGTTCAAGGCAGGCAGTTCAGGGGACATCATACTGATGATATTCATAAAAATAATACCGAGCAATGCAAATCCGCGCAAATAATCAAGGATATCAATTCTTTGCTGTAATTGTGTGTTTTCCATAAGACAACTCCTTACCTAACATGTACGACTTGGCTTATTATAGTGGGTTAGTGTTATCATTCCCATTGATTTTACTTTCAGTAGTGTGACAAGCTTGTAAGAAAGCAAAAAGAGAGCACGTAACGTACAGTGAATCGTACATGACGTTCTCTCTTTTTGCTAGTTAGGGAATGAGACCGCGTTGAAATTAGGTGTAGGCAAAGCGTGTCATTTATGTATTAGATTTTTTAACACTGTAATACCTCATTGCGCGTGGTATTCCCTTAATCTCAAGCTTGCCAGCGTATATGAGCTCACGCAGTCGATATTCGAAATAACAGTCGCTCACATATTGTTGTGCCGAGCTCAATGCTTGACCGATAACACGGGCAGATTTTATAAAATGAACTTCTTTTTGCAGTTGATGCAATTGTTCAACGGTTTGGAGTAAGTAGGTATCATAGTAGTCTACTGGTACAGTTGTGACTTTTCCATCTTGCATAACACGTAAGTTCCCCGTATCTTCTGCAAGCTCCAGCCACTCTTGTTCTAATCTCTGTCTTTCTTCAACATCAATAGGTGAATGGGTCAGGCTATGTTTCAAAATAGTTAGTAACTTCTCTGTATTCAATTCTCCAGAATAATACCATTGCTGAAGCGGGGGAGATGTATGAAATAGCTGCTGCTCGGCCTGAACGGCGTCACATACAACAATTTTATTCGAATGATCGCGCAGCATATATATCGCATATCGCAATCCACTTTGTTCGTGTGCATTGTTTGCTCCCCATACATAGATGGAGGCAGAGGGAGGGATGCGATCAAATAGCTGTATCAATTGGTCATTCGAATAAAAAATAGCATCTCGATCTTCATCATGGCCGGGGTGGATATGATTCTGCAGCCATTCCTGCCGTTGTAGCATCCCTTCTTCTTCATGAATGTGCCACAAAGGGCCGTATGCGAAATGATCGCGCAAGCAAATAAATGTATCGCTGTGCTCTCGTCCTAACGTGCGCAATGCATTTTTCATACTTCCAGCAAATGAATCGCCAACAACAATATGAACACGTGCACAGTTCTCCGTTGGTTCCCAACTATGTGTCACTCTAGGAGCCGACATTTTTTCATAGATTTGAATGAGGCGATCATAGCATTGTTCTTCTACATCTTTGTTGTCTTTCAATATCTCAACAATACTCATCACATGCATGAGGTGAAGTTTGCTTTCTTTCTCCGTTTGAGCTCTGATTATATCGATTATTGCTTTATTGGGCGGCTGAATGATAGTCACTTCCTTTACAAATTCGAGAGAATACCTAACATAACCGTATTATAAAATAACATATAAATAATTTGGAACTGTTAAGTAAATTTAAAATGTCACTATGTATGGAATTATGTATTAAAAAGTTATCAAAGTCTATAGTGACAATGTTTTTATCGTACAAAAAGCGTACGTTTATACATTTTTGTGTCATTAATATTAAGATTTGATTAAATATCAATTTTCGAGCAAAAAGGATCAAGAGGAAGAAAATGACTGAAAAAACAGGATGTATTCGTTTACTTTAAAATTAATGCGGTTTTACTTTCTGAATTCAAAAAAGTAGTTTAAAAGTAGTAGTGGAAATTACCTAATTCTTGGTAGAGAGAGGTGGACGAGCCTACAACACGCAGTTACAGCACGTATGGTTATCGTTTTATCGTAAAAAATAGAGAAGAGGAGTGAGAGACTTGTCATATTTTCTTTATGTAACGACCATTACCTTTCTAGTCTTTCAAACGCTGTATACATTCATTCCCCTTTTTGCAAGCAAAGTGAAGAAATTGAAGCCTAAACTTGCAGAAAAGTCGATATCGGTGCTCGTGCCTGCCTATAACGAGGAGCTTACGATTAAGAACTGTATCGATGCGGCACAAGGAATACGTTATAAAAACTATGAACTTATCATCATTAATGATGGTTCAACAGATGGAACGTTATCGAAGCTCGATGAGTTGTTAGATTTGCAAATTTATCGTCGTAAAGCAGACGAACGACTAGCCTATCAGCCCATTAAACAATTGTATCGTTCGAAGAAACACCGCAATATTTATGTGATTGACAAACATAATGGTGGCAAAGCCGACTCCCTCAATGCAGGGATTGATTGCGCTCATGCTGATATTGTTATTACGCTAGATGCTGATAGCATGTTAGAAGTAAATTCTCTTAAATATGTAAATCAGTACTTTCATGATCCGGAAGTTGTCGCGGTAGGGGGCACCGTTAAAATTGTGCAAGGTGCTGAGAAAAAGAATGGTGTCATTTTCGAAAAGTTTACAGGAAAAGGCATCATTAAAAGTCAGATTATTAGCTACATTCATGGTTTCTACGTAAGAAAGTTAACACAATCCGCCTTTAATTCCATTGTCGTCATCTCCGGTGCATTTGGTGCCTTTTACAAGGACCTGTTAATGGAAGTCAATGGCTTCCGCAGCACGGTAGGAGAAGACATTGATATAACGCTCAAAATTCACGAATATTTGAAAGCGAAAAACCTCAAGAAGCGACTCGTCTATGCACCTGAAGCGGTGTGCTATACCGAATGCCCTGAAAATATTAGAAACTTCTATAAGCAAAGAATTAGATGGCAGAAAGCTTTTATCGATTGCATCTTAATCTATTGGTCCAAGCTGTCTCAGAAGTTCAGCTTTGGCGTAAGTATCTTTTTTGCAATCGATGGGTTTATTTTAGGAACCTTAACGGCATTTACAACGATCTTCTTTATTTTACAAACGTTGCTTGTAGGCGGTAATTTGCTTGTCGCATTCTTATTGTTCTTCATGTCTATATTTGTAAATGCGATTCAAATCATAATCTCGCTATATTTATGCAAAAAATATGGCAGCAACTATACGTGGAAAGATTACATTCATATGTTTATATTTAGTCAACTGGAAATATTTACGTATCGCAATATATTAACATACTTAACAATCGTCGGAACGTTCAAATACTTCGACAACGACGAAGGCTGGGGCTATGTAGAACGCAAAGGCGTTGCTTCTATTAGCTAAAGCACCTACATTAGAGTCTGCTAAGAACAACTAGGAGGAAAGTACAATGGAGCCCGCTGCAAAACCGAATCGAATTATTCATATAGATATACTCCGTATTTTATCAATTGTTGCGGTTATCGCGCTGCACACGACAGCAGATGTATTAATACGCTCTACGGACTTTAATTCAGCATCATGGTGGATTAGCAATGTATTAAACTCGATAGCCCGTTTCGCTGTCCCTGTGTTTTTCATGATCAGTGGAGCGATGATGCTTAAGGTGCATGTCACCTCCTATCGTTCTTTTTACATAAAAAGAATCTTGCCACTATTTATCCCCTTACTATGCTGGTCAATTATTTATGATTTGTATACTCAATTTTACATATTACAAGTTCAGACAGGACTGTGGGAATATGTAACGGGGTTCGCGTATCGATTCATTACGGAGCGTAATTATGTTCACCTCTGGTTTCTTTATGCCATTATAGCCATCTATATGACGGTCCCATTAATAAGTAAACTGGTGAAAGTGTGCAGCGAGAAAGATTTGAGATATTTCATCATAGGGTGGTTCTCGATCAGTGTTGTTTATCCGTTCGTCGCAGAAATAGCACTTCGAGTGACAGACCAGCCCTTATACATTCCAATTATGAATAAAATTCATCTGTTTTCGGGTTTTCTCGGATATTTTGTCCTCGGTTACTACTTATTCCATTATGAACTGCCTCAACGGGTAAAGCATGTGTTGTTTAATATCGGTGTTGCCTCCTTTTTTATTACTCCAATAGCCACTTATTTTGTATCGCAATACAAAGGTTCGTTGGATGAATTGTTTTATGGCAACTTTTCAATAACGACATTTTTTATGGCCGTGGCCGTTTATCTGTACTATCAGGATAAGGAAACCTCAATGAATGAGAAGCTCAATCATAAAATTCAGGCGGTAATCGGTTCTTTATCCAAAGCAAGCTTTAGTATTTACTTAATTCACTTGCTCGTAGAACTAGCCATTTCTAGAAGAGTCGAAGTGGATGCTTCTTTCTTACGAGTAGGAGCCAGCTTGTTATTTAATGTTGTCGCTATATTCCTAATCAGTTACGTAACTGTCAAAGTCCTGCATCTCAATAAATATGTAACCAAGCTGTTGTTTGGTGGAAGAGGGTGATTAAGCATGAAGGTTAGTATTTTTACGAAAATATTTATCGCCCTATTAGTAGTTGGGATGAGTACTTACATGTATAAGACTAACACGAAAGATGAAAAGGTAACTGCAGCCTATATCCCTATTTATAAGACGATTGATGAATCACAGTTAGATTACCTCGACATTGCTTACATCTCCTTTGCGAATATTGATAAAAATGAAATTTATTTTAGCAAAGACAAAGCGGCTGACGAGGAGATAAAAAACACAATTAAAAGGTGGAAGCAGGAACATCAAAAGACTCGGTTTGTGCTTGGGGTAGGAGGCTACGCGGTTGATGGCTTCTCTGATGCATCGCTCGATGAGAACCGAGATGAGTTTACCGATAATATTATTAATATGGTTAGGGAGCTAGGGCTTGATGGGGTCGAAATAGACTGGGAGTACCCGGCGTACGATGCATGGAATACGCAGAAGGCGCGTGACATTGATACGGTGAACTTTACAAGTCTGATGAAAGAACTTAGAGAGAAGCTGAATAAGCTTCCAAAGAAAAATAAAAACTACTTGCTCAGCTATGCAGCTGGTACACAAGATTGGTACTTTACCAATGTAGAGGTTAAAAAGGTAGAGCCATATATCGACTATATCAATGTGATGAGCTATGACTTAACGGGCGAATGGTCGGATACGACCGCTCATAATGCCAATCTCTACGTCGATTCCAAAGGTATTGCAACGAACAGCATCGATGAAGTTATGAACCGTTATTTATCCCGTCAAATTGACAGCAAGAAAATACTAATGGGAATCCCTGCTTATTCCTACGGATGGAAAAATGTACACAGGGATAAGGAAAAACAGAAGCAGGGGCTATATACAGTTGGGGATCCCATTGATATCGACAAGTTTGATATTAGCTATAAATCACTTGTTTCCACGTTCATGGATAAGCAAGGGTTTAAGCGTTACTACGACGATAAAGCCAAAGCAGCTTACTTGTACAACGGCGATATTTTCATCACGTATGAGGATCAACAAGCATTGGAAGCGAAAGTAAAATACATTCAAGAGAAAAACTTAGGCGGCGCGATGGTATGGGAATATTCGCATGATGCCAAAGACGGAATTATGAAATACTTGTTCGACCACTTAGACTAAAATGTGAAGAAAGGTTGAACATTGGTGGCTGTTTCCGTGTAAGGGAATGGCCACTATCTTTACTAGACTTGGGCTTTCGGGGATTAGGGCTATGTGAAAAGGATAGGTGGAATGCTTGATCATATGCTCCAACTGATATATGCTCTAGGAGCATTCTAATCCTTGCATATGGAAACGGGGCTTGATCACGATTATAGGGTGCACTACAGCTAGAATTACATAGTGAACTTGCCCCATAAATTAACGGAGGTGGAGTAAGTGGCACGCGTGTTGTATGTAACGATCCCAGCAGAAGGTCACGTAAATCCAACATTAGGCTTGGTAAAGCAGCTAGTCGACAATGGAGAAGAAGTTGTTTACATGAATGTAGAACCATTTCGGAATAGACTGGCTCAGACCGGGGCGGAATTTCGAGCCTATACGATTAATGAACAATTATTTGTAGAACTTGGCCTGAGTCCAACCGAATATACACATCCACATCACCTCACCGAATTTATACTTCGAGGCATGATTGAACCCATTATTCCTGAAGTCTTACGTTTAATTGAAAATGATTCCTTTGATTACGTCATTGTTGACTCCTTATTCGGTTGGGGTGGCGCAATATTAGGGGAGAAGCTAGGTATCCCACTCATATGCTCCGCTACGAATTTCGTATTTGATAAGCCTGTATCCCATGTTATTAAAATGAAAGAAGCAGAGGATAATCTCGATGTGGAAGCTCTATACGAGAGATTAACGAATTCAGCGGAGAGGGTTGCATCAGCATGCAATGTGGCTGTACCTGCGCTAGATGATATTACTCGCCAGTACGGCCAACTGAAAGTTGTATTTACAAGCCGCTATTTCCAACCCGAATCGGAAAAATACGACGATAGCTACATTTTTTCTGGTCCCTCCATTTCACCGCGTCCTGATGCTCCATCTTTTTCATTTGATCAACTTCGTTCGAAGTATAACAAAGTCATATATATTTCCATGGGCAGTATTTTGAATAAAGACATCGAATTTTATAAGCTATGCTTTGAGGCTTTTAACGATATACCCGCCCAATTCGTACTTGCTAGTGGTAGAGAAACGGATATTACATCCCTTGAAGAAAGCATTCCTTCTAACTTCATCATACAACCTTATGTTCCTCAATTGGAAATTCTCCAACGAGCAGATGTTTTTGTGACACATGCGGGCATGAACAGCGCAAGCGAAGCATTGTACTATCATGTACCGCTTGTCGCAATCCCATTAAGTTCAGATCAGCCGATTGTGGCAAATCAGACAGAGCAACTAGGAGCAGGGATCACACTAGATAAGGATTGCCTTACTCCTGAAACGCTAAAGCTTGCTGTCTTGAAAGTGCTGAACAATCCAATTTATAAACAGCGTGCGAAGATGGTTGGTGACTCTTTCCGCAGTGCTGGTGGATATCAAGAGGCTGCTGATCGTATTATGTCTTTATTCTCAAAAGTATAATAGGCAGAAGTGAACTTGCCCAATACATTGATGGAGGTGGAGTAAGTGGCGCGCATACTGTTTGTAAACGTTTCGTCAGAAGGTCATGTTAATCCTACAATTGGCTTAGTAAAGGAACTAGTCGACAACGGAGAAGAAGTCGTTTATATGTGTACAGAGGATTACAGGAATAAGATTGTCCAAACGGGGGCTGAATTTCGAGCCTATCCAATAAATAAAGATTTATTTGATGAACTTGGTTTTTACCCCACTGAAGTAAAGCACATGTTTCAATTCACCGATTTTATACTTCGTGGCATTATTGAACCCCAAATTCCTGAAATATTGAGGCTTGTGGAGAATGAATCATTTGATTATATGATTTACGATTCGATGTTTGGCTGGGGCGGGAGTATTATAGCTGAGAAACTTGGAATCCCAGCAATATGCTCGACTACGTACTTTATTTTTACGGATACCATGCTGCCGCAAGAAGAATTAGCTGACCCTACTGAATTGGACTTAGGACCACTTCGTGAGCGTATAGAAAGTACGACGGCACGAATAGCCAATTTATTTCAAGTGTCCATCCCACCTATAGAGAATATATTTACCCAAAAAGGTATGTCTCATCTAGTGTTCACAAGCCGCTATTTCCAACCAGATGCGCATAAACTTGATGATAGCTATCTATTCACGGGACCTTCCATTACACCTCGTTTAGATGCTCCTGACTTTCCATTTGAATTGCTTCGATCGCGATATGAGCAAGTCGTATACATTTCTATGGGAACGATTTTGAATAAAGACATGGAGTTTTATAAGCTTTGCTTTGAAGCTTTTCAAGATCTTTCGGTTCAATTTGTATTATCTTGTGGTAAAGACACTGACTTAGACTCGCTTAGTGATTGTATTCCTCATAACTTTATAATCGAACCCTATGTCCCACAATTGGAAGTTCTTCAGCAAGTAGATGCCTTCATAACTCATGCTGGCATGAACAGCGCAAGTGAAGCGCTCTATTATCATGTACCACTTGTTACGATACCACTAAGCTCTGATCAACCGGTGATTGCGAAACGGGTAGAGGAGTTAGGAGCAGGAATGATGCTGGACAAGAACAACCTTACTACTGAAGGTTTAAGATCCGCCGTGCTACAAGTGCTTCATGATGACTCTTATAAAAAGAATGCCGAGCAAATCGGAGATTCCTTCCGCGATGCTGGAGGGTATAAAGAAGCTGCAAATCGTATCATGTCCTTATTTTCAAAAGTATAAATGGAGCGTAAGCGCAGCTAAAGTGATGAGGTTGATCGTTCCTTCAAGCTGATCTATGATGATATGGTGGCTATTGCCATTATATTGCATGAGTACTATGGGGACTTGATCACGAGTAGATACGGATTTTCAACTTGAAATGCAGAAGTGAACTTGCCTCATAAAATTATGGAGGTGGAGTAAGTGGCACGCATACTGTATGTAAATATTCCTTCAGAAGGTCATGTTAATCCGACAATCGGATTAGTGAAGGAGCTAGTCGACAACGGAGAAGAAGTTGTTTATCTGTGTACGGAGGGTTATAGGAAGAGGATTCAACAGACTGGAGCGGAGTTTCGAGCCTGTCAGGTAAATGAAAATTTATTTGAAGAGCTTGGTTTTACGCCTAAAGAAGCAAGGCATCCGCTTCAATTCATCGATTTTATTCTCCGTGGCATTATTGAGCCCCATGTCCCAGAAATAGTGAGGCTTGTGCAGAATGAAACCTTTGATTACTTCATTTATGATTCGATGTTCGGCTGGGGTGGATCTATTTTAGAAAAGAAACTTGGAATTCCAGCCATATGCTCGGTTACACATTTTGCTTTTACGGAGCCGCTGGAACTTGAAGAACCTTCAGTTGATCATGGCGACTTGGATATTGAAGCGCTGCATAAACAGACAACAAGTACGTTAGAGAGAATTGCCGATACGTATCAAGTTACCGCTCCAGCGATTGAAGATGTGTTTTTCCATCATGGCATAAGCAAGCTAGTGTTTACGAGCCGCTATTTCCATCCAGATGCAGATAAGCTTGATGCTAGCTATATATTAACGGGACCTTCCCTCACTCCGCGTTATGATGCTCCTGAATTTCCATTTGAATTGCTTCGATCCCGATATGAGCAAGTCGCATACATTTCCATGGGCACAATAGTGAATAACGATGTGGAATTTTATAAGCTCTGCTTCGAAGCTTTTCAGGATATTCCGGTTCAATTTGTATTATCTTGCGGCAAGGACACTGATCTAGATCCAATTGGAGATTGCATCCCACCTAACTTCATTATCGAACCTTATGTTCCCCAATTAGAAATTTTGCAACGAGCGGATGTTTTTATCACTCATGCTGGTATGAATAGTGCTAGTGAAGCGCTCTATTATGATGTACCGCTTGTAACAATACCACTAACTTCGGATCAACCAATGGTGGCTAAGCGGGTAGAGGAGTTAGGAGCAGGAATTTATTTGGACAAGAAGAGCCTTACTGCTGAAGGTTTAAGATCCGCTTTGCTCCAAGTGCTTCAAGAGGAATCGTATAAAAAACAGGCTAAACAAATCGGAGATTCCTTCCGCGAGGCTGGTGGTTATAAAGAAGCTGCCAATCGTTTGATGTCTTTATTTTTGAAAGTATAGCAGCATATCGTGAATATACTATGGCTGTCTCCTATCAAAGGGAGATAGCCCCGAACATAATCGGAGGTGGAGTAAGTGGCACGCATACTGTATCTAAACCTTCCAGCCGAAGGTCATGTAAACCCGACATTAGGATTAGTGAAGCAGCTAGTTGAGAATGGAGAAGAAGTTGTTTACATGTGTACGGAGGATTATCGAGGGAAGTTGTCACAGACGGGGGCACAATTCCTGCCGTATCAACTGAATGAGGAAATATTTAAAGAACTAGGCTTTAACCCAGCAGAAGTTAAACACCCGCTGCAGTTCACTGAATTTCTAGTGCGCGGGATTATTCAGCCCCATGTTCCTGAAATATTGAGGCTGACTAAGAATGAGTCCTTTGACTTCGTCCTCTTTGACTCTATGTTCGGCTGGGGTGGCCATATATTAGCTGAAAAGCTGGGTATTCCAGCGATATGCTCGATTTCTCATTTTGTTATTGCGAATGTACCTGATTTCGAAATGCCGACCGAAGCTGTTGATTTGGATTTGGATGCCTTACGTGACAGGATAACGAATGCTGCACAACAGGTCGCTGCTGAATTTAACGTTGATGTTCCTTCATTAGAGGACATTACACGTAAAATAGGACAGTATAAGCTCGTATTCACAAGCCGTTATTTCCAACCAGATGCAGATAAGCTTGATGAAAGTTTTATATTTCCTGGACCATCGATTGTGCCTCGTTCGGATGCTCCTGACTTTCCACTTGAACAACTTCGATCTAAGTATGAGCAAGTCGTATACATTTCCATGGGTACGATTTTGAATAAAGATTTAGAATTTTATAAGTTATGCTTTGAAGCCTTTAAAGATATCCCTGCTCAATTTGTATTATCTTGCGGTCAAGACACCGATTTGGATCCAATAGGAGACTGTATTCCGCATCATTTCATTATCGAGCCTTATGTTCCACAGTTGGAAATTCTTCAGCGTGCAGATGCTTTTATTACACATGCGGGTATGAATAGTACAAGTGAGGCTTTGTATTATAATGTTCCACTTGTTATGATCCCATTAAGTTCCGATCAACCGGTTGTAGCGAAGCGGGTAGAGGAGCTAGGAGCAGGTATTGCACTGGATAAACATAATCTTACCCCTGAATTGTTGAAGTCTGCTTTGCTGAAAGTGTTAAATGAAACTGCCTATAAAGAGAACGCTAAACGAATCGGAGACTCTTTCCGGGATGCAGGTGGCTATCAAGCAGCCGCGAAACACGTCATGTCTTTATTTTCTAAAGTATAAATAGGCATTAATCATTTTCATGAGCAAAGGGCTTTCCCATGTGGGAGAGCCCTTATTAGAAACTTCGAAATATAGAAATAAAGTGTTCCTTATGTCTAGTGCATAGTTTGCTATTGAAGATTGATCCACACTGTTTTGACTTCGGTGTAGTTCTCTAAAGCATAGGAGCCCATTTCACGGCCTAAGCCAGACTGCTTGTAACCTCCAAATGGAGCAGCAGCATCGAATACATTGTAGCAGTTTACCCATACAGTTCCGACTCTTAGCTTAGCAGCCATTTCATGAGCGCGCTTGAGATCCTGCGTCCATACACCTGCCGCCAGACCATAGTCAGAGCGATTCGCTTGCTCAATCAAGTCATCCAGTGTATCATATGGCATCGCAGCTACTACTGGCCCGAATATTTCTTCGCGAGCGATCGTCATAGATGGATTTACATTTGCAAAAATAGTCGGTTCCACAAAGTATCCGTGCTCATACGGAACTCTTCCTCCTGTAAGTAACTCCGCACCTTCAGAACGCCCCTTATCAATATAGTGCTGAACCGTTGCGTGCTGCTCTGCCGAAACGAGCGGCCCCATCTCCGTCTTTACATTCAGCCCTGAGCCTAGCTTGATTTTCCTTGCAGCAGTCACCAGTTCCGACACAACGTTGTCATATTGCTTTTTCTGAACAAATAGTCGGGACCCTGCCGAACAAACTTGACCTTGGTTGAACATAATGCCTTGTAAGGCTCCTGGAATTGCTTTTGTCAGATCTGCATCAGGGAAAATAATATTAGGTGATTTACCACCAAGTTCGAGCGTAACTTTTTTGACGGTATCTGCCGCACTGCTCATAATGAGCTTGCCGACAGAAGTGGAGCCTGTAAATGCGATCTTATCGACTTGTGGATGAACTACCAGCGGAGCTCCAGCCGTCTCGCCATAACCTGGAATGACGTTGATAACGCCTTTAGGAAAGCCAGCTTCATGCGCCAAGTGTGCCAAGTATAACGCAGATAACGGCGTCTGCTCTGCAGGCTTTAATACAACCGTACAGCCTGTTGCAAGTGCAGCTCCTAACTTCCAAGCAGCCATGAGGAGCGGGAAGTTCCACGGTATAATTTGCCCAACAACGCCAACTGCCTCATGTCTAGTATACGTAAGGAATTGGTTGCTTGTTGGTATCGTTTGACCTGTCATTTTCGTTGCCCAGCCTGCGTAATAACGGAAATGCTCAATCGTGAGCGGAATATCTGCAGCCGTTGTTTCACGAATTGGCTTACCGTTATCCAACGTTTCTAATTGAGCTAGCTCTTGCTTATTTTCTTCAATTAAATCTGCAAGCTTATAAATCAAGCGGCTGCGATCAGCAGGCTTCAAGCGGGACCATTCACCGTGATCGAAGGCTTCTCGCGCTGCCTTTACCGCTCTGTCCACATCTTCTTCTTGAGCTTCGTAAATCGTAGCGAGAGCTTCGCCAGTAGCGGGGTTAATAGAGGTGAACGTTTTTTGTTGTGCAGATTCCACCCATTCACCGTTTATGTAGAGCTTCTTCGTGCCTTGTAAAAAAGATTGCAGTTTTGGACTGATGGTCAGTTGTTCCATGTTATGTTTCGCTCCTTATCAAAAAGAATTCATTCGAACGAATAGGCTTGTTTTCAGGAAAGACCTACATCCATACTTATTAATTGTTCAAATGAATTTAGAACGAAAATAACGTAATATTTGCTCTCTTGGCATACATATGTAATCAAGGAGCGTGAATATAGTGAACCAGAAAGTACAGCGATATTATGAATTGAAGCAGCAGCAAAAAGATATCGAACAACAATTGTCGGAATTACGAAGTGAAATCGTAAGCCACTGCTCGGAACGGCATGCTTCCGAATTGGAATTCGATCAGTACAAGGTGAAGATCGTTCACCAAGAAAGAAAAGAATATGATGATAACAAGCTTTATACAGCAGTTGTTGATCCTAGTGTTTGGCGAATGCTATCAAAAGCCGATCCTTCCAAAATTTCAAGTCTGATTAAACTAAACTTTATTTCAGAAGATAAGATTAAAGATACGTATTCGATTAAAAAGATCTCGCTGCTTCAAGTGGATAAAAAGTAAGTTAAAGTGATGAATTCCAATGTCCCTTCCCGCTAAAGTGTGGATAGGGATTTTTTTGTTTACGGTGATATATTTTTTCTAGTTGAGGACATATGTCCTACCTCCCTTACGCCGATCTCCTTTTAAATAGAATCAAAACCAAGTGGGGGAATGGAGCATGCGAGGGATCATATTTGCAATTGCAGGTGGAGCATTAATTACGTTGCAAGGTGTGGCTAATGCTCGTATTAGCCACAACATTGGCAGTTGGCAAGCGGCTAGCATTACGCAGCTTACAGGATTTATAACGGCATTGCTTATTTTCCTAGTTGTCCGTGATGGGAAGTGGCAGAACTTTAAACAAGTAAAGCCTCTATATGTAACGGGAGGTGCTTTAGCAGCAGTTATCATTTTCAGCAGTATTATCGCGATGCAGCAAATTGGCGTTACGATGACGGTATCCGCCGTTCTTATCGCACAGCTTGGTATAACTTTTCTAATCGATAGCACAGGGGCGTTCGATGTAGTGAAGCAGAAAATGAGGCTGCCGCAGTTTATCGGAATCGGTATGATGATCACGGGCGTTATTCTTCTCGGAATTTGATAAAATAAAGGAGACGACATAGATAGATTAAGGGTGGGGGCGGATTGTCACGATGCAAGAGGCGAAGGATCGAGAGCAGCTTGAACATTATTTGCAGGCATATCAATTGAAAGCTATTTTTAATAAATCGTTGCTGCCGCATTTGTCGCTGTTTCATTTTAAACAAGGCGAGTCTATTTGCACGCAAGGGGAATCCTCGCACTATTTGTATATCCTTGTTAAAGGAAAAATAAAAGTATATACGACCTCAGCAGAAGGGAAAGCGCTTATTCTGTCTTTCAAAACACCATTGGAAGTGATCGGGGATATTGAATATTTGCGTAATATTGATTTTATTAATACGGTGGAGGCAGTTTCTCCGGTCAGTATGATTGCTATCCATCATCGTTGGTTGCGAAAATATGGGCAGGATTATGCGCCGCTGCTGAATTTTTTACTCGACATTATTACGAAAAAGTTTTGCGTGAAATCGAATTCGATGAGTTTTAATTTGATGTATCCAGTTGAAGTGAGATTGGCCAGTTATTTGTTGTCCATTTCTTCTGATGAATCTGGCTATCTGTTTAATGGTCAGCTGGGAACGATCAGTTTAAAAGATGCTGCGAACTTGGTAGGAACAAGTTACCGCCATTTGAATAGGGTCATTCAGCAGTTTTGTGCGGAAGGGTTAGTGGAGCGGAATAAGGGTGGCATTTTGATAAAAAATCGTGATGGACTGTGTACGTTAGCAAGCGAAAGTATTTATGAATAACCTGTTTTTATTTTACAGCAAAATAGGTTGAACACAGGAGGGTTGTATCATGATCGTAGGAATCATACTGGCATTGATTGCAGGTTCATTGGTTGGTCTGCAAACTATATTTAATAATAAAGTGAATGAACATATGGGCTCATGGGCGACGACAACGTTAGTATTAGGTATGGGGTTTCTTGCTTCTTTCCTGATCGGCCTATTCGTTGAAGGTGCGGGTATGTTTACCTTGCATAATATGCAGCCATGGTACTGGTTTAGCGGTATGATAGGAGTAGGTGTTGTTATTAGTATTGTGAAAGGAGTTAAGCAGCTTGGACCGACGTATGCGATCTCGATTGTATTAACTTCACAATTAGCATTCGCGTTATTGTTTGATTCACTTGGCTGGTTCGGACTTGAGCAAGTTCCGTTTACCTTTAAACAGCTGCTCGGCGTGTTGATTATCGTTGGTGGCATTTTAGTATTTAAATTAAGCGGTGGGACGGAAAAGAATCAGAAACAGGTTGCCAAAGCGGTCTAACCCCATTTTATAGAAATAGTTTGTAATTGTTTATAGCCAGTGGGAGATGGAGAGATCATGTTGAAAGTGTATAGGACTTTATTATTTGATGTAGATGATACGTTGTTGGATTTCGGTGCAGCTGAAAGATTAGCGCTTCGCCTACTGTTTGAAGAGCAGAACGTAGTGTTAACGAATGAAATCGAAGCGAAGTATAGAGTAATGAATCAGCTATTGTGGCGTTCTTTTGAGGAAGGGAAAATAGATCGAGATGAGGTTGTAAATACTCGATTCTCGCGCTTATTTCAGGAATGCGGGCAGGAAGTAGATGGAACCTTGTTAGAGCAAAAATATCGCGGATACCTCGAGGAAGGACATCAGCTTATTGACGGGGCGCTAGCGTTGATAACCAATTTGCACCGTACATTTGACCTTTACATTGTGACGAACGGAGTATCTAAAACGCAGTATAGACGCTTGCATGATTCAGGATTGTTGCCTTATTTCAAATCTATTTTTGTATCTGAGGATACAGGATACCAGAAGCCGATGAAGGAATACTTCCAATTTGTGTTCGATCGAATCCCTGAATTTGATAGAGAGCAGACTTTAATCATTGGAGATTCGTTAAGCGCGGACATAAGGGGTGGACAGCTCGCAGGTTTAGATACATGCTGGTTTAATCCAAGCATGAAGCCGACTGAGATGGAAATAGTACCTACTTATCAGATCCAGAAGCTAGAAGAGTTGTATTCTATTTTACGTGTAGAAAGAGATTCGGCAGTTGGTATCTAGTTTCAATGAATGAAATATTATTTCTTATAATTCGAGGAGGAACGTATGGGAAATAATCTAGTTACTGTTTCATTAGATGAGGTTGAATTTCAATTACAGAGCGAGCATGATTTTGAGTGGTTAAGTAAACTAGGGCGAGTATGTAAGGTGTTCGATCAACAGGACTCTGGCAATATTAGCTTTGGTGTTGAACGGAACAGTGAAAAAGTATTCGTTAAATATGCGGGTGCACAAACCGAGCATTACTCGGGGATTGCAGATACGGCAGTAGCTAGTTTGAAGTCAGCGATTCATTTGTACGAGGAATTGCGTCATCCGACCTTGATTAAACTAATCGATCATTTTCAAGTCGGTTCAGGCTATGCGGCCATATTCGAATGGATCGAAGGCGAATCGCTGCATCCGCATTGGGCCTTTCCTCCGCCTGCAAAATACACGCATCCAGACTCTCCGTGCTATCGATTTAAGCAGCTGCCAGTAGAAACGAGGCTAGCTTCATTAGAACGAATCTTTGATTTCCATCTTCATGTGGAGGCAAGCGATTATGTAGCTGTGGATTTCTATGACGGAAGCCTTCTCTATAACTTTATAACGAACGAGATGAAAATCTGTGATATTGATTATTATCAAAAGAAGCCTTTAATCAATACGATGGGCAAGTTCTACGGATCGAAACGATTTATGTCACCTGAGGAATTTATTTTAGGGGCACCTATTGATGAACGGACGAACGTGTTTACGATGGGAGCAATGGCATTTGCCTTACTTGGTGGTGAACTAGATCGTTCTTTATCAAAGTGGGATGCTGGAATACTGCTGCATGAGGTTGCAGTTCGTGCTGTAAATGAGGATCGGGAGTTTAGATTTTCCAGTGTTGCGGAGTTCAAGGAAGCTTGGGATCATGCGATAAAATACGTTGACTAGTCAAGATTTTTCTGTAATAGTAACGAAAACCACCCAGATTAGTTTAGTTGTAGAACGAATACTCAGAGTGGATGGAGGGGCTATACATGAAAACGATTGGACTCATTGGCGGGATGAGCTGGGAGTCTTCCGCGCTTTATTACCGTATTTTTAATGAAGAAGTGAAGACACGGTTAGGCGGATTGCACTCAGCAAAATGTTTGATGTACAGCGTTGATTTTGATGAAATCGCTCGTTTTCAAGTAAACGATGATTGGGAAGGCGCAGGTGAGCTTTTAGGAAATGCCGCACAAGGATTGGAGCGAGCAGGTGCAGATTTTATTGTGATCGGGGCTAATACGATGCACAAAGTAATTGCCTTAGTAGAAGCCAAGCTGTCTATTCCTGTCTTGCACATTGCCGATGCAACCGCAAATCAAATTCAACAAGCCAACCTCCAGACGGTAGGATTACTAGGTACCATTTATACGATGGAACAAGATTTTGTAAAGTCACGAGTAGAGTCGCATGGAATTAAGGTTATCGTACCTGAGAAAGAAGAGCGGGCAGCTGTTCATCGCGTTATTTATGAAGAACTGTGCCGTGGGGAATTTAAGGATTCATCAAAGCAGTACTATATCGATGTGATGAAACAGCTAATCGAAGACGGTGCAGAGGGAATTATATTGGGTTGTACCGAGATTGGATTGCTAGTAAAGGCTGATGATATAGCTATTCCACTATTTGACACTGCAATCATACATGCTGTAGAATCTGTAAAAATGGCACTGGAAGTAGAATAAAAAGGCAGCTAGTACTGGATGACAAAACTACATAAAAGAGTTGGATACGAAAGAAAGGCAGTCATATGATGCAGGATAAATTATGTTTCCTTCTTTAGCTTATTGATGGAAACTGGCTGTTGGCAAAAGAGATCATCGAATATATCCACTAGAACCAAGTTACGATCGTTTATGAAGTTATCTTGTTCCTATGTCACGAATCGGCGAGGGGATATCATTGAAACAAGACATATCTACGATTGCAATCATTGGTGGCACTGGCAAAGTAGGGCGTGCCATTGTTAAGCAAGCTTTGTCAGAAGGTTATAGCGTTCGCATGCTTGCTCGGAATCCTGAGCGAGTATCTGTTACGCACGAGCGACTGGATGTTGTACAAGGCGATGCTCAAGATGCACACATATATGCTAAACTGTTAGAAGGCAGTCATGCTGTTATTAATTCTTTTGGTCAGCCCGGCCGAGATAAAGATCCTATCTACAGCAAGGTTACGAATCACATTATAGCTGCAATGAATGAGTTGGGCATTCGACGATTTATTGGCATTACAGGTGGCTCATTGGACGTGCCGGGAGATCAGAAGTCGTTCGTGAACCGTGTCGGAGCTAAGTTGTTCCGTCTATTTTTCCGACGTTTGATCGAAGATAAGACGAAAGAACTGCACATTCTTCAACATAGTGAAGTGGATTGGACTTTACTGCGGATTCCATTTGTCGTCGAAGGGAAAGCTGTCGGCACCTTGCAAGTTAATGAGCAGAATATGCCTGGAACCAAGATGGACAGTGTAGATATTGCGAAGTTTATCATGCAGCAAATCAATGATGCTCATTTTATACGGAAGTCGCCGTTTATTTCAAATTAGCCGCACTGCATGGAGCTATGTTATACATACATATAAAATCAAATAACAGGACTCCTTTCTAGCGCAAAGAAGTCCTGTTATTTTTCCATAGATGAAGTGCATTAACTCGATTTACGCTCGTTGCGAAGTGGAACAACGAAACTAACTTCAGTTCCTTCCCCAAGTCTGCTGTGTATATGCAATCCATTTCCATAAGCTTGCTTTAATCTGCGATCTGTATTTATAAGTCCGATTCCTGTTGCTCTGTTTCCAGCAGGTTCGAACAAGATGCGTACCGTTTCTTCGTTCATGCCGATTCCGTCGTCGATGATGGATATGTTTACGCCATCTGGACAACTAGCAATTCGAATCGTAATCGTTCCGCCTCTCATACGTTTCATAATCCCATGTCGAACTGCATTTTCAACAAGAGGCTGAATCGATAGAGGAGGGATATGAATATTCACCGTATCATCAACTTCCCAGTGAATTTGCAATCTGTCTTCGAACCGTTCCTTCTCAATGTACAAATAAGAATGAACGAGTGAAATTTCATGCTCCAGTGGCACAAGTCGCTTCGCATTACGAGAATCGTAGCTGGCACGCAAGTAATGGCCGAATTCCTCCAATAGTGCTCGCATACGGTCGATATCAATATCGCTAAGCGCGGCAATGGAATTCAACGTGTTGAATAAGAAATGAGGTTGGATTTGTGCTTGCAGCCAAGCTGCTTCCATCTTCAATCTTTCATTCACAGAATGCTTAAAATCAGTTAACGCGCGTACTCTTGAGCGCAATTCCATCGAATCCATCGGCTTAATGACATAATCATTGGCTCCAGCTAGAAAGCCAGTCTCGATATCGATGTGCGCGCTGCGTGCTGTAAGAAGCAGGATAGGAAGCTCCGAAACAGAATAATGTTGACGAATATTTCGCGTTAGCTCATAGCCTGAAATCCCCGGCATCATAACATCGGCAATAACAAGGTCAATATCTTTTACTTGTATAATCGTCAACGCTTCATTACCGTTTGTTGCTGTGATGACTTGATAAGGTTCTGCTCTTAAAATTGTAGAAAGGATATCTAAATTCACCGTATCATCATCAACGGCCAGCACTGTAATACTACCACCTATGTGATTAGGCCTATCTGCATGATTGATCGAAGCAGCAATCTCATGGTCTGAATCTATTGAAGCTGTCAAGCGTACAGCACTTGCAAGCGATTTTGATGACTCGAATGACTCAAATGGAATAAGATTGCTTTTTACATGTTTACTGCTATTTACGAATTCTGCAAGCGGTAATGTGAAGGTGAATGTAGATCCCTTCTCTGGAACAGAGCTGCAGAAAATCGTTCCGCCATGCAGCTCAACTAGCTGTTTGCTTATATGCAGCCCTAATCCTAGCCCGCTGGAAGAACTGTTTTCCCCCTGTTCGTAGGGTAGAAATAGTAGATTTAGTTTGTTGTTTTCGATTCCTATACCTGTATCTACGACATGAATATGCGCGGTGTTGTTCCGCACTTCTGCTCGGACAGAGATGGTACCTGCGCTCGTATGCTTAATTGCATTATGGAGCAGGTTAAACAAAATTTGAATGACGCGCTCCTCATCCGCCTGCACCTCAGGTAAGTCATGCGGGATTTCATTGATGAGACGTACAGGCTTGCCAGCTGTCATATACTTCAGCATATCCAAAACACCTGTGGCAACCGTCTGAACTGCAATTGGCGATGCATGAAGCTGAACACGGTTCTCTCTCAGACGGGCAACATCAAGCAGGTCTGTGAGCATGTTTGACATTCGACGTCCAACAGTAACAACTAACTCTAAATGTTTCTTGCTTTCATCGCTAAGTGTTTCCTTATCTGAATCAAGTACATCCTGAGATAGGTTGATAATACTATGCAGTGGATTGCGCAGCTCATGCGACGTATTAGCCAAAAACTTGTCTTTTAACGTGTGCTCCTTTGTCAGCTGCTCTGTCGTATGTGCGAGTTGTACAGTAGTGCTGAAATATTTTTTAATCCAAAAACCGACGAAAGCTAGGAAAGAAATAATAATGTCGATCGGATAATAATACATATCGACGTAGCCTTCATTTTTTGCTATTCCCCACATCAAGTTGGCTGCTATACAAACGACCCCAATTGCTAAATAAATGGCATCTTCTTTGTCTAAAATAACGTCTTTCATCGCTGCCCAAACCGTGATAAGAAACGGGGTATACAAAATGAGTGTGTAAACCGGAATGATCGGTGTGATCAGATCGATTGGTGCAATGAAAATATATAAACACATAAGCAGACACATCACGGTCAGCCATCGGATTAAAGCTGGTCGTTTGAAGCCGGTAAATAGAGACTTGGACATTTGCAGCAGCGCTATTGACGAAGCTAGATAACCTAAAAACTGTATTTTGATAGACCACCAATAATCGATATTTACAAACTGAAGCAGAAGCCTGTGATCGTCTACTAATATTGAAATACTTGTGCTGAACGACAAGAGTGCGAAATAGACGAGGCCTTTAATCCGTATGCCAATCCAATAGACAAGTACAACATAGATGGTATGGATGATCATAATGATGAACACCGTCATCTCAGTTCCGAGGGCGATCCACATTCTTTTCTGAATCGCATCGCTAAGTCCCAGTGTAATTCCTTGCGTTATCCCGCCTGAATATGCATTTTCATAGTTTGCTATATGTATGACAATATCCACTATTTCACTATCCGTTTGAAAGTTTGCGATGTAAGGGACACCCCACGGCTTATATAAATGAGCGGAGATAGCTGGTTTTCCAGAGTGTGCGATTTGTTTCCCGTCTACATACACCTCTGAAGAGGTGGGCAAGGCAGGAATATGCAGAGCAAGCATTTGATCATCGCTGTCGTTCAGTTTGATGCGTAATCGATAACTACCATATCCTTGCGGGCTTCTTTCTGGCGGTGTATGTGCATCGCTCCAATTACCTGGCACATCAATATATTCCGCTTCAGGTGCATGGTCAGAGTGTGGATCTAGCAACTCGTTCGGATGCCATTCCCATTCTCCGTTTAATTTTAAGTTCCCGTCTTGCTCAAAATTCCAATCTGTTAAATCAAACTGCCCTTGAGCCGCTATCGGCTGGTTCGGGGTGGAGAGGGCATACAGCCACAATAGACGGATTCCTGTAATTACGGCTAAAAATAACAAAAGAATAAATAATTTTTTTCTAATTTTCATCATAATTCTTCCTATTCGACAGAAACATAACGGTTCCTGCCATCGTATTCACTATAAGATAGGTAGATCGTCCTTATATCTTTGGAAGGAGTTCTCGTTCACATGAAAGTTTTACTGGTAGACGATGAGAAGTTAGCGCTGCATAGCTTCAACCGTCTTTTGAAAGATTATAACGATATCGATATTGTAGCTATGACTCAAGATCCACGAGAGGCGTTAGTTCTGGCTGAACATGGAGCGATTGATGTTGTTTTTTTAGATATTGAAATGCCTGAAATGAATGGGATGGTTTTGGCTGAGAAGCTGATGGAAATACAGCCTGAGCTGCGGATTGTATTTGTGACAGCGTACAATGAATATGCGATTCAAGCTTTTGAGGTAAATGCATTGGACTATATATTAAAGCCTGTACAGCGCAATCGCCTTGCAGTAACGATGCAAAGACTGCATAAGCAGTTTTTATCAGCGAACGATCAGAACAAGACTCCGCAGTATTTGTTATGCTGCATGCAAAGCCTTTATTTGCGAGACGATCAGAATCAAGTACAGTCCTTTCAATGGCGAACGCTAAAAGCGCAGGAGTTATTTGCATACTTGCTACATTATCGTGGTCGAACGGTGCAAAAGGATTCGATCCTAGAAGTGCTATGGTTTGATTGTGAGCTAGACAAAGCTTCAAATTTGCTCCACACAACGATGTATCAAGTGCGAAGAACATTGAAGCGGTTGAATGTGGACATTCAAATTAAATATATAGACAATGGCTATCGACTAGAAATGGGTGCTGTTTTATTAGATATGGATCAGTGGGAACAAGATTTGCTAGAGTCTTTGCCAGTTCGTGCGGAGACAATTGGTCCTCATCATAAGCTATTTGCTCAGTACAGCGGCGATTATTTGGAAGCTTATAATTACATATGGGCGGAAAGCGAACGTGAACGGTTGCGAGCACTCTGGCTTGTACTTGCTAAGCAGCTCGCACAATATCATGCTCAGGCAGGACAGCTTCTTGAAGCGTACCATTTATATGTAAACGCTTTGGAACGTTTTCCGTTTAATGAGGAAATTGCCTGGGAAGCGATGAAGCTGCAAGCCGAGCTGGGAAATACATATGAAGTGAAAAAGTTGTTTGATAAGCTATGTGAAAATCTTTCGAATGAGCTTGGTATTGTGCCTAATGCCAATATCCAGCAATGGTATGATCAATTTATAACGCGTACATAATTTGAAAAACCGCTCTTCGTATGAACGATAGTCCTTATTGTAGATGATGTCTAGCAATTGGGAACCGTTCAAACCTAGAGCGGTGTTTTCGTTTTCATTTTTACAAAATGAAAACATCGTTTAGAAATTGTCCAGACAGCTTGTATATAGTCGTGATATCCAAGCACGCTGGTGCAGATAGATTCTTTCGAAATCTATGTAGATAGATGTTTAGAGCGTGTCAACTACAGATGAACTTTTGCAAATAAATGGATTATTGCTTTTTCTTTTAATTATGAACATATGTTGTTAATATAGATAAGCTGGACAAGTAGGAGAGCTGCCTTCCATGTGATCATCAATCGATGATGGAGGGTAGCTTTTTTGATTTGCAATAAAGCAAATGTACAGTAATTGTTCAGTTATGAATGTTACTATATGTGTCGCTACCAGCATTTTTATAGAAGGAGTAGAATTTATGAAAGAACTGCAACAAAGAAAGACAAGTTTGAACAGAAAGGGGGCGCTAGGAAAACGGCTTGGAGCACTTTTCATGACATTTGTATTGCTCTGCGGACAGCTTATGGTTCCTATATCACCAGTGAAGGCGGCATCCACATCAACAGTGGGTGGGGGAACATTTTTTGTCGACTCTGATAACTGGGGTGGCGGGGCAAGTAACTCTGCGGCTGACGGGGATTTGGATGTTGGTTTGAAAAATCAAAATAAACCCGGTGATATTTATAGCAAGTATCCAGTTGAGTTTAAAATTCCGAACGTAAACAAACTCCCTACGAAAAGTGCACAGCTTCTTATACGCGCATTGGATGTGGATGAATATAATGCAGCTGTGACAAATCCTGGCAACGGGGAATGGGACCGCGTCTATTTCTCTTCAAGTGCTAGCGATATCGCATTAGGTAGTCCATATACGCCTTGGAAAACGACAAGTAAATGGAGAAACAATATTGCGGCATCTGGTATTGCTCCAAATGGAGAAGGCTACAAAAATGAGATTACCCAAGGTGCTTATCTAGGCACGTTGTCAGGTCAAGACTCTAAATGGAACACGTCCGTGTTGAATTTCAAGCCAAATGAGTTCCATCGCATTGCTCAAGGCGACAACTATGTAGGCATTACGATCCACCATTACTATCAAGACGATCGCACGAATGCACCTAACACGAACTGGCAAATGACGGTGGACTGGGCACAGCTGATTATTGATGGCGGTTCTCGTGAAGCTGCTGAGATTACGCAAGCAGACTTAAAAGTAGAACAAGGCAAAGTTACGATTGACACGGGCTTTATTCCAAAAGTTCCTGGAGATTATTCCATGGAAGTCAATGTCATCGAGAAATCAAAAGTAGGTAATCAAGAGGTAGAACGCAATCTAGGTATTTCACAGAAGCTGTTTCCAGGAGCAGATACAGGCAAGACAGAGAACTGGAACAACATTGTTATCACTGATAGGACGATAGATCCTTCTAAGGAATATGTCGTCAATGTTATTTTATTCGAAGATCGTGGCAAGGGGCGAAAGGAAGAAGGTCATACAAATGCGGGCGAAGCTCAGCATGTTGTAACTTTCTCCACACATGATCCACTGGTAGCAGATATCGCAAAGTCGGGTTATCGTTCTGCTCCGACAGCGTTCTCAGTGGATGACTTCAAGTCAAAGTATTTCAAAATAAACGGTGGCGCTCCTAACGGGGATAACTTGCAAAGTGTGAAGATTGTAACGCTGCCAGATTCGGTAAAAGGACAGCTTCAATTAGACGGTATAGCGGTAACGGCTAATCAGCTTATTCCTGTGAATGAGTTGAACAAACTCACTTTTGTACCAGTCGCAGCTGGGTTTGACGGTACGGTTGAATTCCTATGGAACGGATACAACGGGACGAAGTTTGCCGTAGATGATGCTAAAGTAACGGTCAATAGTTCACCTGAAGTAAAGGATATTCGCAAAGTAATGAAAGCAGGAGATGCGGAGCTTCCATTTACGAAGATAGGGGATTTTGCACCGAATTATATCGATCCGGGCAATGAGCCGCTTGAAAAAGTGCGTATCGAAACACTCCCTGATTCTACAAAAGGGAAGCTGGTGTTAGTTCCTTCATCTGGTGCTGCAGTAGATGTAGTGGCAGGACAAGAGATTGAAGCTGCTGACATCGATCGATTAAAATTCATTCCAGCGCCGGATGCTGTAGGTAGCGTCGATTTTAAATGGAGCGGTTCTGATGGATTGCAATATCCACTTGAATCAAAGACGGTAACGATTGTTATTAATACACCACCTGTTGTAGGGCAAGTGAACAAGTCCGGCACGATAGGTGCAACGATTGATTTTGCAACAACAGATTTTTCAGCAGCTCCTGCTTATACCGATAAAGATGGTGATCTGCTAGAAAAAGTTCAACTTCTGGTTCCGCCTGATTTAGCGAACAAGGGAAGATTGAAATATACGTCCAGCGTAACTGGTGCAGTATATCTAAACCCTGGTAGTGCGGTAACATTAACAGCGGCAGAGCTAGGCAGCTTACAATTTGAAACATCTCCTACATTGCCTGAGGGAAGCATCGTGTACATCCCATGGCTTGGATTTGACGGTATGCATCCATCAGAGCAATCAGGTAGCATTAACATTTCTTACAACGGTATTCCTGTAGCGGAATCCGTAACCGTTGACGCTGATGAAGGTCAACCGTCCGTTTCTATCGTCTTGCGTGGAACGGATCGTGAGAGCGTAACGGGAATCACGTATGGAATTGCTACACCACCAAAGAATGGGGTATTGACAGTAGATCCATCTGATCCAACAGGCGCGACTTGGATTTATACACCAAACGCTGGTTTTACATTCGGTCAAGATAGCTTTACATACGTAGTGACTGACCAAGATGGAAACACCAGCATATCACCTGGAACGGTAGCAATTACATTCCATAAAGCACTGAATGGATGGACAGGAAATAAGCAGGAAGGCGATTCGGAACCTGCTAGAGCGATTCCAAATCAGCCTTTGAAACTTTCTGCTGTAAGTTCCATTGCGGCGGAAGGTGTAACAGCTACTGTAAATGGTACTTCCGTTCCACTGACACTCAGCAATGCAGCTACATGGGCTGCAGATGGATTTAAGAAGTGGGAAAGTAATACGTATATCATTCCTGCAAACGTAGTCGGAGGGCAGCATACAGTTACGTATGTAGCGACTAATGGAGCAGGCGCTGTAGTGCAAACAGAAGCGGCAGACAAGCTTGCTGATAATGACTTTAAGGTGGCGACATCGAACCTAACACTTACAGCTGATCCGGCTAGCATTTTGGGAGACGGTAAGTCTTCTACTGTGTTAACGGCGAAGCTACAAGATGAGAACGGTAACCCCATCGAAGGCGTTGAAGTCGAATTCAGCGCACCATCAAACACTGGTCAATTTATTGGTGGCAATAAAGCAGTAACGAATGCAGAAGGGATTGCACAAGTAACGTATCAATCTGCAAAGATTACTGGCGTAGCTCCACAAGAAATTCCGCTTAAAGCGGTCGTAAATGACACGAAACTTGGATTAACTGCTGAAAAGGAAGTTAAGATTACGTTCATGCCAGCATCCATTAAAGGCGTTGTGACATCAGGTGACAGCAACAAGCCAGTGGCAGGTGCGAGTGTTAGAGTAACGCTTGATCTGAATGGCGATGGCGTCATCACACCAGGTGTAGACTTTGACGAAACGGTTAGAACGGATCAACATGGTGCGTATAGCGTCGTGGTTCCTAAAGGCGATGTGATATATGATTTAACGGTCACACAAGAGGTCATGATTGGTGGCGTGTCCACCCCAGTTAGCTATAAACAAAAGGCGCCAGTTGGCGAGGTGACAGGGGCAGGTAATCAAAGCTTCGATTCGGATAGAACGGCGACAGGTATCGTCTTGTTCAAGCAGCCGAATGGAAATACGTCTGTACTTGCTCCAGCAGTGCTCAACAAAGCTAGCGTTTACCTGAAGAAACAAGATGGCACATACGTGATGCACAATGGAGCGCCAAAAGCGTTCCCATTGCAAGGACAAGGTGTATTTAATGCTGATGGTATCGCAATCGGTGAATATGAGCTCGAGGTGCGCTACGAAGTAGCACCTGGCCAATCCATCATTGTGAGCCGTGCTCCTGGTAAAGTAACGGCATCAGGGGAAATGAATATTTCCACTGAGTTGATCGATCCATACGGCACGATCACAGATGCAGTTACGAATAAAATAATTGAAGGTGCGAAAGTCACTCTTCAATATGCGAACACACCTAGAAACATCGCGAAAGGACTTGTTCCAGGACAAGGCGTCAAGCTGCCTGCTATTGCAGGATTTGCACCTAATGATAACGCGAGTCCTGAGCAATTGAGCGATGCGAATGGCTTCTATGCTTATATGGTTTATCCAGAGACGGATTATGTTCTTGTTGTTACAAAGAGTGGATATGAATCTTATACGAGCCCTGTATTGTCCGTTGAATGGGAAATTGTACGACATGATCTAAAGCTAAAGCCGATCAACAGCGGCAATAGTAGTAATGGCAGTGACAATAGTAATAATAACGGCGGTAATCCGGTATCACCTGTTCCGACACCAGATCCAACTACGAAGCTCGCGCTTCAAATGGAGATCGACAAGAACAAAGTCAAAGAAGGGGAGAAATCCCATCTGACGATTAGTTATAAAAACGCATCTACAAGTTCTGTTTCTTCCGCGGAAGTACGCATTACGCTTCCAGAAGGTGTTGTAGTTGTAGATGCTGCTGGCGGCGTAGTGACTGGAAATACTATTGTATGGAAAGTATCTAATATTGCTAGCGGCAAAGGCGACAGCTTCAAACCAGTGATTCAATGGCCGCAAATGAAAGCAGCAGACACGATCTTCGACATTCACGGTGAGTTTGCTGTTAACGGTAATAACGACTCAAAAGCTAAAGCAGTAATCAAAGTGAACGTGTTCTCTGATCGCTTCGGTACACTTAAGCATCCACGTTATATCGTTGGTTTCCCGGACAAAGAGTTCAAACCGAATGGATATTTGACTCGTGCGGAGCTTGCTGCTATCGTAGCACGCCTCAAAGAGCCAGGTGCTGTTAGTAACGACAAACTATCTTATACCGATATTCGTTCAGGACACTGGGCAACCAATTCAATAAAAATTGCAACGAAGCATGGCTATTTCAGCGGATACAAGGACAACACATTCCGTCCAGACGCGCCGGTAACGCGCGGGGAGCTTGCTTCCGTTATGGCTCGCTTCTTGGAACTTGATGTGTATACGCCTGTATCGCATCACTTTACAGATTCGTCCGAGCATTGGTCAGGCAACACGATCGAAGCGCTATATCGCGGTAAATTCCTAGGTGGATATACAGATGGTACGTTTAAACCATCTCAGCATATTAATCGCGTTGAAGCAGTTACGATGATTAATCGCATGCTGTTCCGCGGACCGTTGAAAGGACTTGATCCTCTGTTCCCTGACATGCCAATAAGCCATTGGGGCTTTGGAGATGTACAAGAAGCAACCGTATCGCATGAATCGACACGCAACGTAGATGGCAGCGAAACGTGGAAAAGCACGTTGAGCAGCCCAGTCAAGTAAATATGTAATGTAAGAAGATCATATTAGCGAGAATGAAAACACATCCGGCAGTGATTGGAAGTTCAATCACAGTGTTCATTCTTAAATGAAACGGAAAGGGCGTCCCTTAGGAATAGAGGGGGCGTCCTTTTTTTTGTGCGATCGAAAGGGCATTAACCCATAACTATTTTACGAGACAAAGCGTAGTGTTCGCCAGTACACATAATGTCCATGTTGTACGTCATAATTTGTATAAATAGTGGATTGTGAGAGGAGTGAGCTGTTTGTGAATCAACCCCCTCATCAACATAGAAAGATACCCATTCCACAACCGATTCGCAGCGATGGAGCGGGCGCAACCGATTTGGGACCTCGCAATATCATGCTGGATATGCAAAATCCAGATATGCTTGTACCACCAGCGACCGATGCGGGAACCATGCCAAATATGAGGTTCTCTTTTTCCGATGCACCTATGCAGTTAAATCATGGAGGTTGGTCTCGGCAAGTAACGATTCGGGAATTGCCAATCGCAACGACGATAGCAGGAGTAAATATGCGTTTGACCCCAGGCGGTGTCCGTGAGCTGCATTGGCATACACAAGCGGAATGGTCCTTTATGATTCTAGGGAGAGCTAGAATTACGGCGGTCGATCAAGACGGGCGCAACTTTATTGCGGATGTTGGTCCAGGTGATTTGTGGTATTTCCCACCGGGCATTCCTCATTCTATTCAAGGATTAGAGGAAGGTTGCGAGTTTCTACTTGTTTTTGACGACGGGCATTTTTCTGATTTCGACACGTTATCGATTTCAGATTGGTTTGCTCATACACCGAAAGATGTCCTATCTGCTAATTTTGGTGTGCCGGAAAGTACATTTGCAAACATCCCTAAAGCACAAAGATACATTTTCCAAGCAGCAGTGCCTGGACCAATTGATTCACAAGCTGTACCAGACCCATTTGGTACGGTGCCAAAAACGTTCGCTCATCGACTCCTAGCACAAACACCATTAATTACACCGGGTGGCAGCGTTCGTATCGTCGATTCTACCAATTTCCCAATATCCAATAAGATTGCAGCCGCATTAGTTGAGGTCAAGCCAGGAGCAATGCGTGAATTGCATTGGCATCCAAATAATGATGAATGGCAATATTACCTGTCAGGAACGGGACGTATGACCGTATTTGCAGCAAATGGTGTGGCACGTACATTTAACGTTCGAGCTGGTGATGTCGGGTATGTGCCGTTTGCTAATGGCCACTATGTGCAGAATACTGGCGATCAGAGTCTCTGGTTTCTTGAGATATTTAAGAGCGACCGATTCGCAGATGTATCCTTGAACCAATGGATGGCATTAACGCCGCATCAACTTGTAGAGGATAATTTACATGTAGGCCCTGAGTTAATATACGCTTTGCGCAAAGAGAAGTATCCTGTGGTGAAGTATCCCGGATTCTCTTATTATCCGAAATGAACGGCTAGGCAGAAAATTAGATTAGGAACGAATAGTGATGTGGACTTATAAAGAGCTACAGGAATGAACCTGTGGTTCTTTTTATACTATCTATCTTTCTTGCTTGAAAGAATAATTATAGGTGAGCAAGAATGATTTTATTTCCAATAAATGGTTTTAGTATGAAAGTGCAAAGAGAATTTATACGTAGTATAGGTTATTTAGATGATTTTGTGAAGGTCGACAAGTAATTTCTACTACAGGCGTGATATAATAAAGAGGTTTGATTAATTTGGAAGAAGGCTAAGCTCTACGCTTTGTAAGACTAGGGAGCCTCCTATTTTCGTTACCAATATTGTTATACTGAATGAGGAATAAAAGGAAGGGAAACAACTTATAGAATACAATCAAAGTTGCTTTTGGATTATATGGGAAAGGGATACTACAGGAGATGATTGATGAAAAGGTATATCTATTGAAGGAGAATAGTACATAGCTTACTCTTTTATTTTAGACTATTATGCTAATAGTTTAGCCCTCAGATAATAGATACTTATTTACATTCTGATTGACTTTGTTGATTATTTGGTGCGATTATTCATACAAGTGATATAAAAAACATCATTTTTAGCTTGTAAGAATCTTTTATTTAGTTAATTTATAATATTTCAGAACTTATGTAGTGAACCAATGCTGCATCAAAAAATACAGATTGGAAACGAGGATGAAAAATGAAAAAAGAGAAGTCAAGTCATTTTTATAAATACAACAAAATTATGGAAGTAATTCTTTTTGGTTTTTCGGTTCTATTAATAAACATTTTTTTGAGCGAAAAATTATATTGGGCGGCTGCTGGTGTTGCAGTTGTTACAATACTGTTGGAGATATTTATAAAAAATAAAGAATATAATCCACTTATCAAAAAAGCTATTCAAAGAGAAGTGAAGATCGGGAGTATAGAGGAGAATGGAATTACAAATCATTATTTTATGTACTCGAATGAATCAAAAAATGCTCGGAATTCAGAAATTGCTAATGCTATAGATTCATCAAATGAATTGTACCTAATCGGAGAATCGGGAAAGTCATATTTAGATATTCCAACAGATAGGCATTGGAAAAACATCAAGGCCAAACTAGATAAAGGGATCTCTTTTAAAGTATTACTAATAGACCCCTATTGTAGTAACAAATTGATAAGGAATAATTTAAACAATATAGAGTCTGGTGAGATTGACAAGAAATTGGATATCGAGAGTTTAAAAAAGCTGAAAAGTAGATACCAAAACTTAGATATTAGATTTACTGACCAAATATATTGTTCATTATTTTTTACAGATAAGTATATGATCTATGACCCTTATCATTTAGGAAAGATTGCAGACAGGATAGAAAATAACTTTATTGCATTAGAGTTAAGAAATGATAACACTAATTATTATATTCTGAAAAACCACTTTTCTAATTGCTGGAGTATGTCGAGGTCATTTGAAGAGGTCATTAATTAATGAAGAGGTTAATATTAACATATAATCAAAATTGTAATCTTTCTTGTGATTTTTGTTACATAAATTTTCATTATGAAAAAATTGAAGACAAAACATATGAAATTATTAAACGAGCAATCTCTCTTAATTTTGATATCATTACTTTCGGTGGAGGTGATGCTTTCAGTAAAAAGAGCTTCAGAGATTCTTGTATTTTAGCAAAGGAAAATAATCTTGTTACACACGTAGATACAAATGGACTCTCCATAAAATCAAATGATTTTGATTTTATAAAAAAATATGTAGATGTAATAGGAATATCATTAGATGGAATTGGCGAATATCATGATGATTTAAGAAAATCAAAAAATCTCTTTAGTAAAATTAACTCTATTATTGAACATATGGAATCTTTAAATATAAAAATGAAAATAAACACCATACTAACAGAGAAGAATAAAGATTCCATATACAATTTATATATTTACTTGACAAAGTTTAAGAACATTGAAAGGTGGAGTATTTATCAGTTTTTTCCATTGTCTGTAGCTAAAGATTATAAAGATATGTTCGAAATTTCTGATGAAAACTTCGATATAATCTTAGATTTTTTAAACAACGAATCTCCTCATTTCAAAATTGAAAAATTTAAATTTAGAGATAGAGTCAATGGATATATTTTTTGTGATGAAGAAGGTAATGTATATACTAATAGCCTTGAGGGGGAGTATATACATTTATGTTCTATATTTGATTACCACGTTGAAGAAATAATTTCAGAATTAAAAGAATTTATAAATCCTAAAACGAGCAATCGATATGTTTCAACTCAGAAAAAAATATATCCCAAAAATGGATGGAAGAAATGACGGAACCAAAGAATAGGTTGTTTTGTATTATATAATTTGGAGGTAAAGAAAATTACGCTTACTATTAAATAGTAGATTTATTAAAAATAAAGTTGAGTATTCTATATTTATTTACTATGGGTATCAATAAGCATTATCCGCTAGCTAGCGCGTTAAACTGGTAAATGGAATTAATCTGATTATATAAAGGGGAGGGCACCATTTGCACATTACATGGAAAGAAGAAACCAGGAATCTTTCTGATGTATTGAAAAATGAAAAGATTCATAGCTGCTTGATTAGCAAAGATGGAGCACTGGTATTTCAACATTTTAAAAATAGTAAGTCCGAGAAGAAACTTCATAAAATCAATTCCTGCACGAAGAGCTTTACTTCTTGCTTGATCGGCATAGCGCAAGATCAGGGATTGCTTCCCGATCTTTCTACTCCTATCCTTGAATTTTTCCCCGAGCTGAGGCGCAGCAGCGACTCTAGAAAGCAGTTGATCACGATTGATCATCTTCTCACGATGAGCGCGGGCTTCGATTGGCCAGAGTTGAGTGAATGGGATGGCTGGCCAGCAATGATTCATAGTCAGAACTGGGTTAAGTTTGTGCTGGAGCGACCTTTAATAAGTAATCCTGGAGTGTCCATGAATTATAATTCGGGCTGCAGCCAGCTATTATCAGCAATTTTACATAAAGTAACGAATGTTCGTGCACAGGAATTTGCGGAGAAGCATTTGTTTTCTCATTTGCAGTTTAACAATTACATTTGGCATGATGATCCGCAAGGCATCAATATTGGCGGCTTTGGTTTACATCTTTCTGTACAAGACATGCTCAAATTTGGCCAGATGTATCTAAATAAAGGAAGATGTGGCAAGAAGCAGCTCCTAAGTGAAACGTGGATTTCTTTGACGACACGACCTGAATACTTAACCTATAAGAACTTTGGCTATTATGGTCGACATTGGTGGGTTTCACAAACTGCAGCTGGCGAACCGTTTTATTATGCAATGGGGATGGGCGGAAATTATATTTGCGTAGTTCCATCTGAAGGCATTGTTATTGCGATTACAAATGACACCTATGGCGATGTTTTTGTACCTCTTGACGTCATTAGAAGTATATTGTCCAAAGAGGAATGTTGAAGAAAAACGTACAGAAATCCGTATGGTGATATGGAAAGCTAACTATGATTCGATAAAGGTTATGTCAAGACCCTGTTCCTCCATATGAACGGGGTCTTATTTTTATATAACGATATTAAACATGGGAGCTTGTCGGCGTTTCTGCGCATGTAGTTGAAATACACAAGTATATAATATAAAATACGATCATATGATAGAATGATCTATCATTATATAAATCGTTTGTACGAAAGAAGGGATCAAAGTGAGTAATGGAAGGTCTGTCACCAAGGAAAATAAGCTAAATGCGATATTGGATGCAGCAACGGAGATTTTAGTCAACAAGCCTACAGCGTCTATGAATGATATTGCCGACTACGCAGGTATAGGAATTGCTACACTACACCGTTATGTAGAAAGCAGAGAGCAGTTGTTTGTGCAGTTGGCCTTACGTGCGATTACAGTGGTTGGAGAAATACTAGACCAGATTCCGACAAATGATGAGCATATCGAAGCTTACATCCCAACTGTGGTCGAGGAGCTTATTCCATATGGAGATAAGATACATTTTCTCATACAAGACAATCAGCTTTATTGCAATGAAGAAATACTTAAGGCAGAAGCTAAAATATTGGAGCCACTACGTGAAGTAATAGAAACCTTACAGCAACGGGGAAGTATTCGGCAGGACATGAGCAGCGAATGGATATTACACGTGCTTTACACGTTACTTATTTTGACATGGGGGCAAGTGCAAACCGGGCATGTTGCTAAGCGTTCAGCAGCAAAGCTGGTCATAGATACATTGTTCCATGGTGTTAAAGCTAATGCAGCAGCATCGTCCCGATAATGTTATGCGATTCATCCTTTTTACTAGCATTCTTTGGATGATTTCTGAACTACTCATGAAATTTTCTACCTTCCTAGTAAGTCACCAGCGTATATCACACGAATCTTGTACGTAAACCATTCGGAAAGGATGTTTATGATGATAAGAGAAGCCGGATATATTCCTCAACCCAAATCATATGGACCTCTTGGTAACTTGCCTTTAATTAATAAAGATACTCCTATATTGTCTCTTGGAGAGTTGGCTGAGAAGCACGGACCGATTTATCGGTTTAAAGCACCAGGAATTTCTACTCTGATGGTGTCGGGACATAAGCTAGTAGCTGAACTGTGCGATATTACACGATTTGATAAATACCTTGGTAAAGAGCTGTTAAATGTCCGTGCGTTCGGCGGTGATGGCCTATTTACGAGCTGGACGACTGAGCCGAACTGGCGAAAGGCACACAATATTCTTCTTCCGACGTTCGGTCAGCAAGCGATGAAAGGCTATCACACAATGATGGTCGACATCGCTTCACAGCTTATTCAGAAATGGGCGCGGTTGAATCCGAATGACACGATTGATGTAGCGGATGACATGACCCGTCTTACACTCGATACGATAGGATTATGTGGATTTAATTATCGATTTAATAGTTTCTACAGAGAAGAGCACAGTCCGTTTATTTTGAGTATGGTGCGTGCGTTAAATGAAGCAATGAGAAGAAGCAATCGGATCAAGCTTCAAAATATGCTGATGGTGAAGACGAGGATGCAATACGAAGAAGACATCCAAACGATGTTTGCTTTAGTAGATAAAATTATTGAAGAACGAAAGACAAGTGGAGGATCTGGGGAAATTGATCTGCTTGCACGGATGCTGGAAGGTAGAGATCCTGATACAGGAGAACGTTTGGATGATGAGAACATCCGGTACCAGATTATCACGTTCCTTATTGCGGGGCATGAGACGACGAGTGGCTTATTGTCGTTTGCACTTTATTTTTTGCTGAAGAACCCAGATGCACTGGAAAAGGCGTATCAAGAAGTTGACCAAGTGCTTACAAGCCCAACACCAACCTATGAACAAGTGCTCCAACTCAAATACATTCGCATGATATTAAATGAAGCTTTGCGTTTATGGCCAACAGCACCAGGCTTTGAAGTTTCGGCCAGAGAGGATACCGTAATAGGCGGCGAATATTCGATCAAAAAAGGAGATAATCTCGTCGTGCTACTGCCACAGCTTCATCGGGACAAAGATGCGTGGGGAGAAGACGCGGAACAATTCCGTCCGGAGCGGTTTGAGGATCCGGCTAAAGTACCGAATCATGCCTACAAGCCGTTTGGCAATGGTGAGCGGGCATGTATCGGAATGCAATTTGCGATGCATGAAGCGATCTTGGCGCTTGGTATGATTCTCAAACATTTTGAAATGATTGATTATCGTAATTATCAGTTGAAAATAAAAGAGACGTTGACGCTTAAGCCAGACGAGTTTAGCATCCGAGTGAAGCAGCGGGAGCATAAAGAGAGTGCAAGCATGTCTTCTCAGCAATGGATAATAGGGAATGCGACAGTTAGTACTGAAGTAAATCTCCATGACAATGTTAAGGAAGAGCCTGTAACTTCTAAGGATTCCTCTTCTATACTTGTGCTTTACGGCTCCAATTTAGGAACGGCAGAGGGGATAGCACGAGAGCTAGCAAATACGGCACGAGTATTTGGAATACGTAGTGAGGTTGCTTCCTTAAATGAATCCATTGGCAAGCTTCCGCAAGATAGTGCTGTTATCATCGTTACCGCTTCTTATAATGGGAAACCGCCAAGAAATGCGGCACAGTTTGTCAAATGGCTGGAAGAAATAGAAGATGGAGAGCTTGAGGGTGTGCAATATGCTGTATTTGGCTGTGGCGATCGCAATTGGTCAAATACGTATCAGGATGTACCTCGATTTATCGATGAGCAGCTTGCACGAAAAGGGGCTAAACGGATCTCGTCTCGTGGTGAGGCGGATGCCAGCGGTGACTTTGAACAGCAATTGGAACTGTGGCGTGAAACACTATGGACGGAAGTTAGAAATTGTTTTGGGATCAACGATTTCCTTGAATCTGAACCTGCTCAAAACGCTCTTCATGTTCAATTCGTTAACAGGCCAGCTGCTGAACCGCTTGTGCGGACATATGATGCGTTTTACGCAACCGTCGTGGATAATCGGGAACTTCAATCCGCAATTAGTGAACGGAGTACAAGGCATATTGAGATTCAATTGCCACAAGGGATTGCGTATCGTGAAGGCGATCATATAGGGGTACTGCCGCGAAATAGTAAAGAAAATGTGGATCGAGTGCTGCGTAGATTCCGACTCCAAGGGGACGATCAACTCATACTAACTTCAAACGGCCTCGAGATGGCTCATTTTCCTATGAATCAACCCGTCAATATTCGCGATCTACTGAGCCATAGTGTCGAAATGCAAGAGCCTGCTACTCGGGCTCAAATACGTGAACTTGCAGCTCATACCGTATGCCCGCCGCACCAACGGGAGTTGGAAGCTTTGTTAGACGAGGATGTCTATCAGGAGCAGGTACTGAGCAAACGACTCTCCATGCTAACGTTAGTAGAAAAATATGAAGCCTGTGAGCTTCCATTCGTGAAGTTTCTTGAGCTGCTTCCACCACTTAAGCCAAGATATTATTCCATATCAAGTTCACCACGAAAATATCGGGATAAAACAAGTATAACGGTAGCGGTCGTGAACGGGCCAGCCAGGTGCGGTAATGGCGAATACAAAGGCGTTTCTTCCACTAGCTTGGCTTTAAGTAAGCCTGGAGAGGAGTTACTCATATTCATTCGAACGCCTGAATCTGGATTCCAATTGCCAGAAGATCCGATGGTACCTCTTGTTATGGTGGGTCCAGGAACAGGGTTAGCTCCTTTCCGAGGCTTTTTACAGGCAAGATCTGCCCTTAAAGAGAGCGGCGTCATGATTGGAGAAGCCCATTTGTATTTTGGATGCCGTAACGAATTGGACTTTATTTATCGTGAAGAGCTGGAGCAATATGAGAGAGAAGGTATTGTAACGCTGCATACGGCCTTTTCTCGCATAGATGAGGCTAGCAAAACGTATGTACAGCATTTGATGGAACGGAATGCACCGGAAATTATTCATATGGTGAATGGAACAGGGCGATTATATATTTGCGGAGACGGCAGCAATATGGCGCCAGATGTTGAAGCTATGCTGCGACAAGCGTATTGCCATACAGTAGGTGCGAGTGATGAAGAAGCTATTGATTGGTTGAATGAACTGCAAGCAAAGGGACGTTATGCGAAAGATGTTTGGGCATCTGCATAAGGGTTCCATCGTTTCGGGAAGGATTTTTTCAGATGCGTGACTCGTTCCTTGAGTAAAATAGAATTTGATTCACTATAGCTCGTATTGTTCGGCAATTGACAGTAATACTTTCTAGGTATCCAAAAGAATAGTGGCAAGATGATGAATCATCTATTTTACGATTGAATCAACAAAGTGAATGGCTGCGTAATCCAATCCTATTGAACGTGAGAATATTGCAAAAGTACAGTTTTTTTCTAGATTATAGGCTCAGTTTAGTTGAGTCCGTATAATTGTGTAAAATGGTGAACAAAAAAAGAGCCATGAAATAGAGCCTCGTCTAGAATGAAGTTATGCAGACCCATTCAGAGGAGGTACTATTTATGACTCAATATCATA
>NZ_JACYTN010000019.1 GCF_014841135.1 Paenibacillus arenosi
GGCTGAGAAGTTTACTTACTCGTTATGTAGAACTTTGTTAACCTTTTGGAACCGCCGTATGCGGACCCGCATGTACGGTGGTGTGAGAGGACGGGGGCTAGGCGCCCCCTCCTACTCGATTGTGAAAAATATAATAAATGTTGTTGACATTAGTTAGAGATCAAGATATTATTGCTTACATAAAGTTAGTTCATTATTAATATAAATTGATTGTTGAAGATATCTCAATTCGAGATATTCGATATATATGAAGAGGAGAGAACTTATATAATGACAAAAGTATTAGTTGTAAATAGCAATCCAAAGCCGTTAGAGATTTCATACAGCCGCCAACTTGGAGCACATTTCGTAGACCAGCTTAAAGCAAACGGTCAAGTAGAAGTAGCACAATTGAATCTTTATGAAGTGTCTATTCCATTGATCGATGGTTCCGTACTTGATGCATGGGGTAAGCTTGGTGCAGGTCAAGCACTATCTGCTGAGCAGCAAACAACAGTGGGTCGCATGAATGAAATCTTGGAGCAATTCCTTGCTGCAGATGTAGTTGTATTCGAAGTACCAATGTGGAACTTGAGCTATCCACCACTATTCAAAGCATACATCGACAACATTACAATTGCAGGACGTACGTTCAAGTACACACCTGAAGGCCCACAAGGTCTTGTTGGCGGTAAAAAAGTAGTTCTTGTCGAGTCCCGTGGTGGCGATTATACAGAAGCTCCTGCTCTACAATTCACAAATGCATACTTGCAAGCAGCAATGGGCTTCATCGGTGTTACAGACTATAGCAACTTGGTAGTTCAAGGTGTGAATGCTGCGCCTGATCAAGCACCAGCTTTGTTGGAAGCAGCGAAGCAACGCGCTGAGGAGCTTGCGAAGCAAGTACTATAAGGTACGAATAGACTTTCAATACACTTTGTACATCGCATAATTATAACGTTCAATAGAACGAATAAGGAGAGTATTTATTGTGACAAAAGTATTAGTTGTAAATAGCAATCCAAAGCCGTTAGAGATTTCATACAGCCGCCAACTTGGAGCACATTTCGTAGACCAGCTTAAAGCAAACGGTCAAGTAGAAGTAGAACAATTGAACCTTTATGAAGTATCAATTCCATTGATCGATGGTTCCGTACTTGATGCATGGGGTAAACTTGGTGCAGGTCAAGCGCTATCTGCTGAGCAGCAAACAACAGTGGGCCGCATGAATGAAATCTTGGAGCAATTCCTTGCTGCAGATGTCGTTGTATTTGAAGTGCCAATGTGGAACTTGAGCTATCCACCACTATTCAAAGCATACATCGACAACATTACAATTGCAGGACGTACGTTCAAGTACACACCTGAAGGTCCAAAAGGTCTTGTTGGCGGTAAAAAAGTAGTTCTTGTCGAGTCCCGTGGTGGCGATTATACAGAAGCTCCTGCTCTACAATTCACAAATGCATACTTGCAAGCAGCAATGGGCTTCATCGGTGTTACAGAATACAGCAACTTGGTAGTTCAAGGTGTGAATGCTGCGCCTGATCAAGCACCAGCATTGTTGGAAGCAGCGAAGCAACGCGCTGAAGAGCTTGCTAAGCAAGTATTGTAATCCTAGATCCACAATCCCAATTTTAAATGTCCTTCCCTTTATATACGCTATTTTTAAGCAGAATCTTCTCTTAGTGAGAGGGTTCTGCTTTTTTAGTGTCACCATTTGGGCTCCTGCACATATGATGATATCGGATGAAGGGAGGGAGCGAACGGAATGGCCGTTATTAAGGCGAACTCAGAGGATGTTAAACTGCTGGCAAGGCTTATGCGCGCCGAAGCAGAAGGGGAAGGCGAGCAAGGCATGATGATGGTCGGCAATGTTGGTGTAAATCGAATATTAGGCGATTGCTTGGACTTCCTAGGTATAAGATCGGTTGGCGATATGGTATATCAGAGCCCAGGCGGATTCGAGGCGATTCAGAAAGGCTATTTCTATCAAAAAGCCCGAGATCGTGATGTTCGCTTGGCACAGCGAGCCATTAACGGAGAGCGGGTGTGGCCTGCTTCCTATGCATTGTGGTTTTTCCGGCCAGCGGGAGGTTGTCCGCCTACTTGGTACAATCAGCAAAATTCGGGACGCTATAAAGCACATTGCTTTTTTACCCCGACCGGAGAAGATTGCCCTAAAGTGTACAACACCTATTAACAACAATGCTGAATGTATGCGCCTTTATGAAGATTGCAGCAGCTAAATATAGAAGATAGTGAAAATTGAAAGGAGAGAGTGAAATGACAAACTTGAATTACGGCTATCCTTCCCAGCAAGGTGGTGTTGCAGGTCAGATTGGTACTGGTAAGCCAAATGGATATTGGGGTGGTGGGAATGGAGGAGCAGTGCCATACTTATCCCCGCAACCACAGGTAGTCGTTACGCCACCTCAACCTCAGCAGCAATCAACCGTTATTCCTCCACAAGTGAGTAGTGGTGCCGTGATGACACCAAGCGGTGCAGTCGTGCAGGCGCAAAATTTTGAACAGTCCTATGTTGAAAATATTTTACGATTGAATCTTGGCAAAGTGGGAACGTTCTATATGACGTATGAGAATAACTCGGAATGGAACGCGAAAATTTTCCGCGGTGTACTTGAGGCAGCTGGGCGCGATCATATCATTATTAGTGACCCTGCAACCGGCCAACGCACATTGCTGCTCATGGTGAACTTGGACTATGCTACATTCAATGAGCCGCTCGTATATTCTTATCCTGGCGTTCCTGGTACGGCTCCGACAAGGTAAGTAGAGCGCGTACATCGCACATAACAGCCCTTTGGTATGTTAGCAAATGCTTACGTCCCGAAGGGTTTATTTTGTGTTTAACGAAACAAAGTTCGGCTGCAGCAGTTGGCAGCGATTGAGGGGCAGCAGATCGTTATTGTATGTGGCCGCAATGAACGACGTAAACAGGAGTTGGACAAAGTGTTTGCACAGGCACCCCATGTTCATGTTCTCGGCTATGTGGACAATGTTGCAGCATTGATGGCTTGCGCAGATATGCTTGTGACGAAGGCGGGGGGATTACACAGGCTACAAAACCATGCCGTACGTATCACTATTCCTAATGCACATCATAACCTAATGTACATAGTAAGAAGCTGTGTTTTAGCTTAGTTTGAGAGTGAAGTTGTATCGGCTACAAGTAAAAAGGATCGATTGACCAGTGAGAAACACGCTGTGTCATTCGATCCTTTTTGTATGAGTTGGCTATGAATGCTGCTGTTCGCGGCGCTTGCGATCAAACCAATGTTGCAGCACCAGCGTAAGGCAGGCAACAAATACAAGGATGGAAGCAACTGCGAAGGCAGCTGAGAACTGATACTCGTTATAGAGAATCTCAATATGAAGCGGTATCGTATTCGTTTCCCCACGAATATGGCCTGAGACGACGGACACGGCACCAAATTCCCCGAGTGCTCTCGCATTACAAATGATAATGCCGTACAGCAGTCCCCACTTCATATTAGGCAGTGCAATCTGCCAGAACAATTTCCATCCGTTAGCACCTAAAGTGATGGCGGCTTCTTCCTCTTGAATGCCTTGTGTTTGCATGAGCGGAATTAGCTCTCGTGCTACAAATGGGAACGTAATAAACAAAGTTCCTAGCATAATACCAGGCCATGAAAAGATGATGGCTATGCCATTTTCCTGCAGCCAAGGTCCGAACCATCCCTGCGCGCCGAATAGTAGGATAAACATAAATCCGGCAATGACAGGAGAGACCGAGAAGGGAACATCTATCAAGGATACGAGCAATTGCTTCCCGCGAAAGCTGAACTTTGTTATGCACCAAGCGGCGGCGATGCCGAATATAGCGTTAAGTGGTACGACAACGGCTACCGTCAACAAAGACAGTTTGATGGCTGCCCAAGCATCTGGGTCTTCCAGTGCAGCAACATACACCTCAAAGCCGCGTTTGAACGCTTGTGAAAAAATCGTGATGAGCGGCAATATTAACATAACGATTACAAATAAGAGCACAATTCCAATTAAAACCCGTCTTACCCATGTAGGCTCACTTGTCACAGAGCGATATGGTGTTGAACGCCGTGACGCAGTGGCTGGTGCTGCTGCGTGTGCAGATGGAAGTGGTTGATGAGAGATGGTCATAAGCATGTACCTCTTTATTGTTGTACTTTTGAATGGCAATTTATTAGGCTTATTGGGCTATAACGAACCCCAGCGTTTTGTGAAGCTCCATTGAATGGCATTCATCAATAGTAGAAGCACGAACGCGATCACGAGCATGACTAGCGCAATGGAAGTGGCGCCAGCATAATCGTACTGCTCCAGCTTCGTCATCATTAACAAAGGTGCGATTTCGGTTTTGAACGGCATATTGCCTGCGATAAAAATGACAGAGCCATATTCACCTAGTCCTCTTGCAAAGGCTAGCGCGAACCCCGTCAGAATGGCAGGGAATAGCTGCGGCAAAATAATACGGATAAACGTCCGCCAGCGATAAGCGCCTAATATGGCAGCTGCCTCCTCGACATCGTGATCCCATTGTTCCAATACTGGCTGAACGGTTCGAACAACGAATGGCAGCCCAATAAAAGTTAAGGCGATCGTGATGCCGATTACGGAATATGCGCTCGGTATATTTATGGCATACAGCCCTTGGCCAATCCAGCCATCTTTCGCATAGATAGCGGTTAATGCGATACCGGCAACAGCTGTTGGCAGCGCAAAAGGCAGGTCGATAATGCCGTTAACAAGCTTCTTACCTGGAAAGTTGTAGCGCACGAGCACCCAAGCGATGATGAAGCCGAAGATGACATTGATCATGGCTGCTGTCAGCGAAGTCAAAAAGCTAATTTTATAGGCAGCTATTACTCGTTTATTCAATATAAGATCCCAAAAGGTACTCCAACTCATTTGCAAGGAATGGAGTACGATTGCAGCGAGTGGGATCAGAACAAGAAAGGATAAATAAATAAGGGTGAATCCCATGGACAATTTAAAGCCAGGCAGGACGCTTTTGGCGTTCCTGCTAGGCTTAAGTTGAGATTGTAAATTAGACATAGACGTAACCTGCTTTCTATCAAGCGTAGTGATTCCGTAATGCCTTATTTGGCATAAATTTGGTCAAAAATTCCGCCATCAGCAAAGTGCTTCGCCTGTGCAGCTTCCCATCCACCAAAGTCTTTATCAATGGTTAGCAATTCAATACTTGGGAACTTGCTTTCATGCTTCTTCGCAACTTCTTCAAGGCGAGGACGGTAGTGATGCTTCGCTACAATCTCTTGTGCTTCCTTCGTATACAAATATTTCAGATACGCTTCTGCTACTTTTCTCGTACCACGTTTATCAACGATGTTGTCTACAACAGCGACGGGAGGCTCAGCTAATATACTTAATGAAGGTACGACGATATCGAACTGATCTTTACCAAGCTCATTGACCGCTAGAAACGCTTCATTTTCCCACGAGATCAGGACGTCGCCAATATTGCGTTCTACGAATGTAGTCGTGGAACCGCGTGCACCAGAGTCTAATACTTCGACTCGCTTAAATAAGGATTGTACGAATTGCTGTGCAGCAGCTTCATCGTTGTTGTTGTGCTTTAAGGCGTAACCCCATGCGGCAAGGTAATTCCAACGTGCACCTCCGGATGTTTTTGGGTTAGGAGTGATAACGGAAACGTCATCGCGTATAAGATCGTTCCAATCTTTAATTTGTTTAGGATTGCCTTTGCGAACTAGGAAGACGATCGTGGAGTAATAAGGAGCGCTGTTGTCTTCGAAGGATTTTTGCCAATCTTGCTTTAGAAGTCCTTTCTTTTGGATAGCGTTAATATCATAAGCAAGTGCGAGTGTCACGACATCTGCCTGCTGTCCGTCGATTACGGAGCGAGCTTGTTTGCCGCTGCCGCCATGAGATTGTTTCACGGTGACCTGTTGACCGGCTTCTTTCTGCCAATGAGCAGCAAATGCTTTGTTATACTCTTCATAAAATTCACGGGTTGGGTCGTAAGAAACATTTTGAATTTCAATCTCGGTCTTGGTTTGCTCTGCACCGCTTCCTGTTTGATTGCTTGTGCTCTTACTACCGCAACCTGCGAGTAAGGTTGCGGTTAAGCTGATTAACAAAAGGGAAATTACAGCTACTTTAGATCTTCTTTTTTGGTTTGCGATCATGGGAGAGAACCCCTTTCTCTTTAACAGATGATAGTGAATCGCTTAAGTCGTATCTATGGCGTTCTAGGCGGTCGATTTGGACGATGCGTCCATCATGTACGACGATATTCAGCGAACCATAACGAAGATCACCCAAATGTTCTGCTATGCGAGTGAGCCAAACATCTGCTTGTGGAATTGATTCCGTCGACCATCCAGTAGTGTTATCATTTTCTCGTTGTGGTGATATGCTCATCGTAAACCCTCCTCTTTCATCCATGAAAATTAGCCAAGACACCCTTTTTTTCATTCATTTTCTGAGTATGAGTAGTGTGGGTATCTCCGGTGATCCGGTCGATGTGGAATTAAATAAAACAATTCCGATTGAGTTACTATGTTATTGGAATGTATCTTATCAAGTGTGATATGGGGTGTCAACGCTTCTGAAGGGAATCCTACACTTGTTCCCATAATGCCATAAAGGTAGATAGAGAAATGGGTAACAGGACTATTATTGAATTCAAAAACTTGCTGTATGGCGGGTTCTTTTGTTCAACTTGCTTAAATGTTCTGCGGCAAGAGGAGCGCAATTAGATGTGATCCCCTTGCATGAGTACGGTTAGAGTAAGGTGTCTTCTTGTACGCGGTTACAAATTGAAGTAATATACTCAGTAAGGATGGTTTGCTATCCGGTTTGTTGACGTGTCTGAAAGCGAATTATAACGATGTTCAACCTACAATTGAGAGGAGATACAACATGATTATTACATTGAACAACGGAGTACATATGCCGCAGTTGGGGCTTGGAGTATGGAGAGTTGAAGAAGGTGCACAAGTCGAAGAAGCGGTTAAGACTGCGCTTCAATTGGGGTATCGCCACATTGATACAGCTGCTGTTTATAAAAATGAAGCAGGTGTAGGGAAAGCAATAAAAGAATCAGGCGTACCTCATGAGGAAATTTTCTTAACGACAAAAGTATGGAATGCCGATCAGGGCTATGAAGCTACGCTGAAAGCATTTGATGAGAGCTTGAGCAAGCTTGGCACAGACTATGTTGATCTATATCTCGTTCATTGGCCAACTCCTGAACGTGACTTGTATTTGGAAACATACAAAGCATTGGAGAAATTGTTGGAAGAAGGACGAGTACGTGCTATTGGGGTATCTAACTTCCATATTCACCACTTGGAGCGTTTGATGGAAAACACTTCGATTGTTCCAGTTGTTAACCAAGTCGAATGCCACCCACGTTTGGCTCAGAATGAATTGAGACAATTCTGTAATAAGCACAATATTGTGCTTGAAGCATGGAGTCCTCTTATGCAAGGTGGAGAGATTCTAGAAGATCGCGATGTGATGGCTATCGGTGCTAACCATGGCAAGACAGGTGCGCAAGTTGTTATTCGCTGGCATTTGCAAAAAGGCAATATCGTTATTCCTAAGTCTGTAACAGCATCCCGTATTCGTGAGAACTTCGATGTGTTCGACTTTGAATTGACGGCAGATGAGATGGCGATTATTGACCAGCTCAATCAAGATAAACGCGTTGGTCCAGACCCAGAGGACTTCAACGTCGTATAGTACAGTACATACTAAATACCCGCCTTATTAGCAAGGCGGGTATTTAGTGCACTGATCTATTCATATTTACTCCGAATCATTCTTCAATCGTTGTAGTGCCGCAAACGGGCTGTTTGCAAGTGAATCTTTATCATCATTAGATGTATCTTTGTAGTAGATTTCACTCTCGTACGCTGCATGGTCTGTCGTTTTATTTTGATGGAGTGATATCTTTTCCGCGAAATGGATGTACAGTAATGCCGTATTGTATGCATCATCAAGCGCACGATGATGTGAACCGACGAAAGGCAGATTCAACTCTTCAAGCGCAGTTTTCAAGCCTATTTGCTGTTTATTTGGTCGTCCCATCAAGGCTGAAATTTGCTGCTGTACATCTGTATAATTTTTAAGCCAACGCAAAGGTATTTTCTTAAGTCTACATTCCTTAGTAAATTGCACTTTGTCATCACGGCCCCATGAGCATAGGGCATATTCTTCTGCATCAATCCAGGCAACGAAACGATCAAGTGCTGCCGGTAGTTCATCAGCGAGAGTAACATCTTGCTGGCTAATCCCTGTGAATGAGGTTGTGTCCTCGGTAATCCGGGAAGTCAGCGTAGGTTTGACAAAGGTTTGGAATGTATCGAGGATAACCGCTTTACCTTCGGAATGCGTTAATTTAACGGCGCCAATTTCGATAATTTCGGATATTTGACCTTTGCGGCGTGTAACTGTCATTTCCAAGTCATAAATGATGGCAATCATGCTGCTCCCCTTCTTCCATATAAGCTTGCATCCCTGATTGTAACATATGATTGTGAGTGAAGGGATAGGTTTGATAAGGCTGAGATGTAATATATTGCAATCCATCTAACATAATCATACTATGATATAAAGTCTATTTTCATTCAGTGTTGAACGGGTTACATAATCATATACGTGCTTGAAGCAGGAGGCCATCATGATTACTATCGTTTACAATCGTATGACCGTTATGAGGAAAATGATGATTTCACTTTTATGTATTATTGGGAGTATGGGGCTGGCTTACGCAGCCGTTGTGAAAATTCCTGATTTCATGTGGAAATTAGGCTCTGCAGCATTGTCTATTATGGGAATTGTTTATTTTGGTCGATTGTTTTCGATCACATTGCGAGCGATGATGCGGAAACAAGCTCAATTATTTGTTTATGATGAATCGGGTATATACAAGGAGAATGGTGATCTCGTGCCATGGTCCAGGATTGAACATTTTGCGGTTGTTTACACTCGAATCGGCATTTTGTTTCAACCGATCTTCACTCATTATGTATTTAAGCTTGCTAATGGGGAGCAAGTGGTATGGCACACCTATGACTTGCTCACGAATGAAGAGGCGAAGCAATGGGCTCGTGTCTTACAAGAACTAGTTCAGACGCGTGGGGTTATTAACCAGCGGATAGGTAGTAAAATTTCAGTTTAATTTGGAAAGTACATAAGGAGATTACTATTATTTTATGCAGGATATGTATAACGAGCATCTCGTCCCTTAAGTGCAACCGGGGGAGGGATGCTCGTTGCGTGTTGTCATATTTATATGTGCTCAGCCAATGAATTTACGCGTAACTTTTTTACCATCGTAAGTGAAAAGCACACCTTTTTCTTCAACCTTCGTTTCCAAGTGAACGGATTTCCCCCATAGCGTAAATAGGTAAGGGAGTGTTCGCTCGACATATTTGAGATCAAGTTCAACCCCTTCATATTGATGGGTTAAGTATAACTCACCGCTTCGTTGATAATCTCCGTCTTTTACAACAATGTAAGGGAATCCTCCATTAACGCGACTGTATACAAGCTGATCCCGTACATTTTCCCAAGCTTTATCTGTAATCTTCCACTCGACCCCTTTTTTCTCAAATACGTATAGATCAAGATCGTCTGTCAGCTTTTTAGTTAAATAATTGCGAATAAAGGAAGTGTCTGAATCAAGTTCCCGTACTTCGAATATTTTAGCACGTCCTTGTCCATCCTTCCTTCCAAGCCGCTCTTGTTCTTCTTTCGTTGGTTTATCCCAACGTTGCTCAATATCTTCAAATATTTTTAGACCAAGATAGTAGGGGTTTAAGCTGTTGCGGGAAGGTTGGACGACAGATGCATTCAGCTTTGCATATTCGAAAGACTCTTCTGTTGTGAGATCAAGCTCCCGCACAATGCGTTGATGCCAGTAGGACGCCCATCCCTCATTCATAATTTTTGTCTCCATTTGTGGCCAGAAATACAGCATTTCATCTCGCAGCATGGACATAATGTCCCGCTGCCAGTCTTCCAGCTCTGTGGAGAACTCTTGAATGAACCAGACAACATCTTTCTCGGGTTCGGGTGGGAACGTTCGATGCTGCTGGTCTTTGCGCGATGATTCTTTACCGTCTTTTGCTGGGGAGTCAAGCTCCCACAAATCGTCATAGGAGCTTTTGGATTTTGATGGTTTCGATTCTTTTAATTCCTGTATTTTGAGCTCCATATATCGCTGTTTATCTAGCTTTTGCGGGCGGACGATTTGAGGGTCAACATGTTCTTGTATCGCCAGTACCGCATCGATGAAGCTTTCAACAGCTTGTGCACCGTATTCCAGTTCATACTGCGACACCCGCTCAGCCGTTGCGGACATACTTTCCACCATATTGCGATTGGACGTTGAGAAGCGAATGTTATTTTTAAAAAAGTCACAGTGGGCTAAGACGTGAGCGACGATTAGCTTGTTCTGGATTAAGGAATTGCCTTCAAGTAAGAAGGCGTAGCAGGGATTGGAGTTGATCACCAACTCATAAATTTTGCTTAATCCAAAGTCATACTGCATTTTCATTTTGTGAAATGTTTTCCCGAAGCTCCAATGGTGAAAACGTGTAGGCATGCCATAAGCTCCAAAAGTGTAAATAATATCAGCAGGGCATATCTCATAGCGCATTGGATAGAAGTCAAGACCGAATCCGGCGGCAATCTCCGTAATTTCGGCAATTGCGTAGTCTAATTGCTTCAAATCGTCTGAAGTCATGAGAACACCCCATTTGCCGGCTGTTTTTTGAAGAAATGCTTTAAGGCTTTGTATACTTCTGTTTTTTCCTTGATGACATAATACATGAAGTTAGGCAGGTCGATATTGCGATAGGCCGACATGAGGGTACTGCTGCGATTGTACTGATTCACTTCTCCGTAGCCGAACATATTAGACACACTTAGCAATTGGCGAATTAATTTTACACAGCGCTCATTGTCACTTGTTAAGTTGTCTCCATCTGAGAAATGGAACGGATAAATATTGTAAAGGGAAGGGGGGAAACGACTTTCAATGATTTCTAAAGCCTTGATGTAAACAGAAGAACAGATTGTACCGCCACTTTCACCACGTGTAAAGAAGTCTTCCTCTGTTACTTCCTTTGCTTCTGTATGGTGGGCGATAAATACGATATCCACCTTTTCATATTGCTTGCGCAGAAATCTTGTCATCCAGAAGAAGAAGCTGCGAGCACAATATTTTTCAAAGCTGCCCATCGATCCGGAAGTATCCATCATCGCAATAATGACCGCATTGGATTGTGGCTTCACAATCTCTTCCCACGTTTTGAAGCGCAGATCATCGGGATTAATGCCATGAATGCCTGGGTTGCCATTTAATGCATTACGGCGAATATTTTCTAAAATGGTACGTTTCTTATCGATGTTGGACATAATGCCTTTTTTACGTATGTCATTAAAGCGGATATCTGTAATTTCTAGCTGGTCCTTATCTTTTTGTTTCAAATTAGGAAGCTCAAGCTCCTCAAATAGCAGCTGCTCCAGTTCTGCAATGCTAATTTCGGCTTCTACTACATCAGAGCCGGGTTGATCGCCTGCTTTGCGGCCTTTACCTGGTCCTTGCTGCTGACTGTCAGTACCGAGTACATCCCCGACACGACTCTTGCCATTTCCTTGACCAACATGCTTTTTCTTGTTGAAATTGTATACGAATCGGAACTCATCAAGACTGCGGATCGGCACTTTAATAATTTGCTTGCCATCCGACATGATGATGTTTTCTTCGGTGACGAGATCGGGAATGTTTTGCTTGATGGCTTCACGCACTTTCTTCTGATGACGATCCTGATCCTGATACCCTTTCCGGTGCAGTGACCAGTCTTCTCGTGACACAATATATGATAAATCTTTCATGAACACACCTCCTGAACTATCACCATCACTATTGTATTCAATATATTCAAGTTCGGAGGGGATATGTGATAGAACAAATGAGAATAAAAAAGAACCTTCTGCTCCACAAAGTTGTGGTCATGAAGGTTCCTCGGTATTTTGCTGTCTAGGATCCACCTGTACGACGGCGTTGATTATTCGGCTTCTTGTTGTTTTGGCTTCTCAATGCCTTCGTCGATTGGTCGCCATGGAAGCCTTGCTGCCCTTGGCCTTGCTGTTCTTTCTTCTTCGCTAACAAAGCCTTGGCAGCATTCGCCATGCTTGTCTTCTTCGGTTGTTCGGATTCAGTCATCGCTACGATCTTCCTTTCAACTGTACGATTTAACACGCACAGATGGTGCTGTGATGAACATAGACTAACATGGAAAGAGGGACAATTGCAATATGTTCTATCGTAAATAAAGGTAAGGAGCATATGTGCTATGTTACTCTTGTGTGTTGTCTCAAAACGATAATCACCCCCCTGTTTCCTGGGGGAGGCAGGGGGGTAATCTAGGCTTGACCAAATCATGATTAAAAATGAATTCATGCAGCAGCTTGTTTGACGAGTGAGAAGTAGTTTTAAACAATCGCAGCAGCAATTATCAGTTTCGCTTGTTTATAACCGCAGAGTTCATATACAAACGATTGATGATAACAACTATTGCTAAATTATCTTCTCATTCAACGTAATGTCAAGCTTATGCCTTCTTCATTCAACCATCACTATTCGCGATATTCACGAGGAACGCGGCGAGCTACTTTCGTCTCCAATGCGGCTTCGATAACACGTTTGCGTACGTTCTCAACAACAGTTGGATTGAATACGCTTGGGATGATATAGGACGAGTTGCGCTCCTTATCCGTAATCGTAGCAGCGATTGCCTCAGCAGCTGCGAGCTTCATCTCTTCATTAATAGTGGATGCACGACAATCCAGAGCACCGCGGAAAATACCAGGGAAGCATAGGAGATTGTTAATTTGGTTCGGATAGTCCGAACGTCCAGTTGCCAGGACAGCTACAATATCAACGGCTTCTTCTGGAGCAATCTCAGGTGTTGGATTCGCCATCGCAAATACGATTGGGCGTTCAGCCATCGTAAGAACATGTTCACGCTTGAGAAGGCCACCGCGGGAGAGGCCGATAAATACGTCGGCTCCCTTGATAACATCAGCCAAGCTGCCGGACTCCAAGTTCGGGTTAGTACGTTGAGCGAATTGGTTCCAAGAATCTTGTTCATACGTATTTGTACGGACAATAGCTCCATCAATATCGACACCGATCAAATTTTTACAGCCGGCCTTTAGCAAAATGTTGCTGCAAGCGACACCGGCAGCACCGATACCGTTTACGACGATCTTAACATCTTCGATCCGTTTTTTTACTAATTTCAATGCATTTATTAAACCGGCATAGAGGACGACAGCTGTACCATGCTGGTCATCATGGAACACGGGAATATCTAATTCTTCTTTCAATCGAGCTTCGATTTCAAAGCAGCGTGGGGAGGAGATGTCCTCCAAGTTAATACCGCCGAAGCCAGGTGCGATGGACTTGACGATTTGAATAATTTGTTCTGTATCTTGTGTATCCAGACAGATTGGAACTGCATCCACATCTCCGAACTGTTTGAAGAGCATCGCTTTACCTTCCATAACAGGCATTGCGCCGTATGGTCCGATGTCACCAAGCCCAAGGACAGCTGTACCGTCAGATACGACAGCTACGGTATTACGCTTCATTGTGAGCGTGAAAGCTTTGCGTGGGTCATCATGAATGGCCATGCATACTCTAGCTACGTCTGGCGTGTATACTCGGGATAAGTCATCACGGTTCTGAACGGGATGCTTCGCTTTCATTTCAATCTTACCACCGAGATGCATAAGGAACGTTCGATCGGAAATGTGAAGCAATTGAACGCCAGCCAAGGCTCTAATTGAAGTAGCGATGCGATCGATTTGGATGGTGTCTTGAACTGTAACCGTAATATCACGGATCGTTTTTTCTACATTTGTTTGAATCATATCAATAGCGACAACGTCTCCGCCGTGCTCGCAAATGGCTGAAGCAATAACGACGAAATTGGTTTCTTCGTTGAGCATTTCTACACGCAATGTAAAGCTTTTACCCGAGCCAGCGTTGAATGGTTTATTTCCCATTAGTATCACCACTTTTTATCAAGTTGTTATCCCTCATCGTTAACTAGAACTTTCTTGCCTCTCATTTTTAAAATAAGCGGAATTGCGATCCATAACACAGCGACTACTAAGAATACAGCTGACAACGGCTTTGTAACGAAGATAGAGAAATCACCGTTGGAAGCAGTCAAAGCACGACGCATGTTATTCTCGATCATTGGACCTAGTACGAGTGACAGTACGAGCGGTGCAATTGGATAGTCGTGTTTGGTAAATATATACCCCAAAACACCACAGCCTAATAATACCATAAGATCAAAGATACTAACTTGTACAGCGTAAACTCCAAATATCGAAATTGCAACAATAATTGGTAATAAGTATCGAGTTGGTGTATCAATAATTTTTGCGAACACTTTAACAAGTGGCATATTCAAAATTAAGAGCATCACATTACCGATAAACATACTAGCAATTAAGCCCCAAGCAACTTCAGGGTGTTTATCGAATAACAAAGGGCCTGGCTGAATGTTATACATCATGAACGCGCCCATTAGAATAGCGGTTGTACCCGATCCCGGAATACCGAGTGTAAGAAGTGGGATCATTGCTCCGCCAGATGCTGCGTTATTAGCAGATTCGGGAGCTGCAACACCTTCAATTGCACCTTTACCGAACTTTTCAGGGTTCTTGCTGAGCTTCTTCTCTGTTATGTAGCTGAAGAAGGAAGCTAGTGTTGCACCTGCTCCAGGCAGGACACCAATAAAGAAGCCTAGGAAAGAACCGCGTGTAATCGGACCAGCACTGTCTTTCATGTCTTGTTTTGTTGGCAATACACGGTCAATTTTTGCAATTTTACCGGTAGATTTATCATTGTCGATAATCGTTTTAAATACTTCGCCCAAGGCGAACATACCTACTGCAATCGTCAGGAACTCCAGCCCTGCATATAAAATAGGGTTATCGAACGTAAATCGAGCAACACCTGAAACGTTATCCATACCGATCGTTGCGAGTAATAAACCGAACACAGTCATTATGAGTGCTTTAGTCATAGACTTACCAGCCAAACCACTTACTGCGCATAAGCCAAGAAGCATAAGTGAGAAGTATTCAGCAGGGCCGAATGACAAGGCTACATTGGACAATGGTTCTGCAAGGAACACGAGTCCGATCAAAGAAACGAGACCCGCCACAAAGGAACCGATAGCTGCGATGGAAAGAGCGGCACCTGCACGTCCTTTCTTCGCCATCTGATAACCGTCCAATGCGGTAACAACAGATGAAGATTCCCCGGGTGTATTTAATAGAATTGATGTTGTCGAGCCGCCATACATGGCTCCATAATAAACACCAGCTAGTAGGATAATAGAGCTAGTAGCTGATTCAGCTGGGCCTAAGCCGATACCGCTCGTAACTGTGCTTGTAACAGGAATAAGAAGAGCCACGCCACTCATCGGACCGATACCAGGAAGGACGCCGACAGCAGTTCCGATGATAACACCTACAAATGCGAATAAGATGTTGTACCATAAGAAACTGGTTGCAAAGCCATTCATTAAATGTTCAAATACGCTCATCGTTGACGGCACCTCCTACAACGGAATAAATGACGGGAAGCCCGGCAAAGTTCCCTGCAAAATTTTCACGAATACAAAATAGATACCTAAGGAGAAGGCAGCGGCGATAATCGTAGATACGAGCCACTTGCCACGTTCCATAACTTGAAAGGCGAATAATAGGAATAAAAAAGTTCCAATTGGATAACCGATATCTTCTAAGAAAAATGCATATAAAAAGGCTGCGCCGAAAATAAGGAAAAACCCTTTGTAATTCGGTTTGGAAGGCGCAATAGCTTCATCTTCTTCTTCAGCGGTAGCAGCAGATTCAACGTGCGCCTGTTGCTTTGGAGCAACAGGCGCTTTGAATGTCTCGAACATTAATCTTGCGCTAAGTAGGATGAGTAGGCTGCCAAGACCCATCGGAAAAATATCAGGACCGACGCTGCTGCCAAAAGCAGAGGTGCTAAGCTGTGTACTTCCTACTACAAACGCAATACCGATTAGAAGAAAGACGAGGCTTGCCCATGTGTCAAAACGCTTCATCATGATGTCAAACCCCTATTCATAGTAAGATAGATTAAGCATTTGCCATGCCAAGAGCTGTTAGTAGTTGCTTAATAGTAACTTCTTGCTCTTCAAGGAACTTCGTGAAGTCAGCAGAGTTTTTGTACTCTGAAACCCAACCGTTAGCTTCAAGCTCTTTTTTCCATTCTTCTTTATCATTTAGAGCTTTGAATGCGTCATCCCAATATTTTACTTGATCTGGACTTAGTTTCTTAGGACCGAACACACCGCGCCAAATGGTGAAGTCTGCGTCAATTCCTTTTTCTTTGAGTGTCGGGACGTCTTTTAAAATACCGCCAAGACGCTCGTTAGAAGTAACAGCTAGTACTTTAATCTTGCCTGCTTCAAGGAATTCACTTACAGAGGAAGCATCCGTAGCGATTACATCAGCATTTTTACCAAGCAATGCTGTCATAGCTTCGCCGCCGCCATCATAAGAGACATATTTGACTGTCTTTGGATCAACTCCAGCTTTGTAAGCAGGAAGTACAGCGATCAAGTGATCCATAGAACCAGGAGCGGAGCCGCCAGCTACGGTTACTTTCGTAGGATCAGCTTTGATATCTGCGATTACTTCATTAATATCGTTATATTTAGAGTCTGCAGAAACTACAAGGGCGCCATAATCTGTTGTCAGCTGTGCAAGTGGTTGAACATCACGGAAGCCATAGGGGCTCTTGCCTTCACTCTTCCAGTTGTTGATAAGAATAGGAGGTGAGTTGACGAATAGTTTATGCATGTCATTTGCATCTTTGGATACGTATTCGCCAAGGAATACAACGCCGCCGCCACCTGGCTTATTCTCTACGGTTAACGGGCTAGCTACGAGCTTGGTTTCTGTTAAAATTTTAGTGACGGAGCGTGCTGTTTTATCCCAGCCACCGCCAGCCCCTGAAGGTGCAACGACAGTAACAGCTTTGTCAGGATATTTCGCACTTTGTCCACCGGTGCTACAAGCGCTCAAAGTCAGAGCAGTGATTAAAGCTAGAATAGTGAATTGCCACGTAAATCGTTTTTTCATAAGTTCATCCCCCACAACATAATGATAACGCTTACAATGATAATATTACCAAACGATCTAATTTTGAGATAGTATCCGTTCATATTTAGCATTTCTGCATTTTAAATTCATTTTGTTCATAAAGTTCACAAAGTTGTTGGTATTCACAAAACTTTCACAGATGATATAGTAGAAAAAACTAGAAAATTGTCAGATCGTTTATATACAAAAGGCTACTTATAGCTTAGAAAACCGTTGTCCTACTGCGGCTGCAACCAGCGCGCAAATTGTCTGATTTTCAGAAAGCGCTTACTATAGGTATGTTTGATTAGGAGGGGAATCCATGAGGCTGCAGACCAAGCTAATGCTTCTTATTTGTACCTTATTATCTATTGTTATTATCGGGCTGTCATGGACGTTCCACGCGATGTGGATGTCAACGATGAAGACGCAGGCAGGAGAAGAGGCGCTTCGTCTGGCAAAAGTAATTGCTAATATGGATCAAGTCAAACAAGCATTTGAAAAAGATAACCCTACTGCTATCATTTTGCCTCTAGTAGAGCAGATTCGCCTGCAAACAGAGGCAGAGTTCATTGTTGTGGGTGATGAAAAGGGGATACGAATAGCTCATCCGGTAGCTGATCGCATTGGTAAGCCAATGGTAGGCGGAGACAATGACGCGGTTTTTCGTGGGGAAGCTATCATATCTGAGGCTGTAGGTAGCCTTGGAGCTTCGTTGAGAGGTAAGGCGCCGATAATTGATCATAATAACCGCATTATTGGTGTCGTTTCCGTCGGTTTTTTGAAGAAGGATATTAAAGAAGAAGTTCTTCCTTATCAATTAGCGATCTCTGGGTTGGCGGCACTTGCTATATTGCTTGGTGTGGGCGGTGCAGTCATCATTACGAAAAATGTAAAAAAGTCGATTCATGGCTTGGAGCCTGTGGAGATAGGACGGCTTTATCAAGAGAAACAAACCCTGCTTGAATCGATTCGTGAAGGTATTATTGCTATTAATGAAAAAGGGTATATCACGACAATGAACCCTGCGGCTTTTGAGCTAATGGGATTGCAGCCACAGGATATAACAGGAGTTCCGATCACAACTTTATTTCCACAGACAACATTAATGGAAGTGATTGAGTCGAAAAGATCTCAGTATGATGTGGAGTTCACGATTGGAGATCGGGATCTGGTAGCGAATCGAGTGCCTATTTTAAATAGCCGCAATCAAGTCATTGGTGCGGTTTCAAGCTTCCGGAACAAGTCAGATATGTTTATGTTAACTGAGCAGTTGTCCCAGCTTCGCAATTACGCAGATGGATTGCGTTCACAGACGCACGAGTTTTCGAATAAGCTTCATTTAATAGCTGGCCTTATTCAATTAGAATCTTATTCAGAAGCGCTAGATTTGATTGCAAAAGAGTCTAATATGCACCAAAATTTTATGCATTTTATGATGGAAGAAATCCCAGACCCTATTGTGGCGGGCCTTCTTATTGGTAAGTTCAATCGAGCGCATGAGGTGAATGTTGAGCTGCAAGTGGATGCTGCAAGTAGTTTTAAGAATGTGCCGGAGTATGTCGATCGCAATAAGCTGGTGACGATTATCGGCAATTTAATAGATAACGCACTGGAAGCTGTTCATCAAATGGAGCAAGAGCGGCTAATCCGAGTATTTCTGTCGGACACTGGCAATGAGTTGATGATTGAAGTTGAGGATTCTGGTAGTGGGATACCACCTGCATATGGAGATAACATTTTCAATCTAGGGTTTACGACAAAAATTGGTGAGCATCGTGGTTTTGGCCTAAGTCTTGTCAAACAGGCTGTAGAACAATTGGGTGGGATGATTCACTATCATACTCGTGAAGAAGGTTTAGGAGCGGTATTTGTTGTTATCATTCCGAAGGAAAGCTCAATGGGTGAAAGCGAGGAGGATCACGATGATTCGAGTACTTATCGTTGAAGATGATGTGCGAATTGCAGAAATCAACCGTAGGCTAGTGGAAAAGGTACCTGAGTATAGTGTTGTCGGGATTGCAACAGATGAGGTGCAGGCGAAGGAACAGCTGCACATTTTAGATCCAGACCTTGTGCTGCTTGATATTTTCTTTCCTGATATGAATGGCTTAGAACTGCTTCGATTTATGAAACAAAACTATCCGTACGTCGATGTCATCATGATAACAGCAGCTAAAGATTTGAAGTCGATTAGAGAAGCGATCCAAAGTGGTGTATTTGACTTTATCATCAAACCTGTTATTTACGATCGGATGTTAGAAACGCTAGAGAAATATAAACATTTTCACCATGAGATGGAGCAGCTTAGTTCCCAAATGACAGCAGTGAGTCAACAGCAAGTGGATGCATTATTGAGAGGCCGTTCGGAGAAAATGAAGGAGCCTTACTATCCGAAAGGCATCGATAAATTAACACTGGATAAAATTATGGAACATTTGCAATACGCAGGGCAAGGCATATCGGCGGATAAGCTGGGAAGAATGGTGGGTATTAGCCGCTCGACTGCTCGTCGTTATTTGGAATATCTCGTTACCCAAGGCTCACTTCGAGCAGATGTGGTGTATGGGACAGTAGGGCGACCCGAACGGGTCTATCATGTTATGTAAACGTAATTGCAGCATAGTCGAAGAGAGGTAATGCAGCAGCGCCTCTCTAATTGTGTTTCTAATATGTGAAACAATGCTCATACTTAGAATAAGTTATGGAAAAAGCGATGCAGTTCATATAAAATAAATAAGGAATTGTTCTAGTAAATATTGCCGACAGAACTAAAGGAGCTGGCAACATGTTAAACCGCTACATAAAGATAGGCAGTATTACTGCTGCCCTGGCAGTTGGTCTAGGTGCGTTTGGTGCTCATGTGATGAAAGACATGCTCACACCTGAACGATTAGCGACCTATGAAACAGCTGTGCAATATCATATTTTTCATGCGCTTGCTCTTCTCATTATTGCTCTGCTTAGTGAGCGGCTGCCTGAAAGCAACAGAACCAAGGTGCTCTGGTCAGCAAGGTTGATAACACTGGGCATCGTAATCTTCTCAGGAAGCCTATATGTATTGTGCTTCACTGGTATAAAAGTGCTGGGAGCTATTACTCCGATTGGCGGGATCGCATTTATTGCTGGATGGCTCATGCTTGCTCTAGCTGCGAGACGTTCTTCATAGATACGTACATGGAGCCGGAGAGGACGAGATGAGAGTGATATCCAGGGATGGACAACATCGAGAGCAATCGCAACGGAGTGCGACTCTTGCTAACATGATTCGATGGGTAGTTGGTATAAACGCTGCCATTTTTATTTTATGTACAGCGATTTGGTTCATTTCTAATGATGCAATGCGTTATGTACTAAGTGTACTGATGCTGGCCCAGTTAGTTAATGTTTATATAGTTAGTCGCTACTACCGTGCCCAGCTTGTAGAGCAGCAATCGCTCGCGTCAATTGATGTTGGCAACAAGTTTACGTTCAGCGACCCAACTACTTCTGAAGCGAATAATCGCTGGAAGTCCATATACGAAAATATGCCGTTACCTGCGTTATATATGTCCAAGAAAGGACAGATTGTGGCTACTAATCGAGCCTTCCGAGATTTGATAGGTGTTAAAGAGCATCAACCTTTGACTGATGAAGGTATCATTGATCCGGCTCATTTGCCTTGTTTTCGGGTGAAGATGGGGCAAGTGCTAATGGATAAGCATAATGTCACGATTGAGGTTAAAGGATTGCATTACGAAGGTTATCCTCAAGATTGGCTTGTTCACATCCACCAGTCGCTTCATTTTTCAGAGGAGCAAGAGGCAGGTTGTATCATTTATATTCAAGATCATCATGCGAAAAGGCACATGACAGAAGAGATTCACTATATGTCCTACTATGATGATATGACAGGCCTTCCGAATCGTAGGAAGCTTATGCAGCATATTAATGATTTGTTGCGAATGGCGAAGGAGAAGGAAGAGCCGATTTACATCTCAGTGCTCTATATGGATATCGATCGATTCAAACGAATAAACGATACCTTTGGTCCAGACTTCGGGGACATGTTGCTGATGCAAATTGCTGAGCGATTGCTGCGCAAAATGAATCCACATGATGTATTGGCAAGAATGGAAGGTGACGAGTTCGCTTGTGTACTGACTTCGATCCATTCGGATCAACATGTGGCTGAGCAAGCCCGACAATTACTTCATATGATGGATGAACCATTTTTGTTAAGAGATATTCCTGTTCACGTTGCAATGAGTATAGGCGTGACCATCTACAATGAGGAAGGTGGTCGAATCCATCAAGACGATGCGGCTTCACTAGTAAAGAAAGCTGTATCTGCCATGTCTAAGGTTAAAGAACAGGGGAAAAATAGCTATTTGTTCTATACACCTGAAATGAATGTGGTTACGCTTGAGAGGCTTACACTGGAGCATGAAATGCGTAACGCGCTGCTGAACAATGAGTATGAGCTTTATTATCAGCCCCAAGTTGAGATGAATACAGAACGAATTGTCGGAATGGAAGCGCTTATTCGTTGGAATCATCCGCATAAAGGCAGGATACCACCTAATGAGTTTATCCCGCTAGCTGAAGAGAGTGGCTTCATCGTTACATTGGGTGAATGGGTATTGGAACAGGCATGCTTCCAAAATAAGAGATGGCAAGACGCAGGCCTTCCACCTATACCGGTATCGGTTAATTTATCCGTTCGTCAGTTCGAGCAGAAGAACTTAATGGAAGTTGTTCAAGAAGTATTGCGACGAACAGGACTTCCCCCACAGTATTTAGAGCTGGAAATTACGGAAACGATGACATTGGACGTGGAACGTGCCTCCAAAGTATTGTCACAGTTGAAGCAAATGGGAGTTTCCATAAGCATAGATGATTTCGGAACCGGATATAGCTCGCTTCATTATCTTAAAAATTTCCCAATTCATCGTCTTAAGATTGATCGTTCCTTTGTACGTGATCTGGAACATGATCCAAATGATGCTGCAATTGTATCTGCCATTATTGCGCTGGGCCATACTATGAATATTCATGTCATTGCAGAGGGTGTAGAGAATACAGGACAGCTTCGATTTTTACAAGCGCATGCTTGTGATGAAATCCAAGGCTATTACTTTAGTCCTCCTATACCTGGGCCAGAAATTGAAGTAATGCTGCAAGATCAACTGGCTTCATAAGGCGAAGTAAACAAAAAGCCGTCTTCCTTATACAGGAGGCGGCTTTTTAGCTATCATTCAGCTATATAATCATTTCTTCGATTTCATTTATGTAGTAAGCATACACTTGCTTCTCGTCTACGTGGTAAACGTTCATTAATTGCGAATCAGGATCGAAATTCAAAATTCTACAGGGGATGCTGAGCTTTACGCCATGGCCTTTGTTAATATGCAAGCGAATAAGTCTCTGCTTCTTAATGTGGTCATTGATTTGATCCATTAAGCTAGGCGGTGATTGCTGTTGCGATGATGCCTGTTCCGTTGTTGACGATGTTAATTTCTTGTTACCTTCAATACGTTGCTTCTCTAAAGCGTTAGAATGTGGGGTTGGTTTGAACAACTTCTGCCCAGTGCTGCTGCTTCCAAACGGGGGAGCTGCAAGGTTATGCTGTTGCATCAACTCCATCATGTCTAGTAGTGAGCCCAGTTCTGCACCCGATTGGATCTTCATATCCAATACGTCAGCATCACGGTTCAGCAAGTGGAGAAGTTTCTCCATAGCGGCAGCGTTAGAAGGTCCCTGTATTAAGATGTCGATTGAAAATTTGTAAACCGATTGTTGTGCCTTCTTCAACTGAGTCATTGTTCCTAGTTCTCCTTACAGTGGTGAGTAGCTTGATCGATCTTATTATATTATGGTTTTTGTTTAAAAAATAGTGTTTTTTCATAAAATCAATTGAGGCGAATGCCTTCCTCTTCAACATATATCGGGTTTCTGCATATGTTGTGATGACCGCATAAATGCTGCTGGATAGCGGTGTAAAAGGAGGTTGCTGACCCGTGGTTCATATTGTGCCGATAACAGAGCAGGGCAAGACATTTATCGGAATAGAAGTGCTGCTGCCTAAAACGACATTGTTAGTGATAACATCTGAGCGAGGATATATTATGTGCGGAGCACTTGATGTAGGCTTGCTTAATGAGAAGTTAAAGGATCGCCGTATATTAGCTGGGCGTGCAGTAGGGGTAAAGACGCTTGAACAGCTCTGGGAGGCCCCGTTGGAGTCGATAACGGATGAAGCTGCCAGTATAGGAGTAAAGGTAGGAATGACAGGTAAAGATGCCATGCTCCTTATGTCTTAGGTTATATGATAGCGGTTGAAAAAGTATAGATAAAAAAGAGCGGGCCATATGGATTAGTCCGCTCATCTCTTCTCATAGTCACTATTATTGTAACCGCTTCTATTCGAAAATCTCTTTTAAGGAAATGTGATAGGGTGCTTTAACAATTCCTCGCTCTGTAATAATTGCTGTAACGAGCTCGTTCGGCGTAACGTCAAAGGCAGGATTGAACACTTGAATGTGTTCAGGAGCCGTTCGTTTTCCAAACGCTTCTGTTATTTCTTTTTCATGGCGTTCTTCAATAGGAATAAGGTCCCCTGAAGAAGTGTCCAAATCAATAGTTGATATAGGACAAGCGACATAGAAAGGAATGTTATGAGCTTTGGCTAGTACAGCTAGGCCATATGTCCCTATTTTGTTGGCCACATCACCATTGGCAGCAACTCGATCCGTCCCGACGATTACGGCCTGAACCCAGCCTTTTTGCATAACCATAGCAGCCATATTGTCACAAATTAATGTGACATCAACACCTGCTTGCTGCAATTCAAATGCCGTTAGTCTTGCACCTTGAAGGACAGGCCTTGTCTCATCGGCAAACACTTTCAATGAGATGCCGCGTTCTTTTGCTAAGTAAATAGGTGCAAGTGCAGTCCCGTATTTGGCAGTAGCCAATCCACCTGCATTGCAGTGTGTAAGAATACCCATGCCATCGCTAAACAAAGTAAGAGCATGCTCGCCAATCTGTTTGCATATCTCTTCATCTTCTTGGTGAATGGTGATTGCTTCTTGCAGCAGTAGTTCCGTAAGCTGTTCCAGTGCAATTTCTGTATTTGTTAATTCATGAGCACGAGCAGTCATGCGATCAAGGGCCCAGAACAAGTTAACAGCAGTGGGACGGGAAGTTGCCAAATAGGCAGCATGTTGCTCCACCTGGCGCAGCCATTCCTCAACTTGATCAGTTTGGTCGTTGCGAATCCCAAGTATGACACCATAAGCGGCTGTAATCCCGATAGCAGGTGCTCCGCGGACGACCATGTCATAGATCGCTTGCCATACTTCTTGCACATCAGTAAGACGAAGGAAGTTAATCTCGTTCGGCAATGCTCTTTGGTCGAGGAGTTCAAGCACATTATCTTCAGACCAGCGGACGGATTGCAGTTGCTCCCCAGTAATATGTCCTGATCTCTCAGTTGATGATACATGTAATAGTTGCTCTTGTGATGCAGTTATGCTGGTCGGGTTCGTCATGATGTATAAACTCCTTTATAAGCATGTTCACATATGGTGAACATCTCTTCAATTGAACGAATGCGGCGATTAGACTTAACGAGTGCTGTACCTAATTGTAACGCGATACGCTGAGCACGCAGCTTGGCCGCTTGGTTAGGAATAGATCCAACATCAGCAACATGAGCTAGCCCGACGATGCGGCGGATCATCTTACTTCCGGTATATCCAACGGTATCTTGCAAAATTTGTTCCATATATACATCTTGATAGCCCTTAGTACGGGATATTCGATCAACGCCATGCTCATCCCATAAGCTGCGGAATTTCTCGTCGAATCGATTCCATATTTCACAGAGCGTAGATAGCAAATAAGTGCGATGTTCTTCGCGTGTTTGATCATCAAGGCTCCAATGCTCATGACCTGCTGCATTAAGCAGCAAATTAGCAAATATGGCGCCGATATCGAAGCCGATAGGCCCATAATAAGCGAATTCTGGATCGATAACCTTTGTAGAATGCGGTGTGATGAAAATGCTTCCTGTGTGAAGATCGCCGTGCAGCAAAGCCTGCGTACTCGTAAGGAATTTTTCACGCAGTAATGCAACTTCAAGGTGAAGTTTATGATCCGCACAAAGTTTGGCATGATCAGCGAGCAGTTGTTCATCGATATTATTGTTTGGTGAATTTGTATAAGGATCATCAAAAATAAGGTCTTCTGTAATTTTACATAGCTCAGGATTAATAAAGCGCTGTACTTGCCATTTCTTCTGCTGTTGATTCATACCTAGATCAGATGAGAAGAAAAGGGTATGGGCCAAAAACTCTGAAATATGATCAGCAAATAAAGGATAACGGTTTCCTTCAATTAACCCTTTGCGCATAATGACATGGTCACTTAAATCTTCCATAACCGTCATAGCTAGCGTTGCATCATAGTAATGAACATGCGGTACGAGCTGTGGTACTAGCTTGCCTTGGAATAGAAGGGCATCACTTTCGATACGTGCGCGTTCTAATGTTAGTGGCCATGATTCGCCCACAACTTTGGCATACGGCAGTGCCTGTTTCACAATAAGACTTGGTGTATGGGAAGCAGACTCCGAAGAATGAGCGAGTCGTACACGAAACACAAGATTTAAGTTTCCGTCACCAATTTCATCACATATCAATTCATCAGTTGGATAAAATACATTTGTAACAGTCCTAGCCACGTTAATCGCTTCTTCGACGGTAAGCGGATGATAAGCAGATGTGTTCTCCGTCATAGGCTATGCGGCACCCCCTGAGCTATAATCATACACAGTGAATAAAGGTATTTCTTGTAAACACGCTTTCGGAATAGTATATAGGATTTTATTTCCGATGGGAATACTATATTTTAAAAAATGTTTCAGTGTAGTTGTAGTCGGGTAAGAGATGATAGGAGTCGGGGATACGAGCTATTTTGTAGGGTAGTATTTTGGGAGAGCTTCGGCCTAGAAATGTAACAATATACATGGTATCAATAGACAGGAACATTTTACAAGTTAAAAGATGAAAAAAAGCATTGAATTAGTTTTATTTTTATATTAGAATAATTATAAATAAGAAATGAGTTTAATTACTGGAGGTAATCATTATGACAAACGTAGCCGTAAAACAAGACATCAAATCCCTATTGAATCAACAAGTTGCCAACTTAAATGTATTGTATGTGAAACTTCACAGCTACCACTGGTTCGTTAAAGGACCGATGTTTTTCCAGCTTCATGAGAAGTTCGAAGAGCTATATAATGAAATCACATTGAAAATGGATGATGTTGCAGAACGTTTGCTGACGATTGGTGGAAAACCGCACTCTACATTGAAGCAATATGTGGAACACACTACACTTCAAGAAGCTGCTGGTAATGAGAATGCAGAGCAAATGGTGAAGCAGCTTGTAGCTGACTTAAAACAACTTGTTTCCGAGTTTGAGCAAGCTATGGAAGCAGCAGAAGAAGCAAATGATGAGGCTACTGGGGACGTATTCCTAGGTATGAAGGCTGATTTCGAGAAGCATATATGGATGTTTGAAGCTTACTTGGGTTAATTCTGTTCAAAATTCAATGCTTGTTAAGTATACAATGCTACATCGATATTAGGTGAGCATATAGTGAGCGCATCCTTATTTGGGATGCGCTTTTTGACGTTGTGGAAAATGTATAACATATCTGTTACAAAATGTTCATACCTATATGATGCTGTATCCTTACTTACATGGAAGGGATGATATCATGAGAGGAACACGAACGAAGTTTTATTTGCTTGCTATTGTATTATCGATAACTGTTATATTCCCCACAATGGGAGCTTCTGCAGCAAGCTCAAGTACGCCTGCAACCCCATGCTCTACACCACCTACTAATCAAGCCCAATCTCCAATCGTTATCGAGCCTGCCTTTACTTTGCTCCCAGCCTCCAAACAAATTTCGTTCTACTATCCAGCCTTTTCTCCAGTCGTTGAAAATACAGGCAGAGAGATTGAGATTTTTGAGAACGTGAGTGAGCCTCCATCTTTAGGGAAAGTTACAGTAAATCATGTTGATTATTATTTGGAGGAATTCCACTTTCACTCCAATGCAGAACATCATCTAAAGGTTTCCCATCAGCCGGCCGTAGAGTACCCACTTGAAATTCATTTTGTTCATAAAGAAGCTCCAGATCCATCAAATCCGAATAAGGTGCGAGGAGTAGTCGTTGTGGCTGTTTTTATTGAAGCGGGAAGCTCTAGCGGCGAACTTGCAACTATTTTCGATAACTTGCCAACCGTGCCCCATACAACTTATACCTTAAATGATGTAATCAATTTAAATTATTTAATCCCGGAAGGAACGTATTATCAATACAAGGGGTCGTTAACAACGCCGGATTACTGTGAAGGGGTGCAATGGTACGTATTTGAAGAGCCTATTACACTGACTGCGGCACATATACAAAATCTAAAGGCAATCTATCCAAATAATGATCGGGCGATTCAAGATCGCAATAATCGAGTTATTTATAGAGGCTCGCATTAAGTTTATCGAGGAACTCCCTAGTCGCTATGTCGATGAAGGGAGTTTTTTTATATTTCCCCACATAAAGTCCGTGGATGGTTGAAATCGGAAATGGTATTTTCTGTTTCCGAATTGACCGTTCTCTAATTATGTATCACTCCTACATTTTTCAGAAGTGTCCGAAAAGTCACAAGTATTGAAAGAAAAGATCGTAAACAAGCATCTATTGGCGGTATATGTTATAGTTACATGACGGTTTAGCTTGTATCATAGCTGTTTATGATGAAAGTATGGCGAAAATGTCGAATGAGTGCTACTTATATGTTCAATTCGCGAAAGCTTGCTGGAAAAGTTGAAATACACGACCTAAACCTATAAAATCATGTTGAGAATCACTGAGAATCACTTTATAATAAGTACTATGTGATAAATGTTATAGAAATTTTGTTTTCTATAATTTGTGAACAACTCATTTTTAATAAAATCAACACTTACTCTCAATTAGTGGAGGTACTACACACATGGCGACTCAATTTGTCATTGATGGTCTTAAGGCGACCATTGAAGGTAAAGAAATTTTGAAAGGTATCAACCTTGAAATGAAGGGCGGCGAAGTGCACGCTATCATGGGACCAAACGGTACTGGTAAAAGTACATTGGCTTCTGCATTGATGGGCCACCCGAAATATGAAGTAACAGATGGTAAAGTAACACTTGATGGTGAAGATGTACTTGAAATGGAAGTAGACGAGCGTGCTCGTGCAGGTCTATTCCTTGCTATGCAATATCCAAGTGAAATTGCTGGTGTAACGAACTCTGACTTCTTGCGCAGTGCTATCAATGCTCGTCGCGGTGAAGGCAATGAAATCTCTCTTATCAAGTTCATTCGTCAAATGGAAGGCAAAATGAAAGAACTCGAGATGAACCAAGAGTTCGCTCATCGTTACTTGAACGAAGGCTTCTCCGGTGGTGAGAAGAAGCGTAACGAAATTCTTCAAATGATGCTATTGGATCCGAAAATTGTCGTACTCGATGAGATCGACTCCGGTCTTGATATCGATGCTTTGCGTATTGTTGCTAACGGTGTTAACGCTATGCGCAGCGAAGAACGCGGCTTCCTTATCATTACGCACTATCAGCGTCTATTGAACTACATTACACCTGACTACGTTCACGTTATGATGCAAGGTCGCATCGTGAAGTCTGGTGGACCAGAACTCGCTCAACGTCTAGAAGCAGAAGGTTACGACTGGATCAAAGAAGAGTTGGGTATCGAAGACGAGACAGTAGGACAAGACGAATAGTCGTAATCAATGACGGACAGGAGGAGCGATAGACCGATGAGTACAGAAATGATCGTACCAGTTGACCGCGAGACGGTCGCAGCTCTCTCCCGCAGCAAGAACGAACCAGCCTGGTTGGCTGAGCTTCGTGTGCAGGCGTTGGAGAAAGCGGCAGAACTAAACCTGCCTATCGTGGAAAAAACAAAAATTGACCGTTGGAATCTTCAAGCATACGGTACGCCAGCAAGCGTAAGTGCAGTGACAGCGTGGAACGAAGTTCCAGCTTTCATTCGTGAAGTATTTGAAGACGAAGTAGCGGATTTGAATAATGTTGTTGTACAACATAACTCAGGAGCTGTATACAGCCAGCTGCAAGAAGATTTGAAGCAGCAAGGCGTTATCTTTACAGACCTTGAGACAGCTGTACGCGAGCACGAAGCGCTCGTTAAAGAGTATTTGTTCCAAGCGGTTGCTTATGATGAGCACCGTATTGCAGCTATCCATGCTGCTTTGTGGAACGGCGGCGTGTTCTTGTATGTGCCGAAAAATGTAGAAGTAAGCGTGCCATTGCAAGCATTGTTCGGTCACGACAATGCATCTGCAACGTTCGCACCGCATGTATTGATCGTAGCTGACTCTAACAGCCGTGTGAACTATGTCGATAACTTTATCTCTGCTGAGATGAGCGAACCATCTGTTATTAACGGCGTAGTTGAAGTATTCGTGAAGAGCGGAGCTCAAGTGAACTATGCATCCATTCACCATATGGGAGCGCAAGCGGCTGATATTTCTTACCGCCGTGCTCACGTAGAGAATGATGGCCGTATTGAGTGGGTCGTAGGTGAAATGCATAACGGTAATGCAGTTTCGGAGACGACTTCTATCTTGAAAGGTAACGGCTCCACGTCTGACGCAAAAATCATCTGTGTCGGTAATGGCGAACAGAAGTTGAACATCACGACAAAAGCTGTACATTTCGGTAAGAGCTCTGACTCTCAAATGATTACGCGTGCGGTTATGCGTGAGCAAGCAAGCTCAATCATTAACGGAATTACGAAGATCGAAAAAGGCGCTACGAAAGCAAACGGTGAGCAAACAGAACGTGTGCTTATGCTTAGCCCTAAAGCTCGTGGAGACGCGAACCCGATCCTTCTTATTGACGAAGATGATGTAACGGCTGGTCACGCTGCTTCTGCGGGACAAGTAAACCAAGAGCAAGTGTTCTACATGATGTCTCGTGGTATTAAGCGTGAAGATGCTGAGAAGTTGATTATTCGCGGCTTCTTGGATCCAGTTGTTACAGAACTCCCTAACGAAGAACTGCAAACATTGCTTCGTCGTTATATCGAAAGGAAGTTAGGGCAATGATAGGACGCGAACTTCGTGAGCAGTTTCCCATTTTGCATCAGAACGTTAATGGGCATCCGTTAGTGTATTTGGACAGTGCGGCATCTTCCCAGAAGCCGCGTGGTGTAATCGATGCAGTTCGTAAGTATTATGAGTGGGATAACGCCAACGTACACCGCGGAGTGCATACTCTTGGTTCACGTGCGACGGATGCTTACGAAGGTGCGCGTGAAAAAGTAGCGCGATTCATCAATGCCAAAAGTGTTGAAGAAATCGTGTTTACACGCGGTGCTACATCGGCTTTGAATCTAGTTGCTTCTTCCTATGCGCGTTCTGTGTGTGGGGAGGGGGACGAGATTGTCATTACACCGATGGAGCATCATGCAAACTTAATTCCTTGGCAGCAGGCTGCAAAAGCAACAGGAGCTACGTTGAAGTACATTCCACTGCAACCGGATGGAACGATTGAGCTGGCAGATGTTGAAGCAACCGTTACGGCTCGTACGAAAGTCGTTGCGATGACGCATGCTTCTAATGTCCTTGGCGTCATTAATCCGGTTAAAGAGGTTGCTGCTATTGCTCATAAACATGGAGCTGTCATGGTTGTGGATGGTGCACAAAGTACGCCGCATATGAAGATTGATGTTCAAGATTTGGACTGTGACTTCTTTGCGATCGCGGGACATAAAATGTGCGGCCCAACCGGAATTGGTGTATTGTACGGCAAGAAGGCGATACTGAACAAGATGGAGCCGATTGAGTTCGGGGGCGAAATGATTGACATGGTTGATCTTTACGATTCCACTTGGAAAGATGCGCCTACGCGCTTTGAAGGCGGAACACCAATCATCGCTGGTGCAGTTGGATTAGGGGCAGCGATTGATTTCTTGCAGGAAGTTGGTATGGATGCGATTCACGAGCATGAGCAGAAGCTTGCTTCACTTGCATATGATAAACTCTCAGAGATTGAAGGTATTACGATCTACGGTCCATCTACAAACCGTGTAGGTCTTGTAACATTCAATCTTGATGATGTTCATCCGCATGATTTGGCAACGGTTCTTGACTCGAAAGGAATTGCAATTCGTGCAGGTCATCACTGCTGTCAGCCGTTAATGCGCTGGCTTAAGGTGAGCTCAACCGCACGTGCGAGCTTCTACTTGTACAATACAGAGGAAGACATTGACCAGCTCGTTAAAGGATTGCTGGAGACGAAGGAGTATTTTAGCGATGCAATTGGATGATCTGTACCGTCGCGTCATCATGGATCATTACAAGCAGCCACGCAATCGTGGTTTGTTTGAAGGCGATGCGGTGACGATCGATCTGAACAACCCAACTTGTGGAGACCGTATTTCCTTGCAACTTAAGGTAGAAGGCGGTATCGTACAAGATGCACGTTTTACGGGAGAAGGCTGCTCGATCAGTATGTCTAGTGCATCGATGATGACTCAGGCTGTTAAAGGTAAGACATTTGAAGAGGCACTGGAAATGGCTGATAAATTCTCTGCCATGGTAAAAGGTGAAGAGGTTACCTTTGAGGACGAAGCGGAGGATATCGAAGCTCTATCGGGAGTGTCGAAGTTCCCTGCTCGTATCAAATGTGCAACACTTGCGTGGAACGCATTGCGCAAAGGTATTGAATCATAGATCGAAGTCAGTTGAACCAATAAGGTTCGGGTGACATTACTGAAGGAGGTATACGGTGATGGCTAAATCAATGCCGGAAATGGAAGAGTATAAATATGGCTTCCGAGATAATCACCAAGCGATTTTTCAATCGGGCAAAGGCTTAACACCTGAAGTCGTACAAGAAATTTCGCGCATTAAGAACGAGCCGCAATGGATGCTAGACTTCCGTATGAAGTCTTTGAAGCAGTTCGAGAAAATGGAAACGCCTCGTTGGGGCGGAGAATTGGATGGATTGGACTTCAATGATATCCAATACTATGTCCGTCCTTCTGAGAAGCAAGGTAAGACGTGGGAAGAAGTTCCTACGGAAATCAAAGAGACGTTCGATAAGCTTGGTATTCCTGAAGCGGAACAAAAGTTCCTTGCAGGTGTATCTGCTCAGTACGAATCTGAGGTTGTTTACCACAGCATGCAAAAGGAGCTTGAAGATCAAGGCGTAATCTTTACAGATACGGACACTGCCCTTCGTGAGCATCCTGAAATTTTCAAAGAGTACTTCGGTACCGTTGTTCCAATCGCAGACAACAAGTTTTCTGCATTGAACAGTGCGGTATGGTCCGGCGGAAGCTTCATCTACGTGCCTAAAGGCGTGAAGTGTGAAATTCCATTGCAGGCATACTTCCGTATTAACTCGGAAAATATGGGCCAGTTCGAGCGTACGCTTATCATTGCTGACGAAGATAGCTTCGTGCACTATGTAGAAGGCTGTACAGCTCCTGTCTACAGCACAAACTCTCTTCACTCTGCAGTTGTTGAAATCATTGTGAAGAAGAACGCTCGCGTTCGCTACACGACGATTCAGAACTGGGCACCAAACATTTATAACTTGGTTACAAAGCGTGCTGTATGTGAAGAGAACGCAAACATGGAGTGGGTTGATGGTAACATCGGCTCTAAGTTGACAATGAAATACCCTGCAGTTATTTTGAAAGGTCGCGGTGCAAAAGGTTCCGTACTTTCCATTGCTGTAGCAGGTAAAGGTCAGCACCAAGATGCGGGTGCTAAGATGATTCACTTGGCTCCAGATACAACATCTACAATCGTATCCAAGTCGATCTCGAAACATGGCGGTAAAGTAACATACCGTGGTCTTGCTCAATTCGGACGTAATTCCGACGGAGCTAAGTCGAACGTAAAGTGTGACACGCTTATCCTTGATAACGAGTCCACTTCTGATACAATTCCGTACAACGAGATTCTGAATGACAACATCACGCTTGAGCATGAAGCGACAGTATCTAAAGTATCTGAAGAACAACTCTTCTACTTGATGAGCCGCGGATTGACGGAAGATGAAGCAACTCAGATGATCGTTATGGGCTTCATCGAGCCATTCACAAAAGAATTGCCGATGGAGTATGCGGTTGAGATGAACCGATTGATCAAATTCGAGATGGAAGGTTCCATCGGATAATATAAAGCTAAATGTATAGAAAAAAAGGAATTCGCAAATTAATGCGGATTCCTTTTTTTTTTTTTTTTTGCCTGTTTAGAGCGTAATGTCATTATAGCCCTATTACCAATGGAAGAGAGCGAGATGGTACACTTCGGGTGGGTTTTTTTGTAAACTCAAACCTTTTACTTTAACAATATATTTTGTACCACTCTTTGGATAAAAGCTAATCGTATCTGCTCTTCCATCTGTAAAGAGCCGAGATATAACTGGTGTTTTGTTCCCCTGTATATATTCTAGGTACTCATAAACTTCTACCGCATATCTTTGATTATCGTTTGGCCAGAAATAAACAGAATGCTTCATTGTACCTACGGATTCTAAATTATAGTAATCATGATCGTAAAAATGATCAATATCACCCCAGAATGTTGAATTGATCGTATTTTTTGGAACAGCCATCCATATTGCGGTAGTAGGGTCGTTATTATACTCTTCATAATCATAACTTCCCATTCCAGGTATGAATGGTGCGGCACTAGCAGGGATTACAAGGCTAAGTGACATGACAGCTGATAAAAGCGTGAGCATGAGTTTGTTCTTCATTAAGATAACCTCCAAGATAATAGCAAATGTACGCTTGTTAATAAATTTACCTGAGCAGAGCTATATGCTTATATTGAAATGTTATGTGATTTGACCAACTACAAGAAGGGTGTAAGGATGATACAAGATCGAAGATCCTGCTACTACGACATAGTAGCGTTTTCCTGCTTGAACTTGGAAAGATAGTTCTGCAGGAGAACCATTGGTATTGTGTACGACTTTATATGTGATTGCAGTAGAACTTCCTGGATTGAGTACACTTTCCTCATAGACTGCTAAGTTATATATTTGGTTATTAGGATAATCAGGTGGGAAGAATAACACTTTTTGTTGTCCAGTACTGTGAGCTGATAGGTAATACCAATCTTGATCGTTATTTCCTAGATGTGCAGATACTGTGCTGGCATGAGGGATGTAAACAGCTTGATGTGGTACTTCATTGAGAGGGTTTTCGTGTGGATCTGGTGCAGCAGATGCGAATGGAGCAATGGATAGTGTAAGCATGGTTGTTAGAATAAGAGCTTGAATTCTTTTTTTCATAACTTTTTCCTCCCTATATTTGTATTTCATGGGTTATCGTATCAAAAATGGGGTTCGTTTTAAACGCAATCATTTTGATAGAAACCGCAATTTAATTGCGGTTATTACAATATTCGTTCTTCAAACTATGATTTTTACTTATAATATCAGGTAATCAAGGGAAGGGGAGATGCAACATTTGGAGATAGATTATTTATTGGATGTAGATATCGCATGTAATTGAAAAATATATTAAGATGACAAAGTAATCTATTTATTGGAAAGTAAAGTTATTTTTAGTGGTTGAACTCCTCGATCATGAACATTTTTATTACTAGACAACAAAAAAAGATGACTACTTATACTAAATAAGTGAAGTCATCTTTTTCAATCATATAAATTGTATTCTTCTTATTTCTTGTCCTTACGCATATACATAATCGATATTCAGATCACGATTGACCGTAAGATCGATAAATTCTTGACCAACTCTAATGAGTGGCCTGAAAAAATCTGTTGCGTGATTCATCACGATAATACCGTCACGACCATCTGTTAGTTTGACACGTTTATGTAGGAAGTTAGGCAGCATGTAGCGGATAAACGTATGCGTAATGACTGGATCGAGCTTCGAGAAGCTCAGCTGGTACATTTGCTTTAACACGATCAGTAGATCTTTCTTATCTTGATAAGTACGACAAGAGATCATTGCGCTGTATACATCAGCAACGGAGACAATTTTGGCGACCATATGTATATTTTCACTTGTAAGTCCTTCTGGATATCCAGTTCCGTCTGTACGCTCATGATGCTGTAGTGCAGCAACGGCGATCCATTTGTCCTCATAAGTAGAACGAATAATTTGATAACCTGCCAGAGGATGAAGCTTCATTTGCTCATATTCTTCCTGCGTTAACGGGGCTGGCTTATTTAAGATTTCACGATCTACTTGGCACTTTCCTATATCATGCAAATATCCGGCTTTCCCAATACGTAGTGCATCTTCTTTTGTATGGCCAAGCCATGTTGCTAAATAGTAGGACAACATGCCGACTTGGACAGAATGTTGGCATGTGTAATCATCTTGTGAGTTAAGGCGAAGTAGCAAGGAAACGACATCTCGTTCTTGTTGAAATTGTTCTAATAATGGGGTAATTGTATGGTCTACAGCTTCTTGTACAAGGCGCCCATTTGTAAGTGCATAATGAAACAACAGATTTGTTGATTTGACTGCATCTTGATAGTAAGGGAATAGTTTCTCGTAGCTGTTTATATCATTCGAAGAGCTTGAAATGGAATGGGTAGAATTGAGTTGTATATCTCTTGTTGTAGGAGTATGAGTTTGTTGCTCTTGTGGTGAGTTATATGGTGTAGAAGCTATGATGTCTATATCGTCAATCAAATGACCGATAAGGATGCCGATGTCTCTTTCTCTCAGTATTGTACCCGCAGAGAGTACATGAACACCATGTTGGTTGAAGACATCGTGCTGCAAAATGTCCCCAGCTTGCAGATCATTCACATGTACACGCATCGTGCGATTCACCGTTCCTATTCGTAATTTTTTACATTTATCATATCAATAATTTAGGTGTCCATCAACAACATTTACCAATTAAAGATAGAAGGTTGTCGTATTTATTAAAAAATTGTCAAATGATGAAAGTTTGAATAATAGACAAGAAAGTGTCTGAATAGCTGTGGCTAACTTGCATATTCATAGAGTTTTAGTAGGTTTTCTGCTATGCTTGTACATGTGCACGCTAGATGTACATGACAGGCGATATATCCACACTAAGATTGCAAAAAATCCCAGTAAACCATGGATGTTATTACATTGTTGGAGAAAGAGGGAGTACGCATGTTGACTGTGTTTATCGCTGTTATTTTAGGGGTTGTAGAGGGACTGACGGAATTTATTCCTGTATCATCGACAGGGCATATGATTTTGACAGCTTCATTTATTGGATTAGATGAACATAATCCGCTGCTAAAGACGTTTATGATTATGATTCAGTTGGGCGCTATTTTGGCAATTACGATTGTATATCGCGACCGATTGTTAACTATGTTTAGACTTCGGCCTGTCACGGTAGCAAGAGGTGGGGCGAGAAGTACTACTTTGAATCTTTTTCATGTAGCGCTAGGAATTGTACCTGCGTTAGTAGTCGCATTCCTTGCAAAAGACTTTATTAAGTCTTTGTTCAGTGCAAGTACAGTGATGTGGGCATTGGTTGTGGGCGGTATTTTTATGTGGTTTGCTGAATTATTCAGTTCTAAGCGTGAACCAACGGCACATACTATCGATCAAATTACATATAAGCAAGCGTTACTCATTGGTGTATATCAGATAATCTCTGTATTATGGCCGGGATTTTCCCGTTCTGGATCAACGATTTCCGGAGGATTGCTGAGTGGAGTAAGCTATCGCGCATCTGCGGATTTTTCATTTTTGATTGCGATACCTATAATGATTGCTGCGACCGGCTATGAATTACTTAACAATTATCAATATATAAGTGGCGACGGTCTGGCTGTCTTTCTATTAGGTTTCATCGTTTCATTTATAGTAGCTTATATTGTCGTTATTTCATTCCTCAAATATATACAAGCTATCAAATTGAAATACTTCGCTATGTATCGATTCGTACTCGCCGGCCTATTCTGGCTCATCATTATGTATTGAAATAAGGCCAACACCAACATCATATTGCCATTTAGTTGGCTACAATATGGTATGATAATAAGATAACTCCTTGCCAGTGGAACGAATATCATCTTGAAAGAATCAGGGGTTGACTGACAGTGCGGTGGATACCGATTATGAATTGCCGTCCCGGCATGAGACTTGCTAAAAAGATCTATAATGAAGAAGGTATGGTTCTGCTTCAAGAGCAAGTTGAGATGACAGATACGTTTATTCGTCGTTTAATTGAAAGGGACGTATCTTACATTTATGTAGAAGATGAGCGAACGGAAGGGATTGTAGCTCCCGATCTATTAAGTGATGAAACTAGAATTATGGCTAACAAAACGATTCGTCAGCAGTTCATGCAGCATATGTCTGATGGACGCGCACGTAAGCGTAGACCTGATCAAGACATGGATGCATCCGTATCGGGAATGCTCGACAATCTTGTGCATGATATTTCAAAGCACAATAAAGCCATGGTAATGCTGAATGATATACAGACGACGGATCATTACGTATATCGTCATTCCTTAAACGTATGTGTATATTCTACGCTATTCGGTGTATATCATGGCTATGAAAGAGACGATCTTAAAATGTTGTCGATGGGCGCCCTGCTGCACGATGTTGGTAAGATGCATTTGGATCCTCATATTCTTAATAAGACGAGTCCACTTACAAAGCTTGAATTCGATATGATTAAGAAGCATGCGGAATACGGATATCGTATTTTAAGAAAAGATCCTAATATCCCGACTATTGTTGCTCATTGTGCCTATCAGCATCATGAACGTTTGAACGGATCTGGATATCCAAGGGGCTTAACTTCTGATAATATCCATGAGTTTGCGAAATGGATTGCCATTGCGGATTCTTATGATGCGATGACGACTAACCGAGTTTATCGTCCAGCTATGCTGCCTCATGAGGCATTAGAAATTTTGTATACAGGGTCTGGTACTCTATATGAGCAGTGGATGCTGTCTCTATTTAGGGATCGAATTGCTGTGTATCCACTTGGTATGACAGTTAAGTTGAGCACAGGTGAGATCGGTATCGTAGCGGAAATCAATTCAGATTATCCACAGCGTCCAATGATAAGAGTGTTGTATGATGCGGAAGGTGCGTCAGTTCCTCTAGGAACGGAGCTGGATTTGTCACAGCTTCTTCATATTATGATTGTAGAAATGGTCGATGTTGAATAGAAGTAACGATGGCCGGAACGAAGTGCGGATCAGCATAAGATGACTGGGAGGAGTCGAGTTGCGCGAAACGAATGAACAAGGGGTTTTCTGGAAATGGGGACATTTCATTTATCGTTATCGTCGGGTCGTATTCGGAGTATGGTGTGCCATATTTATAGGTATGGGGATCTTTGCGGTACAAGCTCCTTCCATGCTCAAAGATAATGGATTTACTCCCGTTGGCAGTGAGTCAGATCGAGGTTTGAAGCTGATGCAGGAGCAGTTGCAGATCGCACCAGTGATGCTTGATATTGTATATGAGAGCAGTAATGGTGAATCATTATTATCAGAGCCTAACCGGACTGAAATTATGGAGTCGTTGCAATCTTTGCGGGAAGCTTCTTATGTATCAAATGTTTCGTTCCGAGATGTTGGTCGCAGTGAAGCGCGGAATGATGTTACCGTGGTTACCGTTACAATGAATCTTGAGGCAGATGAAGCAATTGAGAAGTTTGCTTCGATTCGTAAGCTTATTCCTGATCCGCCTGATATGAAGGCTTATGTTACAGGCAATTCTGCAGTCTTCTATGATGTTCAAGAAGCGAGTAAGCGCGATATTATAAAATCTGAAATTATTGGACTTCCTATTGCATTAATTGTGCTACTGCTTGTATTTGGCACATGGCTTGCAGGTGTACTTCCCCTTGTCGTTGGAATGTTGAGTGTAACTACGACATTAGGTATTATTTATTTTATTGCTTTAGGGACGAATTCTTTGAGCAACTTCTTACCTAATATGGTAAGTATGCTAGGACTGGCAGTTGGCATTGATTATGCTTTGTTTATGGTTAGTCGATTCAGAGAAGAGCTTGCTACGCAAAGCAATGTTGGACAAGCCGTTGCCATGACCGCGCAGAAGGCAGGTAAATCCATATTCTTTTCAGGAGTGGCTGTTCTCATCGGACTTATTGCAATGGCATTTATCGACCTGGCTTTATTCCGCTCCTTAGCGTTGGGAGGAGTTCTCGTTGTATCGATGTCTGTCATTGTGGGGAACACGCTGCTGCTCGCTTTACTCGGCATGCTCGGAGAGCAGATTAATCGTTATTCCGTAATTCCTAAGCAATGGCGCAATCGGAGGAAGAAACCTAATCGTAATGGGGATGGTAGCTCTTTTTGGGGGCGTGTCGCTTATGGTGTTATGAAGCGGCCGATACCGATCGTGTTGCTGCTTTGTACGGTGCTTATTGCTTTTGTTTGGCCTATTTTAAATATGAATATAGGTATTCCTGATGCAAAAATGCTGCCGCCCAAATATGAATCTCGATATGGCTCAGATCTGATGACAGAAGTCTATGATGAGCGTGAGCTTAATCCGATTCAACTGATAGTAAAGTCTGAACAGCCATTCCATGAGGAACGTACGATTGAGACAGTATCTAAACTGACTGAATCTCTCAAAGGAGTTCAAGGCGTTCAACGTGTGGATAGTTATTTAACAGCACTGTCCGATTTGCCGAACGCCCAAGCGAAGTCTCAGGCTTTACAAAATGAGCAATTACAACAGCAGTTGAAAGATAGCCATCTTGTAAACGATTCGTATATGTTGTTAAGTGTTGTGTCTAATGTAAGCGCAGATGGAGAAGAGGCTTACGAGCTAGTTCGTAATCTTCGTTCGCTTGAGTCTGCTGAATTAGATATATTGGTTACGGGGACAGCTGCATACCGCTTAGACATTGTAGAACGAATTACATCTGCTTTGCCTTATGTGGTACTATTTATATTGGCAGTAACCTATGTCGTATTGTTTATTGCATTCCGTTCGGTCATATTGCCATTAAAGGCTGTATTTATGAACGTGCTTAGCTTAGGCGCAAGCTTGGGTATAGTCGTGCTAGTCTTCCAGCATGGATACATGGCAGATTTATTGCAGGTAACTTCTACAGGAATTGTAGTTGCGATGCTGCCTGTTATCATTTTTTGTGTGGTATTCGGCATATCTATGGATTACGAGGTATTCTTATTGTCTCGTATAGCAGAAGAGTATGAATGTACAGGAGACAATGAACGAAGTACGGCTGAAGGGTTGAAGAAGACAGGAAGTATTATTACGAGTGCAGCATTTATTTTAATTGTTGTCGTAGGGGCATTTATTTTTACAGACAATGAATTGATGAAGGCGATTGGCCTTGGATTGTCGGTATCCGTGCTGCTGGATGCGACGCTTATTCGATTGTTCCTTGTACCCGCGCTCATGAAGTTGATGGGTAAAGCCAATTGGTGGGCACCGCGCTGGGCGAAATTCGCTTCTTCGAAGGATACCGTCGAATAGAGGAAGAATAGGTGAGTGAAATGAGTAAAGAACAGCATGCGAACGTGTCGGTGATTACACCGCCGACCTTACAACCAATAACAACTCAATATGACCCTTGGGATCCGATCCGATCACTGAGACAGTATGGAGAGCACCGACTAACCAGTGTGGAAATGACTGTGGCGCAAGTGTGTAATATGCGCTGCGAACACTGCGCGGTTGGCCATACACTTGTGATGCGAGAGCCAGACCTGCTTCCGCTGGATGTGATGTTGAAGCGTCTTGACGAAGTAGAGCATTTGGAGACGATAAGTATTACAGGTGGAGAGCCTACATTCCATCTTTCTACGGTAAAAGATTACGTAATCCCATTGCTTAAATATGCAAGAGAGCGAGGCGTTCGCTCTCAGTTGAATTCTAACGTTACCTTGGATTATAGACGGTATGAAATGATAGCGCCTTACTTGGATGTCATGCATATTTCATTCAACTACACAAATGTGGAAGATTTCCGCCAAGTTGGATTTGTGCATCGTGATCGGGATTTGTCCAACAATTTAACAGTCAAATTTTACGAGCAGATGATTGATAATACGCGTCGATTAGTAGAGGGTGGACTTTTCGTATCAGCGGAGTCTATGATCAACTATCGAACACATGACAAGATGAATGACATTCACCAGCTCATTTATGAAATGGGCTGTCAGCGACATGAAGTCCATCCAATGTATCCAAGCTCATTCGCTGAGCATTTGCCAGTCTTGTCGATCAATGAGCTGCGTCAATCTATTCACAGCTTGTTAGACTTCCGTCATCAGGATATGTGGATGTTGTTCGGGACGCTTCCGTTCTACGGATGCAGTGTCAGTGAAGAAGATACGAAGCTGCTCCAACGATTGTATAGCGAGAAAAATGTAACGGTGCGCAACGACCCAGATGGGCGCAATCGTTTGAATGTAAATATGTTTAATGGGGAAGTATTCGTCACAGACTTTGCTGATATTCCTTCCTTCGGAAGTATTTATGAGGATAGGCTCGATGCTATATTCGATAAGTGGCTTCACCAACATCCATTATCAAAAACGGTGGACTGCTATTGTCCGCAAGCTAGCTGTTGTGGACCGAACCTGCTTGTGGCGGATATGTATTATCCGAATGTAAACTTTAAAGAACGCAAGGCAGTCATTTCTGTGTAGGCGCGATAAAGCGCAATATGCAGAAGTGAGCAGCGATGTAGAACATAGGCAACGATAAATGAACGATACGATAGTGTGGTTGTAAGATGAATCGATAAAGGAAGTGAACTATGTCGTTCAAACATTTGTTTCTAGCTGCAGTAGGGCTACTGTTATTGTACGGGCTGTTTACCGTCGGTGCTCCTTTCTTGCTAGCTTGTGTCATTGCAATGGGGCTAGAGCCATTGACAAAAGCTTGGATGCGTTGGTTCAAGTGGGGCCGTATTCCGGCTGCTGTACTAAGCTGTACATTATTTACCCTGTTTTTACTGTCAGGGATGTATTACATCGTCATTCAGATTATTAAACAGCTAGTAGAGTTAGTCAAAAATTCTCCTACGTATATTGAAGGCGTGCGCGTATGGCTTGAACAGACGATGTCTGAAGCGCAAGTTAATATGCCTGAGCATTGGGAAGGCATGTTTGAACAGCTGTTTGTTACGGTGTCGGGTCATTTGCAAGATGCTGCCGCGACTGTTTCTGCCAAGGCGGTGTCGTTAGCAGGAGTACTTCCGAATATGTTTATTTTCTTTATCGTATTTATGGTTGCTTTGTTCCTCATCAGCTTTAGCTTGGATCGTACACGTCCAGCTATTTTGCATTTCTTTGATGGCAAGTCACATCATCAAGTGAATCAAGTCATTACGACTCTAAAAAGCTCGGTATTTGGTTTTGTCAGAGCACAAATTATTTTGTGTTTGTTCACCTACGTGATTACACTATGTGGGCTTTTGATACTAGGTACAAGTTATCCGCTTGCCATTGCATTACTCGTAATGATCGTAGACCTACTTCCTATACTAGGTGTTGGTTCAGCACTAATGCCATGGGCAGTTTACTGTATCGCTACTGGTGATTTATTTACGGGGATTGGCCTTGTGGTCATGTTCATCGTTATTACCGCATTGCGTCGTATCATTGAGCCGAAGGTAGTCGGGGATTCCGTGGGCATAGGAGCTTTGCCTGCCCTTGTCAGCTTGTACGTTGGTTTCAAATTGGTTGGAGTCATGGGCTTCTTCATTGGACCTTTGGTCGTTATTATTTATAATGCGATACGAAAAGCTGGCTTAATGGAAATTAAAATAAAATTCTAGCTAAACAATAGAGCTGTTCCTAACGTGCATGAAGCATGAAAGGAGCAGCTCTATTTTTGCTATTGTTTAGGACGACCATTGTTATTCAGAGGGTTATTAATTTTATATATTTGATTGCTGCTGCAGTAAATGCTGGGCGATCCATTTGCCATGATCCCGACCTGTCTCAATAAATATTTCATTCGCATTTTTACCGGAAGCAATGACACCTGCTACATACAGGCCTGCAATGTTTGTCTCCATCGTATCAGGATAGAATACGGGCTTATCACCATCTTCTTGCAGTTGCACACCAAGTTGGCTTACCATTTTACGATCTGGTCTAAATCCGGTTAGTGCTAGCACGAAACTACATGGAAGCTCATACAAGGTCTCGCCGTCATTTGTTTGTTCGCGAATGATTACTTTATCAGGCAATATTTCTTGTACCTGTGAGCTTGTTCGAAGAGAGATAATGCCTTTCGCCACCATACTTTCAAAAATGGGCTTCACCCAAGGCTTCACACTTCCTGATAATTCTGATCCTCGCGCAACTACGGTGACATCCGCTCCTACTCGCATTAATTCCAATGCAGCATCGACTGCAGAATTGTTGGCACCAATAATGACAACTTGTTTGCCTGCGTATGGATGCGCTTCTTGGAAGTAATGAGAAACATGAGGAAGTTGTTCACCAGGTATGTTCAGCATATTGGGATAGTCAAAATAGCCAGTGGCGATGACGACATTTTGAGCCTCATAGTGTAGCTCATGCCCGCTAATTGTTTTAGTCGTGAGTTGAAATTTTTCATCTACTTTGTGGACGGAAGTAACTTCTTCATACGTACGAATATGTAATTGATAGTGTTCAGCAGCTTTACGATAATATACGAGTGCTTCATGGCGATAAGGTTTATCATGTGGCGTTGTAAATGGTAAATCTCCAATTTCCAACAACTCAGGTGTGCTGAAAAATTGAAGATGCGTCGGATAACGATAAATAGAGTGTACTAGGCAGTTTTTCTCAATAACAAGTGCCTCAATGCCTGCACGCTTCAGTTCGATTGCTGCGGAGAGACCGCAGGGGCCAGCACCGATAATGATCAAGCGATGTTCCATGGTGGTTATGCCTCCAAACTATGTATTTATAATTTACTTACGAATATATAAATGAATTTATTATAAGTCGAGTTAGTCTTTATTTGTTAATGTAAATATCCTATATAGTATCGTAGCAGAATAGAAACGATACGCCAATTTGAATACAAACTATTATTATGTAAGATTTATGATATAGTAAGGTGGTCTAGATGAACTTGATAGAAGAGGACGGGATGCGAATATGAAGAAACCAGAAGCAATTATATTTGACATGGACGGCACATTATTCAAGACAGAGACATTACTGGTTCCGGCCTATAACCGATTGTTCGACCGATTGCGTGCAGAAGGTCTGTATACAGAAGAAACGCCTCCGGTAGAGCGCATTCTTGGAAGCTTAGGTATGTTGTTAGAAGAAATATGGAAGCGTGTTATGCCAGATGCTTCTGAGGAAGCGCGAAGTAGAGCAGATGTGCTTCTGTTAGAAGAAGAGGTGCGCGGACTTGAGAGTGGCGGCTCAGAATTATATCCAGCTGTAGTAGAGACACTACAAGCATTACGTGCGCACGGGGTGAAATTGTTCGTAGCGAGTAATGGTCCTGCACCATATGTGGAGAGTGTGGCACATGCACACGGCATAGCACAATATTTTGAAGAGTTATATAGTGCAGGTGGAAGAAAGACCGCATCTAAGGTTGATCTTGTTCGCATCTTGTTAGATGAACACCAAATTAAGAGCGCATGGATGGTCGGTGATCGCTCTTCTGATATAGAAGCAGGCGCAGAGAATAAATTAGGGATCGTCGGATGTACATATGCAGGATTCGGTGCGGATGAGGAGTTAGAAGGTGCTCATGTTCTCATTCAGCATTTTAAGGAGCTTGTATACCTTTACGAGACAAGTGAAGAAATGCAAGCTGTGTAATCCAATGATAAATCGCGCAAGGCGCAGACACTCAATCGTATCTGCGCCTTCTTATATTTTCACATCTATGAACGTACATGCAAAGTGCAAGGTTTGCTCTCGCCGTAGTGGTGAGTCGTATTTAATCTTGAACTGTCTCTACGGGGAGAGGATCTTCAGGAGTACCGCTACGGATTAAAGCATGCTGCTGTTGGTGCAGCCAGAGTGCATATTGTAGAGGTTTAAGTAAAGATTTATGGTACGTATCTTGATCACCGATGAGTTGAAATACTTCCCGAGATGGTTTTGGATTTACTTCCAACATCCATATCTTCCCGTTCTTATCAATCGCAAGATCAAGCGCGAGTTCACACAGCGCTCCATATTTGCGTTCCAGATAAGAAGCGACTTCAATACCCATTTTCTCCGCTTCTTGTTTCACTTCAGTTATGAGCTGTTCATCTCCAATCCAATTGCGCAGCATTTCATCCATAGGAATAGCTTCCCCGCCACCATGCAGATTGGAGGTAATGCTTTTGGCTGCACCTATTCTGCCTGCACAGCCTGTTAATGTCCAGTTTCCTGTTTCGTCTTTCTGCACGAGCATACGATAATCATGAACACGCCCGTTCGGCAAGTTCAGGGATATCCCTTGCTGTACAATGTATCGCCCGGTCGCATGCCAAGAGTTGAGCTTAGTGGCAAGCTGGGACCATGTCATGCGCTGCGGGCTAATAATTTTGCGCTTCTGATCTCTTCCTTGTACATACAGCATAAAAGTAGGAGCCAATCGCTCTACTCGCAAGATGCCTCTGCCGCCGGTACCGTTAATGGGCTTCATGTAAATGAGGGAATGCTGCTTGAGTACCTGTTGAGCGTCAGCAAGAGAGTTATATAACTTCGTTTGGGGAAGAAACTGACGCAGATAGGAATCTTCAGAAAGTACTTGGTGGATGGTCCATTTATTACGCAGTGGTTTGTTCAAATACAGCAAATCCGGATACCTTTTTCGGAAGCGGCGAAGCTGTTCAAAACGAGAGCTGTTCTGAAGTCGACAACGGTCAAATATGATGTCTGGAAAGGTGGTCCATTGCCGAAACCAGCGGTTTTTATCGTGATGGTATACCATGGAATAGATTCGATGTTTCCTATGATCGACATCTTGCGGCGTAAACACAAATACATGAAGACCGATGGATTGGCCTGCCGTTATCATTTTTTGATAAATATGACGCTCTTCAAGATGTTTATGCTCGTTTAAGTATAAAGTCAAAATGCCCAGAACCGGTTGTGCCAATTGCCTTCACCTTCTTCACGTTGTTATCCGCCTGATTTCATTAAAAACGTACTGTACTGATATACTCGCTCCAAGGAGCGTTTGCGAATATCAGGTTCATCAAATTTCATTGGCTTCGCATTCGCTTCGAAGAACCAGATGCCACCTGCTGCGTCAACGCCTAGATCCATCGACATTTCGCCAAGAGGCTTGCCGGCTTCTTGTTCAATCTGCCTGGCTAAGACTAGTGCGGTATTGCGTATGCGCGCCAAAATACGTGCGGAGCCCTGCTCGCCGAATAAGCTCGTTAACAGCTTCGAGGGATCTTCTATGCTTCCGCCGCGAGGGACATGTGTCGTAATGCTTGCGCTGCCCGCGAGACGGGCTCCGACACCTGTAATGTCCCAATTGCCTTGTTCTGTTTTTTGAATGAGTGCACGTAGATCGAATGGTCGCTTGTTTATTGAAGCTAATGTTATGCCTTGCTGGACGATATATTTTGCAGTGCCCACCTGTTTCATAATTCTTGACCATAGTTTAGAAATGGAGGTGCAGTTGTAGGAGATGTTTTTGGATTTATCTTGAATGCGCAAACGGTACTTGAATCCGTTGTCTAGATTGAGACGAAGGGTCATAATACCCATACCTGCTTTTCCGGAGACGGGTTTGAGAAATAAATAGGAGTGGTGATTCAGCATTTTACCTAACTGTTCGGCATTCGTAAGTTTTAAGGTGTGAGGAATATAGGGGCGAGTTGCATTGGACTTGTTCAGCCATTTATATAACTTCCACTTATTGAAGAAGGTTGGATTGAACATGCGAATGGTAGGATGCTTCATAATATCTTGCAGTTTCTTTTTGACAGCAGGCTGCATTTCATCTTCTCTTTGCGGGATCCGATTATATAAGATATGGGGCAGCGGGAACCATTCCTGCCGCCACTCATTTTTATCCGATACATAACGATAGCCGATTACTCTTTTTGCTTGCAGTTTCAAATCTTTAATCGTGATGATATAAGACGTATACCCCATTTTTTTGGCGGCTGAGAGCAAGTCGGCAAAATTTCCTCGGTTACCCCGGAAATAATCCTTCTCATCTTCGATCGTTAATATAGCGACAATGGGGAGGTTGGGCTGGGATGCACCGCTCACATGTTATCCCCCCTGCGAAAATGGCTCAAATATAGGCAGTGATCTAGAATGTGCTCAACAGATGATTGCCCTTCATCGCGAAGTAGCGGGTGGTTAAATATCGAGCGGCCAGGCTTTGCATTCGCCTCAAACATCCACACTTGTTCGTTTCGATCAATGCCAATGTCGAATCCAAGCTCACCTAACAAATGAGGGTGATTGCGCTCTATGGCTTCGGCAAGATCGATAGCAGTCACTTTTGCTTGTTCCAACACTTCTTTCGCTCGAGTGCCAAACGCGCGCTCAAGTGCTTGTTGGGGTGTCATCAGTTGGCCGCCATTTTTTACATGGGTAGTCACACTGCCTTTTCCGGCCTTCTTGGCTCCGATACCTACTACTACCCAGTTGTTATCCCCATCTTTATGCATATGGAAACGGAAGTCGATTGGGCAGCCATCGATTTCAACCAATCTGACACCTTGCTGAACGACATAGTCACGAAGATTACGGCCATGACGGGCTTCTAAAGTACGAATAAGACTGGAGAACTGTTTAAACCGCAGTAAAATATTTTTGCCGTTGGTAGTGTAGCGTGCAAAGTATCCTTTTTTCGGCAAATAAGTTAGGCGATAAATACCTATGCCTAGGCTGCCTGCCGTCGGTTTGTAATAAACAAATTGATGACGATCCAGCATTTCCTTGATCATATCTGGAGATGGATTGGTTATCGATTCAGGAACATGCTGATTGGCTTCCATTTCGTCTTCGAGCAGCTCATATACATCTGACTTGTTGAAGAAGCTCCAATTGAAGTAGGGGATCTGCTTGCGGTTGAACCGTTCGCGAAGTTGGCTCATATTTGAAGATATTTCTGCTTTACGGCTAGGTAGGCGATTGTATACGACATCAGGTAAAGGGACGGTGCGTCGAACCCAATTGCCTGCATCGTTAAGGAAATAGGCATAGACGTTCTCTTTCTGCCAATCGATATCACGCGGAGTAAAGGCAAATACAAATGCTTTTTTATTTCCGGTGCGCAAGATTTGTTTAATAAAGCTCGTTCTTCCTCCGAAAGGACTTGTGCTTGTGCGATTGGAAGAATCGCTCATAATGCCGATTAAAGGGCCGATATGGATACCTCCTTCGACCTCATTAAGGACATAGACACTGCCACCTTTCGGAATACGGAACTGGCTGCGTAGTCCAGCTGTTATATACAGATGCTTACCGGATTTTTTAATCGGTTTAATGGCAGTAGGTACACTTGTTTTACCGAGACGCAGTCGAATTTGTTTCTTGCCGGATAAGTTCAGCTGCTTAAGCAATGGAGTGGATACGTATAATGTTTTTTCTGGATTTGGCGTTAAATGCACGTTGCACAGCGTCAAACTCATGGACAAACCCTCCTAAGATGTCGGACCATTACATTGCGTGCGTAAAGGATGGGATTTTCTACCGCCAGCCGGATGGCTTTCTCATTTCCGGTTAAGGAGAAGACGGAACGGCCTGGTCTCGAATTTACTTCGAGAAGCCATATACGACCTTTCTGATCGATGCCAAAATCAAGCCCTAACTCAACTAGCCTACCATAGCAAGATTCAATGGCTGATGGAATTTGCTTGCTGATATGTGCAATGGAAGACAACATATTTTCTGCTTGCTTACGGCTAAATTGCTGCTCCAAGTAGGATTCAACAGGTTCGGCGCGTCCGCCTCCGCGAAGGTTGGAAGTTAGATGTCCTGAGGAGCCCACGCGAGCAGCTGATCCAGTTATTTGCCAGTGGCCGCTGCCGTCTTTTTGCATAAGCACGCGAACATCATATGGCTCCTTCTGCTGACTGAGAAGTGTCAGATAAGGCTGGATCACGTACTGGCGTCCGTCAATAAATTGATGAACCCATCTAAGAGCATCCATCATCGTAGTAAAATGAGTATCAATGTGATCATTTTGTTTCGTTCTCCCTGTTATCGTAACTGAAGTTGGGGACCAAGGAGAGGAAGTGGCATAAGCAGCAGCTTCGATATGAAGGACAGATCGTCCATGCTGTCCTCCGCTTGGCTTGAGGAAGACCGATCCATTTTGTTGTTTTATAATGCGTAATAAGCTTCTTGGCCCGTGATACGGGTAAGTCTTGGGAAGGTAAGTCTTTACAAAATCGAAGCGAGATAAAGCTCGATACAAATTCCATTTGCCTGGCAGCGGTCTACTGAGCCACTGCACATCTTCACGATATAATTGTTGCAGGCTATTTCGAATATGCAGCTGATCACATCGCTCATGATGACTTCGTGAAAGACGGTTATAGATAAGAGTTGGCAAGGGAAAATGTTGTTGCTTCCAGGCGTTCTTCCTGTACGTATAAGCTTTTACGGTACGAGTGTCCCAATCGATCAATCCAGCGTGAAACACGATAACAGAAATGCCATACTTTTCTCCAGCCATGCACAGTTGACGGCAGAAATGAGACTCGGTAAACGGCAGTTCTGCTGCTGATTGTTCTTGCAGTACGCCAAGTGTGTTGTGATTCAGTCTGTTCATCGTATTCATCCTATCGTCCTCTCGTCAAAATCCTGACAAGTAGCGTGCATACTCTACTACTTTTCGGACAGACGGCCGTATCTTATTCTCTTGCAGCGGGGTGTTGTCATTTTTGGAAGGCTTGGAATTGACCTCAATGAGCCACACCTTGCCAGAAGTGTCTACAGCAAGGTCAATGCCTAATTCACCAAAGTGAGCGGGAATGTGCATATCGATACCTTGTGCGATTTCCAAAGAGGCATTTTTGAGCCGGAGATATACATCCGTTCGGGAGTTGGGAGCAAGGTTGGACTTCGTAACGGCATCTTTTACGGTAGATAAAGTGCCGCCGCGTGCAAGATTAGATACAAAATGCTGAGTACCAGCTGTACGAGCAACGATGGAGGTGATGGACCACTCATTGGTTGCATTTTTTTGTACAAGTGCTCGAAAATCAACAGGTCGGCCTTCGTTTTCCATAAGCTGTAAGCCTTGCTGGATTTGATAGCGATTTGTTTTCATCTTGCCTGTTAAACTTGAGAACAATTTGAGAAGGCTGGGGAAATGCTGCTTCCTCGTCCCGTTAACCGTTGAGTACATGGCATAAAAGGTATTGTCCTCTGAACGAGAAATTCTAACAATTCCTTTGCCCAAACTGCCGCGGGCAGGCTTGAGAAATACTTGGGAATGGCGATGGCACATCGTTTTCAAGGTGTTGAAGGATTTGAGGAGGTACGATTCAGGCAAGTATTTGGCGACATTTTGATCATGTTTTAAGGCATCGAACACTTCGGTCTTATCAAGGAACTTTTCGTTGAAAATGCTGGATTGGTAGCGTAGTTTTACTTCTTTCATGAAATGCTGTACGCTAGGTTTGTTCTCTGTCTTGCGCGAAGTGAGTCGATTGTTGACGATGTTCGGAATGGGCATTTCGGTTTTTATCCAGTTCCCGCTGCGGTGAACCCATGCCGTTATGCTGTTTACATGATCCTGAATATGGTCCGGTGTAAAAAAACACACAAAGGCTCCTTGATCTTGACTAGCTTCTACAAGTTCTGTACAGAACGTTGTAATTTGTCCGAAGGGTTTATCTGGTGCATCTGGTCGATCGCGGCTTATCAAGATGCCAATAAGGGGGCCTAGGTTAAGTGTTCGCTCCTGTGGCTTATACATCGTGCGCAGCTTAATGCCCGAATGCATCCCCATCTTCATAGCTAGCTGCTGGCTAATTCGTATTCCGTCGAAGTGGGGGATGGGAGTGACCGAAATGGGTAGTTTTAGCGAGCCAAAGCGAAGGGTGATTGGCTGTTTAACGGGGATTTTCCATTTCTTCACGTAAGCGTCACCGAGCATAATCGTCTGTTCTCGCATAAGTCCTGGACTCATAACTTGGAGCGTTAGTTTCAACTTAGACATAAAGGATCTCCTTCCAACAACAGATGCCGTATGAGTGTGGTAAGCGCTCCATGCGCATACAGGTGAACCGCAAATGTTAATGTATCATATGAGGACATATTATCCTTGGTGATTGACCTATTTTGTAAAAAGGAGTGACTTTTCTTGTCAGCGTGGTTATTAATTATTTTTAGCATTGCGGTAGCGGCTATTGTTGGCGGTGTTACCAATCACTTTGCCATCAAAATGTTATTTCATCCGCGGCGCCCAATCTACATAGGTTCTTGGAAATTGCCCTTCACACCAGGGTTAATTCCGAAGCGCAAACAAGATATCGCAGAATCGTTAGGGGAAGTAGTGGCACAGTACTTAGTAACATCAGACGGGCTTCGTTCTGTATTAGAGAAACCTGGTTTGCAGCAGCAGCTGACACAGACATTGACTACAAGCATAGACCGATTGGCGTCTAATCCGAAGACGTTGATGGAATGGGTCCATCCAGATGCAGGAGAAGAAGAGCGTACTGTACTCCTACAGGAGTGGGAGCAGAAGCTGCGAATGGTCACGCAACAAGGTGTTGCGCATTTGTGGCAATCCGAGCGGTGGAATGAACGCTCGCTTCATGAGCTGCTGCCTGGTTTGCAGTCAGAAGTGCGCTCGCGTGCAGCTGACAAGGCTGCCCAAGCATTGCTAAATGCGGTAGGAAGCCAAATTCAGTCGTTTGAAGGGCAGCGCATGCTGGCAAACATGTTAAGCAAAGTGATGGATCGTTCACAAGGATTTTTTGGGACGATGGCTGCAATATTTGTGGATGAAGACAAGCTGGTAAGCCGGATGATTCCTATATTGGCTGAACAGCTTAAGTCGTCTGATGTTCGGCGTACTGTAGCGCGTATCGTGGAACGAAAGCTTGATGAGTGGATGGTCAAAACTCCGGCTCAACTCGTGCACGAGCTTAGCGGTCAAACGGACATAGATAAGCCTGAGTTATGGGTGGTAGAGCGTTTGAACGATGTAATTCCTTTTGCTCATCTAACTCAACGACTAGCGGAAATGCGTCCAGCAGATTGGGTACAGGGATATCGACAAGTTTGGGAGCCGTTCATACCACGTATCGTTCAGTTTGGCGTAAATAAGCTAGATCAGCACTTAGATCAGCTTGTAAAAAGCATCGGTTTGGAAGAAGTGGTGCGCGCCCAAGTTGAAAAATTCCCGATTGAACGTTTGGAGCAAATTATACTCAGTGTATCAGGTAAAGAATTTAGAGCGATTACATGGTTGGGCGTATTGTTAGGCGGTATTATCGGCGGTGTGCAAGCTTTCATTCTGCTCACGATCGGTTAACCCCGATTGCTAAAGTTCGACAGACGCCTTGTAATCCAGTAATATTAAAAGATGCAAGCTAAAGGAATACAGCTCATTTATACTGCTCTTAGGTTTATAGATGCGGAATGCGATGCAACGATGTCGTACATGAGCGTACAGAGAGGAATGTTTCAAAGACTATGACAAATGTATATGACAAAGCCCATGATTTGGCGCGGGCTCTTCAGCAATCTGAAGAGGCTGCTGCTGTTGATACAGCGATGAAGGCAATTGCTGCTGAACCAGAAACGAAGCAGATGTTTGATAGTTTCCGCAAGCGTCAAGCTGAAATGCAACAGCAAATGATGACTGGTGAAATGCCTAATCCAGAAGAGATGGAAGAAATGGAAAAATTATTCCAAGTTATCAGCATGAACCCAAATATTACTGCATTGTTCGAAGCAGAGCGTCATCTTGCACTCGTTATTCAAGATGTGAATAAAATTGTAACCGATTCTTTGAGCTTCTTGTATCAATCTGAACAAGGCTAAGGAAATGGATCGTGATAACAGTTCCCTACTGTATAAGTTGAGAGAGGCTGAGGCCTGCTTGTTCGCTTATTACGGAGTGAGGGAGCTGTTTTCTTTTGTGCCGATTACGTCTGGCATATCGGTCATAGCTTGCAACTTGTCCGCATAAGATGATAGAGAAGCGGCAGCTTCACTATGAACGATGAGGGATGTGAGTCTATGAACGAGACGCCGATAACCCGTAGAAGCAGACGCAGTAGAGGATCTTGGATGTCTGTAATATCGATTGCGGCGGTCATGATCATGTTGTTTGTTGCATTGCCTACGATTCCTTTTCGGGAAGGCTGGTCGATGGCTGTCGTCTTCGGCAGTGTTTGGTCATTGTTCGCTTTGTTGATTGTCGGAGCGCATTTATATCGTTTGCTTCGTGTTGATGAAGAAAAAGAGAATCGAATGCGGCAAGTGCGGGCGGAGCGTTATCGTCAAGTAGAACGGCGTATCGTTCGCATGTCAGAACGCATGAAATAAATGATTGTGTAATTTGATAGGTTGTAGCATGTAGAGCCGAAGCCGGTGTATGCCAGTGTTCGGTTCTTTGTGTTAGCTAACTGCATTGAAAATGGTGTACATGGATTTCTATGAACATCTGAATAGATTGACATTACATTTGTCTAGGTTATCTTTACTGTGTTACACTAACATAACAGATTAATACAGTTCGGGAAGGTTGGGTGTAACAGAATGGACGTTCATGATGCGACCGTAACGAAGCACGAACAACTGCTTCACCATATTGAGGGGCTCAAACCGGGCACTAAAATTTCTGTTCGTAAATTGGCCAAAGAGCTGGGCGTGAGTGAAGGGACGGCGTATCGCGCAGTAAAAGAGGCTGAAAATGTCGGTCTTGTCGTGACAAAAGAGCGTATTGGAACGGTGCGTGTAGAGAAGAAGCCGCGTAACCTTTCGGAACAGCTGACCTTTGCAGAGGTTGTAGAAATTGTGGAAGGTCATGTGCTGGGCGGAGCACAGGGATTGAACAAAACACTTAATAAATATGCGATCGGAGCGATGAAGCTCGATGCGATGCTTCGTTACATAGATGCTGGCAGTTTACTTATCGTTGGTAATCGAGAGAATGCACATAAAAGCGCGTTACAGCACGGTGCGGGCGTTCTTATCACAGGTGGCTTTACAACAAGTCGTGAAGTAAAGCTGCTCGCCGATTCATTGGACTTGCCTATTATTAGTTCTAAGTATGATACATTTACGGTAGCATCCATGATCAACAGAGCATTGTTCGACCGCTTAATCAAAAAGAAGATACTGCTTGTCGAGGATATAGTTGGCTCTAAGCTAGCTGTTTCTGTGCTAAGGCCATCCAGCACGGTTCGTCAGTTCGAAGAGTTAAGAGAGGTTACAGGCTATAATCGATTTCCTATCATAGATGAGTGGAACCGAGTGACAGGTATGATTACGATTAAGGATGTAGAATATGCGGAAAAAGATCAGCCTATCGACAAACTGTACACAAGAAACCCAATAACAGTTACGATGAATACTACGCTTGCTTCGGCAGCACACACCATGGTGTGGGAAGGAATAGAGCTGCTGCCTGTTATTGACCGCAGTCGCAAGCTGTTGGCTGTCATTACGAGACAGGATGTCCTTCATGCGATGCGAGATGTTCCGAATGAACCTCAGTTAGGAGAGACGTTCGACGATTTGATCTGGAACGGTTTTAACGAGATGAGGGATGAGGAAGGACGTATTTACTTCCAGGGGGTTATCACACCACAGATGGTGAATAGCTTCGGTGTTGTATCGGAAGGGATTATTACCTCTTTGCTTACAAATGGCGCTCTCCGTGCAGCTAAGGACGTAAGACAGCATGATCACATCATGGAGAATATGACGACTTATTTCGTTCGTCCCGTTCAAATTGAAGACATCGTAAGGCTTGTGCCTAGGTTTATTGAGATGGGGCGTAAAGTATGCAAATTGGAAATGGAAATGAAAAAAGGCGACCAGCTTGCAGCTAAAGTGATGATGACGGTTCAGTCGATTGACCATAATTAATAGAAGCCCTCTATTCCGTCGATGAATAGGGGGCTTCGTATGTTATACGGCGATAGGCTTAGAGCGAATTGTACGTAACATATTCACCAGTTGGCTTGCGGTAGCCACGCGGACGACGACTTTTTTTGTCCTCTTTGCCGATTGCGATTAGCATAACAGGTACTAGATTTTCAGGGATATTGAAGTCGCGAATGATAGCTTCCGGGTCAAATCCGCTCATCGGGCAAGTATCCCAACCTTTGTCTTTTGCAATTAACATAAACTGCATCGCTGACAAACTGGCATTCCGAATCGCTTCATCACGCTTGAACGCATCACCACGCTGTTCATAGAACTTGATCGTATCTGAGACGGTCATATCAAATTCCTGCTGATTTAGCATGCCTAGGTGAAGCATACCTTCGTAGATTCGAGCTGCATCATGATGAGCTTCCTTATTTCCTAAGACAATGATAGCAGCAGAAGCTGATTTGATTTTGTATTGTCTAAATGCTGCCTCATAGACAAGTTCCTTTTTATCGCTATCATGCACAACTAAATATTGCGTATGCTGCAAATTGAAGCAAGAAGGTGCGTATTTAACTAGTGAAAACAATTCATCTAGTTCAGACTCGTTAATTTTGACATCGGTGAGAAACTTATTCGCTGAACGACGAGAGGTTACGACTTCCTCGAAAGTATTCATGAGGCATGCTCCTTTTTATGTATGTTCAATAATAGATATAATTATATCATAAACTCACAAAAAGTAAGTGAAAATTCTATAACGATTTTATGAAAATATTAAAATATGAAAAAAACCGTTAAGGGCAGCTTAACGGTCTGTAATAAACGATACTTGGTTACATTGGCAGATTGAACTCTAGTGTTGCAGTCGGGTGAAGTAACTGTGATTACGCAGTCCTGCTACCAGATTGAAGACTCCTATTGCAAGCAGAATAGCACCGAACACGATTCGAAGTGTTCCTGTTGTTGGGAACATCGTCATCTGGATGATAGCAATAAATATTAGCATGAAACCCATGCAAATATTAGTACGCGCCGCGAAAAGTCCACGTTTAACTTGGTCTTGAGATCTGCGGGAGCGAATGCTGTAAACAAGAGAAAGCAAAGATGTTGCACAAATAAGCACGAGTAAGGTAATTTGAATCGCGTACATCCTAGTAATACGCTCCTTCCTGCTAATAGGTAACGTGCTTATTTTACCATATGTTAGGTGTGTGCGATACAGTTCGACATGATTAGCCTGGAGAGGGAAGTTCGGCCTTAACATCTACCCATACATGCAGTACTCCTTCTGTGACCAGCATCGTCCTTAAAGTAACGACATAGTTTTGATGATGAACATCTGTATACAGCTTCCGTGTCAGCAATCCCTCAATGAGCTTAACGTATTCGTCAATTTGATAGACGTTGCGTCCTTTCAATCCGTCCAAGTCTTTCAGCAGACGCTTGCGCAGTTCGGTTTCGTCAGAAGATGACATTTTTTGATCAGCAGATTCATAGATGTGCATCGTAATGCTCTTGATTACGGTAGAGCGATTTTTATATTTCAATAAAGCCTCGGCTTCTGCTTTATAGTGAGCGAGACGGTCTTGAAGATCGAGATTGCGCATGATGAGTTCATCGATTTGATGTAAAAATATACTGTGGTATATCGCAGCACCTGTGATAGCACCTACAATAAATACAGCTGCTCCTTGAAATAATCGCTGCAGACGCATGAGTCTCACCCCCTGGCTCTGCATATCCATTGGATGAGTTCGGTTCCCATATGTGCACCTAGGAAGGACACTAATATAAACATAAGTTGTTTGAATACAGGGTATAAATTCCCTACCCAAAAATTCGTTTCTATGACGCGGAGTGGATCGATAGTACCGCCAACAGCTGCGACGATCGCCCATATTTTCAAGTGCTCGCTAACTTGTCTCATCGTTTCGATTGGAGATTGTAGGGCAAGTACACTTGCGATGCCTGCTAATAGGGAACCGCCTATGACAACACCTAGTGCAATACCAAAATCAATAATAGCTTTGGACATAAATGGACTCATTTTGTAATCGTCCTCTCGAACGGATTGAAGGTTGAAATGATGTGCGTTATCCCAGTAGATAGGCGGACAACCTCTTACTACATATATAGAACTTTGGCGAGAAAATATGATACAATGAAGAACGAAAGTATGTTCGGTTGCACGTTGATGGAAGGTATGAAATTAGCATATATAGATTGCATTTTTGAAATGAAATGGAGTGAAAAGGCATGGAACAGTTCGTGCATTTACATGTACACAGCGAATATAGTCTGCTGGATGGGGCAGCCCGTATTGACGCATTGGCGAAGCGAGCAGTTGATTATGGTATGAAGGCACTGGCGCTCACGGATCATGGTGTCATGTACGGCACGATCGCCTTTTATAAGGCATGCCGCAAGCATGGAATTAAGCCCATTATTGGCATGGAGGCATACGTTACCGCAGGCACAATGTCGGATCGCGGAACACGCAAGGATCAGCCGATTTATCATTTGATTTTGTTGGCGAAAAATAACGAAGGGTATCGTAATTTGATGCGTATGTGCAGCATCGGTCACTTGGAAGGCTTCCATTACAAGCCTCGGATTGATAAGGAGACGATGCGCCGCTATTCGGAAGGTGTTATCGCTTTAAGCGCGTGCTTAGGTGGCGAAGTGGCACAGCATGTGCTGCATGATCGAATAGATGAGGCTCGCCAGGTTGCGATGACGTATCGAGATATATTTAAGGATGGCTTCTACTTGGAGCTGCAAGATCATGGGCTTCTTGATCAGAAGAAGGTCAATATTGGTCTCATTGCACTTAGTGAAGAGCTAGGCATTCCATTAGTTGCAACGAATGATGTTCATTATATGGAACAATCAGATGCGGCTGTTCAGGATGTGCTCATATGTATCGGTACAGGAAAGACGGTGGAGGAAAAGACACGATTACGTTTCTCCTCCGATCAAATGTACATGAAATCTGGCTCGGATATGTTGAAGCTGTTTCCGCATGTCCCGCAAGCGATCACGAATACGGCTGATATTGCTGAACAGTGTAATGTTGAAATTGAGCTGGGCACACATGTGCTTCCTGAATTTAGTCCAATCCCAAGCGAAATGACGGCTTCTTCTTATTTGGCTGAGTTGTGCCAATCGGGATTACATGCTAGATATGAGCACTTACCAGAATGGAAGGATGAACAGTTCCGACTTCAAGCCCAAGAGCGTCTTGCTTATGAGTTGAAGACGATTGATGCGATGGGCTTCTCGGATTATTTCCTAATTGTTTGGGATTTCATTCGCTTTGCGCATGAACAAGGCATTATGACCGGCCCTGGACGTGGATCTTCAGCTGGAAGTTTGGTTGCATACACGCTTCGAATTACGAATGTAGATCCGTTAAAATACAAGTTGTTGTTTGAGCGCTTTTTGAATCCAGAGCGTATTACGATGCCAGATATCGATATTGACTTCAATGATGAGCGTCGTGATGAAGTTATTGCCTATGTAGCAGAGAAATATGGGCGAGATCATGTTGCTCAAATTATTACGTTCGGTACGATGGCAGCTCGAGCTGCGGTACGTGATGTTGGTCGTGTATTGGATGTCCCGTACCATGAGACAGATAAGGCGGCTAAGCTGATTCCATCTGCCGTTGGCATGACCTTAGATAAGGCATTGTCGATTAACAATGAGCTACGGGAGTGGCGGGAAAAGGAACCACGTATTAATGATCTTATTAGTATGGCACTTAAGGTAGAGGGCATGCCGCGACATGCTTCCACTCATGCTGCCGGTGTCATTATTGGTCCTGAACCGTTAACGAATTATGTGCCGCTTCAGGAAGGTACAGAGCGTGTACCTTTGACGCAGTTTTCCATGGAGCATCTAGAAGCAGTCGGATTGTTGAAGATGGATTTCCTAGGATTACGGACTTTGTCGATCATTGAACGCACATTGAATTGGATTAAGGCGAAGACAGGAGAAAGTCTTGATCTTGACCGAGTCAATGACGAAGACGCGAAGACGTATGAATTGCTTGGCAGGGGCGAGACGACAGGGCTGTTTCAATTAGAATCAGTTGGGGTGCGCCGTGTGCTTCGAGATTTGAAACCATCTGTATTTGAAGATATCGTATCGGTATTAGCATTGTATCGACCTGGTCCGATGGAGTTTATTCCTAACTTTATTTTGAGCAAGCATGGCAAACAGCCTGTACAGTACCCGCATCCTGATCTGGAGCCTATTTTGCAGGATACGTACGGGATTATCGTATATCAAGAGCAAATTATGCATATCGCCTCCAAGATGGCAGGTTTCTCCTTGGGAGAGGCGGACTTGCTCCGCAGAGCGGTATCCAAGAAGAAGCGAGAGGTGCTTGATCAGGAGCGTGAGCACTTTGTTAAAGGCAGCTTAACTTTAGGGTACACGATGGAAGAAGCGAATCGTGTTTATGACATGATTGTTCGATTTGCAGATTACGGTTTCCCACGCGCCCATGCAGCGGCATATGGCGTCCTAGCATTCCAAACGTCTTATTTGAAAGCTCACTATCCAACGGAGTTTATGGCATCGATGCTAACGGCTCAGATGGGCAATCACCGCAAAGTCGCCGAATATATTGAAGATTGTCGTCGTACACAGCTAGAGGTACTTCCTCCTGATATTAATGAAAGTGAAGTAACGTTTACGCCTGTGGATAGTGCCATTCGTTTTGGTTTAGCAGCTATTAAAAATGTAGGTACGCAGGCAATTGAAAGTATTATTCGTGAGCGCCGCAACCAGCCTTATGAAGATTTACAGGACTTCTGTCGCCGCGTCGACTTACGTGTGTGCAATCGTCGTGTTGTTGAATCGTTGATTCAAGCGGGAGCCATGGATTCATTGCCTGGGCATCGAGCTCAATTGTTGGCTGTACTGGATGAAGTGCTTGAAGCGGCAGTGAAATGGCGCAAGCAGCGTGAGGACTTGCAAATTCAAATGTTTGATTTTGTAGAAGTCAACAATAGACAGATCGATTATCCGGATATTCAGCCGTTCACGATGAGTCAGCAGTTGGAGCTGGAGCGGGATTTGCTCGGGCTATATTTGTCGGGTCATCCGCTTGATGAATTTGTAGAACTGCTGCGAGAAGCAGATGCGGATCGTATCGTGGATTTGCATGATGCACCAGATGAGAGTGAATGTGTTGTCGTTGGCATGATTGTATCGGAACGAAGCATTATGACGAAGAAGGGCAAGCCGATGGCGTTCATCGAAATTGAGGATCGCATCGAGCGAGTAGAGGTTGTGCTATTCCCAGAAGTATGGAGGCGTGCTCAGTCGCTTGTTTCGAAGGGCGCTTTGATCGCAGTGCGTGCCAAAGTCCAGCAGCAGGATGAGGGCTTCAAGCTATTGGCGCATGATGTGTCGCCGCTGGATTTAAACGCCGTGGCGCAGTTGGCACGGCGTGCGCGTCAGCAGCGCGCAGTGGCTGCCTCCGGTGGTCGCGAGGCAGTCGGCCGCGGTGGCGCTGATCGCGCCCATACGCGTGCGTCCAGCGCTGCAAGCTCGCGCCAAGCCGCTGCGCCAAGCGCTTCCGCTCAAGCGGCAGGCGAACGCGCAGCGCACGGCGAAGCAGCTGTCCACGCCAACGGCAGCGCCACAGCCGCCGTGGGCCAAGCGCTTGCCAGCGCGGGCAATGCGCCGCGCGCTAGTGCGTCAGCGGCAAGCGCCGCTACGTCCGCCGCTGCAAATGCCGCGGGCGGAGCGAAGCGCCATGGCACGCACGCCGCAGGCGCATCACGCGCCAAGCAGGGCCAGCGCGTGTACATTAAGATCACGGCCGAATGCGAACGGCCAGAGCTCTTGAATGAGCTGAAGTCGCTCATTCAAGAGCATCATGGCACGCTGCCGACCGTGCTCTTCTACGAGCGCGAGCAGCAGCTTCGCGCGCTTAGCGGAAGCTATACGCTGAAGCCTTCTCCACAGCTATTTAAGCGCATTGAAAGCTTATTTGGAGAAGGTAGTGTGCGCGTCAAGTAATAACAAGTTGAGCTGTTACCAATATTATTGCGATTCAATGTCATTGTCTGACTAGCACTATCTTTTGAATGTCGGATTCCCTATAAGGCACTCACCATTTTCTGCTTTCCAGCATATATTGTCTTTACACCTTGTGTAGAGACAAGGCTGCGGATCGTGTGACAGGGGGAGTGCCTTTTGAATTATACAATGGCCGTATCATGGTTGGAACAGCGTGGAGTGAAACTTGAAGCGATAGCAGAAATCGTATATAAGCTGCAGAAGCCTTACAACGCACTACTAGAATTGGAGCAGTGCCTCGATAGCGTGAAGTCGGTATTGCACAAACGGGAAGTGCAATATACGCTAATGACAGGCATCGCCATGGATATGATGGCAGAGCGCAAACAATGGCCAGAACCACTGCAATCGATGTTGGAAGCGGATGAGTCCTTGTATGGAGTAGATGAGACGTTGGCATTAGGCATTACGAGCATGTTTGGTATGATCGGTCTGACAAGCTTCGGATATTTGGATAAGAACAAGCTAGGTATACTAGGACAGTTGAATAATGACCATAGTGGTATACATGTGTTTCTTGATGATCTAGTAGCTGGTCTTGCGGCGGCAGCATCTGCTCGGATTGCACACCAAGATCCGAACGCTGTCAAGTACGATAAAGTAGATTCATAATCCATGCTGATGCTGTGATAGTCATCATTGACTTTTGCTTATTACAGTAGCCTTTTCCAAAAATGTTCTGGCCTAATAACTGGAATATTGTGTAGAATCTATGGTGACGAAGGCTCGATTTTGTTGCTATGAAAATGGCACTATGTTATCATAGGTGCATTAATGACCATGCAACAAACGTGAGGAGGTACTCACGCGAATGTGGACAGTAATCTACATCGCTCCGACAGCTAAAATTGCTGAAAGAATTAACAACAGATTGACGGAGGAAGGATTTCTTGTACAAGTCCGCCCTGTCCATATGTCTAAACAACAATTCGAAGTGCTCGTACCTTCCGGAGAAGTGGAAGAAGTGCAGGAAGTGCTCAACTCTATTTTGCACGCATAATACGGCTGCTTGACGAACGTCATTGTTGTTGAGACAGCCGCTTTTTGTTGCCTACAATCGGGCGCATTCGTTCCGTGGACAAGCCCTAGTGGATGTTGTTTACATGCAGCGTAAATCAGCCTAAAGAGGTGTCATGAGTGTTCAAAGACTTATTCCACAAAAAGAAGAAATACGCGACGATTCCATCCATACGTGATGACAGCGATCGTCCTAAGCGTGAAATACCTGAGGGATTGATGACAAAGTGTGCCAAGTGCGGCACGATTCAATATCATAAGGAATTGGAAAAGAACTTGAAAGTCTGCTCGGAATGCGGACATCATGCTCGTCTCAGTGCATGGGAACGTATTCAGATGACTTTGGATGATGGTCGTTTGTTTGAATATGAAGCAAATATGGTGTCTGAAGATCCACTCGAATTCCCGGGATATGCGAAGAAGCTGGAGCAGCAGCATGCTAAATCTGGCTTAAATGAAGCTGTTATTTCCGGTGAAGGTACGATTGGCGGATATCCTGTTGTCGTTGCTGTTATGAGCTTCGACTTCTTTAGTGGCAGTATGGGATCTGTTGTTGGTGAGAAAATAACTCGAGCGATCGAGATGGCGATGCAGAAGAAGTATCCGCTTATCATTTTCTCTACGTCAGGTGGAGCTCGTATGCAGGAAAGTATATTGAGCTTGATGCAGATGGCGAAGACAAGTGCCGCATTGGCGAAGTTCCATGAAAGTGGAGGACTCTACATATCCGTATTTACGGATCCTACAATGGGAGGAGTTTCTGCGAGCTTTGCTATGTTGGGTGATATTAATTTGGCCGAGCCGGGGGCTCTTGTTGGTTTTGCGGGCCGAATTGTAATTGAGCAAACCATTCGTCAAAAGCTGCCGGACAACTTCCAAACCGCTGAATTCAACTTGAAGCACGGTCAGGTTGATATGGTCGTTCCGCGGAAAGACATGCGTCAAACGTTGACGAAGTTGATTGATCTTCATACCGTGAAAGGAGAGATGGCGAATGGCGAGTGAGCTTCCATTTGAACAACCGCTAGCAGAATTGAAGCAGAAGATTGCAGAATTGAAGCGCTTTGGCGAAGAGAAGAATATAGACTTCAGCGAAGAGATTGCGCGTCTGGAAGAGCGTCATGCTAAGCTGGCGGAGGAGATCTACTCGAGCATTTCACCGTCTCAGAAAATGCATCTGGCTAGACACCACCAGCGTCCAACGACGCTGGATTTTGTTAATCATATTTTTACTGACTTTATCGAGCTGCATGGTGATCGACTATTCGGGGATGATCTGGCTATCGTCGGCGGTATTGCGAAGCTGAATGGCCTGCCCGTAACCGTTATAGGTCACCAACGAGGCAAAGATACAAAAGAAAACATAGCACGATTTTTTGGAAGCCCTCATCCTGAAGGATTCCGGAAGGCGCTGCGATTTATGCAGCAAGCCGATAAATTTAAGCGTCCTATTATTACTTTTATTGATACAAAAGGTGCATATCCTGGTAATACCGCAGAAGAGCGTGGACAATCGGAAGCCATTGCCCGTAACTTGCGCGATATGATGCTGATGGGTGTGCCGATTATTTGTGTTGTTATTGGTGAAGGCGGTAGCGGCGGAGCGCTTGCTCTTGGTGTGGGCAATCGAGTGTTGATGCTTGAGAATGCCATCTATTCAGTTATTTCACCGAATGGAGCGGCATCTATTTTGTGGAAAGACGCTTCGAAGGCGGATCAGGCTGCGGAAGCGATGAAGATTACAGCTGCTGATCTGCTTGAGATGGGGATTATTGAAGAAGTAATCCCAGAACCGCAGGGTGGTGCACATAAGGATATACCTACGGCTGCGGAGTCTGTTAAGCATGCATTAGTAAGACAGCTAACCGAGCTGCTGGCTATGACACCTGATGAGCTTCGTGAAAATCGATATGAAAAGTTCCGTTCAATCGGTCGATTCACCTATTTAGATCAAGCCTAACTAACAATTTACAGTCATAACGGCGTATTCATTTGGTAAAACTTAAAAATATGACGATCTTCATATACAAAATGGACAAGGTATAGTAAATTAAATAGTTGTGAACTTGTTATAATAAATATATCAAGTGGATAGTAGAGAGCCGAACAATTGGAGGAAACTCATAATGCGCAAAACTAAAATTGTATGTACGATTGGTCCTTCCAGCGAACCTTTGGACAAATTGAAACAACTTATTATGGCTGGTATGAATGTAGCACGATTGAACTTCTCTCATGGTGACTATGAGGAGCATGGCAATCGTATTATCAATATTCGTAAAGCAGCTCAAGAGTTGAACAAGACTGTTGCTATTTTGCTTGACACAAAAGGTCCTGAAATTCGTACTGGTAAATTGGCTGTAGAACCAATTGAGCTTGTAGAAGAACAGTACATTACGTTGACAACAGAAGAGATCGAAGGAGATGCGAACCGTCTATCGGTTACATACGCTGACCTTCCGCGTGATGTTGAAGTAGGTTCTACAATCTTGATCGACGACGGTTTGATCGGATTGACTGTTGTCGAAATTCAAGGTACAGAAATCAAATGTAAGATCGTTAACGGTGGTCAAATTAAGAGCAAAAAAGGCGTTAACGTTCCAGGCGTAAGCATTTCTCTTCCAGGTATTACAGAGAAAGATGCTAACGATATCCGTTTCGGTATCGAGCAAAACGTTGACTTTATCGCTGCTTCTTTCGTGCGTAAAGCTAGCGATGTTATGGAAATTCGCAACTTGCTTAAAGAGCACAATGCGAACCACATCCAAATCATTTCCAAGATCGAGAACCAAGAAGGTGTCGACAACTTGGATGAAATTCTTGAATTGTCCGACGGTTTGATGGTTGCTCGTGGTGACCTCGGCGTTGAGATCCCTGCTGAAGAAGTTCCTCTTGTGCAAAAGCGCATGATCGAGAAATGTAACTTGGCAGGTAAACCAGTAATTACAGCAACACAAATGTTGGATTCCATGCAGCGCAACCCACGTCCTACACGTGCGGAAGCTTCTGACGTAGCTAACGCTATTTTCGATGGAACAGATGCAATCATGTTGTCTGGTGAAACAGCTGCTGGTAAATACCCAGTAGAATCTGTTCTTACGATGTCTCGCATCGCTGAGAAAGCAGAATCTGCGCTTGAGTACCGTGAGATCTTCGTTCGTCAAAGTTCGAAGCAGCAATCTACAATTACAGATGCAATCGGTCAAGCAGTTGCTAACTCTGCTTTGGATCTTGATGCAAAAGCAATCATCACATCTACACAAACAGGTTACACAGCTCGTATGGTATCCAAGTACCGTCCGAAAGCTCCAATCGTTGCTGTAGCTGCTTCTGAGCAAGTAATGCGCGGCATGTCCTTAGTATGGGGCGTTGTACCTGTTAAAGGTGAGCCAGCTAAAACGACAGACGAAATGTTCGATACAGCTGTTAAAGGCGGTCTTGAGACTGGTCTAGTAGCACACGGTGACCTTGTTGTAATTACAGCAGGTGTACCAGTTGGCTGCGCAGGTTCTACGAACTTGATGAAAGTTACGCAAATTGGTCAAGCTTGCAACTAATTTATAAATAGAAGTATCTACAGAAGCAATGGTGTCGCAGCCATTGCTTTTGTTGTATCGTTAACTTTCCATTAGGGGGAGTAGTAAATGAAGAACGAAGAACGGCAATTGCTGCATCTCGACATCGATCATCTCACTAAAAATCCTTGGTTTGGCGTGGCTATGCGGGTTCGCTATCAGGAGACGGACGCGATGGCAGTAGTTTTCCATGGAAATGTTGCAACTTGGTTTGAAGTTGGACGTACTGAATGGATAAGAGCACTTGGTGTTGACTACAAACAGCTCGAAGCAGAAGGGCTTTTGTTTCCTGTCACTGATCTTCGTATTAGCTATAAGCGTCCTGCTCATTATGATGATTGGGTAGCTGTGTTTACAAGACTTGATCAGTTGGGAACGATTCGTATGTCCTTCCAATCGGTTGTGTGTAGACTGAATGAGGAGCAAGTTGCTCAGGTACAAACAGCAGGATGGTTGCCAGAGCCGATTGGAGAGCTTCTTTACGAAGGCGGCACGGATCATGCTTGGATCGGACGTGATTGGCGTCCAAAGCGAGTGAGTCGTGAGCAGCCTGAACTGTGGTCTATGCTGCAGCAATTTGTGCAAAAGAAGATGCAAGCATGAAATGGTAAATAGGGAGTGAATGCATATGTGGTTCTTGTTATTACTCGCTCTAATTCCAGCGATGGAAATATGGGGATTTATTTTTGTAAGCGGCCAAATAGGAGGATGGAATACGTTCCTGCTAGTCATTGTGACGGCGATTATAGGTGTCCTTATTACCCGTCATGAAGCGGCGCAAGTATGGGGGGATGTACAGCAGCAGATGCAGTCTGGACAAATTCCTGGCCGCAAGCTAGTCGAAGGACTTTGCGTCATGCTGGGTGGTATTTTACTGCTGACTCCTGGCTTTGTAACGGATTTGATTGGGTTTACAATGGTCTTTCCGTTAACTCGTCCAATTTATAGACACTACATGTTGAAATGGATTGAGAAAAAGATGCAGAATGGAAATTTTCATATTTTGCGATAACAATTAGTGACTGGCGCTAGCGGTGAATCTAAAAATGAACTAGTGGCGACTTTAGTAACGACATCGACATAGTGATGATTCTAGAGATGATACTAGTGATGACTACTCTAGTGATGTGATGAACTGGTTGTGACCCTAGTGTTGGCCTACACTAACGGTTACCATTGAGGCTATTTGGTTCATAATTGCTCATTTTATAATCTAACGGTTGCTAATGAGCTTATTTAACCTGTTTTGCTCAAATGTAGGCTTTATTTGCTTAAATAAGCTACATGACAACCGTTAGATTTCGGAGATGGATGATTTCAAGAAAATAACGTAGATAGCGTTCGTTAGAGCTTATTAGAGCAAACTCACGAGTGTGCTTAATCAGTATCGAGCATTATTTTACCTAAAAAATAAGACGAAAAAGAGCAAGAGAACGACGAAGTGTTGGACGCTTCCATGTTCCTTGCTCTTTTTTATTAGGGTACAATATGTGAATTTGATCAACGACCCGTGGCTAGTTATTTCTACTTGTTATGGGACGAGTGTTTGACCGCGATATAAGCGCTCTATTTTCTCCCTATCATTATGTAATTGCGAACATCTCGGAATACATGCGCTCGATGCACGGCTGTTAGCAGGATAAGTGTGACAGGCCCAATAATAAGACCAAGCACCCCGAATAGATTTAGGCCGACAAACATGGCGACTAAGGTCATAAGCGGATCGAGTCCGATGCTGGAAGCAAGCACTTTCGGTTCTATAATTTGTCTAGCTACAAGCACGATTGCATATAGAACGGTTAAGCCAATAGCTAGAGAAGAAGGATCCGTTATAAAACTGTACATAATCCATGGCACCATGACTGCCCCGACTCCGAGATAGGGGAGTAGATCTACTAACCCAATTAATAGCCCGATTGTAACAGCATAGGGGACTCCTAAGAGCAGCAACCCAATTGTAATGACGACGGCTGTTATGGAGATGAGGATGAATTGGGCACGTAAGTAGCCAAATAGTGCTTTCTTCAGATCAGTCCATATTGTGTAGGTGGGTTTGCGCAGTTGATCGGGAAACCAATCCGTTACGATGTTAAGCCAGTGCCTCCAATCTTTGCTTATAAAAAAAGCAGCCAATAATACTACGACCGAAATCGTTGCAATGTTAGGTAGGCGTGATAATAGAGTAACAATGCCATTTAATAAGTTCGTAACGAGATCAGTTACGGTAGTAGTGACAGTTTCGGCAGTGCGGGAGATGTTCGTATTGATCGTGTTCTGAATATTAGGGTTATCTTTATACAGCATGCTAAGTGTATCAATAATCGAAACGATATATTCATTATTCATAAGAGAGAGAAATAATTCACGCCATGCTTGTAAATACAATTGAATCGTCTCTGTAAGTGTCATAATTTCTTTGACGATGCGTGTGATAACGGCAGCAAGCACGGTGAACATTGAAGTTACAAAGACAGATAAAGAAAGTGTGACAGCCAACCACCTAGGAAAACGAAGACGAGTTTCCAATAGGTTTACGATCGGATTCATCAGTGCTGCAATGATCCATGCTAACAAAAATGGATAGAGCAAGGGCAGCAGCAGCGCACATAAAGCTACACTAGCTATGATCAAGATCATAACCATGACAGCTCGTACGACTCTTTTTGTTATGTTAATATCCACGACACGCCCCCTCTGCAAGGCTAGTTCAATTCATTCTGCTCTATAAAATGGCGACAGACGCTGTATTTCATTCATATGGTCGATATTCGTTGTTGAGCACGCTTAGAAAGAGATTATCTTATATATATGTTGGGTTTTTTAAACTATTTCTTCTGTTTTTAGATTCGTTCCTTAAAAATCCGTTTATGTAGGTGATAAAGCATTTCTATCCCTAAAATTGCCTTTTTGCGTTCACAGAACCGACAATATCCTATATCATTTAACTAGAAGTTTTAATTACTTCATAGAAATACTTATGCACAATCGAATATGCAGTCGAACGTTGTACACAAAAGAGAAGTATGATGCAAAGGAGAGAGGGCTATGACAGCAACCAAAGGGCTAGAAGGTATTGTTGCAGCAGCTTCGTCTATCAGCTCCATTATTGACGGGGTATTAACCTACCGTGGTTACAATATTGATGATTTGGCTGAACATGCTACGTTTGAAGAAGTTGCTTATCTGTTATGGTATGGAAAGCTTCCAAATGAGGCAGAGCTTCAAGATCTCCAAGCGAAGCTAAGTGATCATGCATCCGTTCCAGCAGGTGTTATCGAGCAATTGAAGTTGTTCCCATCTGAAGCGAATACAATGGCTGTCCTTCGTTCGGCTGTTTCGGCATTAGCGCTATATGATGACGGTGCTAATGACATGAGTGCAGAAGCGAACTTGAATAAAGCAATCAAGATTCAAGCTCAGCTACCTACCATCGTAGCTGCTTATGCTCGTATTCGTGAAGGTAAAGACCCAGTTGCGCCGTTAGCAGGCAAGTCTATTGCTTATAACTTCCTGTATACATTACTAGGCGAAGCGCCTGAGCCGCGTGCGGTTGAAGCAATGGATAAAGCGCTAGTACTGCATGCTGATCACGAGTTGAACGCTTCTACTTTCGCAAGTCGTGTAACCGTTGCCACTTTGTCCGATATCTACTCTGGTATTACTTCGGCAATCGGTGCATTGAAGGGACCGTTGCATGGTGGAGCGAACGAAGCAGTTATGGTTATGTTGGAAGAGATTGGCGAATCAAGAAATGTAGACGATTACATTCAAGACAAGTTAGACAACAAAGCTAAGATTATGGGCTTCGGACACCGTGTATACAAGAACGGAGACCCGCGTGCTAAGCATCTTCAGAAGATGTCTGAGGAACTTGGCAAAGAGAAAGGTAATCTTGATTTGTATGAGATGAGTGTACGTATTGAAGAACTGGTAACGGGTCAAAAGGGACTTAAACCAAATGTGGACTTCTACTCCGCTTCGGTTTACACGATGCTTGGTATCCCTCGTGATTTGTTTACACCAATTTTTGCAATCAGCCGCACATCTGGATGGACAGCGCACATTTTAGAACAATACGAGAACAATCGTATTATTCGTCCGCGCGCCGAGTATGTTGGCCCGTCAACACAAGCTTATATTCCTATTTCTGAACGTTAATTTATCTAAAGTATCAAAAAAATTCATAATTTAGCTTGTCATAGAAAATGGCGGGTTGCTACAATAAGGATGTAGTGCCCGTCATCGCGGCGTATGTCATATACGCGGATTCATACCATTCAGCATTATTCTGAGGAGGAACTATATATGTTGCAATTGGAGAAGTTTGCTGCACCAACAGAGGGCGAGAAAATCACGATTAAAGACGGTAAGTTGCAAGTACCAACACAACCGATCATTCCATTTATCGAGGGAGACGGTACAGGCCGTGACATTTGGCGCGCATCCAAGCGTGTATTGGACGCTGCAGTTGAGAAAGCTTACGGCGGCGAGCGCAAGCTTGCTTGGTACGAAGTATTTGCAGGTGAAAAGGCTTTCAATGAATATGGCGAGTGGTTGCCTAACGATACGTTAGAAGCAATTCGTGAATATATTGTTGCGATTAAAGGACCTTTGACAACACCAATCGGCGGCGGTATTCGTTCTTTGAACGTTGCGCTTCGTCAAGAGTTGGATTTGTACACTTGCTTGCGTCCTGTACGTTATTTCGATGGTGTACCTTCTCCAGTTAAGCGTCCTGAACTGGTTGATATGGTTATTTTCCGTGAGAACACAGAAGATATCTATGCTGGTATCGAGTACGCTTCTGGTTCCGAAGATGTGAACAAATTGATCAAGTTCTTGCAAGACGAGCTTGGCGTGAACAAGATTCGTTTCCCTGAAACATCTGGTATCGGCGTGAAGCCAGTATCTTCCGAAGGTTCCAAGCGTCTTGCTCGCGCTGCGATTGAGTTTGCAATCAAGCACGGTCGTAAGAGCGTTACATTCGTTCACAAAGGCAACATTATGAAGTTCACAGAGGGTGCTTTCAAGAACTGGGGCTATGAAGTGGCAGAGGAAGAGTTTGCTGACAAGACGTTCACTTGGGGTCAATATGACCGCATTAAGGACGAGCATGGCACAGAAGCTGCGAACAAAGCTCAAGAAGAAGCGCTTGCTGCAGGCAAGATCTTGGTTAAAGATGCAATTGCTGATATCGCGCTTCAACAAGTGTTGACTCGCCCGAAAGACTTTGATGTTATCGCAACATTGAACTTGAATGGTGACTATTTGTCCGATGCTTTGGCTGCACAAGTTGGTGGTATTGGTATTGCACCAGGTGCAAATATCAACTACTTAACAGGCCATGCGATCTTCGAAGCTACTCATGGTACTGCTCCAAAGTATGCGGATCTTGATGTAGTTAACCCTGGTTCCGTTATCTTGTCTGGTGTTATGCTCTTGGAGCACTTGGGCTGGCAAGAAGCTGCTGACCTTATCTATGGTGGTATGGCTACAGCAATTAACAACAAAACGGTTACCTATGACTTCGCTCGCTTGATGGAAGGCGCTACAGAAATCAAATGCTCAGAATTCGCTGACCAAATCATCAGCAACTTGAAGTAAAGGGGATAATTAAATGGCAATTCGTCGCGCGAAAATTACAGTAGTAGGTGCAGGATTCACAGGAGCAACTACAGCATTGATGCTTGCACAGAAGGAACTTGGAGATGTTGTGCTAGTAGATATTCCTCAGTTGGAGAACCCAACAAAAGGAAAAGCATTGGATATGCTTGAAACAGGCCCAGTGCAAGGATTCGACAGCAACATTATCGGTACTTCTAACTATGAAGATACGAGAGATTCTGATGTAGTTATTATTACAGCAGGTATCGCTCGTAAACCAGGTATGAGTCGCGATGACTTGGTTAACACCAATGCTGGAATTGTCCGCTCCGTTTGTGAGAACGTAAAGAAATACAGCCCTAACTCTTATGTTATTCTTTTGAGTAACCCGGTAGATGCAATGACATATGCAGCGAACGAAACGCTTGGTTTCCCTAAAAACCGTGTCATTGGTCAATCCGGTGTATTGGATACAGCTCGCTATTGTACGTTTATCGCACAAGAGCTTAATGTATCTGTAGAAGATGTGCGTGGTGTTGTTCTTGGAGGTCACGGTGACGATATGGTTCCACTCGTTCGTTATACGAGCGTTGGTGGAGTACCAATCGAGAAGCTTCTTCCGAAAGAACGCATTGATGCAATCGTAGCACGTACACGTGTTGGCGGCGGTGAGATCGTAAACTTGCTCGGTAACGGCAGTGCTTACTACGCTCCTGCAGCATCTATTGTACAAATGACTGAAGCTATCCTTAAAGATAAGAAGCGCGTTCTTCCTGTCATCGCATTGCTTGAAGGTGAATACGGCTATGACAACTTGTTCATGGGCGTTATGGCAGTGCTAGGCGGAGACGGAATCGAGAAAATTATTGAGATTGAGCTGACTCCTGAAGAGAAGGCTGCTCTTGATAAATCCGCGGAATCCGTTCGTAACGTCATTAAAGTTGTGAATGGATAGTGAATTTTTGGGATAACCTATTAGAGTTGCTCGCGTGCGGGCAACTCTTTTCTATGTTTTTGATATCCAATGTATAGTATAATAAGTCATAGACAAAGGATGATTTTTTACTCCAGCGCCTGTCGTTGCGGGCAGAATCATTCCTAGAGATACATAATATAGAGGTAATGGAGGATTTGGAACAATGGCTTCAGTATTTTGGACGATTCACTTTATGGCAGTAGCTTTGATCGGTTTCTACGGGCTAGCTCCATTTTTTGCAAACAAGCTTAAGAAGGCTGCTCCTGGCGCTCAAGAGGGCGTACTGTCCACGATGATCGTGGGTAACCGCATCGCACAGTATATTCTCGTCGTACAGTTTATTACGGGTGGCTACATGATGACTAAAGCAGGCGTTACTCATGTGTGGATGGCTGTAGTTACGGTTCTATTGCTTGCAATGTTCGCATTCAGCGGCATTATGGGCAAGAAGATGAAGGTTGCCTTGCAGGCAGCTAAAAACAATCAGACAGATACAGCATCTATTTCGAAGATCGTAACATTTAGCTCCATCGTGTTCGTTCTTTTCATTGGTATGCTCGTTCTGATGCAAAATTCATCCATTATTTAATAGTTAATAACTAACCATTATGAATGAAGGCTATCTCGCTGGCAGGTTGTATAACCGAGCCGAGTCGAAGATAGCCTTTTTGTTTTGTTTATATGCTAATCCGACTTAGACATTTCATCGAGCGTCATTTCGAAGCTTGGCAAAAACACATTAAGGAAGTAGTTCACTTCTTCCATTTGGAGATCTTTCATTTTCTGTTCAGTTTGACGCTTCGCTTCAGCAAATTCACGATTACCTGTAGCGAGTTCTAGTGTGCATTTTAAATAGGCGTCAATTAAATCAGCAGCCTTTACGTACTTCTTAAGCTCAGGGTCCTGCTGTCCTACTCCTAATAATGGTTCATACACGGCTTGCAGCTGTGCAGGGATCATATCAAGAAGTCTATCGGCAGCAAGCTGCTCAATTTCTCTAAAATTATTTAAAATACGAGGATTATGGTGCTTGACGGGTGTAGGGATATCTCCCGTGAACACTTCCGTGGCGTCATGGAATAAGGCCATCGTTACGACTTTGTCCGTGTTGATTCCTCGTTGAAATTGCTCATTAGCGATCGTACACAGCAAGTGAGCGGTGAGTGCTACATGGAAGGAATGCTCGGCAACGGATTCCCGATTCGTATTGCGCATTAAGCTCCAGCGCTCGATATATTTAAGACGATACATATAGGCTAGAAAGTGTGAAGCGGGCGTATTCAATAGATTCCATCCTCTCAAAAAGGGTTTGTTATGCTATTATATGATTATTGGCACTTTTTTGAATAGATAATAGATAGGTTGCCAATTAATCCTGCTGATACAAATAAATAAACAGCCTAGACCAGTCTTCAGACGGGAACGAGGGAACATAGAGAGGAGCAGTTGGAGGATGTTGCAGCAGTTTGGACAGAGTGTTTATCAACTAATCGTGGAAGCGTCTTCAAACCTACCGGGAGACGTCCGCAGAGCGATCCGACAAGCGAGAGAGCGGGAAGAGGCAGCTACACGTTCTGGCTTGTCCTTGAGCACCATTGCACAAAATATTGAGATGGCGGAAACCAATGTTTCTCCTATTTGCCAAGACACAGGGATGCCTACCTTTATCGTACATACCCCTGTTGGTGTTAATCAAATCGTTCTGAAGCAGGAAATTCGTGAGGCTGTTCGTCTAGCGACCAAAGATGGCAAACTTCGCACGAATTCCGTCGACTCTTTGACAGGTGCGAACAGCGGCGATAATTTAGGTCCTGGAACGCCTGTTATTCATTTTGAGCAATGGGAGCAAGATGATATAGAAGTGAAGCTAATCCTTAAAGGGGGCGGCTGTGAGAATAAAAACATTCAATACAGCTTGCCGACAGAGCTAGAAGGATTGGGTAAAGCAGGGCGCGATCTTGACGGCATTCGTAAATGTATTCTCCACGCTGTCTATCAGGCGCAAGGGCAAGGATGCAGTGCAGGATTTATCGGAGTTGGGATCGGTGGAGACCGTACGACGGGTTATGAGCTGGCTAAGCACCAATTATTCCGTGAAGTTGAGGATCGAAACCCGATTGCTGAACTCGACCAGCTAGAGCAGTATATTATGGATAAAGCGAATCAGCTTGGCATCGGAACGATGGGCTTTGGCGGTGAAGTGTCCTTGCTTGGATGCAAGGTCGGTGTGATGAATCGCCTGCCGGCAAGTTTCTTCGTATCTGTAGCGTACAATTGTTGGGCATATCGCCGTCAAGGTGTATTATTGGATAGTGAGACGGGTTCCTTGAAACAGTGGGTATATGAGCGAGGCACAGATGTTCCGATGAAGGATGCTACTGAAGAAGTAGCTGCGGCTGCTACGTCAGACAATAGCATGTCTGTAAATACAGACACTGATGAGGAAAGTGGACGTACCGTTATGCTTACAACTCCAATTCGTGAGGAAGATATCCGTTCGCTGCGTGTTGGTGATGTCGTTGTCATTAATGGTGAGATTCATACTGGACGCGATGCGCTGCATAAGCATTTGATGGATCACGATTGTCCTATCGATATGAACGGTGGCGTGATTTATCATTGCGGTCCTGTTATGATGCAGGATAAAGATGGTGAATGGCATGTTAGAGCAGCAGGCCCAACGACAAGTATTCGTGAGGAGCCTTATCAAGGCGATATTATTAAAAAGTTAGGCATTCGTGCAGTTATCGGCAAAGGCGGCATGGGAGCCAAGACACTTGCTGCATTAAAAGAGCATGGCGGCGTTTATATGAACGCTATTGGTGGTGCTGCCCAGTATTATGCGCGCTGTATTAAACAAGTAAACGGTGTTGATTTCATGGAGTTTGGTATTCCAGAAGCGATGTGGCATTTGCAAGCAGAAGGCTTTACGGCAATTGTAACGATGGATTCCCATGGAAACAGCTTGCACGCCGATGTAGATAAAAATTCTTTCGAGAAATTAACTCAATTCAAGGAGACCGTATTTTAAATGGCTCGACTATCGTTAGGGATACAGATGAACGCTTGGTTTGAAAAATATATGTTTGTTTTGATTCCCCTCAGTCTTGTGCTGGGGGTTCTTTGTAGTCCACTGCTTATTGAACATGTTTCATTGGTGCCATGGCTGTTCGGCTTGGTTACGTTTGTAATGGGATTAGGATGCGGTTGGAAAGATATTGTAGCGGCTTTTCGTCGACCCCTTTTGTTTCTTATTGTGTTTGTAATGACGCATCTCGTTGCGCCGCTATTGGCTTACGGGTTAGGAGCTGTACTATTTGGTTCAGACTCATCTTATACAATAGGATTAGTGCTGTTTGCCGTTATTCCATTAGGGATTTCCTCAGTTCTATGGGTAGAGATGGCACGTGGAGCTGTGCCAATCATGCTTGCTTTAGTTGTTGTAGATAGTTTACTAAGTCCAATTGTCGTGCCGTTATCGTTGTCACTGTTGTATGACCAATCGATTCCGTTTGATGGATGGACGATGCTTCTCGATCTGCTTCTTATTATTGTACTGCCTACGTTGGCTGGCATTGTCGTGCATGAGTGGACACGGGGACAAGCTAAGCCTCGAATGGCGCCTGTCTTGCTGCCTTTGTCCAAGCTTGCTTTCGTAGGTGTCGTATTGCTAAATGCAGCAGCAATCGGACCATTCGTCAGAACATGGGATACAGAGGCCTTTATTGTGTTCGCTGCAGTATGCGGCTTAGTCGCTGCTTTTTATGCGCTTGGTCATGTCACAGAACGGCTATGGCCTCCCGATTCAAGCCCGCCTCAGTATACACTTGGCTTTGCGTCTGGTATGCGAAATATATCGTTAGGATTAGTGCTAGCTTTACAGCATTTTGGAGCAGAAACGGCGGTTGCTGTCGTGTTGGCTATTCTGATCCAGCAGCCGGGTGCAACGATCTATCATTGGCTTATTCGGAGGAGACAACGTGTTATTGCTGGTAATTTGAACTGAGACACGCTAGGATATAGGTGGAACATTGTTCGATATCGTATAGATAGTTGAACATCAATGAATGGAAGATGGAGCGTATACGTATGTCAAGATTTCGCAATCGATTAACGTTAACTTATGTACTTATGGTCGGATTATCGGTGCTAGTTGCGGGCATATATATGGCTTATTCTTTTAAAGAGAGCCATATTAAACAACTAGAACAGACGATGGTACAGGAAATTAAGATGCTGGATACGACGCTTGATTGGCGCTCATTTGATACGGCTGAGGAAAGAAGTGAGTACTATACGTCTTGGGCAAAAGCGTTGCAGCAAGCGACTGAAACGAGAGTCACGTTCGTATTGGCGGATGGAACGGTCATAGGAGACTCCAGTTATGATGTGAACTCGATGGACAATCATTTACAGCGGGAAGAGATTCAGCAGGCTGCGAATGGATATTTTGGCTCTATTATTCGATTTAGCAACACGCTAAACGAAAATATGCTTTACGTGACAGGGCCCATTCAACACCCTGGTAAATTCGAAGGTTATGTACGTTTAGCTAAAGGTCTTGCAGAAGTGGAAGCGGGTGTAAGGCAGTTTTTGGAGTATGTAGTCATTGGTTTAGCGGGGCTCTTTTTAGCTGCTGCCATTGTCAGCTATCGAATTGCGCAAAAACTTACTCGACCGATGGAGGATATGACACGGGTCGCTCTGCGCATTGCTAAACGAGACTATTCTGCACGGGTAGAAGCAACTGGGAAGGATGAGCTTGGACAGCTAGGCTCTGCTATTAATGCAATGGCGGATAGCTTGGAAGAGCAAGTAAATGAGATTCGTGAAAATGAAAGCCGCTTGCGAAGTGTGCTTGATCATATGATGAATGGCATTGTGATGGTTGATGCAAATGGTAGAGTTGGCTTGATGAATGGTAAGGCAGAACAACTATTCGGATTGTCGTGCAAAGAATGTCTGGGGAAAAATTACACGGACATTCGGATTCCAAGTGAGCTGCAGGTCATTATTTCGGAAGTCATGATGTATCGCAACTATGTTCAGCACGAAACGACGGTGTATTATCCTGAAGAGAGGCTGCTAGATATTCACGCTGTTCCTGTCTATTATACGGATGAGGAATGGGCAGGTTTGCTATTGATGATGCAAGATTTATCGGAGCTGCGTCGACTTGAACGAATGAGAAGTGAATTTGTAGCTAACGTTTCTCATGAATTGAAGACTCCGATAGCTGCTGTTAAGGGTTTTGCTGAGACATTGCTGAATGGGGCCATTCAGGACGCGGAGACAGCGCATTCCTTTGTACAAATTATTCATGATGAGAGCGAACGCTTGAATCGATTAATTGGAGATTTACTGGAGCTGTCCAAGATTCAGTCGCGACAAGTACCCATGCAGTACTCACCGGTACATCTACCGAGTTTATTGGAACAGACCGTTCACATATTGAAGAAAAATGCAGATCGTAAAGAAATTGAGATTACGCTAGAAGTGACTGATGACTTGTTTATTGAAGCTGATGAAGATAGGCTGCGTCAAATCGTGTTGAACCTTTTGTCCAATGCAATTAACTATACGCCTGAAGAAGGTAAAGTAAAGCTCTGTGCTAGGCCGATACGTGTTGATTCCTCGATCGATAGTGAGCTCGATGAGCAAATTGAGATTTCGATTACGGATACGGGCATTGGTATTCCCAAAAAAGACCTGCCTCGTATTTTCGAACGTTTCTATCGGGTAGACAAGGCACGATCACGCGGCTCTGGTGGTACAGGATTAGGTCTATCTATTGTGAAGCATCTGGTGGAATCACATCAGGGTACACTGAAAGTAGAGAGTGAAGTTGGTATTGGAAGTACCTTTACGATTGTGCTACCAATCATTCAAGACGCTCCTATCGATTTCGAATAATTTGGATGGGATAAGAGGTTATGCATCCACAATAGAATGTGATAGGATAGCAATATAGATGGAATGGTGATTCCTATTGGTAACATGGAGGAGAACATGTCGGAACCAAAAGTATTAGTCGTGGAAGATGAGCCTACTTTGGCTCGGCTCTTATCTTATAACTTAACCCTAGAAGGGTACAAGACAACACTTGTTGATAATGGCCGCGATGGACTTCAGATGGCTCTGAATGAACCATTTGAGCTTATTGTACTTGATATTATGCTTCCTGGTATGAATGGATTCGAAGTACTGCAGAAGCTTCGTCAAGCTAAAGTGACTACACCTATCATTATTTTGACAGCTCGCAATGCGGAAGAAGAAGTGGTACAAGGACTCAAATATGGGGCGGATGATTATATTACGAAGCCATTCGGTGTAGCTGAATTATTGGCTCGTGTAGGCGCAGTGCTGCGCCGTACTTCCGCAGACGGTATGACCCTTGAGGCAATCGATGAACCTGTTCATACAGGCATTAAACTAGGTGATTTGCATATTTTCCCAGACAAGTATGAGGTTACGCTGATGGGAGAAGGGATATCATTACGTCCTAAGGAGTTTGAAGTTCTGCTGCATATGGCCAAACGACCTGGGACGGTTATAACCCGTGATGAGTTGATGAACCAAGTGTGGGGATTTGATTATATCGGTGGCCAGCGCACAGTGGATGTCCATGTTAGCTCACTGCGGAAGAAGCTAGAGCTTAATCAGCAGTCTGTGCATATCGATGCCATTAGAGGTGTGGGGTACAAGTTGGTTATAAGCAAGACTTCTTCGTAATCATTTACAATTTTTATGAAAATGCCGCATGTCTGCATACATCTATTTCATCGTTGCGGTTTAATCCTAACGTTAGCGCAGAACAAGCGTGTCATAACACGTGTTATAAAAGAGGAGCATCCCTTTATCTTATGTGATAGAAGGATGCTCCTTTGTATATATCCATGTAACAGCTGAAGGTCATATTGCTGGATACTATTTTTGTTTATCGCTTACGCATCTTCTTTCGTGCTTGCCATCGCGCCCCAAGTAAAAACAGCTACAATGGAAAGTACGACAATGATCAAGGGCAGGAAGAAAATAAGAAACACTGTCATGAAGCAGAATGCTCCCTTCTAATATTTTGGTTTGCTATGCTTACCTTTCACGTAGTTGGTGTCGAATAGGAACAATCGCAACAGCAAGTATAGAGACGGTATAAGGAAGAGCAGGCCCAACATAAACACGGTCACTAATGTCGCGCCCATTGTCGCGTTTGTAAAATGCTCCTCAATGGTTAAGTACGGATAGAGCAGGTATGGTAAATGAGCTTTGCCATAACCGAACCATGCGAATCCGAATTGCAAAATGACAGCAATGAACGATAGGCCGTAATGACGCCGCCGCCATACACAGTAAACGGCGACGACGAAGAAGAGAAACGACAACACAAACATCCAGCTATTCGCCACCATATTGTTATAGTGTTCGATATTATGACCCCTTATGGCATAGAAGACGAACAAGCTTGCAAGTATGGTAGGCAGCGACCAAGACAGTGCATACTTGCGCACGATTTCCAGTGCCGGTTTGTCTTGTGCTCGATTGGCATAATAGGTCAAGAACATCGCCGATATGTACAACACACTGACGAGAGCGAGAACGATAACCGCATATGGATAGACATCTGTAAACAGATTTGTGAAATGGAAGTTAACTCTACCATTCTCGACAAAAATATAACCACCCTCGGAAATGGTCAGTACCGTTGATAAAGCAGCAGGTATAAGCAGCCCACTTAATCCATACAGCAGCATAAATGCTCGATTGTTACGAGAGCCATACATGCTAAACGCATAGTAGGAGCCTCGAATCGCAATCAGTATAATTCCGAGGCTGCCTGGGATCAGCAGTGCCGTACCGTAATAATAGGCGGAGTCTGGGAAGAAGCCTACCAGTCCGACGACAAAAAAGATGAGAAACACGTTCGTTAGTTCCCACATTGGGGCGAGATAACGTTCGATAATGTTATTAATAATGTGGCGCTGCCCAGTCAATAGGCTGTAGTAGCTGAAAAAGCCAGCACCAAAATCAATCGACCCTAGAAGAAGGTAGAAGAAGAGGAAGAGCCATAGAACTGTAATTCCTATTAATTCGTAACTCATCGTTTCACATCTCCTTCTTTCATTCCCCGGGCAATAAACTCTGCTTCGATCGGATTGTTTTTGAACATCTTAATTAGTACATAGATACAGGTTATAGACAGTAATACATAGAGCCCAGCAAATACCCACAACATTCTATCTACATAGAGTGCGGTGGTCGCTCCTTGAGATACTTTCATGTATCCCCATAATATCCACGGTTGTCGCGCAATTTCTGAAAATATCCATCCGAACTCAATCGCAAGCATCGCAGCAGGAGCTCCGAGTAAAATGGCAACGAGCAGCGCTCGATTCAACGGTTTCTTCATGGTGCCTTTTCTACGTCTTCGCCAATGAGCAAGCACATGCCATAAGGCTACTATTGTAATATAAACACCAAAAAATACCATTCCATCGAATAAATAGTGAGACGCACGCAAAGGTGGCCATTCATCTCTAGGGACTTCGTTCAGTCCTTTAACAACTGTGTATGGGGAACTACCAGCCAATATGCTGAGCGCATAGGGAATCTTGAAAGCATACTTGATTTCGTTGTTCTCGGTTAGGACACCCCCGACAATAAGCTCGGCTTTGTCTGAAGTTTCAAAGTGCCATTCCGCAGCTGCCAACTTGGCTGGTTGATACTCATGTAGAAACTTCCCCGATAAATCGCCAATCGCCGTTGATGCGAGCGAGAAGATAAGTGCAGCCATCATCGTTAAGCGCAGCGCTTTCTTGTGATACACATGGTTACGTCCTCTAAGCAGGGCGAATGCTGCGATTCCTGCAAGAATGAACGCAGCCGTTACATAGGCTGTGGTAAGAACATGTGCCACCTTAGTTGGCATAGCAGGGTTGAACATCGCAACAAGTGGATCGATATTTATCATTTTTCCATTGACCATATCAAAGCCTTGCGGCGTATTCATAAATGCATTCATCGAAGTGATGAAAAAGGCTGACATGGATGCGCCAAGAACGATGGGCAGCAGCAGTAGAAAGTGCAGCATGCGATTTTTGAAGCGGTCCCATGTGTACAAATAAATACCTAGAAAGATCGCTTCGATGAAGAAGGCGAATGTTTCTAGAAACAAGGGAAGTGCAATCGCTTGTCCAGCAACCCGCATAAAGTTAGGCCATAGCAAGTTTAGCTGGAGTCCTATTGCAGTACCGGTAACTACACCTACGGCAACGGTTATTGTATAGCCGCGAGCCCAACGACGCGCCATGAGCAAGTAATAGGTGTCATTTCGCTTGATGCCGATCCATTCAGCTAACGCAATCATAAGTGGGACTCCTACACCGATGGTGGCATAGACAATATGGACGCCTAACGTAAGTCCCGTCAATAGTCGGCTGTATAGGACAGGGTCATAATTGTGCATATATGCTCTCTCCTTCTTGATGAACGTAGATATGTAAGTTGGTGGAAGCTCTGCTTACTGTTTGTAGCTTTAACTGATTGCAGGTCTAACTAAAAAAAGCGGCGGATAAATGACAGCAGCATAATTACGCCTACACCAAAGCTCAAAATAATTAGCCAGCGCTCCTGTTTGTTAATGCGATTCGTATGTTCGTTAGTGTTCACCATGGTCACTACTTTCGTATTTATTCCAATTCATAAGGTAGTTCATTCAAAAAGTGGTAGCTGGGTATGCTAAGGCAATCCAGATGGATTTGCAATACAACCAATATCTGCATATCTGTTGGAAATTATGCACTATTTTATGTGAATAGCATGTCCAAATGGTATGGAACGATAGTTGTAATGTGGATTTCGCGTAAATGTTTGCAGATTTTACATTGCGTTTACAAATTAAATAATTGAAATTAACAATTGGGCGGTACACTACAAATGAGCAAGAGAGAAACTAACTAATAAACTTCATGTCCGTTGAAGGAGAGGGATTGTTTTGAACACACGCAGCAAACGCTTTGTAATGTTAACTCTGATTATGGTGCTTGCACTTGTTGTGACAGCATGCGGAGGTGGCAACAGCTCCAAAGGTGGGGAAGGCGGAAATGCAGCATCTAGCATGACTGGCAAACTTGATATTGATGGTTCAAGTACGGTGTATCCGTTGACAGAAGCAATAGCGGAAGAGTTTAACCGTGAAAATCCTGATGTTCGTATCGCAGTTGGTGTTTCTGGTACAGGCGGCGGTTTCAAGCGCTTTGCCAACGGGGAGATCCCAATCGCTAACGCTTCTCGTCACATGAAAGATAAAGAAAAAGAATTAGCTACTACAAATGGTATAGAACCAATCGAGCTAAGTGTTGCGTACGACGGTTTGTCCGTTATCGTGAGCAAGGACAATGATTGGGTAGATAAATTGACAGTGGATGAGTTAAAAGCCATCTTCGAACCAGGCAGCAAAGTGAAGACATGGGCTGATGTTCGTGCAGGCTGGCCGAATGAAAAGATTAAGATTTATTCTCCAGGTGCAGACTCTGGTACATTCGATTACTTTACAGAAACAATTAACGGTGAAGCGCAAGCAAGCCGTAACGATGAGCAAGTTACATTCTCAGAAGATGACAACAACCTTGTACAAGGTGTTGCTGGTGATAAGAACGCTATCGGCTACTTCGGATTCGCTTACTTTGAAGAGAACAAAGACAAGTTGAAAGCTGTTCCGATTGATAATGGTAAAGGCGCAATTGCTCCAACGTATGATACGGTTCAAGACGGTTCCTACGCACCTCTGTCTCGCCCATTGTTCGTTTATGTGGACAAAGGCATGTTGCAAGAAAAGCCTGAGGTAAAAGCATTTATGGAATTCTACTTGAATACGATTGGTGAATTGGCACAAGAGGTTGGCTATATTGCATTGCCACAAGCAGAAATGGATAAAGAGATAGCGAAGCTTAAATAAGCAGAAGCAGCCCTCTATATTCCACTCTTCATGTGATGGATGTTCCAGCTATTCGCTGGGGCATCCTTACATGCATATCAAGGAATCATTCGAGAAAGGCTGGGTCTAATGAACCAACAACCACCTAAATCGTCTGCTCGTCTAGATCTTACAAAAGGGAAGACGAGTATCGCAGACAAAATCATGCCTGTATTATTATTCCTTTGTGCGTCGGTATCTGTATTAACGACGATTGGAATTGTGTATACGCTGCTTAGTGAAACGATCAGCTTCTTTAGGATTGTTCCTATTCAAGAGTTCTTTGGATCTCTTAAGTGGTCACCGTTGATCAATCCGAAGTCATTTGGAATTTGGCCGCTGCTTAGCGGTACGATGTTGATTACGATTATTGCGATTATAGTTGCGGTACCGATTGGTTTGGCAAGTGCCATTTATCTAAGTGAATATGCAAGCAGACGTGTTCGTAAGATCGTAAAGCCGATCCTTGAAGTGTTGGCTGGTGTTCCGACAATCGTTTACGGATATTTCGCGCTAACGTTTATTACGCCGATTGTTCGTTCGATCTTCCCTGACACAGGAGTGTTTAATGCATTAAGTGCAGGTATCGTCGTCGGTATTATGATTATCCCGATGATCTCCTCTTTGAGTGAAGATGCGATGTCAGCTGTTCCAGACAGCTTGCGTAACGGAGCTTACGCACTAGGAGCAACTCGCTTCGAAGTAGCAACGAAAATTGTCGTTCCTGCAGCGTTGTCCGGTATTATTGCTTCCTTCGTGCTTGCATTCTCGCGTGCGATTGGTGAGACGATGATCGTTACCGTTGCAGCAGGCTCAACTCCGAATCTGACTGCGAATCCGTTGGAAAGCATTCAGACGATGACTGCGTACATCGTTCAAGTAAGTATGGGAGATATCCCGCACGGCTCAGTGGAATACGGCACCATCTTTGCAGTTGGTATGACGTTGTTCGTTATTACACTGGTGCTCAATATGCTTGCGCAGTACGTGTCGAAGCGGTTTAGAGAGGAGTACTAAGCATGAACAATCTATTTCAAGACGCGAATCGTCAACAAATAAGTGGACGCCGTCGCAACGATCTCATATGGCGGATCTTGTTTTTAGGTGCTACGTTGTTCGGTATTGTAGCGTTGTCCGCTCTTATTATCACGATTGTTACAGACGGGATTGCTCGATTGAACCCGGATCTGTTTACGAATTATCCATCTCGTAGAGCATCTGCTTCAGGGATGAAATCAGCGATTGTTGGATCGCTATATATGCTGTGCTTAATGGCTCCGATATCATTTGTACTAGGTGTAGGAGCAGCGATATATCTTGAAGAATATGCACCGAAAAATCGTTTTACTCGATTGATTCAATTGAACATTAGTACGTTGGCAGGCGTTCCTTCCATCGTTTACGGTATTCTAGGTCTAGCTATTTTCGTTCGTACATTCGGATTAGAGCGAAGCTTGCTATCCGGTGCGTTGACGATGACATTGCTTGTACTGCCGATTATTATCGTAGCTTCTCAGGAAGCGATACGTGCAGTGCCGAGAGCTCGTCGCGATGCTTCGTTCGCGCTTGGTGCAACGAAGTGGCAAACGGTATCTCGTTCCGTACTTCCTTCAGCGATCTCAGCAATTATGACGGGTGTCATTCTAGCCTTGTCACGTGCGATTGGTGAAACGGCACCGCTTATTATTATCGGTGCGGCAACGTATGTTGCTTTCTTGCCAGAGAGCTTGTTCGATACGTTTACGGTTATGCCGATTCAAATTTACAACTGGATTGCTCGTCCGCAAGAAGCGTTCCAAGACTTGGCGGCATCAGGAATTATCGTGTTGATGATTATGCTCGTTATTATGAATGTGGCAGCGATCATGCTTCGTAATAAATATCAGAAAAATATTTAGCACCAGCACCTGAACGGACTTTTTGAGGGAGGTATGCACGTATGTCTACAACGACAGAGGCTCCACAAGTTAAAGAAACGACAAAAACAGTTGATTTCAAGACAATTATAGATATTAAAGATATGGATCTGTATTATGGTACGTATCATGCTTTGAAAAAGGTAAACTTAACGATCCCAGAGAAGGCAGTGACCGCATTTATCGGTCCTTCTGGTTGTGGTAAGTCGACTTTGCTTCGTACGTTGAACCGTATGAATGATATGATTCCGAACACAAGAATAGAGGGTCTAGTTGATATTGCAGGAACGGATATTTACAGCAATGAAGTAGACGTAGAAACGCTTCGTAAAAAAGTAGGTATGGTGTTCCAGCAGGCTAACCCGTTTCCAAAATCGATCTACGACAATGTTGCTTATGGTCCGCGTCTTCATGGCATCAAAAACAAAGCACAGCTCGATGAAATTGTTGAGCAAAGCTTGAAGCAGGCTGCTCTATGGAACGAAGTGAAAGATTTCTTGAAGCGTTCAGCGTTCAGCTTGTCTGGTGGACAGCAGCAACGTCTTTGTATCGCACGTGCATTGGCCGTAAATCCAGAAATTCTATTAATGGATGAGGCGACTTCAGCGCTTGACCCAATCTCAACATTGAAGATTGAAGAACTGACACAAGAGTTGAAGAATAAATATACGATCGTTATGGTTACTCACAACATGCATCAAGCTGCTCGTATTTCGGATCAAACGGTATTCTTCTTGAATGGTGAAGTAGTTGAGTTCGACCAAACAGACAAGTTGTTCTCCAACCCAAGCGACAAGCGTACGGAAGACTACATCACAGGAAGATTTGGTTAATAAGTATAGATATATTAGCGGTAAGCGAGAAGGGAGACTGAACAATGATACAACGTCGAGATTTTGATCTTGCTTTAGGAGAGCTTAGTACTCTCTTGGAGGAAATGGGGCGTCGTGTAGAACGTGCTTTGGTAGAGTCGGTCGAGTCATTGAAAACTCAAGATGTGGCTCGTGCAAAAGAAATTATAGAAAAAGACGCTGAGTTGAACCAACTTGAGAATGATATTATGGATATCGGTTCTAAGCTTATCCTGACTCAGCAACCAGTGGCAAAAGATTTGCGTCGTATTCTTGTTGCTTTCCGTATCGCAAGTGATCTGGAGCGAATGGGCGACTTGTCCATCGATATTGCCAAGGTAGTTGTTCGTTTGGAAGGCCAACCCTTGATTAAGGAATTGGTTGATATTCCGCGCATGGCTGAAATCGTACAAAAAATGATCGAAGATTCCATTAAAGCCTATGAGCGTGAAGATGTAGATCTTGCGTATAAGATGGCTAAGGAAGATGATTTGGTCGATCAATTGTATGGACAAATTTTACGTGACCTATATCAATATATTGTCGAGAATCCGCATAATGCGAGTCAAGTGATGCTGCTGAACTTTGTAGGCCGATATATTGAGCGTATTGCTGACCATGCGACGAACATCGGTGAGAGTGTCGTATACTTGGTTACGAACAGCCGACCTGATCTCAATAGCTAGTTGAACATATGTATACAAAAGCCGTCCCTGAGTTAGTGGGGGCGGCTTTTCTGACTATCTTCTATATCGATGTTATATGGAAAGTGAAGACCAATAAGACAGCAATCTCTTCATCTAAATGGAAGGCCAACAACTGTACGACTTATTTCCATTATAGGTGTTCGCTATGCTATCATAATAACAAGAGATGATTGTAATGAGGGGCGTTCAGGTTATGGAAAAATGGATTATTATAGATGGCAATAGTATCGCGAACCGAGCATTTTATGCGATGCCGCCTTTGACGAACTCACAGGGCATACATACGAATGCAGTTTATGGCTTTACCACGATGCTTCTTAAGCTCGTTGAAGAGGAAAAGCCAACTCATATGCTCGTAGCCTTTGATGCAGGAAAAGTAACATTCCGCCATGGTGATTATAAGGATTACAAAGGTGGTCGTGCCAAAACGCCGCCTGAACTATCTGAACAGTTTCCATTGATGAAAGAGCTGTTGGAAGCGATGGGGATTGCTCAATTCGAGCTTAGCGGATATGAAGCCGATGATATTATCGGTACGATGACCTTGGATTCCGAACAAGATAAGCAGGTGCTTGTTGTAACCGGGGACAAGGATATGCTGCAATTGGCATCTGACCAAGTTACGATTGTATTGACACGTAAAGGTGTTACAGAGATTGAGAAGTATACACCTGCAGCCATTGAAGAAAAGTATCAGTTGAAGCCGCTGCAAATTATTGATATGAAAGGGCTTATGGGGGATTCTTCCGATAATATTCCTGGTGTGCCGGGTATTGGGGAGAAGACTGCATTGAAGCTGCTGCATCAATACGGGTCGGTTGAAAGTGTGCTTGATCATGTAGATGAGCTCAAAGGCAAGATGAAAGAAAATATTACGAACCATGCTGAAGATGCTCGTATGAGTAAACAGCTGGCAACGATATATCGTGAAGTGCCAATTGAGCTTGAACAGGATCAGCTGAAGTTCGAAGGTATCCCTGCGGAAACAGCGCTTCCGATGCTTCGCAAGCTTGAGTTCAAGTCTGTATTGGAGCGAGTTGAGAAGCTTGCAGCTCATCAAAATGGTGAGGCTGTGGTGGAAACGGAGAAAGAGCCTGAAGTTGAACTGGATGTAGTGGTTGTTACTCCGGAACATTTGGCACGCTTAAGCGACGATATTGCTGAAGTAGATACCATTGTGCTTGAAGCAAAAGGGGACAACCCCCATCAGGCAGAAGCAATTGGGCTGATGCTTTCTTCTGTGAATACGTCTTGGTATGTGCCGATGGACATCCTTTTGCATGAAGATGCTGCATTTGTACGGGAATGGCTTGGTCATGCATCAGCAGTGAAGTACGGGTATGATTTGCACTATATGGAGCTTGTTCTTCATTGGGCGGGCATTACATTGCGTGGTAATGAGTTTGATATTCAGCTCGCCGCTTACATTCTTGATCCGAGTGATACGAATGCAACAGTTCAGTCGTTAGCTAACAAATACGAGCTAATGTCAGTCGTAGAGGATGAAGCGATCTTTGGAAAAGGCGCGAAGTTTAAAGTGCCGGAAGCTTCTGTAGTAGCTGATCATACGGCGCGTAAAGCATACGTTATTCGCCAATTGGTGCCTTTGATGAAGGCAGACCTTGAGCGTTATGAGATGAGCAAACTCTATGATGAGCTTGAATTGCCGTTATCTTCGATATTGGCACAAATGGAGAAGACGGGGATTCGCGTTGATAAGGAAAGTCTAGAACAGCTTGGTAAGCAGTTTACGGAACAAATTGAAACAACGATGGTTCGTATTTATGAACTTGCAGACACGGAGTTCAACATAGGTTCTCCGAAGCAGCTTGGCGAAATCTTATTCGATAAACTAGGGCTTCCTGTTGTTAAAAAGACGAAAACAGGTTACTCCACGGATGCTGAAGTGCTGGATAAGCTGGCTCCGTATCATGATATTATTCCGCTCATCCTGCATTATCGTCAAATGACGAAGCTGCAGTCTACTTATATTGAAGGCTTGTTAAAAGAGGTTAGACCAGAGACAGGGCGGGTACATACGTACTATCGTCAGACGATTGCGGCGACGGGTCGATTGAGCTCGCAGTATCCGAACTTGCAAAATATCCCGATTCGACTGGAAGAGGGGCGCCGTATTCGTCAAGCATTTGTACCGACTGAGGAAGGCTGGACGATTGTGGCAGCGGACTATTCTCAGATCGAGCTGCGCGTATTAGCTCATATTTCTAAAGATGAAAAGCTAAAAGAAGCATTCATCAATGATATGGATATTCATACGAAGACGGCTATGGATGTGTTCGGCGTTGCTGAAGCGGATGTAGATTCGAATATGCGCCGCCAAGCGAAGGCGGTTAACTTCGGTATTGTGTACGGCATAAGTGATTACGGATTGTCGCAGAATTTGAACATTACGCGTAAGGAAGCAGCTCAGTTTATCGAGCAGTATTTTGCTGTATTCCAAGGGGTACGGACATTTATGGACGATATTGTGAAGCAAGCGCGTCAAGACGGCTATGTGAAGACGCTGTTGGAGCGCCGTCGTTATTTACCGGAGATTAATGCATCCAACTTCAACTTGCGTTCCTTTGCAGAGCGTACTGCGATGAACACACCGATTCAAGGTACAGCGGCAGATATTATTAAGCTAGCGATGGTTCACATGGATAAGCGCATGCGTGAGATGCAATTGAAGAGCCGCATGCTGCTGCAAGTACACGATGAGCTTTTGTTTGAAGTGCCGCAGGATGAAGTGGAAACGATGGAGAAGCTTGTACCAGAGGTTATGGAGCAAGCAATCGAGCTGAGTGTACCTCTTCGTGCGGATGTGAGCACAGGTTCTAACTGGTACGAGGCGAAGTAAAGGAATTACATTTTTAATTAATATATAGATGAGTTTTTCAAGAATACAGACATCGAGGTGATTGGCATGCCGGAATTGCCGGAGGTTGAAACGGTAAAACGAACATTAAATGAATTAGTAACAGGAAAGCGGATCGAACGGGTTACCGTCTCGCTGCCTCGAATCATTCAACGTCCACAGGAGCATGAGCAGTTCGGTGACGCTTTAGTTGGCCATACGATTCAGCATATCGATAGACGAGGGAAGTTCCTTATTTTTCGTCTAGATGGATTGGTCCTTGTTTCTCATTTGCGTATGGAAGGACGTTATGGTGTATATCGCTCTGAAGAGCCTGTAGAGAAGCATACGCATGTTATGTTCCATTTCGAGGATGGCACGGAACTTCGCTATAAAGATGTGCGTCAATTCGGAACGATGCATTTATTCCAAGCAGGTGACGAAGAAGTAATGGCTCCGCTGCATAAGTTAGGGATTGAGCCAATGGACTCTTCCTTCACAGTAGATGTCTTGTACGAGTCGCTGCGCAAGCGTCGCAGTGCGATTAAGCCTGTACTGCTGAATCAGCATATTGTGGTGGGGCTAGGCAATATTTATGTAGATGAGGCGTTGTTTACAGCACGAATACATCCGCTCCAATCTGCGGATAGTCTTACACGTGAACAAGTGGAGCGCCTTCATGATGCTATCGTTACGACTTTAAAAGAAGCGATTGATGCAGGCGGATCTTCTATTAAGTCGTATGTGAATGGACAAGGGGAAATGGGCATGTTCCAACAGATGCTGAAAGTATACGGTCAGCAGGGACAAGCTTGTACAAACTGTGGTACGATGATTGAGAAAAGTGTTGTTGGTGGAAGAGGAACGCATACTTGCCGAGTATGCCAGCCTCAGTATTGAATCACTGACCTTTGCTGATAATTGATTTATTGATTTTCAAAGATCATTTGACGACGTAATGACTTGGTAGAAACAACGATACGTTCGAGTGCTGGAATGAACGAGTAGAGATAAGCAACGATAACTATGCACCCCTCGTGATGTGCGCCCATATGATGGGATACGTAATAAGGAACAGTGAAGGGACATTTCCTTCATTGTGCGAGGAGGGGCATGGTGGTCATTTTTATGTCGTCTGTTTTTATATTGGCGTTTGCTTTGAGTCTGGACAGTTTCGGGGTAGGCATAACCTATGGGCTTCGAAAAGTACGGATAGGATGGCTGCCAGTTGCCATCATTGCGGGCTGTTCGGGATTGATGTTATATGTATCGATGCAAATTGGCACGATAATTATGCAGATTTTCTCGGCAGATGTGTCCCGTTGGATCGGTGCGCTGTTGTTGATTGGGATTGGCTGTTGGGTGTTGGTTCAATTTTTCCGAACCTCTTCAGATGATGATGGGGCTGAGACACTGACTCCAGCGAACGATATGGCACATATTGCGGATACTTCAGATAGAGTTGTCACTTCTGCTGTAGCACATGCAGACACTGTACCTGATAAAACGATTCATGCACCAGCGCCAACGCCAGCTACACTGTTTCGTCTACAGTTGAAGCGATTCGGGATTATTATTCATATTTTACGAAGTCCAGCGGCAGCGGATATGGATCGTTCAGGAACGATTAGCCCTTCAGAGGCAGCTTGGCTCGGAGCTGCACTGTCGCTAGATGCATTCGGAGCGGGAATCGGTGCGGCAATGCTTGGCTATCCATCATTTTGGACATCTTTGTTCATTGCTTTGTTTGGCGGCATTTTTCTCAAACTGGGCATTCACGTTGGTGCAGCATTTGCTCGTACAGAATGGATTCGCAAGCTTACCTTTTTACCTGGTTTATTGTTAATTATGATGGGAATTATGAAATTAATGTAACGTGATAGGTTTGAAAGAGGAAGTAATCGTGTAATCGTCGAGTGAATGGAGGTGATTCGATTGAACATAGGACTTACGGGCGGAATCGCATCTGGCAAAAGCACCGTGTCTCAATTGTTTGTACAATATGGCGCACGGTTGGTAGATGCCGATCGAATTGCCAGGGAGGTTGTTCTTCCTGGCAGTGCTGTACTGGAGCAAATCGCTGAACGGTTCGGTTCTGAAATGTTGCTGCCAGATGGTACGTTAGATCGTAAGCGATTGGGAGAAATTATTTTTCAAGATCCAGTCGAACGCCGCGCGCTCGAACAGATTACACATCCGGCAATTCGCAAACAGATGATGGATCAGATGAAGCAGTACGAATTAGAAGATCCAAAGAGGCTCGTCGTTGTAGATGTGCCGCTTTTGTATGAGTCTGGATTGGACGAGCTGTTCCAAGAAGTTGTGGTTGTGTATGTACCAGCTTCCATACAGTTGGAGCGCCTTAAGGAGCGCGATCGGCTCACTGAAGAAGAGGCGTATACACGCATTCGTACACAAATGAGTTTAGAAGAGAAGCGGGAACGGGCGGACTGGATTATTCACAATGATAAAGACCGTACGGAGACTGAGCGTCAAGTTCGTTTGTTTTTGCAGGAGAAAGGGCTATTATGAAAAAAATAATGGGACTCTTTCGGAAAAAGAGAGTCATACTTCTTGTGTTTATCGGATTTTTATTTATTCTCTTTTTCCAATCGAATTGGTTGGGGAAGTGGATGTATCCCATTCCTTATAAGGATGAGATTACAAAGCATGCGAATGAGCAGCAGATTGATCCGCTGCTAGTTGCGGCTATTATTCGGGCAGAAACGAATTACCAAGTCGGAAAGAAGTCACATAAAGGCGCTTTAGGGATTATGCAGCTCATGCCAGATACGGCGAATTGGCTTATGGAGAAGAAGTCTGGACGAGAACAGAAATGGTCATTGGATCAGCTTCATTTGGAAGCGGAGCCGAGTATTGAGCTTGGTACTTTTTATTTAAATTCTTTAATTAAGCAGTATCATAATAATATACCTGCTGCTGTTGCAGCTTATAATGCAGGACCAGGCAATGTGAATAAATGGTTGAAGCAAGGCACATGGGATGGGCGATTGGAAACTGCTAAGGAACAAATTCCATTTCCAGAGACACGCAACTATGTAACGAAAGTATTTCATTATTATACGAAATACAAAAAGGTGTATGGGGCTTAATGTCTTGAATTGGGACTTGCTGTTGTTGTATTGCTTGAAAGTAAGAAGAAGCATCGAAAGTGCGCGTGCGCACCTTCGACGCCTCATTACCATTATTGGTATTGACCTGCAAGTGACTGCTCGGCAATCGTTACAAGACGTTTCGTGATGTAACCACCGATGGAGCCCGTGTCACGAGTTGCTACGTGTCCGTAGTATCCATCTTGCGGGATGGAGATACCAAGTTCTTGAGCGATCTCATACTTCAATTGCTCAAGTGCGCCTGCTGATTGTGGAACAACTAAGCTGTTGCTGGAACGGTTGTTGCTTTGGCTCATATCTATTCACCTCCTTGCGGTTGGTAATTGTATTGTGCGCAAAGTTACGAATATCATTACAGGTAACCACTGGGAGTTTATTACTTTTTACAGTAGGACAGGAGGGAAAAGAAAAATGAGATGTCCATATTGTGATCATAATGGCACGAAAGTGCTTGATTCACGCCCTGCGAATGATAATAGGTCGATTCGTCGTAGACGGGAATGTGAGCTCTGCAGTCGTCGTTTTACGACATTTGAGATGGTCGAAGAGACACCACTTATCGTTATAAAAAAAGAAGGCAGTCGTGAAGAGTTTAGTCGTGAGAAGCTTTTGCGCGGATTGATTCGTGCTTGTGAGAAGCGTCCCGTTCCATTGGAACGTCTTGAAGCTATCGTATCCGAAGTTGAGAAGCAGCTTCGCACGACCGCGCACGCTGAAGTCGAGAGCCGTGAAATCGGTGAGCTAGTTATGGAACAGCTGTATCCTGTAGATGAAGTCGCGTATGTGCGCTTCGCTTCGGTATATCGACAGTTCAAAGATATTGATATGTTTATGAAGGAGCTGACAACGTTGTTGTCTAAGCATCCACTTGGGGATATGAATGGAAATTCCTAATCATAAATGGATAAGGGATGTAGAAACAGTCTTGTAGCAAAGGCGTTATTGCCGCTATGAGGCTGTTTTTTTATTGTGCAGAGAGGAGCGCGGATGCGTGGTAAGTGCATGCAAAAAGTAGTGTGGAAGCTTATATTGCAGCTAGTGCTCTGTGTGCATTCCTTTGAAAGCGACCGTAAAGAAAAGACCGTTTCAGATTCAGCCAACTTGCTGAGGAAACGGTCTTTCGTGTTTATATGGCTGTCACGCTATTTCTACGAGCTGTGCAATATTACGCGTTCACAGTTCTTTCTCGGTTCGAATGAAATACGGTAACGATTCGTACACTAAGCTTGTTAATGTTGAGTCGTTACAACTTTACTTTGTGTACGGCTCTCAATAATATCGGAGCAAGCATGCCCATAAAGGCAGCGTTACCGACTGCGTGGAACGTATCGAACAATAGTCCAGCTTGGTAATATAACCAGAAGGCTTGTGGGCCAGCAGCCCAAACCGGGCTAGATACGATAAAGCCGTACAAATAGCCAGTTAGTGCTGCACAGCCTACGAGTACATAGATGGGTAGCTTTTTATAAACAGGCTTCAAGAAGCTGACTGCTATTGCAACCGATCCCCAAGCGCATATTTGCCACATCGTCCATGGGCCATGTCCAAGTGCAATGTTAGAGCCTAAGGCAGTCGCAACCGCTACAGCTATACCGTAGCGCATGCCAAGCGTGATTGAGGCGATCATAATAATCGCCGTTGAAGGTTGAATATTCGGCATATGAAATTGATTCGTTAAAATTCTGCCGAAAATACTGAGTGCAGATAAGCTAATTGCAATGCAAATATCTCTCATGAGCGGGGAAGCCGCTATTCGTTGAAAACCTGAGCTTACTGCTTGCATCATCCTGCCTCCTTATTTCTTTGATATGAAATCATCATACAGTTTCACGGCAATTACAGCGGCCATCTCTCTCGTTACCGCTTGCTTCGGTTGGAACTGTCCGTTTGTGCCTTTCATCAATTTCTGTTCTTCCACGGCAGCAATGAAGCTTGCGGAAGGATGATCGCTAGGCACATCTTTGAATGTGGATGCTTGTTGAGCCTTAAGCTTGAAGGCATTGGCTAAAATAATCGCAACTTGCTCTCTTGTAAGCGGCTCGTTTGGTTTGAAGCTGCCATCTGGGAAGCCACCGATGATTCCTGTTTCTTTTGCCTTTACGATATATTTATAATGCCAGTCACCTGGCTTTACGTCTTTATATTCCGTTTTGCTTGTTACGCTAACTTCTTTATACAGAAGCTTAGTCACAATCGTAAGGAACTCTGCTCTTGTAATGGACTTTTTAGGGTTGAATGTTACGGTTCCTGCTTTGTCTTTTGCTCCTTCAAGGATGCTGAGTTGTTTTGCACGAGCGACAGCTTCCTTTGCCCATGCAGATATTTGATTCCGATCGCTATATTTAGAAAGATGCTCAGCAATAGCATCGGCAGTAAGGTTAGCACCTGTGTTTGTTCCGTTTCCTTTATTGCCAGCTGTGGAGCTGTTCCCGCTGTTCCGTTTCCACTGGTGTTCCCTTTCCTGTTGTCTTTACCGGCTGATTCATTACCTGCTGTTCCAGTACCAGGAGCTGTGGGATTGCCGGTATTTGGTTGACCGACAGAACCACCCCCATTCGAACCGTCGCTGCCATTGTTCGCAGGAGGGGTTCCGTTGTATTTCCAGATTACTACGTCGTTTTGTTTTAGTACATAAACACCTGCAGAATAGTCAGGAGTAACACCATTTACTGTATATGTCCAACCACTCATTGGGCCATTTTTTCTTTCGCATAATCCAACGACACAAGACACGTATAAAGTATCATCTGAACCTTTAGCTGTAATATTATCTGCTCCAGCGACTCCAACAAGTGCATCATAGGCAGTCATATTTGTTCGATAGTTCTGTTGGTTGTTCATTGGCAAGGCAGGATGTGGTACTTCGGTTATGACGCTTACTTGAATTTTCTGAGTGTCAGGAACAGTGACGCCGCTACCATTGCCAGGAGGAGGCGTTCCGGGCTTTTGTCCCACGACATAGTTCCATTTAACAACATCACCGGCTTTGAGCGTAGCTTGATCAACAGCAACCGGTGGGAACTCACCATTAACCGTATATGTCCAACCGCTGCTTGATCCGTTAGCACCAGCTTGCAAGCCTTTAATGCCAGCTACATATTTCATTCCATCAAAAGATTTGTATGTAATATTTTCCGTTCCAACCAGCTTGATCAAAGCTGTGTCTACCGTATCTCCCTCTTTAAGCGTTAACGTTCCGTTAAGCGGAAAACCATCCCATGTTTTATCGGATGTGATGCTAACAGGCACATTAAAAGTAGCTTGTTGTGGAGGCTTTGGCTGTTCAGGTGTTGGATTGTATCTGGCCTTTAAGTCGTAGAAAAAGCTGTTGTTCTTTCCATCAATGTATCTTTGATACGAAAGATAGGCAAACATAACGTCTTTTGTTGACATTGAATTGCCATTGCCATTAGCCTGTGTTTTCTTCCATTTGTATAATCCATTCGGACCAAGGTAGCTATACAGATTATCGACTGCATTTTTACCATCTTGATTGTAAAATGCAGTCGTTGCATCTGTCCCTGTCGAAGCAAGACCGATAACCGCCATTGCAGCACCATTGCTGTCTGCGATGGCTTTGTTCTGGAAAAACTTATTTCCGCCATATACGGCATCAGATACAGCTGGTTGATCCATGTATGGCGCTAGACCGGCCATAATGATTCCTGTCATATCTGGATTTGGTTCAGAACCAAATAAAGGCCAACCGCCTTTGTCGAGTTTGAATTGAAGTAGTTTGTTTACTAGAAATTGACGAGTGATCGTTGCATTGTCTGGCAGTTTATATTTGCCAGAATCGAATGCGATAAGCATATAGATGTAGTCGTTCGTCAGTTCTAAATATTGTTTATCTAAGTATGCTGCTTTTTCTATAAGGTTAATTCCATCCACATTGGTAATATCAACGCCAGCAGCAGTAAGACCGATAATCGCCTTAGCAATATCAGTACCTTTATCATAATTACCTTGTACCGAAATAACGCCTGCTTTTGCTTTCTGAATGTAGCTGTCTGGTATTTGTTTGCCTGAAATGTTGTCTGCTACTGCTGCCCAATCATCATATGACTTAGCAGAATAAGTAGTCACTACTCGATTAAGCTCACTCTTTAGATCAAAGCCCCCAGCAGCAGTTGCAACCTGCTGTACGGGAATTGCTCCTAGTGCTGTGCTGACAAATAAGGCTACAGCAAGGAGCAGGGAAAACATGTTCTTCTTCATTCTGACTCTCTTCCTCTCCATAAAATAAAAATAGCTCCTGCATGAGGGCAGGAGCGGTTCATCACCATACAAAAAATAACCATGATGATGTAACCCGACTTTTGCCTCGAAAGTCCAGGTTAAATGATAGTGGTAAGCGACCGACCTGACTTAAGGCATATGCCTATCACAGTGGCGGGACCGCGCTGGATTCACACCAGCTTCCGTCTCTTACGTCAATTATTTAACTAATCGTTCAAGCACGATTGGTTCTATAAGTTTCCTTATTGAACCAGCGCTTTTAGCATTATATAATGAATGAAATGGTGTAAATAAATTTGATAGATCGAGATATAAAGAGAGAGCGAGAGATATATTTGGAAAATGGAGGATTTTGGGACTGAGAACTGTTTATTGGGATTAAAAGTAGTTCATATTTGTGATAGTTAGTGTTTTTCATTTTAAAGAGTTAGAGGGTGCTGAAATAATTATAACCCAAATTATAGATTAACGATCTTGCAGATAAACGTTCCAACATGCTATAATCAGGAAGCATTCAAGGTGCGTATTGTCATTGGTAAGCTTCGGAAACGAGACTAATCATGCTCTGAACAAGTTTAATAATTATGGGGCCATAGCTCAGCTGGGAGAGCGCTTCGCTGGCAGCGAAGAGGTCAGGGGTTCGATCCCCCTTGGTTCCATATCGAAAAATGCCGCTAAACACAAGGGATTCTGGGTGTTTTGCGGTTTTTTCTATGCCCGAAACTGCGTTGTTTTTGGGTCGTGGTCACACTAACGATTTTTTTGGTGTAAAAACAGGATTTTCGAATTTCTTGTGAGAATCACAGAGTATTGTATTCCTCGATAAAAGCTCTTTTGATGCGTATCTCATGTCAAATTTTATTAGAGAAAACACATCACTTGGAGAACGAATAATAATTGGCTCTGGTGAAGGGGCGGCAAATTCTTGTACAAGCTGCACAGCGGCGACAATTTGCTTTGCTTTTGATACACCAATGCCCTTTATATTCAGAAGTTCTTGCTCGGTTACGTCAACTAAAGATACTGGGTTAGGGTAACGATCAATCAGTTCGTTGATCAAATAACTGTCGGCGTTCTCTCTTAATGTAGTTGCAAGCAATTGTTTGTAAGTTTTTTTTTTGCAATGATCATATAAGCACAGCCTTTCAGATCAAATTTTAGAAAATAAAAGGAGTAGAAGCTGCTGGCTTCTACTTCTAGTTGTACTGATCAATTTCAAAGAAATTAAAATGCTCGAATCCCAGTCAAGGTTCAATAAATGTAATCATCCCCTTAAGTAAATTTGAAAGTAGTAAGATGTGTGAGACAGTTTTTCAAATCTAATGCAAGACTATAGCAGGGTTATTTCGGTTCTAGCTAATAATATATAATTGTAACTGAAAGCTTTTTCACTATACTTGAATCTGAAGTTAGCTTAGCCGATCTAATGGAACGTTTTCGTCATATTAATCATAAACGCATTCTCACAAGGGCAACTATGCTTATATGAGAATGCGTTTTGTCTTGGAATCTGTTTATTCCAAATAATTGATTCTGAAGTTACTTAAAAAGTCTTGAACTTGCTGATTAGTACCCAGCAGGTACGGGGGTCTAGGTCTTAAAGCACTAGAACTAGAACGTTTGTTTGGAAGGATTTAGGCGAGAAAACTCGAATTCTGTAATAGGTAGTGCCGATTGGTATATCAGTCTCTATCAATTGTCAGAGGAGATTTTGGATGAAGCGAGCAATCAATGATGCGACACTTACAAAATTAGGGGATATTTTTCATTACTATATCGCGCTTTTAGAATGTTTCAAGATGGAAGAAGGGGATTCCATCTTGATTGAGGTTAAAGGAGATATAAGTAAGGTCTCTGTAAAAGATTCATTTCAAATGGAAGTAAAGCATCATTTGAAAACATCATCAATTAGTGATCGTAATATTGAGATATGGAATACTATTGATAATTGGATCAAGGAATTCGATTTAATTAAAGACGTCGATAAGCTGCTTCTGTATACCACTTCTGGTATTCAGACTAAATCTGTTTTCAATAACTGGAGTAGTAAAAGCAACGAAGAGAAGTATGAAGTCTTGAAAAAAGTAGGCTCAGAAAAAAAAGCAAAGGAGAAACTATTTAGAGAACTGTATGATAGTGTTTTTCCAGATGATAACTCGTGTGAAGATAAGTTAAGAAGTATTATCGCTAAGTTTGAAATTAAAGACACTCGAAGCAGAATTACAAGTATTAACAACGATTTTAAAGAATATCTCAGACTAATACCGAAGAGGAACAGAGAAAAATTTATTGCTTCATTGCTGGGCAATATTCTAAGCAAAGTAAAGGACGAACCTCATATTTGGGAGGTTACTTATGAATACTTTGAAGAACTGTTACAAATGACTACTCCGAACTATACAAACTCAAAAGAAACACCATTACCTACTGAGTTTGAACAACTGGAACTTCCGTTAGAAGTAGTTCATAGAAACACTGGCAAGAGATTCGTTCAAGTGATTAAAGCAATTGATTATGATAGCGAGATACCAGAAGCAATCGGTGATTATTGGAAAACCAATATGACGATTGCAAAGTATTACACGGATAACATTTTGTTTAACAGTAGCTTATCTCAGTATACATACAGACTATCTCAGAAATTGTTAAACTGCAAAAAGCCTTTAATCATTGATAATGATGGTTCTAGCCGGGATACTCAGATCAAAAACTCGAAGAAATTTTATAGTTCTGTAATGGCATGGGATGCAACTCCATTTAGTACTGTTAATCCTAACTTCCCATTCTTTCAAAAAGGGACAATACATAATCATATAGATACCACAGCATTTACTTGGGATGTGGGGGATGAGTCGTGAGTTTTGAACATTTGAGGACATTATCATTAAATCCATTCATGACAGCCAAAATCGTTCAAAATTTTCTTGAAGGGTATGGTACACCTGCTGACATAAAATTGGTATTCTATGTCCTTCCAATTATAATGTCGAAAGATTCCAGAGAAGTACTTGCTACTGCAAAAACAACGAGTAGAATCGAGACATTATTCGGAACAAAAAAGGAGTATGCTGATACCCAACTAAAAATATCAAGTCGAGTAAACCTTTCAGGTGGACTGTCAACACAAAATCAAACAACTTTTTTAAGGGCTTTTCTTTTGTAATTAACTGGGCTCATATAGCCTAATGTTCCATGTATGCGGTGCTTGTTATACCAATTGACATAGTCATATAA
>NZ_JACYTN010000002.1 GCF_014841135.1 Paenibacillus arenosi
TTATATGATTATGTAAACTGGTTTAATAAACATCGTGTTCATGGCACACTAGGCTACATGACGCCAGTTCAGTACAAAGCAGAGGCCCTTAAAAAAGTTGTCTGATTCACTGTTGACAGTCCAATATCTAGTTTTCAGTGTGTTATCACTAGCATTAGAAAGTAAACTATGCATACGATCTACTTCCTCTTTGGTCTCTGTATTTAAGTCTAAAATGAATTCTGGAGAAATAATTATCGGTGGTACTTTTTCACCAACGTCATGACCATATATGCAAACACAAATTATCTTTACCCAAAAACCCCACTCATGTGGTTTACTTAATACATCGTCAATCGAGCAAATTATCGTATCAATCTTAGTTACTACTGGATATTTTTCCAAAAACCTGTCTTTAATATTTGACAATCTTTCGTAATCAATATCTTTGGGATTTACACATACAATAGTAAAGTCTGCATCTGACTTAAAAGGTTTAGCAGTTCCTTTCGGAATCGAGCCGCACATATAAATGCTATGAATCTTACCTTTAAATTCGGTAAGTATATTCTCTATATACTTATCAACAAAATCCTTATATTCACTTTGTATTACAATTCTATTTATAACTTTTTCTAATATCATATAGACTCCTCCTAAACTAAGAACTTCTTTCGGCTAACGTCTTTTTGCGAACTCCGTACATTCGTGATGACTTAAGTTATTCGCGAAACCAATCAACTATCCTGCCAGTTAGTTGTGCAAAGAACCGCAATATTACTAATAGAGATGAGGAATCAAAGGAGAATTTCAAATGCATATTTCAATTACGAAACATTGGAATCTTGAAACACATGAGCTACCCGGCATCAATTGCGTCATCTATCCTAATGGTAATATAACCATTTTAAATTGTTCCAGTATATATAACCCTAACACAAAAGAGGACAATTTTTATTGCACTCCTTTGTGTGACACAACCCTTGAAAGCATTGAAAAATATAATGCGGACTTTTGGACGATTGTAGATGAATGGGTCAGTATTGATTATCAAGAGGGGAAAATACTTGGCGGTGATGGTCAAATGGGGAATGAAGGATTTATCGCTTGTACAGATGGGGAAAACAACTTGGTATGGGGTATATTTTTTGAAAATTCAAACCCGATCAGAAGCCTACAAATAAAAGAAAATATTCTTATCGCCATAAATGAACATACCGAATTACAAATTGAAATCAACTTAGAAAACCTCACGCAAATTAATATGACTGCCATCACTCCGCACTCAGAAAAATAAATATTCCAACTAACTAAGGAGCATTACCCCAAAAGGTTGGCTTGGTTGGTACGAAGAAGACTATAGCGATGAAGATATTTATGATGAAGAAGGCGACCTCCTTTGGAATGTTGATGGTATGCCCCTACATTCGATTCATTGGATTCGCGAAAAAGTTAGAAATGGTGAAGAATTGCAATATATATTATTCTGGTTATTAGGGTTTGCCTTAATGGAAGTGCGAGATGTACTCAAGAAAGTATGTCAAAACTACAATGAGCTGAACTTAGCGAACGATTAAGAAACTTAAATTTTTCAAAAGATTATACCCAAACTTGATTTCCCTTGCGTAAAACATACCTACAATAGCGAGGGAAATGAAAATACCTCTAAACACAGGAAGGTGGAAATCATGCTGGAGTTAACAAGTCCTGTATGGAGTGAGTTGGATGGCCCGTACGGATCTGCCGAGAATGTGCCGCAATTGATCGAACAGTTGCAGATGGAGTATGTAGAAGATGTCAAAGATGAATTGTATTATGAGCAGTTGTTTCATCAAAATACTATTTATTCTTGCACACTGGCAGCCGTCCCTTATTTAGCTGAGATTGCCCGTCAATCACAGAGTCTGGAGATCAAGTTGGATATTTACGTAACTTGCGGTCTGTTCGAATTCTATCGGAGCGAAAGTGAAGGAACTAGCAATGAGCTGCCGACTGAGTTACAACCGTTCATTGATGGGATCGGATTAGGTGTGTGCACAGATATATACAAGAGCTACTTGAGTGCTATTGCTGATCTGGCTGAGTATAGCTCAGATATGATACGCTATGCGGCCGAAGTCGGCAAAGATAACTCTGAGAAAAGGTACATTATCGCGGCTGAAGTAGCTTACCGGGGCTGGAAGGGCGCAGCTGGCGTATTAACTACTTTTAATGGAGGCGATGAATACGTTGCTTCCTGTCTATCATGTGGTGAGGACATCTACATTTGGCCTACCGCTGAAGACGACAATTTACTCGTTTATCGCAACGATCCTGTCTTTTATCCTGAGCAAGAATCTATCTCTATTATACCGGCAGAAGACATCACGAATAATGAATTAGCTGTATTAGAACAACTCTCCATCAGTATTGACGAAAGTAGACTCATGCGCCATATTCCCTATTTGGCTGGTCATACGAGTTGCCCTTCATGCCATGCATCCTGTCATATCTGGACAAGTTTGACGAACATGTACAAATCGTAAAGATTTTCATAAACCATTCTTAGGGTATTTTATCAACTACTCAGTTATATGGTTTAGGAGGCACTAGAGTGAAGCAAGCATATACGTTCCATAATGAGAAATCTAGTAAGTTTTGGTGGATAGAATATAGTGGTTGTGATTATGTTGTGAATTATGGAAAGTCAGGCAGTGCTGGAAAATATGAAATCAAGGAGTTTGATTCAGAGGAACAATGTGCTGAACAAGCTGGCTGAATTAACTCAATATGTGAGAAAGAACAAGCATATAAATTATGCTGAGTTCCCTAAATTTCTGATTGAAAAGGTATGGGGAATGGACTATATTCCTGTAAGTAGCTTGTTGGTAGATGGAGTGAAAAGAGTAGTCGAGACTGATGAGATGAATATGATCCAAAGTGATATGGTTACTTATGCTGTCGCTTTTGGTCAAATCAAAATAACTGGCGCCATTGATCATGAATTGAAGGATCGCGCTATTGATTCTTTGAAAAGAATACAACAAGTAGCGAAACTATTGAATTGGGAAACAGAATCTGAAATAGGCAATACAATGATTGAAGATCTAAGTTCTTTTTAAGAAGAACTTTATTTCATTCCAGATAGACACCTATGATTGAACTCACGAGTAGAAGGGTTTTAAGAAACGTCGGTGATCTTAAAACTCTCCTACTGTGACCGGCGTTTACAAAATTATTAGCGTTTCGGAATCTTGCTCTCATCCATATAAAGCAGGTTCCAGCGGTGACCGTCCAGGTCGGCAAATGCTGCTCCATACATCCAGCCGTCCGTTTCACTCGGTTTGCTAAAGATGCTTCCTCCAGCAATCTCTACTTTTTGAATAAATGTATCTACTTCATCTCCGCTACCAGCACCAAGAGAAAAACACGAGAGAGCAACTGTCTCCACTGGTCTTGCTACGTTGAATTGCCCTGCGCTTACTTCGCTCACTGGCTGGACAGACGACGAAATCGGCGTCCTTGTGATATTCGAATCTTCCTTGACGCTGGCCTCCCTCGTGAACAACGGGGTTAAGTGGAACGATAGGCGATATGTCTTCCTTTTTCATTTTCGCTAAATTATCCTTACCAGAATATATTGACACAAAAGTGTATTACACGTATAGTACATGCATGAGATGTATGAACCACTTAGTACACACACTTATCGTATGGAGTTGGTTGTATGACAGAAGAACAAAAATTAGGTGTCAGCTTTAATGTTCGAGAACCGGTATATATTCAAGTTGTCCGTTACTTCAAGGAACAGATTGCTACAGGGCAAATCGGAGCAGGAGACAAAATTCCTTCACGGCGTGAACTGGCATCAGTAATGAAGATTAATGCGAACACGGCGCAGAAGGCATATAAGGAAATGGAGGAACAGGGTTTGATCGTAACAGAAGGAAATTCCCCAAGTCGAATTACACAGGATCAGCAAATACTAAGCTCGATTCGTGCTGAATTAATCGAAAGTGCAGTGGATATATTCATCAGTTCCATTCGGAATATTCAAATTCCAGTTGAAGAACTGGTAGATATCATAAAGACAAAATATACATCCGAGCGAAAGGTAACTCCAGAGGGTGGTGACACAAGATGATTAAAGTGAATCAGATGGTGAAGAGTTATGGATTCAAGAAGGTACTAAATGGCGTTAGCTTCACTGCTGCCAAGGGAGAGATTACCTGCCTGATCGGAACCAATGGTGCCGGGAAGTCAACGGTGCTGAAGTCCATCATGGGACTGACACCATACAAAGGTGAAGTCTTAATCGATAATGTATCACTAACACCTGTGACGTATGAAAAAATTACTTTCATTCCAGATTCGTTAACGATGCCTTCCAATATGCGAATTGCTGATTGCTTGAGCTTTATGGCTGACTTTTATCGGAATTGGAACGCTGAGCGTGCAAAGGAATTACTTAAGTTCTTCCAACTGAGCTCTTCGGATCGCGTATCCTCATTGTCGAAGGGAATGGCTGCGAAGTTAAATTTGTTGCTTGGACTTGCCTTGGATTGTGATTACATCCTAATGGACGAACCGTTCTCGGGGATTGATATGTTCAGCCGCGAGCAAATTACTGATGTGTTCACGAGTGAATTGATCGAGGATCGTGGTGTGATTATTACAACTCATGAAATTAACGATATTGAGCATTTAATTGATAAAGCGGTCTTGCTACAGCACGGGAAGGCAGAACGTGAATTCTACTGTGAAGAAGTTCGCGAGCAGGAAGGTAAGTCCATTACCGACGTAATGAGAGAGGTGTACATGAAATGAGAGCTTTTGTGAAGCTATTGAATTTTGAAATGAACCGATTTGCCAAAATATATATTGGACTCATGGTGCTGACAGTCGCCTTGCAACTTGCAGCAGTCACCATCGGTGCTAATCATTGGCTGGATTCTGCGAATGAGGCAATGAGAGTGAATCAATGGACCCTTGAGCAATATCACAATGTGACTGGATATATTCAGCTAAACAGTACGGTGTATGATCACTATAATAGACTTCTATATTTCGGACCCATTTTTATGAACATAACAGTGTTGCTAATATATAGCTGCTTCATCTGGTACCGTGACTGGAGAGGTAAAAATACGGTAGTATATCGCCTGCTCACGTTGCCATCCAATCGGGCGAATTTGTATTTTGCCAAGCTGGTTACGATCTTGCTATTCGCATTTGGATTTATCGCCCTGCAAATTGTCCTTGTTCCACTGGAGCGTTTGATAGCACAGTCGATTCTTCCTGCTGAATTATATCGAAACATCTCGGTATTTGATTATTTGAAGTATCCTACTGTGCTTAAAGTTCTGGTTCCGCCCTACTTTTCTGAGTTTGTACTATACTATGGATTGGTCATTACGGGTTTGATCGTCTTGTTCACAGCAATTCTAATAGAGCGGAGCTACAGACTGAAAGGGATCGGCTTTATCATACTATACTTAGCGGTTCTAGCTGGATTAGCCTCAATCCCTTATCTTATGGGTTATAACAGATACGATAGCTACTTTTATCCAGGAGAAATCATAGGCGCTTGTCTCGGATTAATAGTAATCATTGCTGGAGGTTCGCTTTGGTATAGCTTGTATCTATTGCGTAAGAAAATATCGGTATAATTGAATGGCTATGGAGGTTAAGGAATGAGGAAATATATAGTTACTGCCGTTCTGGTAGTGTTCTCGGTTATTACAATCGGGACGTATTATATACAGGCTTCACAAGAGACATTACCTAATTATAAGCTGACGACGGTTCAAGGGGATGCTTCCCTCGTTGAAGGTATAGCTTTACACGGAAATTACATGAGTAAGGATAGTGTTTTTGGGATCGAACGAGCTTATATCACTACAAATGGCACTGATTATCCAGATGAAAAGTTAACGATAAGCCAAAGGTTAAACGGAAGACCAGTGAAAACGCAATTGGATAAATGGGTGGATCAGCATCGTCAGTTCATGCGTGGGAAGAATAACTTAGCTGGGTTCTATGAAAATCAGGACATACTTGCTTATGTGAATGGGACCGTAGATAAGCAGCAATCAAATGATCCATCAGCGAAGAAGAATGCTAAGCTCAGTATTTCTGTGCTTAACAAGAAGAAGGACAGTACGCAGGAAATCAGATCTGATATCAATGTAGATCATGATGTTTCAGATATCTTTGTACAAAATGTACAGCTTGTTGATCACCAGCTTGTTGCAATGGTGTCTTTGAATCACAGTGCCAAAGGTAATGTATCTGAACCGCACATTATTCGCATTAATCTAACAACAAAGGAGATTACGAATGAGCCGCTCGCGTTACCAGGAGCTAAATCTGAAGCAGCAAATGGGGATGATCAATTCGTATGGTTAGCTAATCAATATCTGGACCACACGGATCAATGGATTTTAAGTGTTAGTAAAGATAATCATAGAAAGGCATATCAAGTGGATGTTAAAACAGGACAAATCTCGCCGCTCGCGTTCCAAGGGCATGAAATGTTATTGAATAATATTATGAATGCCTATGGACAGAAAATTTATTTCCTGCAAAAAGCTATATCGGGTAAGGGGGATATGGGATTTACTGTTATTTCTTACGATCTCGTGAGTAAAGAATATAAGACTACTCTGAAGAATACAAATATAGATTTAAGTGAAAACATTACCTATGTTTTTAAACAAGACTATCTCTATATTGTGGGTCATAAGAATTTCAAAGGTAATCGTCTATATGTATTCAATTTGACAAGCGGTAACCTTGAATTCGAAGGAAAAGTAGTATCCACAGAGGCTGCAAATCAGGCTGAAGATGAAGCTAACATGGATTTGAATTATATCGATCTCGGTCAGTTTTAGAATTATTTTTAGAATAGAAAAATAGAGATAAAGAGATATAAAAAGGTGAAGGTGCTGTTGTATTTATTGAAAATGAAGCATTCAATAAATGACTAACTAAAATAGGTTTCCAAAAAACGGAGAGGAGAGGGGTTGTATGTATAAATAAGTATAAAAACAGTATCACCCATGATACATACGTCTATTCATTACCTACAAATTCCATTTAAACAATTATGTAACCAACGGAACACGCTAGTTAAATGGATTAAAACCTTCCATGGAGCGCTTTTTGTATTAGGGAATAGGAAATGTCACTAAGTTCTTGTCATTTTCATTTGACAAGAAGTTGATGACATTTCCGTTTTTGACAAGAACATAAGGACATTACCGATTAAGGCGGTAACTTTGATGATTGAGAGCGTCATTCACAGAATGCAGGCGCCGCAAGCTTTTAATTTGAGCGGACTATAGCCGAACAATTAGGTCCACGTTCTGAACAGCGCCTGATAAATTTGTTATTCACTAATAAAATTCATATAACGAAGCGGTAAATTAGTGTTGATTCAAGCGATATTCAATCAGTTTGGTGAAAAAGAAAAGAACAGGCAATCGACAGAGCGCTGCATAGAAGCGTCTAATCGTGCCTGTTTCAACTTCAAACAATCTATAGTAATCAATAATATTGATAATTCAAATTGCTATTCTTGCCAAACACTCATAGGGTCCCATGGTTTGATCTGATCGCCATACTTCCCAGCCAAAAAAGCTTTCATGTCTTCCAGCTTAGCAGGCACCTCGTTCCAAACTGGAAGGGGAGGTAACCCTCGTTTGCTCTTCAATAGGATATCCACTGTAACATATAAGCGTTCTGGCTGAATCCAATGCAGGAAGCGGGAAATATCAATTTGCTTGGTCAGGGACAAGGAATCCATTTCGTCATTGTAATGCTTGTTGAACTCGCTGATCAGGTTCAGGAGGTAGTCTCTCTGCTCCTTTACGAAGTCAAGGCCGCAGATGGCGCCGTGTCCTGGAACAACGATTTCGGGTTTAATTTCATCAATAATGCGATCAAGTACTTTAACCCAATTGAGGGTTCCCTCTTCGCTGTATGCTGTACAACCGTTAAACACGACATCGCCAGCGAACAGCACTTTTTCTTTTGGCATCCACAATAGTAAGTCACTGTCAGAGTGGGCTGGAGCTACGTTGTAAATCATAACTTCCGTATCGCCAAGACGGATGTCGATATCGTCCTTTATCTCAATATTCGGGAGCACCCATTCTACGCCTCCCAGGTCGAATCCTTCAAATTCCGCTGCAAAAAAACGCTCGCCCGGAGTCGATTCCGGAGAATCCTTTCCTCTTCTGATAACGTTGTCCATCCAGGCGATACTTTCGGTGAGACGCTCTCTGGCGGCTTCCTTGTGCATAATAATGCAAGCATCTTCAAACACTTTATTTCCCCAGGCATGGTCGCTGTTATAGTGCGAATTCACCACATATGCGGGAGAGCCGCCGTTGCTTACTTCCATAAAAGCCTCCCGCATTTCCCGCGCATGGAACAAATCGAAGAAGGTGTCATACACCAGCCCTTCACCCTTATTGATGAACCCGGCATTGGCCCAACTGATCCCGCGATACGGTGAAATACCAGCAAAGACGTCATCTGCGATTTCAAAAAATTTAACGCGAGGTTTTTGGATAATACGTCCATACTTCATGAAAATTCTCCTTTGCGTTTATGTTTTTGGGGCAAGGCATACTGACTATATCTTTATTATAGAGAGTGGAAAATAGATATGCAAGCGTGCACTTGCATGCATTGGTTCTGTGCGATATGATAGTAACAAAGCAGCATCACACTACATGGATGGGGGCGCTGCTGCATATGCAAAACTTGTAGTAGAATAGGCTTAATATATGCTGTAAAAGGAGAAATACAATGCAAACTTCAGACAGAATCATTGAAGCTGCGACATGGCTCATCAAAAAGAATGGCTATAGGGGAGTAAGCACCAAAGCCATTGCAACGGAAGCTAAAGTCAATGAATCTACGATTTTCCGGCAATTTGGAAGCAAGCAAGGCATATTGGAAGCCATCATTGAAAGACATTCGGATATCCCGCAATTTGAGAAGCTGTTAAAAGAGGACGCGACCGATAATCCAGAAGTCGATCTGCTGAATGTAAGTCAGCAGTACCGTTTGTTTTTTCATAAAAATGCGGACATCATTTTAATTGGCATCCGCGACAAAGGAATGCTTCCCGAATTAGATAGAGTACTGGCTGATCCGCCGGTGAAGCTGCATTCCTTGCTGGTTGAATATTTTGAGCGCTTGCAGAAGAAAAAAGTAATAGCCATACAGGATGAGCGTCTTGCCGCCATGTCTTTTCTCTCGATGTGCTACGGATTTCAGATGAGCGAGCTGATTCACCGGCAATATCAATCCCAACTCGTCACCGAGGAAGAGTTCTACAAGCACAGTGTCTCATTGTTTGTTAAAGGAATTTTGTCTCATTCATAAGCCTTGTTGATTTATTTACATATGCTGAAGGCTGCTTGGGATGAGGCGACCTTGGAAGTATGGATAGAGGTTATTGAAAGTTATCCTGACATCTCATCTGTCAGACAAAGAATTGCTTACAACAAAAAAGCATCAGCGAGATTATTGCAGATGCGAATAGAGGATGAAGATCAGGAGACATATCATACACACAACTCGAAGTAAAAATATACAACCACCACCTGTCGTGGGACAAGAACATGATCCCATTGAAAGTCGCTAATTTAGCGGCTTTTTGTTTTATCGGTACAAGTTCTTGTCCCGATTGCCGAAATGGACAAGAACATGAGCCGATTACCGATTAGATATGTATCTAACTGGATTTCCATGCAATTTCATTAAGCTAACGGGCTGATTACGTACTAACCGTGTTACTCCGCCGATATGAGAAAAACATCGAGAAACCAATTGTTCCCTATGCTACAATGAACGCCATGGAGGTGCATATCCATGGACTATAAGCAAAGAATTCAATCCGTACTTAATTATATCGAATCGCATGTGCAGGAAGACATTCCGTGTGAGTCGCTTGTAGCGTTAGCCAGCTTCTCTAAGTTACATTTTTTGCGTGTGTTTGAGGCGTACACCGGCTTCACCGTCATGTCATATGTCCGCGCTCGCAAATTAGATCTTGCTGCCGAATGATTAAGGAAAAGCAATGATAAAATAACGGAGATCGCATATGACTACGGCTTCGAATCCCATGATGTATTCGGAAGAGCTTTCAAACTCGTGTATGGAATAACACCAGAAAACTATCGGAGGGGACGGTTTCTTTTGCCTACATTCCACGCTGTTAATCTCGCATTGCAGCAAAAGGGAGCTAAGCCGTGGATTGGGATAGTCGGTATCCTTTCATTTTATAGTGGTAGTGAAATGTTGCGCTCGGTCATAAAAGGGATTAATTTACGAAATGCTATTGTGCTTGCAACCTGTCCATCCCGTTGATATGCATTATAATCGTTCTCGAAGGTTTCCTGCATTTTCTCCGATAAGTGGCGGATGTATCGATGCGCGCATTCACGTATTTGTTCAGGTGAACCGAAATCAACCACCAGGTCTAGAACGTCAAGCACATAGAATTCCATTGGATTCGCCTGCGGCAAAAACCATCCAGTCTGGATGACCTCCTCAAGGATCTCCTCAAGATTAGTCTCGTACTTGTCCATCAATGGAGCGACCTTATTTTGAATCAACGTGATTATTTCTGCCAGTTCCCGCTCTCGGGTGGCTTCCTTGGCCAAATTCCATACCTTGCCTTTGTCCCGGAAGCTGCTCAAGCTGATCTCCCAGTATACTTTTCCGCTGTGCGTATTTATGATTCGGGAATTGGTATTAAACTCCAAATAACTGCCAGCCACATTGGAAGAGTGCCTTGAAAAACGTACCTCAGCTGTAAAGGAACCGATTGGTTTGATCATACTTCTTCTGGATTTATTGTATTTGAAACCGCATGGAGCGCAGGCCGCGGCAATCCTGGAACAACATTCTCGAAAAATATCCTTACTAGTTGGATAATCTGTCATATCGCTTCATCTCCATATTTCTTATTTTGTTTAATATAAAAAGGTATAACAACACAGCAATTCCCATTTGTCTCCAAGCCTTTAGTTCCAGTATATATCCTATTATAATCTTACAGGTATAACAAAACACGCCTGATGCCTTTCGTTATGATATAGTAACTGGAAAGTTAATAGACTGGTTCGCGCCGTGGTTTAGGAGGGGGAACGTTGAGTTATACTTATTTAAAAAATTTCACAGAGTCAAAAATGATGATGCTGTTTCTGCGATTTTTGATTGCTGCACCGAAAACGAGGAAATTTTGTTTGCATTTATTGAGAGTAATCTATGGATCGGCTACACTTAGTTGGACAGAAAAAATAAGGGCTAGTAGAATAAACACATCATAACTAGGAGCGGATCTACTATGCCAAGACAAAGACGTACATTTACAAGCGAATTCAAGAGACAAATGGTCCAGTTATTTGAAAATGGGAAACCTAGAACAGATATAGTAGATGAATATGAACTGAGCGCATCTGCACTGGATCGCTGGATCAAGCAAGCACATCAATCAGGATCGTTTTCAGAGAAGGCCAATCGTACGCCAGAAGAGAATGAATTACTTGCTCTACGAAAAGAAATTCAACGCCTCAAAATGGAGAACGACATTCTAAAGCAAGCGGCGCTGATCATGGGACGAAAGTAAATGTCATCAGGCGAAACCGTGACAACTACTCGGTATCAGCAATGTGTGCCGTCCTACAAATCGCTAAGAGCACTTATTATTATGAAGCGAAAGAACGAAAGTCAGAAGATGACGTTACGAATGACATCGTAGACATCTTCGAGAAAACCGTAAATCTTACGGTACAAGAAAGATCAAAGTTAAACTCCACGAACGAAGGTTAACGGTTTCTAGGCGTCGAATTGGCCGTATCATGAACAAGCAAGGTTTGGTTTCCACATATACCGTAGCTCCGTACAAGCCGCACAAGATGTCATACAACGAATCCAAGCAAGCCAATGAGTTAGACCGAGAGTTCAACCAGCGAGAAGCTAAACGAGTAATTGTAAGTGATTTAACCTATGTCAAAGTGAAAAGCAGATGGCACTACATCTGTATATTTGTCGACCTCTTTAATCGAGAGATCATTGGCTCTAGTGTCGGCCCCAACAAAGACGCAGCCCTTGTAGCTCGTGCGTTTGCTTCTGTACAAGGAGATTTACGTCAGATACAACTCTTTCACACGGATCGAGGCAGTGAATTCAAGAATAAAGAGATTGAAGAGACGCTACATGCGTTCAACATTGGTCGTTCTTTGAGCATGAAAGGTTGCCCATACGACAATGCTCTTGCTGAAGCAACGTTTAAAATTATGAAGACTGAATTCATTCATCAAATGAGCTTTCACAGTCTGCCACATTTGAAGGTAGAACTGAATGATTACATTAACTGGTATAACAGACATCGCATACACGGGACTCTAGGCTATGTTAGCCCAATAGAGTACAAGAATTTAGCCCTTAAAAAAGTTGTCTAGTTTAGTGTTGACAGTCCAGTTTGTATTGATTTAAAAGCGTATGATTATTCAGTAGAATGTGTTCACCGAGGTTTAGATCCCTTATCGACATACTGCAACTCTTCTAATGAAAAAAGAATAGGGAGTTAAAACAGGCTCCAGGCTATAATATCTTATGATCCTAAGATACAGGTAGTTGAGGCCCATTATATTGAATTATTAACGCAAGTTGTTAAGATCCTTAATGTATTGAGCGTGTTTCTATAAATATGGGCTCTCAGTCATATTGGAGAGGAGTTGTTCGTGTTAGAAAGTTAAAACCATGGGGCAGGTCCTATTTGGATAATATACTTTTTAGAAGGATCGAATTGTCTATACCCTCTAGATGAAACACTTAACCGCAGTGTTTCATTGGGCTCAGTGGTATTTTGTATATACTTTAGATAAAAAAAGTTAATAACTTCAATTTGTTAACATAAAACATCATAAATCTACATATATAATTATCGATTAAAGAGCTACGTTTAGAATGAAGTACTATCCTTTTGATGCTGTTCATAAGACCCATAATTACAGCCTTTTTGGGTGGGAAACCAGCAGATGCTGGTTAATGGTCGGTTAACCGTACTTGACTCGATGTGGTGGCTCTCGGCACTTTTAAAGAACGGTACGATTTATGTTCAAGCTAGAAATATTGCGAGGGCGCTTGGGGGATTCCACTAGGTATAACAACGATAATCAAAAAATTACGATTTCCTTGGATAACAAGATACTGACCACGTATGCCGTAAAGATATCAGGCTGCCTTGCTTTGATGGGCTATTGGTAATGGCCATCTTAGGGATGTTGGTATCTGCACGTTTCCCCAGTAGCAAACAATCCCATTTTCTCATTGTAGATGCTGAGAAAATGGGATTGTTTCTAGATTGAAGGGAGGATAACTTCAAAAGTTGTACCTGTGTCATCTGAGCTTGCAACCTGAATCGTCCCATCATGCAGTGCAACAATCTTATGTGCAATGCTTAGACCCAATCCATTGCCAGAAGAGGCATGAGAAGAATCTCCTTGATAGAATTTATCAAAAATGTATTTTTGCTGACTCATATCAATCCCTGGTCCATCATTGTGAATCGATATACGTACCTGTTGATCTATCGAATCCATAACGATTGTGATCTCGGAGTAGGAAGGTGAGTACTTAATGGCATTGTCCAGAAGATTGATCCAAACTTGACTAAGCATATCCTCATTGGCTGTAACTATCAGTTCAGACGAATCGAACTGAAAGCTTATGTGCTTCGCAGACCATTTCGGCTCCAACAATACAATCACCGTTCGGATGTGTTCAGTTAAGTTGAATGTCGTTTTCTCAGTAATAATGGCTTGGCTTTCAATCTTCGATAATTGAAGCACATTAGTAGCAAGTTCAGCCAACCGTTCAGATTCATTAATGATGATATCCAAATAATCATTGCGTTCCTCATCGGTTAAGTTTTTTCTTTTCAGCACTTTAGCGTAGCCTCGTAAGGAAACGATCGGTGTTTTGAATTCATGCGAAAAATTATTAATAAAATCGGAACGCAGCATTTCAAGACTACCGAGTTCTTCAGCCATATGATTAAAACTTCTGTTCAGTTTTCTTAGCTCTTTCGGCCCCTTAAGCTGAATACGAACGGAAAAGTTTCCTTTGGCCAATTCTTCAGAGGCACGTATGACTTTTCGAATTGGAGAGAGCGGAATTCGGCTAAATATCAATGATGCAAGGATACTGACTAGAACACTCGCCGTTCCAAAATATGTAATAAGTACTAAAGCCCCTCCTGAATCTGGATCTTCGACTGGAGGAGAAGGGTAAAGTCCTATATACACAAAAAATACGACGATAACCAGTGAAAGAAAAATAGAGATGAGCATAATAAACAACACAATGAACGTAAACATAAACGTTAGTCCAAATCCACGTAAAGATCTCTCTCTAATAAAGTTCATAATTTTTCTAATCACTATGTTTTACCGCCTTATAGCCAATTCCTCGAATAGAAATAATCTCAAATTCCGGATAATCGCCGAATCGCTTTCGTAAACGGTTAATGTGAACATTTAACGTGATATCGCTAGTTTCAGAGTCCATGCCCCAAATTTCATCCATTAATTGAATACGGGTAAAAATTTTGTCAGGGTAAGACAGCAATTTGTACAATAAATAAAATTCCTTCTGCGGCAGTGTCTGCAATTCATTTTCTCTTGTCACCGATAATTCATCGTATTTTAGTGTGATTTTCCCTAGTTTAAGCATCCGTTCGTCCTGGATCTTGGCTCGTCGCAACAAAGCTTTCATTCGCAGAAGCATCTCGTCTTCGTCCACGGGTTTGACCATATAATCATCTGTTCCTGCCATGAAGCCTCTCCGTTTGTCAGCAGGTAAATGTTTGGCACTAACCATCAATATAGGGATATCATTTCTGCCCTCGCGGATTGTATGAGCCAATGCGAATCCATCCATTTGAGGCATCATGATATCTAGAACAATCAAATCAATATGTTGCCTGTCCAACAATTCTAATGCCACGATGCCATTCTCCGCCAGAAACACCTTGTATCCTGCAGATCCTATAATCGTTTTCATTAATTTGGCGGTATTTTTATTGTCTTCTACAACGAGGATTTGAAACATTCCGCTCATTCCTTCCTGATACATCTGTAATAACCGAACTGCATTCTATCACATTATGCTCCATAAAGTGAACAACGAAGATTCACTTTTCCTGGGTTATTTTCAGTTTATAAACTTTTTTAAATGTGAGTCTAGCGAAGAACAATTCATCAATAGCGAGTGCTCTGAATGTTCAAATATGCTAATCAGCTTGCTTATAAATGCATTCTAATATTCCCTGATTAAGAACATAACATCTCTGGAATTTTTATCCAATCCTTGTCTAGTTTATTTTCAGTTTATCTTTTAATGATAAGATGTATCCTAGGATTTCAACGGTGGGTAATTTGCCAACCAATAAGAATTTAATTTTTAGTAGGAGTGAGGCTGTGTTATTTAATTAGGAAGGTTTATATTTCGAACAAAACTATATTTAGCAGAAGTACATCAGTCTACTTAAAAACAGCAGGTGTATATGCAGGGAGCATAGAACGCGACTCTTTTATAAGAGAAAAAGGTCATAATCTATTGCTACTAGAAAGTCATACATCCAAATGACTAAAAAAACGTTGGACTGAAAACAGAGATGCAACTTGAATCAAGAATTCAAGAAGACGATGACTCCGCAAATCGGAATTTGGAGGAAACTATGAAAAAAATTATGAAAACATTTCTTATTATTATTCTTGTTATTTTTGTTGTAATTCTACTTGGCATATTTGCCTTTATAAAGATTGCTGAACACAGAGAAACTAATTATAGCAAATATACGGAAACTGCCGGCAAACTTGAAAAGAAATATACGGAATTAGGGGATAGAGAGGTATCTTATAAAGACTATGACGCAAACGATGATGTAATTGGCAAATATGCACTATGGTATCCTAGTGAGATTGAAAGCAAAGATAACAAGTATCCAGTTGTAATATTTGCGAATGGGACGGGGAGTACTTCATCTACTTATAAACCATTTTTAGAACATTTATCATCTTGGGGATTTATTTCAGTCGGAAATGATGATAAGGATACCAGAACCGGAGCTTCATTAGAGCAAACAATAAAATTCCTAATCAAAGAAAATGAAAATAGAGATAGTGTTTTTTATCAAAAAATTGATTTAGATAATATCGGAATCGGAGGGCATTCCCAGGGCGGAGCAGCCGTGTTTAATATGGTAGTTAATCAAGAGCATGGTTCTATGATTAAGGCATTGTATGCTGCAAGCGCAACATCATCTTACCATACAATGGTTATGGGTGACCAATGGAAATATGATATTTCAAAGGTAAACATACCAACATTTTTAACAGCAGGAACCGGGCAATGGGATGCTGGTAATGCTACAAGTAAAGAGCAAGCTACTGATGATAAAAATGGTGTCGTACAAGGGATTGCTCCGTTATGGTCGTTGCAGGAAAATTATAATTTGCTGCCAGAAACAACAGATAGAGTCGTTGCCCGAAAGAAGAATACAGACCACGGAGATTCATATAAGCAATTTGATGGCTATATGACTGCTTGGTTTATGTATTACTTACAAAATGATAAAGAAGCCAGAGAGATATTTACTGTTGGTGGGGAACTACCCACTAATAATTTATATCAAGATGTTCAGACAAATATAAAATGACTAAACATTAAATCTCAGTTTGTAGGTAATAATTAAATCGCTCATACCGCCAAAGTGATCCAGACATAGTGGAGTGGCTCTGCCAAACGCCATGCCAGCTCTGCATAAGTATGGGGCTGGTTCACTTGGTGGGCGAGCCTACGAAATCCGTTGAAAGCCCCCTTTATTAATTAAATACTGCGTATTTAAGGACAGTTGATACTACATCGGCTGTCATTTTTTGTGCGCTGAGAAGAAAAGATAAGTGATTTTGAGATTGGTAGAAGAGGTTGACAGGAAAAAAACAAAGAAGGTTCGTTCTGATACCTTAGCTCAAATGATTTCTTGTGGATATTTTTTCACAAATTGACGATGAAGACAGGGCATTTATTTCAACTGATACATATGTACAAAATACGGGTTTTGTGAAATAGTATTGCATGTAAAAATAGATCCTCGTAGATTGGCTCTATTTTAGCTGCTTTTTCAATTTACGTGTATAACTCCATTCCTTTATTATTCTATATGTTGTTTACTATACGATCTTCATCCTGCATTAAATTAATCTTAACTGCTTTAGATTTTTCTACGTTTTGTTCCAGCATCCATTAAATTTTTGTTTGTAACGTTTCATACGTGTACTTATACAAATTAACTCTGATCATTTATTCGTGATGCACAACATCAGCAATAATTCTATATATTACTGTTCATCAGTTCATTTTGATCTGAGCTTTAATCCGAACTCGCTTCATATAAAGCCATTTTCTAGATTAATTATCATTAAGCTGCTTACTAATGCCCACCATATTTGAATTTTCTTTATGCCTGCATGGAAACGGTTTGTTTAAATGAAGTTTACATAATTATTCATACATTAACGAATTGCTTGTTATTAAGCTCGCTTCGACCGTTTCAAAACCATTTTATGAAAGCGCTTACTTTAAATGCTTATATATTAGGCCACTCTAGTATCTAGAATAGCCCAATAACAAGCATCAACATACGTCAATAGTTCTTTCTTTTACAATTACAAATAATCCACGCTATATAGCATTAACAGCACCCCAACAATGCACATCAGCCACGAAGCGACAGAACTAGAACTTTTAGAGAACTGCTTTTGCATGTATGTTAATGGCTTCTGCATAGCTCGACCTAAAGCCACATATAACAAGTACAAAATCAATGCTGGGAGAACCATAACTACATTATAAGCGACCAAAATCGGGAACCATTGATACCAAACTACTCCTGCATTCGTCATAAGCGCAATGGCGGTGAAATAAGGAAATGCAGTTCCAACCTCTACAAGCGATGTTGTGACTCCTAATGCTACCATAGCAGATTTACTTTTTGACTTTGGATTGGTCATTCGTGATTTTTTGCTCTTCGGAACATAGAAGCTCCAAACAAACAAGACCATCCCTGCAATAAACAAAAACCAACTGACTACACGATTTTGTAAGAACGAAGAAAATACTTCAAAAAAGATTCCAAATCCAATCTTAAGGGCTACACCAACGCTAAAATAGAATCCGATAACGGTCATTAAATAAACGATTAGTCTTGAACCTAATTTCTCTTTTTCAGTTAAAAGCAAGTAAACGGTTACGCCTAGTATGGCAGGACTCAATGTATCCAAAAGGGACAATCCGCCAATCATCATTAACAGCTCAGTATTCATATTCCCTCACCTAGTTTCGTGTCACGGTCTACATTACTGGCTATAAAAATTTCGTATGCACGCTCCATATAATCCAGAACCTCAGGCTGAATGGGATACAATCCAAGTTGTTCCGAAGAATCGGGACATTTTCTCACTTCCCATAGTTTATTAATAAATTCGTCTTCATTTTCAAATTCTTCTGTTTGTTTCTCTAGCATTCTTCTTATAACATTTTGAACAGATGGTGATGATGGTTCCTTACATGTATGGTATTTGGTAAGCAAACCAATGAGCCCTATCCATTCCATAGATTCAGGCGTTCCAGCATTCATATTGGGAAGGTTGCTCCATGATTCGAGCTCTTCATCGTTAAATATAGCTTGTTTGAAATGCTCACGTCTTTTCTTATCCTGGATCGTTAACTTGATCAGCTTCTGGATTGCCTCTTCCTGATTCCCCTCCTCAACTGCAATGCCGCTTACTAAGGTACGTATCATTTGCTCCATTTCTTTTAATCTTGCTTGTTCATCCAAAATATAAGTTAATTGCTTGACTAACCCGGCGCTCCAGTTCCATTCCGCTTGTGTCAGAATCTCTTTAATATCTGAAATTCGATATCCCATACTTTTATAAAATTGGATCTGCTGCAGCTTTTGAAGATCTTCTTCGGTATACAGCCTGTGACCACCTTGCGTTTTTGCGGAAGATGCCAACAATCCGATCTGATCATAATAACGGAGCGTTCTGGCGGTAGTATTCGTTAAATTCGATACTTCATTAATATGAATCATCGTATAAATGCCTCCGTTTCACCAATCACTTTTCAAACATCGTAAATTTAATTAAATAGCCTACTCCAAGGCCAATGCATACTGCTGGTAATGGGTTGTCGATCAAAAGGCCGATTCCTGCGCCAATAATTACACATCCGTATATAATCATGTCATCTTTCTTCATACTCACACCCCTTTTTAATCTCATTTGCAACTAAAGAAATAGTAATAAAGTTTATTATAATAAATGACGTAACGTCAGTTTCAAGGCTTAATTTTGATTTACATATAAAAAATAATTTAGAGCTTGAAGTTGACGCAGCGTCAACAGCTATAATGTCAAATCATATATAGCTGAGGTGATACTTTGAAAAAACGGTACAGATTCTCCCTACTGGTCAGCCTATTGTTATTGATTAATGCTTGTTCTACTGTTGAAAATGAGGAAACACAAATGGTTTCGTTGAAGGATATACACACCATTTATATCAATCACGGAAGTACAGCACTTCATGTAAGTTCTTTTGAAGCTGAGGAGCTTAATGCCTCGTTCATTGCTTCTGATGACGGTTCAGGAATCAAACTGGACAAAAGTAAAAGTGAGCTCAACATATCCTTAAAAAGTGATATTAGGCGAATATTAAATCTGAGAGAAAAGCCAGAGCTCTTCGTCCAAATACCTGCTGAATACAAAGGTAGAGTCATCATCAACGGCTCTTCAGGGCATGTCCATATTCAGGATACGAACGCAGAACTACTTGAGATCAAAGGAAAAAGTGGCAATATTACAATGAATTTTTTAGGAATTAAAAACCATATTGATATATCTGCATCTAGCGGAAATGTCCTGCTGAAATTAAAAAGAAAAGATTCCGATGCTCGCTGGCTCCTTCAAACTAGCAGCGGCAAGCGTTCCATAGCTTTTTCGTTAGATAATCATACATTTAATAATAAAAAAACGGAGGGTCTAACGGGAAATGGGACCTATTCTGTACAAATGAAAACATCATCGGGAAATATAACCGTTGAATAATTCCCCTGATCAAAAAAACACTGCCCTATATAGTCAATCATGACATCATAGGGCAGCTTCGCATAAAGCTAGTTAATTAATCGTGCTAACTTCCACAGGATCGGAATTGAGCCTCGTACCAACAGCTTTGATGATGAATTCATAATTCATCGTCGAATTCATATTGTTTACAGTAAAGCTGTATTGTGTTTGACCTGCCACGGCCGGAATATATTCACTCCAGTGTGTGGACACCTTGTCATTTTTCTCGTATAGTCTAAAACCTCTTACAGGTTCTGTACTTGCTGCAGGTGGGCTCCATGAAATAACTGCTTTGTTACCATTTCGTACAACACTAGCATTCGTCACGCTTTCTGGCTTAACGTCAGTTCTCCTGATCCCATATTGATCATAAGCCTTTACTCCATGGTTACCCGATCCTTCGTCAGCTATTGCTGCTGTATAAGCTGTAAATCTAAGCACTTGATCAGATACATAGACGTCGGTGAACATTTTTTTGTGAGGCTGTAGATTTTTAGCGGCAAAGTAATCGTTATAACCAGGATATTTCGTATAAAATTTATTTCCGAATGCATTAGACATTAAATAGATGGTACCCTTAGGATTTACTGCATTCCCTTCACTGTCTAGCGTAATTTGGGAGACAACTTGATCATTGTACATTTGGAACGATCTCATATACATATGATCGTGAGCTTCGAACACCATATCAATTCCCATCTCATCAAAGGCAGGGATAAGATGCTTTTTGTAAAATTGAATCCGCTTATCTTCCCATTTTCCCGAGTTATCTCCTGCCCCATAAGGAGCTTTGTGTAGCGCAACGAATTTCCACTTCTTATTACTTTTGGCTACGACATTTTTCATCCATTTTACTTGGTCCAAATATTGTTGATCTACCCACTGCACGGTTCCATTACTCGCAAGTCCTCCTTCGTACTGAGAATTGAATATGAGATACAGTGCATCACCATATTCAAAAGAATAAACAGAACCATTCTCCGTACCGGCAACCACTTGTTTAGGCAGGTTAAAATGATTATAGAAGTTATTGTTAGGAGTTGTCTCATCTCCGGTATAATCTTGGACCTCATGACCACCAAGCACTGGAACGAATGGCACAGTTGAAAGTTCATTTTGTGCTAAACCGAGCATCCATTGCCATTGCTCCTCCAAGTCCCCATTGTCTACCAAGTCACCTACATTAATAAGAAATTTAGGGTCGCCTATTTGTATTTTCGCTTTCTTGAACGTATCCGCCCAAGGTTCAAATCCTGACCGACTGGAAGCTTGAGAATCCGATCCGGCAATAAAATGATACGGCTGATTGCCTGCCGTATCTGTTGTGAAGGAACCAATCTGACTCCAGCTGTTCGCAGCTCCGTTACCTACTCGGAATTTGTAAGCTGTTCCTGGAATCAAGTTGTTCGCAATAACTTTATGCGAGTAATAATTCGTTTTCTTTTGAGTGGCTCTGTCTCCTTTGATTACGAAAGTTTCAATTTTTTCGGAGCTACCTTGATAGGTAGTCACTCCACTCTCCGGAAACACACCACCCTGTACTGCAGAAGCTGGAACGACTTGAACGACCGTATCCGTCATTATATCGGTATACCAGGCGAAGGCTAAGCTTGTTTTTGGGTCTCCGTTAAATGTCATATTCATTAATTTAGGGATAACTGGTGGAGTTCCCGGATTTGTGCCTGAGATCGGGCTTCCTTTTACAATAACATCTTTAAATAAGCTTGAACCATAAGGTCCAACAGCAGCATTACTTGGATTTGTTGGTTTAGTAGAAGTAACGAGCCAGCGAATATAGAGTACATCTAGATTGCTTGCGTTAAGTGGAGTATCCTGCAGTTTACAGTTTGTACAGTTAAAATTACTTGTTAGTAACGTAAGCACACCATTTGGTACATCAGTCCACGATTGATTATCTGTGCTAATTTGAACCTTAAAATCCCTAGGTCCTGTTCCTGTTGATGTTTGTTGAGAGGATAAAGTAATATTCTCATAATTTTTCGTTGATAACGTAGCTAGCCAATATTTTGTGTTAGCTCCATTGTTCCAGCCTTGATATTTGATACTACTGTCAGTTGACACTAGCGCCTCGAAGTATGGACCACCCACTGCGCGAATGGTAGAACTTTGCTGATGCACACCAGATGAAGCCGGAATAATCCCTTGTGTTCCCGCGCTGGTAAAATTCCATTGGGCAATAACCTCGCTACTCGATGTGACCGCAGTCTCGACTGGCTGTTCATTTTCACTAGCTGCTCCTATTACATGGAATGGAAACAAAATTAAAACGAGTAGAACGGAAAGGACAGTATGTAAGCTCTGTTTTAACTTCTTATTAATCCTCATGCTCGTTACCTCTTTTCCATTTTCATTTGAATGTTTCATTTGCAATATATGTTTATTGACCATTGGATATTTCTTATGTTTTTCTAAATATTTCGAGGGTATTTTTCGCCAGAAAAAATCCGAATACAGGGCATTATAGCATGTACTGTACTCGGATTTTGTTCATTTATTTTACTTTTTCAATGAAATAACAAACTTGGAACCAGCATCGCCTGCAAATAAGATACGGCCATTCTCCGGTAGTAAGACCTCATTATTACCACTCACTACCGAGTAGTTTATACAAATACCTGCTTGATCGTATACAGCAAAGGAAGCATGAGCAGGCATCTGAACGGACATGGCCTTTCCTTTAGCTGCTGCTGGTACTGAAAACCACTTCGCATGGCCATTTTCTTGGATCGTTGTCGTAGATTGTGCACCCGAATAAATCGGTTTTACAAGCACTTCACTACCATATAAGTGACCTGCTAGCGTAAAATACTCTACTCCATTCTTCTCATAGAAGTTGATTTCCATAGAATCTCGACCAGCTATCACAGGGAGTTGCAGTTTGTTAGCTGCTTTGTTGGCATCGATAATCTTATGATTTAACACATAGCCAGGTGCATCTTTACTCATCTGAAATTGTAGAACTTGCCCACCGTTGAAGTAAAACATTGATGAATATTTCTCGCTTAGCAAATAGTATTTTTTATGCTCACGCTGTTTCCATACGTCCAGTACCTCTTGAGATAAGACATTTGATTCTAGTTTCTCGGCGATATATTCTGAGAAAGCTAGCTGACCCATTCCCGGAATAGATAAATAAGAGCGGGACCACAAGTAAGTGCGTCCATTTTTCTCAACAACGAACTTGTACTTTTCCGTACCTTTTTCGTTTACAAAAGAACCATCCGCCGTGTACGTATACTTTCGCACTGGATTGTTCGGAGCTGTAATCGTAGATACAGACAACTCGCCGCCCGCAGGATTCATTTCCACCTTCAGTAACGAACCTGAAGCGCCACCATAAATGTCCGCATACTGGAACAATTCTTGCGGCATATCCGCCTTTACGGGCACGCCATGCGATTTCTCCGGCTTCCGTTCTTTAATAACGCCTTTCTCTTGCAGTGCGCTAAGCAGCAGTTCCTGTGCCAACAGCTGATCGATTGCGCTGACGCCACCTGAAGACAGAACAGCTGCTGCCATATTGTATTCCGGAAGCACGACTAATGAGGAATGATAGGCTGCCGTATCTCCGCCTTTCACAAGCGCCTTGATACCATATTGATTGAATGGGAACAAGTTCACACTATCCCAGCCTAATCCGTATGATAGAGAAGAATCGGCGTCTGGTGACCACATTCCCTTCTTATACTCTGGTTGTTCCATAGCGGTTACCGATTGACTAGAAAGAATACCATCGACATCTCCCGTGAAAATACGAGAGAATTTAGCGATATCTTCAGCTGTGGAATACATACCACCAGAAGCGATGACATTATAACTTTCGGTTGGGAGTTGACCTTTAAAATTAGGGTGATAAGTCCCTGCCAGTGCTGCTGGGTCCAGATGATCTTGAGGTGTTTTCGTATGGTTCATGTCTAGCGGCTCTGTAAAATACTTGTGTATAAAGGCTGAAAAGCTCATGCCGCTAACTCTCTCAACCAATATTTCAGCTAATGAAAAGCCAACATTATTGTATACCGAGAATGCTCCTGGCTCAGCCTTTAAGTCCTGCACTGCCAATTCCGCTAACAAGGTATCGTGTGCATGCGTATCATTATCATCATACAAGGTTGCATTTGGACCTATATATCCATGAAGGCCTGAAGAATGATTGAGCAGCATGCGCGGTGTAATCTGCTTATATCGATAGTCTTTCATTTTAAAGTCTGGTACATAGTTAACAACGGGCGCATCTAAATCCACCTTCCCTTGATCAACAAGCTTCATCACAGCTGCTGCCAGCACCATTTTGCTCGTTGAGCCTATGCCGTACATCGTAGTTGAAGTAAGGGGTATCTCACCCTTTATATCATTTTTGCCTGTCTGTCCCGAAATAACGATCTCGCCCTGATCGATGAGCGCATATTGCACACTTGTGACGCCGCGGGTTTCAATTAGAAGCTTCGCTTTTTCGGCAGCTATTTTCTTAGTTGTATGAAAAGTTTTAACAGAAAGAGGATTGCTACTCGTAGTATTCTTTGCGGCCATTGCAGATATTGGTGCGATCATCGTTAATATAAGAGCTAGGGTTACGATCACAACTCGAATTCCACCTGAACTAGTGTCCAACTTCATTTTCACTACTGATCCTCGTTTCATCCACATCTTCTCCTATCTATTTACTTTTTCATCTCGTTCATAAATGACCTGAATTGCTTACCTATTTCTTTTGATTGGGTATGATGCAAATAATGTCCGCCGTCTAATTTAATTAGTTTTCCATGTACCGAATCTTTAACTTGCTCCTCGTGCAAAGGTATCCAACCTTCAACAGGCGGATTATTGCCTTGTATAAACAAAATGATAGGAAGATCTTTAGGAAACGTTGTCGGATGTGCCTCTTTAAAATTAGTAGAAAGATGTTTCAATTCGTTTAAAAGAGTAGCTTCGTACGCGTTTTTCAGCGCAATCATTCTCATTTGTTCTTTTGTTTGATTATCAAATGGCAGTCCTTCATAGGCATCACCGCTTACATTCATAATCAATCTTAGGAGACCTGACTGCTTGAGGAATGTGAATTTTTTTAATGGGAAGGTAACATCCATACCAGGTTGAGTTGGAACACTCGTATCAATGCCAGCAAATGCGCTCACTTCGTTCGGATATTTATCCACATATTCGAGCCCGTAAATGCCTGTAATGGAATGACCCATTAGTATGTACTTGTCGATATTAAGCTGCTGCAGCGCTTCATGAATTTCACTTACAATATTGTCTGTGGTCCGCTCTTTTTCGGTTGCATCGCTTAATCCATAACCAAAAGGCTCAACCACGACAACTTTGTAAAATGGAGATAACTCTGCGATTAGCGGTTTAAAATCAAGTACTGGTGAGGCTGTGCCATAACCAGGTAGGAGTACGATCGTTTCTTCCCCTTTACCTTCAATTAGAACATTCATCCGTTTCCCATCTACAGGCACAAGCTGTCCATAGGATTTTATTTTTGCTTGCTCTGATTTGCTACTTATGAAATCAACAGCAAACACAATGGCGAGAAAAAGCACGATCACCGCCGCTAAAATCCCTATTGATGTAAGAAGAATGACAATCGGTTTTTTCCAGCTCCTGATTGGCCTCTTATTTAGTAGCTCTTCTTTTAACTCCACGCTCATCTTCTCCTGTCCACATGTATGTAGGGCTGACTTTACGAGCCGCTAAGGACAGCTTATACAAGGAAGATGTACTCCCTATGACCGCAATATGAACGGAGTATGAACTGGCAAAAAAAATGCTACGGCGTCATATGCAAGGAAGCTTGCACATACTGCTGTAGCATCGAGAATACGTGTATGCGGTTAGACAATTTCAGTAACATCCTGTGACGCTATGGGCGTTGTTAGAAGCAGTGTGACAATGAAGGTCGTCCCTTGATCTGACGCACTTTCCACTCGGATAACGCCTTTATGAAGTGCTATGATCTGTTTCACGATGGCGAGTCCCAATCCGCTGCCGTCATACTTACGACTATGGGAGCGATCCGTCTTAAAAAACCGATCAAAGATTCGCTTTTGGTCCTCTAAAGGAATACCAATCCCCGTGTCGGTTATTTGGATAATCGCATTGTTACTAACTTGTTTGATGCTGATGCTAATAACACCGCCATCCTCGGAAAACTTAATACTATTACCGATAATATTGATCCATACTTGGTTTAATAGATCAGGATCAGCCACTAAGCGAACGGCCTCCAAATCTAGCTCAAAACGGATACTCCGAGCTGTCCATTGAGGCTGAATGGCGATGATAGCTCGCCTCATCTGTTCATCAAGGCTAAATGCAGCCAGCTGTAGTGGTTGTGACTGCGATTCAAGCATACTCAGCTTGAGCAGGCTATCGCTCATTTTGGACATGCGAGCTGCTTCTGTAATAATAATATCGAGATAACGACTTCGCTCATGCTCTGCAACGTCTACTTGCTTGAGCGCTACCGCATAGCCGGATATCGAAGTAAGCGGCGATTGAACTTCGTGCGACACGTTCGTTACAAATTCCCTGCGCATCTGCTCAAGCTGCTGTAGATCATGCATCATGTCTTCGAAGCTGCGAGCCAGCGTTCCTAGTTCTCCTTGTTGTTTAATATTCAGTTTGACGTTGAAATCTCCACCTGCAATACGTTTGGTCGCTTGCGTAAGCTTCTTAATCGGTCTTACCACGAACACAGCGGCGACCAGAATCAACAAGCTTCCTGCGATCAACGAATATATCATAAAATGATACGTCCACATTTGAAGAAATGAGGTTGAAGATGGCGAGCGTCGCTCCAGAAACATAGCTTTCGTGCCCACTTCTGTTTTTACCGGTAATCCTAAAAGAATAGGATTAATCCCATTCGTCTTAACTTGAACAACCTCACCGTCTAATACTTTTTTCATTTGCTCATTGGTCACATGAAGAGGCTCATGTCCATCAATCGCCCCATAAGTCTGAAGATGACCTGATTCATCGTACATTCGCAAATAATAAGAATTGAGCTGTTTCATTCCGTTTACAAACGAATCTGCGTCTTGTAATGGAAATGTCTCATACATTCGGACGATATCTTGGCCAAAGTCGTCTAATGTTACTTGCAAGTTGTCGTTCAACTCATCTTCAAAAGCCCAAGTTGCCACTAAAAAAGCAATAACTGTTCCCCCAATTACCGAGACTAGAAATGTCAGAACAACACGTGTATATAGGGAGCGAATCATTCACTCACCTCAAGCCGATAGCCAAGCCCACGCACCGTCTCTATACGGAAATCAGGCGCATCAGCAAAACGTTCACGCAGGCGTTTAATATGTACGTCTATCGTTCGTTCATCTCCTGCGTAATCGATCCCCCAAATTTGCTCGATCAACTGCTCGCGTGTATAGACTTGCCCAGGGGTACTGGATAGCTTATACAGCAGCTCGAATTCTTTAAGCGGGAGTGTTAACGAGTCCTGACCCCTTAATACTTTATAACTCTGATGATCAAGCGTAATGTTACCGAACCGAATGGACTGCGTCGAACCAATTTTATATCGTTTCAGCAGTGCCTTAACGCGAGCCATCATTTCCAATGGATCGAACGGTTTCGTCAAGTAATCATCCGTCCCAAGTTCAAACCCTTTCACTTTCTCCCATGTTTCGCCCCTCGCGGTGAGCATAAGTAATGGAAGATCAGGATTGGCTCTTCGCAGCTCCTTACATAACGCCCAGCCATCCATGATTGGCATCATAATATCAAGGATGACAAGATCAATTGGCCTGGAGGCATAAATAGCTAGTGCATCCTTACCATCCACGGCTTCGGCTATGTCGAACCCGTCATTTCGTAAAAACAAACAGACCAGCTCACGAATGTTCGCATCGTCATCAGCAACTAGTATCGTAGGCATTCGTCCCACTCTCCCTGTTCTCTATCCTGTATGAAAATGACTATTTTACTAAAAAAATTTCTACTCTTCTAGACTAATATAAAAATGTATACGTAACAAACTTTTGCGAAAATTATATTCTAAGACGTTTTCAAACCAAAAACCCTTGATTTTCTGCTTAACGTAGATAAATCAAGGGTTTGCTTTGTTCTTTTGATTTCACTGCTTTCGTAACTGATCAGACTATAAAAAGGCTTCTATATTTCCCTTTATGGAAGGTGTTTCGATTTGCTGACGGCAGCCATAATTGGAATCCAAATTTCACTTTTTTGATTTTTACTAGCTAGTATTTCAGGGCCTTCCGCAAGTTCATAGGAAGAAGATGGTAGCCACTCAGAATAGATTCGCTTCCAATGTTCCTCAACTTGTAGCCAGTCTCCATCTACTTCAAAAATAGCCCATAATAAAGGGGGAACTTCTAATGTTGCATATTCCTTTATCTTTTCTTTTGTTGTAGTAACAGCTCCTATATACTGTTCAAAAGTCGCCTTCCCGTTATCGTGTTCTGCGTAATTAACCGATACATGTACAATAACAAACGGTTCCTGAGTAGCCAGCGATTCTAATTCCTTCATTGTCGTCTCACTAATAGCTGTAAACATATCCTCATAAGTAGGTGAAAGAGTCTCATTCACCGCCTCAACATTATATTTAATTCCAAAAACTACAAATCCTTCTTTCTCGACAATTCGATAATTCATTTCAATGCCTCCCTTAATTGTTAGTTGAAAGGCCATTCTTGGATATGCTTTCAATTTCTGATCCAGCTTTCGTGCTAATGATGGAGTAACACCATGAAAACCTTGAAACGCTCGTGAAAAGGCATCTGGAGAATAATAACCATATTTAATTGCAACATCTATTACCTTTACATTAGGGTCTTTCAGTTCTAAGGCAGCCATCGTTAATCGACGCCTACGAATATACTCAGATATCGTAATACCCGAAAGAAGAGAAAAAAGCCGTTTGAAGTGGTACTCCGAAAAAAAAGCCCTGCTCGCTACTTCTTTTAAGTTAATATGTTTATCCAAGTTCTCTTCAATATAGTTTAATGCCTCATTCATTCCTTTTAACATATCCATAAAATAACCTCACTTGTTACTAATTTAACAAGAAGCATTACATGCAACCCGACTTTTTGTGCTCAATTATGTTGGTTATAAACCCTTAAGCCTGAATTACTAAACTTTTAATCTAGTTGTCTATTCGGTATTTTCAATGGAAGGGACATCCTTCATGTCAGATTTTCTTTCTAGTTTATCTCTTAAGGGAAATTTGCATACAAAAACACTTACACAACATAACCTAGTAACATCAAAAAACGCCATCACATAAAGTGATGACGCTTCAATCCACCTAACTTCAAATTACTTCTTTTCCATTACTGCGAAATAGCTATTCTCGTCATCAGCAAAGTTGAATACACGGCCACCAGGTAGGCTTACAACATCACCAACGGTAACCCCATTTTCCTTGAAACGATTGTATAACCCCTCTAAATCATCGGTAAATAGCATGATGGAAGGAGTGCCTAAGTTCATATCAGGCTGCATTTCAGCGATCAACTGCTTGTTGTGAAGAACGAAGCTCGTTAGCCCACCTTGCGTCGGTGCTACTTCAATCCAGCGCATTGGGCCTTGACTTTCTTCCGAAACGACGATAAATCCTGCCTTTTCTGTCCAAAACTTCACTGCTTGATCTTGATCATTCACATACAGCATAATTTGTCCAATTTGATTGATCATATTGTACACTCCCTAGAATCGAATAACAGCTATTATACCCATCAGCTACAAGCTTAAGCCGTAGACTATATCAAGTATAACCATGCTATTCAGTATAATCATAATTCAAGATCGCAGACAAGCAGGAATGAATGACGGATTCTGGATGCTGCTTCATTTTCTTCGTTATATAGATACTTTTATTACGCTTAAGCCAATAAGCAGCCTCACAAATGACGTGTAATTACTTAACTAATGACATCTCGTCACTATGTCAAATGACGAATGTGATTGTATATTCACCCTGTAACTATGCAGCGACTGATTGGCCTACAGCCATATCAGCAATCAGAAAGGGTGTATCATTTTGTCCAAAAACGTTCTATTCAAAAACAGTATCATGATGTTAATCGTCATCATGATATCCGGGGTGCTCGCACATACGACCTACTCCTTACTTGGTCCACCTAGCCCGAAGGGAAAAAGCGACCTTATTATTCAAGACGTAACCGTTGTGGACGTGAACTCAGGTAAGCTTACACCAAAACAGTCCATTATCATTACTAGTAACAAGATCGCGCGTATTGATGATACGGCGAATATCGATGTTCCTGACAATGCTCGTATTATTAAAGCTTCCGGTAAATATGTCATTCCTGGCTTGTGGGACATGCACGTTCATATGGAACATTTCATGGATAGTGCGGTTCCTCTTCTATTAGCAAACGGTGTAACAGGCGTCAGAGAAATGGGCACCAGTCTGAATCATGTGAAATTGACGCAAAAGATGCACAACAAAGGTACATTAATGCCACGCATTGCGTATTCGGGAAAGGTCATCAATAAATTCCCGAATGACCAAGTGCCTCCGCATCATTTTAGTTTAAAAACAGAGGCAGAAGCTCGTAAAGCCGTTCAACTATTGAAACAACACAAAGTCGATCATGTCAAAATGTACTCTTATATGCCTGAGAACTTATATACTGCTGTTATCGACGAAGCAAAGAAGCTGAATCTGCCTGTAAGTGGACATTTACCTTTAACGGTACGAGCGGACCAAGCTTCTAACGATGGCATGAGAAGTTTTGAGCATTTACATGGTATGCACATTGCTACAGCATCGCAGAAGTCAGGCATCTTTAACCGTTATCTAAAGGAAGTAGCAGATGGAGCACTCGATAAAGATCATTTGCTCTACTATGATTATGAGATTAAAGCAGCCGAGCAATACAATGCCGAGGAGTCACAAAACCTTTTTGAAATTTTCAAACAAAACGACACCTTCCAAGTCCCAACGCTGGTCACGATGACAAGTACCGTTAAGCCGAGTCCTGATCAACGAATAAAGTATGTTGCACCAGCTATCCAGAAACAATGGCTTGCAGCAATGAAACGGACTCAAAGTAATAAAAGAGAAGTGACGACAGTAAACAAAATGGTGAAGATCAATTCGGACTTGATCCGTAAAATGAATCAAGCTGGCGTTCCTATTATGGCTGGTTCAGATACTACGTACATGATGCCGAACTTGTACTATGGCTTTAGCTTACATGAAGAATTGCAGCTGCTAGTCAAAGCGGGATTGAGTCCCTTGGAAGCTCTTCAATCTGCTACAATCAATCCAGCTCGTTACTTAAACAGTGAGCATAAACAAGGTACGGTAGAGGAAGGAAAACTAGCGGATCTCGTTATTTTGGATGCCAATCCATTGACTGATATTCGCAATACAACTCGTATCCATGCTGTTGTAGTGAACGGACATTTACTAGATCACACTAAGATTAAGAGCATGGTAAAAACATACCCAGTCATAAACGAGTTTTCAAGAAAGAAATAAGAGACTTTGAACCCTTAATCCATTTAAGTCCACAACCTAATTTCAGATGAAATTCCTTTATACAATGATAAAGTTTTATCAAATATATCGGGATTTTAATCAAAAACCTTATCATAAATATAAATGTTCATTTGTAGATATATTTTTCATCCAAAACATAAAAAAACTCCTGACGGTTGTTCAGCCTTCAGGAGTTTTTATGTCCAGATTATGAGGAGATATACTCCTGAACTTACACAATGAAATTACGCGCTAGGCATTGGGGTTGGGGTTGGTGGCGCATAACCTTCTTTATATTTCTTATCGATCTCTGCACGAATATCCGTCAGCGAGGCACCTTCTTTATGCATTTTGGCCGTGATGATCGCCGTTTCGATACATACTCCACAACGAGTGCCATGATCATCCCATACAACAGAGTCCTCGTTTACTTCCTTAATGAAACAGTTTACGTTACTGTTATGCCCAGCACTATCACCGCAACCACAATAGCAAGGTATGTATTCCAATTGTTCGGAAACATTAGCTGCTGTCATGTAAGCCGTACGAACAAGCTCCGGCTGCTCGTCCAAAAACTTTGGCAGTTTCGTCAAGGAAGCGGTTGTTTCCTGCAAGTCCCCATTTGGCGCATGCTGCTGATGACCTTCTTTATGTCCTGCGTTCGAGTTACCAGAGCTGCTAGAATTGCTTGAATTACTGCATCCTGCTAATAGGAGACTACAACCAAGGGCGAATACGCCAGCGAATTTTGCTATTTTATTCATGCAGACACACACACTCCCTTATTAAATATCTACTATTATAGCATGAAAAATTACCCAATCGGATCATTTCTACTGCTTTTCACGTAACGAAACTCCTGCAGGTCTGTTCACGCTGCAGAAGTTCAAATACGTCAGCCTATAAATGATATGTTACTCGGGCTTATTGCCAACCGTCGGATCAGGCGTGTAGTTGCTCTTATAGCCTTTATACATCACATCTGTAACCATCCCATCTGCTGCATGATGCAGATCATGGCAATGGAACATCCAATCTCCAGGATTATCCGCCTCAAATGCAACTACGTATTCCTCACCTGGCTTCACATTCAGCGTATCTTTAATGACAGGAGCCCCTTCAAGCGGCTTACCATTTCGACTCAACACTTGGAAGAAGTGTCCGTGCAAGTGCATCGGATGGTCATCCATCATTGAATTGTTTACAAACGTAACCTTAACCTTCTCCCCCTTATCGACTTTAATTTTATCGGTGTCAGGGAATACTTTGCCGTTAATCGTATACACCATCTTGCCGTCTTTCATTTCGGTATTTAAATCCATTAGAACATCTTGATCGAATTTCTGATCCAATGTGAATTTGGTTTGTGCTTGCTTGCCATAGTTTGTGAGATCGAATGCTGGCAGTTTTTCTTTCGCATTCGATGTGTCGGTTTGAGTCGTGACACCTTCGTACGCAATAACCGTTCTCATATTTTTCACTCTATCATCTGTACCGTGCTCTTCAAGCAGCCAGTTCCCCGGTTTATTGGCTGTAAATTCGATATCATATCGTTCACCAGGCGCAATAGACATGCCTTGATCAGTTATCACAGCAGGGCTATTTACAGGTTGACCGTCTGATGCGATAACCTTGAATTCATGTCCATGAAGATGCATCGTATGCGTAATATAGCCTGCATTAACGAGACGGATTCGCACTTTGTCGCCTTCCTTAACGATAAGCTTATCAATAGCATCACCTGTTTTTCCATTCATCGTATAGACATCGTACATGCTCATATCATGGCCACCCATACTGCCCATGTTCATGTTACTATGATCCATACTTTCGCTTTCTTTTGACTCCGATTGACCGTGACCCATCTGACTGTGGTCCATTCCCTCCATGTCGCCCATATTATGGCCATCACTGCTGGAATCACCCTCAGATTCTTTATTCATGTTCATACTGCCTGAACTCATCCACTCATCCAGCACGAGTGTGTAGTCACGATCGTAGCTTTCATTCGGATCTTCAACGATAAGTGTGCCATATAAACCTTTATCGACCTGATTTACACTGTCTTGATGAGAGTGATACCAATAGGTTCCTGGGACAGTAGCTTTAAACTCATACGTAAATGACTTCCCTGCCACGACCGCATCTTGCGTGACTCCAGGTATACCGTCCATGTCATTAGGAACGGGATAGCCGTGCCAATGAATAGAAACTGGCTCTTCTAATTCATTTTTCAAGTGAATTTTTACAGTATCACCTACTTTAACTCGAATTTCTGGACCAGGTACGGAGTTGTTAAACGTCCATACAGGCAATGTCTTGTCATTGGAAACTTTTAAATGGCTTGCTTGAGCAGTAATCGTGTACTCCTTTCCATCCACGGCAGGCGTAGTTTGAGTTAACTTGTTGTCACCCCATGCTTCCTTAGGCGTAGCTGTAGCTTCAGAGCTTTTTTCCGACTGCTCCATGTTCATGTTTGAATGATCCATGTCTTCATGTTTGTTTGTATCGAAACATCCCGTTAGCACGATGCTAATTGCACCGATGGCTAGAAGAATTTTTAACTTATTTTTCATTCTCTCAACCTCCATCTTTTGCGTTTTGTTTCTAATGTACACAACAATTGTGTGGAAACGATGGAGATATCAAAAAAGCAGGAGTCCGTTACGGTTCCCCTGCTTGTAGCTTTACGTATATTTTTCATGACCTACATCTTATACATCTAATCTATCTATAACCTAACAAATAACTGTACCCAATAGTGAGCATATCTACTAGTAGAATTACCAGGTACATAACCAACGCCTAAATAAGTAAAGTTCGAGCTTAAAATATTTGCACGATGATCGGGACTGTTCATCCATCCAACCATTACTGCTTCCGGTGTTGGATAACCAGCTGCAATATTTTCTCCATACGCACGCCAATCGACTCCGAATCTAGTTAACATTTCTCCGGGCGACCCAAAGGTTGGAGAGTCATGTGAGAAATAGTTATTGTCTCGCATATCAGCCGCTTTAATCGTTGCAATATGTCCTAAATAATCTGTGTAGACCATGTCTGATACTCTATACTCTAACATGACTAGCGGATTAAGGCCTCTACTTGTTCGCTCCTGATTAACCAAACGGAATACTTCATCAGCAAAAGACTGTTTGGCACGAACTCTTTTCTTAATGAGCAATCCTTTCGCATAAAGCATTTTTCGTTTCCGTAACGGATAAGGTCTTGCTCTTCTACATGAGGAAATGGCACGGGCATTCTTCATAGCAGCAGCCTCCCACTATCATTACTAATTACTAGCATGCTCTCCTATATTTCTATGAAGATTTGCTAGTATGGTGTCGGCTGATTCACCCGCTCCCGCTCTTAAAGTAAGGGCTTATTATAAGTAACGTAGATAACTGGATTAGTTATAGACCGCTTCATTTTCTAAATAGTGAGCAAATATACGATGAGGGTTATTTACGCATTTTCATAAAGTTTAGATTTTCGTCCAAGCACAATAATTCATAGATTCATTATGTAAGATAGAACGCTCAAGGAGGATATGAGATGATTAAAAAACAGATTGGTAAACCGTTGCTTCCACGCCCGAGAAACAAAGCTCTTCCAGTTCCACTAAACAAAAAAGGTCCGAAAATCAACGTAATCTTTATGTCTCCTACTGTAAGAAGCTCATTTGATTTAGGAGGAGGATTTCGGCGTCATATCTTTAACGATGTTGAGATTCCAGCCAATGATTATGCAGAAATTAGATTGTTCATCCGTAATAGCAATAGAAATCCTGTAAGTGCTGGTTGGGCCATAGGTGAATTCCATCAAGCCTATGCCGTTGAGAGTTACCCGTTATCGAATACAGTATGGGTAATCACTGTTTATAACGCCACGAGTTTACCTAGATCGGTAACCCCTTATTTAATTACGAAGTCGTAAATTTACTCTATCGTTTAAAATAAATAGTCGCTCTGTCCTGCCCGCGCTCTGCGCGGTTTTTTATATATGTGGTTCTTTCTTCATTTAATTAATAATACATATGATAAAGTTTTTAATTATTTCACGGGTTTATATAAGAAAACATTATCAAAAGCTTATATGTTATCTTGCAATGATACTCATGGAAAGGTTGATATTCACGTGAAGAAGAAAGTTGTGCTCGCATTGGTTACGAATGCGCTCGATTCTACCTTCCATTAAGTCGTAATAGATGTGATCGTCCTTCCCGCTTCCACTTGCTCTTCAATGATTTGCATGATACGCATGACTACAGACTCAGTAGATTGTAACTGCCCATTCGTGTAGACTTCCTGAAAAAGTCCTGCGCAAGAGAACTGAGCTTCATCTTGTTCTCTCGCCATCTTTTGCAGTGTCGTATCGACCATGCCTGGATCGACAGCAACGATCTCCACAGGATACGCTCGATTCGCTTGTTCCGCCCCTACACATTGGGTAAACATATTTAATCCCGCTTTAGCCGTACAATATACGCTCATATCAGGAACAGGATAAATGGCAGATCCAGAAGAGATATTGATAATTTTCTTTCTAGTGCGAAGCTTCTCGGTATGTTGTATAAAGCCAGATGTAAGAAGGATAGGCGCCATCAAACTGATTTGTAGGTTGGATACAATTTCTTCAGGTGTGCACCGATCAATTGGCTTTAGTGGTTCTAGCATAGCGGCATTGTTAATCAGGCAAATCATGTCTGTTTGTGCATCAACTTTAATTCGCTCAAAGATAGAAGTAAATAAGTCGTTAATTTTATCCACTTCTCTTAAGTTGAAATAAGTGTGCGTATAGTTATCGTATGTAGATAGTAGCTGGGATTCTCCCCTTGATATTCCGTATACATAATGACCATCTTCTAGCAAAGAATTTGCTAATGTTTCTCCAATTCCTCTCGAGGTTCCTGTGATGATAAAATAACGAGTTGACATAGCGTGCGTTCCTCCTTTTTGTCTAACCTCTAGATATCTACCATTTTACAAGGTTCATGACTCTACAACGTTTGATTAAAATTACGTCCATACTCTCCACTAGGCTCGCTTTTTCCAGAACCTCCAATAGCATCTACAGCTATAAGGTAAAAGTGCTCCGCAAGATATCGAGCATTGTATATCCACATCATCGATGAGTTATCTGCTGTGCCATGAAAAAGGACCAACGGAGGATTCGACACGTCACCTGCAGTGATAATATGCGTATGACCAAACGAAGTCTGAATGGTTCGCTCAACATAATCGACATTCCAAGCTAGTAACAACCTATCATACGACTCGTAAATAAGCTGCTTGCCAGTGGATGATTTATATCTCTGCAAGGGCATATCCTCCTCATTCAATGGTTTCTTCATCTGTATTTCCAACTAACATGAATTATTTCGATAAAATAGAAGTTAAAATATACTTCATTTCTTAATTATGTTCTTATAAACAATTCCGAATCAGCTGCGCAAGCTTTAAAAGTGTGTATATGTTGTACATCGCTGTATATGGGAAGAGACAAATCGAAATTACCAATGACGACCGTACGGCTGTCCTTCCAGAAAAAATTATAAAAACATTGTTCGCGGCCAATAGAAATGATGAACGGGTGAATCTCATCAATAGTTGTTACTTTGCATAACTCACTATCATCCCTACTATCTCCATCCCCCAAAAGGGGACGTTTGTATACATAAACGGGTTCACTAATTGTTGTCATACATAATTCAAAGAAACTAATATACTTATCTATATGTTTTGCGTTATAATCCTCGTTAATCAAATCCAGACTTTCTTTTTCAGTTAAACATCTCGGAAATACATCTAAAGTTCCTACAAAGTTAAAGTAGTTTTGAGGTGTCTCTACATTCTCTATATCAATTCTCTTAAATAGACGTGTGATTTGGTTCAATTCTTCAATCTTTGCTTTTTTCATAACGATTCAATCCTCTAAAATTTCTCCACTTATACAGTACTCAAGTATTCTTTTTTCTTCTCATCAGCAGGACTACGACATTTCCAACAAGAAAAAATCCAGATAGTAAAGCTGTAAATACGTAAAAGGTCAAATTCGCATGATGTCTATCATCTGATGCAAAATACCACGTAAGAACAGCAGTTGTTAAACAGATAATTCCCAGTGCAATTGTAAATAAAAGCCGATAACTGTTACGTTTACTCATCTGAACTCCTCCATTATTGCACTCCAACATAAAGACTCTATAGTCGTATGATTATCTAGCACCTAGTATGTACTTAGTTATATTTTACCTATATATGCAACCATGTACAACAAGTCATATAGTAAATAGATCACTACAGCTTAGTGTGCAATGCAAATAAGACCCAAACCATGTACAAGCGCTTGGGTTCATAAAAGATATTGATGTCCGCTTCCGTTCCAAGAACGTCAATACTACTCTTTCATAGGTTCACTTCTCCCCACTAAGCCGAAGAAAAATAGATTGATCAGTTGATCGATATTCTCTTCAATATGATCTTGAGTGGATGCTGCATTCACATACCTTTCCAGTACGTTCTTGTACATGTTGAAATAAAACATACTTGTTTCTTCCGATATATCTTGTTTTATAAATCCCTCTTTCTTACCCAGCGCAATAAATCTCATATAGAACGGAATTACTTTCTCCTCACTATACTGCTGCAATTGATTGCCCCATTCATCCATTTCAGCCCCTAAAGGCATCACTGCTGCATCATTAAATAAAACGTTGACGCTTTTCGCTTCCAGCAGCATAATTCGCTTCGTTTTCTCCTGAAATGCTATCTCTGAAGCAAGGATCTGCTCACACAGCTCCAATCGTTTGTCCATCCAATCGATTAACATATCCGCATAGAGCTTTTCTTTCGTTCCAAAGTAATTGTAAATCGTAGCAGGACATACTTTAGCTTTTTTTGCAATTTCCTGTACACTCACTTTTTGAAAACCATGTTTTAAAAATAACGATAACGAAGCGGAATAAATCTGGTCCATTTTCTTCTGCTTACGACGTTCATATCCGTTCATCTGTACCACCTCACAAGAAGTGTAGCTTAAGTTTTAGAGTATATCAATGATATGAGTATAAAACCTATTGCATTTACACACGTTACAGTTATAATCATTTTAGAGTATACATATATAATTACTCTATAATTTGACGAAAAGGAGTGTAGTCAATGAAGAAGCAGCTGCGTATTCCTTCGTTTTTGCATGATGTATTTGGCGAGAAGCAGCATATAGGCTCACTGTTAGCGATACTGCTCTTTGGGGCACTGCTAACAGGGGCTTTATTGTGGAGATTTCCTGAGATGATAGACTCGTTACCCCTGTGGCGCAGCATACTCGCTTGCCTCTTGATCTTCGATATTTTTGCTGGATGCATTGCTAACTTTACAGCCTCGACCAGTAATTTTTATGCGACAAGAAGTAAAAACCGTATCGTATTCATAGGCATACACGTTCATATTGTGCTTGTTGCATTATTACTCGGTGTAAATGTTGAACAATCCATTGCTGTATGGGCATACACGATTATAGGTGCGTTTATCGTTAATTCATTCATCGGAAGACCCTCTCAATTATTTATTGCTGGTATCCTCTTGTCTATTGGGCTCGGTTTATTGCCATTGCTCCCTAACCTACAACCCTATATGTTAACGACTTGTATATTATTTATGATTAAAGTACTGTTCAGCTTCGCCGTCGATCATTATGGCAAACCATTTCACAAAGTTGGTGATAAAGTATGAGTTCTTCTAATCCTATATCCAAGCTGAACCCGTCAGATAAAGCTTCATTCATATCGCTTATGAGCAGCGCGTTTGCTCAAGATCCCATTTTTCTGCATATATTCGGCCATTCTGAGTTCAATGAGCAAGCTCGTCGCCATACCGCTCATTTCTTTTCATTTCTATTTGATAAAAGTGAATGGCTTCATGAAGAAATATGGGGCTATTATGAAAATGGAAAACTGCTTGGAGCCTATATCATTGAGAAGCCAAAGACAAATAAAATACGGCCTATGAGCATTATACGATTGGTTGGAAGACTCATCTCTTTGGCTTACCGCTTACCAATCAGGAAGATTCGACAGCTCAATGATTATATGCGAATCACCCGCTCCATGGCCCCTAGTACTGCTCATCACTATCTGATTATCATAGGAGTTGCTCCAGAGGCTCAGGGTAAAGGAATCGGCAAAGCACTGCTGCAGCATCTATTGCATGATGTAGATTCATCCCCAATCTCGCATGGCGTCGCTCTAGATACAGAAAACATTCACAATATAGTTCTTTATGAAAAGTTCGGATTCATACTCATGCATGAAGCACACCTCGATCATGTACCCATCTACGGTATGTTCCGTCCGAATCAGCAGAACCTAACCTTGTAGTTCCTTTACTCTTTCTAAAATAGCTGCTACGACACCTTTCTTAATTACGTCGATAAATAGCCCTTCGTTAAACCGATCTCCTCTAATGTAGCTAGTCATAAGTTTGCGAAGGGTCTCCATATCAGCGTTCCTAATAGGAATAACAACATCTCTGCTAGTATCCTTATATATCTCATGTTCATTAAGCCAATCGATCCAGTTAAAAACGATCAAGAACCTAGTTTCCGTAAGTGCTTTACGAAACTCCATTATGGTTTCATTCTCACATTCATAACCATTTTTTTGAACCGTGAACGTATTTTGATTTTGAAAATAATCAAGATACATAAGTAATCTGTTAATCTCTGTTTGCGACAAATCGGCATCATGCATAAAGAATTCCCCCTTCTCAAAATAAAAGTCCGTGATTCGATAGAATATGTGTTTATTATAATGCTATCCCGATCTTAACGTGTTAAAATACAAAAAACATGAGGAGATGGATACGATGTTTATACATAAAATTGATGAAGAGTTATCGCTAAAATTAATGGAGATAAAGGATGCAGCAACAATCTATGAACTTGCCGATCGTTCAAGAGATTATCTAAGAGAATGGCTTCCTTGGGTCGATGCAACAACAAGTGTTGAAGATACAAAAGCCTTTATTCAAATGTGTATTACAGGTTTCGCAGAAAATAAAAGCCTTACTACAGCTATTTTATATAAAGGCAAGATTGTTGGCGTTGCTGGATTCAATAGTATTACCGAATCCAACAAAATTGCAGATATCGGTTATTGGCTAGGTGCAGAGTATCAGGGAAATGGAATTATGACTCGTGTAGCTAAAGCATTGACCGATTATGCGTTTAACGAATTAAACCTGAACAAAGTTGAAATTAGAGCAGCCATAGGAAATAACAAAAGCAGAAGCATTCCGGAGCGATTAAACTTTGTACAAGAAGGCTGCATTCGACATGCGGAATGGTTGTATGACCATTATGTAGATCATGTTGTGTATGGCGTGCTTGCGGATGAATGGAATAACTGAGAAGAATAGCATACGTAGATAACACGCCGACGCTCACTACTTATGTTGTTCATCTCTCTGTTATGGAGTAGGATTATTTTCGAATATAATCTCCGAGTGAGACGGCATACTCTAACGAACGCCATTGACGCTATTTTACTGAAATTGTCCAATGTAGAAATGGAACGGTTGTAGGCGAGCTTATTTTATCAAATATGGTGAATGATGTTGCTCACTCTAAGAAATAGGCTCTGTAACAACCGTTACAGTTGAGAATCTACCCAATATACAGAGAATAACCTCTGTGGCGCTCGTTAGTGTAATTGCCACATATACTACGACAGTTACAGTGTGTTACTCAAACTTATTTATTATTTTTCTACAGGAAGAGATATTCTCTTATTGTAGGTTTTAATATAAGTGAAACCCTCCAGCAGCAAGGATTCAGGTTTATCCATTGTGTTAAAGGAAAACGTGTTTTCCCTCATAATATTATTATTCCCCAAATCCCAGGGGCGACTTTCGGAAATCGATGATACTGGAATCACTTTACCACCAGCTGTTACGGTTATAGTATCCCATTTCAGTTTTGTAAATTCTCTTCTAGCTATAACTACATCATAGCCTGTACGGGTCTTGGTTACACTGCGAATCCATAACTTCTCATCGCCTATTTTAATGGACCGATCTGATGGTGAAGCGAGAGAAATGGGCTCTTCTATTTTTTGATAGCCTAAGAAATTTTCAAGCACAAGCTCAATGGAATTTATTCTGTCTGTCGGTAGCATATCAAATTCAAGCTCAAATTCAGGCATTCTACCAGACTTTCCCTTATATTGAACTTCTATTCCATTCACGTAAAGTTTGTATTGGCCATAAGTTCTCGGGTAATCTTCAAATTCATAACGCCCTTTAATAAGGGTTGATGTAGGTGAGGCAGAAATAGAATCATAGTGAATCGTTCCATAATCGACTTCGATGGATTGATCAAGCTCCTGTTTGATAATACTCTTCATCGCTTTATTGGCTTCAAACTTGAAAGAAATCGGATAAAACACTCGCTCGTCATTAATCCATTCATAGAAGGTAACCGTTAATGTTCTAGAAAATGGGCTAACAGGTTCAAATCTAGCCTGTCCCACGAACTGAGACTTGTTCTTACCATCACCGCCACCGTTCCCTTGCGATTTTGAATCTGTCAGGAATCCTTTTAATTTATCGAAGCCATATCGACGAAAATCCTCATCCGTGAACTCAATGCCCACTGGTCGATCCATCGTGTAGTACATGAGAAACACATTATCGTCCGCCATCACACCATTGATAGTAACTACAGTGCCGTCCCTAAGCGTTATACTTTCATCTACCTTTTGACCATATCCTTGTTCTGTTACTTCAGAGAAGCTGAGCGAGCTCCAGTTTGTTTTGAAAAACTTTTCACCATAATAAGCTAATGCAGGGTACTGATAAACTCCAATCACTAATATCAGTACTGCAGCCGCTGATGCGATCCATGACGTGGCTTTCTTTTTGTTTTTCTTTTTATCGGGAACGTTATGAAGTGCATCTCGAAGTCTATTCTCTAGCGCAGTGGGAGCTTGCAACATTTCCAAAGTCTGTTTATGCTCCTTTAACTTCTCCTCGATTGTCTTCATCATGCTCACCTCCGATCATGACTTTCAGCTTTTGTATGCCTTGCGAAATTCTTGATTTGATCGTTCCAAGCGGTGCACCCGTCATATCCGCAATCGTTTGATATGGAAGATCATGAACGTAACGCAGCTCAATTGCTTCCCGCTGCCGTGCATTCAATTGCGATAGCAGTACCTCCATATTCATCTCTGAATCTGTATCACGATAAGGATTATCATCCGTTAACGACGAAAATGAAGAATCGCCTTCATCTCCCACCGGAATCATCCGCTCCTTCTTACGGAGCAAGGTTTTGCATCGATTAACCAAAATCGTTTTGCTCCAGCTGGAAAAGGCTTCTGACTTTTGCAATTGATCAATCTTTTCATATAGTGTAACGATCATGTCCTCCATCGCATCCAACGCATCATGCTCATTTCCCATGTACGAATAGGCAAGACGATAATAAACGTCCTTATCGGCCATGATGAGCTGCAGTAAAGCTTCCTTGTTGCCTTTTTGGGCTTGTCTGACAAGATGGCTTACTCTCATGTTCACTCCCCTTTTCATAGATAAGAGACCGTAGAGGTGACAAAGGTTCATTTTGTATAAAAAATATTCGCATATAAATTAATAAAGCGGCCCCTAAGAGCCGCCTTTATAACTATATAGTAGGACCCGTATTACTTTAAAGTCACTGCGTAAACAAAGAGCTCTTTCTCCCATTTATGAATCGTTTTTTCTACGGTCATGCCGATTCGTTCAGCTACCTTGGCAGATGGGGTGTTATTGATATCAACGAAAGAGATTAGTTTGCTTAATCCAAGCTGCTCAAATCCATATTTCTTGCAAGCCAATGCTGCTTCTGTTGCATATCCATTGCCCCATACACGCCTAGCAAATAAGTAGCCTATCTCCATTTCGACTACACCGTCTAGTTCTTGAGGAACAATGCCGCATTGTCCGAGAAAACCACCCGTTGCTCGATCTTCGACGATCCACATCCCAGTGCCGGATGTATCATAATTGCGCAGCGTCCAATCTACCCATTCGCTCGCCTGCTGCTCATTTTTAGTTGAAGGATAGTATTTCATAGCCTCTGGATCTGAGAAAATTTCCATTAATGCCACAACATCGTCTTTGGTCATCTTTCTTAAGATTAGTCTTTCTGTACTAAGAACGGGATTATTCATGTTTATCCCTCCTATGTATAGCATAGATTCCTATTTTACGTCCCTATTTAGGGCTAGCAATCTGCTTACAGTTGTACAGCATGCTCAAACCGATGTATGCCAAAATCGTCGATTGAAGACTCCAGCAATTGATCCCTCACTGGATATAAATTGGGTGTAAAACGTACTTCTATGTTCATGTTCATCAACCTCTCAAGCCCGTTGTTTATTGCTATCTTATTTATCGGCTTTACGGTTTCATGTGAAATATAATACCCGGCAGTTTCATCAAAAAGGATATATGATTCAGTAGGAAATTCATATCTATACAGAGTAGTATTTATTATTCTTGAGTACCATTGCGTTTCTACGGTAATAATCGTGTTAGCAGCTGTATTGCCGAAAAACTTTGTCTCGTCTTGCGCTTGAACCTGTGGGCTCTTGGTGTAGACGATTCGTGGACAGTTTCTAGGAAAGAAAAACGTAAATTGATGTTCTTCATCAATCGCCCAGACAACAGGCGGCATATTCGTTCGATTTGCTTTTACTCGTGGTTTAAATATTTCAATGTTATCTTCTTCGCTAAAATGAAATAACCGCATGTAGTCCTCCTAAATCATTTTTAAAAGTGTATCCGTTTCCAGCTATCTATAATAGATGGTTACAAAAACATGCCAGTAGATTCTAAAATTTATCTGTTCTCCTTTTACTACACGTGCATTTGATCTGTTTATTATAGCTTTAACTCTGATTTTTGGTAATAAAAAAGAAGAGAGTTGCAACAACTCTCTTCTTCATTCGATTCGATCGATAACCGCCTTTTTTTATATCAATGATCTAAATTAACCTTCTATTCTAAAACTTCCTACACCTTAATTAATTCCCAATGCTGGGCTGGCGTACCATTATCCGGCCATTGTTGAATGTTGGCGCCGTTCTGCTGCTGATTACTCGCAAGATCAAGTAAAAGTCCGCTATGCTTCGCTATAAATTTTAATGAACCATCCGGGTTTTTAACGATGTTCCACCGTTGATGTGCACCGGCTGTGTCTTCCCATTGCTGCACGTTCGCCCCACCAGCTGTTGTAGCTCCCGCTACTTCAAGCAGTTTCCCACTATGAACCGCAGCAAATGTGTATGAGCCATCTGCTTGCTTCTCCAGCTTCCACTTCTGATGTGCGCCGCCATTGTTTTCATATTGCTGCACATTCGCACCATTTTCCTTAGAAGCCCCATATAAATCGAGTACCTTTTGGCTTCCTCTATTTCGAATGATATATACGCCGCTGAAGTCATCTTCCACTACACCTGGGCAGCACAGTTTTTTCGCTTTTTGCAACGTATCTTGTTGATGTTTCTCATCTATAGTGATTTTGTTTAATGTCTTATTCAACTGATCATTAGCGTGAAGCAATTGTACTGCACTCCATTGGCCATCATTAAATGCCCGAATCGCATCTTGAATCCGAATCTTCTCTCCTGCAATTACGCCTGCAGCAGCAAGTTCAGCTTCGCCAACAGCCGTTACCATTTTCTTCTGCGCTTCGCTGCAATTGGCTTCATGTACCGCTGTCACTTCATTTGTCGTTTCTTCCTTACGGAACACTTGACCATCTGGCGTGAGCCTGTACTTATAGTCTACCTTCGCTTTATTTGTGACTTTCTTAGGTACTGGATCATCTATCTTCACTTGGAACGTCGCTTTGGCCGTCGTGCCAGGCGCAACGGTGCCAATATTGACGCCATTTTCAATGTTCCCTACAATTGGACTTCCATTGACCTGCAGGCTGCCTGGAACGAACTTCGTTCCATTCGGAATTTGATCCTCTACGACAACGTCAGTCAGCGGCGTATCTCCGGTATTGGCAACCTCGATCGTATACGTAATCACATTACCCGCTTTCACGTATACAGGCAGGTCTTGTCGCTTCGTCACAGATACTTCGACTTTTCGAATAACGGTCGTTGCCTCATTGCTGTCTGCCTTACCGGACGAGACAGGCAAGCCAGGAGCGCTCTGGAAATCATATACGACTGACGCCTTGTTAACAGCATTATTGTCTGGCGGTACTTTTATAACGAGAACTTCAAAGGTGACTTCCGTTGGCCCTTCAACGGAGATAGAGCCAATGTCCACCCCTTTAGTCGGATCTCCATCTGGGATGGGCACACCATCAACCTTTAAGCTACCATCTACGAACTTCAATTCAGGTGGGAGTGTGTCGGTAAGTGTTGTTATTTTTGCTTCTGTCATGCCATTGTTCTCAACTAATAACGTGTAAGTAAGTTTTTCTCCTACAACTGCTGCTTCTTTATCGACCTCTTTGCTTACTTTGATTTCTGGGCTGTTAACATCAATTTGGACAGCTAATCCCGCTACGATATAACCGTCAGACTTAGAAGAAAGCTGTACGACAGCTTCCGTTTGCGCATTTTGCATCGCTGCAGATGCATCCACGTTCGTAATATCCCAGTTATATCGTATCGTTGCTCCGGCACCTCCTGGTGCCACATTAGCATTCCCAAACGTACCACTTGTGTCCAAGTTGCCAGCATCATCGTTAATTTGCGAAGCAAAGAAGTTATCTACCGGATTGTTCGGTCCTGAAATAGGCTGTAAGGAACCCGTGTCTTTACCAAAGAGCAGCTGATCTCCCGGTATTTTAGAGTCACCTTCCATCGCGGTAACGAGTAATCTTGCTTTGACATCGCCAAGCTCTGGCGTGGAAAAGCCGGAAATCGTTTGATTAACTGATCCTGCTCGCTCAATCGACGCTGTTCCTACATACACACTCATATTGCGGAGCGGGAGTGTTGTGTCTTTATACACAACAGATAGTGTCCAACCAGCTGTGTTATTGCTCTTAAAGCGTTGGACAGTAGCAGGTACGCCACTGACCGTATAGCTCCCAGCCCCATCTGATTGAATCAAGCTCGTCACATTTGCTGATCGAACATAGAAAACTTGGCTCGCCTGCGTCACCTGCTGCGCGGTCGTTGGATCAGGCGAAATCGTATGGGTTCCGATCGGTGTATAAAGGGTAATGGCCCGATCGATTTCACTCGTTACGTCTTCTCTGCTCGTTTTCGTTGAACCGCCCCAAATCAGCTCCGCATACAACACTTCACTGCCTATAGGAAAACGAAGCTGTGCGGTGGAAGCATTCTCCTTCCAATCCAAGGTCGTACCCGCTGGATATCCTGTTACCTGCTTCGTTGTATCCGTCGTAATGAACGCGCCAATATCAGTATAGCTCGTATTGGTACTGCTTAAGCCAAGCGTGTTGCCCGTAAAGGTAACCGCACCGTTCGTCGTCGTTGAAAATCGCGGATTTAACGCCATCTATCTCTCACCCTTTCTCCATACCTCGTTCCATCTCTATTAACAACCGCAGCAAAGGTCTTTAACCTTATCGAGTTTGTTTTTCAATTCTTTTTCAAGATTCGCAATATGCTGTACAGCTGTCTTGGCACTTTGATTAATCATCAGCAATTCGGGGACGGTAATGTGGCCAGCCCGAAAGGAGTTAACTGCGGCTTGTATCTTCTCTCCTTCGATATAAAGAACGGTCGCAAGTTCTTTCTCTTCTTGTGCAATCGAATGGATAATCAGGTCACGGGACCATTCACAGGCAGAGCGCCCAGCAGGCACATTTACCTGCACTTCATTGCTTACCGCATCTACGTAGCCACCGGAATATTGAGAACCCATAGTAGCTTTATTTTTAATTACACCGCTTGGATGCGGCTTAACAACTTCCACTTGAAACGAAATCGTAATCGGCCCTTCGATAGACAGTTGGTCAAGCGTAATAAACTGGGTCGGATCTGCGCCTGGCTGAGATTCGCCATCGATTGTCACGCTATTGGGAACGAATTTCACTTCGTCAGATAAAACGTCTTTGAACTTACAGTTTGTCACCTCGACCGTACTATCATTGGCAAGTGTAAAGGTATAGGTTAAAATATCGCCAACTACCGCGTCCGTCTTATCTACTTCTTTTAAAATACTTACATTCGGCGTATCCGACATTTGCTTTCACCCTTTCTTTCTGGAAGCGAAAACGTAAATAGACATGGGGCAAATGGCATTCGTTCCAGCATGCTCAACTTATCGATTTCTTACTAGTTCCTATGCTGCATCCACTTACGTGTTACTTGCAGCCCTTGCACAAATCCTGATTGGCCGTTCGTTTGCTGGCTAGTACTTGCGACAGTGCTGTTAAAGCTGTGACTGTTCTATTTTTGCTATCATCAATCAACTGCTGTTCCTCGCTCGCAATTTTCCCATCTTCCACAGCCTGATGCGCAGCTCGACCTTTCTCTGCTTCTACATCTAATAGCGCTTGAACAGCTTTCTCCTGCTCTGCAATTGAAAATTCCACTGTCGCCTGACTTTTCTCGCAGTTCGTAAGCGGTCGAACGAGCAACTTCGTTCTCGTCTCATTGCTTATTGCTTCCCCTTTTGTAACAGGAGCTCCTGGCACACTTTCGTACTCAAAGTTTACTTTCGCTTTATTTTTCACAATCTCATCAGGAGGAATATTAACAATTTTGGCTTGGAAGGTTACTGCCACCAACTGTTCAGGCACTATCGTTCCTAGCGGGACTCCACTACTAATATGTGCATTCGGTTGCGACACTCCATCTACAAAAACGCTGCCCAGCACAAACTTTAACTCTTTCGGCAGCACATCTTTCAATATCGCTTTTTGCGCATCCACTGCCCCTGTGTTCGTCACGAGCACGGTAAAAGTCAGTACATCCTTGACCTTCGCTTCTTCTTTGTTCACGGATTTATTCACTTCAATATGTGGACGATCGAGGGTACTGACAAGCGCCTTCGTATTTGTAAGATTACTCGCTGTCGTTTCCTTTTTCGACATAGATTCTCACCCTTCCGATCCTTGAATCAGATTTCTCACCTTTCACCGCTCAACGCTAAGTTTTAGGAACAGAAATTACAAACCACTTTCGCAGCCGCAAGCTTCTCCTTAAGCTCGGACTCCAACGCAATGATGCTGTCGAGCATATCTGCCACACTGTCATTAACAGCAACAAGATCCTGAACCGAGATATCTACATTCCCAAATGCACGCGCTGCTGCTTCAATCTTTTCCGCTTCTGCCCGCAGGATTCGAGCGATGCTGTGCTCAGCTTCGGCAATCGTATTAATAATTTGATTTTTTCCGTCCTCACAAGTAGGCGGCTCGATCACCTCGACACCAGGCTTGTTGCTAATACTCGTCGCTGTCGAGATTGGCAGATCTGGTCTGCTCTGAAAATCAAATGTCATCGAAGCTTGATTGTGTACAACTTTATCTTCTGGTTCCTTCGTAATCTTCGCCTGATACGTAATGATGATCGTCTCACCGACCGCCAACGTACCGATATTTACCCCATTCTCAATATCTTGACTGTCAAATGCTTCTCCACGGACTCGCAAACTGTCTGGTACATATTCAAGCTCAGGATCGAGATAATCCTTAAAAATAACATTCGTCGCATCGACATATCCGTCATTTTTCACTTCTAATGTGTAAGTGACGATTTCACCTACAACGGCTTGCTTTTTATCCGAGGATTTAGTCATTTTAACGATTGGACTATTAGCATCAATTTGTACGCCATATCCGCTTACTAAGTAAGTATCCTGTCTCGTCGCAATACGCGCTATCGCTTCGGTCTGTCCATGATACAGCGTGTGCGTAACATCTACATTTGTAATGTCCCAACCAGACCGCACGCCGAATCCGTCTGAGCCGACAGGTTTATTAAGCCCTCCAGCCGTTCCACTTGTATCTAAATAGCCCAGATCGTCGTTAATTTGCGAAGCAAAGAAGTTTTCCGCTGGATTGTTAGGTCCTGAAATGACCGACAAAGAGGAGCGGTTGGGACCGAACTCGAAATGGTCGCCCGGCAGATTCGCATTCCCTTCCATCGCCGTGAGCATGACCCGCCCTTTAATTTCGCCGCCTTCTGGCGTTTTAAAGTTGTAGATCAACTCATCTACAGGTGGGTTGAACATCGTAATAAGCTGAGAACCTACATAAATGTTCATATTGCGAATTTTGAGTGCAGGATGCTTATATACGACAGCTAGTGTCCATCCAGCCGTATTCGTCGAACCTAAAAACGTACAGTTTCTAATCGATCCAGGAACACCACCTACAATATAACTTCCAGCTCCAGCAGTTCTCACATAATCCGTCACATTCGCAGAGCGGACATAAAACACTTGGCCATTTGCCGACTCCTCACGAGCTGTGTAACCATCAGGAGCGATCGTGACAGTTGCACTTGGAGTCCGAAACCAAATCGACGTATTAATAGACCCGCCAATATCGCTAGAGTCATCTCTTGTCGATCCGCCCCAGATTAGCTCAGCATATAAGATTTCACTCCCTGCAGGAAAACGAAGTTCAGCTGCAGAAGAGTTCTCTTGCCAGCTAAATGTACTACCTGCTGGATAGCCGGATACTTGCTTCGAGGTATCTGTAGATAGAAATGCACCAATATCAGTACTTCCATCTGCATAGCCTAACGTATTGCCAGTGAACGTAATGGCACCATTGGTCGTTTGGGTAAAACGATGAATAAATGGCATCTTGCTCCTCCCTTTTCCTTAAAATCTCGCACGTCACGTATTCTTCCAAGCCAAGAAACATTGTGCATTTCTTCACGAAACAGACCGATCTAAATAAGCTTTAGCAGCATACTTTCTTCGCAACTTCTAGCTTTTCTTTCAACACCTTCTCTAGCAGCGCCGCTTTTTGTACAACTTTTTCAACACTCAAATTAATAGACGCAAGCTCTTCGGCAGTAATTCGTCCATCTCCAAATGCTTCGATCGCTTTTTGTATTTTCACACGCTCTGCTTGTAAAACTTTCGCTAGGGCCAGCTCTTGCAGTGCCACGGATTCAAAAATTTGATTTTGCGCTTTATGGCAGTTCGTCTCCAGCCAAGCTGTTATCGTGTTACTAGCCGCAGTGTCTTGACGCACGTCACTTCCCGGCTTCAATTGATATCGATAGTCCGCTTCTGCCTTGTTGTCGACTTGTTCTGGCAATGGACTTTGTACCGCTACTTGGAAAGTAATCCAGGCGGATTGATCAGGAAGCAAAGTACCAAGTGGAATCCCTGTAGCCAGATCGCCCGAAACTGGTACACCGTTGACCGTAAGACTGCCAGGTACAATCGCCGTTCCTGCTGGAACTGCATCTTTAATCGAAACGGCATCCACCGCTGTATCTCCATTATTCGTAATATCAAGCGTATACGTAATGACATCTCCTACTTTGTCATAAACAGATCGATCTTCGCTTTTTACGACATCCAATTGGACATGCTTAATGATCGTTTCTGCGGCATTGGAACTGCTGGAACCCGATGAAAGAGGAAGTCCTGCTGCGCTTTGATACTCATAATCAAGCGTACCAACATTACTCACCTTTCCACTTGGTGGAACAGCAATCACTTTTACTTTGAATATAATTTCAACGGGCCCTTCGATACTGACAGAACCGATATCGATACCTACAGTCGGATCTTCCCCTGGTCTTGCTTGTCCGTCTACCGTCACACTATTCGGTACAAATTGCAGCTCATCTGGCAGAATATCTTTGAAAATCGCATTTTGCGCTTCTGCCAGACCTCCATTTTCGACAAGAATCGTGTACGTTAACTCATCTCCGACAAGTGCTGCATCTTCATCCACCTGCTTATCAATCTTAATATCTGGGCTATTTACATCGATTTGAATGCCTAAAGCGGAGAGGACGAAACCATCCATATCGGTTTTGAAGCGTGCCGTCGCTGACGTTTGTGAGGTATTCATCGCATCTGAAATATCTACGTTCGTAATATCCCAGCCATACCGTTGAGAAGATTGCTTTTGACCTGGAGTAACGTTGTTCGTTCCCTGCGTTCCGGTTGTATCTAAGTTCCCGCTATCATCATTGATTTGTGAAGCAAAAAAGTTATCTACTAGGTTATTCGGACCTGATATCGGTTGTACATTACTCGGAGAAGGGCCAAACAAAAACTGATCCTTTGTAATGAAGCTGTCTCCTTCAATCGCAGACAATAAGGCTCGTGCTTGAAACGGTTTAGAATCAGGCGTGCCAAAACCATCTATTGTCTGGTCTACTACATTTCCTCGTTCCACATTAGCCGTACCTACGTATACATTCATATTACGCGGAGGTAATGCATCATTTTTATATACAACAGCAAGGGTCCAGCCTGCTGCATTACTTTTGCTTGGGCGGAGTATAGTTGCCGGTACTCCATTAACGGTATAAAGCCCTGCACCGCTTGATTTGACGATTGAGGTTACATCAGCCGAGCGAATGTAAAACGTATGTTTTTCATGCACAACCGTTTGGGCTGTGGCGGAGTCAGGCGAAATCGTTTGAGCTGAACCATTGGGGTTAACGAAAGTAATGGGTGTATCCAAATCTGCCGTAACATCTGAAGTATTAAATTTGGCAGTTCCTCCCCAAATCAACTCGGCATAAAGCACTTCACTAGCTGATGGAACTCTTAAACGAGCTTGAGAAGCATTTAATTTCCAATCCCTTGTACTACCCGGTGGGTATCCTGCCTCTTGCAAAGCGGGATCCAGCGTAATGAACGCTCCAATGTCGTTGTAACTAGGATTAATCGCCCCAAATCCTAAGGTGTTTCCCGTAAACGTTATCGCTCCATTGATAGTCGTCGTATAACGGCGCAGTATTGGCATTCTCTTCGTCCTTTCTTTCCCAAGTAAATGATTATTTACTTAAAATTGTGTCCATCTTAACTCGTTTCTGTGAGATGGACTGTAAAGCATATTAGCTCGATCTGAAAAAGATAACCTGATAATTTTGGCAAAATAAGGGTTACCGTGCACAATATTTTTGAAAACGAATACAAAAAAGAACGTAGGATATTCCCTACGCCGACGTAATATTCATGTTATTTTCAGCATCCACTTATGTGAAATTAGTATTTGAAAATGTAATAAAAATAGCTATACTTTGGCCGGCACCTCATTCCATTACGATCTGAAACTGAGCTTTACATAGAGAATAAATTGAATACACTCATATATAAATATACTCATATTTAGTATAATAGATGGATGAATTTACTAGGAGGAATAAGTATGATCAAGAAAATAGCAACCCTTTCTGCTGCTATGATGCTATTTGCAGGTACAGGCAGTGCATTCGCGTATAATGCTCAATTGAAACCATACTCCGATGTGAAGAAGGATTGGGCATCAGAGAGTATTTATAAATTGTCTGTCACAGGCGTTGTCTCAGGAATGGGCAATGGTACCTTTCAAGGGAATGGCGTTCTAACAAGAGAGGCATTTATAAAAATGCTCATGGCAGCTAACCCGCAACAAATCGAGTCTAAAACGAATACATCGATGAAACTGACAGACATGCAAAATGCTACTCACTGGTCCTATGATTATGTGAAGAAGGCTTATGATCAGGGTCTTATTCAGTTCATGATTAAAGATAATCAATTCAAGCCCAAGCGAGAAATTACGAGAGAGGAAGTAGCTGTACTTACAGGCAACCTGCTGCTGCAAAAAAAGACAGACGCAGAGCGTAAAGCATGGGAAGATTCTGGCTGGAAGAACGAACAGAGCATCCGCAAGCTTGCGGATGCTAGCAAGATTAACCCGAGCTATTTGCCTGAGCTATATTATAGCTCCTCTCTAGGCATTATGGTTGGCGATAAAACAGGCGCCTTCCGACCACATGCATCGCTAACGAGAAAAGAAGCTGCTTCCATTATTGAACGCGTTATTAATGAGCGTATTAAAGAACAACCTCTATCAGGCATCGGCTATTATGCGATTGAATCATTCAAGCAAGCGAATCAAATGAGCCATTTGAAAGACATTAAATTTGGCTGGTCTGAGCTTTCCTATACAGCTGACGGTATGGCTACATTGGATATGAAGTCTGGTGAGTATGCGGTACCAAATGGCTGGGAAGCTGCGATACAGATTGCTGACCAAAATAAGGTGCACAAAGAGCTTAGTATTTTCGCTCATAACGGCAAGGGGCAATTAAGCAAGTTCCTTATGGATGCGCCTGCACAGCAAGCCTTTATTCAATCTGTCCAATCGGAATTCGCTAACAATCCATATGGATTCACGGGTATTTCTGTTGATTTCGAAGGGATTAAGAAAGAATCCGAACAGGCTGCTTTTGTATCCTTTTTGCGAGAATTGAAGCAGAGCTTGAACGGACTTACGCTTTCCGTAGCGGTTCCACCAACAAACTGGTATAAAGGGTACGATCTCAAGTCCATTGGTGCGATTGCCGATCAAGTCATCCTTATGGCTTACGATTATACACATATGGAGAGTAAGCTTCCATCTGCTCCACTCCCATTAGTAAATGAAACGATTCAATCGGCATTAAAAGTGATACCTAAGAAAAAGCTTGTATTGGGCATTTCGAAGCAAGCGAATCAATGGATTACACGTACAGATGGAACGGTTGTTTCGGAACAACCATCGATCAAGCTAGTTGAGGAGCGGGCGGCTAAACCTGGGAGTAAAGTGGAATTCGTAACGCCGTACTTTTTGAGCAAAATTACGTTCAAAGATGACCGCGGCAGCCACGAAATTTGGTATGAAGATGCGCAAAGCATTGAACATAAAATATGGCTGGCGAAGTTTTACGACTTGCAAGGTGTTTCCTTATGGCATATGGGTAACTATACAGCAGCTGATTATGAAATCATTAAACAGCATACGACTCAACCATAATGAGCAGATTCGTGAAGACCCATGCCATTATAACTCATGATGAAAGTAAGCCTAAGCCACTCTTCAGAGTGGCTTTTTTACGGAGATTAACTTCCATTTCATCAAGTAACATGTTAGCATACAACCGATCTTGTTAAGTTGGCACCAAGCCTTCTTCCTCTTGCTGTTCCTTGCTCGATGGATGAATCGCAAACAATGCAATGCCGCAGCAAAGAAGCCCTGCACCTGTGAATATATAGAACACCATTTTATCGTTATCCAAAAAAAATGAAGTGATCAACGGACCCGCTGCAACACCTATAAAACGCATGCTGCTGTATAAAGAAGTAATCGTCCCCCGCTGCTTTTTATCAATGCCTTCTGTAATCAAGGCATCTAGGCTAGGAAGGATGAGCCCTATCCCTAACCCTCCAATAGACAGCAATATAAGGTTCGTCAGCAGCTTAGTTGTGTCCATAAATAAAAACATACTCATACTTCCAGTTAACATGACTGTCCCTGTAAAGTTGAACCACTTCATTTTACATTTGTTAGTCCCGATCAGCTTTCCAGTCACAAACGAGGCAATACAGATGGCACATAGCGGAACAGCGAGTAAGGCACCCTTTTTAATACCGTCAATCCCATACTTCTCCTCGAGCATCGTGGACATATGATACAGAAATCCAAACATGATATACATCGCAATCCCACCGATCGCGAAAATTGCATACAACCAGCGCCCATCTTTGTATAAAATATCACCAACATCATGCAAGAACGCTTTAAACGTGATCTTTTGCTGATTATTTTTGTTTGGCACCTTAACAAAGATAGCGATTGCTGCTATTGATATCGCACAGAAGACAGGTATAATCGCGAGCGGTAAAAACCAAACCACTAATGTAAGCGCCGAGCCCAGAATGGGGCTTACTACTTTACCAAATGTGTTCGATGTCTCGATCATCCCCAGTGAACTGCTTACTTGCTCGTCACTCCTAAACATATCACCAACTAAGGGAAGTACAATGGGAAAGGCCCCTGCTGCCCCGATTCCTTGAATAAAACGACCAATGAGAATGCCTATGTACGCTGCGTGTTGATCCAACTGCCATGCAGACCAACCAGATATTACACCACCTACTGCTGCTATCGACAAGCCAATAATAATGATAAGCTTCCTACCATATCGATCCGACAAATAACCAGCAATCGGTATACATACAATGGAAACAGCCGCATACACCGTTATAATTAAGCTTGTCATGACCGTAGTTATGCCTAATTTCTTCTGCATCAAAGGTAACACGGGAATGAGCATGGAATTGGCCAACGTCATAATAAGTGGAATCGAGGCAAGTGCGACTAAATCCAATTTCTTCTGTTCATCCATTGATGCATCCTCTTTCTTACTACCAAGGATAAGTACTTCATAACTACGTTAAGTTAACCCTGAGTGTAAAATTCTATACCGATATGGGAGTCTGAATATTCATATTATAGCGATTTAACCATACGTACAAAGGTATAGTGCATAAGTTTGAACTGACTCTGTTCTACATACCCAAGTTGATTATACAACCTTCTCGCTTTCTCATTATTTGCGTCCACTGTTAATGAGCATTTACGATAGCCATTCTCTCTCGCTAACTTTTCTGCTAAGTCCATCAATTTTGAACCGATTCCTTTACCACGGAATTTAGAATCTACACTTAGTGTCGTGATATAGTATTCATCATCCAAGGCTTCTTTTGTTTTTAATAAGCTGCCTGCATGTTTGGCCACATTTTTCAGCATCTTACCTGTAATAAAGGAAAAGCCCTTTACTGCTGCACGCAGATTAAGCCCATCAAGCTTGCTCCCCGCAGCTGTTGTAAGAATTCCAGCTACTTCACCATCTATATCTACGACATGCGTATGTTCACTACTGAATCTTGTATTTGACTTCAAATACAAAGTTTGCACGAGTTGTGGGCCCTTAACTTTATTTAATTGCAACAAATCCCCCAGCCAATCCATCGCATCAAACATTAATTTTGCAGCTTTATTTGCATCTTGTGGAAGCGATTTTCTTATTGTTTCCATGTTGATTACCTCCCAAATACGAGCATCTATGACTCGTTATGATTTAGCTAGCAGGATCGTCTTCACTTTTTTAAACGTATGAATAAATTGTTCGATTTCTTCCTCAGCTACCTCAGATAGTAATAATTTGAAATAGGTAAAGGTTAACTCATTTGCTTCTTTCGTTGCAGCCAATCCTTTGTCCGTTATGACAACATGCTTAATGCGATGGTCATCTTTTATTTGTTCAAATCGAACAAAGTCTTTTTGAATTAACTTTTTCAACCGATTGGAAGTAGCACTTTTATGTCCACCTTGAAGTTCAGTAATTTCAGTGGATGTTAAAGGGCCCTTTGTACTTAGCAAGTCGAGAAGCCTCACCTGTTCTACAGATAGTTCTTTAAAAATATCCAATTTCAGCTCATTCATAATGTGGGTTGTTCCATAAATCATGACTTCTTCAAAGAGCTGGATGGCTTCACATAATTTTTTATCCACAAAAGTTTACCCCCTAAACAATTATTAGTTTACCCTATCAACTAATTGATGTCAACTCTCAGAAAAGGCTCTATGTAGGGATAATCATGAGGTCCCCGCGTACACGTCCACTCGTTCATTGTAAATGGACGAGCATTACATTATATGCTTACTTGCACAGATTCTCATTTTCACTTATACTTTAGGACATAATGAAACGAAATGTTGAAAATATATTTAATAACTCATGAACGGACATATATAGTACTTTTATAACATTTGTAATCTAGTAGAAGTAAACCACGAAATGGACGAAAGGAGAGTATCCACATGAAGAAACGATCATTGCAATCATTGTCTAAAGGCACAGGATACTCTACTGCTGTTTTCTTTGAATATGCTAATCACGGGATACGTCTGTCCAAATTCGATATTCGGCGACTTCTATCTAAGGTGATTATGACTTAGGATACAGTGGATCATAAACACCACAGGTCGCTTCCCTGTGGTTATCTATTTTGACTTGTACACCGCAGGGGTTCCTGTGGTGTTTTTTATTTTTTAACAAAAAGGAGAAATGGACGATGACACGATTAAATGGAAAAAACATTTATGTAAAATTGGTTGAGGAATCCGATGCCCAGCACCTACTCGCACTTGAAACGAGGAACCGTGAATTCTTTCAAGCGTTTACAGGTTCAAGAGAGGAATCTTTCTATACCCTTTCAGGCCAGATCGATCGAATTAAGGAAGAGATGGAATTAAAAGAAGCAGACCGAGGTTATTTATTTGTGATCTGCTTGCAGCAATCAGGGCAAGTCATTGGTCAAATCTTTTTGACAGAGGTTGTACGTTATAACCTACAAAGCTGCTGGATTGGCTATTTCCTTGATCAAGCTCACAACGGGAAAGGATATATGACGGAGGCCGTTCCTTTAGTTGTTAACTATGCGTTTGAGCAGCTGAATCTGCATCGGGTTGAGGCTGGTGTTATGCTGCATAACCAAGGTTCAATGAAAGTGCTGCTGAATGCTGGCTTCCATAAAGAAGGCATTGCTAAGAAAAATGTTAAAATTAATGGCTGTTGGGAAGATCATCAGACGTTGGCTATCGTTAGACCAGAAGCTTCCGATAACACATTAGCTGAGAATAAACAGGTCCAGCGTATCAATCCAACTACATTGGTCCCACCTATGGGTCCCTACACTCACCTCACTGTTGTTCCGCGAGACGCTGATTTGCTCGTATTGTCTGGTCAAGTAGGAACCGATCTACAGGGACATATCCCTTCGGACCTAAAGCAGCAATTGCATAATACGCTCCAGAACATATTACGTGTTTTGCAAAGCCAATCTGTGACTGCAGAGCATATTTTTAAAGTGAATATTTGGGCAACGGAAGAAATGGATTGGGACTATTTCGATGAAGCTTGGGAGAAGTTTCACGGAGGTGCCACACCAGCTATGACGTTTTGCTATATTCCGGCATTAGCAGTTGATTCGCTTAAAGTCGAAATCGAAGTTTGGGCAGCTAAATACTAGCATATAACGCAAAAAGTTGGCGTCGTCGGTTACTAGTCGACGCCAACTCCTTTATTTTCGATATAACCAATACACAATTCACACGTCGTTGAATCATTTAACGGTACATTCGTTTAAAACCGTAACCACTTTCGTTCCGTTGCACGATTTGGTTTAGGAGGGTGACTCCCTCTATGCGCGTGTTAGCCCCTTTATAGGAAAATCGCATATCGAGACTAATTCTTGTTCCATTACTTTGGTTAGGAACAGACCCATGACCCAAATACCCCCCATCAAATATAAGGGCTTCCCCATATTGTACAGGTACTGGCGCATAATCGCCGCGGCCATAATCACTTTCTAACCAGAGCGTTGCTGTTCCCTCAGCATCTGTAAAGGGCATCCAACAATTCATTTGATCCATTCGACGGGTAGCGACGATGTCATGATGAAAGCTGCTGACACTATCTGTCCCTGGGAAATGAACACGCATATTGGGAAGACTTGAATAGGATAATGAACTTCCCACTAATGGCGAGAGTACTTTTTGCATGAAATGATGATAGAACAAATAAAAAGGAGATTCCTTCGTACTTTTTTGAAATAATGCTATGGCACTCAAATTATCTTTTTGAGTTAAATGATCACTCATACCTAGTAACTTGCGCTTCGATTTCACAAATTCGTGAAGTAAATCTAACTGTTTCACCTTGTACACATCACGAGATATGATTTTAGCAAATGGAAATCGATCCGTGTCATAGCGTAAAATTGTCCAAGGTTTAATCGGCTTTGGTCCTGCCGCAGCAGCATTTGCACGTATTTCTGCGGATTGTGTCGCATTCAAAGCATTCATAAACTTACCTCCTTTAAGCACCGCTCAAAGCATTCTTTTGCAGTTCGGTCGTCGTATTGTTGACCTCATCATAGCGAAGATGCATATACAAGGTAAGTGACTGGAGTGTGTAGTTCGTCATATGACCTACCTATGACTGAAGTAACTATTCATCGCTGAATTTTAGGGTTATCCTTTATATAAGAAACGCAAAAACACCGACCCTGAATAAAGAGTCGGTGTATGGGATGCCATATCAATAGACATAGGGCTAATGATTGAACATGGTTCCTTCCAGCGTATCAGTAAGTATCGAAATGGCTTTGGCTCGATCATTTGTGCCGATTTTTTCATAGATTACACTAATATAGTTCTTAACCGTTCCTTCCGCAATGTAAAGCGTATCCGCGATTTCCCTATTGTTTTTGTACGATACTATTAATTTTGCAATTTCAAGTTCACGTGGTGTAAGCCCATAATCACGTACTGCAAGCCGAGGAGGCGGAGCCATGCGAAGTCGAGCTGCGAGCTTTGCTGCAAGTTTAGATGGCAGCATCAACTCACCCCGAGCCGCCTCTTTCAACGAAGTAGTTAGTTTGTCCGATGAAAAGTCTTTCAGCAAATAACCAGACGCACCATTCGCCAGTCCTTCGATAATGTATTCCTCGTCCGTAAAAGTACTAAGAATTAATACGATTGTTTCGGGATACAGCTGCTTAATCCGTTGAGTTGCCATAATTCCATTCATGACAGGCATCTCAATGTCCATTAATACGAGCTGTGGTCGTAATTGCTCAACTAATACACAGGCGTTGTACCCATTATCCGCTGTTCCCACGACCTTAAGGTCAGGCTCAAGATTGATAATCGTTTCTAATCCTTCACGTACGAGCCTCTGATCCTCTGCAATTAGTATCGTTATGCTAGACACACTTGGTCACTCCTTATGTGCGGCATGATAAAGGTTAGCGCGCAGCCAGTACCATCCTTCGTGCTAATGGTGAAAGTTCCGCCAAGACGTTGAACGGATTGGCGAATCATAGTCAGCCCAAAGCCCAACTGCTCAGCGCCGAAAGGCACGCCATCATTTTCTAGTTTGAACTGAATGTATTCAGAAGTTTCTTTTAGTTCAAATCGAAGATGTGTGCATTTCCCGTGTTTGATGCCGTTCGTTATTCCCTCTTGTAGGGCGTTACGAATTAATTTCTTCGTGTCATCTTCCAAGTTTCTCTCAGTCATTTCAATACGGTGCTCTACTTTGACATCTGCATACTGCTCAGCATCTCTGATGATCTGAACCAAGTAATCTGTAAAGGTAAGGTTATCGCTCGGCTGTTCAGCGAGCATATGCACAGACTGCCGCATTTCATGAAGCCCCTTACGAACTAGCTCAGATACAAGCTTCAACTTCTCTAATGAGTCAGGAGAATTTACACTCATTAGCTTCATACCAGCTTCTAATTGTACAACGCCGGCAGTAAGAATATGTCCAACATGATCATGAATATCTCTAGCTATCCGATTTCGTTCTGCGAGCACAGAAACCTCCGCTATAGCTCTAGCCCGCTCTTCCATCGATTGCTCAAGTTCACTAGTTCTGGCTTTCACTTCATGTTCCAACGATGCATGCCAACGAGCTAACTGCAAGTGCAGCTCCAATCGAGCAAATAACTCCTGTTTATCAAACGGTTTAATTAAATAATCATTTCCACCATGTTGAAAGCCCGCAACTAAATCCGTGATTTGACTTTTTGCACTAAGGAAAATAACAGGTAGTTCCCCTGAAGTATAGTAACGACGTATTTCTGCACCGATTTGAAGTCCCGATACATAAGGCATCATGACATCCAGTAAAGCAATATCTGGCTTGTACCCTTCTTGAATCCAGTCAATAGCCTCTTGACCATTACATGTCGAGCGGATTGAATACCGGCCTGTTAAAAATTGTACCAATACCTGTATGTTGATTGGATCATCGTCCACAATGAGCACTGCGGGAAGAGACTGCATATGTGTATCAATAGCTTCTACTTCTAATCCCCCTAACTCATATTGCGAAAATGACTCAACTGTACCCGGATTAAAGATTGGAAGTGGAGCTATTAATGGCTTTTCTTCCCCATCCCAAGGAAGCGTAAAGGTGAAGGTAGATCCGTGACCTGGGCGTGAAATGACTTCAATATATCCTCCATGAAGCTCGACGAGCTTCTTCGTGATGGACAACCCAATTCCGCTCCCTCCTTGAGAAGGGCGGTTATCGGAATGCAATTGCTCAAAAGAATCAAAAATTCTCGCTTGATCCGATTTTTCAATCCCAATTCCCGTATCCACGATTTTCACGATAACTTGCCCATGCTGCCTATATGCTTTAATAATAATGGAGCCTGTATCTGTATAAGTAATGGCATTGCCAATCAGGTTATACAGAATTTGCTGAAGCCTGTTCTCATCAGCAGTGACGTATAAGTTATCCGCTAGTTCTTGTGACAGCAAAAGCCCTTTTTTCCTCGCTAAAGGCATAACGACTTGAATTGTCAGCTCAACCGCTAATTGTAAATTAACGGTTACTGGAACTAAAACGATCTCTTGATGCTTGAGCTTCGAGAAGTCTAATATATCATCCACTAAATGAGCTAACCGCTGTCCACTTATTTTGATAAGCTGAAGTAGCTCTGTTACGGGTGAAGTGAGCTTTCCCGAGCTGCCGTCTATAAGCGCATCAGCCAATCCAATAATGCCATGGAGAGGTGTACGCAGCTCATGTGAAGTTTTTGCTAAAAAGTCATCCTTTAGCTTATCCAGCGTCAATAGCCGATCTGAAAGTCGTTCTACTTGTATATAGGCTCGTGTGAACTTCATCGACAGGAGCAAAGCTTGCAAAAACACAAAACCCAACACACCCAGTTGCAATAATGCTGGTGTTTCTATAATTCCCTTGCGATTCAATGTATCATTTAGAGCTGTCACAAATAACAGACTGAATCCTAGAAAGAGTAGAATAGCCCCTTCTTGCCGTTGACGGATGGCCTGTATAGCTGCATACACAGCATATAAGACTAAGCCTACGGAATACACTTCAAAGAAGACTAGAGAGTAATCGTACACCTTTACATCTGATACAATGACGAGCACAGTTAAGACAAGCGTTAGCCCTTGTGTGGTCCGCCACACGATACGCGACAAATATTGAGGGAATAAATGATAGATAAATGAAATTAAGAAAAATTCACCTACGTATACCGTCAAATACGATGCTTTCGCAAACCATTCCCACGATATCATAGGGAAAACTTCTAATATATATCTGGATCCTACAAGCATCGTTCTCACGGCAATACATAAACAAAACAATCCGAAATATAGCGAAATAACATCATTACGTCGTAAACCGTACAAGAAAAGGTGGTATACTGCCATAACCATTAGCGAACCGATTATAAAGCTGTCTTGTACAAGCTCACCCGATTTCTCATGGTATAGTTGTTTGGCAGTACCAAGTATTAGTGAGTTGTTGATACCACCCTTGGGATACTCATAATTAGCTACCTGCAGCAAAATGGTTAGCTTTCCATCTGAACCAGACGCAATAGGCACAACTGTAGAAGTGCCGAATTGTGCCGTTGTTTCTTCAGGAGTTGCTCCTGGTAAACCTACTGAGATGACAAGACGATCATTTACCCATAACGCGTACGAAGAATATACGTTGCGCAGTTTGAGCCCTAGCTGCTCTCCTGATTGCAGACCACTAACGGTTAACCGATACGTGGCATATCCATCTGAAGGAAGTGGCAATCCATTCACTTTGTAGTTTGACCAATAGTCAGGTACGTTGACATAAGTACTCGCCATTGATCCAGATTGGAGAGGAAAGTCAGTAGGCGTAAGCAGTTGCTGCCAATAAAAAGCCCACTCGCCGTCCAGCTTGATCGTCCCGTCCCGTTCAAAGTCCCATTCATCTAACTTAATCTCACCGTTTGCAGGTGAAATGGCGTTGTTGGCATCGACGTTAGCAGGATGTACTGTAATACATAGAAGTAAGTATAAGAAAAGACGAATGAGACTCTGCCATCTCATCGTTAAATGGTATTAACATCAATAAGAATTTCTTCACTGAGGCGAGCACCCTTCAATAATGAAAGCGGGCGTTGTGCTGAAAAATCTCTAGGTTCGTAGCTATTTGGAGGTTTAGTCGGTGAAAGAAGTCCTAACTGTATGTAAGTTTCTGCTACTAGCTTACTGCAAAAAAAGTCTTTAAAGGAAGATTTGACGCCTAGCTTCCCCTCTAAAACCTCCCAATACATGCGGATGGTACTAGGGAATGAAGCATTGTGTACTTGGGCAATAAACGCTTCCAAATGTTCATTCATACTATGCGTCCGTTCGACGTCAAGCAAACGAATGGCAAACATCGAATCGTAGTTCCCCTTCAAATCCGTAGTCAGTCTTTCCCGCAATTTTACGAGCTGTGGACCCGACTTCTTAACATGGAAGCATATGTCCTCTAAATTTTCTAAAGAGGTGGATTCCCATAGTAATACTTCGTCATTCGGTCCACGAACGACCATCGCGACATGTGACCACAAACAGTGCTCCAGCTTCTCAACACGTAAGCTTTCTCCTGATACACCATGCGCGAAAAAAATGTCTCCCGTTTGCAGCTTCGGTTCAATTTCCTCATAAGATACAGGTTGTTGAGACATCGTATTCCCCCCTATTAGGTTGTAAATATCCGTCTAATTTCATGCCACAATATCATAGTAATCCTAACCAGAAAATTGTCAACATAAAGATGCTAGAAAGGAGCATCCCTTCATTCCGTAGTGGCAGCTTGACCATAACCATGAGAAATGAATGAATACTCCTATATATAAGCCGCTATCTTTGTTTAAAGACTATGTTCACTCTAAACGAACCCGATTCAGATCCTGTAATGGCTCACTGCTTTCCAAAATAATTCGATCGTCTTCAACGATCTCACTCGTCTGAATCATCGTTTCATGTTCGCTTTTCTCCATATAATCAATCTCTACTTTTCTAGCTACAAATACATTGCCTAGTGCGCCTCGCTGTTCCTCCACTTTATAAACAAACTTGCCTTTTCGATCTTGATGAACGGCCTTATCCAGGACAAGTATTCCTTGTTTTTTGGACCGCTTCGCAAGGGTAATGGATACTTGTTCGCCACCTGTAAGCGTTGGATCTATTACCTTTACTTGAATTTTCTTTTGTGAAGCATTGACACCAGCACTCCCATCTGACTCCTGATTTACATGTTGTTCCATGCGAGATGCTGCGTGAGTAATATTCATGACCGTCCCATCAATCGTCCTCGCCGTTTGTTCTGACGTACTAGAAACTTCAACCGCAATTTTACTATTTGTTATAAGCTCCAAGTTAGTCACCAACGATGCGTCAACTACCAGTTCGAATTGATAGCCTAGTCGACTGTCTGTCATAAGCACATCAGGCTCTCCAGATGATCGCATCCCTTGTACTGCATTCAGCTTTGTAATTAGGCCATCGAAAGGAGCTGTGATCTCTCTCTTTACTGCCATCTGTTCTCGCTTTTCCTGTATATTGCGCTCCAGTATTTCCATATTGAGCTTATGGGTTGCGATATCACGCTTGGTTTTACGAATCGTCATCTCATCGTCTTCTCTTGCAATTTGAATAAAATGATCTTGAATATTTTGCAGTTCGATTTGCTGCTTCTCTAACTCAGCCGTATCATTTCGCAATTCCCGTTCCGTATCGCTACTATCGTAACTAATAAGCCGTTGTCCCTTTTTTACGCGCTCTCCTTCATTAACATGAATCGTGGATACTTTCCATTCACCTGGACCTACTAACTTGACTTCATTAATAGGCTGGAGCACACTGATACCTTCAAACTTATGTTCAACAGCTCCTATTGTAGGCTTTTCTGTTGTCACTTTCGGCAATCTTATCGACTCTATCGTATTACTAAATAACGTAAAGAATAGCAATATCCCCATTAATAAAAGGAATGCAACTTGAATGTATCGTTTACGTTTGGAATCATTAATATCTTTCTTTATCTGCACCCCTATGTTCAAAGCACTTCCTCCTTACCGAATTATAACTACCCCTTAATACCAGATAGTTGAATCCCTTCGATAAAATTCGATTCGGCATACAGAAACAGCAATACCATTGGAGTCATATATAGGATCGAAGCAGCAAAAGCAACCCCTCGTTCTCCACTATTAATTTCTGATAAATATACCGATAAGGGCTGTTCAAATGGATCTTCTAGAAAAATAAGCGGCTGCTCTACCATATTCCAATAGTCAACGAACAGGAGTACAACAAGAGCGGCAATACCGGGTTTCACCATAGGAAAAATAATCGTCCAAAAAATTCGAACATGCCCAGCACCGTCCATTTTAGCTGCCTCTATGTAGGTATAAGGGATTTGCTGCATAAACTGCCTCAGCATAAATACACCAAAAGCCGCAAAAATACCCGGTAATATGATCGCACTCGAACTATTTAACATCCCAAGCCTATCCGCCATAATATAATTCGGCACGAGTGTAACTTGGAATGGCATAAGCATCGTCAACACATAGAGGATAAACAACATCTCTCGCCCATAAAATCTCAACTTGGAGAACGCATATGCTGCTAATGCTGCTACAATCGATTGTCCGACAATAATCGGAACGATTAGAAATACAGAATTCCAGAATAGCTTTAGAAAAAATGGACTATCGACCAACACTTTTCCGTACTGCTCCCACGATACTTTATCAGGTAACAACTTGAGATTCACGAACGGGTTCTCATCTCCTAATCGTACTTCCTTCATGATTCCTATTAATCCATAATTAATCTCAATTTCAAGCTTTGTCATTATGGAATTTGTGAATGTAATCACAATAGGGAACAACAAGATAACTGCTATGACGGTCATTACAAACGTTAATACCACACGCTGCAGTATATTTCTACTTTGCTTCAACTCTATTTCCCTCCCGCCCTTATTCCATTGACTTCTGGAAACGGCGTTCTAACGCAAATAATCCTAGTACAAGGATAAGAATACAACCAACCATTATCACGGCCGCTGCCATTAGCTTCTGAATATCGAGCGACATAAACATATTGTTCATAAAATGCTGCAGCATATAAATGCTATCATGCGGATAATCCCCTGCAATCAGGTACGTTTCGCGAAACACTTTGAACGAATTAATGATTGACATTAACACAATGAATGTGGTCATCGGAGTCAAATATACGAACGTTATGCTGCGAAATTGACGCAGCCGCCCTGCCCCTTCTACTTGTGCAGTCTCGTAATAGTCTTTTGGAATTTGCTGCAGACCAGCTAAGAACAAAATGATGTTATAACCAATGTTCTTCCATAAATAAACGATAATAACGACATTGCGAGCTGCGTCAGTCTTCATCCAATCTACTCGATCCACACCAAAGTGATCCAACCAAGCATTCAGAGAACCATTCCAGTCAAATAGCATTTGCCAGATGAGAATAATGGAAGCGACAGGGATCACTAACGGCAGCACATAGGCGGTTCTTAGCCAGTTGCGAAAATATAGCTGCTGATTGAGCAACAAAGCGAGCCCTAACGACAGCACGAGCATAAGCGGAACGCTAATAGCCGTGAAATAAAAAGTATTGGAAGCTGCTTTACGGAAGGAGCCGCTGTCAAGCAGCTCCCTGTAATTATACAGCCCAACGAATTGCCCACTGACTGGATTGTCTATAAAAGAATAGTAAACACCCATTAGAAATGGAGCTAGATAAAAAAGTGTAAATCCAATTACACTTGGAGCTAGAAACAAAAGCGCCGCAACGGCGTCCCTACGAGCCCATTTTCTCAACATTATCTTCATGATTGCATTACTCGTTCAAAAACGTCGTCACTCGATTTTGAATAAGTTTTGCTACTTCCTCGGCAGATTTTTGCCCGGCAAAAAAGGCTTGTGTTTCGTCATACACAATGTTCGTTACCTTCGCATCCCATGACGAATGGTTATTCGCTTCTTTAGTGAACTGCTTAAACTGAGCAAAAGCTTCGTCTGATGCTTGAATGGCCTTCCCATCTGGAAGCTTAAACGTTCCATTTTTCATCTGCTTCTGGATTTCGTTTAATTTCTTCTCATTGAGTGACGTAAGCAGTGAAAACCCTTTTCTTTCCTGTAACGTTTGCACTTCTTCCGACAGTAAGAAGGCAATAAACGTCCATGCCTCTTCTTTAACGTTACTACTGGACTTAATTCCGAGCATATCCGACGTGAAAATTCTGGGTCCACCCGATTGACCTTCAGCATGAGGCTTATGCAGCAGCTTTGGATTGTTAAACAACATATAAGGAGTGATAAATTCCTCCGGTGATACGACCCTCATGGAATAAAACAACTGCTTCCCAGGCTCCGCCGCTTCCGAAGTCATTATGCCATCATCGTACATCCTTTTAACTTGCTGCAGCATATCTACAAACAAGGCAGAATCAAAATTGGCTTTCTTATTCGTACGATCTACAAGCTCGTTGTAGCTGTCCACTACGAGTTCTTCTAAGATTAGTTCTTGTGGTTCACCCGCTATAGCATAACGCTTATCACCTTGGCCAGCTTGCTCAATCAGGTGCTTTGAAATGTCACCATATTGCTGCCAGGTCCAGCTCTTATCATCAACACTTACATTTTTCAAAGCGTCACCGTCACCTACGAATGTCCTCAGCGAGAACGAGTAAGGCATGGTATACAAGCTGCCATTGATTTTGACACTATCCAGCACATTCATCTGAAGGTCACTTTTGTTTAACGATTTGTCCTTCTCCATCAAGTCGCTCATATTTACAAGCAGCTTTTTGTTCACGTACTCGTCTACAGGCAAACTACTCATTTCTATGACATCTGCACCTTTTCCAGCTAGAATCTCGGTATTCATGGTTTTTATGTACTGAAAATGCCACCCTGGCTTCGGCTTACTGCCTTCTTGCTTATAAGCTTGAATTTCCAAGTCAATGTCAGGATACTTTGCTTCAAATTTCTTTTCGACCACTTGATAAAACGAATTCGATTCTTTAATAGAAAAAGTAACAGTCGTCTTCCCCGTACCCGATGTAGGCTTTGGCGTAGGCTTAAAATCTCCATCGAGACGGCAAGCGGTCGTTAGCGCAAGCAGTACACAGCTCGCTATAATAGCTAATTGCTTCTTTTTCATTTCATGGACACTCCTCGTTTTCATTTTTGACAGCAACAAAAATACCCTACTTCTTCATGTCAGTATCCTCATGCCTTTCATATAGAAAGGATAAAGAAAACTTTTTAAAAAGAAGTAGGGTAAAAATAAAGTTTTTCTTAAAAGTCTGTTGATAAGATCTCGGCTGCACTAACGATTAGTCGAAGCATACAACTTCAGCTTCGCTTGTAATGGCCAAACCTATTCATTGGTTACACTACAGGACTGAGTGTTACTTTAAAATTTTTACGTTCACTCAAGGATGTATGTACATTGCAAATATAAAAGGTGTTGGAGCCGTAATATTCTAATCGGGATCCATTTTTAACCTCATTATATTTAGCAATATCGTTACCATTTTCAATGTCAATTGACATGCTAAATGTAATATCGTTATTTATTTTCCCATCAACCGTCACTTCAACATCCATAGCTTTGCAGGATCCAAACCATACGGTTGAAAAATTACCGCTTGCACGGCTTCGTTGATTTTCTAAGTCAGAAAAATTCGATACGACAACAGCAATAGGTCTGCTCATTATTTGTCCTCCCGAAGTGTTTTATAAAGAGTTAATGTTTAAATCCACTAATTCACATACGGTTTAATTGTAACTGTAAAATTTTTATTCGTTGGACATTTGGTTTCACAGATATACAGAGAATTACTTTCGATATACTCTAGTTCTGTATTGTTATGTACGTTACGAGCTTTAACAGGATCGTTGCCGCTTCGGTCTTCAGCAATACTAAATGTAATCGTTTCATCAACTTGGCCATCAACAGTTACTTCAACAAGCATACGCTGTGCGCCTCCAAACCATTTAGTCGAAAAGTTACCGCTTGAGCGACTGCCTTGGCCTGCTAATGGTCTTGGTTCGGATACAATAATTCCAATAGGTCTCTCCATCAACTCTTCCTCCTTTAAGCAATGAACAATATTGTGAAACTACTTTATACATGTATTTATAGCAGCCCATTTTTATAACCTGAATTTCTTCAGTATGAACCACTCTCACTATCGCTGTTGTTAGAGTGTACGTTCAGCACCTCACTGAACAACTCTCGGCAGCAATATCTTGGTTTTACATTGAAATTAATTAAAAAACATCCTTTCTATTGTTGAATATGTCGATTGTCAGTCGAGCACTTCAATTTATAGAAAGGATGTGAGCAAATCCAGGATAATTTATCATTTTTTCTGTTTCTACTTTAAGGATTACGTATTTGCTGAAAATGAAGAAGTTTCAGTTGTTTCCTTACGTCGCGGCAACCTTACTTCAAACTTTGTACGAACCACATTACTCTCAACCGTTATGGAGCCTTGATGCTGCTCTACAATATTTTTCGCAATAAACAACCCTAGGCCCGTGCTGCCCTCCTGATGCGTCCGTGCTTTGTCCCCTATGTAGAACATGTCGAACAGATGCGGCAAATCTTCTGGATCAATTTGAGTGCCATAGTTCACAACTTGTACGACGATATCTCTATCATCCATATATCCGTTAATATCTACAAACTGCCCGTCACTTCCATAGCGAATGGCATTGGTCATCAAATTTTCAAATACGCGCGCAAGCAGTTCTCCATCTCCTTGAATCATCAAATCTGACGTCACCCGAACTCTCGAAACTAGGTGATTGCTCTCAAACATCGGATACAGCTCTTCACTTAATTGATGCAACAGCTCACTCAAATCAATCGATTGTTGCTCCATCGAAGCCATACCGTAATTCATTTTCGTAATACCAAACAGCTCGTCAATTAGCTTCTCTAGTCGTTTCGACTTCGTATATGCGATCGTCGTATAATGCTTCCTCTGTTCGGGAGTAAGCTGCTCGTCCTTCAAGATGAAATCCAAATAGCCTAATACCGAAGTAAGTGGCGTACGCAAATCATGCGCCAAATTCAAAACCAACTGCTCTTTGCTGCTCTCTGCAAAGTCTCCTCGCTTCACGGCCTCCTGCAATTTAACACTTGCAATATTTATGTCTGCCGCAATGGCGCCGAACTCATCCTTAGCTGCAAGTTTGACTTGATGATTAAAGTCACCGTTCGCAAGATGATGGATACCATCCGATATTTGAGTAAAGTAATTCGCATATCGCTTCGTAAGAAGAAAGAAGAAGAAAATTGATAAAGGAATAAAGAAAAGCAAGAAAAAGTTAATATCTCCAATTTTTTTAATAAAGAAGCGCACGTCCGCAAGCGGGCTTTCCATTTTTACAGTCAGATGATAGTAAGTCTGGAACACTTTATAGGTGGCAAATGTAATGATACTGGAATACAGCATGCTCAAGCCCAACATCATAATCATTTTCGCACGGAAGCTTTGAATCATCTTCATCTTAGCCATTGAATGTATACCCTACTCCCCAAATCGTTTTGATAAACTTGTTCTTATCTTCTCCTAGCTTCTTGCGCAGGGTACGAATATGCACCATCACGGTATTCCCGCCTTCAAAGTATGCTTCGCCCCACACCTGTTGAAAAATAAGCTCAGTTGGATACACTTTCTTAGGAGAGCTGGCTAACAAATATAAAATATCGAATTCTTTCGGAGTAAGTTCGATGGCATTACCATAAAGGGAAACCGTACGCTGATCGTACGAAATCGATAATCCGCCGAATTCTAATATAGGCTTAGCTGCTGTTGCTTGCTGGTTCAACTGCATCGAACGCCGCAGTTGGGCATTGACACGAGCAATCAATTCCATCGGATTGAACGGCTTCGTGACATAATCATCTGCTCCTCTGACCAAGCCTGTAATTTTGTCCAGATCCGTTGCCTTCGCACTTAGGAAAATAATAGGCATGGAGCTAAGCTCACGAATACGATGCGTGGCTTCATACCCGTCCATTTCAGGCATCATAATATCAAGTACAGCTAGATCAATAGCGTTCGACTCGACTGCTTGAATCGCCGCCTTACCGTCAGATACGACAATCGGGTGGTAGCCCTCTTTTTTTATGTGCAGCGCAAGTAACTCTGCGATTTCTGGTTCGTCATCAGCGATGAGAATGGTAATACGCGTCATTTCTTTTCATCCCCTATAAGAAGTTTACAACGTCACCATTATAGCAGAACTATATGCCCGAATTAAAAGTACAGATTCTTAATAATTGTATTTGAACGCTTGAAATCGTATGTTCTATCACCTGCATGTTCGTACCTATCAACAAAACAAAGAGAGCCTCAGATACGCTCCAGGGCCCATTTTGTTTAACCATAACCATCTTCAACTTGCTTTAAACCCATATATTTCACTTTACGAATTAACAAAATCAATAAGTAGCTTATTCAATTCATCTGCTTGACAGATAGGCGCCCCATGCCCACTATTGGTCAATGGAAAGAGCTTAGAATTTTTAATTCGTTGGTTCGTCAATTCAGCACTTTTGTACGGAATCAGTTGGTCATGAACACCATGAAAAATGGCCGTAGGTGCTTGAATTTGACTTAAATCTTTCTCTACATTTTCATTAGCTGCTGCTTGTAACAATTTTATAAGAGCATACGAAGCGGAATCCAATGCCATATTTACAAACCAATCATTCGTCGCATTACCTAAATTCCGATTAAAAAAAGATGGGGACAGACCACTAAGAAATACAGGTAAATTCACGTACATTTGTTTAATAAGTGCATCCGCCTGTTCTCTTGGAACACCGTAAGGAGAATCTGCATCTTTCACAAATGAAGGTGATACCGCATCGACTAGTGCCAACTTTGAAACGCGACGCCCTTTGTAGCGTGACATATAACGAATCGTAATCGCTCCGCCCACAGAAAAGCCAAGCAGCGTTATATTTTCAAGTCTCAATGTTTCCAGCACAACAGCAATGTCGTCCGCTAATCGATCAAACGTATAGCCACCCCATGGCTTATCTGATTGCCCATTCCCCCGAATATCCATACACACACAGCGAATACCATGCTGCGGCAGTACATTGTACTGGTACTGGAACATGTTGTGATTAAGCGGCCAACCATGCACGAAAAAAATCGTTTTGTTAGTCTGTCCTCCTGGATTAATATCCTCAACAAAAACATGTATACCTTTTTCCACTTCAATATACATGATCTACCCTCCAATTTGGCTGCCCATTGTAAAACCTTACTGACTCTTTAAGTACGCCCTATTGAAGGATATATGAGTAACGGTTTGTACCCTATGTATAAAAAGAGCAAGGCAGACGCTTTTTTTGAAAGCATCTACCTTGCCTTACTCGCAAACCTAATCCACCCTGCTTCTCGATACACCCATACGCCAATTGCCATGGCAGCAATCTCAGACAAAATAATTTCACGATCATTAAATAGTAATGCAGCAGCAACCATGCTCAAAATAAGGGCGATGGCTAGGAAATATGAAATAAATGTTTCTCTTTTGGAAATAGCTGAATTCATTGCTGTAAACTCCTCTTCTTATCATTTCCATCCATATCAATGTAGCCCAAGCCACCTATGGTATACAGGGAAGCGAAACTTCCTTTACAATTGATGAAAATAAATTCAACATATACATAACGTTAAGGAAAGAAGGTGAATCGGCATAATGCAAATGGAACAAATTAAGGAAGCGATTACATGCTTCCCCTGCCTTGCAGATATTACCGAAGAGGATTGGAAGGAAAATGGAATTAGCGTCGTTACGCTGCCAGCGAATCATATTATTCATGAAGGCGAATTTCTAGAGAGCGCAGCATTGATTATGCATGGGACCGTTCGTATGTACAAGCTGGGCGAGAACGGACGAGAAGTTACCTTATATCGAATACATGATGGCGGCTGTTGTCCATTAATGGCATCCAGTATTTTAGGCGAAACTGCTTATGAAGCCAATGTGTGGATTGAGAAGCCAACGACGGTTCTGTTCATTCCCGCTCGTATTTTCCAAAGATGGATGGGTACCTATATGAGCTTCCGTCAGTTTATTTTCAAATCATTCGCTGAACGCCTCATTATAATGTCTAACCTCATCGATAACATGGTCTTTAAATCCATTCGGATTCGAATATGCGAATATTTACTCGACAGAACAACAGAGGGTCAACATTCTTTAACCACTACACATGATCAGTTGGCAATCGAATTGGGTACAGCCCGAGAAGTCATTAGTCGTACTTTAAAAGCGATGGAAAAAGAAGGGCTCATCCACTTGTCCCGTGGACAAATTACTAATATTCAACGTGAGCAACTGCTTGAGCTAGTGGAATAAGCGTACCTATGAAATTGTATAAATAGCTTTCTATTGGTGAAAATAGCCGCAGTATTCACGATCGTTAGGAAAATATCCTGCTATGTGATCAAGTTACAGAACAGCGGATGCGACTTTGTTAACATAGATCTCAAGAGATTGCTACTTATACAAATCGGAGGTTATTCTTATGACAAATCCAACAACTCAAATCGACTTGGCGGCAAACACAATCCAGGAGAAATTGACATTCGTACTCATTCACGGCGCTTGGGCTACGGCAAGCTTCTGGAACAATACTGCCGCAGTGCTGCGTGAAGCAGGGCATACGGTTCATGCTCCTGAATATGCAGGTCATGGCAACAATATCGATCCGCATGTTACTCATGAGCAAATCGTATCATCTGTCGTGGACTATATTACTCAAGAAAACATTCAAGATTTCGTACTTGTAGGCCACAGCTTCGGTGGTACGGTCATTGCTAAAGTAGCTGAATTTGTGTCTGATCGCGTTAAGCGCCTCGTCTTCTTCGATGCTTTCGTTCCAAAAGACGGAGAAAGCTTACTTGATCAAATGCCTGCGCCTGTTCAGCAAGCTTTCCATGGGCTGATCCAAGCTTCCGGCAATAATACGATTACGCTTCCGTTCCCATTGTTCCGTGATACATTTGTGAATAGAGCTAATTTGCAGCTGGCTAAACAAATTTACGAAGCATCTCCAGCAGAACCAGCTGGGCCGTTGCTGCACAAGCTTGATTTGAAAAAGTTCTACAGCTTGCAAATTCCAAAAAGCTATTTGTTCCTTACAGAGGATGTTGCTTATCCTCCTGCTCCATTTGCTTTCCATCCAGGACAATCTAGCAACTTGGGCGTCTACCGTCTCATCGTTTCCGATGGCGATCATATTAGCACGGCGTACACGCATGCGAATGTACTTGCTCAAAAGCTCGTGGAAGCAGGCAGAGACTAATTTTGAAATAACTTGATATAACAATATGAAAGGGCTCCAGAAAGTCGGTCGTAACTGACTTTCAAGGAGCCCTATTTTAAGAGAGATTATTATTAATCAAGTCTTGCGCTTAATCAAAAGGATAAATCCAAAACACTTCCGTACTATGCTGTCCATGTGATGCAGCATCCTCTTTTTTCAAGCTGTCGAGCAGCATTTGAGCTTGCGATTGATGCGCCTGAATCGCGTGTATTTTTTGTTCTACAAAATCATTAATATCATTAACAATCTCAGGTTCCCCTAGTACCTTTTTCCGATTCGGTGTGATAGCAATGCAATGAACAGTGGGGCGTTTCTGAATTGGCATTCGCTTCACTGCCTCGATGACAGCTGCACCTGTCGCATCATGGTCAGGATGTACTCCATGACCTGGATAAAACGTATAAACAAGGGATGGTTGCAATTCCATTAGCAGCTGCTCAATTTTTACTGACAGCTCTCCTTGCTCTTCAAACTCAACCATTTTATCATGGTAGCCCCACATGCGAACAATTTGAATGCCAATTCGCCGGCAAGCTTCTTCGAGCTCTCGTTTACGGATCTGAGGCAATGTTACTCGATTCGCGAAGGCTGGATTTCCCATATTTCGTCCCATTTCTCCGAGTGTTAAACATACATAAGTCATCAGCGATCCTTGCTGAATATGTGTTGCTAACGTACCTGCAATCATGCTTTCGTCATCTGGATGCGGCAGCACAACGACAATATGACGGTGTCTTTCCATTTGAAGTCTCCTCTTTCTGTCATTTTGTCTAATCCATTTAAAATGGTGTTTCACTGAGCATCAAGCAAACCATAAGTTTCCCCTGCTGATCATGCCCTGCTATAATCAGTTGGTTATCTTCCTGCTCGTCCCAGTGCGTCAATCCTTCCGCATATACCCAGCCATCTTCCGTTTTTAAACCTATACGATAAGGCCCATTGCCTGCAATCGTTCCATGGGAATATTGAATCACTGTATTTTTCGTAAAGACCGAAGCCGTTAGTTTAGACTTGTCTCGATGAGAAGCATAAGCTCCTGTTGTCATTTCCAGGTGAAGATATACCTTTTTATTCTGAAAGGATTGCAGTAATTGCTGTACTCGCTCTTGCTGTATAGGTTGCATGTTTTTTGTTCCCCTCATATACTGAAAGCCCCTCGCATCGCATCTGCAATGAGTGTAAGGCAAGGGACCTTCTTCTATTTTACCGTCGGTACAATCCGACAATAATCAACTTCAATTAATTATACTAATAGTTTACATGATTAATCATTAAAAACAAAGAAGCCCACCGAGTCAAAAATGTCAGCCTCTAAGGAGCATGATGTAGCAGAGATGTGAGCTGTTACTTCAAGCTCTCCCCCACAATGATACAGCCAGTTCACCATCGAAAAAACACCCACAATCTAGGATTGGGGTGCTCGTTCTAAGATACATTATGAAGTTAATGCGGCGGCTTACGCCTAGCTACTAACAGCATGATAAAGGATATAACGACCATCGAGCAGGTCCAAGCCCACGCCATAATCATATTTCCAGAGTCAACCGCAACATAAATGGCAGTCGGTATCGTTTGCGTTTTACCTGGTATGTTGCCGGCAATCATCAATGTTGCACCAAATTCACCAAGACTTCGAGCAAAGCCAAGTATATACGCAGTTAAAAAGGATGAATAAGCTAACGGAAAGCTAATAAAGCGAAAAACTTGCCACTCGTTCGCCCCAATAGATCGACCAGCATCTTCTAAATCTCTATCAATGGAAGAGAAGGCTACTTTCATCGTTTGGTAGACAAGTGGAAAAGCAACCACAGTTGACGCCACAACAGCTGCCCACCAAGTAAATAGAATCGGTTCTGTGAAAATGGACTCTATGTATTGTCCCAACCAACTTTTTCGACCAAGTACAACTAACAGAAGAAACCCAACTACAGTCGGTGGAAGCACAAGTGGAAGCATAAACACCGTTTCCAACAGCATTTTACCGCGAAACGTTCTACGTGACATCCACCATGCCACACTTACCCCTAAAATGACTGCTACAACACTAGCTAATAGCGCTACTTGCAGAGATAGTTGAATGGGTGTCCAGAATTCAGTCCAATTGATGTCTGACAGCGTCATTTCGAAATCGAGAATCCGTATTTAACAAAAACATCGAGTGCTTCTTTTGATTGCAAATACGTATAAAAAGCTTCAGACTCCTTGCTATGCTTAGAGGACTTTACGATACCGATTGGATACTGGACTGGTGTATAGCTGTTAGGATCGACTGAAAAAGCAATTTTCACTTTGGAGGATGATAGTGCATCGGTTTTATAAACAAATCCCGCCTCCACATTTTCCGTTTCTACATATTGAAGCACTTGTCTTACATCTTTTGCTTGAACGGTTTTGGCTTGTAGTGACTCCCATAATTGCGCATGTGTTAGTGCTTCTTTGGCATAATTGCCAGCGGGCACACTTTCGGGAATACCGATCGCCATTTTCTTAATATTCTCTTTTGTAAGGTCTCCTAGACTTTCAAGCGTTATACTCGCGCTGCTAGGGACAACGACGACCAATTCATTCGTTAACAAAGTACGCTGTTGATTGGTGTCGATAAGCTTTTTGTCAACGAGTGCGTTCATATTTTTAGGTGCCGCGGATAGGAACAAATCAACAGGTGCCCCCTGCTCAATCTGCTGCTGGAGCGCTCCCGAACCTCCAAAGTTAAAGTTCAACTTCATGTTTGTATTTGCTGCTTCATAGGATTTTTGTATTTCGGTTAGTGCATCAGTTAAACTTGCAGCCGCTGATATCGTTAACTCTACTTTCTCTATGTTGTTTGAGTTGTCTTCGGTCACCTGTGATTGGGTATTGTTGCTTGCAGTAGATGTTGCTTTCTCTGTGCATCCTGCCACCCATACCAGACTTAACAAGACTAGTAATAAAATCATACTAGGTTTCATTATTCTATTCATTTTTCCACCCCTTACATTATGTTTAGTTATATTTGGTTATAATTAGATATAAATATACACATCATTCTATGAATATGTAAAGGTCAATCAGAATATTTATTCCACATTATGTTACAATAAATCTACATTCACGAATCGGCATTACATTTCACAAGGAGGATTTTCGTGTCTAATCCTATCTCCTATACCACTGAAGAGATTGCTGCTCTTTTAAAGGTTTCCAAGCTAACGGTCTATGACTTGATCAAAAAAGGCGAACTGCCTTCCTATCGGGTTGGTAAGCAAATGCGAGTTGATGCTGAAGATCTAGAATCCTATAAGCAGCGTGCTAAAGGAATAGCTAGAGCATCTCAAGCAATCAAACCTGAGAAGTCACTATCAGCAGCATCACAAGTTCTCACTCACGGTGCTCGACCTATCATAATCACAGGTCAAGACATAAGCCTTGATATACTTGCACGTCATATAGAGCAAAACGTTTCTGGCGTACGCCCCCTGCGTTCTTACAGCGGTAGTATGGATAGCCTGATTGCGATGTATCGTGGAGAATCCGATATCGTCAGTACGCATTTATTAGATGGGGACTCAGGAGAGTACAACCTTCCCTACATACGTAGAGTGCTTGTGAGTTCTTCTTATGTTGTAGTCAATTTACTTTCACGGTCGGCTGGTATGTTTGTTCAACAAGGAAATCCACTTCATCTCAATAGCTGGGCGGATTTGAATCAAACAGGAGTGAGGATTGTTAATCGTGAGAAAGGTTCCGGAGCACGTGTACTGCTGGATGAGCAATTGCGATTGCATGGCATACAAGCTAGCCAGCTAACAGGATATGACACGGAAGCGACCAATCACATTGGCGTTGCTAGTAAAGTTGCATCAGGCGAAGCAAATGTTGGAGTTGGCATTGAGAAAGCCGCTTCCATCGTCAGTCACGTTGATTTTATTCCTTTAATTCAAGAGCGATACGATCTTGTCCTCATGAAAAAGGCAGAGAATCTGCATTGGATTGAATCCGTTATTGCGATTTTACAATCAGAGACGTTCCAAAATGAGCTCCGTTCGATCGGCGGTTATGACTTGTCACTTACGGGTCAGGTGTTATATGAGAGTTGAATGATTTCAAGGATACGTACAATAAAAAAACACCCCTTCCTAGTGATCAGGAAGGAGTGTTACCCCTTTTGAAACATGAATTTAAAAATAAACTACTTTAACTATATGAACGTTATCTCGTATCCCAATCATGCTTTCCACCAAAAGTTGTAATCTCACTACCTATACCGGAACCGGAAGTTATTGAAAGGACTATAAAAGCTGCAAAAATCAGTTTAAAGTAACGTATTTTCATTAAAATCTCCTCCAACTGATAAAGTTAATTACAGCATTTGCTCTTACTTTCAATTCCCTATAAATTAATGCCTTTAGTTAGGCCTTAATCATCTATTTATTTTCATTACACAGCTCATAAAAGTTCTCTATTTTCTCTATAGTAGATGAATTCATCATTTGCTTATTCTCTCGGTACAATTTAAACAGTAATCTCATGCAATTACGCTCGTTCTTCATGTCGTCTATTTGAGCATATCTGTAAGCGCTTTCCATATAATTACTTGCAGCTAGATTAAACTCATTAACTTCTGAGTAATAACTGCCTTTGAGCTTGTACAACCTAGCTAATTCTGCTGATTCCAGAGGTGTATGATAGGTAACCGCATTAATTCTGTCTTCATAGATCAATAATCGTTTAACCTCAAGAACATTTTCTGTTTCTAAATAGAACGAGATAAACTCATTGATAACATGAATCACAAAATCGTCGTTACACATATCAAGACACTCTTGAAACTGAGCAGCTGCAAGTTCTTGATTTCCCTTTTTTACATTTAACATCGCTGTTAATAATCTAACGTTATCAGGCACAATGGACTGAGGGTATTTTTTATATTGGGATAAATACTTCTGAGAGGCATCATAATCACCTATATAATAATGAGCATCTTGTAGGATCCCAATAGCTTTAATCTTAAGTTTACTGTCTGTATGATCATGATTGACCACCATGCTGCATAGCTTAATGCTTTCTTGAAACATACATAAGCTATAGGCATGTACCCCAAGCTTATAATAAGTGTCAAGGCGCTCTTCCAGTGACAGTAAGTTGATATAATTCAATATGTATGTCCCTGATTGAAATGTTGCATTTAGCTTACTAAAATCATTCCGCTCGATGCAGTATTTCTGGTATAAACCTTTAGCAATGAAAGGCATAATTCCGTGCTCACGGCAGTAATCGATGATAAGCTGATATAGCGTAAGTTTAATGGAAGTGTCTTGCATTGAAGCTGTAGCGTGATAAAGTCTTTCAACAACATCATAGCTGTCTTCACGATCAGACTCTAGAAACTTGCTAGCAATATCAATGATGAGGGCTATTGGACTGAAACGAGCAATGGCCTCTTCTAACATCATTAAAAGAGTGTCAGGTCTACGTTCGACCTCAATGTATAGTCCAATGTATTCATTGTATGGAATACCAAGTGCTGATGCAAGCATTTTTATCGTCTGGAATTCTGGCTTCTTTACCTCTCCGTTCTCAATCTTGGAGATGGTCCCTTTACTCACACCTGAGAGATTTGCTAATTGGGTCAACGTTAGTCTCGCTATAAGCCGATACTGTTGAATCAAATCTCCAAACGTTAGTAGGGTGATACAACCATTCATCTTTCACTCACATCCTCTACTATTATATGAGCTGCTCACCTACAACTTCAATAATGACAAGAAATATGACTTTAAAGATGCACGTTGACTTTTCATAGACGATTCGGGGAACATGAAGTGTGTCCGTGCGCGGGGAATTATTTACATATATTAGATTATAGCTTGATTTTACCAAGTGTCAAATAAAAACAGCTCGATTTCGTAATAAATCTTACACCAAAAAAGATTGATCGACTTAAATCGACCAATCTCCTGATTTTATTACATTTTTCATCACTTTTCTTCGTCATCACAAGTTATGTGGCTCAAGCGATTAGGAAGACTTTTTTGTTGCATCTGTCTTTACTACAAAGACAAACTCTTCTTTTCGGTTGTCCCACTCCCCTACAAAGTGAAAGCCTCTTAAAGTAGCCCCTTCTTCGTAATCTTGAGTATTAGAGCTCAAAAAGGATGCTATATTTTCTTCTAGCATAAAAGAGCCATTACCATCTTGAAAAGCTAGGTCTATTGTTTTTGCTGTTTCTTCCTTGTACTTCAATGTGCCATCATTTCTTAATAAGTACTCCTTTAGTTCAGATGAGCGAGGTGCATTGTTTTTGAGATCGATTTGTATTTTTTCGCCGAGTTTTATATATGGGATCGTTTTTGAGGTATCTTGAATTAATGATTGAAAGAGTTCAGTAGGAATAGCCTTTTCAGCAGATTTAATGCTATTAGAATTTGTAGCGAAAGGAATGGAGTGATTTCCTGTTGTAAACAAAACTTCAACTCTATCAGATGAGGCACTAGTATATGTTTCATTGCTGCATGCAGCAATAACGGGTGTAATCATAATAAGGAATAGAAACAGTATGTTCTTCAATAAAATCACTCCTAGTTATACGATTAATTAACTTGCAGTCGACGTGCAAAGTAACAAGGTCAAAGTTTCATTTAAAGACGTTCTCTATTAAACAAAAGTTGCATGGGATGTAACCATCCGTCAGATAGAAACAGAAAAACGCCAATCCCCTAATGGATTGGCGTTACTTGTTACATGCTAATTCATACTCTAATTTTGCTTCGATTTACCGATTATCCAACCTATTAAACCACCGATGAGCGCTGGTACAACCCAGCCGATCCCCTCTTTATACAACGGAAGATAGCTTAACATATCTGTCACTGCACCTACAGGAATCTTTGCAGCTTTCAAGCCATCGAACAGGCTAATGGCTACTGTTCCTATTAGTGCTCCAATGTATACGGAGGAACGTCCACCGAATAGCTTGTTGAATAGAGACAACAAAATTAACACAATTGCAATTGGATACATAACGAGCAATACCGGAATCGAGATTGAAATAATTCGGTTCAAGCCCAAGTTTGCAACAAGCAAACCAATTAGACAGATGAGGAACGTAATTCCCTTGAAGCTGATTCGCTGCGTCAACGATGAAAAGTATTGACTACATGCGGACACGAGTCCAATACAAGTTGTTAGACAAGCAAGTGTAACAATGATAGCTAGTAAAACTAACCCAAATGGACCGAATAACTCTTGTACCGCAAGGGTAAGGATTTGTCCACCATTCGCAAGTTGTCCAAACGTTTCAACGCTTGTGTTACCAATGTAACCGAGTGCTACATACACTAACGTCAAGCCGACACCTGCTATTAATGCTGCGTAAATCGCTGACTTGGCAATCGCACGTTTTTCTTGCACACCCTTGTCTCGGATGGCATTAATAACGATTAATCCGAAAGCGAGTGCTGCAATCGTATCTAACGTCAAGTAGCCTTCCATAAACCCTTTGAACCCTGGAGAAGTGGCATAATCTCCAACTGCTGGTTGTACATCGCCTAATGGATTCATCACCGCAGCGATGAATAAGGCTGCAATAGACAATAGAAGCAATGGCGTTAAGATGTTGCCGACCCACACAACGAGTTTAGATGGATTCAAGCTTAATACGTATACGACAGCAAAGAAGATGAGTGAATATAAGAACAGGATCCAACTGCTCGAGTTGAGCGATTCCGAAACAAAAGGCTGAGCCCCCATTTCAAATGCTACGTTCGTTACACGTGGAATGGCCATCAACGGCCCAAGCATAACATACACAGCAACCGCAAAAATGACACCAAACCTTGGATGAACTTGCTGTGCTAACTGCTGCATGTTCTTGCCTGTGATTCCGATCGTAATGATCGTAAGTAACGGCAGACCAACTCCCGTCAAAATGAAGCCAAACATGGCAAAGGCGAATTGATCACCAGATTGTTGACCTAGTACCGGAGGAAAGATTAAGTTCCCAGCTCCGAAAAATAAAGAAAATAACATAAGGCCAATAAAGAACGTGTGTGATTTGGATAATGATTGCATCATGGTCCCCCCTAGTTGTCTCTTTCTATAGTATCCATTCATTGCCAACTTAATGAACAACAAAAAATCCGCCCCTCGAAAGGGACGGATTGAATTCCGCGTTACCACCCATTTTCATCTGATACAACAATGGATCTCATTGGTACCAAATGCACTTTGCCACGTATGCCACGTGCTCCTGATAACGGGGGATATCCGGCATAGCTTACAGTTGTACTCGTTCAGCCTATGCTTCTCAAAGATGACTTCGTCCATGTACCGAACGTTGGCTTGCAGCAATTGCACCAACTCTCTGAAGATCGGATCACATAACCTACTTGTTCTCGTCAATGAAGTTTGCACTAAGAAGTTTGTACTTATTTTACATGATGTGATCGTGAAGTCAATGTCCATTTTTTTACATATATTTATTGTTTCATTTGTACCTCTTCACGTAAGCGTTGTACGAACTCTTGAATACCCATGGCACCAATGTCTCCCTCTCCCCGCTCACGGATTGTAACGTTGTTCAATTGCTGCTCTTGCTCTCCAAGCACGAGTACATATGGAGTTTTTTCAAGCTGTGCCTCGCGAATACGATACCCAAGGCGTTCATTACGCGTATCGATATCCACTCTCATACCCGCATTGACTAACACTTGTTTCACTTGAAAGGCGTAGTCTGTATACTGCGCCGCAACAGGAAGCAGCTTCACTTGAACGGGAGCAAGCCATAGTGGAAATGCCCCTGAATAGTGTTCTGTAATAATCCCAATAAAGCGATCGATTGACCCATAAACGGCACGATGGATGACGACTGGACGATACTTTTGACTGTCTTCAGCAACATAAGTTAGGTCGAACTTCTCGGGCATTTGGAAATCAAGCTGGATCGTACCGCACTGCCAACTCCGCCCCAGCGCATCTAAAATATGAAAATCAATTTTCGGTCCGTAGAAAGCACCGTCTCCTTCATTGACTCGATAAGCAACACCTCGACGATCCAACACATTTTTCAGTGCTTGTTCTGCCTGATGCCACAGCTCCTCTGACCCCATCGAGTCTTCTGGTCTTGTAGACAATTCAATCTTATATTCAAATCCGAATACTTGATAAATATAGTCGATAAGCTCAATGACGCGGTTAATTTCATCTTCGATCTGCTCAGGTAGCACAAACAAATGAGCGTCGTCCTGACAAAACGTGCGAACACGCATCATCCCGTTCAATGCCCCTGAAAATTCATGACGGTGTACTTGACCAAATTCAGATAAACGGATGGGCAGCTCTCGGTAAGAGTGCTGACTGTTCTTATAGATCAGCATATGACCTGGGCAATTCATCGGTTTGAGAGCAAACTTTGTTTCATCAACCTGTGTAAAATACATATTGTCTTGGTAATGATCCCAATGCCCGGATTGTTCCCAAATCCGGTTGTTCATCATAAGCGGTGTACGCACTTCATCATACCCCAACTTGTTCTGAACATCGCGAGCAAAGTTCTCCAGTTCCGTGCGGATAGTCATTCCTTTTGGCAAGTAGAAAGGCATACCAGGAGCCTCTTCAGAAAACATAAATAACTCCAGCTGCTTGCCTAACTTGCGATGATCGCGCTTCTTCGCTTCCTCCAGCCGATATAAATGTTCATCCAACTGTGCCTTCTTCGGAAATGCAGTGCCATATACCCGCTGCAGCATTTTGTTGTTGGCATCTCCACGCCAGTATGCCCCTGCCACACTCAACAATTTGAATGCTTTAATTCGCCCTGTAGATAGAAGATGCGGACCACGGCATAGATCAGAAAACTCCCCTTGTTCATAAATGGAGATGACTGCATCCTCTGGCAATCCTTGAATAAGCTCCAGCTTAAATGGCTCTTGCTGCTGTTCAAACAGTTGCAACGCTTCATATCGACTAATCACCTTGCGCTCAATCGGCAGATTAGCTTGAATGATGCGCTGCATCTCTTGCTCGATTGCTGTTACATCATTTAGAGACAACGGCTGCGCAATATCGATATCGTAATAGAACCCATTTTCAATTACAGGGCCGATGGCGAGTTTCACCGCTTGGTTGCCGAATATTCGTTTCATGGCTTGAGCCATTACATGTGCTGTACTATGACGGTAGATATCCTCGCCTTCTTTGCTGTCCAGCGTCACAATTTCGAGGTGGCAATCTTCATCAAGTGGTTCGTTAAGATCAACGAGCGTGCCATTCCATTTTCCAGCGACTGCTTGCTTCTTCAATCCTGAGCTAATCGATGCCGCTACATCGAGTGAGGTCGTGCCTTGTGCATACCTCCTAACTGTTCCATCTGGTAATGTGACTTGAATTTGCAATTCCATGATGATTGCCTCCTTTTCTCCATTGTTCATAATCGTTGAACGCAAAAAAACACACTCTCCCAGAAGGGACGAGTGCGTTCAGCTCGTGGTTCCACCCTAATTCGATAGGCATTATGAACATACCGACCCTGACATGAGCCATGTATGCAAATGCAATATCCTCGTTAGTTATCCGGTATCGCGGATAAGACGGCAACGCATACTTCCGTTCTCCATTCCACACAGAAATGAGTCAACGGGTTCAACATTGCGGCTACAAAGGGGTAATTTCACATCTGTTATCTGAAGAAGCTCTCAGCATACACTTCTCTCTCTGGACAGTACATGAAGGAAATCATGTCTTTGATCAAGGCCAGCTATTAAATTTATGGATAATCATACATATTAGCATATGAAGTGTCAAGCGTGTATTTGCTCATTTCGTAGCAAAATGTAATCCATTCTACATATTCCCACTATTCAAATAAGTTTTATTTCACAACCATAATCTTTAGCAGAATTGCATAAATCTCTATTACTAATTTATACTCCGAAATCCGCGATATACACACACTCACCACATAATTTATAAGGGAAAGTGATCATATAATTACCACTAGATTATGTAAATATACTCTGATATTCTCATATAGAAATTTGTCATTTAGAAAGGAATACATATGAAAAAATCTTTGTTCCGCAACTCCATCATCATTCTGTTTACCATGCTGCTGGCATTCCCACTCCAGACCAGCCAAGCACATGCAGCCGATCCTATCCCTGAGTACATGTACTTCCCCTTCGACATTATGAATCACTGGGCATATGATGAGCTGGACAACTTTGTTAATGCAGACTTGCTGCGTGGTTATGTAGACGAGTTCGGTGATGTATACGCTAAACCGAATCAATCCATTAGCCGTGCGGAATTTGTCTCCATTTTAGTTCGTGCATTAGGATTGACTAGCAATCAAGACGGCACATCCTTTACCGATGTTCCAAAAGAAAAATGGCATTATGAACCGATTCGTATTGCTAGTTCATTAGGTATCGTGCGTGGTACAAGCGAAACTACATTCGGACCTGAACAACCTGTGAAACGCGGTGAAATTGCTAGCATTATTGTCAGAGCATTTACTTCTTCTATTCCATTTACAGGTGAAATGAAATCGTTCACCGATGTTCCTGACTACTACGCAGCGCCATCGATTATGAAAGCAAGCCAAGTTGGAATCGTGCACGGCGCTACCCCAACAACGTTCAAGCCTTTTGCCAATGCAACACGTGCGGAAGCAGTTGTTATGCTGCAGCGTGCACTCGACTTGCAAAGTAGTGAGCTTCCAGAAGACAGTACCCTTACGAAAGTTGTAGCCGATTGGACAGCTAACCATACAAAAGCTATGAATGACAACACTTTTGATCAGCTAGCGAGTATCGATAAACAATATGCAACAGGCTATCATTTGGCATATAGCGCAAGTGCAAATGCTGAGCTTATGGAAATTGTAAATGAAGGAGCTACATTCTCTGCCAAGGTTATGAGTGAGCAGAAGCTTACCGTTCAGCACAAAACAGATCGCTTTGCTGTTATCGAGTCAAAAGGTGGAATTATGCAAATCACAACAAAGCTGCAAGGATCAGAAGTTGACGCGAAACAATCCATGGATGGACATTATATGCTTAAAAAAATGCCGGATAACAGCTGGAAAATATACATGTATGCGATGACAGAGCAACCATAGTTCTCCTGCAACTTCAGAACATACAGCTATAAAGAGTGTGAACGTGGATCGTTCCCACTCTTTTTCATATTAACTCACCCGCTCTGCTTCTCATTCTTTCCATAAGGCGAAAATGCTTGTTATCAACGCTATGACTGGGAAACAGACAGCTTGGCAGAGTGGCAGCGTGTAAAGGCGGAAGGCATTATCATTATAGAAGGCGTATGCTCCACTCGACTTGAGCTAGTAGATGATTACGATGTCACCATATGGGTCAATTGTCCAAGAGAAACAAGACTTGCACGAGGCTTGGAGCGAGACGGTGAAGCCGCTCGTTCGTTATGGGAAGATAATTGGATGATTGCAGAAGATAAATATGTGCGTGAACATCAACCAGATATGAGAGCCAATGTTATCATACAAGGAATCTAAATAGAGACCGCTAACCAATATACGTGTACCCGTATAAGTGGCAGCGGTCTTTTTTCATACCGATTATCTCGTGAGGCACTAAACTACTTTCCTCAACAATAAAAAGCGAAATGATAGTTCCATTTCGATCATAGACTATGTATACGATTACTAACTGCCCATATACCCCATTGTGCTCTATAAGGAGGCCCAGAAAATTATGTTGGACATTTCATCTATTTTATTCGAGGGCATATTACTATCCGTCATATTCTCAGCTATTGTGCTACTGTCGCTATACTACAATCCTCGACTATGGCTTCAAGATTTTCCGAAAGATATTCAGCAAATGACCTTACCAAAAACGAAACGAGAGAAACAGCAGACGATTTTCTTAACCATACTTATCTTCATCTTGTTCCTCGCACCATTTTTCACTTCACTCTATGTCGACAACGAGCAAATTGCCTTGTGGCCTGTGTTTTTCCACTTTTTCTTTATTTTCAACATCGTTAGTCTCGTGGATTTAGTTATTTTAGATTGGCTTATTATTTGTTTCTTCACACCTAGCTTTCTTATTATCCCAGGTAGCCATGGTGCGAAAGGTTATAAAGATTATTGGTTTCACTTCGTCGGCGCTCTCAAAGGTACGTTTATCTGCGCTGCGTTTGCCTTGATTCTTGCCGCTCTGCGTGTGACCCTCTCCTATTTATAACACAATTCTGCTTTCATGAAGTCAGTTCGTGTTATGGCTCACCTAGTTACATATTACATCTACATATTATGTACACAAAAAAGAGCATGCAACGGACACCAATATCCTTCCATGCTCTTTCTCTATCAATTACACCTTATATTCTTCTATATCAGCACTTGCCGATCACTTGAGCTATTTCTACACTCGTCCCTCTGCTTACTCCGCTTGATCTCTCGGATCTTCTTCATCTTCGACATATTCCAAAATATCTCCCGGCTGACAATCCAATGCTTTGCAAATTTCATTTAAAGTAGAAAATCGGATAGCTTTGGCCTTGTTGTTTTTCAATATCGATAAATTAGACATCGTTATTCCTAATCGATTCGCGAGCTCTGTTGAACTCATCTTCTTCTTCACCATGACTACATCCAAGTTAACAACAATGGACATCTATTTCACCGCCTAAATCGTATTATCAAGCTCCTCTTTCATTTCAACGACTTGCTCGTACAGTTTAGAGAAAACAAAGCTCAATAAGGCGATGCTAACTCCAACGATGGAAATGATAATACACGGCAAAATAGTAACAGCATACAAATAAACATCATAAGCAAAAAATAAGACTACGGTTATCAAGTTAAATAATACGACTTCACTAGCTGCATATATAGAAATTCGCTTCAAGCACTTCGGTATTTTCACAGAAAAAGGATGGCCTGTTGCAATCAACTTACATACTTTCTTCAAGTCAACTAAAGCAGCAACATATGGGATAGCACAAATATAGAGAACGGCAAGAGAGATGTTCACTACGTAATCCCGCTCTCCCCTAATAACGAGAGCCCCGACTTGGCAAATGCGGTGAATACTAAAGGTGCAGCTAGCAGTGACAGAATGGTAAGCGATAATCCCATCAAGACGACAAGATTTAATACTTTCGCTATCGTTTTGTTTTTCATGTTGGTATTCCTCAACTTTCATGATTTGTGGTACGCCATTAACGATATCCGATCATTTTTTCTTTGTCAATAAAAATTAATTAAAAAACAGATATTATTTGTTATTAAACACTATTTATTTATTGATAAACAACAAAATAATATCAATCTATTCCAGTAATGTCCTAAAATGAACGTTTTATAATCGAATTCAGTAAACTATATATGAATATGATGCGACGCTAATTAGCTAAACAAACAGAAAAAGACCCTATTCAAAGGGTCTTTCTTCTCCATTGCAATCGTAACTTTTCACTTAGATATCAATCGCCACATGAGGCTTGCTATAATGACTAGTTCCACCGCCTCCTACTATTACATAACCCCCTTTATTAAAAAGGAGCCGCTTGCTTGAACCATTTGACAGCAGCACTATGACTTCCGCGCGCTTTGCCAGTGCGATATATTTAACATATCCGCTTCTCAGCACAATAGTCTTCCAATTGTCGTCAAACTCCGAACGAAGTACCCGATTGGAATAGACTTGATTTTCCTTGCGCCCAACACGAGATTTCCCCATCGCAATATCGCCCCTTCACTGATATAGGATTAGTCATCACTCTACTAACCGCTTGCTTGTCAGCAGTATATTCAGCAGCGATTCTCGATGTTTGGGTTATAGAGATAGCTGCCCCATTACAGGGCACTTGTATGCACGATTGCACATAATCTAGTTTACTTTCGACTAGCTGCCGGGCTACTATGTGTACGTTCAGCGATCAATTGTTGATTCGTCCATTTTTGCTTACTGCGAGACATCATAATGCAGGTGGCCACAATGAGACATCCCCCTATAGTCGTATAGATGTCCGGGATTTCGAACCAGAACAAGAAGCCCCATAACACATTAAACACGATGCCAATGTAACGAGTGACCTCCACTACAATCGCATTTTCATGTGTAAATGCCTTCGTCAAAAATACTTGACCTACTAAAGATACAACACCAATTGCGACAAGGTAGATCCATTCTGTTGTATTTGGCATGACAAAGCTATTCCACATCAATGGGATAGAGACAAGCGTAGCCGTAGCTAAAAAATAAAATACAATTTCATAGGCGTGATGACGTTGACTCAAGTAGCGAATAGAAGTGGCAGCACCTGCGCCAAGAACGGCACTTAATAGCCCGATGAGTGCATACATCGAGTAAGATGAGAATTGGAATGGCTTTACTAGCAGTAACGCCCCAACGAACGCAATAGGCATAATATATATCATTTGTCGCGACAGCTTCTCCTTAAGAAAAAAGAAAGCGAGAATAAATACGAAAATAGGAGACATATGTGCGAGTATGGTGGCGTCTGTTAACGATATTTTTGAGATCGCATAAAAGTAAGTAATTAAGTAGAGCGCCCCTAGTACACCCCGCGTTATTAGCATAGGAATCCCCGTTGTAGAGAAGGAAACGTTGCTTTTTCTCATAAGTGTAAAAATAAGGATCGTTCCAATCAAACTACGAAAGAAGGCTACTTCCGTTGAAGGAATCGTAAAGCTGACCGCCTTCACCAGCGCATTCATAATACTGAACACGAGTGATGCCAAAATAGCTAAATAGATACCGTTTTTCATGTTGCACACTCCCATACGCTAAAGATCGCATCTATGTCTTCTATCGTCGAATCAATTAGCATTTCAGGATGGATCGCGGATGCACCCTGTTCAGCAATAAACTGCTGCAATCGCTGCTCAAACAGCTGAATAAGCTGCAAGGTTTGTGGCATTTGCACCTTCATGAATTCCGCCATACCATATAAAGCCTTTAACCGTTTATAATCTTCAAGTGGAATTCGCGGAATCATCCAGCGGCCACGCTCATCTTGGTATATTTGTTTATACGGTACAGCGGAAAAATCAAAGTATTTCCCTTGTTCATCGCTTGATGAGAATGGATCGATTAGCAAGGATGAATACCGAATATAGAGCAAATATTCCTGATGGACCGGCTCTAACTCTACAAAATGTTCAATTTCATAACGTGACAGACTCTCTTCCCGAACAGGATAATTATCATCATTCATAAATTGCAGCAAATTAATCGGCTCGCAACCACAGCTCATTAGGAATCTTGATATTTCCCGCCATAGTTCTGCCATAACATGAATGACTTGAGAAGTAATCGGGCCCTCAGGATAAAGTTTATACATACACTTATTCGAAGGCTCTTTTCGTAGAATCTGATCCAGTGAGAATTCATTAATAAACAAGGGAGGATGAACATACATCGTGATACTCCTGCTCTCTGCTTCCAACGGATTACTTACTACATCACATTGGATGCCCAAGCTTGTTATAAAAAGTTGCAACGGCTGGATAGACCAACTATTAGATTGATTAGAAGCTGCGTAGACCTTCTTCTTCATGGCTTTCGTGTATGCTGTTGTCATAGAAGCTGCATCGAACTTGGTCGCGGCAAAATAAGTAGACAAACTAATAACATCAATGCTTCTATTGATAGGAAGTTCGCTATTGACCAACAAATTCGAACCGAAGCTTGGAGACAGCAATATAATCGTGTGTACGAATGGTAAACGCTCAAATTGAAGCTGACGGATGACATCCCGGTAGCTATCACTTGGGGTACAAATGACAATCGTATCCCAACTTCCCTCTACCTCGATGGTCTGATACCCTGCATAAAAATGTTCGAGTCGAACAGCCCCCTCTAAATGTTGATAATGCTCCCCATGCATACGCGATGTAACACATTGTTGGGATTGTATTAATTCCTGTAATAACTGAGCTGCATGCGGCCCTTCTCGATTTAATAAACCAAGCTTACTGGACCAGCCACGAGATAGTTGTACAGCCGTATGTATCGCTGCAGGCCCAGCACCAATGAGCAGTGTATTCCCAAATGGCGCTGTATTGGCTTGTAATGCTACTCTATTTGGATCGGATGTGTATCTCGTCATATTAAAGCCTCTCCAATACTAGTGTATCGTACAAATGCTGCTCGTCATCGATTTTACGTTGCACCCATTTATCAGCTACATCCGCTTCTAATGGATAATTAAAGATAGATTTGAGGCCATTTCCGTAGCGGACAATAATTTTAGCTTGTGGATTCATATGCTGGCGGAGCTCCTCAAGCACTTCCAGCTTGTTTTTAACTAGCGAAGCAATAATAATATGCGTTGCTTCTCCCGTGTAAGACAGCTCTTGAGCTGTTTTACTCGTGAAGCTGATGCAATTACCCAAACCAGAGGCAGCAGCTACTTGCTGGGCCCATTCAATAGCTTCAGGATCAATATCCAAACAAACGACCTGTGCTCTCGTTTCTCTCGCGATCGTTAAGGCAGAAGTCGGAAAAGCACCTGATCCGATAAACAATACCTTGGAGCTGCTATCAATATGATGCTTTTCCATTTCTTCATTTACGGCTCGCGCCAGTATATCTAAATAATCACTAATATCCGAATGATGCTCACAAGTATGTTTGGCTTGATATTTTTCCATATCGCACAACGCTTGAATGGAGGCTTCTCTCACTTTTTCAGCATACTCCGCTATTTCAGCATGCTCGCCCCATTGGCTCCACCGTTGCAAATTATCATCATTGATCATGAATTGGCACAAATAATCCAATCGTTCTTTCAGCAATTCAAAACAATCACAATGCTGCTTCGAATACGTAGTCAATTCTTTAATTTCAAATTCAAGCAATTTTAAGGAGAGCAGATAATGATATTTGTCTTTCATAGACAGCTCCTCCATTCATAAAGGTTCTATTTATTCCTAACGTCAAGAAGCTGACGAAGTCCATCTCCAATCAAATTGCATGACATAACGACGATCATGATACACAAGCCTGGGTAAATCATAAGTTGTGGCATTGTCTGAAAATAGGGTCTACCATCATTCAGCATGGCCCCCCACTCAGGTGTTGGCGGTTGTGCGCCTAATCCTAAATAAGAGAGCGAGGAGACAATCAAAATGATCTTCCCGATATCCAACGAAGCAAGAACGATGACTGGAGATACAATATGCGGCAGCAGCTGCCTTCGAATCATATGCCATGTACCAAAGCCTGCTGCACGTGCTGCCTCCATATATTCCTTCTCACGCTCCAACAGGATAATGCTTCGTACAAGCCGTACATACTCAATCCATTTGACTGCAATGATAGCTATTAATAGATTCGTAATGCTCGGACCTAGAAAGCCTGAAACCGCAATCGCCACAATAATTTCAGGCAATGCACCAACACCATCAACAACTCTCATGATGAAAGAATCTAGACGTCCTCCTACGTAGCCAGTTAGAAGTCCTATCGGTACACCTATGAAAATAGTTGCTGTAATCACGATGCCTGCTAAACTCAATGTCATATGTGCCCCTGATGCCAATCGTGAGAAAATACATCTCCCTAGATGATCGGTGCCAAGCGGATATTCCCAACTGGCAGGCCCGAGACGTTCCGACATTTGGATGAGCAAAGGGTCATTAGGTACTAGATAGCTTCCTGCAATAACAAACAAGATTAGCGTAAAAAAAATAACAGAGCCAACCAACATAAGCGGATAACGAAGCAGCTTTTTCCAAAAGGAAGTACTGCTTCGCTGATGCGTAAGCGCAGCGCTAGACATCGTATTGTAATGGGAACTCATATCATCCTCCCCTTCACATAGCGAACTCGAGGATCGATCCATGTATAACTTATATCGATAAGCAGATTAACCATCACGATCATCGTTCCAGAAATCATGACGTATGCCTGAATGACAGGGTAATCGCGCTTAAAGATAGCTTCGATAGCCATATCCCCTAGGCCCGGCCAAGAAAACAGCGTTTCAATAATGACTGAACCTGCCAAAATGCTTCCCACACTCGAACCCAATACCGTCATGACAGGAATCAACGCGGCACGCAGTGCATGTTTGCACATAATCCGCCATTCCCCTATACCTCGCGCACGCGCAGTACGTATGTAGTCCTGTGCAAGCACCTCTAACAATCCCGCTCGCAGCATACGTGCATATATGGCAGCCAAACCGAACCCAAGCGTAATACTAGGTAAAATGAGATGTACAGCAGAACCCATCCCCATCGTTGGCAGCCAGCCTAATTGATAAGAAAAACCGTAGATAAGCATAAGTCCCAACCAGAAGGCAGGTATCGATGCACCTAATAATGCAAGCACGCTGCTAACATGATCGATCCATTTCCCTTCATATTTCGCTGCTACGATCCCTAGGGGTATCGAGATGACCAGCATGACAATTAAACTACCTGCGGCAAGCTCCAAAGTAGCTGGTAAACGTTCTAAAACGTCTTGCACGACAGGCTTGCCATTAATAAGCGAGTTCCCAAAGTCGAATTGCATGATGCTGTACATCCAGCGTAAATATTGAATGTATACAGGCTGATCAAGCCCTAGCTCTTTTCTAAGCGCTTCTTCATCTGCGGATGTAGCAACCACTTCGTCCGCACGCAAAATAGTAAACACAGGATCGCCAGGAGCTAATTTCATTAACGTGAATGTAAATAGCGATAGAAAAAATAAAACGATCCCCAGTTGCAACAGCCGTTCTTTAACGATGTTTAGCATGCTATTTCACATCCATTTTGTTCGTAATGATATAGTACTCCTCCGCTCCAGGCGCCCAATTAAGAACACGTTTATTCATGCCAACTAAGATGTTTGGGTATGCAACGTATGAATGTGGTACTTCATCTTGAACAACAGAGACTACTTCTTTGGACAGCTTCATTCGAGCCTCTTGATCCTCACTTGCATTAAGCTGCTTAAGTACAGGTGCTAAATGATTCACTTCAATATTACCTGGATTCAGGGCACCGCCTTGCTGATAAGCAGCATTAAGGAAGTATCCACCATCTCCTCGCGGAGCGGACAAACTACTATAGGTGACCATGTCCCACTGATCATTTTCTCGCAAATGCGCATCAATGTTCTCTACGATCTTAATCTCAACTTGAACCCCAATCTTCGCTGCCTCTGACTGGAATAATTGAGCGATCAGCGTAAGCTCTGGACGAGTCTTATACGTAATGAGTTGGATGCTCAATGGCACGTCATTCTTTTCAAGTTTGCCATTCGAGTTAGGCTTATACCCTGCTTCTTGTAGAAGTTCCAAAGCTTTGGCAGAGTTAAAGGCAGGAATCTCGCCATCATTTCCAAATGGCAATGTCTTAGGGAATGGTCCGTTAGCTGGCTGTCCATGTCCGAACATAATTCCTTCTACAACCATTTTGCGATCAACGAGCAGATCAAATGCCTTTCTTACGCGTATATCCTGCATATGCGGTCGTCTAGCATTATAGATTAGATAGTGAACACGAAGGCCTGTAACCGACTCCACTGTTAAATTGTTATCAAGCTCCAATGCTTCTATCGATTCAGCAGGCAGCTGATAGGCGATGTCTGCCTCCTTCGACTGGAGGGCCATCATTCTCACATTTGCATCCTCGTTAAATTGAAATGATACTTCATCCAACATCGCAGGTGTATCCCAATAGCCCTCGTAACGAACGAGGTTCGCCTCACGGTTAGGTGCGAATGAAGCTACCTTGAATGCCCCCGTCCCTACAGGCTTATCGTTGAATGACATCGTACCGACTTTAGCTTCCGCAGCTGTACTAACAATCGAGGTGTACGGATTGATGAATTCAGAAGGCAATGCCGGATTTGGCTCAGATGTTACAATGGTGAGCTCCTGCCCCTTCGCCTCCATAGAAGCTATTTTTAATGCCCTTGAAAGGGATTGATTCGACTTCAACGAACGTTCAAGTGATGACTTAACTGCTGCGGCATCCATCTTTACCCCGTCATGAAAGGTCACCTTGTCTCGAAGTACAAACACCCACGTGTGTGGATCGATCGATTTCCATTCCTTGGCTAGCCATGGGCTCGGCTTCATCTCGCTGTCGAGCTTTACCAACGTCTCTACTGCTCCTGCTCGCAGTGGTGCCCAACTGTTATGTGGGTCTAATGTATTGACCGAAAGATGATAAATCATCGTTACCTTCTTCGTTTTCTTTTGCGTACTATCAGTAGACCCTCCCGTACTGCATCCCGAAACGAAAAGCATCCAACATAGGACTAACAATATTGTTGCTTTATGCTTGCTACTATTCATGGAATCCTCCTTATATCTGTTCATTTATAGAATACTTGCCTACCCTCTACAATGGCTGCCTCCTTTCGTAGCAACCATTTGTTATTCGTAATAATTACGATTAATTAAGGCTATAATATCCATTTCATTTGTTGATGTCAACTAAAAAAAGCTGTTAGCGTTAACTAGCTGCTGAACGAAATTACTAAAAATACTACGATTTCCCCGCGATTATGAACGAAAAAAGAACCTTCAGCGCCAATTATGGCATTGAAGGTTCTTCGATCGATTCTAACGTTCTTCCTTAATGAGCGTGGTGACTGTGACCAGTTCCCGATGTAACGACTTTCCAGACGCCAGCTTTACCAGGCTCTTCCCCTTGTGTCCACCAAGCCGCTTGGTAAGTAACACCGTTAAATGTTACTTTTGCACCACCAACATAAGCTTTCTTAGCGTTCCACTCAAGTGTTACATTGCTAATCAATTTCCATGCATCAGAGTTATCAGGTGTGTTGCCTTGTGTCCAATAAGCAGCTTGATACTCCAAGCCATTGTATTGAACTTTATCTCCGCCTACATATACTTTCGTTGCATCCCAAGCAGGAAGTGTGCCGTTACCAGGTGTTCCTGGATTTGGGTTTCCAGGGTTGCCGTTATCACTTGGAAGTGTTGTAGCGGATACTGCGCTGGATAATGAAGACTTTTTGCCTGCTGCATCCACCGCACGTACGGTATAGCTGTAAGCTGTGCTAGCAGTCAAACCATTATCAGTAAATGTCGTTTGGTTAACTGTGTTAACTAATGTTCCATTGCGGTATACTTCGTAAGCTGCTGCTTTTGCAGAAGCAGTCCAGTTAATTTCAACGCTAGTTGCGGAAACAGCTTTTGCAACAACATTTTTCGGAGCTGTAATTGGCTCAACTGGTGCAGTGCCATCGTTTACAAGATTAACGTCGATAACTTGGTAGAAAGCATTCGGAGTATCTGCGATTTCCCAAACACCGAGAATTAAATGATAACCACTGCGGTCGCTTGGTACTTCGCATTCATGAGATGTCGTTTTAGAAGGTTTTTTGCCACCATCATAGTAGTAACAGAACTGCTCCAAATCAGCACGAGTCAACGGCTTGTTTGGGTTCCAATCTTTTTTCGTGATGTAATATTTCCACTCTTTTGTAGCATGCGGAGCTGTCAAATGCCATGTGAATGTTTGCTTGCCGCTGTTCAGCGTTTGCTTCTGCCAACGATCAGCTGTTTGCTCATACAATTCAGGGAAGATGCCTCCACCCGTGATTTCACCGTCTTTTGGACCAGCAGCTGGGAAGTTACCGATCGCTTCCACGCTTTGTGGTTCATATTGAATCGCACCACACTTCGTGTTTGTTCCTTGTTTACATAGTAAAGCACGGCTGGAAGGTGACTCAATGTAACCATGCGCCGATGCTTTGTCAGCTACAGCTAAAGAACCTACACCTAACAAAATAAACGTACCGAGAACGACCAATAATGGCGATACTCCTGAGAACAAGCTTTTCAACGTAATTTGTTGCTTCATAACGTAATCTTACCTCCTACAAGTATGGTTTTTTTCTGATAGGCTGGTATGCTATGTATCCCCTATCACTTCTCATATGAACCTGTGCTAGTTGACCTCCTCGTCTACATCGTTTACTGTTCACGCTTGTCATTATATTACATCCTATGTCAATTTAACGTAGTTCTAACTCACCAAATTTCTATCTCGTTCTACTTATTTCTGCATAGGAAATTGTAAACTATTGCTCAATCCGATCACTTGGACTTACAAATATAGGATCAAAGTATGACAAATTACTTAACTACACTAACCTTTTGCATGAAAGATAATTGACTAGGTTACCACTCTTTTTTGATCATTAGCAGGAAAATAATCTACTTATATCCAATTAATCTATAGCCATAATCATGTTGTCTAACCTATTGGAGGTGGGTCGTGATGCAAGTAGATGCTGTGTTCGAGGGAGGCGGAGTACGAGGAATCTCCTTTATCGGTGCTATTGAGCAAATAGAAGCAGCCGGCTACACGTGGCGGCATATCGCCGGGACATCAGCAGGGTCAATCTTCGCTGCATTATTAGCAAGCGGCTATACTTCTAACGAGTTAAAAGAGCTTATGTACGGATTAGATTATACGAGCTTACTTGGTCGCAATTGGCTGCACCACATTCCCCTTGCAGGACAGGCCATCCCAATGCTCCTCTATTCTGGTATTTACAGCAATACGGTGTTGGAGCAGTATATGACAACTTGGTTACTTCAGAAAAATGTCCATACCTTTGCCGATCTGTCCCAAGACAAGCTAAAAATCATCGCTTCTGATGTTAGCAGTGGCAACATTGTCGTATTTCCTGATGACCTTCCTAAGTACGGCATCTCACCTTCTGATTTTCCCGTAGCAACAGCTGTGCGTATGAGCACAACTATTCCCTTTTTCTTTCGACCGTATCGCTGGCATACCCCTACTAATATAAAGCCTTATTACATTGTTGATGGGGCGCTGCTCAGTAATTTCCCTATCTGGATCTTTGATGTGGAAGACACACCTGTTTGTCCAACCTTTGGCTTTCGGCTTTCAGAGAAAAAAATATTTGCTCCACACCATCCGATAGAGGGACCATTTTCATTGTTTAGCGCGATGTTCAAAACGATGCTGCAAGCTCATGATCAGAGGCATGTGGACATGCATGGGGAAAGCCGCACGATGTTTATTCGTACAGGTCCTATTACACCTACGGACTTCGATATAAGTGAAGAAGATCGGGCATATTTGTACGAGGAAGGCAAAATTGCTGCACAGCAGTTTCTTAAGAGATGGGACTTTGAAGCGTATAAGAAAAAGTTTCGTTTAAATACCGTATAAAGAACCTGTCATAGACTAATAATTCATCATTTTGCCAAAGTCAGCACAACTCGAATGAGATATTGCAAGCAAAATAAACGGCCTTCGTCCAATGATAATTCAGGACTAAGGCCGTTTGTTACAACGACGAACAGTAGGATTTCATACTTACTTTTTATTTATTTTTGAGCAGCGATGGAACTACGCTGTGCCCCCTTTGCCGTTGATCCTTGAATCGCCAGCTTCTGTTTGCTCCGAGACATCATAATGCAGGTCGCTACGATTAAGCATCCTCCTAAAATCGTATACACATCAGGTATTTCGAACCAGAACAGGAATCCCCATAATGCGTTGAATACGATGCCAATATATCGGGTGACTTCTACAACAATGGCATTTTCGTGTGTAAAAGCCTTCGTCAAAAACACCTGCCCAATTAAAGATACGACGCCTATTGCAATCAGGTAGACCCATTCTTCAGGATTTGGCATTACAAAGCTATCCCACATAAGAGGAAGGGATACAAGTGTAGCCGTCGCTAAGAAATAAAACACAATTTCATAAGCGTGATGACGTTGACTTAAGTAGCGGATAGAGGTAGCTGCACCTGCGCCAAGAATAGCGCTCAATAAGCCTACAAGTGCATAAATCGAATAAGTAGAAAATTCGAATGGATTGACTAACAGTATGGCTCCAAGGAACGCGATCGGCATAATATAGAGCATTTGTCGTGATAACTTTTCTTTGAGAAAAAAGAACGCTAAAATAAACACAAAAATGGGCGACATATGAGCGAGTATCGTAGCATCCGTTAATGATATTTTCGAAATTGCATAAAAGTAAGTAATTAAGTACAACGCCCCTAGAACACCACGTGTTATGAGCATTGGAATACCTGTTGTGGAAAAGGAAACGCTGCTGCGTTTCATTAACGCAAAAATAAGTATCGTTCCGATTATGCTGCGAAAAAATGCCACTTCTGTTGGTGGAATCGTAAAACTAACCGCCTTCACAAGTGCATTCATAATGCTGAATATAAGCGACGCTAATATGGCTAAATAGACCCCATTCTTCATGTTAATCGCCTCCATTCTGTGTAAATGGTTTCTATTTCTTCGCTTGTCGTATCGTTACACATCTCAGGATGGATGGCACTCATTCCCTTTTCGACAATAAACTGCTCCAAGCGCCGCTCGAACCGTTGAATCAATTGCCCTGCCTGCGGCATTTCCACGTTCATCAGCTCCGCCAAACCATAAATCACTTTTAATCGCCTATAGTCCTCAAAAGGGATTCGTGGAATGATCCAGCGTCCCGCTTCATCTTGATAGACTGTTTTGTAGGGCACCGCAGAGAAATCAAAATATTTCCCCTCTTCGTCCGCCGATGAAAATGGATCGATGAGAAGTGAGGCATAACGAATATACAGCAAATACTCCTGCTGGGTCGTCTCCAGCTCTACAAAATGTTCAATTTCATAGCGGGACAGGCTCTCTTCATGGACTGGATAATTATCATCATTCATAAATTGCAGCAAGTTAATTGGCTCTGACCTGCAGCTGCTTAGAAATCTGGATATTTCGCGCCACAACTGTGCCATAATGTGAATCACCTGCGGTGTAATCGGTCCTTCTGGATAAAGCTTGTACATAAATTTCTTTGACGGGAAAGGATGAAGTATTTGATCTAATGAAAATTCATTGATAAACAACGGGGGATGAACATACATCGTTATGCTGCGACTTTCTGCTTCTATTGGATTACTCACCACTTCACAAGCAACACCTAAGCTTGATATAAAACGCTGTAAATGGATGATTGATAAACTGTTGGAATGACTTGAGCCTACGTACACTTTTTTCTTCATCGCTTTGGTGTACACGGTTGTGATGGAAGTGGAATCGAACTTCGTTGCGGCAAAATAAGTCGACAAACTTATGACATCGATGTTTCTATCGGTAGGAAGCTCGCTATGTACAAGCAGATTCGAGCCAAAGTTTGGAGAGAGTAAAATAATCGTACTTACTGTAGACATTCGATCTAACTTAAGGCTGCGAATGACTTCACGATAACTATCGCATGGTGTACAAAGAAAGATGGTTTCCCAGTTTCCTTCAACCTCAATGCCATTGTAACCTGTATAAAAATGATGCAGTTGAACACTTCCCGTTAAATGCTGCAGCCGTTCGCCCTGCAACCGCGAAGTAATCATATGATTGGATTGATGTAGCTCATCATTTAATCGTACAGCATGCGGACCTTCTCGATTCAGCATACCAAGCTTATCCGACCAGCCGTGAGACAATTGTACGGCTACATGGATAGCTGCTGGACCAGCTCCGATAAGCAGCGTATTGCCAAATGGGCTTGAACGAATCTCTTGTTCCTCTGCTGCACCCTGATTATGAATGGTCGCTTGTTTAGTCATATTATCGCTTCTCCAATACTAAAGTATCGTACAAGTTTTGTTTATCATCCATTTTATGATGCACCCAATCATGAGCCACATCTTCCTCAAGCGGGTAATTAAATATGGACTTGAGCCCATTGCCATAACGTACAATAATTTTAGCGAAGGGATTCATATGATGACGAAGCTCTTCCAGTACCTCCAGCTTGTTCTTAACAAGTGAAGCGATAATAATATGCGTTGCTTCTATCGTGAACGGAAGCTCTTGAATCTTCTTGCTCGTGAAGCTGATGTGGCCTGACAAGCCTGAAGCTGCTGCTACCTGCTCTGCCCACTCGATCGCTTCAGGATCAATATCCAAGCAGACAACCTGTGCTTTTGTTTCTCTCGCAATCGTTAAGGCAGTAGTCGGAAAAGCACCTGAGCCGACAAATAGCACCTTGGAATTACTGTCTATGTGATGATTTTTCATTTCCTCATTTACAGCGCCCGCTAATATATCTAAATAATCACTAATGTCCGATGCGCGTTCGCATGTATGCTGCGCTTGATATTTTTCCATATCACACAGCGCCTGTATGGACGCCTCTCTCACTTTCTCCGCATATTCCACTATTTCTGTATGATTGCCCCATTGGCTCCACCGTTCCAAATTATCATGATTAATCATGAATTGACACAAGTGATCCAATCGATCCTTTAACAATTCAAAACAATCACCATACTGCTTAGAAAAAGCAGTCAGTTCTCTAATTTCAAACTCAAGCAATTTTAAAGAAAGCAAATAATGATATTTGTCTTTCATATCTATGAACCTCCGTTCTAATGGCAAATCTATCAGAAAACGAAAACGTACATTATTTTGTACATAGATGCAGGTTTAAACTAAAAGGTTGGAAACAGAAGTGTTTGAAATGTTTGAAGTGCTGCTACATTTTGAGGAGTAAATGATTACGCTGGATATAGAAGGAGAAATGGCAGAAGGACACAGAGCCGCTGCGTCCTCTGCCCTATTAGGTACTAGGAACAGGTCAATAAACTCCCCCTAGTCCTAATGAACGAATAGCGTGTTGCACTATTATGATTTATATTTTTTTGTGCCTTATGTTTAGGAGCTGCCGCAGACCATCCCCAATCAAATTACAAGACATCACAACCAACATTATACATAACCCTGGATAGATCATCATTTCTGGGATCGTTTGAAAGTATGGCCTTCCATCATTCAGCATAGCTCCCCATTCAGGTGCTGGCGGTTGAGCCCCTAAGCCTAAATAAGATAGCGACGAGATGATAAGAATGATCTTCCCTATATCTAATGAGGCAAGAATAACAACTGGAGATATAATGTGCGGCAGCAGTTGCCTTCTGATCATATGCCATGTACCAAATCCTGCTGCACGCGCAGCTTCAATATACTCCTTCTCTCTCTCGATCAATACAATACTGCGCACCAATCTTACATACTCAATCCATTTGACTGCAATGATCGCAATAAGCAAATTGGTTAAACTCGGGCCTAAAAATCCTGAAACCGCAATGGCTACTATAATTTCAGGCAATGCTCCAATACCATCGACAACTCTCATGATGAACGAATCAAGCCGCCCTCCTGCGTAACCACACAGCAATCCTAACGGTACCCCGATGATAATGGTTACTATAATGATGATACCTGCTACACCTAATGTCAGCTTTGCTCCCTCCGCCAAACGAGTGAATATGCATCTTCCTAGATGATCAGTCCCCAACGGATAATTCCAGCTAGCTGGTTGCAGCCGTTCTGACATTTGGATGTGCAGTGGATCATTAGCAACGAAACAAGGGCCAACCAGTACGATCAGGATGAACGTAACAAGTATAGCGGTTCCAATCGTCAATTGAGGAACTTGCCACATGGGCTTCCAGTAAGAAGCAATTCTACGTTTTTCAGCAACATCAACATTCGTCATGCTGCGTGTAGAACTCACATCATCTCCCCTTTCCTATAACGGACACGTGGATCTATCCACGTATAACATAAATCGATCATTAAATTGACCATAACCATTAAACAGCCAGAAATCATAACATACGCTTGTATGACGGGGTAGTCTCGATTAAATATCGCATCAATGACCATATCACCTAAGCCCGGCCAAGAAAATAATGTCTCGATGATGACCGAGCCTGCCAGGATACTGCCAGCGCTTGAGCCGAACACTGTCATCACAGGAATTAACGCCGCACGAAGTGCGTGTTTATACATGATCCGCCACTCCCCTACACCACGCGCTCGGGCGGTTCGTATATATTCCTGTGCCAACACCTCTAATATCCCAGCTCTTAACAAGCGCGCATATATGGCAGCCAAGCCAAAACCAAGCGTGATACTAGGCAGAATAAGATGTGCAGCAGAGCCCGTGCCCATCGTTGGTAGCCAACCAAGTCGATAAGAAAAGCCATAGATCAGCATAAGCCCGAGCCAAAAGGCAGGTATCGAAGCACCAAGTAAGGCTAGGATGCTGCTTACATGATCAAGCCACTTTCCCTCATATTTCGCGGCCAACATGCCAAGTGGAATCGAAATAGCGAGCATAACGAACAAACTACCTGCTGCAAGTTCCAAAGTAACCGGAAAGCGTTCTATCATATTTTGCCAAACAGGCTTGCCATTGATAAGAGAAGTTCCAAAATCGAGCTGTACAAGCCTAGCTAGCCAATCTGTGTATTGAATGAACAGCGGCTGATGAAGGCCAAGCTCCTTTCTTAGCGCTTCTTCATCTGCTGTTGTGGCAGCCACTTCATCTGCTTTTAATATGATGAACACAGGGTCACCGGGGGCTAACTTCATTAATGTAAATGTTACTAAAGAGAGCAAAAACAATACGATCCCTAGTTGTATGAGTCGTTCTTTGATCATCGTCAGCATGTTAGTTCACATCTAATTTGTTCGTAATGATATAATACTCCTCTGCCCCAGGTGTCCAATTAAGAACACGATTATTTACACCAATTACATTATTCGGATATACAAGATAAGAATGTGGAACTTCCTTTTGAATAAGAGAGACTGCTTCCTTTGACAGCTGTATGCGAGTAGGTATACTTTCTGTGGAATTGAGCTGTTCCAATGTAGGTGTCAGCTTGCTAACTTCAACATTTCCCGGATTCAAGGCTCCTCCCTTCTGATATGCAGCGTTAAGGAAATAACCACCGTCTCCACGTGGGGCAGATAGATTGCTATAGGTGACCAGATCCCATTGGTCACTTTCACGCAAATGTGCATCGACATTCTCTACCAGCTTGATCTCGATTTCCATGCCTAGCTTGGCTGCTTCAGATTGGATTAATTGAGCGATAAGCGGAAGTTCTGGCCGAGTTTTGTACGTGATGAGCTGGAGTTTCAGCGGGCTACCGTCTTTCTCCAGCTTGCCATTTGAATTCCGCTGATACCCCGCTCTAGTCAAAAGCTCTGATGCTTTGAGTGAATTCAATGCAGTGACCTTATCATCACTCCCAAAAGGCAATATGGTCGGGAACGGTCCATTCGCTGGTTGTGCATGGCCTAGCATTAAATCTTGCGCAATGGTTTCACGATTGATAAGCAAATCTAGCGCTTTTCGTACCTGAATATCCTTCATATGAGGACGACTGGCATTATAAATAAAATAATGAACACGAAGCCCTGGAATCGACTTCACATGGAATTGATTATCTTTTTCTAACGCTGCCAATGATTCAGCAGGTAATTGATAGGCAATGTCTACCTCCTTCGACTGGAGTGCCATCATTCTCACATTCGCATCTTCATTGAATTGGTAGGAGACTTCATCCAGAATGGCTGGCGCGTCCCAATAACCCTCGTAACGAATTAATTTTATTTCGCGATCAGGTGCAAATGAAGTAACTCGGAAAGGTCCTGTTCCAATAGGTGCATAGTTGAAAGCGCTAGTCCCTACTTTATTTTCAGCTGCTGTACTAATAATTGAGGTGTATGGATTGACTAATTCGGAAGGAAGTGCTGGATTAGGCTCAGCTGTTACAATAGTAAGCTGTTGTCCTTGAGCCTCCATGGAAGATATGTTAAGCGCTCTTGAAAGTGATGGATTGGCCTCCAAGGCACGCTCTAGCGAAGATTTCACTGCTGCTGCATCCATGTTTGAGCCGTCATGGAAAATAACATTTTCCCGAATCGTAAATAGCCAGGTAAGCTTATCTTGAGCTTTCCATTCCGCAGCTAGCCACGGGCTTGGCTTCAATTCACTATCAAGCTTTACGAGTGTTTCGACTGCTCCTGCACGCAAAGCCGCCCAGCTATTATGGGGATCTAGTGTGTTAGCCGACAGATGATGAATGACAGTTACTTTTTTCGCATTTTTATTGGTATCTTCATCAGCATTCATTGAAGTACAACCCGCAGTAAGCAGTAACCAACAAATAAATAGAAAAGGTATCGTTCTATATTTAGTTATGTTCATATAATCCTCCTCTAGTTCAATATGATATGAAAACCTACCTGATGGACCCTATATAATGTATACCTCCTCTCTCTTTATACCAATGCGTGCTATTTGATTAGTCTCACCTCCAATTCAACAACCAATCGACAAGGTTTCTTACTTATCGTGCAATACATACACATTACTTGTCTTTTCCTTTCATATGTATTATCGACTAACAATTAGTATATTCCAATAGCTAAAAAGGGCTACTTTTTAGCTATCTAATAATCATAAAATGTGGACAAAGATTATATCATTAATGATCATTCATTCATAAATAAAGCCGATTATCAGATAGATAATCGGCTTTGTACCGTTGTTGACTAGCAAGCACATGCTGCTTAGGTCCACCTCCTTCTACACTTCACATTCTTAGTTCAAATGAATATTTTTGCTCTTGCGGTAAGCTGTTGGCGTCATATCCATTCTCGTTTGAAACACACGAATAAACGTCGGATAAGACTTAAAACCTGCTTCGTAACCAACCTCAGTTATTTTCATATCGGTTCCTATTAATAGATTGCAAGCGTGAGCAACACGAATACGCTCTAAGAAGGAATAATAATTTTCCCCGACCATCTGCTTAAAGGAAATACTAATATAAGAGACGCTGTAATTAAACTTTTTGGCAAGCATCTCTAGCGTGATGTCTTCTTTAAAGTTCTGATACACATAATGTATAACTTCCCACATTCCTTTGCGATGCGTCAGCTCGTGCGCCAACTTCTGTCTTAACCCTGCCTGCGTCTGGCGGAAGCGATCGAATATAATAAACAGCTGCATTAACTTAGCCAAAAACATCATTCGGTTCCAAGGCTTCGTATCCAGCACTTCTTCATGCATTTCTTGAAGTAAAGCCAGTACTTGATTGCCTGTTGATTCATTTAATTTATAGGTTGTGTTCTCATCATCTTCCGCTTGCTTAAGCAAACTGTGCAAGGTCAGAAATGAATCCCCTTCTCCAAAAAATGCTTTTAATCCAATAGCTCCTACATAAAGAAATAATTCCTCATCTGGCTCGATTTCGATCTCATGTACTTGATGAGGGAACAATAGTGTAAAGGTACCCGGTATTAATTCCTTCTCAATTCCATTGATTATTTCTTTTCCTTTGCCCTTGAACGTATAAGTGAACTCAATAAAATGATGGACATGAGCAGGAACTGGCTTGGTTAAATGATGAATTTTGAGAGTAAAAGGGAAATCTCCGTGAATTTCTTCGTCGCCATGTAAATTGTGCGGGATCAAACGATATCACTCTTTTCCGGATCTAAGATGTCAATGATTGCTTTCCATTTCATTTTATCATCAAAAATGATAGAAATAATAAAAATTTGATAGGTGAATCCATCAAATTCTCTCTACAATTATAGTAGTGCATTCGTTGCATTAGCAAAATTACGATGCAGTGACAAACATCATTGCTGCTTAATTATAACATCCAACAAAAGGGAGCGACTATAAAATGAGTTTACTTAAACATGTTAATCCTTTGCAAGGAACCGATTCCATTTACCCCTATTCTAACGGCAACACATTGCCGCTAACCTCCATGCCTTTCGGTATGAATGCATGGGCACCGCAAACAACAGAAGCTGGTGGCGGCTGGTGGTTTAGCCCCAATCACAATCGTTTGGAAGGCATTCGCCTTACCCATCAACCTAGCCCATGGATTGGTGATTACGGTCATATGGCATTTATGCCGCAAACAGGGCCTCTAAAAGTATGGGCACCTGAACGGTCTTCTTCGTTCCGTAAACAAGATATGATCGTGAAGCCAGACTACTTCAACGTTCACCTTCTTCGTTATCAGACGACGTTGGAATTGACGCCGACAACTCGCTGTTCCAGCATGCGTGTTACTTTCGGCCAAGCGGAACAGGCACGTCTTATCGTGTCCCCATTCCCAGGTGAATCCAACATGTCGATCGATGTGGAGAAACGCATGTTGACAGGCTATACAACGGCAAAAGCCGGCGGGACGCCAGAGAACTATCGCATGTACTTCGTGGCGACGTTTGATTGCCCTATTATTGCAGATGAGAGCGGATTGTCTGACCAAGATAATAAGCCAGTAGCTGCACTTACGTTGACAGGCGAACGTGTTGGCGCATATGTCGGACTTCAATTGCCAGACAATCGCATTGTGGAAGTTCGCATCAGTACTTCTTTCATTAGCGAGGAGCAAGCTGTCATCAACTTAGAGCGTGAAATCGGCAGCCGCAGCTTTGATGAAGTACGCGCTTTGGCAACGGAAGCTTGGGAAAAGCAGCTAGGTGTCATTGAAGTGGAAAGCGACAATCAAGATAAGTTGGATACGTTCTATACTTGCTTGTACCGCACATCCTTGTATCCGCATACTACGCATGAATATGATGCACATGGTAATCAAATACATTATAGCCCGTACAATGGCATGATTGAAACAGGTCCAATGTTCGCCGACATCGGCTTCTGGGATACATATCGCACATCATTCCCACTATACAACTTGCTCTACCCTTCCTTTATGAACGAAATGATGCAGGGTTGGGTAAACGCTTACAAAGAAGGCGGATGGATGCCAAAATGGTCTTCCCCGGGTGAACGCAGCATGATGCCGGGCACATTAATCGACGTAAGCTTTGCAGATTCCGTTGCGAAGGGAGTCACTGGCTTTGATGTTGAAAAAGCCTTTGAAGGCTTGCTGAAACATGCTATGACTGCTGCTGCAGATAATCGCTATGGCCGCAAAGGTACAGCGGAGTATGTGAAATACGGCTATCTTCCGGCAGATGTTCATACACATGAAAGTGTGTGCAGCACATTGGACTATGCATACGGTGACTTCTGTATTGGGCAAATCGCGAAATATCTTGGTCGTGACGAAGAATACGCGCAGCTTATGGAGCGTGCAGAGAACTATAAGAAGCTGTACGATCCATCGGTTGGCTTTATGCGCGGACGCTTGCAAGATGGCAGTTGGCTACCGCATTTCGATGCCACAGAATGGGGCGGTGCGTATTGTGAAGGCGGCGCATGGCAAAGTTCTTGGGCGGTTCAGCATGATTTGCTCGGCCTATCCGATATTATCGGTGGACGTGAGAGCTTCAAACAGCGTATAGACGAACTATTTGCAGCAGCTCCTGAATTCAAAGTCGGATCGTACGGCTTCGAAATTCATGAAATGTCGGAAATGGCCGCTGTAGATTTCGGTCAATTCGCCATTAGCAATCAACCGAGCTTCCATATCCCTTACATTTATACAGCATTAGGCTACCCTGCCCTTACACAATACTGGGTTCGCAAAACGATGGATGAATTGTTCAGCTCTCGTCCAGACGGTCTTCCTGGGGATGAAGACAACGGCAGCTTAACGGGCTGGTATGTATTTGGAGCAATGGGCTTGTACCCACTCAGCCCTGGCGTTCCTGAATATGTCATCGGTACACCATTGTTTAAGAAGATGACGTTGAACTTAGAGAACGGCAAACAGCTTATCATTCATGCAGACAACCATTCGGATGCTGCCAACTATGTTGCAGGCGTTGAAATGAATGGAGAAGTCGTATCCAACCTATACGTAAGCCATGAGCTAGTGAAAAATGGCGGCGAATTGCGCTTCAATATGACAGAAACAGCTCCAACTGTTAGCTACGACGAATCCGCGTTGCCTTACGCAATGTCCCGTCCGCGTTCGTATTAATCTTATAAAAATAATGAGCCCTTGTCGATATGACAAGGGCTTTATCATCACTATAAAAGAAAAAAGACTGCCTCAGAAGTAGCACCTTCTACTTCAGAAACAGCCTCATCTCTCACTCGCTACTATTTCAACGGTTAGATCCAAGCCCTAATTTGGATTGGATTAATGCCCTGGCCCCTCTACACCATACTTGCCTTCATCCATAATAGGCACACCATTTTTAATTTTTTGCAGCATTTCATTCCCCTTGGTTTCCCACTCTGACAACGCGCTTTGTGTTGACTTCTTGCCAGCAATCACTTCAAGGAATTTTTCATCACCTAAGTTATTAACATGGTATAAGTCCTGTTTATTTTTATACAAATCACTTAATTTTTGCTCTGCTGGCATAATAAATTTCCCACTAAAGAACGCGCCGATATTGAAATTCTCTCCTGTGGCCGGCTTGAGATGAGATTTTCGTGTTACCATATCATAGCCGCTGCTGCGACTGCGAACTTTCGCCCAATTGTCTCCATTCACATAGCGGACGAAGTCCCAAGCATCTCCTGCATTCGTAGCTTTAGCATTAATGGCAAAAATGTCTTTTAGATGGACTAACCCGGTTACTTGAGGTGCCTCAGCATGAAATGGAATCGTCACAACATCCCATTCGAATGGCTTGAAGTTCTTGATTTTACTTGGGTTTTGCATAGCCGGAATCGTTTCACTGTTAATATAGTTCAAATCTGAAACTGTCATTGCCAATCTTCCAGACATAAACAAATCATACGCGAACGGGCCTTCATTGATCTGCGCGTTATCCGAATTCCATATTTCTTGCCCTGGTACAATTTTATTTTTGAATAGCTTCGACATGTTATCCCACACTTGTAACCACTTATCTGAGTTTACTAGCATTTTCTCTGCTTTACTATCAAATACTTGTAGTTGAAGCGGGTTAATGTACGCATTTTTAATAGTATGATAATTGCTACCATAAGTATTGAAAGAAAATCCGTATTTACGATCTGCTCCCTCACCTTTACTTACGCGCGCTGCTAATGTAAACACTTCGTCCCAAGTCATACCATCCTTAGGAAATTCTACACCCGCATCTTGGAACAGCTTCTTATTGTAGAGTATTGCGCTGGAACTGAACGTAGGTGCCAAGCCGTATACATTTCCATCTCCTAGCTCTTTGATAGCATCATAGACTACAGGTACGATATCAGATGTGTCGAATTTGTCCTGCACGATCCGTTCATCCAGCTTCGCTAGTTTTCCATCTGCAGCAAGCTGTCGGAAGCCGTTAGTATCAGTAATGACAACATCAACGGCATTAGCACCTTCTACTAGTTTATTCCAAGCTACTTTAACATCTGGTGCTTTTTTCTTAGGATCATACTGCTCAAATCTTTGCTCCACATGGTTTATAATAGGAACGAGCTCAATACGTACATTCGGATTAGCCATTTCAAACGCATCAATATATTGCTGCCTAATCATAATATCATTTGCAAAGTCCGATTGAAAACCGATACGCAAAATCCGTTCTTGCCCTGGTGGCACTACTTCCTCTTTTTTCGTACATGCTGCTAGCAGCGGTACGATCAGGGTCAATGTTAATGTCAACATTAACATGTTACGTCTCCATCCTTGTTTCATCTTCTTTCACTCCTCCTCAATCTTCCTTAAACTGTATATTGCTTCATCGCATTTTTGATCGGTGACTGGTATGTTTTGCCTTCTCGATTAACTACTTTACCAAGGAATTCCTTTTTATTGGTTACATAAAAATAAAAAATAAGAGTGTCTTTTGTCATATTTATGACGTAGTGACACTCTTATTACATGCGGTATTATGTTATTGAAGTTGTATTTGATTACCTTAATAACCTGCTTCTAAGTTAACTTCATTTATAAGTGACTCTCCTGACATATAACGACTCACATTGTCTATAAAAATAGCTGTGCAGCGATCATTGTAGCGACTTGATATCGCAGACACATGTGGAGTAATAGTACAGTTATCCAACTGCCACAATGGCGAGTCTTTGGGTAATGGCTCCACATGGAATACGTCTAAATACGCACGCTTGAACTGCTTTTGTTGCAAGGCATGTATAAGATCTTGTTCTACGACAAGGTCTCCCCTGCCTAGATTCAAGAGCACCGCTTCTTGTTTGAGCTGTCGCAGCTTAGCAGCATTCAACCAATTGTCGGTTTCACGAGTAGATGGAGCAATAAGAATCATATAATCCGCTTCATGTAAAGGAAGTTCTTCCGCATCAAATCGATAAATGCGATCAAAGTGCTCCCTTTGTTTTCCTGAGCGATTAATACCCACTGTCTTCATTCCAAACACCTTGCATCGTGCCGCTATCTCTTGTCCGATAGCTCCGGTACCGAACAAGCAGACTGTCTTTCCTTCCAATTCTTCAAAACGAATCTTGTTGTTCCATTCATTGCGCTGCTGCTGCTCGTGAAGCGTTATAAGCTGTTTGGCTTCTTGCAGCATAAGCCCAAATGCAAACTCGGCCATCGGCACTTTATGAGCACCGCGAGCATTAGTCACCGTAATATTTCGATTGGCTATCGTCGTTAACGGTAGCGCATCTACGCCAGAACTAAATACTTGAATCCATGTTAAGTTTGGCATTTTGCTCAACATCTCTTCTGATAGGCCAGTAGAATAGCTAATAAGTACTCCCGTCATTTGCAACTGCTCATCGTCAACATCCAGCAACGAGCGGCAGGTATGAATGTTGATGTGTGGGTAACGAGATACCAACACCTCTATTTGCTCTTCTTTTAAACGAATGGTCGTAAGTATATTCATCGTTCGTTCTCCTTTCGCAGTCAACCTGGAGCTATATCTTTCAGCGTATCATATCAAGTAGAGTAAGTGATAGCTCATCTCTTTATAAATCTGTACATCATTTCTACAACAACAAAACACGCATGCGTACGTCCCTATTATCGGACATGTGCATGCGTGTTGGTTGTGCTGGATTGCTTGGTTATTCTTTTAAAACAAATACGAGCGAGCGCCCAGTATAAGACCCCTCCACTCATGTAGGCGATAACATCCCATGGATCTGTAACACCCTGATGGTATAATGGCGTTACGTATTCCCAGAACAAGCCTACCACAAGTGTAAAGCTTAGAATTCGCCAAACACTGTACAAATTCAGGCGAGCCTGCCCACCTATAGCACTTGCCAAATTCGTAAATGCAACGATAAGGATACCACCGATCACATCATTAAAATGACTATGCAAGAAATAAACATTCCAGCTTGGCTTCATAACTTGATTATTAACGATATATAATAAGATGGCTATTGTCCCAATACCAACATTTATTCGAATGACATGATTATAATAGCGAGAATGACGGCTCCGACCACGCCCCAAAAAGTAATTCCTCCTCCATTTGTTGTTTTTGCTCGTAAAGGTTGACCGCAGCTCGGGCAAGATTCTGCCTGACTCGATACTCTATGATCACATGCTGGACATTGTGTGAGGTACATTTCGTCACTCCTTGTGTATATTTATGATGTATTATCCTATATTCTAGGACGCAAATATTATACCATCCCCCTTACTTTCACACCATAATTCAGGCTATCTATCTCCTTTAACTTGAGAAGATAAAATAAAAAAGCATCCAGCCAGCCTATTTCAGGCTGAATGAACGCTTTGCTTTAATCACGGCAACTAGGGCTCTAACTTCGAGGCAATTTGACGATCGACATAGGAGTTAATGGAAGTAATAATAACAGCAATGGCTGGCACAGCTACGAACATGCCCATGATGCCGAATAATCCCCCTCCAACGAATACCGCCAAAATGATCCATAATGGGCCGACGCCTACTTTTCCGCCCATAATCTTCGGATTTATATAATAAGCGTCCATTTGTTGAACAGCAAAGATGAACAACGTCGCCCACAGTGCCTTGGATGGATCCACCATCAACAATATAAAACCAGAAGCCAACATGCCAACGAAAGGACCAACATACGGAATGATGTTAGTTATCATTACGATTAGAGCGATCAGCAATGCAAATGGCGTTCCCATCAAAAACAGACCGATAAATACAATCGTTCCTATGACTAATGCATCCAGTATTAATCCGACAAAATATTGCGAGAACACGCGATCCACGCTTTTCGTATATTCAATAACACTTTTCGCGCGCTTATCACTCATGAAGCCGTGCAGAAGTTTCTGCGAACCAGCTGCAAACTTCTCCTTGTCTACGAGCAAATAGGCGGATACAATCAGCCCAATGACCAAGTTCAACAAGATGGAAGAGAACGAAACAATCCCACTCACGAGCATATTCAGATTGCTCTGCACGATTTGTCCAATCTTAGTCGTTTTCGTTTGTAAATATGTCTCTACCTCTTTACCGATACCGGACTGGATAAACCAATCGGTTTCAAACACATTAATCCGCATCCATTTCTCCATATCAATAAGAAACGTCGGCAACGCTTGAACTAAACTTGTAATGCTGCCAATCACAGTAGGAATAACAATGGTCAAACCAAGCACAATTGTTCCTAACACAACAGCGTATACAAGTAACATACTGTACATGCGTTGGAAACGAAGCTTAGCCAATACAGTACGTTCCAGCCAATTAATGAGTGGCCTTAGCAAGTAGGCAATAAAAAACGCGATAAAGAATGGCGTGAGCAGTGAAAGTATCGTTTGAAACCATGCCCACATATGCTCCGCGTTATCAATCACCTTATATAACAAAAGAAAAATGATAAACAGCCCGATATAATACAATGTCTTACGATCTTTAAACATGATGACATGCTCCTCATTCCTGATGTTCGGTCCTTTGATACGGATGATCATAAGACTTCTCCTATTTAATCTACCTAATTTTACAGCCAAATGCAAAAGGAGGAGCTTGCTCATCGACAGCTGTTCATTTTACCATTTTTGAATAACGCTTGCTACTCCAATCGGCATAAGACTTCTTCCATATTTGATTCTAAACGCACTTTCCGCATAATATTGCTTCTGGTTCCATATATAAATGGGGCTATTGATTTGAAATGTTAGTAAGTGTTCCCCCTTTTGCAGCTTAACGGTCTGCTTCAATGGATCCCAAGTTACCATTGCACCCACTTCGTTAGCAACAGCTACGCTAAAAACAGAAGTCGCTTTACCGTAGCCAATCTCAACAGGCTTATACGTCTTCATCATTTGTTTTAATTGAGAATATTCCATAACATTTCCATCGAGAACAACCGCCGATATTTGCTGTGTGTGCTCAATACGCTCTAACGGATTATTACGCAACAGGACCATGTCCGCCAGTTTTCCTACTTCAATGCTGCCCAATTCATCTTCTCTGTTCATGTATTGAGCAGGATGAAGCGTAGCTGTCTGCAATGCTTCATGCGGAGTGAGGCCTGCTTCAACGAAGAGCTGTAATTCTTTATGTATAGCAAATCCATATAAAGGCTTCGGTAGATCGAACTGGGAATCTGTCCCTGCCATGATTGGCACCCCAGCGCGATGCATGTTCCCGATCAACTCCAAACTAATAGGATGGTAATCCATAAAAATCTTGCTTATCCTACTTGGATGGTCTAGCTGATCCGTATGCTTGATCCATTCCTTTTGCACCTTTTCAGGAACATAAATGATACTCGAATCTAAACCGGCCTGCCCCGTATAATACGTAAGTGCTAAAGTCGGCACTTGCCATGTCTCGTTTTTCTTTAATAAAGCAAACAACCGATCGGCTTTCGCTTCATCGTAATGCTTGGCTGCTTCAATATCCGACTCCATAAATTCATAGTAGTAAGTCGTCTTTCTAGCATCTGCACGAACCTTTTCTTCCTGATCTGAGGTTGCAAGAAACATACCGATCAAGTGTTCAATACTTTTCAACCCAAGATTCGAAGCATCTTCAGCACGTACACCCATAGGCAAATGTCCTGATACATGTATCCCTTGCTTGTTGGCCTCATCCATAATATGCAGCAAAATAGACTCGGGAATATGAGCATATGGCTTTATAAAGCTTGCTCCATGCCCTTTCATCGCTTGAACGGCTTCCCTTGCTTCTTGCTCCGTTCGAACATTAGGCTCTCGATACCATGGTGGATTGGTATCGAGTATGGAACCAGGATGCATAATTCTCGGAGCCAGCACTCCCTTCGCTAACAAGTTATGCCGTCCTTGAATATCATCCGCTCCAGCCCCCATATCTCTTAATCCAGTGACGCCATTGGCTAGCAGCAGCGGAAATGCCGTCTCATATTGATCATTTAGATGTACATGCATATCCCACAATCCTGGGATTACATATTGCCCAACTGCTGGATACACCTTTGCTCCCTCGGGTATAGGTACGAATTCTTTTGAATCGATACGCGCGATTCGGTTGTTCTCGATAACAATAGATTGATTAGGGATCAGTTCGCCCGATTTAACATCAACAATAGTAACATCCTCAATGACCGTTGTGGCGACAGCTTTTGTTTCCACTTGCTCAAATGTTTTGAATAAAGAGGGCACATATACAACCATTACAAAACAGGTTAAACTTGCAATTACAGCAACCAATAATAGACGACTACTACTATATTTCCCCATTACCATTCACCCCATTTAACAACATTTCGTAACAGCATATTCATATCGTAATCTAACAAGCTTCATACAGTGTGAGCTCCATATTAGTGAAAGGCTCGCACAATTTCCAGACAATATAATCCAATTAATTGAAAATAGATACAAAAAAAAAGACTGCTAACGTTCAAGATAGTATTCTTGATCCGATGCAGCCTTTCCCCATTCTATATATTTTTATTGTTCGTTGTTGCTATTGGTTTTTGTTTCACTGTAAATGACGTCATCTGCTTCCACACCCATTCAAATGGACCTAGCTTGAAGTAGCGCAGCCATACATGAGAGAACATAATTAGGATAACTACAATAAGCAGCCACATGGCAACAGGGAACCATGCAAAGTGTGCTTTGGCGAACCCATGTAAGTTTAGTCCCCAACCGTAGAAAATAATCGAAGCAAGAATATTTTGCATAATGTAACAACTTAACGCCATTTTACCGACCTTTTCAACGCGAGCAGCCAGCCAATTATCCTCCCGCTTCTCCATCAGCTTCGCAATAAGTGCCATATAGCCAAGTGCGAGCAGCGGTGCAAACAAATAGCGCTGGGACATGGCAAACAGTTCGGGACTCGCTATAACTAGCAGATGCAGTGGTCCACCTACACCCACACCCCAGATTAACATTTTACGGCGAATGGCTTTACCCTTTTCATCAGCAGCGAATGCACCTGAACGCATGAGCATGACACCTGTTAAGAAGAGAAGGATGTTCATAGGAATGATGAATATCGCTTCAGCACGGAAAATGAGGAAATGTTCAAGGCGGAACAATACTTGATCCCACCAGCTTCCAGTCGTATATACAGCTGTATCCATCCCCCCCATCCCAGCATCTCCACTTGACATAGCCATCGTCAACATGACCATAAACGCAACATGAATACTTCCAGCAATGATCATCGCCCATTTGATTGCTTTTGTACTCCGCTTAACAATATAAGCAACAATGATAGCAGTGACTGCATAACTCATCAATACGTCATATTCCATGACGAGAATAAAATGAATGAGTCCATCTAAAAATAGCAGGAAAGAGCTCCAAATATAAATGCCTGGCCATGGCCGAAGCTGCCGCTCTGCTTGGCGTCGCTTAATTTCTAACCCGACACCGAACAGAATCGTCAACATCCCTAGAAATTTCCCATTCACGAACAGCGTAAATAACGACTGTACCATCGCTTCTGCACTAGCCCAGAATGGTACTCCTGCTTGCCCCGTAAGAAAATCAATTTCACCTACCGAAGCAAATATCCAAATATTCGTTCCTAACGTTCCAATGATGGCGAATCCTCTCAAGATGTCAAGTAATCGAATTCGCTGCATAACTCCACTCCTCCTATTTATCTCAATCTATTATGTCAAGCCATCTTAGGTCAGCTTCCAAGTGCAGAAGGCCTCCTTCGACAAGCCAGATCATATCTTTATCACTCTGCTCATCTAAGCTGTTCTTGAATTGAGTTAGGCTCAATATCTCTTTAATGACGAGGCTCCGCTGCTGCTTGATCATTTCTTGAACCGCCCCAAACCCTATTTTTCTGGCACATAAAATTTTGAAAAAGAACTCATCTCGCAGCAACGATCGCTCCACAGGCTGCATCAGCCAACTTCTCAGCTCTACTCGCCCAGCTTCTGTAATCTCATACTGCTTGCGGTCCTTTGCATCTTCACCCAACGTCTCTACGAACTCATCTCTAACGAGCCGATCGAGTGTTGTATACACTTGCCCCGTATTCAGCTGCCATTTTTGATAGACGAGCTCATCAAACTGTGTTTTAATCTCGTATCCATGTCTCGGCTTACTATAAACAAGTCCTAGAATGGCATGCTTTACAGACATTTGACCACCACTTTTGCGCTATAATTATGAATCACTTGCTCGTATGCTATTCATATTTCATCGCGTACGCAATGCTCCAATTGACTGCTCGATACGCTGGCAGCAAGCACGCTAACAGGGATATGCCAATACTTGTCGCAGCAGCAGCGAACAGATCTTTCCATGGAATGATGAACTGAATGGGAAGATGAAGATAATATCCTTGAATGACCGTTAAATACATCGAACCCAATCCAACTAAAATACCGATGACAGCTGCTATTGCACCGATGATGAATGCTTTACTAAGCAGCAGCTTCACAACTTGCCAACGGGTAAAGCCTACAGCTCGCATCATCCCCAGCTCTCGGGCATACTCAACTGTGTTCATAAACATAGTGTTCATAATTCCAATTGCCGCAATAAAAATGCTCAAATAAATAATGAGATTAATAATGCCAAATGTCTTCTCTAGCTGTTGCTTAGACAAAAACATAATGTCACTCATCGTCCCTATGCTTTTAATTGGCATATCATGTTTGGCTAGCAATGTTTCCTTTAACAAAGTAGGGTTATCCGTTTCAAGTATAGCCATATTGTTATGTGGAAGCCCGATTGACTCCGCCAACGTACGCTGAGAGACGAATCCATTATTGTTCGCCATTCCCCAACCGACTGTTCCTATGACAACAAGCTTTTTTACTCCACTCGGAGTTTCTAGTTCAAAGATATCGCCCTCCTTACCTCCCCACTCCCGAAATACTTCTCTATCGAGCACAATGGTATTTGGACTCTCTAATAACCTTGTATATTTGTTCAACTCACTACTCAAATCTTGATTCACGATAAAAGATTGTTCAGCGCTGTTCAATTCCAAGAGGCGAGTCCAATGCTGCGTATGCTGAGGCTTCCAAGGTAGAAAATAGCTTGCATACGTGGAAATTTGACGGACACCCTGTATCTGACTTAATTCTTGCACCTGCTCGTTTGATATCGCATTCGCATATTTCACAGTCACAACAGGTGTACTAGACGATTGTTCGAGGTTCATATAGAAAGAGTTTCCTAGTGCACTAATATAAATAAGCATCGTTATTCCGAAGCTCAAAATGGTAGAAGACGTCATAAAATGGCGACTTGTGCGCAGCATTTGTTTTGAAGACATGCTGCCTTCTCTTCCAAATATCAATCGATTCAGTGGTCTTATTGTCCAGTGAACGATCCGAAACAAGTAAGGGAAAATGAGTGCTAATCCTATGAACAAAGGCAGGAACGTTATCATATGATCAATAAATAAACTACCAATAATACAAAGGAGACCGATCATTAATGCAATTTTCCGCTTCGGTCCTTCGCTTTGCTTATCCACTCGGCGAAGTGCATACGATATCGATGTTTCACTTGCTTTTGCTACAGGACTCCATACTGCAATGACAGGCAGCAAAATGCCTGCAATTATAGACAAAATAACGGCCTCTTTCAAAGCCATTTCATACGGCAGTGCATTACCAAACACATTAAGCAGCATTTCCTGTAACTGAATAGCAAGTATAGCTCCTACTCCAATCCCAATTATGCTGCCGATGAAGGCAAGCAGAACAACCTCACGCAAAATATGTCCTTTTATTTGAAGTGAGGTGTAGCCAACCGCTTTCATAATGGAGAAATCTCTTCTGCGTTCAGTAACATTAATATAAACCGTGCTATACATGATGAATGATCCAATTAGTAGGCCTAGCCCACCGATTACGTATAATGTCTGGTATAGCTCTCCCAAACCGCGAACGGCTAGCTGTGTATCTGCAACAGAACGCTGCACATACAGCGCAGGATCGCTAGATATCGCTCGTTCAAGGCTTCGTTTGACTTGATCCGATGAGACTGACTTATCGCTTATCAGCATAACAGCGTGAACTTGTTCATCCACATTAGTTATTTGCTGAGCAACAGCAAGCGGCACAAAGACGTCTACCGGATATAAACGATCTCTCGCTTGCCTCGAATTATTCAGTTGCGATGTATTTTCAATGATTGCTGCAACTTCTAAGTATGAAGAAGCATTCGGCGATGTTGCCTTCAGATAAATGCGATCCCCTACATCCACTCCCCTTAGCTGTGAAGTAACTTGATCAATAACAAGCCCACTAGATGTGAATTGACCCTCAACCACCTTCAGATCAAGAACAGGACTCGCCAAGTCACTCACGCCAATGAGTCGTATATTTTCAAAGGGAACCTCTTGGTTATCTCCTTCTATTCGATCAAGCGGTCGAACGAATGCCATTTCTGCTACAGCAGATTCCACCCCATTAGCAGCTTGCAGCTCCTTCACCCAACGTTCGTCAAATGCTCCCTTTTCACTCGATACCAACCAATCAAATCGCCCAAACGCATCCACAGTGAAAGAATGGATCCATTTATTCGTGGTTTGTACCATACTAATCGTCGCGAGCGTGGACGCTACTCCAATTACGATAGCTAATATCGTCAGTATGGATCGGACTTTTTTATCTTTTATATTCCGCCATGAAACTCGCCAGGATTGCATCCGTATCGCCCTCCTCGCGCGTGGTATCAGATTGGACGCTACCATCCTTAATCATTATGATTCGATCCGCATAGCCAGCAGCTAGTATGTCATGCGTAACCATAATAATGGTGTGACGCTCTTCTTTGTGGAGTTTGGTAAGAAGCTGTAAAATTTCAGTCCCACGCTTGCGATCCAAGTTCCCTGTAGGCTCATCAGCCAATATAAACCGAGGATTTGCGGCCAGGGCACGGGCAATCGCGACACGCTGCTGCTGCCCACCACTCAGTACATTTGGGAATTGCTGAGCTTGATTCTCTAATCCCATTAAAGTAAGCAGCTTCAGTACTCGTGTTTTGATTTCAAGACGGGAAACATGGTCTGCTTCCAAGGGCAGTGCCACATTTTCTTCAACAGTTAGCGTCGAAATAAGCTGATAGTCTTGGAAGACAAAGCCTACATTGCGCCTGCGGAACAACGTTCGTTCCTTCTCCGACAATTGATGCATGGCAATATCGTCAATAAGAACCTCACCTTCCGTAGGGAGATCAAGCCCGCCGATAAGCTGCAACAAGGTACTTTTCCCAGCCCCACTTGGTCCCATAATTGCAACGAATTCACCTTTTTGAATTTTTATATTAAGTTGATGCAGCGCATGAAATGGCTCTTTGCCATTTATAAATGTTTTCGTTACTTGTCGAGTAACAATCATCATTCTCAACTCCTGACTGTGCCACAGCTTCATAAATTTAGTAGTATTCAATGGGCTGTTGTTAGACAGCACATATGGATCACCCCAACAGCTTAAGCGCCACAATAGCTCCGATAATTCCAAATATAAATAACATTCGCAGTACATTTCTCGGCTCTTTGAACAAAAGCATACCAACAATTGCACCACCTACTGTGCCAATACCCGTCCATACGGCATAGGCAGTAGATAGCGGAATCGTCTTCAGTGCTTCTAACAAAAACGCAAAACTTATCATAAATCCGCCAATAAGGATGACATTATTCATAAAGTTGTCTTTCTCAGAGGCCCTCTTTATGCCGATAATTCCAATGACTTCGAAGCAGCCAGCTATAATTAAATACATCCACGGCATTACCCTTCACTTCCTTTACTCGTTACTTTGAGCCCGATAATACACAACAGAAGGAATAAAATAATGCCTACTCTAGCTAAGCTAATCCCGTTAGAAACAACGGCCTCCACGACTACGGTGCCTACTGTACCAATACCAGCGAACACCGCGTATACCGTACCGACAGGAAGCACGGAGGTTGCCTTAATAATAAGGTCAAAACTAATGATTAATGAGATAATTACCGCGAACATGGGGACCGCTTCATATTTGAAGCCTGAAGCCCACACGATCTCTAATGCCCCTCCTAATAATACATAGAGCCATGCTTGATTTGTTGATAAACGTTTTTTGTTACTCACTTTTACAACCCACCCATCTGGACGATTAGAACTATATACTGAGTATATGAATTTATTGGAAAAATGCAACAGTGTTTTTTCAAGTTCTTTACATTTGTGTGATGTAACTGATTTGCTATGTCCATTATTTATGTTCTAATCGTAGGTACATCAGTGGATTGGGAGTACGATCTGGTTTACTTGTAGCAACGTTTTTGATCGTACAACACGCTTGTGTACATTATGTGTAAACAAAAGACTAACACTATCAAGGTTACATAATAATTATTATGTTAATATATAACATAAAAAAACGCCCCGCGTTTTGAGGGACGTTGTTACGCTATAATTTCACACGAATCCATTCGATCGATTACATTTTACTTGTCGCGAATCTATTTACCTTATTCTCCGCTGCTGTAATGGCAGTAAGTAGAGCTTCACTCCGCCCTTCTTGAACTCTTCTAAAATAGAGAGAACGCAACACATTTTTGCTATTAACTCGCGCAATTACTTGTTCACGGCTTCTCGGTCTGTCGGCACATTGCGCCAAATTGCTTATCCACTCAACGATCTCCGCTAGGGGCAATCGTTCTGTTTCAATCATAACATCTATGATATTAGTAATGCGTTCATCCTCTTCTTCGTTAAAGATATGAATACCGTTATACAATACCTCTTGAATAGCGGAAAGCACTTCTCGTTGTACCGTTGCATCGCTTTCCGAACACTGCACGAGCTCAACAAACATATCTGCACCATGAGCAGCACTGTGAGCCCAACCTCCTTCTTCTAAATACCCGCGAAGGTCCTTCTCTTCTGCGTAATAGCGAAGCAGCTCTTTTTTGAGATGCTGAAATTCCGCGATATCTAGAAATGGCTGTTGTCTGTGGCGACGTACGATCAACACGATAGCTAGAGCCGTGAATGTCCTTGTAAAAACGGTTTGATCGTTCTGGCTTCCAATCCCATTGAACAAATGCTCATCATCAAGCAGCACTGCTAACAGACTGCGTAATTCCTCTTCCGAAAGCTTATTTCCTTCCTGAATCCACATATAGAATGTCGGATAGATCAAATTATCCCGTAACTCAGAATCAGGATCCCCAATGTACTTCAGCATCCGTGGAATGAAATCTTGAATCCTTTCTCCTTCTCGAACCTCATATTGCTCCTTCTCAATTCGTTGTAGATCCAGCTTTAATTTCGCTCTGATATCGTTCATTTGTTTATCCCCTTTAACAAAATTAATATTTCCTCGATTACAATTTCAGGTTCGTCATGATGAATATAGTGCCCGCTGTTAGCTGCAATACGAAATGTACTTACTTTTGATGTCGATAGACGCTGTACATCTTGCTGCAGCTTCTGTTCAATCTCTAGTATTGCTTGACTCGGCCATTCACCCTCCCCTATATCCGGCAGCCCCCTTGTAATAATGGAGAGTGGAATATCACCTAAGCAGCTATGCTCAGTGACTTGCTTATAGCTTTGTACCTTATCCATTTTTTCGCTGTTCAACAGTGGATTTTCGTAATATTCTCGATTCCCTTGAATCAGCTTTTTAGGGAGTACTTGCTCATAAGCAAGCTCTTTGTACGCAGGTGCCGCATCTACGAGAACGATGCCAGCAATTAGCTGTGGATGAAGACTCGCGTACAGTCTCGCAACTAATCCCCCAAAAGAATGACCTACTAATATGTATGGTGGCTTTACATTTACCGATAACAACAATTGAGATAGCTCATCAACTAGATCTCGACACGTCCGCAGTCCCGCGGCAGCCTGACTCCTACCTAATCCCGCTCTATCATAGGAAAATGTCGATGTTTCTAGAGATGTACGATCTTGAATGTCTTTCCATGTCTCACAGCTATCGCCCATCCCTGCGATAAATACAACACTCGGTGAACCTTTATAAAAATATTTACTATACAATTGAACATTATTACAGGAATGAACACTTTCAACATAATCATTTTGAAGCAATGGATCACCTCTATTCCTATGTTATATACCTTCTTTTCTATGTAAAAATATTACTCTCTTATTTTGATCTATCAGAATGGAATTGTCAATTTATTCTAAAATATTTATGGGATATCGCTTTTAATGAACGAGTTGCTGGTACTTCCCTCTTGATTCGTATCTCCAGCAAAGGTTAATGAAAGTATAACTACTGCCCATCATGTGGTAACATGAATATAGGCAAGACTGACATCAAGTTGAAGCGTCAAGAAACAGAAAGGATGTGTAACTATGCAATACCGCAGACTAGGTAGAACAGAACTTAACGTATCTGCTATTGGTATCGGCACGTGGCAATTTGGTGGTGAATGGGGTCATCAATATACCCAAGAAGAGGCCGATCGAGTATTACATACAGCAAAAGAAGAAGGCATTAATTTTGTTGATACGGCGGAATGTTACGGAGACCATTTATCCGAGTCCCTCATTGGAAATTTTCTGGCTCGTGATAAACGTGAAGACTGGGTCGTTGCAACGAAATTCGGTCATCAATTCCACTCCCATTTGAATCGTACAGATCGGTTCGATGCGGAGCATGTGCTCACACAATTGGACAAATCATTGCTTGCATTAAAGACAGAATATATTGATCTGTATCAATTCCACTCTGGAAGCGATGAAGCTTTCGATCAGGATGATCTATGGACACTGCTGGATAAGCAAGTAGAGGCAGGAAAGATTAGACACCTCGGTATTTCTTTAAATAAGAGCAACAGTATGCATCAAACAACTCGTGCCCTTTCTGTAGGTGCCAGCACGATTCAAATTGTGTACAATCGCCTTGAGCGTCAACCTGAACAAGAGGTATTCCCTACATGTGAAGCAGATGATCTTGGTGTGCTTGCTCGCGTACCATTGGCGAGTGGTTTCTTAAGTGGCAAGTACAAACCAGGTGTAACCTTTGCCGACAACGATGTAAGAAAACGCAATGAAGGCATTGAACTAGACGAAACGTTAAAGCAAGTTACGCTCATTCAGCAAAATGAAGTTCCAGCGGATGTTCCGATGGCTCAATGGGCATTAGCGTGGTGTCTTCGTCACCCTGCGGTCGCTTCCGTTATTCCAGGCTGCAAAGATGAAGCACAAGTTCGCAGCAATGCACGAGCTGCTGCTTTGCTAGACGCGGAGCATCCTTTAGTTACTTCTAAATAATATGAGATTCACACGAAAAGACCGGTTCAATCGAGCCGGTCTTTTGGATCGTTCATTATTATAATGTGGTCAGATCTAGTGAGCATACAATTTTATTATGATAAATCACCTTCTACTTCTTTATATCTTTCCAGCACTGTTGACTGCATTACTCGCGCTATCGCAGAAGGAGTATGCATAGTATCATTCGCTACGAGCTGGGATGTATTTTATATATACAGCATGAAGCAAGAGTAAAAGCAGTATTGGGACGATCCAGACAAGGAAAGAATATTGGAGAATGTATGGTAAGGAGAGGTCCGGCACAGGAATAAATTCATTGGTTTCTAGATTCACCCATAGAAATAAACGAACCGTAAGATCATGTGTTGCTTGCATAATAATTGCGATAGCTGCAGGCTGCCATGTACGATATTTTCGTAACAAATACACGCACATGATGATATTAATAACAACAATGATATATAAAGAACAAAGAAAACTAATGTATGCTATAATTGCACTGCTAAAGAGCGCTGCGTAGGCCTGATGCTTGCGATATCTAAATGCGACAACGGTTAATAAGCAAGACCAACCAATTAACATTAATAGCAGCACTACCCATGGTATTGTCACAGCACTAATGAACGGTAACAAATAAGAAGTTAGTCCAAAATGACCGTGAAACACAAGAAACAGTACGATGTTAAATCCAATAAACGTTACAATCAGTGCCCATAACGGAGTCTGTTGTTTGCTGCTTGTTCGCTCTCTTAGAATAGGATCACATTGTATCATTTCAATTGCTTTTGCAGCACTTTCTTCGACACTATATCCGCGAATCGTGTAGTCACGGGATAACATATACAGCTGCTTTTTCGTTCTAAGTACGAGTGAAGAGGACTCATCTGATGAACCCAACCGTTGAGATAACCGTTCCAAATATCGTTCAATTGCCTCCATCGTTTGCCCCTTCCTGTTTTGGAATCGTGAGTATAGAGTCAAATGTAACATACATCTTCCATTATTGGGAAGGTAATCATGACATATTTCTACAAAATCCTGCAAATATTCATACGTAAACCTAACGAGCTAGCATACAAAGACAAGGTAATAACGAAGAGCAATACATATCCACGCACTACATTGACTATTTCTTGTTCAACGGACAAAAACCATCTGTACAGTGCCCAACCGGGATGATCATCCTGCCCCCTGCAATCCAATTATAGAGCTTCTTCCCAGCTGCCGTTTTGGCCAGCAGCGCAAGCAACGGATACAATGGCCATAACGGAACCACCAGCTTAGAAATGGAGGTAACCGCATGAATCCCTGATTGAATAGAATTGGATGCAATCCACCTAACATGCAGTTCCTTTTCAACCTCCTCGATAGTTACACCATACTGCCCCAACTTCGTTATTAGCTCCGGCTCGCGTATCGATACAAATTGAAGGGACTTGAACCAATCCAGCTTTAACAGTCGCTTATGAATTTGTTGGCACAAAGGACACCAACTGTCATACCATACTTCCAGCTTTGCCGTGCGACTGGCATTCATAAGGACTACCCCTCTCTTGAAAAAATTCAATATGATAACAACATAAAGATAATAAATCACGAATATATTTACATATAAAATATTATGTTAACATCATTTTATATTTACCTTTATTGCCCTTACCTATCTTATGCCTTACCTATATCAGAAAATGTTAACTTTCTCCACTCGACATCAAATACCTATTCGCTATTTTCTGCCTTGCCTAAATAAAAGAAAGAGACCCATCTGTAGTCTGACAGGTCTCTGGAACTGCATAAATAAAAATTAGAATATAGTATCAGCGATTTACACACACTGTATTGCCTTGATGACTCTTGTTAATTAAATCATATTGAGATTTTTAGAATGCATTATTTCCAGACAATATTCATCTCCCCGAATGATTCCTTGCTCTCACTTAATCCTTCTTCATCATCCGTCCCTATCAACTGTACTTCTCTCTTTGACAAAACGATGGTTTCTTGTGGATGAGATATTTTTCATAAGCAGATTAAGAAATATACGAAGCGCAAAGAACAATTTCCACATGAATGGTTGAGGCTTAAACAACGTCCAACGACACAGCATCTAATTGGATCACTATTCTCCTCAACAGTACCTGTCAATAAGTTGTCTTCTTTTGTGATAGCAGTCCTCACGAAATAAAACAGGTTGAAGATATTAAACCCTCCAACCTGAGAAAAATATCTATTACACGATACTAACTCTACTGAAATCAATAAGATCTGGATCTTCTTCCACTAGTATATCTTCAAATTGTGACCATCCGTATCGAAGAACATAGTCAGCTTCATTCGCTGTGATTGGTATCATCCATACCTGAACAATGGGTAATTCTTCACCCGATTCATACACATGAAACTCCTCTGGATAATATGCTGGGCTTGATACGTAGAGCGCTTCTAACGAGCTTCCTTTAAACACAATACCTCTTGGACCAATGACTTGACCACGCAAATAAGGAGAATGTGCTTGCAACGCTTCTAAACCTAATTGCTGCAACACCTGAACGACCTCATTCTCTCCAAAATCTTCATCAGTAATCATAAATAACTCGTGTCTTATTAATTTATTTGAACTTGAACATTCAAGTTTATGATGACTTATCCCTAACGTTGAATATGTGACTGTTCCTTGAAATGGACCTCTACAATATTTCACAACATCAAATGGTAGCTTCTCACCTTTGGCATCGGTACTCCAGCCTTTTTCAATAGTACCTAACTCTTTTTCGAGAAAGTCAATATACGTACTCATTTTAGAAGTTTACCTCCTGTTACCTTTACTCCTATTACAACTCGGACACTCTAACCTTGTCCCATTTTGATTATTTAACACTTGTTTTCGAGTAGAGTTTTGGAATAATCTATTTGTCCAAACAGGTGTATGGTCAATGTTCCAGTCTCTCTTTTTTCCTGAAGAATGAGGTGTTTTCCTTTGCTGTCCTTCAGTACCGCTACATCCGTGTGACAATAAAGATAATCATATACGTTTCTTAGTCTTTGGTCATCGTAACCGGATTTCCTGAATCATCCCATGTATATTGAACGGTAATTTCGTTCTTTTCGTTCGTCTCATAGATAACGTTATCTCCATCATAGAAGTAGTTTGTCGTTACAGATGGAGTGATAACTAGAGTCCTCTTGCCTGTTTCATCGTAATCTGCTTGGAATAGAACTTTTCCATTCTCGTCTTTAACAAGAATCAATTGATCATGTTCATTGTAACGATACTGACGTTTACCATCCGCTGTCAAGTTTCCACTCTTGTCATACGTGTAGGCAATACCATCGACACTTTCTAGCTCATGAGGTTTCAATACTCTCCACGTTTCCATTTTTGTCATAATGATAAGTCGCTTTATCCATTACTTGACCAGTTGTGCCCGTATTGATATACGACTTCAACTGATTACCTTGGTCATACGTCAAATCTGTCGTTGCGCCGTTGGCACGGAATTGACAAGCATCAACTTTTTTCCAGTTAATAATTATAATTGACCGATTTATCACGTTGCAGAGGATATTGTAACTTTCCTAACATACAAAAAAGACCTATCTGTTATATCAGATAGGTCTGCCCCACTGCTCTACAAAAATAAGTAAAATACCATCAGAAGATTGCTCATATCTACTTACCAATTACTCAATAAGTCCCGCAGTAAACAGCGCCAGATCTAGATGAGCCGCAGCAATGCGCGTTTTCTCTTCATCACCGAGTATTTCTAGCTGCTCAATCGCGCTTTTCAAATTACTTAAATTATCTTTCATCGCATCTGTCGATTCATACTTGAAGGCCGCAAGTCGTGTCTCCATCGACGACATTGGCTGCTTATAAACTTTAACAATTTCTTGTGCAAGATCCGTTTTTTGTTGGTAGCTCAGCCCATTCACATACTCCATATTTCCATATTTCGTAGTGAAATCTTGATTGAATCGTTTTAGCAGCGCAATATACTCTTGTCCCCATTTTTCAAACGAAGTACGTTCTTGTTCTTTCTCCTGCTTTATGCGCTTTTCTTCATTTTCCTGATTGATTCTCTCCTGTTCTTGTTCTTTCAAAAATGCTTCGTACTCTTCTTTGTTCTGCTCAGGAAGTAGTGGTTGATTAGGATCTTCCCAATGATAGCTGATCTTCTCTATAAGATCATTTGTATTAATTCCATTTGCTCTAGCAATTTGAGCTGCTGACATCGCTTCCTGATAATGCTTAGCCGCATATAATTTGAAGGCAGCCATTTTGAAATCTTGTGCGGAATAGATAACGCTTAATGCTGCCCCCTTATTTTTAGCTAACAAGCTAGTGAACCGTTTCTCGAAATCATGCTCTTGCAAAATATGATCTGCCAACCAGTAGTTCACTTGGCTCGACTTAAGCAATTGCTTTTGTAACCGGTCCTTATTATTTTTGAACAGTTCAATTTCCGTCGTTTCGTAGAGTTGATTGAAATGAATGACCATTTGTGCAAGTACTTGTGGATTCTTTGCTCCGCCTTTTGCATTGTAATGCTTATAAATGGAGTCCACCCATTTTGTACTCGTGTCATTATATTGTGTTACGTACGTTTTTACATTCGCTTTAGCTTTATCTACGACTTTTTTCTTTGCTGCAATATTTTTTTGAATGGCTTTTGAAGGGGCACCATAATAAAATACGGGAACCTTCTGATTATATCGGTTATATGCGGTTCCCTTTTTAACATAGTAATGATAACCGGAATACCAGTCACCCGTCATGTTACTCTTGTCTGGATTAAGAATGACGATATTGTTGGAATTTGATAGGTCACCAAGCTGATGACTGCTTAATGATCTTGCAGTCCCCCATAACATGGTATTGCTGAAGCCGTGTCTAAGCTCACCTTCGATATCATAGCGGTTTTCATTCACAGCATTTTCATAACTCTGGTTCGCCTTATCCAAAGCCGCTAAAGCCTTGTCCAAGTTACTATCTCGCTGCTTCATCACTTGCTTCATAGAATTGTCAATCGCTAGCTTATCTGGCATAAGTGGAGTTGTATGCTGTACATATTTCGCTTTACCATTGACAATCTTTTCAATCGCTACCATAGGAACGTAGATGCTATTTTTTGAACTGCTCACTGGATGAGAAACATTTACACTTACATTGTTAAGCAGTATCTTATTTGATCCTAATTGAAGCACTGCTTGTGTAGATCCTTTATCGTGAGAAAGAGTTTTCGTAGAAGCATCGTAAACCAAATTAAGATTGAATGCTTCATTAACTACCTCGTAATCGACGTAGAGCATCTTGTCCTTTGTAAAATAAGAAGTGTCTCCCCCGATAAATGTAAACCGTTTGTTCCACTCCACCGTGCTTTCCTCATGTACTACAATAGATGCCGGATTTGCATTTGACTTATTTGCCACAGCTGCATTACCGTCAAACAAAATGGTGATTAGCATAAGCACTGCGACGAATCCTGAAACCCATTTCTTTTTACTCATATTTACCCCTCCGTATGAATCTAGCTGCCTAGTACGTATGAACCATTCACATTTTACCACAATGTGGATCAACTAGCTTGTATAAAATGGAGCTGCGCTTTGATTTGATCAAGAGGGTAGATTCATCTATTTATATTAACATATTTATTATTATGTTAACTTTATTTTATGATGCTATGTACTTCCTATACATAGAAAAAGCTGCCTCCATAGTCATTTAAGACTTCAAGAGGCAGCAGGCATCTACTCTTCATTCACTCACTATTTATCCAAACCCTTTATAGATATCAAGTTATTTTTTTCACATACATTGTTATGCCATTTACTCCGCTAACTAAGCGTAATAAGCATTCATAAGTTTTTGCGTTTCTTGTTGCTCCCCTTTTTCATTGAGAACTCCTTGCTCTGTCCAGCAAGTACGACAAGCTTCTTCGGTAGCGCAAAGATGTGTGTCATCACACATGTAGCATAATTGAAGGAAGTTACGTGTTACGTTCTGCTCTTTATAGTCAAATGTTGTGAATGTTCTCATCGTTATCACTCCTCTTCTGGATTGATTTAACTATACCATGAAAGGGTGAATTATTATGTGAATTAAATCACAATATAAATTAATAAAATGTGCTTCCTCCTACAAAAAAGAAGCACATTCTTGGTTAAGGTATCAACCACATATAGATGGGAACGAATAAAATAGACGTAATGACACCAGCTAAGCCCATGGCAAGCCCACTGAACGAGCCCTGCTCTTCCGAATTGGCAAGGCATCTTGCCGTCCCGATGCCGTGAGCAGCCGTACCCATGGCAAGTCCGATCGACATGTCATCTCGGAAGCCGAACTTGTGTAGAATCGTAATGCCGAATACACTGCCGAATAACCCTGTGCATACACTGAATACAGCAGCAAGTTCCGGAACACCTTGCAGCACCTTTGTAATCTCAATTGATATTGGTGAACTCACGGACTTTGGCAGCATACTGAGTATGATTTCTTGTGCATCTGTAAGAACCCACAGCATAAACGCTACGCTTACGATGCCGATAACCGATCCGCATACGATCGAAATTATGATCGGTTTGAGTTGTTGTGCAATTTGTTCCCGATGCTTGTATATAGGTACACCTAACGCCACCGTCGCGGGTCCAAGCAGCATCGAAAGCCATTCCCCACCAACAGCGTATGCCTCCAACGGAATGTCGGCCGCAATAATGATAGCAATCAACAGTCCTGCACTGATTAGGATAGGATGAATGATAGGATAACGTCCTTGCACGTAGCGTGCCAATAAATAGGCGCCGATTGTTGCCGCAATACCTGTTATAATAAGAAGTAATTCGCTAAATGTCATAGCATTGTTTCCTCCCTCTTGTTAGTTGGAGAGGAAACAGACTGTTGAACCTGTGTAGAATCCATTAATGGTTGTGATTTCCAACGACGCGCAGACCATGCAGTAGTAAGTAGGACTGCTGTCGTACTGCCACCGATGCCAACTAAAATGCTAAACCAGTGTTCGCCAAGCAATGGTGCAAATGCGATAATACCTACTACATATGGAATGAAAAACAGCAGCATATGCTTCAATAGAAATTGGGCGGCTTGCTCTACCCATTCTAAACGGACCAAGCGCATATATAATGCAGCTAGAAATAATAGCAATCCTATGACATTGCCAGGTAAAGGAATGTTTCCATTATGCTGGAGCCATACTCCTACGAGATGAAATAAAGCAAGGATGAAAAATCCAAGCAGGCCGTACATACTCCATCACCTTTCTATCGTGTGTTAAACTTGTGCGGGACACAACATTTTCATTATACTACGTTATGGAGAGCACTGTGTAACGATTATCATAACTATGATAATTTACGCTATTTACGAATGACTATATAGATGAAAGAGGAGAATTATTATGATTGTTAAAACAGAACAAGAAATCACAAGCCTTAAAAAGATAGGACAAATCGTTGCACTGACGATTCAAGAAATGAGAAAGCATACACGTGCTGGTGTCACAACACGTGAATTGGATGAAATCGGTGCACGTGTACTTAGTGAGCACGGAGCATTGTCAGCACCAAAAGTAACCTATGACTTCCCAGGCTATACATGCATTAGCGTTAATCAAGAGGTAGCACATGGTATACCAGGTGATTATGTGATTAAGCCGGGAGATCTCGTCAACATTGACGTTTCTGCGCAGTTCGATGGATATTTCGCGGATGCCGGTCAGTCTTTTCAGGTCGAGCCTTATGATTCCAAGCTTACGCAGTTATGCGATGATACCTATGAGACGATGATGAAAGTCATCTCCCAACTCAAACATGGCGTACGCCTGAACGAAATCGGCAAAACCATTCAGCAAGAAGCGAAGAATCGCGGTTATGCCGTAATAAACAATTTGTGCAGCCACGGCATCGGCAAAGCGCTGCATGAGTATCCGCAGCAAATTCTTCCCTACTATGAAAAGGGTGATAAACGCACGTTGAAAGAAGGTTTGGTACTCACTATTGAGCCCTTCCTATCAACGGAAGCGGACTTTGTACTGCAGCAATCAGATGGCTGGACACTCAAAGTTCCTGACCAGAGCTTTGTTGCTCAATTTGAACATACGATTATCATCACGAAAGACGAACCAATCATCTTAACGACTGTTTAATCGGAAGTGCAGTAAGCTGATAAATTAGAATACCTATAAATAAAAAATATGTCCCCTTACCTGAATGATGAAGGGAATGTAGTGCTAAACCATCAGCACCCACATTCACCCATTCACTTCAATAAGGGGACTTTTTTCTGTGTAACTTATTGGTCGTGCACAAGGAAACGCCTAACAGTTGTTGCTTGGCTTATGCTACTACTTAATAAATAGTTTAACTACGTCTGTATCTACATCCACATCGACAACTTCTGTGCCGCTTCCTCTTTCTGCTTATCACTAACATGCGTATATACCGTCGTCGTCTGAATAGACGAATGACCGAGCATTTCTTGGACAGTTCGAATATCTGTCCCGCTGCGTACAAGCATCGTAGCAAAAGAATGCCGCAGCTTATGACAGGAATAAGAGCGTTTGCGCATCGTAGTTGCTTGCCCCATATCTTGTTGAAAACGTGCAAAAGTCTGCTCTGCGATCAGCTGAATATTCCGAATCGATAGGCGCCTTCCCTGTTGAGATACAAATATAGCATCTTCGCCAACACGTCGTGGTTGCTTGCGCTCTTGCAGCGCTTTATTTAATTGCTGAATAACCGGCTCAGGTAGAGGTATCGTTCTCCATTTTCTCCCCTTACCGAACACTTCGATGTAACCTCGATCGGGTCGATAATCAGATATGTTCAAGCGATGAACTTCACTCACCCGCAATCCCCCATAAGCCATCAACATTAACACCGCCATATTTCGCTCACGGTACTTTCCATCTGTAAGCTGTACGACACTTCGCAGCTCTTGCGGTTCCAAGTAGACAGGAGCTCGATTCATTTCTGTCTTCGATTTCTTCACCTGCAGGGCAGGATTCGTCTCTGCCAAGTCAAATTCATTAAGTGCCCGATAGAAACTGACAAGTGCACAGTGTTTACGGTTACGTGTTGCATCACTAACTCCTGCTGCTTTTACCTGTGATAAATACGAGACGATCTGCAGCTTCTTCGCATCCTGCACACGTTTGCCTTGAAGGCTGCGCAAGAAACTATACAAATCTCCCATATAATTGCGTTCCGTATAGACGGTGTATCCCGCATTTGACATCCACAAACGAAAAGCTTCGATCTCCTCAGCGTAATGCTCGGTCAGCTCTGCTCTCGTCCAGCTCTCCATAGTGTTCTCCTCTCTGCTATAACTCTCATTATTCCTATTCGAGTTGAGCTCTATTTCCCTACTATATCAACGTAAAAACGCATGAAAATAACTGCATATAATCATTATTATACGCAGTTTTAGTTTGTGGGCGCAAATTATTTGTTTTATGAGGCGTAATACATGTTTAAAATGACGATAATTGGACTGCTTCTTGGATTCCCACCTCCAAAGGTTTTCTCATATAAGATTTCCATGTAAAATGAAGCCTCATTTCTAGACTAGGTCAAAATAAAAAAACTCGCCTCCCACGAAAGGAAGACAAGTTTTAATGTTATTTTTCATTTTTCATATCATCTTACTTCGTCTCACTATTAGCATTCATTTGAGCTTTCTTTTTAGCGCGAAACTTGCGGAATATAAACCACACGATTGCAATAACTACAAATAGTACAGCACTGATGATTGTAAAATATTCATTAATTACATTTTCAGCTAATGAGCCGTAAATATAAAACAAAATCCCTACAATATAAAATTTAGCTGCTCGTCCGATCGCCGCGTACCCCATCAATTTCCATAGCGGGAAATTGGTGCTGCCTGAAAGAATAGTAAAGATTTTGAACGGAATAGGTGTAAATGATCCTAGAAAAATAGCCGCTTCCCCATGACGATTAAACATTTCAGTTGCAGAATCGATCCATTCTTTTTTCAGTATTTTATTTAAAAACGATCGTCCTGCCACTTTCCCAATCCAATATCCAATTGGTGAGCCCAATAAACATCCAATAAATCCAACAGTAGCCAGCCATAAAGCATTGGAAGGATCAACTATACTTAAGGATACTTGTGTAAAGAAGGCTGGAATCGGGAAAATAATCGCATCAATAAAAGCATGGATCATCATACCCCATATCCCGAATTCCTCCAGGAATTTCAATATAGAATCTACCATTCAGTTGTTTCGCTCCTCAATTTTATCTGTATTTATATTTCCAACAATAAGTTTGTTTCTGTTCCCCATTTGTTCGTTCATTGCAATTGCTTCCCTCTTTATCATATGGGGCAAAAATGAACAAAAAACCAAGAAAAAATGATTTTTGTCTCAAATTTTCCTGAACGAAACCTTCATAACCTCTATCTTACCATAGATACAGTTAGAGCTCCTCAACTATATATTGACTTCTTACCTTTTTTTCATGGGATGAAAGGACAATATTCGTTGATGGTGTTCCATATTTCATTGCCTCGTCAATAAAACGCTCCAAACTTTCCACGGAGTGCGTAGCCACTTTTGCAATATAGCTTATTTCCCCTGCTACACGGTAGCATTCCATTACATCAGGATGATGGTTACAAAAATGAGATAGCGCCTTACAATCTTTAGACTCAAACAAAATAAGAGCCATGATGCCACGATCTAACTTCTTTAAAGATACACTGGCGTGATACCCTTCAATTGTATCGTTATCTTCAAGCTTTCTTACTCGCTCAATGACAGCAGGTGATGATAAATGAACGATCTCCGCCAATTCTTTCATTGAAATTTTAGCATTCTTCTGCAGCTCTTCTAGAATTTGCTCATCAATTTTGTCCAAATCTATCCCTGCCTTTCTTTATAAAGAATTTTAAGGCAATAACCATTGTAAGTAAAGCAACGCCCTATGTTAACCATATTCAGCTTATGTGTTGCATGATAATTATTATCTAAAATAATGGGATAGGAGGCGATCAGATGAAAAAAGTATTATTGCTATTAGCGGATGGATTTGAAGCTGTAGAGGCAAGTGTATTCACGGATGTTTTGGGATGGAACAAGTGGGAAGGTAATCGGGCCACAGAATTAATCACCGTTGGCTTGCGACAGCAAATAAAATCTACTTGGAACTTTACCATTCTCGTTGAAAGAGTTGTAAGTGAGATCGATCTTGAAGACTTTGATGCACTTGCTATTCCTGGAGGATTTGAAGAGGCTGGCTATTACAAAGATGCCTATGATGAAAGATTTCTCGAAGTCATAAGACATTTTCATGCTAATCGTAAACCAATTGCTACTATTTGCGTGGCATCCTTACCCTTAGGTAAAAGTGGAATTTTGCAAAATAATCGGGCAACTACGTATAATCATCCAACAAGTATCCGCAAAGAACAATTGCGTGCATTCGGAGCAAATATACAAAACTCACCTATCGTTCAAGATGGACATATTATCACTTCATCCAATCCTGCTACAGGCTTCGATGTTGCGTTCCTTCTACTTGAGACTCTAACATCTACAGAAAATACTAAATGTGTTAAAGAATTAATGGGGTTTAATAACTGATCATAAAAGGAGCTTATATTACCGTAAAAATAGTCATATATGCTCCTTTTATCTCCCCTCTTTTATGCTTTCGATCCCCAAGATAAGGACTCGCGGTCTATTTTAATGTAGGTTATGATTTTGTAAACTAATACCAACAAGTAGGTGATTCATCAACGTAACCTATCATAACCCTCGACATTCTATTACTTGACTGCTATAAATGATAGCGTTTAAACAAGTAGGCAACCTACAGCGAGCATCATCTGCAACGAAATTTTCTATAAGGCGCTCTTTTCGCTTCCCATGCCCGTTTACACCCATACCTTTCACTAAAGCTCAGATGATTCAAAATAACCTGCCTCACAAGATTATATTAATTACTATATGATATTTTCTTTAAATAAGGTTCCCAACTCTAGTTATATGATCTATAATAAGATCACTTTATGAAAGGAGGTGAGTATGAACATAGCTGGCGATTAATTAATAGGAGGTGCATGGACACATAAATTAGATTATTCATAGCACGCTTTAGCATCATCTTTTACAGAAGCTAATCACATAGGCCACAAGTGCTTTGAATTCCATTCCAATACCCAAATCCATGTTAGGAGGAATAATAATATGATACAAACACGTACTTTATTAAATCCTTTTAAAAATGTTCCATTTCTTGCGGCATTTGCAATGACATTGTTACTCGCTCTTGTTTCTGTCGTGTATGCAGAACAAGCTTCTGCACATGGTTATATCGAATCTCCACAAAGCCGTTCTTACAAATGTAAATTAACGACAAACATTAACTGCGGCGCTGTACAATATAATCCACATGACCTTGAAGGACTTAAAGGTTACCCTGCAGCAGGTCCTGCTGATGGCCAAATTGCAAGCGCAGGAAGATCTGCGTACAGCGCGCTAAATGACCAATCGGCTACTCGTTGGGACAAAGTTACGCTGAATGGCGGAGCAAATACATTTACTTGGCATTTAACAGCTGCACACGTTACAACAGATTGGAAATACTACATCACGAAAAAGAACTGGGATCCTAGCCAACCGCTGAAACGCTCTGACCTTGAATTGTTCTGTTCTGTATACGATGGCGGTGCTAAACCTCCACAAAAAGTTTCTCATTCCTGTAATGTTCCTACTGACCGCTCCGGCTATCATGTTATTCTTGGAACTTGGGATGTTCATGACACAGCTAACGCATTCTACCAAGTTATCGATGTTAACTTGATCAACAACGGCACTGGTCCTCAATTGCCATCCGTTCCTGGCAACATCACTTCTATCGTTCAAACGCTGAACAGCATCACATTGAACTGGTCTGCATCCACTGCATCTTCTGGCATCAGCTACTATGAAGTATTCCGTAACGGGGCACTTGTTGGTTCCCCTACTTCACCTTCTTTTGTAGACACTGGCTTGCAAGCTAACACTTCCTACACATACACAATCAAAGCTGTAGACAATAATGGCAATAAATCTGCTGCTTCAGCACCTGCATCATTCACAACGAATAACGGCGGCGGAACGACTGCTCCAGCATGGAGTTCAACTCAAGTATACCTTGGCGGAGCCAAAGTTTCTTACAATGGCGCTATCTATGAAGCGCGTTGGTGGACACAAGGCGAGACTCCAGGCGTAGCTGCAGTTTGGAAAAAACTCTAGTAAGCTATTAACAACAAACAACCTTGCTCCTTTTCTGGGGCAAGGTTGTTTTATACTACTCTACTTTCATAAATGTATATGTTTATCGATCATGCCTATCTATTACATGAAAGTAATGCTGCTCGCTATTCATAGGTAATAAAGGAGTGAAATCATGAATGCAATTGATCTAATCATTTTCAATTTGGAGGAAGTTAGACGTAGAAGTATAAAAGTATGGCAAGCTATCCCCGATGAAATGCTGCATTGGAAACCAGATGAGAAAGCCTTTACATGTGCGGAAATGATTAGACATTTAGTACAAGCTGAATTTTTGTATCACCATGTACTTTTGAATAGAGGGGGTGCAGCATTAGCAAATTTGCATAATCCTTTCGAATCGAAACCATTCATTTCTGTAAATAATGAGCTCGAGTTCTCACAGCCTTATCACGAGAAATTTTTGGAGTATGTAAAAACCATTCCTATCAACGATTTAGGACATGTCCAAATCGACCTATATGATCTAGGTGGTTTTATTAGACCCCTCGGGGATATGCTACTCCGTATTGCTTACCACGAGTCTGTCCACACAGGTCAACTGCTAGATTATATGAGAACGACGGGGATTGACCGCCCTAAAATATGGGATTAAATTTGAAGTGAATTTGGATGATACAGCGTTTAATTAATAACAACCTCGCTCCTATTTTATCGGGGCAAGGTTGTTTTATTGAGGATCACGCCCTTCTTTCGAATACTCCATCATTGGACCTACTGTCCAATCCTATTCGGTAATGATTAATTCCGTCTTATTATCTGATAAACAGCGAAATTGCACGACATGTAGTTGGTCTTTAGGGAAATCTAGAGGCATTCCTACGGAAACAGGATCGATCTTGTTCCCTTCCTGATCGGCCATGTTATGAATATACGAAATACTATCCATAGGCTCTATGTTCGTATAGTGCCAAATACTGTACATATCTTCATACTCAGGAGCGCTCATACAAACTAGTTTTGTACCTCCTTCTCTAAAATCCATCTAACAAGTTTCATTATTTACATATGTTTAGATTTATTCTTAAATAAAATTATTTACAAAAGGAAGTTCACAACTCTATTTCCATGATCTATAATATAAACATTGTGAAAGGAGGTGTACTTTGCTAGAGCTTCTAACTTGAAGGAGGTGTCGTGTACTCGTTAATTGCAGCTATATTCATAGCATGCTTTTGCATGATCCCTTAATAGGGAGTATTGGCACAAATGCATGAGCAGCTTTTGAACTCATTTAACCCAAACCCTGTTAGGAGGAATAATAATATGATACAAACACGCACGTTGTTAAACCCTTTCAAAAATGTCCCTTTTCTAGCGGCATTTGCTATGACTCTTCTACTTGCTCTTATCTCGGTAGTATTTGCTGAGAAAGCTTCTGCACACGGTTACATTGAATCTCCACAAAGCCGCGTTGTAAAATGTAATAAACTTATTAACCTTAACTGTGGGGATGCACAATATAATCCCAATGACCTTGAGGGTCTTAAAGGCTTCCCAGCTGCAGGACCTGCTGATGGCCAAATTGCTAGTGCTGCTAAACCAGCCTACGCTGCACTTAATGCGCAAACAGATACTCGTTGGCATAAAACTACGATGAATGGTGGACCTAACACATTCACTTGGTTCCTGACTGCTAATCACGCTACTACGGACTGGAAATATTACATCACAAAACCTAACTGGAATCCTAACCAACCTCTGAAACGTTCTGATCTCGAATTATTCTGTACATTCACAGATGGCGGAGCAAAACCACCAAAAACCGTTTCCCATACATGTAACGTTCCTACTGATCGCTCTGGCTACCACCTCATCCTCGGAACTTGGGATGTTCATGATACTGCAAATGCCTTCTACCAAGTCATCGACGTGAACCTAGTTAACAACGGTACAAGCCCTCAATTACCATCTGTTCCTGGCAATATTACTTCTATCGTTCAGACTCTTAACAGCATCACATTGAACTGGTCTGCTTCCAATGCATCTGCAGGTATTAGCTATTATGAAGTATTCCGCAATGGCACTCTTGTAGGCTCGCCTACTTCACCTTCTTTTGTAGACACAGGCTTGCAAGCTAACACTTCCTACACATACACGATCAAAGCTGTAGATAATTCCGGTAATAAATCCGCTGCTTCCGCAGGCGTTACATTCAAAACTTTAACAAACGGTGGTGGCACAACAGCACCTGCATGGAGTGCAACCCAAGCTTATCTTGGAGGAGCCAAAGTTTCTTACAATGGCTTTACCTATGAAGCTCAATGGTGGACACAAGGTGAAACTCCTGGTGTTGCTTCCGTGTGGAAAAAGCTATAACCTACATGAATTAGTACCTCAAACAACCTTGCTCCTTTTCCAAGGACAAGGTTGTTTTTATTCTTATCGTCCGCATTTGTTTAATCTATTAAAAACTTCAATCTAATCATCTAAAAATTTATATAAATGGAAGTTTCCTTCTTCCATTCTATGATCTATAATAGAAATACTTAGGAAAGGGGGTGCATCGTTAACTAATGTATGAAGGAGGTGCCGTAACAACCTGAAAGCGATTACAATCTAATCTCTATAGCGCAGCTTCAACACACAGGATGATATACGCTGCCTACCTCGTTTTTACCCACCCAAAACCATTTTAGGAGGAATTAGATTATGATACAAACTCGTACATTGTTAAACCCTTTTAAAAGCGTTCCTTTCCTTGCAGCATTCGCAATGACACTTCTATTGGCTTTGATTTCTGTCGTGTTTGCTCAACAAGCTTCAGCACATGGTTACATCGAATCCCCTAAAAGCCGCTCATATAAGTGTAATCAGCTTATAAACGTAAATTGTGGACAAGTCCAGTACAACCCACACGACATTGAAGGACCGAAAGGTTTTCCTTCAGCTGGACCTGCAGATGGTCAAATTACAAGCGCTGGCCGAGGAACGTACAGCGCACTTAACGCACAAACCTCTACTCGCTGGGATAAAACAACACTAAGCGGTGGACCGAACACATTCAAATGGCATCTTACCACTCCACATGCTACAACAGACTGGAAATACTATATCACGAAGAAAAATTGGGATCCTAACCAGCCAATTAAGCGCTCTGACCTCGAACTCTTATGTACGTTTGCAGATGGCGGTGCTACACCAGCTACATCCGTTTCACATACATGCAACGTTCCTACTGACCGCACAGGATATCATGTTATCCTTGGCACATGGGATGTGTTTAATACAAACAACGCCTTCTATCAAGCAATCGATGTAAACTTGGTTAATAGCGTAACTGCTCTTGAATCTTCATCCACTCCTGGCAACATTGCTTCCATCATTCAATCCCTTAATAACGTTGCATTAAATACCGTTAGTTCCAATCAAACAAGCTACTTCGAAGTATTCCACAATAATACAGTGTAGATTTCACTACTTTATGACGGCCCTAGAGCAAGCCTACGTGCAGCTCAAATGAGCGCCAATATAACATACGTTCTAATGTTTACATCAATAACCTTGCTCCATTAATCGGGGCAAGGTTATTTAATTACTATCAGCTTCATAATTAAAATCCTGCCTGTGTACGACAATGTTCCGCAAGCAGTGCTGTAGCATGATTGAGGCGATCTTTGATCTTCCAGTGTTTATAAATATGCAGCCCCGGCTTAGAGTTGACTTCAAATAACCATGCCTTTCCCTTTTGGTCCACTCCGATATCCAGCGCAACTTCCCCAACAGGCTGCTTGATGCACTTCGTCACCTGATTCGCTACCTGAAGGCTAAGAGTAAGAATCCCTTTTTCAACCGTTGTCGCTTTTAATCCAAACACAGGTTTCAATACTTCTTGCACTGGCTTAATCCATCCGCCATGAGTTGTAACATTCTGACTACCAAAAACATTGGCCCCAATTGCGCTAATCTGCCACTTATGTTTGCCGTCTTTAAAGAGATGTACACGAAAATCAAAGAAATCGTTGTGGAGCTTGGCTAATTGAACATCTGCCTGCACAATATAAGACGCTCGCGTATTTTTACCTACTATTTCATAATATAGCTTGGAAAGATCTTTAGATGTAGATACCATATACCTCTTATTAAATCGTGCTTCCTTAATGAAACTTCCATCGATACCCTTCTTAATTTTATAAATTCCTTTTCCTTGGGAGCCTGTAACTGGCTTAAAAAATACCGCTTGATGGCTAGCAAGCAGCTGTGTCACCTGCGTAAGTGTAGGTGCGATAACACTAGCCGGCAAATGTGAACGAATGGCAGCATGCTTCATTAAATATTGATGGATTGTATCTTTTCGAAAAATAAACGGTGGATTAAATAGCGGAATATGCCGCACACGTGCTTGATGAAGGAACTGCCGAACGTGCGGTCGCTCATATACCTTGTACGGGACGATACGATTATAGATAACATCTGGTATCGGAAGCGGCTGCTTATTCACTCGATACTCGCCTAGCGCACTTCGTGACAAGCTGCGACCATGAATCAATTCTTTCGACCAGTTCACTTCACTAGGAAGAAACGTCACCACAACACTTGCATGCGCGTTCAAATGTCGCTGCATAAGCCCCGCATGATCCGTAATTCGTGCATAAACAATGCCTATAATAGGTCCGAGTCGCAGCTTACCATTCTGGTATGTTAGATGCAAACTTTGTACAGACGGCAGCAATAGCTTTTTTTGCAGCATTTTGGATAGTTGAATCGTGCTAGCATTTCCTTGTTTAGTGGAACGAATCACGGCTTTTACATTTCTCCCACCTACCTGCACAACGTAAGACTGTCCGTCTTTTAGCCCCCACCGAGTATGGAGCGCGTTAGGCAGCATTAGTTCATCAGCGGATGTGCTTACCCACTGAATGTGGACACGTGTAGATCGGCTCAATCGACTCACCTCTTCAGTACCATATCGTAATCTAGGTGATAGAACGAATAATACGATGCTTCCTTAATATTTGAATGATATAGGCAGCTCGATGTTTGTAAGAGTGTCTTGCTACTGCCCGTAATGCGTGCTGCTGCATTTCTTTTCGTTTTTTCGGGTTATTCAAATAATACGTTAACCATGTAAACGTTTCTTGTTCTGATGACGTAACGATACAGTCCCTACCTGGCTTGAATCGGCGTCTTACTTCAGGTGTATCTGCTGTTATCATGCAAGCACCCGAGGCCAAAATCTCATAGGTGCGTTGTGTGAGACGATCTGGAGAGTTCTGTGGACATAATACAATGTCAGCTGAACTATATACTTTGTTTGCTTCTGTATAGGTTAGATATGGGTGGAGCCATTTGCGTGGAATTGGCCGTCTAAACATTTCCCTCAATCGACGCCAATCGTTTCCGTATATATTCAGTGTATAGCCTTCGGACAAAGAAGGATTAATCATATGTTTAAGTGTCTTGAATCTAAAGTCGTTCGGTTTTCTTGAATAATAAGGAGCATACCCATTGGCAACTAGTGCTAACTGTGTTTTATATTTGGGTTGAACAGCTGTTGGATGATGGACACTTCGATGATGACCGAAATCTAAATGAGCGGCTGGTATTTTTCTTCGTTTGTATTTAGGAACGGATGCTCGATGTATCGTAAACACAAAATGAGGCTTCACCCTTCGTATATAAGGCAGAGAGAAACGCTTCATGAATCCCGGGTCCTCTGTCGCCCAATAAACATGAGGAACATGGGCAGCCTGCAAATGTTTAGATAAGAATAGCTGTTTCTCTAACGTATCATTAGTAGGCGTCCAACCCATCGTTATGATTAGCTGAGGACGGAATGAAGCGAGCATACGAGGCAGATGCTCATCGGATGTACAAATTGCTACTTGATGCCCCAAATCACGAAATCCGTTTGGCAGTCCGTATTTCCACATCGGATGGTCTTCTACAAATAATATCCTCATGCAATCCTCCCTTTTTGCTCCATGAACATCATGATAACGTTGCTATGAGTATATGCCAACGATTATCACTAGGTAATGGACAATTGCCATACTGTAGTGAGATCAATTATTCTATTCGGAAACCGTACAACATAAAAAAGCTCTTTCATGTTAAAGGATTAACACGAAAGAGCCACTCTACAGTTTGTTTTTTAAGAAGATGTTTCAGCTTATATGGCCAATTCACCGTGTTGTGCTTTTCGTTCAATGTGAGCCATTCGTAAGAACAATGCTACAGCACCTATAGCTAAGCCTGCAATTAGGCCAACCCAATATCCATAGGCCTCAAGCGAGGTAGTCTGAGCAAGTACATATCCTACAGGAAGCCCTACAATCCAGTACGAGCAAAACGCAATAATAAATACGGACTTAACATCCTTGTAACCGCGCAGTATGCCTTGAACAGGTGCTGCAATAGCATCTGATAACTGGAAAAATATCGCATATACCATAAATACTTGCGTAAGCGCAATAACTTGCGGATCGTTTGAGTATAAACGAGAAATATTTTCATTGAACAAAAATAAAAATACCGCACAAAATACAGACAGCGATACCGCAGATAAAATGCCAATGCGAGCATATTGCTTAGCATCCTGAATTCGTTTCGCCCCAACTTCGAATCCAATTACAATCGTCATAGACATTGCAATGCTCAGCGGTAGCATATACAACAAGGAAGCAAAGCTCAACGCAGATTGATGAGAGGCAATCGTAACGGTGTCGTAATTGCTCATTAACAATGTGACTGCGGAGAATACGCTAACTTCGAAAAATATCGACAAGCCTATTGGTACTCCTATCGTCAGTACCTCTTTCCAATGAGCAAACGATATAGCTTCAAATTGTCCAAGCATACCTAACGAACGCATCATTTCATTTCTCTTCATTAAGATGACCGCAATAATGAAAATGACGATATACGTAATAGCTGTCGCTACTCCAGCACCTACTCCACCTAGTCGAGGCATTCCAAACTTACCGAAAATGAAGCAGTAGTTGAGAAATACGTTGATTGGAAAAGACAATAATGTAATGAACATCGTAATTCGCGTTTGCCCCAAGCCATCTATACTTGCACGAAGCACTGTGTATAAAAACAATGGAATAACACCAATACCGAGAGCGGACAAATATTCTCTGGCTACGCGTGCAACCTCTGGCTCAAGCGTCATCCAATTAAATATTGGGTCAAGTACAAATGCCCCGATTACAATAACTGCTGCACCAACGATTATAGATAAGTAAGCGGCTTGAATAAGGCTTGATGCGATTTTATCTTTTCTACCAGCCCCTACATGCTGTGCGATAATCGGCGTTACCGCTAGGAAAATACCGCTCAATCCGGTGTACACCGGAACCCATATACTTACAGCCATAGCAACTCCGGCTAAATGTTCTGTGCTAAATTGGCCAGACATGATCGTGTCGAAGAAACCCATTAACTGCATCGTAACTTGTGTAACTAATATTGGTAGTAATATGGCAAGCAATTGTTTAATCTTCTGCTTGCGTGAATATGTCTGAATCATATGCTGCACCTTTCTCATTTTAATAAGTCGATTCAATACTGATTTAAACGCTCTACATAGTGTATATGTTTACACATGAAAAAGAAAGAAAATCATGAAAAAAACTGTGATTTCAAAATAATAGTGAAAATCGTTACATGTCATCTCTTCATCGGCGCTTTAGCTTTTGATGGAATGCACATATAATAATAGATATCATCATAGGAATAGGGTTACATGTAAACAGTATTAACTTATGAATTGAAGGAGTAACAACATGTCTATTCAAAAAACTAAAGACCGCGCTCGATTGGATGAAAAACTCCCGTCTATGCCGTGGTTCGTGCAACAATATATCGAATTTAAGATGCCAGACTTATCTCCCTCCACTCTATTGGAGTATGTACGGGACTATGAAATTTTTTTCAACTGGCTGATCGTTGAAGGAATTAGCAAAGCGACCACCATGCAAGAAGTAACTCTATTAGATCTTGAATCACTTCGTATGGAGCATGTTACATCGTTCCGTATTTATCTCACTACGTACAAGGAGCAGACGAACAGCAGAATTACAGTATCTAGAAAGCTATCTTCACTTCGCTCCTTGTTCCATTACTTGAGCCAAATAGCAGAGGATGAGAACTTCTACCCGCTCCTGAAACGTAACATTATGGCAAAAATTGAGATTAAGCGAGTAAACAAACCGAAGGATACAGCCGCCAAGCTAAAAGGGAAATTACTTGAAGAAGAAGAGCTCGGAGAATTTATCGACTACGTGCGCGAAGGCTATGCAGCAGATGTGGCAACCAATAAGCAAGCCTTATATTCACATGAGCTAAATGCCATACGTGATGCCGCTATCGTCAGTTTAATCTTGAATTCTGGCCTGCGTGTAAGTGAAGTTGTGAATTTAAATATCGAGGATATCGATTTGAACAATAGGCTTTTGTATGTATTCCGCAAAGGTAACAATGATGAGACGTTCAAGACTCCCGTTTACTTCCGTGAACGAGCGAAAATGGATCTTGAGCAATACTTCATGCTCCGCTCTACTCGATATCACGCCCCTAAGCAAGAGAAAGGCTATTTCTTAGCCATCAAAAATGGAGAAAAAGTGGGCAAGCGCATGACCAAACGAGCCATGCAGCAAATGATACTGAAATATGCAAAGCTGTTTGGCAAGCCTGCCTTAACGATTCACAAGCTGCGCCATTCCTTTGCTACCGATTATTATTTGCAAAATGATATTTACAAAACGAAAGAACAACTTGGCCACGCCTCAACCGAAACGACAGAAATCTATGCTCATCTAACAGACAAAACGATGTCTGAAGCCATTGATAAGTAACTGTGTACATAGTTTACATACAGAAAACTCCCCAACGTTCACTCTTCTTGTGAATGATTGGGGAGTTCTGTATGTACGCTAATTTACAGAGCTACTGACAAAGCTTTATAGAAGACATGCCATGCAGCATGAACGACCTGATCAATTTCGTGTTTTTGCAGCTGTTCGTAATGAATACCTGCGATTACCGTGACCGTAGTTCGCAGCCGTTTTGCCGCTTCCAGCGCCATAGGCTCAGACAATATTGCTTCTTTATGACCCGGCACAACATGCGTCATCGTATAAATTTGCTCAGGTGATCCTGTATGACCAGCATTTTTATAATTCTTCATACCTGTATCACTAGTAGTCATTGATATCGGTATCTCATCTCCCGTTAGACATGTATCATTCACGCTGCAAATACACTCGTCTACATCGGATATAACCACTGACTCAACATAGTAAGCTGTAGATACAGCTCCAATATGATGATGATGAGTATGAATTCCTCCTGACAACCGAATCAGATAATCCCGACCCAGTTGCGTAACCTCACAAGAAATTGTATGTTCCCAACTCAGCGTTAGGAGATTGTCTTTATCATTCATGCGTTTAAATAATCCCTCTAATTTCATCGAGCGATTGAATATTTTCTAGCTCCATATAGCTGTTGATGCCTGCTAATAATTCCTCTCCAGCACGCAGGTTCATAAAGTTATACGTACCTATTTGCACGATGGACGCACCTGCCATAATGAATTCGATCACATCAGATGCCGATGCAATTCCTCCCATACCCATGACCGGCACTTCTACTTGTTTGGCTACTTCATGCACCATCCGAAGCGCAATCGGCTTGATAGCAGGGCCGGATAGGCCTGCATACATATTTTTAAACACACTTGTACGTTGATAAATATCAATCTTCATTCCTGTGAATGTATTCACTAAAGAGATCGCTTCAGCACCTTCTTCTTCACACATCACAGCCATATGAACGATATTTTCCGCATTCGGTGATAACTTTACAGCCAAGGGCAGCGAGGTCATCTGACGCACTTCTCGAACCACTTCCCTTGCCACTTCTGTCTTAATACCGAATGCCACTCCCCCTTCCTTAACGTTTGGGCATGAAATATTCAGTTCTATCATATCTACGGCTCGACGATTTTGCTTACGCCTCTCTTCAGCATCCTGCGTTATTTTCATCGCGCCAAGTACATATTCCTCTATATTGCTCCCACCAAGATTAGCGATCTTCACAGGTTCGATCGTTTCCCAAAATCTCATTTCCTCGCGCAGAAATGCATCAATCCCTGGATTCTCCAATCCAATACTATTTAACATTCCTCCTGATGTCTCCATAAGACGGGCGCCGCCATTGCCTTTACGTGGATGCAGCGTCAGCCCTTTACAAGAAATACCGCCTAGTTTATTGATGTCGTACATCTTGGCATACTCCTTGCCAAATCCAAAGGTACCAGATGCCATAACTATTGGATTACGGAAGCGTATCCCAGCAACTTCACAAGCTAAACTCTTCATGCCAGTCAACCTCCTCAGCTAAAAATACAGGACCATCTGTACACACTTTCTTATTTCCTTGTTTCGTTGATGTGGAGCATCCATAACAGGCTCCGATGCCACAGGCCATCCTTTTCTCGAATGAGACATATACCTTGACATCGAGCCCTTTGGTCAAGTTGGCAACCGCCTTCATCATTGCATACGGGCCGCAAGTATAGACATAATCGTAGCGGGACCATTCAATATGCTCCAGAACGTTACCGTTCACACAAATGTGCAGTTCATTTGCATATGGCTTATAAGCCTCCGTCAAATAAGATTGATCACGAAAGCCTAGAAAAATATCGGGTTTATTGCGGAACTGTTTGGCTGTGTATAACAGCGGTGCAATTCCAATACCTCCGCCAATTAATGCAACACGCCCCGACTGATTCACGAAACCATTCCCAAAAGGCCCTTCAAGCTGAATGGAATCTCCTTCTCTCAATTTCGCGAACAATCGAGTACCTTCTCCAACCACCTTGTACAAAAATTCAATGTGATCATGTTCAACATTGCACACACTGATTGGTCGCGACAGGATCGGATGGTTCTCCCACGCTCGAAGCATAAAAAACTGCCCCATGTTCACTTGAAAATGTCCTTTCACTTTCATCGCGTATATTCCCTCAGCAATACATTCGTTAGATAAGATTGTGTGCACGGCTATACTCCTTTGTAAGCATTCAACATCTTAACTATGTCATGCTTTAGAAAGGATCAACTGTGAAATGAATCACAGTTTGAATGACGGAACCTCGAAAGTTGACAAAGTGTTCAGAATATTAGCAACATATGCTACATGGTGCAGCCTTAATCGTTCACATAAATGGAATTTAAAATGTTGTCCCATGTAGATTCAAAATACCAGACCGGATCACGGGGTACGAGTACAACACACAAGGATGGATGCTTATGATGGCAATCCATAATATCAAAAACGTCAGCTTGTCTTATATATAGAAATACATATGAACCTGCCACCTGTTTATCCAATATATGAAGTGTTTCTTCCATTGGATAATTCCCGCTTTCCTCCGTGCGAATAAATAATATTCGCTTACCCGAAGACATGTCATCCAACATTCGCTTAATTCGTCGATTCAACTTGCTTATCACTTCAGGATACTGCTTCAACTCGGCTAACGTATTTTGATAGACATCGAAATCATGGACAGAAGAAACCTGATAGAACGTATCTTGTACGATATAATGCGCTTTTTGATAGCTTAGATCGCCAGTAATCGTAATATGTTTAAGTGACAAGAAATCTTTAAATTTTGCCTCCAACAGACGGTTGACATGAGGTAAGGATCTAGAAGTCATCCAATCTAACGGCCCGCTACATGGGCGAAGATTACGTGATTGAAGTTTGATAGCAGGCAAACAAGAAGATCCTAAACTATAAATCGCATCATATCCTCCGCGTACTTGTGCGAGATTCATGACAACACTCTCCCCTATCAATTTATATAGATTATGAAATTCCAAGAGAGGGAGTGTTGGCGTTTGTCGCTTACGTAACGCTTTTCATAGACCATCTTAAGTCAATTGACAACAACTGGAGTTGTGAACGGAGTCCATCACATGCATATCCCCATTTCTTACAGGACATAACAAGAGAACAGCAGTTTACGGAAAGGAGGGTACATAATATGCAACGATTGCTTTTTATCATTTTGCTGGGATTAACCTTATCTGGCTGTTCTAACTCACAGCAAGTACATCAGGATGTTGTATCAACGACACATGATCTGACAACGCCTGACACAGCTGAACAGCAATATAAGCCCGAACAACACAATTATTATGTTCCAACACTTCCCGGTTCAAAATCAAACATTTCAAATAGTAAGGAAAAAAGTAAGCTTGCTCCACAATCCGCTGCGGAAACTAAGAAAGTGAAGCAGCCTGAAAAACAAGTTGCCTTGCATCAATCATCACAACAAAAAACTCGTTCTACCCAGCAACGAGCACGACAACAAATCCAAATGAAACAACGCGTGAGCAAAAGATTATCGATTGCTCAACTGCACAATAAATATCCCCAGTTATTTAAGTTAAGAGGGAGTTCCCAAGCTGGCAAAAAAGTCGCACTCACCTTTGATGATGTGCCTGACCAAACGATTACACCTGTTATACTCGATATTTTGAAGCAAGAAAATATTAAAGCGACATTTTTCCTAGTCGGCTATCGTGCAGAACGTAATCCTGCTATCGTAAAGCGCATGGTGGACGAAGGTCATATTATTGGCAACCATACGTACAATCACCCGCTGCTAACGCGTCAAGATTTGCCCAAATTTATTCGACAACTAAGACAGACGGAAACGATTATCGATGACATAATTGGCTATAAGCCAAGGTATTTCCGTCCTCCTTTTGGAGAAATTACTGAAGAACAGCTTCGATGGGCCGGCAAACACGGTTATTTGGTCGTAAATTGGGATGTAGATTCCAATGACTGGCGAGGAATACCAGCTGCCGTTATGGAGAACAATATTATAAATGAAGTGTCTCCAGGGTCCATTGTTCTTCAACATGCAGGTGGAGCAGGCAAAAAGGGCTATCTAGACAATACCGTTAAAGCATTGCCTTCTATTATTAAACGCCTTAAGGCACAACAGTATGATTTTGTAACCATCCCTGAATTATTACATGGTTCGAAAAACAAAAAGTAACGTAGTAAGGGACCAATCACACTTAATGCGTTGGTCCTTTTTTTGTTTACATAATAAATATTATGTTAAATATATATTTAATTGAATTTTCCAACTCCCTAATTTACTACACTAGCATCCATTTCTATGATCTCTTCCAGTCGTCCATACCATTCTAATTAATCCTCATATATTGATAATGGGGGTGATTAGAATGGCAAAATTTCTTGATGGCCAAATATCACAAAATGCTAGCTATGCAGGTTCCATCTCTATTCCTGCAACAACTGCGCCTGCTTTATTTGGAACACTCGGATTAAATCTTACTGGCGCAGGTCCGAATGTTCGCGTTAATTATGAAGCTACTGTATCTTTGTTCAGTCTTCTTGGTATTCTCACCACTGCAACGATTACAGTTGTTCGCATAAGCGGTGGTGTGCCTGTGGTTGTTTATACAGCAAATCAAACTCTACCTGCAATCGCTCTAACTACATTTAATTTCACAATATCCGGGATTGACAATAACGTTCCTGTTCCTGCTGCACCAGGCTTCGTTACCTATCAAGCCTTTATCAGTGTAGGCGGCTTGCTCTTAGCTAGCCGTGTTGGTCCAGAAAGCTTTAGCGCAATTGCTTCCTCTGACTAATTGCAGGTTCCATCATTCTTCTAGGCGGATTGTATAATTCGCCTTCTTTCTGCTTATACTATGTAAATCAAAAGAAGCCGCGACATACACGGCTTCTTTCTCCCAAACAAACTATAGTCATTGACTTGCAACTTTACTTCTCTACTATTACTTCAACACGTATACTTGCACGTCTTGTACACCAAATTTACGAGCTTCTTTTTGGCTTAGCGGCAAGAAAATATCAACTTTGTTCCCTTTAATCTTACCACCTGTATCTGTTGCTGTTGCTACTAGACCACCTTCTGGCAAATGCTTAAACTGGTAACCTGTAATAAATAGCTTCGTACCAAGTGGAATGACATCAGGGTCTACTGCTACCGTACCTAGCTTAAGTGGATTACCTAGCGCGTCAATTGGGCCCCAGCCATTTTCACTTGGATGATCTGTATAGGATGTAGCTTTCATGTTATAGGAACGTTTAAACGTCATAGGTTTACCGTTAACACTAATTACATTTTTCGGTGACTTGCTAACTTTTTCGTCTGAGCTTGAGCTTTTACGATCCGCCGTTGTCACCTTTACAGGTTGAGCAGCTTTACGGTTAGTCTCTTTATCATCAGACTTAGCTGACTCTTGCTTTTCTTCTTGCTTTGGTGCAGAAGCTTGCATAGGCTTATCTGCATCCTTCAAACTTACTGCCATCACGGCTGGAATGCCCTGGTCCATATTTCCCCATATCTCTTGTTCATTTATCATAGGGTTCGCGGCTTCTTCAGCTGGAATGCTCGCTGGAACGCTCTGAGCCTGCTCTTCTAATTCTGTTGCGGTAGTAGACTCCGCATATACAGGTAGTATTTGAATAATCAAGATAGCTACCAATAGTACTCCTGCAATTTGTAACGTCATTTTTTTATTCATAAATATCCTCCTTGAAGCATGCGTCCATTACAATTTCCATGGACTAACATCAACGCGGTGATCATAACATAGAATTCTAGCCTATGATCAGGTAGTTTCTGTAAAAATGCGCAAGTTCACGTGTGCCAACGACTTCAATCACTTGATCTATTGTTTGGAAAATGACATTTCTGACTTTATTTTTACATATATATCCTTTCTCGCAACACCCTTTTTCTATTACCCATCATTGCAAAAGTGAAACAAAATCAAGCAATACGAAGCAACTATTAATAGGTCTCTCCTCTATTAATAAGCCATTCAAACATAAAAAATAGGTTAATGAAACGTCATTTTTACGCTCCACTAACCTATTCCCTTGTTTAAATCAGTTATGATCAGTCCGTATTACCCTACGAATCGCTTACTGAAATACGTATAAACCCCACAGACTAGTACGCATATTCCTGTACCTATCAACAAGCTTTCTACCCGCACTACATCAGCCAACGGCCCGAAAAGGATCATTCCTAATGGCAGCGCACATGAACTAGCAATCTGGACGAAGCTAAATACACGGCCATGCATAGAAGGCTCGACTTTTTCCTGTAGTAAGACCGTAATCGGCGCATTAAAGCACGGCATTGTGATTCCTATTAGTACATTACATATTAAATATACGAGAAATAGTGGTGCGACTCCTAGCCCGATCATCATCAATCCATAAAGAGCACATGCAACTGCCGTTGTATGCATGCGATTCCGAAACCCTCCCCATGCTGTAATCAAAGCACCACCCATTACTGCACCTATGCCAAACGTCATTTCACTCGCCGTCAGTCTCCACATTTCAGCCCCAAAAGAGCGACTTACCATTAGAGGTGTTAAAAAGGCTGCTGGACTAGCTAGTATCATAATAGCTACCAATAACATGAGCAGTCTTTTAATGAACGCATGAGCTCTCAAGTATGCGAACCCTTCCGCGATTCCTTGTAAGTTCGATTTACTCTGATTCTTTGGTAGCAAATAAGCTGGCAGTCGCAGCGTTAACAGAATACAAATTCCAACGCCTGCCGTTATTACATCAATCAATAAAATGCTCTCAATCGGTCCAATTGATAAAATGGCGCCACTTGCTGCTGGAGAGAGAACCATCATTAACGACGTAATGGTGCTGTACATTCCATTTACCTTCATTAGCTGTTCTTTCGGAACAAGCTGGGGAATTAACGCATGAATGGCTGGTGTTTGTATACCAGTACCTGCTGAACGAATCAACAATACGATAAAGAGCAGCCACACATTTTTATACCCTGCCAGAAATAATATAGCCAGTATCAATGTTGCAGCAGCAATCATCCCATCAGATACGATAATCATTTTTTTACGGTTATAACGGTCCACCCAAACACCTGCGAATAAAGAAATGATAATTTGCGGCACAAATCCACAAACCGTAGCAATGGTCATCATTGTCCCCGATGAAGTCGTGAGCGTGATATACCAAACGATTGCGTACTGCACTAATGAAGAACCAAACAAGGTAATCGTTTGTGCAGTTAGAAATAATGAGATTTGAGACTTCCAGTTATGATTAGAGCTATCCATGTTATCGTTTACACCTCTTCTAAGATTTCAGCTAACTAGATACGTTCTCCACTTTCAGCAGGTTAATTTCGACTCCTCTTTTCCTTATAAAATAAAAAAAGCAGAAAGCTGCGTCATTAGACGCTAACTCTCTGCTTCGTGATTAGGTTGTACCAAATGAGTACAACCTTCTCGATTCAATGAATGTGTATACCCCATTGATATCGCCACAAACACAAAGAGCCATAGACAAAGCATTGTCCATGGCTCCTTAATCTACTTAGACATCGGCAAATAGTCATAATTAAATAAGCATAGAAGCCCTACACTTTTTAACCAGACGATTCAGCCGATGAATATAGGAAACATCACATTTCCTGATTAAGCTCCGTACAACGCTTCATCGTATACGTTTGTGCGGAGCGAAGTTTCATCACAAGTTTAACATGTTTAATATAGAGCATTTCATGCACCTTCCTTGTTCATTAAGGCGAATTTTAGCATAGTTTTCTAAATGGGGTCAAGTGAACATCAGCCCTTCAGCATGCTAAGCAATGCGTAGTTGGTACGTGTTAGCCTGGGCCTCAATTAAAATACAGAGGGCTACATGTTTACATAATATATTTTATGATAACTTATCTTCGAAATCTCCCAAATCGTTCCTAATTTCCTTCCGACAATATTGCTTTACATGAAAAATAATGAAAAACTATTGCCAACATAGCCCAACATAGGTTAAGTTAGAGTCAATTGCATAGGAACCAATCCGGGGGCTTGAGTGAGTCAGGCTGAGATTGTAGCCGTAACTGCTACTGACCGTATATCTGAACTGGATAATGCCAGCGTAGAGAATTGATATCGAGAACTTTGTGTATTCAACCGTCTATACGTCTGCGTATTCAGGCGGTTTTTTTATGCAAATTTATAGAAAAAGAGGGGTAACCATCATGCAGCAAACATCTAAAGGATTGAAGTTCTCTGACGTGCTCATTACCGTCGTCATTGCACTCGTATTCGGAGTCCTTTTCAAAGTATGGGATCATGTCTACAGTGCTTCGAAGCTTCTCTTTCCTCAATCCGGTCAATTGACTTATGGATTATGGTTTATGGCAGGCCCATTCGCCTACTTACTACTTCGCAAGCCTGGTGTAGCATTCCTAGCAAGTTCAGCGGCCGCTGTCATTTCGATGCTGCTCGGCTCCACATGGGCATTTGAAACGGTTATTTATGGTGTCGTACAAGGATTAGCAGCAGAACTCATATTTTTACTTGTTCGTTATCGCAAACATAGTCTTGTTGTAGCAGGTGTCGCAGGTATGATGTCTGCGGTCGGTTCCTTCTGTGTTGACCTGTACTTCGGTTATGCTGACTATGAAACATGGGTACTCGTTTTGAAATATGGCTTGCGTTTCTTCAGTGCCTTTGTATTCTGTGGAGTATTCGCTTACTTCCTTGTTCGCGCACTTGAAGCAACAGGCGTAACGAAGTCTATTCGTCCACTATCGCAATCTGACTATGCGGCACTTGATAAATAAACGTTGCAGCGTTGAATAAGTGCAGTATGGATTGAGGTGTAATTCATGAACGTAACACAACATAGTTCAGACCTATCTATCACCAATCTAAGATTAAAATTTGCAGGAGAGTCGTCCTTTATATTTAAGGACCTCTCCTTCTCTGTTCCTCAAGGTCAGAAAGTATTATTACTAGGGCCAAGCGGCTGCGGTAAATCTACACTGCTGCAAGTGCTGAGCGGGATTATTCCTGCTTCCATAGAAGTTCCTATGAAAGTTGACGCGATACAGAAATCTGACAGCTGGGGATTCGTTTTTCAAGATCCAGACACTCAATTTTGTATGCCTATGGTAGACGAAGAATTAGCATTCGTGCTAGAGAATCTATCCATCCCTCGTGAGCAAATGGAACCAGGCATGACCCGTGTATTAGAAATGGTTGGTCTGCATCTTGACGAACTGCATGTTCCTATCCAGAGCTTTTCTCAAGGTATGAAGCAGCGCTTAGCACTTGCAACAGTGCTCTTACTTAATCCTGAAGTGTTATTTCTCGATGAGCCTTCTGCCCTGCTTGATCCCGATGGCACCATTCAAATATGGAAGGCTATCAAAAATGTCGCCAGCGAGAAAACCGTTATTATCGTTGAACATAAAATAGAGCACGTCATTTCCTTCGTTGATCGGGTTGTCCTATTCAATGACCAAGGTGCAATCATTGCCGATCATACACCGGATTTTGTATTCTCAAATTATAAAGAAAAATTGATCCAATACGGCATCTGGTATCCTGATGTGTGGAAAGACTACTCGCAATCTGATACATACCTATCGATTATGAATGAGAAGCATTTGTATAGCCAATCACCTTCTATTCCAACATTATTACGAAAGCAACCGCCATTGTTATGGCTGCATCAATTTGCAGGTTATCGTGAAAAACAACGCAGGATCTATGTACGAGAAGCTGCCGTACATACAGGTGAATGGATCGCGATCACCGGAGAAAACGGGGCTGGTAAAAGTACGTTCCTCCTTTCCCTTATGCAGCTTCTGCAGACGGATGGGACATACGTTATTGAAGGGCATTCTATTGTACAAACACATAGTCGGCTCAAGAAACATGCACCACCAAGTCAGTTGGCTTTTGTTTTTCAAAATCCCGAAATGCAATTCGTAACTGATTCCGTGTATGACGAAATAGCCTTTGCTCTTCAATTAGACAATCAACCACAAAAGGAAATTGATCGTATTGTCAAAGAAATGCTTCTGTCCTTTCATTTGCATGTGAATGAAGATCGGCATCCGTATCAGTTATCAATCGGACAGAAGCGCCGACTTAGCGTTGCCTCTGCCATCATTCAGAATCAGCCTATTTTACTGTTGGATGAACCTACATTCGGATTAGATGCAAAAAGCACATTTGCTATGCTGGAACAACTAGAACAACTACGAGCTGACGGAGTATCCATATTGATGATTACTCATGATCCGAATATCATTCAATATTTTTGCGACCAAGTTTGGGACATTCGCGAGGGAAAACTATCGAGTATTTCTAAAATACAAAGAGCGGCAGAAGCAACCACATCTATACATGATCACAACAATGAGGCAGATAGGATTGAAAGAAATATCCTTCACTGCGAAGCCGCAGCAGAGAGGAGTACATAGATGAAACTGTTCACTCCTCAAAAAGAAACGTGGTTCTATCACGTCAATCCAGCATTCAAGTTTTTATTAATATTGATAGCACTCTTAGTCACCTTGTTCAATCGGAATTTCGCATTCGCACTTCACTTACTTATCCTCTACATTCTATCGTTAGTACTGTGGAGCGGCTATTCTTGGCGAAAATTATTGCTGTTATTAGCACCTTTCATACTTATATTTATTTCTACCGCATCAACAATGATTCTGTTTGGCAAAGGCGATGTGATCTGGTGGACATGGGGCATTATTAAAATTTCAGAAGAAAGCTTTTTTCGTGGACTTCTACTATCGATGAAAACGGTCAGCTTCGGGGTTATGGGCTTATTGTTTGTATTAACAACAAAGCCGCTATTATTTTTCTACGCGCTCATGCAGCAATTTCATTTACCGCCAAAGTACGGATATAGCTTTATCGCTGCCATTCGTTTACTACCAACGGTATGGGAAGAGTTTCATACTCGGACCAATGCTTTAAAAATACGCGGTGTTCGATATAAAGCAGGTATAAAAGGTATATACGAACGTATACGGCTGTATGCCGTACCGTTACTTGCTCAAAGCATTCGTCGTGCGCAGCGTATTGCCGTTGCCATGGAAGCAAAGCAGTTTCACATCGGCTCTTCACGTACCTATTATTATGCGACGTCCTATTCGCGTTTAGATGCTGTATTGTTGCTCATTATCGTCGGCCTATTGTTATTCGCATACACAAGCGCACAGTATATCCCCCTATTTGAATGGGAACCACCGATACAACAGTAATTTTCTAATGAAATGAACCAACAGACGCGTACATCATATATGTTTTGTTCATTACAGATAAACAGCATCACTTGAATCACAGTACACAAAGGCCGTCCTAGTAGCATGGACTTTCCCTCGTAAGGGACCGTTCATACTCCAGAAGGACGGCCTGTTTTGTACGATAATTATTGCTCATACATGCTTCAACCTAATTAATTACTTTTCTTAAAAACTCTTGCGTACGTGGATGCTTAGGAGCTTGGAACACTTCCTCAGGTGTCCCCTCTTCTACAATGTTGCCGCCATCCATAAATAAGATGCGATCGCCTACTTCTTTGGCAAAGCCCATTTCATGTGTAACGATAACCATTGTCATACCTTCTTGAGCCAATGACTTCATTACTTCAAGCACTTCTCCAACCATCTCAGGATCAAGCGCCGAAGTTGGTTCATCGAATAACATCACATGCGGCTTCATAGCTAAGGCACGTGCGATCGCAATCCGTTGTTTCTGTCCACCTGACAGTTTGCTAGGATATACATGGGCCTTATCTGACAAACCTACTTTATGAAGCAGATTCATAGCAATTTGTTCGGCTTCACTTTTCGACTGCCCTTTCACCTTAATTGGCGCCAGCGTTATATTATCTAGCACAGTCATATGAGGGAATAGGTTAAATGATTGAAACACCATCCCCATCTTTTCACGCGTGTTATTCACATCATGGGCTTTCTCATTGATACACTGACCTTCGAAATAAATCTTGCCATCGCTTGGCTCTTCGATCAAATTCATACAGCGAAGTAGCGTGCTTTTACCCGATCCGCTCGGTCCGATCACAACCACAACTTCACCTTGTCTAATTTCAGCATTAACACCTTGCAAAATATGCAGCTTTCCGAAGCGCTTATGCAGCTGTTCAATTTTTATCATTTGTGTTCAACTTCCTTTCCAGCCTGCCAATTAACTTGGACATTGAGAATGTCATGATGAAGTAAACAATTGCTGCCCCTACTAAGGATGGGAATGGTTGATACGTTTTCGTCCGAATGAGATCCGCATTGTACATTAAGTCCGCAAGTCCGATAACCATAACGATGGACGTTTCTTTAATGATAACGATAAATTCATTACCGATAGCTGGCAATACCGAGCGCAGTGCTTGTGGAATTACAATAAAACGCATCGTTTGTTTCTGCGTCATTCCAAGTGAACGCGCCGCTTCAACCTGCCCTTTATCTACACCTTGAATTCCAGCACGGAAGATTTCTGCCAAGTAAGCAGCACTATTTAATCCAACTGCAATGACACCTGCTGTAAATTTGTCTACTTGAATAGGAAGTGCGAAATAAATAATAAGCAACTGAACGAGTAGTGGCGTTCCTCTGAATACTTCAATATAAGCAGTTGCAAGCCATCTTAATGACTTAACCTCTGATAAACGCATAAATACAAGACCGAAGCCTAGAATTACACCAAATAGAATCGAACATAGCGTAAGTAATAAGGTGACTCCTGCACCTTGTAAATACATCTCTTTATATTCCCACAGCGTTTCAAAAACAGCCATAACATCTGACGCCCCTTTCTCTGTCTACATAACAAAGGACGGCCTATCAGCCGCCCTCTTTATACCAACATTCAACTCGTTTATTGGGAATCGGACAATGCGTTCGCTTCCGTAATAAACTGATCCAGCTTGCCTTCGTCTTTTAAGCGCTTGATCGTCTTGTTGATGGCATCTTTCAGCTTATCACTGCCTTTCGGAATTGCTACCGAGTAGCCGTCTCCGATTGGTTTAAGGGCAATAGAACTAACTGTAACCTTGTTATTATTACTAGCGTAAGCAGCAGCTACCGGCTTCTCTACAAGCACAGCGTCTACACGATTTGTTTCCAAAGATAGAACAAGGTCATTTACTTTTGGCAAACGATCAGCCTGTGCATCAGGAATCTGCTTCAATACCTCTTCAAACGTACTTCCACTTTGCACACCGACTTTTTTGCCTTTCAAATCTTCAATGGATTTATATTTGTCAGCGTCTTCTGCACGTACGAGCACACCAACTTCAGCTTGATAGATTATATCTGAGAATAACATTGCCTTCTCACGCTCAGGAGAACGATCAATTCCCGCAAGTGCCATATCAGCGTTTCCTTTATTAATTGACTCTAGCACAACGTCAAATTTCATATCTTGAATTTCTAGTTCTACTCCCAAATCCTTCGCAATTTCTTGCGCTACCATAATATCGTAACCAACAATTTGGTCTTTACCATCGATATCTTTATGGAACTCAAATGGCGGGTAATCCGCACTTGTTGCCATTACAATCTTCTTATTTTCTAGAACCGTATCGTACTTATCTTTGTTAGAGCCACAGCCTGCTAGCACTGTCATAACGAGCATACATACCATTAATAGAAGCAATAGTTTTCTCTGTTTCATCTGTAATCCCCACTTTTGTCTGTAGTTGTCATGTCTATGTTTGTTATTATACATACTTATGCATAGTTATACAACAACTTTTTTTTAAATCTCTTTTTATAGTAGATAGGAATAACATTCTCAATTTTCGTTATTTATAATACAATGGTTAATATATTAATCGTTGTATTCGCAAAGGAGCTGCTTATGAGCACAAAGACACGAATTGCAGAAGCCATTGAACAGAACCAGGCAGAATTTATTGAGATATCAAGCTTTATCGCGGCTAATCCTGAGCTAGGCCATGAGGAATTTTTAGCATCAGAACGACTTATTCAGTGCTTGCACAACCATGGTTTTACAATTCAATCACCTGTATTAGAGATTCCAACTGCTTTCATCGGGACATATGACACGGGTAAACCTGGACCGATTGTTGCATTTTTATGTGAATATGATGCATTGCCACAATTAGGGCATGCATGCGGTCACCACTTAATATGCATGATGAGCATCGGCGCAGCTGTTGGCCTCAAAGCTGTAATGGACGATATCGGTGGAGTTATTCGCGTATACGGCACACCTGCCGAAGAGACTGCGGGAGCCAAAGTTCCTATGACAAGAGCAGGTCTATTTGATGATTGTGACATTGCGATGATGGTACATCCTTTCTATCAGTACGAGCAATCTGGTACTTCACTCGCTATGGATGCCATTAAAGTCGAATACTTCGGCGAGGCGGCACATGCAGCAGCTTCACCTTATAAAGGTATTAATGCATTAGATGCAGTAATTCAATTGTTTAACGGTGTAAATGCAATGCGTCAGCAAGTACGCAGTGACGCGAGAATACATGGTGTCATTACTAACGGTGGCCAAGCGCCTAACATCATCCCAGATTACGCTGCAGCTGAATTCTATGTTCGCTCTGCTGACCGTCCCTATACAGATGAACTAAAACGCCGTTTCCAAGCTATTGCTGAAGGAGCTGCACTGCAAACAGGATGCACAGTCAAAGTCCATGAAGATCCTTGCGCTTATGACGAGCTTCGCACGAATGAAGTGCTGTCACAGTTGTTTAACAACAACCTGATCCAAGCAGGTATTCAATCAGACGAAATTAAGATCGGTAAAGACCATGGTTCACTGGACCTTGGCAACGTATCCACACGGGTACCTACGATTCACCCGTATGTACCGATTACACATGAGCCTTATGATCTGCATACGATCCCGTTCCGTGATGCAGCGCAACAGCCTTATGCCTATGAACAAATGATTTTCGCTTCCAAAATGATGGCTTATACTGCCTATGACGCTGTATCGGATGCTGAACAACTCGCACGAATTAAAGCCAGCTTTACTTTAAAATAGATGCATACAAAAGGAGCTTCCCCACATCTGTCTAACAAGTAGTAGTGTGGATAAGCTCCTTTTTATATCGAATCATTACTTCCTTTATTACATGCTTATCACGATTCAACGTCTCGTCTTATTCCGAGTGAATTGTCATCTCGATTGGAAAGCTGATAAATACAATGGTGCAACCAGGCTGCGAATGAAAAGTCATCGTTCCTCCATGTCTCTGTACGATGCTATAACAGATGGCAAGCCCTAGTCCTGTTCCCGTTTCTTTAGTAGTAATGAATGGGGTACCCGCTTGTTGCAATACAGATGGGTCAAAACCAGCCCCTTCGTCTTCCACTTCCAAAATAACGTTATTACCCTCATATTTTGTACGAATACGCAGTACCTTGTTAGCCTCCATCGCTTCTAGTCCATTGCGTATAATATTGTGCAGCAGCTGCCTTATTTCCTTCTCGTCCAACATAATATAAGGAAGTGATTTCAAGTCCAGCTCAATATGCTGACAATTAACAGTCGCGGTAGCTTGAACTAGCGGATAAATATGTTCAATAATATCATTTATCGACTTCGGCTGAAATTCTACAATTTTATGCTGGGCCAAAGTCAAATATTCGGTAATGATTGTATTTGCTCTTATAATTTCATCCATCATCGTATCAAAATATACATGCTCATGCTCATGTTCTGGTTTATTGCGCAGCAATTGCAGAAATCCTCTTACTGTCGTTAACGGATTCCGTATTTCATGACTAATCGCCGCTGCCATCTCTCCTACGATTTTAAGGGCACTCATACGCTTAATCTCTTGTTCGAGCGCAGCCTGCTGCCGCATCGTAACCAGCATATCGTTCATGTTCTGTGTCAATTCTCCCCATTCATTATCCCCACGAACACTAATCTTTCCACTTAAATCCCCAGCAGCTATTCGTTGTGACGCCTCCACTAAAGTTCGAAGTGGACGTGTTACGAAACGCTTCATCCACCAATAAACAAATGCATAAATACTTACTAACAGAGCGACCCAAACGCAAAAAATAATAAAAAACACCTTCATCAGTGTCTGGTCTACTACTTTGGTTGGTAGAAGAATGACCGCTTGCCAATCAGCCTCTTTAATAGGAGTCGAAATCATATATTGCTGTTCGCCCTTATTATTTGTAATTTCTATTTGAGAGGTCATTTGTTGTTCATTCATTGGCGCGAGAAATTCATATTCAGATTGTGCTTGTGTGTCATCCCACTTAAAGTCCGAGGCGCCCGTATCAAGCAACAATTGTCCTGTTTTGTTCAACAGGACTACCTTACTTTTTGGATGGATACTGAGATGACTGGAAATTTGGCTGAGGTCTTGGAATCGCAGATCAACGCCTGCAACCCCTATGAGTTGATTATCGTGATCATAGACAGGTGTGCTAATCGAAATAATGGGAATATGGGTAAAATGATCAAGGTAGGGTGACGTGATGTATGTACTGCCTTTTTTGACAGGACCATGATAATAATCATATCGAGGGTCGTCGCGTAGCTTAGCTGATGACTCATCTAACCACTCTGGGATAGTTATGCCTTGCAGCTTACCTTCTAAGTTGTAACCATACCACGACGTATATTTTCCTTGCTTCTCATAATTGGATTGATAGGAATACCAGTAACCTGCAACATAGGGGTTCGTTTGACTAGCAAACTTCTCTATTATATTGTTACGCTCTTCCTTTGAGTCTTCTCTCACATAAGTATGTTGAATCATACGGGCATACGTTTCTAGAAGCACTTTCTGCTGGCGGATGATCGCATCGACTTCAGAAGCTGCGATCATCGCTTTTTCTTTATAGTCTTGATGAACATAGCTTTGGATCGTTGTACGTATCGCCTCTGAGGACAATATGAAGATGAAAGTAATCGCTATTGTAACCGTCAGAACGAGCCGTACGACCATTTGATCATGTATCGTCCGTCGTCTCATAACTATCCCCCGACATACTATTATTCACTCTCTCATAGGTGATATTCTACAGGTGATATTCTAGATGTAACAAACTTGCTAACTTCCTCTAGGTCAAATGGCTTCGTGAAGTAAGCAATAGCTCCGGCTCCCTTCGCTTTGCGTACGAGTTCCTTTTCTCGGTAGGCTGAAATGATAATGACCTCTGTCTTGGGTCGCAAAGCACGCAGCTGGTGCAACCAGTCTATTACATTCATATCAGGTATACGGACATCCATAATAACAATAGAGCAGCGATGAAGCTTAATGATGTCCATTGCACGACATCCCGTACTCGCCTCATGCACCTCAACACTTTCCGATTGAAGCGCTTCCCTTAATAGCAATCGAATAGCAGGCTGATCATCAATAATCAATATGGAGGCAGGCTTATCCGGCATAGGCACTTCCTCCGACTTAATAAACATGGATGGCACTGCTTGTTCACGCAACACTTCTAGCTCTTGGCTCTGAAGTCGCTTACGATAACCTTTACATATTGCATATACAAGGAAAGGAACAGCCGCCATAGTTGTAGCGAACCATAAAGTCTGCATTGCTTGTTTCTCCTTCCCGATTATGTGGGTCAACATACTTATCTTTCGTCTTCATCTTCGACAATGATCGACGAACTCCCCATTCGCTTCCAACATAAACCGACACCTCTTTATTATAGTATGAAAGTTCAATTTAGCCTATTATTATTTGAGATCGAATAAAGCCGTTGGCATTGGCCAACGGCTTTATTCTAGAAAATCAAATCCTCATAAAACGCATATACTTATCTACTCTTCATCTTCTGCAACTCGTGCGGGCGGCACATAATCCAGCGGTAAATCAACGATAACCGTCGTACCTTTACCTTGTTCGCTGATAATACTCATTTCACCACCATGAACTTTTACAATCTCATCCGTTATCGCAAGACCTAAGCCAGTCCCACCATGCTCTGGATTAACTTGGTAAAATTTATCCATAACTTTGGTAAGATGTTCCTTGCTGATTCCAATTCCAGCGTCAATGATCCTCACTTCATAATGCGTATGCGTTCGTTTTAAACGGACTTCTATCCTAGATTTTTCAGGTGAAAACTTAATTGCATTATCCACCAGATTGAGGAATACCTGCTTAAGACGATTGGCATCACCATTTAACTGTTCATCAGAATCACTATTGGTCATATCATCATTTAAAGTTAAACTTATTTGTTTCTGCTCTGCTTTCATGCGAACCTGAAATAGTGTTTCTTGCAGCAGTTTATAAAGAGACAGCGGCTGCCAATTCAGTTGCAGTCGATTCTGCTGCAGCTTAGAGAAATCAAGTAGTTCCTCTACAAGTCCTATTAATCGATCGGTTTCTTTAGAAATGATATTGAGTCCTAACTTCGTCTCTTCATCGACTTGATTCATATTACCTAGCAGCAGGGTCTCACTCCAACCTTTTATCCCGGTTAGCGGCGTTCTAAGCTCATGAGAAATGGAGGATATGAAATCATTTTTAAGCTGATTACTTTTCACGATTTCTTTGGCCATATAATTGAGTGTCCGAGCAAGATCACCCAACTCATACTTATAACCTTCCTTAGCCCTGACTTGGAACTTCCCTTTAGCCATCTGCGCCGAGACAATCGTTATCTCATTAATCGGCTTCACAATAGAATCCGCCAGACCGACACTAATTAGGAAAATAATAAGCAGCACGGCAATAGAAATAAGAATGGAAAGCATAATGATGCTCATAATTTTACTATTGGCCGCCTCTAGCGATGTTGTCATTCGCAAAACATAAGATACATTACCATTAGCCAACAATGGTGCTGAGACTGACATTACAGTCTCGCCCGTTTCAGGAACCTTCCCAATCCAACGCTCAATCTTGGCATTGTTCGCTGCAACTAAAAAATCTGATGTTTGCACTTTCTCTAGAACGGGAAAGTTTGACGAAGTGATAAGCACTTTACCTTCTTTGTCAAGAATTTGTACCTCTGCATTGTCTATGTTGAAATAACTGTGCAGCTCTGGCAGCCAACGTTCACTGTTTTCATCTGCTAAAATACTCGTGTAGGTCTTATAGTATTTCATACTATTCGTGGCATGACTCTCTAAATAGTTCGAGATCGTATCGTAATAATAACTCCGTACGAACACGGAGAAGATGATTTGCAAAATTAACATCGTTAAAAACACTACGATAAAATAATGCAGTACGACCGAACGGCGTATACCTGGCTTTATGATAAAACGATTGCCTTCCATTTATATCCATGTCCCCAGACGGTTTCTATATATTTTGGTGAAGATGGTTCATCTTCGATCTTTTGACGCAGACGACGAATGTTGACGTCAACGATTTTGGGATCGCCCATGTAATCTTTGCCCCACACATGATCCAACAAAATGTCGCGACTAAGCGTGACATCTTCTTTTTCCATAAAATACTGGATCAAGGAGAACTCTGTAGGTGTCAAGTCAATTGCCACTTGGTCCTTCGTGAAACGCTTCGCAATGAGATCCAATGTGAATGGCCCTGATTGATACACCACTTTTTGCAACGACTGCTGATAAGAATGTACACGACGCAGCAGTGACTGAATGCGAGCCACCAGTTCAGTAGGACTGAACGGTTTACTGACATGATCATCGGCACCAACGGATAAAGCGTATACTTTATCTTGCTCTTGTACTTTAGCTGTTAAGAAGATGATACCGATCCGCTCATTATGCTCACGCACACGGCGACATACTTCGAAACCATCCATACCAGGCACCATGACGTCCAATAACGCGACGTCAATTCTCGGATCTGCCATTAGTTTTTCAAGTGCTTCTGGTCCATTGGAAGCTTCAACAACCTCAAATCCATTTCGTTTTAGATTAATAACAATAAAACTGCGGATAGATTCTTCATCTTCAAGAATAAGTATTTTTGTCAATCGATCCAGCCCCTCTTCCCATTTCTTAACGTTTCGTCCTATTTATTCGTCTTTACGTCTTTGTTCTCTTCCAATGGAAGCTTAGGCTTCAAGTCCAATACATCTTTACTGTTAATGCCTATGACTTGATCGCCGTACGCAGCGAGATACATCCACTTATCCTTATAACGTTCCCAGGATCTAACGCTAAAGAATCTTATTTCGGCCAGCGGTTCATTCGTAAACTGATCGATAAATAAAATGTGATCGTCTACTTGCGACTTGGTGTCAATCGTCACTCGCCCATACCACGATCTTGGCAGGGTGAATTGGAACCGATCTTGATGATCACGATATTGCTTCTCAACAAGTTGGAATCCATCCTGACCATCCCATTGATAGTAATTTGTGAAGTAAGGAATTTCATATTTCTCATACAATTCCCATCCGCTAGGTTCTTCAAGTGAAGCAATCTCAATAATATTGTCAGCATTTATATCTACACTGCGAATCACATTAGCTTTATAAGTTAAGTTTTCACTAAGGATATTTTTCAGCTCACCATTTTCAGTTAAAGTGACAACTTGTGTTAAACCTGTATTCGATTCGGTTGATGCGTCTAGAACAAGGCCTCGTTTATTTTTCGAAATAAAACCTGACGTAACATAATTAAAGTTATGTGCTTGGCTATCTAACTGTAGTTCTCCTCTTTTAACAAAAGTATTCTCCCTATAACCAAACATACTAAGCTCATAAGGGGAATCTTTTCTCTTGTTAACGATAAAGAGCTCATCTTTCTTATCTCTGTTCAAATCATCAATAACAAATTGGGAATAAGGTTGCTCGAACAACTTCGGCAGCCCAGAATCGGTATACGTATATACAACTAACCCTTTCGTTAGTTCAACATCTCCTGGACCGTATCCCACTACAATCTCAGTGCGATTGTCTTCATTAAAGTCCACTAGCTCCACACGATCCAAATTAGGTCCCGCACCTGCAAAGTTAATTAACTTTTTCCATACAGAGCCATCATATTTGAGAATCATACCGTGTATACCATCCGCTCCGTCTGGTCTGTAAAACGCTATTGCCTCATGAATTCCGTCTCCATCAATATCCCCTGTTCGAATGGCACTATTGTCCTTGGAATTCAGCGGACGGATGAGAACACCATTCTCCTTCTTGATTTCCTGATCAACAACGGAATTCAAATCCTCTTGCACTTCAGGAAGTTTAGGAACCCTTAGCAAAGATATAGGATCAGCAACTACTTGACATCCAGATAACAATAGCGTTAACGCAACGAGCATAATTGTGCTGCGGCGGCGTGCACGCCTCTTTTTCACTTTCATCCCTCGATTCTTTCGTACCTAACATAAATTGTGCTCATTATTCCAATCTTCAAGCTTTATCATGCCATCATACCTATCCATGTTAACCTCTGAAAGCAGAGCTATGTTGCTTCCATTGATACAGCCCTAAGACTACTGTGACAATATCTAAATCATACTATTTTTCGAGCAAATAGGAAATCAATACAAACGATTGCTCCACCGAGTCCTGCTTCGCTCCTACTCGCTACCTTACTTGCAAATCTATCAATCTCCATCTTCTCATTATAAAAAAAAAGAGACATCCTTAGGTGACAAACCCATTACAATTTGTCTAAAGATGCCGTAATCTTACAATTTGTGGACATAGCAATCAACACTCATCCTAATCCTCAGCCTCTTTCACTAGTAGTACAATTTATTAAGAGGGCTCTGTTCATCCATTAGCGGCTGCAAAGCATATATGGATATAGGAAAATACACAAATCCATAAACATATGCGGCTAGTTGATATAAATCATAAAAGAGTACAAGAGACTTATCGGTTAAGTAAAAAGGCTGGTCCGGTGCGATTGCTGTAAAAGGTTCCAACGTCGGAATCTCTCGCTCCTGAATCTGTCTAGCGACATCTTTACTTAAAAATGCCACATAAGGCGCACTCGGACGAAATAATTCCGCCAACGTATAATGATGACCGCTGTTCACATCAAAGGTTAATCCACGCTGATACGTCATACCATGTGCTGCACCTTTTGTGTATCCATAAACCGTAAGTGTAAGACTAAGCAGTTCACGTTCATTTAACTTGATTTCATACGAGCCTTGAACCTCGGTAGTTTCATTTTCTTCATACCCCGTTAGACGAATCAAATCTAGAACATTGCGGTATATCATTTGATTGATTTGCACGGCAGCATGCGCATACTTCTTATCATCCACTTGCGGAAAAATAACTTTCAAGCGAGGCTTGTGAATGACATACGAACGTATTTCAACTGGTAAAGGATATAAGGTCATCGCTATTCCCCTTAACATACTGATGATTGTGAACATTACACTCATCCTATGACAAGAGTCATGTAAGCGTGACTTTAGCCTAAATTAATATCTGATATCAAATTCCTACAAATTCTAATTCCTACAAATAGAACACCATTAATAAAATGAAAAACTTCAATCAATTTATGGATAGCCGTTGCTTTTCCGTCTGAAGTAGTCTGCGTCCCATCACATCTACTTCTATTCTACCATCAGCAAGCCCAATAACACGAGTCGCATATTTTTCAGCGAGTTCTACCTGGTGCAGGACAGCTACTACCGTCACTTGTTCTTTCAAAGCCAGTTCACGCAGTGTGTTCATCACGCTTTCTGCTGATTTCGGATCTAACCCAAGTACTGGCTCATCAACTAACAGCACCTGCGCACCATGAACTAATGCGCGAGCGATAGCAACCCGTTGACGCTCTCCACCACTTAATTCTGATGTCAGCGTATGAGCCTTGTCCAACAGCCCCAGACGTTCCAGCGTGTCCATCGCGCCCATATAGTCATCATTCCGCACCATACCTGTCATCATACGCCATAAAGGTGTTTGTTGGGATCGGCCGATCAATACATTTTTCAGTGCTTTTCGATTCACATTCAATACAGGTGTTTGTTCTAAGTACGCACATTCACGTCGTATTTTTCGTTTTCCTGACCATCCTTGTGCAGTAATAGTATGATCACCCATACGGTATGTACCACTTGTCCATGTTTGCTGCATTGCAAGGCATTTTAACAGCGTTGATTTACCGCTACCACTCGAACCTACGATGCCAATAAATTGTCCCTTTTCTATCTCAATATCGATTTGCTGCAGAGCTGTCTCAGAAGGCGGATATACTTTGCTTAAATTTTCTATTTTTAGCATGTGATATGCTCTCCTCTCCACGAACCAAACTATATGTATAGTCTAAAAAAGGTTGTCCCATTCGCGCAAGCAAATCTTTCACCTGCATGGAATAAAGACAACCTTAAAAGCGCTAGAGCACTTCATTTCACTATTTATAATATTACATTTACAGCACGATTACGAATCCGCTGCTGAACGTATTGTTCCTCGGAACTTGAAGCCAAGTACAGAGAAAACTATAAAGAAACAAGCAAGTATATAGAATATACTTCCTATCGAAATATATTTGATACCCATTCCTGCTAAGTACGGGCCTAACAAGCTGCCGATACTAAAATGCAAGGACGCGAGCATGTTTGCTGAGGGCAAATATGCTTTTGGAAGTATGTCTGCTGCGTATGCAAGTCCAAGTGAAAAGAAGGAACCTACGAAGCCACCAGCAAGCATAAACAGAATAAGCAGCATCCATGTATTGTCGCCTACCATTGGAATGAACACAAATACGAGACCGCCTATAATTCCGCAAATCATCAGTACAGCTTTACGGTTCCAACGATCACTTAGCATGCCAAGCGGCAATTGCAAAATAAGGCCGCCTAAACCGAAGAATGGAAGCAAGTAAGATATCGATGCTTCGCCCATGCCTAGACGCATCGCATAGACAGGGAAACCACTGTTCATAGAAGCTTCCATATATCCGAACAACATCGCGGGCATTAAGGCAAACCAAGCCCATTGATAAGAACGGCGATAGCGCTGTGGCGGCTGTTCCATACCAGTTGATGCGTCCGCTTTGCGATCAGGCAACATCCACCAAACAATAGCTAAAATAATGATAAACAACACCGCTGTTACAATAAAAGGTGCTGCATCGTTTATTTTCAATAAATTGATTCCTAATGGCCCTAGACTGAACCCTACCCCATACGCCATTCCGTATAAAGAAATGTTGCGTCCACGACGATCTGCTGGGCTAATCGATACAGCCCATAATTGAGTAGCATAGTGCAAAGCACTATCACCCATTCCTACAATTAAACGAAGAACGATCCAAAACCCAATGCTTGGAATAAGTGGAAACAGCAGCATTGCTATCGTTACCGCTATCATTCCGCCTAGCAGCATACGCTTAAATCCCACTTTAATCAAAATTCGCTCAACGAAGAACATCATACCAAATACGCCAACATATAGCGCTGTAGCATTTAGTCCGTTTATATCAGACGGCACACCCATGCGCTCCAAGAAGATAGTAAGCAACGGCAATAACAAGCCTTGGCTAAGACCCGTTATCATAACAACCGCAATCAAAATAACAAATTGCCATGTAGGAGACGTTGTTGTACGTCGTGCTGTAAGCATATTCTCCCTCCACATTATGTAGTTTTTTATATAAGTTTTACACACAAAAAAACATGAATTCGTTTAACGAATTCACGTTGTTAGTGTCAACATTTCAATATTATAGTGGACAACTGCTGTAAACACAATTCATAATGAATAAGGAATAATGCCCAATGCAATTCTATAAGAGATTGTTCAACCACATCCATGTTGACATCGTTGGACACTCATCATTAAGGAGGACCGTGTAATGGCCCTTCACATTCGAGTCGAATGTTCAGCCGTTTACGAGTTTATCGGTAGTTTCATGCTGTTCGTGCAGCGCAAATGGATACATAATGTAGATGATGGCTTAGAATGGGTTCGAGATGTTGAACAGCAGGCTCCTGACTCATTCCTTATTCGTTCTTCTCAGCTTCAGAACTATTGCATTAATGAGTTCGATATGTTATTCGCCGCATCGCTCAAGTTAAATCATGCGCACCATGTTTCTTTGTTTTTGACTCAATTGCAAGAGATGAGCGACAATGCTTGGTTGAGCCTATTTGCTGACAGCGGACTGCCATACGATAATGAGCAAGTTATCAGATTAAGGCAAGATTATATCCCATTACTTCATGAATGGTACGAGCACTATTTTCGTTGGTCTGTGCCTAATTGGGAGCCTATTCTCATTCAAGATGCCGCAGAGAAAACACGCCTATTGCATAAGATGTCTCCTGTAGATTTAATTGAGCTTGCAACCAATGGAGCTGTCTTTGAAAATAACGATCACATGCGTGAAGTCGTGCTAGCTCCAATGTGGCATTACCGACCTATTATCAACACTTGTACGTTTACAAATACAACGCTAGTGTTATACGCAACAGATTCCGAAGAAGAAGACGATGTTCCACCTAAGTCACTTAAGCGAATGATTCACGCATTATCTAGCGATGTTCGTTTAAAAATGCTGCGATATCTCTCGCACGAATCTGTCACTTTTTCAGAACTTGTATCCTTTGTTCAGCTCGAAGAAAGCACTGTTCAGCAGCATCTCGTTATTTTACGTGCTGCGGGCTATATTCGTACGTTTTGGAATGGCAAAGTAGAACGAATTTTCCTACGCCAAGAAGGAATTGCTGATCTATCCGCATTTTTAGAAAATTATGTACAGTCTTGATCGATCGTCATGCAAGAAATAATGTTCGAATGTATACGAGTAAGTCAACATTGAGCGATTAATTTCCAGATGACCGTCAAGCTCCATGGAGGTGAATCGCGATGAGCCAATCTACACAATCCGTCAAACAAACGTTATTGTTCGATCTGGATGATACGCTTATCCACTGTAATAAATATTTTGATATCGTCATTGCTGAATATTTGAAATTAATGAGTCGTTGGTTCGTTGCCTATCGTGTTATGCAACAGGACATTTTATCTATTCAATCACGCTTCGACTTAGAGGGTGTAAGTGCGAATGGATTTGTCAGCACACATTTTCCACAGTCTTTAGTAAAATGCTATGAATTTTTGTGTGAACAAACTGGACGTGCCTATTCACAAGCTGAGTACGAGATTTTGTGGAAGCTCGGGCTCAGCGTATACGAGATGGAAGTTGAGCCGTACCCAGGCATGCTGGAAACATTAAATCGATTACGTGATGAAGGGCATGATCTTTTCCTATACACGGGTGGCGAGACAGTCATTCAACAACGTAAGATTGAACAAATGAAACTGTCTGTTTACTTCGATGACCGTATTTTTATACGGCAACATAAGACAACGGAGGCTCTATCCTCAATTCTCCATCAACTGGAGACGGATCCGTTGCAAACTTGGATGATAGGTAATTCTTTGCGCACCGACGTAATCCCTGCCCTTACGAACGGGATCAATTCTGTCTATTTAAAACAGAACAATGAATGGGCCTACAATCTTGTAGATGTAACCGTGGAGCCTAAAGGTGCATTTTATACGATTGATCGACTAACATCCGTACCTGATGTGATCCAACAATGGTGTACAGACCGGGACGTTCGCGTCTTTTAAGTTCAGCAGCAATCTATTGCGATCACTATATGTACCTGTTCATGTAGCAAGGTGCTTCATCAGAACCCCCTTCGATGTTTGTAAAGGAGTTTAGGTAATTTCCTTTTCCATCGTAGGGGTATTTTTGATGCTCGATTATAAAAAAACACTCCAAACCTACATACAGCGGAGTTTGGAGTACTTACGTCATATTGTGTTGGTCAGCATGTATAGATTTACTGCTATCACTTAGGCTTGTCTTTATCCGAAGCTTTGAATTGAAAAGTAATTTTTGAATCTGTAGCGTTCCATACTAAAGCTGCTTCGAATACTTTATCACCTTTTTTGAAGCCCTTCAGCATCGAAGTTTCTCCCTTAGCGAGCAATCGCTTCACCGTTGCAGAAGATATTGCCTTACCAAGAATCTTTTTCGATACCGTGAACCGGCAATTTGGATATCCTGTACAACCATACATCACTTTCTTATCTACTACAGGCTTTGTGCATATCGGACATGGCCCTAGTTCATCAGAGTGAGCATTCCCCTTTCCATGACTAGGAGAATTCTGCTCTTCTTGTTCAAGTGGTTGGATGACAAATGACCAGCTCTTCTCATTATCAATAGCATCTTGGATCAGTTTATGGGTTAATTTTTTGGCCTGTTCCATAAACGATTGCGGTGAGGCTTGTCCTTGGCCAATCTCATGCAGACGCTGCTCCCACTTCGCTGTCATCTCCGCTGAAGCTAATACACTTTCACCAAGTGCATCAATAAGCATAATTCCTTTAGGCATGGCATAAACCATGTTTTTCTTTACATCGATATACTTCCGATCTTTCAGCACAGAAATAATACCTGCTCGGGTAGCTTCAGTTCCTAGCCCTTCTGTCCGTTCTAATACTTTTTCCAGCTCAGAATTGTCTAAGTGTTTGCCCGCCGTTTTCATTAATGTAATTAATTGACCCTCTGTATATCGCTTAGGAGGCTGTGTTTTACCTTCCTTTACTTGAAGACTCGTAACATGGCCTACTGCACCTTCCGCCAACTGTGGAGGAATCATCGTCTCCTCGTCATCATCTTCCTGTCGATACAGCACTTTGCGCCAGCCTTCTTGCATAATCTGCTTGCCTTTGGTTACGAATGTGTCTTCCTCAGCGACTGTTGTCGTTAATTTCGTATAATTAATAATCGCTTTTTCATAATGCGCTGCAATTAATCGCTTGGCAATCAGTTCATAAAGACGCCTTTGCTCTTCTTTCAAACGCATTAGATTGGGAACTTGCTCAGTCGGTACAATTGCATAGTGATCACTCACTTTAGCAGCATTAACAAATCGCTTGTTACCAATTATCGATGCATTTGGCAGTGGGTAGTAAGATGCCAAAGATTCAAACCGGGACAGCTTCTGTAGAATATCTGGGAATTGCTTCGCCTCTTCTTCTGTTACATAAGCTGAGTCAGACCTAGGATAAGATATGTATCCTTCCAAATAAAGCTGTTGCAAAATGTTCAATGTTTGCTGCGGTGAATATTTGTAAATTTGGTTCGCAGCAGCCTGTAAAGCAGACAAATTGAACAACTGCGGAGGTTGAAATTCTTTACGCTCCGTATGAATGCTCGTAATTGTAGCAGGTTTATTCTCACAGCGCACGCGTGCTTGTTCTGCCTCCTCAGCAGAAGCAAAGCGCGTTTGCTCTCCTTTAAACCAAGTACCCTCGTAGTTCAGACCATCCATGTCAAACTGAGCTTTAAGCTCCCAGAAAGGTTCAGATTTGAAGTTCTGAATCTCCTTCTCCCTAGCTACGATCAATGCCAAAGTCGGGCTTTGTACGCGACCTGTTGAAAACACTTCTCGCACTCCTCGCCGTTGGAACAACAAGGAATATACCCTAGAGCCATTCATACCCACAAGCCAATCTGCACAAGAGCGGCTTACCGCCTCGTAATATAAGTTCCTTGTCTGTTCTTCTTCCATTAAGTTGGAGAAGCCTTGAACAACAGATTTGGGTGTAAGGGAAGAAATCCATAAACGTTTCATTGGTTTCTTTACACCGCTCAACTGAATAATAATTCGTACAATGTATTCCCCTTCTCGCCCAGCATCACTTGCAATAATAATTTCTTTGACATTCGGACGCTGAAGCAAGCCTTTTAATAATTGAAATTGTTTGGCTTTAGATGGAGTGACTTTGTGTTGAAACTTCGGCGGCAAAATAGGTAAAGTGTCCAAATTCCATCGTTTATAAATGGGATCGTACGCCTCTGGTGGAACCAATTCACAAATATGCCCTACCGCCCATCCTACATAAGCACCCTCTGGGAACTGGGAACATGGAGCAATTTCAATATAGCCTTGCTGTTTCTTATGCTTGAACGGAGCTGCTAGCTTCGCCCCTTGATCTGGCTTTTCCGCAATAATTAGCTGCAAACGGTGCAACCCCTTCTCAAGAAGTAAAAAAGGTCGAGATCCTCACCTCGACCTAACTTTATCAATAGCCATTATTTTATCACATGTCAAAAATGTACTCAATCCATCTTGAATCCTATTGACCGTTGGCTAAGTCTAATCATCGTCACCACTGCCCCTGTGGAATAGCTTCCTAATATTATATAAGCTTGATAACACTAACTGCTGGTGCACCTATAGTTGCTGCCGTTGCAAATACATTGGTAAGAGTAAGTATGTTAGGCGCTATGCCTGTATTAAATACTGCACTGCCGCTAAATGCAGGTTGTATAGTAGCATTAGGTGCTGAATTGGCCACGGCATTAATAGAGCCCGTTATTTGCGTTCCGTTCAGGAACAAAGCAAGTCCTCGAAGAGTACCCCCCGCTAATGCACCTGCAGTTGCATTCCAAGTAGCAAAATAGGTTTGGTTAGGGGCTAGAAGTATATCTGTTGAACCCGCAGCATGCGTTATCGCAGTACCATTTAAGGTAGCAGTCGTAGTAAAAGGAACGCTGGCATTGCCTGCCAAGACAACGGTTCCCGTATTTGCCACTGTAGCATTGTTCGCCGTTATTAATGGCCCGGTTGGGCCCGTCACTCCGGTCGCTCCACGACATTTACATTTGTGATCTTTTCTTTCTAGTAAAGTCTTCAATAAATGAATACATGATTCTATTGCGCGGATAAGTTCATTATGGCATCTTTTTATACATACCGCTATTGCAAGAAGTTGTTTGAACAAAATCAATAGCTTTTCAATTAACACTTTTGCAGAAATGCGATCTTGCTCTATAAAAGTTTGTATCATCTTTATTTTTTTTCGTAAATTCAGTTTTGAACACATCAGATATACTCAAATCATTCATAGAATATGTTAAGTGATTTAGCAGGCGATTCAATTGCTCTTTACGTTTTTTTCAGGACTCAGCATACATTGTTGGCTCAAACTTACCAAATCATAAAGTTGTTTAGTTAGCATTAGTTAGCATAGAAGCTTGCTGAGATGTTATGGCACCGTTACTTTTACGTCCAACATGTTTTCTTTTTTATCGCTTTTCTTTTGCCCACAGTTTTTTTATTAGTTCGTTTTAAACGTTTTCGTTTGGCATATTCAAACTGCGTAGAACCTTCTGGTAATTGCTCCTTCGTAGTGCTTCTTCTAATTATAGCTATGTGAATCACCCCCCCTATATCATTACCATATGTAGTTGTATTGAAGATGGATTATAAACTGGGGGGATACACAAATACATTAGAAAGATTAACAATTGATACATATACCTAGCACCTAAAAATAAATGCTCCATATGGAATAAATCAACAAATGTGTAGCACAGCCTTTTCTACAAATGAATTTTTATATATTGGAAAAATATAGAACTTTAATGTAACTTAGCTGTTCTTATACTTATATGAACTGTAATCTCTGTCCCCTTTATCTGACTTGTCCCAAATAATTATCAAAAAACGGTTCCTTCACAAAAAGTAAAGGCCGAGATCTCCTCTCGACCTAGTATCATATAGAATTCAAATTTTAACATGTAATGATATTCTCAATCTAATTAACTAACTCTAATAATCGTTACTGAGGCACCTGGAGCTGTCGTTGCCAAAGTAGCTGCACCCAGTAAACCGAACAACTGTAAAGATAAGGTTGCACCAGCTGGTATTGAAGCAATAACGTTCGCCTCAAATGCACCTAATGCAACGGTTGGCGCATTAATGGTTGCGGCTAACGGCGTGCCATTTACAATTATTTGTGTACTGACAAGAACTGAAACGGCTAAATTGATTCTATACGCGATATAATAATGCCCGGCTGGTGCTATTGTAAATATAGTGTTGGCGCCATTAATCGTGATTCCTGCGCCTATATCTTGAGCATTAGGAAGCGGAACGTTAGTACCGCCTAAAACTACTGCAATTACTGTTCCTGATGTATTCGCAGCAAACGCATAGTTATTTGTAACTCCTATGCCAGTAGCGCCGGTTGCTCCCGTTGCTCCTGTTACTCCGGTTGCCCCTGTCGCTCCCGTTACTCCTGTCGCTCCCGTTGCTCCTGTTGCTCCAGTTGCTCCTGTTACCCCGGTTGCTCCCGTTACTCCGGTTGCTCCCGTTGCTCCTGTTGCTCCCGTCGCTCCTGTTACCCCGGTTGCCCCAGTTACTCCGGTTGCTCCGGTTGCCCCTGTTACTCCGGTTGCTCCGGTTGCCCCTGTTACTCCGGTTGCTCCTGTCGCACCTGTTGCTCCCGTTACCCCGGTTGCTCCCGTTACTCCGGTTGCCCCGGTTACTCCGGTTGCTCCTGTCGCACCTGTTGCTCCCGTTGCTCCCGTTGCTCCCGTTACCCCGGTTGCTCCTGTTACTCCGGTTGCCCCGGTTGCTCCCGTTACTCCGGTTGCCCCGGTTGCTCCCGTTACCCCGGTTGCTCCTGTTACTCCGGTTGCCCCGGTTGCTCCCGTTGCTCCTGTCGCTCCCGTTACCCCGGTTGCTCCTGTTACCCCGGTTGCTCCCGTTACCCCGGTTGCTCCTGTTACTCCTGTCACTCCCGTTACTCCTGTTGCTCCCGTTACTCCTGTTACCCCGGTTGCTCCCGTTACTCCTGTCGCTCCGGTTGCTCCCGTTACTCCTGTTGCTCCTGTTGCTCCCGTTACCCCGGTTACTCCGGTTGCCCCTGTCGCTCCCGTTGCTCCTGTTGCTCCCGTCGCTCCTGTTACCCCGGTTGCTCCCGTTGCCCCGGTTACTCCCGTTGCTCCTGTTGCTCCTGTTGCTCCCGTCGCTCCTGTTACCCCGGTTACTCCTGTTGCTCCCGTTACTCCTGTCGCCCCAGTTACTCCCGTTACTCCTGCTCCTGTCACTCCTGTCGGACCAGTTACCCCGGTCGCTCCCGTTGCTCCTGTTGCTCCCGTTCCCCCGGTTACTCCTGTTACTCCGGTTGCCCCTATCGCTCCCGTTACTCCTGTTGCTCCCGTTACTCCTGTCGCCCCAGTTACTCCCGTTACTCCTGTTGCTCCTGTTGCTCCCGTTACTCCTGTTGCTCCCGTTACTCCTGTCGCTCCAGTAACTCCGGTTACTCCTGCTCCTGTCACTCCTGTCGGACCAGTTACCCCGGTCGCTCCCGTTACTCCTGTCGCTCCTGTTGCTCCCGTTACTCCTGCTCCTGTCACTCCTGCTCCTGTCACTCCTGTCGGACCAGTTACCCCGGTCGCTCCCGTCGCTCCCGTTGGTCCTGTAGCTCCAGTAACACCTCGAATTTTACATTTATCTTCAATTTTTTTAAGTAACTTTTCTAATACTACAATCGCAGATTTTATATTATGAATAAGTTCTTTATGACATCCTTTTAAACATACTACTATTGCGAGTAATTGTTCGAGCAGAATTAACAACTTTTCAATTAACGCCTTCACGGAAAAACAATCCTGATTCATTAAGGTTTGAATGTTTTTAATTGTCTTTCGCAAATTAGCCTTTAAGGTGTCATATATACATAATTCGATAACAAAACTGTTTAATCTATTCAGTAGGTGATTCAATTGCTCTACGTACTTGTTTTCGGGATTCAATATGCACGGTTGAATAAAAGCTACCAAGCTTTGAAGTTGTTTAATCAGAACTGAAGATTGTTGAGGCGTCAGCACACCATGACCTATTTTATTTCGCAACCCATTCTTTCTCTTTTTCTTCGCTATCTCTTTTCTCTTCCTTACTGTTGTCTTCCCTAATCGCTTTAACAATTTTCGTTTCGCATATTCAAATTGCGTAGAGCCTTCTGACAATTGCTCCTTCGTTCTACTCCCTTTATTTGTAGCTATGTGAATCACCTCCTCTACCTACACCATATGTAGTTATACCTAATATGGATTATAGGAATGGGAGATTGTATAATTCAGTATCTTTTGCAACCTAATCTTCATAAGATGCTGCATAGGCATGTGATTACACAAAACAGCTCTGTTACCTCTCTTATGTCATATGATTTAAGACATTAATTATTCACCCCCTAAATAATAACGAACAAGGTGAACCTGATGAACAAACACAACTACCGCATATTAATAGGCAGCCCTATACATCAAAAGCCTCACATACTAGCAGAATTCCTCCAATCGTTGCTTCAACTGCATCCGCAGCAGATTGAATTTCATTACTTTTTCATTGATGATAATATCGATTCAAAATCCCGAGAACTCCTTAGCGAGTTCCAAAAAAGCACGGATTGTGCCCTTATTATCCGTTCTGATGAGCAGCAACATTACGAGTGTAATGATACAACTCACTATTGGCACGCCGACTTAGTCTGGAAAGTAGCCGCTTTCAAAAACAGAATCATGCAACACGCAATTGATAATAAATTTGAATATGTGTTCCTTGTTGACTCCGACTTAGTTCTACACCCAAATACGATAGAACAGCTAGTCAAAGCCGATAAACCGATCGTCTCGGAAATTTTTTGGACGAAATGGATACCCGAAGCTTTGGAGCAACCTCAAGTATGGCTGTATGACGAATACACTCAATGGGAACATCGCCCTGATGAGCTGCATGTATCTGAAGAAGAGCAAATACATCGATACACACAATTTTTGAGCAAAATGAAAGTACCCGGATTATACGAAGTAGGCGGACTTGGAGCCTGTACATTAATTCGTCGGGATGCCCTATTAGCCGGAGTATCATTTACACGAATCTCAAATATATCGTATTGGGGCGAGGATCGTCATTTTTGTATTCGAGCTGCAGCATTAGGTATTCCTCTGTACGTCGACACGCATTATCCTGCCCTTCATCTATATCGGGAATCTGATCTTGAGGAGTATCTTCAAAGTAAATCTCAAAAAAAACCAACCCCTACAAATTACGAACACACTCCTCCTATAGAAAACAGTAGTGAGATTCCAATTCCTATTACTGTCCGCGAGCGTCCTAAGCTTACGTTGACTATGGTTGTCCGAAATGAGGCCAATCGTTATCTCCGCCAAACGCTAAGTATGCATCGTGAATACATTGATGAAGCTGTCATTATCGATGATGGCAGTACCGATAACTCTTCAGACATATGCAAAGAACTGCTAGGAAACGTGCCACTTCGCCTCATTCGAAACGAACGTTCCAAATTCAGCAATGAGATTCAGCTACGACAGCAGCAATGGATAGAAACGGTGCAGACAAACCCGGATTGGATTTTAAATCTGGATGCCGATGAGCAATTTGAATCCAGATTTGCCGACCATATTGACGATATGCTCAAGGCCAATTCTATCGATTGCTATTGTTTCCGTCTGTTCGATTTATGGAGTGAGACACATTACCGTGAAGATCAATATTGGCACGCCCATCTTTATTACCGTCCATTTTTGATTCGCTATCGTGAACATTTTCAACCTATCTGGAAAGAAACGCCACAACATTGTGGCAGATTCCCGCTCAATGTACTGGAACTTAGTCATCAGCTTTCTCCACTTCGATTGAAACATTTGGGCTGGGCAAAATATGAGCACCGTCTTGAAAAATACAATCGCTACATGCAATTGGATCCAGGTGCACAATATGGTTGGAAAGAACAGTACGACTCTATCTTGGATGAAGAACCTATACTCATCCCTTGGTCACAATCCGAATTTTAGAGAAATGGAGACCTATTCATCTATGTCCACCATAATCCACACGCTTCCTCTGCTTATTCGTAATTCACCATATGATCAACTTGACCTCAGCATGTTACAGCAGTGTCTGCAAAGCTTGAGCTTTAGTGAACAGCCTGTTGTCGTAATATACAATCAAGGCAGTATGAGCAATGATGAAGTGAACCAAATTTGTCAATTGATTGGATTGCCTTTTCATCTTCTAGGCTCGGAAACTAATATTGGGATTGCTCAAGCTCGACAAAAATGCTTTGAATTTATATGGGAGAACTACCCTAACACCGATTTTATTTCTGAAATCCACGTCGATATGATTTTCCCACCTAACTGGTATCAACCTCTTATTGATCATTTAGAACAATCCGAAGAACCTCTTATCTCTCCAGGAATACTGACCGCTGAAGGAGTTCTTCAACCGCTCGGAACGCATGTAGAAGTCCCTTCTTCCTATGAACAATTGTGTTCATTGCTCAATAGCTGCTCACAAACATCTGTTATGAGCGCCTTCGTTCATCCTGTAATACATCGTGCAAACATTCTACGCGCAATTGGGGGGTATGATATTCGTTTTCTCCGCGGTAAACAAGGGTATGAGGACGATAGTTTACTACTAGCGTATTTATATTACATGGGTCTTAGGAGCAATTGGCGACCAAAATGCTGTCTAACTTCTTGGGTGTATCATGCCACCTTAGCTCAGCGTATGAGTTTGCCTGATAAACATTTGCATTTTGCACAAAACGAGCATGGATTGATTGAACAATATGGAGCACATGGTTTACAGCATCTCCAACGCCTATATCCTGACTCAACCATATTTCAGCAACTATTAGATACTTGGCTTGCAGCACGAGATAGGCCTCACTCTACACACATTGATAATTACGAACGGAAATAGGAGTTGTGTACATGAAACAAGATCAAAAAGAAATTTGGGATCGATTATGGTCGCACGAAGTGTCCTATCAATGGGACCCATTAAGTCAAACGATTCTAGAATCCCTTACCCACTCCATTGGAGCAATATCTGGACGCTCCATGTTCGAAGCAGGATCTGGAACAGGAAAAATATCACTCCGTCTATCCCAACTTGGAGCAAATGTGACTTTAGCAGACTATTCCCAAATGGCATTAGAAAACAGCCGTGCTGCGTTCGAACAGCATCAATGCAAAGCTGATTTTATATTAACGGACATAAGGAATACACCTGTTGAAAATAATAGCTATGACGTTGTTTGGAATGCAGGCGTGCTCGAGCACTTCACTTATGAGGAAAAAGTGCAAATATTGAAGGAAATGCGAAGGATAACGAAGCCTGATGGCATGGTCATTATTTTCACACCTAACGCACAAAGTCTGCCATACCGCATAGGGAAACATTACGCAGAACAATCTGGTGCATGGATGTATGGTATAGAAGAGCCTGTTTTGTCTTTACAGGACGAATTTCAAGACAGTAATATTACGTTGCTGAATGAACATTCCATTGGCTTTATAAATAGTCTGGACTTCCTTGATTTTGTGCCTAATTCTAATGTCCTTAAGACGCAATTAAGAGTATGGTATGAGCAATTGGATAGCGTGGAACAAAGTTGGTTTCCAGGCTATTTGCTTGCCAGCATCGGAAGAGTATCAAAAACCTGAATAATATCATGTCACTTAAATAAGCTGCGACTAGTTAAACTAGTGCGCAGCTTTTTATATTTTACATTTAAAATTAACAACATATCTTATTAGTATAATGAAATAAGTGCAAACTTTTGATTAAGGTAACATTGATGAGCCCATCAAATATTTATCTACCTCTCGCGCAGCTTCACGTCCTTCATTAATTGCCCATACGACTAGGCTTTGTCCACGACGCATATCACCAGCAGTAAATACTTTGTCTACATTTGTTTTGTAAACGCCATATTTTGCTTTTACATTCGACCAACGATCCGTCTCTATACTTAATTGCTCGGGAATTGTCTGCTCTGCTCCATCGAAACCGATAGCGATCAATACAAGATCCGCCTTGAATTGGCGTTCCGTCCCCGGAATTGGTTGATAAATTTTACGTCCTGTCTCGTCAACAATACGTTCAATTTGAACCGTTTCAAGCGCATTGACACGACCATTTTCATCACCGATAAACTTGGTTGTCATAATCGAGAATTCACGTGGATCACGTCCGTAAAGAGCCTTTGCCTCTTCTTGTGCATAATCAAGCGTATACACGTTCGGGAATTGTGGCCAAGGATTATTCACTTCATCGCGCTCTAGCGGAGCCTTGGCATGTGTACCAAACTGTGTAACACTTGCACAACCGTGGCGGAGTGCAGTCGCTACACAGTCCGTACCCGTATCGCCACCACCGATTACGACTACATGCTTATCTTTGGCATTAATGTATTGACCGTCTTCTAAATTGCTGTCCAAGAAGCTCTTGATCGTTGTGTTCAGGTAATCCATTGCATAATGGATCCCTACTAGTTCACTGCCTTCGATCTTGAACTGACGCGGTCTTGTAGCTCCACCGCAAAGTACAACAGCATCATAATCTTTCACAAGTTGTTCAGATGAAATATCTTTACCGATTTCGGTATTTGTAATAAACTGCACACCTTCAGCAGCCAACAAGTCAACTCGACGCTGAACAACACCTTTACTTAGCTTCATCGTTGGAATACCATAAGTGAGCAATCCACCGATCCGATCAGCACGCTCATATACCGTTGCGAGATGACCCGCTTTGTTCAACTGTGCCGCAGCTGCTAGACCAGCAGGTCCAGAACCAACAACAGCTACCTTTTTGCCTGTACGCTTCTCTGGCGGTTGTGGAGTAACCCAGCCTTCGCTAAAGCCTTTATCGATAATCGCTTGCTCGATCGTCTTAATCGTAACTGGCTTGCCAATCAATCCTACGGTGCACGAACCCTCGCATGGTGCTGGACATACACTCCCTGTAAATTCAGGAAAGTTATTTGTCTTATGCAAGCGATCCAATGCCTCTCTCCATAGTCCACGGTAAATTAAATTGTTCCATTCAGGAATCAAATTGTTGACCGGGCAGCCTGAAGTTCCGCCTGTAAGCTCGATTCCAGTATGGCAATAAGGTGTTCCGCAATCCATACAACGAGACCCCTGTGTACGGAGCTCCTCTTCAGACATATGCTTATGGAATTCTTCCCAGTCTTTAATTCTCTCTAGTGGATCACGATCAGCAGGAATCTGTCGTGTGTACTCCATAAATCCTGTAGGTGTTGACATGCTAGTTCCTCCATCCGTTCGTCTGCGTATCTATTTATTGAAATTTTATACATCAATATAATACGTAATCCCTAACACAAGCAAGAAGGAAATACATTGTCCGACAAATAATTATGTAAAGTTTAGCGTAAATAAACAGAAAACCATATAGAGAAAATATCGTTTAGTTTGCACTGCTTTACACTAATAAAGGGGCATATAAAATAAGCCCCTACTATTTGTTACGCTCGTATACGGTGAAACGATGAGGAACTGGATTTTTCTCGTCCATTGCTCCTTCTGTTTCCTCAACAAGCACCCACTCGGACTGATCATAGTCAGGGAAATAATCTGTACCTTCAAATTCTGCATCAATGAAGGTAATTAATAATCGATCCGCATGCGGCATAAAGAGGTGGTAGATCTCTGCACCGCCCATGATCATGATTTCTTCTTTCTCTGCAAGTTCCAGCACCATTCCGAGATCGGTAATGGTTTCAACACCTTCAGCCATCCATTGTGGATTGCGTGTTAATACAAGATTACGCCGCTTTGGAAGCGGACGCCCTATAGAATCATAGGTTTTTCGCCCCATGACAACCGTTTTTCCACTCGTTACACGACGAAAATACTGCATATCATTCGGCAAGTGCCACGGCAACGCATTATTCCGACCAATTAATTGATTACGATCCATAGCCCAGATCATATGAATACTCATTCCGGCGTAGTCCCCCCTACTACTAGAAATTCATCACAAGTATTAAATTGCAACTGGAGCTTTAATACCAGGATGATATTCATACCCTTCGAATTCAAAATCCTCATAGCAGTAGTCAAAGATGGATTCAGGTTTGCGCTTAATCACTAACTTTGGCAATGCAAGCGGTTCTCGAGATAATTGGGTGTGTACTTGCTCCATATGATTCGAATAAATATGCACATCTCCGCCAGACCAAACAAACTCTCCCACTTCCAAGTCGCACTGCTGTGCAATCATATGCGTTAACAAAGAATAGCACGCAATATTAAATGGAAGTCCCAAAAACGTATCTACAGAGCGCATATTTAGCATGCAGCTGAGCCTTCCATCTGCTACATAGAACTGAAATGCGTAATGGCACGGAGGAAGTTTCATATTATCTACCTCACCTACATTCCAAGCAGAGACAAGTAGACGACGAGAATCTGGATTCGTCTTAATTTGTTCGATCACATTTGTAATCTGATCGATAACGCGTCCGTCTGCCGCTTCCCACTTACGCCATTGAGAACCGTATACAGGTCCAAGATCTCCGTTCTCATCAGCCCATTCGTTCCAAATTCGAACCCCATTCTCTTGCAAATACTTAATGTTCGTATCACCACTAAGAAACCAAAGCAGCTCATGAATGATGGATTTTAAATGAAGTCGTTTCGTTGTTACAAGTGGAAAACCTGCTTGTAGGTCAAAACGAAGTTGACGCCCAAATACGGATACCGTACCTGTACCTGTACGATCTTCCTTCCTAACACCGTTGTCTAATACTTCTTGTAGTAGGTCTAAATAATTTCTCATGCTGATAAATTCCTCCGTTCTTTCCCTAACTATCTTAACAGTGTACCATTGCAATGAAAAAAAATCATCATTGACAAGGCTTTCATTTCAATACGAAAATTTTCTCAATGCTAATAAAGATTCCTATCATCAATCTGTTTTATTCATTGGTTCCTAAGCCAGAAAGCAAACCCCTACTCGTACTAATTCAATATCGCTAGCACAAAAAAAGTCCCTGTCGTCGAATAGACAACAGGGAAAAAATAAACCATATAGAACCGTAACAAATAAAACAGAATTAATAAGAGAATAAAGTTACCTTAGCTATGGATCGGATGACCCAATACAACCTCAGCAGCTTCCATTACGATTTCACCCAATGTTGGATGAGCGTGAACAGTCAATGCCAAGTCTTCCAATGTAGCTGCCATTTCAACAGCCAAGCCCAATTCTGCGATCAAGTTAGATGCTTCAGGACCCACGATTTGGGAACCTAGAACGATACCTGTCTCAGCATCAGCAACGATTTTCACGAAGCCATCAACGCTTCCGCCAAGGGACAACGCACGACCGTTAGCTGCATATGGGAACTTACCGGATTTAACGTTCAAGCCTTTACCTTTTGCTTCGGATTCGGACAAGCCTACGCTTGCGCACTCTGGATCCGTGAAGCAAACAGCTGGCATAGCTTTGTAATCAACAACGCTAGGCATACCTGCGATTGCTTCAGCAGCCACTTTACCTTCGTAAGAAGCTTTGTGTGCCAATGCAAGACCAGGAACGATATCGCCGATAGCGAAGATGTGTGGAATGCTAGTACGACCTTGGTGGTCAACTTCAATAATTCCACGATCTGTCATTTTAACATTGATCATATCAAGACCAAGCTCACCGTCAGTGTTTGGACGACGACCAACTGTAACTAGCAAGTACTCTGCAGTTACTTCTTTCGTCTCTCCGCCAACATTGAACTTAACAGTAACATCTTTATCTGTTTGCGTAGCACCTTCAGCTTGCGCACCAGCAAAGATCTCAACGCCTGTTTTCTTCATGTTTTTGGACACGATTGTAGTCATGTCTTTGTCAAATCCAGGAAGAACCATGTCAGCGCCTTCGATGATTGTTACTTTTGTACCGAACTTGGAGTACATTTGGCCAAGCTCTGCACCGATGTATCCGCCACCGATAACGATCATGCTCTTAGGAATTTCAGGCAATTCCAACGCTTCTGTGGAAGACAAGATGCGTCCACCGAACGGGAATGCTTTCAATTCAATTGGGCGAGAACCTGTAGCGATGATACAGTTCTTGAACATGTAACGAGGTGCTTCTTGATCATTGAAAACACGTGCTTCGTTTTCGTTGATGAACATTGCTTCACCTTTGAATACTTGCACTTTGTTCTTTTTAAGAAGCGCACCAACGCCACCTGTAAGTTTTTTAACTACGCCGCCTTTGAATTGTTGAACTTTGGAGAAGTCAACTTTGACGTTCTCCGCTGTAATACCAATTTCAGAAGCGTGTTGTGTTACTTCGTACTGATGAGCTGCGCTAATAAGAGCCTTGGAAGGAATACAACCACGGTTCAAGCACACGCCGCCAAGCTCAGACTTGTCGACGATCAATACGCTTTGTCCTAGTTGAGCAGCACGAATTGCTGCTACGTATCCACCAGGACCTGCCCCGATTACTAGTGTATCAATGTTTAAAGACGCGTCTCCTACTACCATTGCTTATACCTCCATGACCAGCAGTTCTGGGTTAGCCAACAACTGCTTGATATAGTTCATAAAGTTTTGAGCTGTAGCGCCATCGATTAGACGGTGGTCGAAGCTCAAGGACAATGCCATAACAGGTGCTGCAACAATCTCGCCGTTCTTCACAACTGGCTTCTCAGAAATACGTCCTGTACCCAAGATCGCAACTTCAGGGAAGTTGATGATCGGAGTGAAGAACATACCACCTGCGGAACCGATGTTTGTGATTGTAATTGTAGAACCTCTCAACTCGTTAGGAGCAAGCTTGCCGTCACGACCGCGTGCTGCCAAGTCACGGATATCATCAGAAATCATCCAGATGCTACGACGATCTGCGTCCTTAATAACAGGAACGATCAAGCCGTTGTCTGTATCTGCTGCGATACCGATGTTGTAGTACTTTTTGTACACGATTTCTTGTGCTTCTTCGTCGATCATTGCGTTCATAACAGGGAACTGACGTACCGCTGCTACCAATGCTTTCACGATGAATGGCAAGTAAGTAACTTTCTTGCCTTTTTGCTCCATAACCGGCTTCAAGCGGTTGCGGAATGCAACAAGTTCTGTAACGTCAACTTCGTCCATAATTGTAACGTGTGGAGCCGTGTAAGCAGATTTAACCATAGCGTTGGAAATCGCTTTACGGATACCTTTGAACGGAGTGCGCTCTTCTTCTTGTAAGCGATCAGCTGCTGGTGCCGCTGCTTTGTCAGCTTTCGCTGCTGGAGCTGCAGTCGTTTCAGCTGCTTCTACCTTAGGAGCTGCTGCTGGAGCGCCACCTTTGGAGAATGCTTCTACGTCTTCACGAGTGATCTTGCCGTTATTACCTGTTCCAGGAACGTCAGCAATGTTAATGCCAAGCTCACGAGCGAACTTACGAACGCTAGGAGTTGCCAATACTTCACGGTTAGGAGCTGCAGGTGCTGGAGCCGCTGCTGCTTCTGCTTTAGGAGCTTCAGCTGCTGCTGGAGCCGGAGCTTCTTCCTTCGCTTCTTCTGCTGGAGCAGCTTGCTCAGGAACGTCGCCTTCCGCATCGATAATAGCTACAACTTCACCCATGTGCATTACTTGGCCGTCTTTTGCAAGAACTTCAAGTACAGTTCCGTTCACAGGACAAGGAACTTCTACGATTGCCTTGTCATTTTGTACTTCCATGATAATGTCATCATCAGTTACTTTGTCGCCTGGCTTGATAAGCATTTTGATAATTTCGCCTTCATGTAGTCCTTCACCAAGCTCTGGGAAACGATATTCAAACTTTGCCACAGGTAGGTACCTCCTTCACTTCTATAACGGTTCTATCTATATTAGAAATTCAATACTTTGTTAACTGCAGTTACGATACGTGCAGGAGATGGCAACCATTGATCTTCGATTTGAGCAAATGGGTAAACCGTATCTGGACCTGCAACGCGAAGTACTGGTGCTTCAAGGTGAAGAATTGCTTTCTCGTTGATTTGAGCAATAACTTCTGCCGCAACACCGGATGTTTTTTGAGCTTCTTGAACAACGATCGCACGGTTTGTCTTCTTAACAGACTCAACGATTGTATCGATATCAAGCGGCAACAACGTACGAAGGTCGATAACCTCAGCTTGTACGCCTTCTTTTTCAAGCTCAGCAGCAGCTTTCATAGCTGTGTGAACCATAAGTCCGTAAGCCAAGATTGTTACATCTTTACCTTCGCGAACTACTTTGGCTTTACCGATCTCAACTGTGTACTCACCTTCAGGTACTTCGTCACGGAATGCATGGTACAAGTTCAAATGCTCCATGAAGAATACAGGATCGTTTTCACGGATTGCAGAGATTAGCAAACCTTTTGCATCGTACGGGTTGGAAGGTACGATAACTTTGATACCTGGAGATTGAATAAGCAAACCTTCCAAGGAATCCGTGTGAAGCTCAGCCGCTTTAACGCCACCACCGAAAGGTGTACGGAATACGATTGGCGAGTTGTAACGTCCACCGGAACGGTAACGCATACGAGCTGCTTGAACAACCATTTGGTCAAGTGCTTCATAGATGAAACCTACGAATTGAATCTCAGCTACTGGACGGAAACCAGTTACACCAAGACCTACTGCCATACCACCGATTGCAGACTCTGCAAGCGGCGTATCGAATACGCGCTCTTCACCAAATTCTTTTTGCAATCCTTCTGTCGCACGGAAAACGCCACCAACATGACCTACGTCTTCACCGAAAACAAGGACGTTAGGATCTCGTTTCAACTCGACGCGCATTGCGTCGCGAATCGCTTCTTTCATATTCATTTGTGCCATTGATTCGTATCCTCCTTACATCGTCGCAAAGTAATCTTTGCCTGTCCGCTCATCGAATTATTTCGAACTTCATCTATATAAATGAAATCTTATTGGAAGTCTGCTTTTTGCTCTTCAAGGTGGTGTGGCGTTACTTCGAACATTGTGTCGATTAGGCCAACAACAGTCATTTTCTCTGTTTGCTCTGCACGCTTGATTTCTTCGTTTACTTTCGCTTTTGCTTCTTCTTTTACGCGAGCTGTATCTTCTTCAGTCCAAAGACCTTTGCTCTCAAGGAATTTACCAAAGCGAACGAGAGGATCTTTAACAGACCATTCAGCTTCTTCATCTTTAGTACGGTATTTAGAAGTGTCATCCGCCATGGAATGTGGACGGTAACGGTATGTCAACGCCTCGATCAAAGTTGCACCTTCACCGTTGCGACCACGCTCAGCAGCCATTTGAACTGCTTTAATAACAGCCAATACGTCCATACCATCGATTTGCATACCGTGAATACCAGCTGCAACTGCTTTGTGAGCAATAGACTTAGCTGCTGTTTGCTTCGAGAATGGCGTCGTGATTGCATAACCGTTGTTTTGTACAAAGAAAATAACAGGTAGGTTGTATGCACCTGCGAAGTTCAAGCCTTCGTAGAAGTCACCCTCGGAGGAACCGCCATCACCTGTGTAAGTAATTGCAACATTTTGTTGCTTTCTAAGTTTGAAGCCTTTAGCGATACCCATTGCATGCAAAATTTGTGCACCAATGATGATCTGTGGCATCAATACGTTAACACCCTCTGGAATTTGTCCACCATGTTGGTGACCACGAGAGTACAAGAATGCTTGGTATAGTGGCAAGCCGTGCCATACGATCTGTGGCATATCACGGTATGCAGGTACTACGAAGTCTTCTTTGTTAAGTGGGTATACACTACCTACCATGGAAGCTTCTTGACCAGATACTGGTGCGTAGAAACCAAGACGACCTTGACGACCAAGGTTGATTGCACGATCATCCCATGCGCGTGTAAATACCATACGGTACATAATTTCTTTCAATTGATCATCGCTCAATTCCGGCATCATGTCCGGGTTGACGATTTCGCCTTCTGGTGACAAGACAGATAGTGTTTGTACATCTTCCGTCTGAACTTCAAATGGGAACTTGCTCATCATTTTCACCTCAATAAAAGTTTGAAGATTTTGTTTCTCTGTTATAGAATTATTATACACCTGTTCTACTCAATTGGTCAAAAGAAATAGCGGAAAAAGTGAATATTTTGTTCTCTTGTAGCTATAACAGTTTCTTTTAACTACTATAACAGGATAAAACAAATCAGTCTAGTTCCAGTGATATTTAGCACATACATTTTGATATGTATTGTGTTCAACTTCTAGATCCATTACGCTCTATACTTTCAAGATTAATGAATGTGGACAGTTGATTCGTTCTTAGTGTTAACCAATTTCGATAAAATTTTGCATAGGTGGTGTTGCGAATGTCAGATTCCGCATACTTCAAACGTACAATTGTTAAGCATGATGTTTCTTCATCTATATTGCCTACAGGAACTCGCTCGCTGCGAGTCTATTTACCTCCAGGTTTCAACGAGATTCTCAGCTACCCTGTCGTTTACTGCCAAGATGGCGAGGACTTCTTCAACTTTGGTCGCATCGCTACAATCGCTAACAAACTGATACTTGATGGCGAAATTGAGCCTATTATCATTGCAGGCGTTGATGTCGACAAAAAAGTCCGCACCGAAGAGTATTCACCAGATGGAACATTGTTTGAAACGTATACAAGATCATTTGTGGAAGAAGTCGTTCCTTTTGTAGAAGCAACTTACCCTGTACGTACCGATTGGAATGACATCGTTTTAGCAGGAGACTCATTAGGCGGTACAGTGTCCTTGCACCTTGCTCTTAAGCAGCCTGAAAAGTTCAAGCAAGTCATCTCCTTATCGGGAGCATTCTACTCTGCATCCTATCAGATTCTAGCCGCTCAACCTGATTTCAGTTGGCTTCGTATCTTTATGATTGTTGGGTTGCAAGAGACTGCGTATGAAACAGACCGTGGTGTATTTGATTTCTTGCAAATTAACCGCGACGCCAATCAGCTACTTTCCGAGCGCGGAGCTCATGTTCATTATGAAGAGCATGACGGGCAGCATCTATGGGGCTTCTGGCAAAAACATATCCCAGATGCTCTTAAATATTATTTTGAAGTCTAAATTTTACTAGCAGCATGGTTGAAGGACTGACTGATTCCTGTAGTTGCTCGTTTGTGAATAACGATTTTAGCTATTAGCTACGACATAAAGAAAGAAGTGACATGCAGCGTGCATGTCACTTCTTTCTTCTGTTTACTTCTCTAGAAGTTTCTTAACTTCAGCAGGAAGTTAACAGGGCTATCGTATTTCTATCTATTTTACATCTATTACAAGGAATGCTCTACGCGAATTCGCTGAAGCAATCGCTCACAACCCGCTTCCACTAAACGATAGACTTCCTCAAAGTTACCCGTATAATATGGGTCAGGAACATCCGCAATTTGCTCCTCAGGTAGCAGCGTCATAAATGTAAACACATGCCCTGTAGCTGTCGATGACCCTTCCCAAGCAATTACATTCCGCTCATTACTTGTATCCATACAAACGATATACGTAAACTGCTTAAAATCTGCAGCTGCGATTTGTCGAGCTTGTTGACCTTGATAAGAAATGTTTCGCTTATCCAGTAACTGACGAGTACCTTCATGCGGTTGATGACCAATATGCCAGTCACCAGTACCAGCACTATCAATGGATATTACGCTAGATAACCCTAACTCCGTTACTTTTTGCCGCATAACCGCTTCCGCCATTGGCGAACGACAAATATTACCCAAACATACAAACAACACAGATACCATAATCCTATTTCCTCCTTCTCTTGCTACCATTGTAGCCGCATCATTTCTGCTTTTCAACATTTGTCAACTTTGCAGCTAGTAACTTGGTCATAATATAATTATCCTATATACTAGATATAGAAAATACATACCTGTACCGAATATTAGAGGATTGATGAAGGAGAAAAGAAAATGTCACAACAGAAGCAGCAGCTTTCTCATATATATAATGAAACAACACAAAAGCTGCACGCTGTAATCGTCGCTGGCGGTGAACAGCCAGCATGGATCGTAAATGAACTCCAATCAGCAGATATCATTATAGGGGCTGATCGTGGTGCATTATTTCTCGTAAAGCATGGCATTAAACCTACCCTTTCGCTAGGCGATTTCGATTCCGTTGATGAGCAAGAAGAACAGTTTATTGCTGAAAACAGTGAACGAATGGTTGGCTTTGACGAAGTAGACAAAGATTATACCGATACTGAGCTGGCCTTGCATTATGCAATTGAATATGGAGCAACTTCGATTACTATGTACGGCACGACAGGAACACGACTAGATCATACTCTTGCTGGCATTCATCTCCTCCGGCAAACCTATGAAGCAGGCATACCTATGAAAATTGTCGATGAGCACAATTCTATCCAACTTACCGGAGATTATTTAAAAATTGACAAAGACAGATATACGTATATGTCACTGATTCCACTAAGTATGGATGTTACTGGTATCTATTTAGATGGTTTTGTTTATCCTCTTTCAGATGCAACCCTGACAATTGGACAGTCATTAGGTGTAAGCAATCGTTGGAAGGAAGAGCATGGCACCATAAAGATCAATAGCGGACTGGTCCTCGTCATTTGTAGTCGAGATTAATACACTTTCCCTAGTCATCAAAAAGCTCTTTGCCACGGATGACCACAGCAAAGAGCTTAACTAGGATTGGATGAACCTCATTTGAAGATACTATTTATTTAGTTATACAACAAATAGAAGTACATCTTTCTTACTTTATACGTATAACAATTATATTTTCATTTTCCCTGCATTTTTTTGTTCTGATATTTCAATCAATTCACTAACCGTAACGAACTGGTATCCTTCATTTAATAGAATAGGAAAAAGACGTTTGACAGCCTCAACGGTTTGCTCTCTTTCCCCGCCTCCATCATGAAGCAAGACAATAGAACCGTTCTTCATATTTTCTAACACTCTATCAAAGATAGCATCCGCTCCAGGATATTCCCAATCTCTTACATACATATCTCGTGACCAAAGTGCTAATCGATAGCCCATTTCTTCAACACGCTCTAATGTTTCCATACGAAACACACCGTAAGGAGCTCTAAACAGTTGACTCCGCGTCTTTGCGTGAGTAATGATGGCTTCCTCTGTAGTTATTATTTCTTTATCGACCTCATCATTAGTTATTGTAGATAAATTTGGATGGAAATAGGTATGATTACCAATCTCATGGCCTTCTTCCACAATACGCCTTGTAATGTCGGGAAATTCATCTACAAATTCTCCAACTACAAAAAAGGTTGCTTTTGCGTCATATTGCTTAAATAAGTCTAGTAGTAAGGGGGTATATTCTGTAGGACCATCATCAAATGTGAAACAAACGTATAATTCACTCTCATCAGGTAGCCTGACATCTCTTATAATCCGATGATCAAGATTGTCTACTAATTCAGGATTTTCACAAAATTCTCGAAAGTCAACAATATCAGCTGCCATATACAATCACCTTCTCATGTAGAATTGGAATTACCCATGTTATATTAAGGAGAAATTGAACGTATTTCACATATGATAAATTAAAAGATGTTGGACTTTTTGACGTGCACAAATAGTTTCGAGTGTTACTGTGTTATAAACTTTTCTAAGCAGTAGACGTTCAATTAAAGAGGCTAGTATGTTACATGGAGTAAATTTCTGGTATGTGCCTATATTATCACATTTGAGGTTAAAGAGTCTCATTTTATTTACTATATTGAGTAGTATTTAGGCAATTTTTATAATACCTATACCCATATGCTAATGCTAATGTTATTACCACTTATTTTCCCCTTGCAATGTGTGATTACAAGAATACAGAAGAAGAGGTAATGAAATTAAAAAAGAGACTGATAAAAAAGCTCCTACGTCTTGTAGGAGCTAGAGAACAAAGTATATAAAATGATATCGTTATGTTATTTGTACATTGACTTATTCAATTTTGAACCAAGGAGCTAATTGTTTGTATATCTGAATCGCCCCTTGCTCAGCACCTAGCTCACTAGATGCTATCGCAGAGATTACTGCCACACCATCCGCTCCTGCTTTAACGACCGGAGTAACACGCTCAGCATGTATCCCCCCGATAGCAACAATGGGAACTTTGACACCAGCTCTACGCATATCCATAATTAATGACGGACCAATAACAGGATGAGAATCCTGCTTTGTCTGGGTAAAGAATATCGGTCCCACTCCAATATAGTCTGCCCCTTCATACTCTGCATCGAGAGCCTCTTCCACGTTATGGGTGGATTGACCAATAATCGTCCCAGCAGGAAGAAGTTTGCGCGCCTTCGTTAATGACATATCCTCTTGCCCTAGATGAACGCCATCTGCCCCCAACTGTGCAGCCAGCTGTACATCATCGTTTACAATAAACAATACGTCATGTTGACGGCATAAATCTCTGAGTCGCGTACCGAGTTCCATTCGTTCATTTTCATTAAGACTTGTTTCACCAACCTTCTCTCTCCATTGAAAAGAGGTAATACCGCCTTTAATTGCACTCAGCAAAGTCTCTTCAATGCCTTGAGGACAATTTACGGAACCTGCAACAAACATAAACATCAATTTTTTATGTAATGACACAACGAATCTTCCCCTCTATCAAGCATACGCGTAGCCCAATGATTAACTGGGCCATGTCCATTTCCAACAGCAATCGGATATTTGATCGCCATATGAATATACTGCTTTGCTTTTATGACCGAGTCAAGCACAGAATATCCCTTTGCCAAGTAAGCCGTTATCGCTGAAGATAACGTACACCCTGTCCCATGGGTTCTCATCGTATGATGTCGCGGCCCTTCAATCCACCAGCCTTCAGCACCGTCATAAAGCAAATCAGCAGAACAATCCTTATCTGGTCCATGTCCACCTTTTACAAGCACATTTCGTGCTCCTAGATCATGCAATCGCTTAGCTGCTTCCAATTGGTTATTACGGCTATGAATGACTATCGACGCTAGCGCAGCCGCCTCAGGGATATTAGGTGTTATAACGGTAGCAATCGGCAGCAAATGTGTTCGCAGCTGTTCAACCGCATTTTCTTCTAGGAGGACCGTCCCGCCTTTAGCAATCATAACAGGGTCAACGACAATATTAGGCCAATGAAAATTTGCCAAACGTTCAGATACAAGGTGTATGGTTCCGCCATCTGCAAGCATCCCTGTCTTTACCGCATCTGGACGAACATCTTGTTCAAGTGCGTCAAATTGAGCTGCAATATGTGCAGCAGGAATACGGTGAACATCATGTACACCAAGCGTATTTTGAGCCGTAAGTGCTGTTATTACACTCATACCATAGACTCCACACTCTTGAAATGTTTTAATATCAGCTTGGATACCCGCTCCACCACTGCTATCTGATCCTGCAATAGTTGCGGCGCGAGCCGGCACCCTTAATGACTCAGCAGTTGAATGGACACTTGCAGACTCTAAAGAGGATCCCTCTTCCCTTTCCCATGGTATTTTATCAGAACTTTCCAATGCTGAGAAATAGGCTTCACCGCTCAGTGTATAGATTTGAATAGGCTGCTCAGCCCTCATGTCGGCATGCCTTCTAGTGGGCTGCTAGCTGAAGCATAGCGCTTCATGGGAATACGACCCGCTTCATACCCTAGTCTCCCAGCCTCTACCGCCCACTTCATAGCTTCGGCCATCTTGATTGGATCTTTTGCTCCTGATACGGCTGTATTTAACAATACCGCATCCGCGCCAAGCTCCATTGCCTTAGCAGCATCGCTCGGCGTTCCGATGCCGGCATCCACAATTACAGGCACCGTTGCTTGCTCAATAATGAAAGTAAGATGATGTGGATTCAACAATCCGAGTCCTGTTCCAATCGGAGATGCGCCAGGCATTACGGCATGCACGCCAAGTTCTTGTAATCTTCTGGCTAATATAACATCATCGGATATATAAGGCAGCACGATAAACCCTTCGTCCAATAAAATCTCACAAGCACGATACGTTTCTAATGGATCAGGAAGAAGTGTTTTAGCATCACCGATGACTTCTACTTTAATCATATCGCACAGTTCAGACGCTTTTGCTAAACGAGCAATACGTACAGCTTCTTCCGCTGTAGACGCACCGGCTGTATTCGGTAAAAGTGTATACTTATTCAAATCTAAACTTTCTAAAAAGTTTGGTTGGTTCGGCTCAAATACATTCATTCTTCTTATAGCAAACGTTAGTATTTCCGTCTTAGACACTTCCACAGCCTTACGCTGGATATCAAAGTCAGGAAACTTCCCTGTTCCTAACAGTAATCTCGATTCAAATGCATGTGGTCCGATACGTAAAGGTGATCTCATTATTTTTATCCCCCTCCAACAAAATGTACAATTTCGATCCGATCCCCATCTGACAATAGCGTTGTTTCATATGCTTGTTTGGCAATGATATTTCCATTAAGCTCAACAATTACGATTCGCTGTTCCATTTGCAAATGACACAGCAACTGATAGATATGATTTTGTTCTTCAGAGAAATCAATTGAGTCTCCGTTTATAATCAGTTTCATATTCACCAACCTCTCTAATCGCTGCACACTATTACCCGATTATCTATGTCAGCTATGATTTCAATGAACAACCTGCGGCATAGGCGTATGGCGTAGTGGATCAAAGGCACTCATCCAAGTCCAGGGCATATTCCCCGTTTGAATCCAAGAAGCGACACCAATTCCTGTAGCTGCACTTAACAATATACCGTTGCGATAATGCCCTGCCGCCAACCACAATCCTTTAATGTGGGAAACCAGCCCGATATAGGGAAGTCCATCCGAAGTGGCTGGCCTAAGCCCCGCCCATGCAGTGACAAGCTCTGCTTCATGCAAGCTCGGAACGTACGATATCGCATTTTGAATCAAATTCGTAATTGACCCTGCGCTTACTTTTCGATCATAGCGATATGGATGAGAAGTGGCGCCTATGTATACATGTCCTCCACTCTTCGGAACGATATACGTTCCATTACCATACAAGATCGAATCAAATGCAGTGTCCATGCGTACAACGGCCAATTCCCCTTTAACAGGATAAAAATGAGTGCGAACATCTGTCTGATCATTAAAGCTGTTACTATCTACTCCAGCACATACAACTACATGCTCTGCAGTCCATGTCCCCTCAGTTGTTTGGACACCTCGAATAGCACTATTTTCATATATAATTTTATTTACTTCCTGGTATTCTTTAAACTGAACGTCTCTTTTTCGCGCCGCTACTATTAATGCTTCCATCAGCTTCACTGGCGAAACATGACCTTCCTGAGGTACTTCATATACACCATATATAGTAGGATTAATATATGGATACATTTCTGCTCCAGCAAGTAGATTTCGCCAACTTATATGTCCGCCAGTTTCCACCTCTTTTGCAGCATTTTGAAGTTCTGCACCAACTAAAGTCTGTTCCTGCTGCGAATGCACAGGAATGAGTAAGCCCTTCCGCCTAAACTCCAAGTCCACTTCACTATCCAGCCATAATTGTTCTGCCCATCCAGAAAAAAGATCAAGGCTCGTATAAGCAAAATGAGCAAGATCTTTATTGTCAAATCGCTCAGCTGTTGGTGCTAGCATACCAGCAGCAGCTCTTGATGTACCATGACTCAACTCGCCTCGCTCCAATACGGTTACCCGCATCCCAAGCTTTGCGCACTCATAAGCTACAGCGCACCCGATAACACTTCCGCCAATCACCAATACATCAGAATGTCTTGAATGGTTCATGTCTCCCCATCCCTTCCATGCTTTTCCCTTAATTATCTGCATTCATGAACATCACTTTGCATGCACACTGCTGAGCAATGCTTCCCGAAAGATACGAGCAGCTACTCCAGGTGACTCTGCGTTCCAAATGCCAGACATTACAGCAACTCCTGATCCACCTGCCGCAACAACGTCCACAATATTCTCTGGTTTAATTCCACCTATCGCAATAATAGGTACATCCACTACTTCTCGGCATGCCTGCAAACCAGCCAATCCACGTTCCGGAATCCCAGGCTTACTTGACGTATCAAACACATGACCAAACAATAAATAATCAGCACCATCTTGTTTCGCAAGCGCAGCCTCAGCTTCGTTATGTACAGATACTCCTACCGTTAATTGTGGATATATACGTCTAACCATTTTGCAAGGTAAAGAATGATAGGCGAGTTGCACCCCTTTCGCTTGAACGGCTGCTGCAACATCACATCTGTCATTAATGATCCACTTCTGAGTAGGTATTCCGTAGTTCTTACAGCTTTCAACTACCTCCCACAGCCTTTTCGCTGGCCATTCTTTCTGTCGGAGATGTATAAAATCTGCATAGTCTGCTATCTCAATAGCAATACGTATGACCTCATCTACCTTTTGCATCGGTGGAGAAATTACATGTAGCCAAGGTACAATCATCATTCGTTATGCCTCCTCAAACAACAATTGCTTCTCTTTTTGTAAAAAGAATTGGAGGAAGTGGTGATGGAACGATAAGTAAAAAAGGACCACTCTTATAGAAAGAGTGGTCCTTGGTCTGAGCAATCCGATAGCTACAACGTAATAAATACACGCAATAGGCACATATCTATGTCAACCACCGACGATAACGTATCTAGTTACAACGCATATCGTGCAGCTCATCATAAAGGCATACTTACATTATGTACGCTTAGATCAACATATTGTAGAACTATTCTACAATACTGGGCGCTAATCTAAGGATACACAAGCCTTTAAAATAGACATGTCGGTTTTATCATTCCAATCCACACTTCCCTACGCTGGTATAATCCAGATCAGGTCGTTAAGAGTCCGAAGCCTATGCTTCATCTCAGCCGATAACCGGCCCCCCTAGTGTTGGATAGTTCTGGTATGTTTTGCTTCGTAAGTGTAACATGAATACGATGTTTTGGAAAGAGAGGAATCCCAATAATGGGGACACACTTAGAAATGCTAATAAATGATTCACATTTACGTCGTCTCCCCATCAATAACATCTCTTTACATAATACCCTTTACTCACAGCTTCTCGCTCGCTCGCAAAGGTTTCGACATAGGAGGAGGGTGCACAACGTTCTGGATAAGCGACCTTTACATTATTTTCAATCGAAGCAAACCATGTTTCACGCTGCAAAATTCGTGAACCTCCCAGCGCATAGTGATTGTACGTAAATGCACCAACCTGCATCCCCTGTATGAACGACATGATACTTATATCGTTAATCGTATTATTCCACTGTTCGGTTGGTATCATCGGCATCGTAAAGAGGTACGATACCCCATTGCGTCGTGCCCACTCATTATGGTGATTGATATAGTATGCAAGTTTGTGTTGAATCGTTTGAATAATTGTCATTCGCCGCACTCCATCAAATCGCACTTCATCTTGAAGTAGCGAAAGGCTTGATTGATGCTTCAATTCATGCTGATAACCACTTATCCATGTACGTGTTGATGAATCATACACGGTTACATAATCATCTAATGTGAAAGTGTACACGTTACCTTGTTCATCAACATAAGAATATGGCTGCACTGGCTCCCAGACATGACCAATTCTCTCGTCCCCCTGTACGGTTGCATAGCGATCATTTACATAAAAGTATGCACCATCATAACCAATGATTGTGATTGCAGGAATATAAAAAAATAAAGCTTGTTGAGCTACTACATCGTCTTCAATATCCAAATTAACATAAATAGAATGAAGTAAAGTAGTTACCGCCTGCTGTTTATTCAGAATTAGCTGTTTGTTCGATTCATATGAATCATCCGTTGCTTTCCAAGCAGCCGTCTCTTTTAATATTTGAGACGCATCATCTACTGCATTGTTCATCCAACGATTATACTGCTCTTCTACAAATAGCTTATAGCGGTATTCGTTAACTTGCTGTCGATGCGACCAACTAAACGGAAGTATGATGCAGACAAAAAAGATGGCCCATTTAATGAGTCTCATTCCGCACCATTCCTCCTATTGGTATACTAAAAGCAACTGCCGGATCTGCATCAAACGTAAGCCAACGTGTTAATCTACTTGAACGAGTCTCATCGAGCCTGTGCAGTGTAACTTGAAAGTAATCCCCTGCTTTTAAGCGGTATAAGCGAGAAGAGTCCGATAATCCCACAGATGTGTTAGGGAAGAGTTTATTCATCATGCCTTTATGATGGACCAATTGATAATGCATCATAAATTCATTTTGAAAAGAGTTATGCTGTACTGGGTCAGTATATGTAGGAACATAATGTTTCTCGTAATGCTCCATTTCAATGTCATAAACGTAACCCGTCCGATGAAGATCCTCCATTAACGATTTCCACATTTGAGGAGTAATTACACCTTTATCACGAACAGCGTCGACATAAGCAGTGGCAACCTTCATTGCAACTAACTCACTCAGCTCATCATGACGTTGAAAAGTATCTCGTAATGGAAAAATAAACAATAGCAACATGACTAACATTAGAGCAAGCCAGACACGCATGGCATCTACCATACACTCACCTCTTATCTGTATTGAATTCGAAGCAAGCGACCAGATGCATCACGGTTATGCTTAGGCACATACATACGATGAACACTTATTAAATGAACTGGCATATCCTCCAGATCCATATTTGGGTGAAATGAATAACCATCCACTTCAATGACTACGTTGGAATCTTTCAGTTGTGTCAACATCGAAACGATATCAGCTCCTTTAGTGCTTAGTGGAGCAGTGATTTCTAGCGTCTCCTGAACCGTGCGGTCCTGTCTTCCTGAATCTAATAGCAATGCGTTCAACAATTTACTAGAGTGCTGATAGTAGTTGACGGCCATACTTAAAGCGCCTACAAATATGAGGATAGCGCAGGAAAAGGCGATAAGTTCTCGAACATTTTCGTTCATAGTGCACAATCAACTCCTGCGCATTTTTATACATCCATACACCCTTTAACTTCTACCTAATATTTACTGCTGTTCAAACACAATTGCTCTTGTCACATTTGAAGTATCTACGATTAATTTGGCAAGAAATTTTCCACTTGGATTTACATATGTATCCAAAGACTCCTTCGTCGCCAGTTCAATTTTATCATTACGTGTATTATTCGAAATCTTGCCATCCGAATCAACGTTAGCTCCGTAGAACATACCAGGATTATTTGCAGCCTTGTCCTTACCTGTTTTGACCCAAATTCCAAATTGATCTTTTTGATGGAACTTACGAATCGCATTTATAACTTGTGATCCACTTACAGTTGTGTTGTCATACACTGTGAAGGATGCTTTACTTAACTCAGTCTGAATTGCTGAAAACTCATTTTGTGCTGTTTTAGTAGCTTCTTGAGCGGATACAAATAACAAGACAACTATGGTAATTAAAGCAATCGTAAGAAATATACCTGCGGCTACTTTTAAAGCCGATTGAGCATTATTCATTGAACATGTCCCCTTTTGTAAATTGATTAAGTAATATTAAATAATGAAAGTTACAACCTCTGAATTTGGGTAAAAGAATGATGCATTTGTTGTGCACTAAGCCAAACTAAAGGAATAACAAGATACATAAATACAATCGCATACATAGGAGCAAACCCAAACCATCGACCCCAGACTGCCTTTGATTCTATTATTTTCTCTTCTTCCTGCTTGCGCATATCTTGTTCATACCACCATGATTGCTCCGCATCATCAAATGCTTGCTTGATCGGTATTTGATCAAACGCCAGTTCCAACTGATCAACAAATCGAACAAAATCAGGATAAGGTATATCTTCCTTTAATTGCTGTAATGATTCCTCTGGACCACTGTCCCAATGAAGCAAACATCGATGAATAGCTTCTTTACAGCAAACGGAACTCCTCATCATCCAATCAAGCATCTGTTCAGAAGTCATACGCTCAAATGCACGGAGCAAAAGCGCCAATGAGTAAAAATGACTTAATTCCAGACGTATCTCCATATTACGAAGCCTCTTTTTAAAAAGAAGCATGCCCGTGGGGGTATAGTAAGCTATAACACTTAGCATAAAGGCCACCAGCAGTTCCCACCACCATAACAAACCTATCTCTTGTTCATAAGCTAGATTCAGGAGGTGTTTGCTTAATTGCACAGCGCGCTCCGGTGTCCAGTCAGCATATGTTCGTACAGCTTGCTCTTGAACATAATGTTCTTGTTCTGCACGATTGGAAGTTTTCAATGTAGCCTCACTTACCCATTTCTTATGGAGAGCTACCTGCTCAGCGTTCCATTCAGATACTATGGACTGGCTATAAGCAGAACCGTCCCATTGTACAGTGCTTTTTGCATCACCACGTGGCAGTACTCCCCACAATGGAGAAATGGACTGCTGTTGCTGTATAACGATATGGATGACAATTGCCATAATAATAGACAGCAGCATGATTACTGCAGCATATGCTAATCTTGTAGCGTACCACCGTTCCAGTGACAACGACTCGTTAGCATCTTTAAGAAGAAATGCATTTGCACTTAAACGTGATGAGGGTATACCTCTCATCCATCGATAAACAATTGAACGTACAATCTTTAAACGTAAAATATCAATATTTTTTCTAGCCGCTTCACTTTTAGGTTTTTCAGCAATACTTTTCCTCCATTGAAGCTGCTCTAATAACCAGTGGCTTACAATAACAGTCAAAAGAACAATTACTTGTACATACCATCCGATTCGGCTATCGTAGAATTGAGTCATATCAGGAAAATATGCTCTACCCCATTGCTCGATGGGATTTGCAAACAAGATTGGAATGACAGCAATCACTTTTAATCCCTTTAAGAATGTATCTAACCTCGTGCGCATTAGATGTTCTGACTGCATATCACGAATCATCATAGATAAGCCTTGCAAAAACGAAGAGCGATTATCCTCTTTAGGGTCACCATATTCAGCTACTAGTCGAGCTAATCGTGCAAATAAGCGATAATGACGATTCGGTGCTGCATCATCATACTTTACAAGAGCTTCATCTGTATCATACTCATAAATACAAGCAAGCAATCTCGACAGATGAGGCCGAATTAATGGTGAAGCACGTTCTAGCGCTTCTTCCACAGCGAGCTCAACCATTTGATGACGCTGATAAGCATGTCTAATTGTTGAAAAAGCCTGCGCAGATTGGCTAAGTACCTTTAATTCCGCTTGCTGAGCAAACATTTGTATACAAAGATCATCAGCTACGCGAAGTACAAGTATAAGCATAAGAAGTGAAATCCAATCCTGTTCAAAACTAATAAATATGAATAAAATTCCACTCAGAACAATAATGATTGCCCAAAGTACAAAAGCAACTTTTTCCCTCAGTAATCGTTCATCATACCCATATATTATTAATAGCTGTTGATATACTTTTGCACGTTTATGCTTAAATCCAACAATTCTCCCGAACCAGTAATAGCTTCGCTGTAAAAATAACTTCATTATATTTGTCTGGCGATTCTTAGATTTAAACGTAACTTGTTTGTTCCATGGCTGCTGCATCATACGTTGAGACAATTTCCATAATAGTAACCCTATAAGCGCGAAAATAATTGCTACTAACAGTAATGAGTTAAGCGACAACATTCTCCCTCCCCGATGCTATCCACTCTCTAAATAATTCTTGATCGTAGTCGGTCATCTGCGAGAGCATCGCTTGTATATGTACGTCAGAAATTTCATTCACCCAAACATATCTATCATTTTGGAACTCAATAATATTTTTGTAAGTATGAGAGCTGCTGTTAGCTTGATCATCATAATACTGAATAGCTGCACTTCTATAGTCCATCCAAGAGTTTGACGATGAAGTTGATACATCCTGTTGATGGATATCCTCTTTTCCTAACTGTCTATTGAAAGTTTGATTACCATTTGTCATTTCCGAGGGAACACATTCAGTAATCCGTTCAATATAGCGCATTCCATTTGCATTTCTGCTTAAATGGATATTAAAATGTATAACTTGCACAACTTGCTGCTCTGCAATTCGTTCATTATGAAACATACCTGTCTTCAACAAAGAATTTCGCAAAGCCCCTATTAAATCAGGAAATGTCTTAGCGTGATGTGTAAATACCGTAAACAGACTCGCCACTTGAGCCATTTGAATCATCCAAGCTGCTACTGGATCGGTTGCAACCTCCCCAAGAATATGAACAACTCCATCTGTTTTCTTTTGCACATCCAAACCTGATTGTCCAGAAATATTTTCCGTTTCTCTCAAAGTTAAAATATTGCGATTGGGATATAGTTGCCTTAAATGAAGTTCAAATGCCTGCTCCTGAACTCTCAAAGGATAAAAAGCGTAGATGGATTGAACTAATGCCATTAAAAGTGTCGTTTTGCCAGACCCTTGAGCACCTGTAACAGCGGTAATACGGGCTCCCTTCATCAAAAATTGGAGCAATCGAATTACATCTGCAGACCCATCAGCTGAAATAAGATGAGATAATGAAGGCTGTTCACGCTCAAACTTACGTACAAAAAATGCCCAAGACTCTGAAAATGGCGGTCTCATAACAACTACCCGAGAACCATCCTTCATGTCATTCACACGATAACCATCTACTTCTGTCAGCGGCCCTGGTGCACCATGTTTGTAAATGGTTTGACATACACGTTTTAATTCTCTTTCACTCTCAAAGCTGAGAAAACCGAGACGGATAGACTTACCTTGATAAAACATCCATACACTATCGTATGAGCGTGGAATTTTCGAAGTATGAATGCCACTCCTTGAAGCTGAATGGGATGAGCCTGTAGCTATACCAGTAGACATAAGCGGCGCAGATTGAATCAAGCCATTTACCCCTCCTGAAACCCCTTCTATTCTCAGATCTCGCAGCTCATCGATAACGGACAAACCTTTATATCGCTCATAAATACGTTGAGCAATGATCCTAATTCGCTCTTCATGCTTCACAACCGGACGTTCTTGGCGATACGCTTGACTGACATCATGCTCATCTACAACATAACCGAGCTCCTCTTCACCCTCTATGTCTCGTTGAGTCTTAATTTGATCCCAGCCGTAACGTTGTACGATCTCATGCATAGCTTCTAGACCATAGCGCTGGAAATATAAATATAGTAAAATATCGAACTTATCTTTGGCTGAAAGCTGAATTGGATCATCAAATGGAACAAGCATCTCCCAGTAGTCCTTGGAAGGTTTTAATAAAGGTCGTATAATTTCCACAATAATATCTTTCACGTATTCCTTTTGCAGCCGATCACCACTATGACAGGAGCGCAGTGACTGTCTTATCATCGTTCGCCTCAACAGTTCCCTGCGATACATCTCATCATTTGAGAAATGATCTAAAAAAGGGTCCGCTGTCCATTTTTGAAGTTGATCGCGAACGATCTGATCGAGTTCCTCCCAAGTCAATGCAGATGGCACAGCTGCTTCCTGATTGGATTTCTGCTTTAAGCGAAGCCGATACAACATCCACAGTATAAGTAGGAATACGACACCAACCAACATTAATACCTGTATGTAGTAATCACCTATCCATTCCATCTTCTTCCCCCTTCACTTGCTTTGCGATTAGGAAGAACTGCCTCAGATAATAGCTGTTCTGAAAGTTGATCCACATAATTAAGCAAGTTTAAAGCGCCTGGCTTGTTGTTACGATACTGTAGTTGTAAGACATAATGTACAAGATGCCCCTCATTGGCATAGTGTCTCAACTGCGTATCGTAAGGTACCGCGTATATCAACTTTCCACGCATATGCTTTTTCAGATTGGCTAAATTTAAATGCGCCTCAGGGTCATAAGAAGGTACCACCCAAATCTGTTTTTGATCGAATCCATATCCATTACTACTATAAAGATACTTGGGATCACGCCATAAACTCACATCTCTTTGATCTTGGGTAAGCAATGTAATGGTTCCTGCGCTGTAGGCTTGCTCTTGCACACATACGTTCATTTCCGTCTGATTTTTACTCTGCTCTTCAAATCTGGCGTCCCGCCGCGGGAGCTGACGGTCCCAATCCCAAAGAACAACATCATAAGCATTAGCCGAAACCTGCATAAGTGTACGCACGTCATAATCGGAGCAAAATCGTTCATTCGTTATTCCTCGTTGGACCGAATTATCATATCTATCAGCTACGCGAAGTACATCTAGACCAGGAATAATGGGAGAGGTACATGCAATAAACATGGGGATATCCAGCAATTCATTTTGAATGAGTCTTTTATATTCTCCCCAGCCATCTGGCACTGACAATTGAGTCAGCTTTTGATCATAACTTCCTGTATGCATAGAAGCGCGAATGAAATATTCAAGCCCTTCCCCCTCGTCATCCCGATGAATAAGTAACACTTTAAGTCCAAAACGTGTAACTAATTCGATGCCAAGTAGAACTGTTGTTAATGATGATCCAAACGCGCGTCGCGAACCATTTTTTATAAACCAATGTTTACATGGCTTCATGCCACCATCGCCCTTTCTTATCGCTTCGCAGCAGTTTTCGCCAGTTACGATCAGATATTGGCCCGCAACTTCGTTCCAACCATATTCGCCATACTGAACGTGCTGACTTCGTATACTTAGACAAATCCATCCTCTCATGCACTTCGTTATAGAGATATGCTGTCCAATTTTCTTCTTCGAATGGTATAAATATAGCTTCCTCTTTTGGAGTAACGTATATAGACTGCAGATGCTCCACAATATAAGCAACTTCTTTAGCATGATCCACGGTATTTAAAATGAGTAGTCGTATTTCACGATTCAAGTCTACTTCATGAAGCAGGCGGAACGACTTTATCCATTCCATATTACGATGAATAGCAAAAGCCTCTACCGTTTGTACCATGACACGTTCACGAGCGCTTATAAAGGTAGTAGCATCACAAAATGTAAGTCGATCTGTATCTATTAAAATATCATCATATGAATCAAGTTCTATCTCATGCTGCCGGCTTAGTTGCATTAATTCTTCCCAATGAAGTATGCCAGACACCGTATCCATCCCGTTCCAACGACACCACTTCTCCTTATTTATCCAAGTTTGATTTCGATACGTTAGCCATGGCATATTCATCGCATCAACGAGTAATACTCGTCTCCCAGCACGTGTAAGTAAAGTGCCTAATCCAAGAATAAAATCCTGTTTATTACATGCGCCTACGAAAAAGCTGATATTAGACATTCACAATCACCCCTTGTTTCACGGTGTAACCGACAGGCTAGAACTATCGTTCTGATATTCCCCAACCTCAACCAGATCTTTATACGTTGAGGTATTGCTTTGATTGGCACCTGGAGCCATATTGTTGCTATTTGAATGAACACCATTCATCGACTTCGTAGGGAGTTCATTCTGCTCAACTCCTACTTCATTATTGTTCATTTGTTGTTTATGTGAGGGCTGTTTCTCTGACTGCTGTCCTTGTTGCTGCTGTTCCGTCTGGTCTCCTTGTTCTGTAGAAGTAGATTGTCCAACAAATGGTGCTTCACGATTTGAAACTTTGCTTTGCCCAGTAAAAGGAGATACCGTTGAGGAACTAGAACCAGAATTATTAGAGCCAGAACCATTACCACCACTTGATAGTACTGTGCTATTTCCATAACTCGTAGCAATTGCCCCTGAATCCAAGGTTACACTAGAACCTATTTGAGATTGGCTATGTTTAATTAAGTCTCCTTCTAAACGCTTCCTAGCTTGTGCTGACATTACGATGTTGGCATCCTTGAGTAAATTCGGGTTGTTGTGTATGAGTTGTGTTACATGTTGATTGATCGGATAATTAACGATTGCTCGTTCTTGTACATAGGCATCGACATAACGCAAGGCATATATTTGACCTCCGTTCAAGTAAGCATCCACACAAGCGCTGGACATCGTTAACAACTCATGCTCTGACATATGGATCCAAATAGTAGAATCTTGAATGCGATGTACTTTCTTATGGGAGAGAACTACATAGTCTTGTCCATCGGGATACCTAATCCGCACATCAATTATCTGATTAGATTCAAGTGCAAGCGGCAATTGAATGACTCCTGTTTCAATCCAACGAATATCCCGACCGATCGATCCTTCATTTCCGACCATAGAGTCTATTAATGGAACGTTAGCTGCTAAATCTATCTTTGCAATGCTTCCTTTTACATCTTTAGGTTCAAGTACGTGCTCCGGAATTAACCTTTTGGGTAGCTCTATTTGTTTTAAATCTGACGCATGTAGCCTTGAACCTGCAACTTTGGATTTTGCAAGTACCCAAACTTGCTGTTGATCTTCTTTCTCTTGTCCTTGAATGATTTGCTCACTTAACTGAGCTTTTTTCATCCAATCCTCTCTTTCTATTTGCCAATTACGCTCAATCCAAATAATATAACCTCCACTAACCGTTGCCATGATGGTAGCTGTCACTACTACACCAATTGCAACCTGCTTCGTTCGTCTTGACCATCTGCCAATCAAGCAAGAACCCCCTTCATCTATTATTTCCTCTTGCTCCAAGAGAACCATCTTCGCTTCTGCTCTTGTACCTTCATCCAGGATTGCAGCCATTCTTCTAAATCCGATCCACCCTTAAATGGATTTGAGCATGTGGGAACGGAGATTATGCTATGGCATTTCAACTGTAAACGTGATGAGCGTAATTCTTCCTCTTTGGCATGTGGCAGAGCAAAAATCCATTGTTGATAATTTAATTCAAGTAAATTGTTCGAGGCCGCTCTAGTATCATCATCCCTCCAAGGAGCTGTTGAACCTAATAGTAAACTGTATGAAGCACGAACAAATTCCTCATCTAATCTACGCTTTGCTCCAATCACACCAAGATCCAGAACAATAAAGTCATATTCCATTTGCAGCTGTGTTACTGAAGATATGGTTAACCCTCCAGAGTGTTCACCCAATTCAATGTAAGAAACCCCTTGCCACTGCCAAACTCTGTTATTCCAATCTTCCGCACAATCACCTTCAACGGATGACAGGATAGAATGGACAACAGAGCGACTTGACTCCGCATTCGAAACATAAGCGACTTTGCCACGGTTACTTCTTGCAAGTCGATGCGCAATCATTAAGCTCATATGCGTACAACCTAATCCTGAAGCTATACCAGCTACAGCAATCGTTACAGCTCGCTGTAATCCATGGTTGGCCTTCCCATGTTGATTCCGCTGTCCTTTATCCATAAATTCATAGGCTGCAGGAAGAACCTTACTATCGGCATGCGACAACAACTCTCTTTTTAATTCATCCGCAGATTGATATCTCGCATTAGGATTCACTTCCATTAACTTAGTGAGAATTCCATAAAATGATGTAGGAACATCTTCATTAAGCATCTGTGTACGAAAAGGTTCCATTCCGCGCCAGCGTCCTTCAGATAACACGTAAGCTAGCAATGCACCAATGCCATAAAGATCAGTACGAGCGTCACTTTGCTTGCCCTCGTGCTGCTCAGGTGCAGCGAAGCCTACTGTTCCTAACTTCATCGTATCCGCTGACTCAGAAGGTTTCATTTGTCTAGCAATACCGAAGTCAATCAACTTTATTCGATGCTGCTCAGCTAACATAACATTAGAAGGCTTCATATCTCGGTATATAATTGGTGGGGTACGTCCATGCAAATAACTTAATGCATCACACAATTGAAGACTGTACGCAATCGTCTCGTCAAACGAAAGAGTGGTTCGCTTTAGTCTCTCAGCAATTGTCTCCCCTTCAATGTACTCCATAACCAAAAAGGCGTGCCCATCTTCATCAGGTGAAAAAAAATCAACGATGAGTGGTAAATTCGGATGTCGAAGTTCAATTAACCATTGAGCTTCCCTTATAAGATGTTCGCGATCATGTGCAAGCGGGATTGATTCTTTAATCGCCCAATACTTGCCCATCAAACGTTCATCTTGCGCTAAGTACACATAACTCATGCCTCCGACGCCTATTAGACGCTTAATTCGATAACGTTCGTGCAACAATGCACCTGCCATTAACTTCGTAGGAGCACGCACTCCACAAACCTCCTTGAAGTAGCCATTGTAAAATAATTAAGGTTGGAAAACGCAAAAAACCCGAATACAGCCAATTAGGCGTATTCGGGATGCTTTCCCTGAAAAGGTTACGTTTATGTTATTGATGTCATTATAGATTCAATTCCATCATTTGTCTATAGCTTGTTTGTAAAATAGCACCGATTAATTTTTAAGCATATACAATGTGATCTCATCACGATTATGGAACAATTGCTTCGCACGAACGATCGTGGCATGCTTTTCGAACATTTCCATGCAATCACGTATCGTTTGCAGCGGCTTCTTATGCATCAACTTCACAGTCACAATTAATGTACCACCATAAACAAGAGAATCTAGAAGCTGAATGACTAGCTGTGCAGTATGCTTCGGACTCCAACTCATATCACATACAATTAAATCAAACTCATTTGGCTCAAAAACTACCTCAGCAGCATTTCGTCCATAATAAGTAAAGTTGGGGTGCTCCATGAGAGTCGGATGCATTTTGGCCGGATCCACAGCCGTTACATGAATGCCACGCTCTAGCAATAAACTGCTCCATCCCCCTGGTGCTGCACCTACATCCAAACCATTTCGATAGGCAGAGAAATCCAATCCAAATACACGTTCTGCTTCTAGCAACTTAAATTTTGCACGAGAAATTTGTCCATCTTCACGGCGGAAACGGATAGCTCCACCCGGCCAATCAGACTGCTGATTAGCGAAAGTTGCTAAGCCTGCATATACTTGCTGCTCATGTTCAAACAAGGTTAAGATGAAATCTGGTTGTTGAACGGCTGCCGTAATATTTTGCTTCGACCACACAGATTGAATAGCAGAACGCCATTGGAAAACAACTTCTTTATCACTAGTATCTTCTGTTTTCACTTTCTTAGGTGACGTTCGCACATGAACAGCCCCAGTCGATTCAGCTTGTATAGACAGACCGCTTCTTTCTAGTAGCGCCTCCCATAATTGCTCGGCATCTTCTTCACTAACGACAGCATCAACCGGAAGAATGATATGAGCAGGATAGACATCACGAATAAAGATAGCTGGCTCACGACGAAGAAGATCCCATACCGCTCCTTCTGATTCAGGAAGTTCCATAAAAGCGACTTCTCCAGAAACTAGTATCGTACTCTTCAATTGACTATACTTCCTTCGCAGTTCTTCCTGCGCATAAGGAATATAGCCATGATTAGCTGTAACGATCCAGTGGGATCCTAGTTCATAATTACGTGTTGGGTGTATTTCATTACTGATTACTGACAACTTATTTTTCCTCCAAGCATTACTACGACTTTATGCGTACCCAAGGCCGGCCTTCCATCCAGTTCACTGCAATAGGCAGATCAAAAGTTTCGGAGAGCTTTTCTGGAGTAAGTACATCTTCTTTAGGGCCAGCGGCTACGAGTTTTCCTTTGTGCAGCAAAGCTACATGTGTAAATAACGGTACAATTTCTTCAAGATGATGAGTGACATGTACGAGATGTACGTCGTTTGCAAGTAATTCCGGCAGGTCTGTAAGCCACATTTCTCTTTCATAAAGATCGAGTCCTGCACAGGCCTCGTCCATAATGAGCAATTTGGGGTTATTCATCATAACACGTGCCAATAAAATTTTTTTGCGTTCCCCTTGTGAGCACAACCCAAATGGCTGTTCTGCTAAATGAGCAAGTCGTACCATACGAAGCTGTTCCACTGCTCTCTCCTTAAGGATATCCGTTTCCTTATCAAACAAACGCAAATGCGCTTGTAAGCCGGTAGCAACGATCTCCCACACAGGATCCCGCAATGTTAATTTTTCCACAAGTGATTGACTTATATAACCGATCTCTTTCCGTATTTCCCGAACATCACATCGACCGTATGTATGACCTAGAACACGAACTTTGCCTGAGCTAGGAAAGTGATATCCTAGTATCATTTCAAGCAGCGTAGATTTGCCAGAACCATTTCTGCCAAGTATCGTCCAGTGTTCTCCAGCCTTCATTTGCCACTGTAAAGGATATATAATTGTGCGATCTTGACGTTCAAATGTTACATCATCGAGATGAATCATCCATGCCGCCTCCTCTTAACCGCTCGTACAGATAAGGGATAGAATGAAATGCATATATTTTCTGCGGATTTGCAAAGGTATTTTGTGAAATCAAACGTTGTTGATTGTGTTTCACTGCAACAGTACGCCAAACAATTAGACAAGGTACACTTTCCACCTGATACGCCTTAGCGAGATCAGGCACTTCATTAACATTTAAGCGTTCAAATTGCAGTTCGGGCAGTAAATGCTCAACAACATCCAGCATTCGGCTAGTTACATGACAAGTACCGCACAATGGACTATACATATATAAAAGATCGATATCGGACGGAACCTGTCCATTCTTTAGGGCTTCACGTAATTGGTCAATCATTATGCTCATTTGCTTAAGCTGCGAACTTGCTCGATTACATGAAGTGGCATGGGCCCATTAAATAGTTCAACCTCATACGGCTTGTTCATATACAGCATCTCGTACATACGACGCCGTCCTCTATCACAAGAGGTGTGCAAATAAATTCGTTTTGCATACAATCCTCGATTGACCATCTCTGCAACTAGCTCTGTACCTGTCGGTTCATCAGGACCTAAGTCATGATCTAACGATAAAATATCGACTTCCGCACCTTCAAGGAGTAATATACACTCCTCCATGTTCCGTGCTAATACAAATCCATCCGGGCATTTGCGCCAATCGTCAAGATACACATGGATCATCTTCGCGCACCCTTTCTATATTACAACGTTTTTCAATATTTCGCGCTAATAATTAATGTAATTAATTATTTTGATAGAAGCGATTAAGCATATCGTAAATACATGTTAATTGGAATATTGCAGTGTTCTCAAGATTTCCCACTCCGCCTGATGAAACGATACATCGCTCGCAGGTGTCTCCAATACATTCATTACTCCATTTAATTGAGGAGTAGATAAAAGCTCCTTCATTGCCGCCAATGGTATTTGTCCTTTACCAAGCTGTGCATGGCGATCTCTCAGAGAGCCGTATGGTTCTGCTGCATCATTCACATGAACAACTTCAACATCATCCCAATAACCTACGCGCTCTCCGTGAAGTATTAGTTGCTCTGTACCTGATTGATCATCTGCATGCCATAAACCACTCACATAAGCATGACACGTATCAAAGCAAAAGCCTATTCGATCCGGATCCATGCACAATTGTTTGATTTGAACATGTTCTTCGAACGTCGAGCCGATACCGCCATGTAATCCTGCTTGATTCTCCAATAAAATGAGTGTTGGCCCTTTATACATGGTCAGTACAGCATTTAATGTGGTTAATATATCGCGATATCCTTCTAGACGATTAGACTTCTTTACAATTCCGAAATGAACAACAACACCAATTGCACCTGTTGCTTCAGCAATTTCCAAGTCATTGCATAGGCTATGCACATGCTGTATAGCCACTTCTGGTTGATCTTGAATCGATGTCGCCAAATTCAAGGGATAGGCAGAATGAATAACCGAGCGCAATCGATATTGTTCCATCAATTGACGACAACGCTCGGCCTCAGCTGTGCTAAAATGTTTCACCTGCAAACTGCGCGGATTCTTTGAAAAAAACTGAAAGCTCGAACAACCATTCTGTTCAAATAAAGCAATCGCTCTTTCAGCCATGCGAACATATCCACCACTTAACTTAATGTGGCATCCATAGCTGAGCTCATTAGCCATGTATACAGACAGCTTCAGGTGCATGCTCATGCTGACAGGAAGAACAGTATACCGCTACTTTTCCGCTTATCACTGCATCAGACAGCTTCGTGCGACACTTACTGCACGGTTCACCTTGTCGACCACTAACTGCATAAAAAGTACTTTCTGGCTGTTCAATCGCTTCTTGAAGCCATTGAACCATACTATTGTATATCGCTTCCCAATCAGAGGAGGATAACGTCTCTGTTTTTACAGTTGGCACAATTCCTGCCCTAAAGCATATTTCGTCTGCGATTGCGGGAGAAATACCAGCAATCAGCGCTTGATTTGTTAGCGCTGTACGAAGTGCAGTACGTCGCTTTGCAAATCGATTTTGGAACAATGCTGCATTTAAATTACGGCTTAGGGGCTCAAGCCCCCACTCCTTCGCAATATCATCCATTTCTTTCGCACTTAGCCATTGAAGTGAAAGAGTCCGTGCACCCGTCACATCCCAGCTACCTTGATCAAATGAAATGCGCAGTTGCGGTTGAATAGCAGTATTTCCGGTTACTGCTATAGTCTCAGTATTTTCATTGATGTCTGACTCTTCATCTGCTACAGCCGCACTATGGAACAGTGCACCATTCCCTACCGTCAACAGCAACCTTCTGCCATCATCTAAATGAAACACAATTCCTTTAGCACGACGCTCCACATATAACAATTGTCTTCCTACAAGACCTTGTTGCAATTGCTCAATGGATACATTTGCCCAAGATTCTTTAAGTAGCGAAATTGCTCTAAAGCGCTGCCCTACAAACAATTGGTTCAACTTTTTACGTTCTCGCTCTAATTCTGGTAGTTCTGCCATCTATTCCAACGCCCTCTCTGTATCATTATTTTCTCTGATTTGCTCGAACAGCTGCCTAACTTGCTCAAGATTATCGAATACATAATCAGGGAGGTCATTACTGTTCTCTCTATACGATGCATAAGATGACTTTGAGGTCACTCCTGTAAGCACTAAAGCCGTAAGACATTTTGCTCGAATACCCGCTTGAATGTCTGTCAACAAATTATCTCCTACCACTATCGCCTCAGCAGGCGTACAATCAAGCTGTTTAAGTGCTACCTCCATAATGATTGCTTCTGGCTTCCCTATACAAATAGGTTTTACCCCAGATGCCGCCTGAATAGCTGCTGCAATGGTTCCTGCACCAGGAGAAATTCCCTTATCTGAAGGCAGCTGTACATCTGGATTCGTTACAATAGAAGCTGCGCCCTTACGTATTGCTATTGAAGCAGCTTCCAACTTGCTATAAGTAAACTGTCGATCAAGTCCTTGAACGACAACATCAATATGCTTTTGTTCTACGACTACAGGGTCATTCGTCCAACGGATATTACAATCCGTTAACGCCTGCTGCAATCCTTCTTCACCTATCATAAATACAAAAGGATCTTTGTAATGGTCTCGAATATACGCAGCTGCCGCCTGTGCAGAAGTCAGCACATCCTCTGTTCGCGCTTGTATACCCATTTCTCCCATAAGCGCTGCTATTTGCTGCGGCGTACGAGTTGAGTTATTGGTCACAAACAAATACGGTACTCCCCACTCCTGCAAGCATTCAATTAAGTGATCAGCTCCATCGATAGCTTGAGATCCGTGAAACATGGTTCCGTCCAAATCAATGAACGCATGAAGCTTGTTCGATATTGTTTTGCTCATGGCGACGTTGTTCCTCTCTAGTTGTTTTTATTCCAATAACGGTGAAGGCAAAAACTCCGCTCAACACAATAATCGCACCGATCCACTGCTGCACGCTCATCTGCTCACTCAACAATAAGTAGGCGAACAGTCCTGTAAATATAGGGTTTAGATTCAAAAACACTCCTGCTTGTGTCCCCCCAACGCGTTGCACGCCAATGTTCCAGAACATCATAGCTGCAACTGTTGCACCAATACTCGTATAGGCAATACCTACCCAGAACCAGGTATCCCCTGTTGTTGAAATCACGTTCTTCCACTCCAATGGCAGCATGATTAGTACACCAATAATACCTCCCCAGAACGTGGACAAAAACGGTGATATGTACATCATAGCCCATTTTGATGCAATTGAATATATGCCCCAAATGAGAACAGAACCTAGCATCCATAAATCGCCAATATTAAATGACATTAACCATAAACGTGATAAATCACCTTGCAGGATGAAATAAATAACCCCGGTAAAAGAAACACACATTGCGACGATTTGCAGTGTATGTAAACGATCACGATAAACGATAAAGCTCAATAGAGCAATCATAATGGGATTTAATGCTGATATTAAACCTGTATTAGTAGCCGTTGTGTGTTCTAGCGCATAAAACATGCACACGTTGAACAGTATTACGCCAGTAAGACCCATTAACAGAAGCGGCAGCCATGCAGCTCGTGGAGGAACTATTTTCTTTTCTTTTATCAATACAATCGGCAGCCATACGATAACCGCTATTCCCCAACGAAATAAGACAAGTGTCATTGGCTCCGCATGATCGACAAGTAATTTGCTCGCTACAAAGTTGCCTCCCCACAGCATGCTTGTAAGGACAAGCAATGCGTAGATGAACCCTTTCATACGCATCCTTCTTTCTTAGTCGTGTGCGATACCGAACTAGTCTGTTTGTTTAGAAGAAGCGATTACTTTATCAACCCAACGCTCAACCGCATACCCATCTGACAAGGTAGGTGCGATATCAGTCCAACGATTGTCTCCCGTCATTCGCAAAATAAAATGATGAAGAGCAGCAAAATGACTGTCTTGGAATACGCCAAGCGTAGCCTTTTCATCTGGCAGTAGTTCCAGACTATCTGGTGTTGGTAAACTTGGTACAGCACCACTAATTAAATGCACAACGGGCATCCGATCTTTTTCCAAATCACACGTCATGCTTCCTTTAGTCCCCACAATATGAATACGGAACGCATCTGATCCGTAAGCAATGCGAGATACTTCTATCGCTCCCCTTACACCCGTTTCTGTTTCTAAATGCATGGAGGCCCAGTCATCGACATGTACTTCAACTTGTTCTGCAGCATGTACAGCGCTTGGTCTGTTTTTAACAAATGTATGCGTACGTCCATCCACTTGTTTAAAGTTTCCGAACCAATGACGAACAAGATCAAGGGCATGTACACCAATGTCCGTAATCGCCCCACCACCAGACAATTCATCACTTAATCGCCAACTAAATGGGCGATCTGCATTTAAATATCCTGAACGCATGTACGCAATATTACACTGCAATACATCTCCGATAATCCCTTCTTTAAGACATTCACGTATCCGCATAACTGCCGGATGGTAGCGGAATGTAAAAGCTAGTTGTTGCGGATAGTGCGCTGGTACAGTGGCTAATAACTTAGCTGTTTGTTCTGCTGATTCTGTCACAGGTTTCTCGCAATAGACTGCTTGATTGAATTGCATGGCCGTTTTTACCTGTTCAGCGTGAAGTGCATTAGGGGTACAAATACTCACTGCCTGCGATTGACCGCGTTCTAATGCTGTTTCCAGTTTATCTGTTACATAATTAAAACCAATTTGCTTCGCTTGCTCTGCCAAAACCCCTGGCCTTCTTGTGACCAACGAATCCAATACAGGAGTGACAGGCAAACGTTTAATGATAGGCAATGTACGTAGCGCCACTAGATGTGTCTTCGCAATCGTACCAAATCCGATAATCGTAAACCCAATATGATGCATGGTGAGTGTCCACCTTTCTTTTCTAAACCATATGTAATTCTAAGTCATTAATGGCTTCCTGTTGTAAGTTGCTTCATTCATTGTAAATAACGAAAAGCATCGTTGCAAGCAAGTTCTATACCCAATACTTCGACATCATGAGATATAGCAACCTGTCGAAATGATGCCTGCTGTTATTTATCCAGTCGCTTTTTCATCTATCTGTCACATCCTGCGCTTTCCCGGAAAATAATCCGTATTGGAAAGATGAAAAAAACGGCTTACGCCGTTCCTTCCTCGTCTTCTGCGATTGTAACAACATGATGCTCTAGGGCAAGTACGGTGTTAGGAAATACATTTTGTGCCTCCGCTAAAAGTTCATCCATCTGTTCCCCTTCTTTGTATCTGGAACTGAAATGATTCAGCGCAAGCTTCTTCGCACCAGCATCCTTTGCAATCTCTGCAGCTTGTTGTGCGGTACTGTGACCATATTCATTTGCATTATCGGCTTTGTCGTGCATATAAGTAGCTTCATGAACTAGTAAATCAGCGTTACGAGCTAATCGCACTGCATTTTCACAAGGTTTCGTGTCTCCCAAAATAGCAACTGTTCGTCCAGGAATCGGCTCCCCTAATACGGAAGCAGCAAACAATAATTCCCCATTCGGCAATTGTACATCTTTACCTTGCTTAAGCTGACCATATACAGGTCCCGGTGGAATCCCTTTATCTCGCAGCAGTTCGAACTTAAGCTTACCAGGACGATCCTTTTCTACAATACGATAACCAAGTGTAGGAATTCGATGCGAGAGCTGCATCGCAGTTACAGCGAATTGTTCATCTTCCCATACTACTCCAGGTTCAATTTCCTTAATTAGCAACGGATAGGAGACCTCGGTTCGGCTTACTCCGAAACAAACTTTCATGTAATCGCCAATTCCTTTAGGCCCAAATACCGTTAATGGAGTCTGACCACCTTGATAAGAGCGACTTGAAAGGAAACCCGGCAATCCAAATAGATGATCACCATGTAGATGCGTAATAAATATAAATTCACATTTGCTCATTTTTAATGGCGAACTCAACAGCTGGTGCTGGGTGCCCTCACCACAATCAAACAACCAAAACGTGCCCCTTTCCTCAGTTAAGCGAAGTGCGAGGCTGCTCACATTTCGCGTTGTCGATGGCATCCCTGCTCCTGTTCCTAAAAAATAAATGTCCATACTAACACCCCGTTCTCAATCTAATGAGGCTCGTTGCCTGTAAATTTGACTCATACGTCTAAACGTTACCTATATTTAGCTTGTAACAAAGCCCCTGCACCGTAATGACGGACAGAGGCTACTTATCCTACTACTATTATGATTCCTAAATCACACTTTATCTACATTAAAATATTGAGCTTGTGGATGTGCAAATACCATCGCACTTACAGATGCCTCTGGCTCCATCATAAATCCTTCTGTTAATTGGACACTTATATCTTCTGGCATCATAAGCTTGAATAGCGGCTCTTGATCTTCAAGATTCGGACATGCCGGATAGCCAAAGGAAACTCGAATTCCTTGATAACGAGCGCCAAAACGCTCCTTCATCGTCATCGTATCAGGATCGGGATAGCCCCATACTTCCCGCATCATATGATGAATTCGTTCTGCCAATGCTTCTGCTAGTTCTAATGCTAAAGATTGCAATGCATGCGAGCGTAAATACTGTCCCTCCTGCTTCCAAATCTCAGCCTGATCACGAATCCCTTCACCTGCAGTAACAACGAGGAAGCCAACGTAATCCATTACACCACTTTCTTTTGAACGAAGAAAGTCTGAAAGACACAAAAATGGCGCTACCTTTTGACGAGGGAAAGTAAACGTATGAAGTACTTCCTCTTGACGTTCGGGATTGTAAATATGAATCGAATTCCCCTCAGACTGAGCTGGGAAAAAACGATACATGGCATTCGCACGCAATTGCCCCGTCTGTTCACCATGTATAAGAAGCTCATCTATCGTCGCTTTTAACTCTACTGCCTTTGGATCTTTAGCAGCTAAGAGCTTGTCTATCGTTCCTTTTAAGCCTAGATGGTGGCCTAATAGCATTTGCATATTCACATAAGGTACAAGCTGCTTGGTTGGAATATCACGAATGACGTGGCGATTCAAATCAGGTGGTAAATACACCTGCGCCTCTCCAATAGCAGAGCGTTCCACTCGTGTTAATTCAGGCAGCTGTTGCTCTTCTTCCGTCTCACTTGCTAGTCTTTCCTTATGCGCTCTTAATTCTTCCACCAATATAGATCGTTCATTCGCGTCCATTAGCTTATTAGCCAAGTCCAATCCATCCATTGCATCTTTGGCATAGAGAACAAGACCATCGTATTCTGGACTTATGCGATTTTTAGTGAACTTACGTGTTAACGCAGCTCCACCTACCATAATAGGAACATCGATTCCAGCGTTGCGCATATCTTGAGCTGTAATAACCATTTGCTGTGCTGATTTTACAAGTAAACCTGATAATCCGATAGCATCCGGCTTCTCCTTACGATATGCTTCGATTAGCTGTTCAGGTGGGACTTTGATGCCTAAGTTCACAATCTGGTATCCATTATTGGATAAAATGATTTCCACGAGATTTTTACCAATATCATGCACATCGCCTTTTACAGTAGCGAGCAAAATCTTACCCTTAACCGCACTCTCGTTCTTCTCCATAAAGTTTTCCAGATGAGCGACAGATGCTTTCATTACTTCAGCACTTTGCAATACTTCCGCAACAATCAGCTCGTTGTTGTTGAATAACCTTCCTACCTCTTCCATGCCTCTCATTAATGGCCCGTTAATTACCTCAAGCGGTGTATATTTTTCCAGGGCCAATGTTAGATCCGGTATAAGACCTTCTTTGGTTCCTTCAACAACGTAAGACGCAAGACGTTCTTCCAATGTAAGGTTGCTAATCTTTTCTTTCTTCTCTACTTTACGATTGCGGAATGCCGCTACAAACTCTGCTAAAGTCGCATCATTTGTGTTATACAGCAGCTCTTCAGACAACTTGCGCTCATGATCAGGAATCGATGCATAACGCTCAAGCTTTTCTGTATTTACAATCGCGTAATCCAATCCTGCCTTTGTACATTCATATAAAAACACAGAGTTAAGCACCTCACGGCCAGCCTCAGGAAGACCGAATGAAATGTTACTTACTCCCAATATAATTTGACATTTAGGCAACGCTTCTTTAATTAACCGGATGCCTTCAATCGTTTCTTTGGCAGAGCCAATATATTGTTCATCGCCAGTACCTACTGGGAATACGAGTGGATCGAAAATAATATCTTCGGATCGTATCCCAAAATCATTTACGAGAATATCGTGAGAGCGCAGCGCGACTTCTAACTTATCTTCTCGTGTAATAGCCTGTCCACGCTCATCGATTGTTCCAACAACGAGCGCTCCCCCATAACGGTGAACGATAGGCACTACTTGCTCGAATTTTTCCAACCCATCTTCAAGGTTAACGGAGTTAATTATTGCTTTACCTTGTGTATGTTTCAAAGACATCTCAATTACTTTTGCATCCGTTGTATCGATTACAAGAGGTACTTTTACTTTCTTAACGACTTCTTGTAAAAAGGCAGTCATATCTATCGTCTCATCGCGATCAGGATCCTGTAAGCAAACATCAATGACATGTGCACCATTTTTCACTTGCGCACGCGCCACTTCAGCAGCTTCTTCAATTTTCCCTTCAGCGATTAGACGTTTGAACTTGCGTGAACCTAATACATTCGTGCGTTCCCCGACCATATAAGGGCGACCGCTATCTTCTATGTACACCGTCTCAATACCAGAAACAGCTGGTGGATGATCGCCATATTCTCTTCTCGGCTCATACTTCGATAACGTTTCTGCAAGCACACGAATATGCTCTGGAGTCGTACCACAACAACCTCCAGCTACGTTGAGCCATCCTTGCTCAGCAAAGGCAGCAATTTTACGGGCAAGTGATTCCGGTGATTCGTGATATAGACCATTTTCATCTGGCAAGCCCGCATTTGGATAACAACTAATAGCTGTCTTCGCTATACCTGCTAATGTCCTTATATGATCACGCATAAATTCGGGACCTGTTGCACAGTTTAAACCGACCATAATAGGCTGCAAATGCTCAAGCGATATGTAGAAAGACTCTATATTCTGCCCTGCTAATGTCGTACCCATCGGCTCGATCGTACCAGATATCATTAATGGTAGCGTTATACCTGTAGCCTCCATTGCACGTTGGATCCCAATAGATCCCGCCTTAACGTTCAATGTATCTTGAGAGGTCTCTAACAACATGACATCTACGCCAGCTTCAATGAGTGCCAAAGCTTGATCATAATACGTTTCGATAAGCTCATCGAATGTGACCCCACCAGTCACAGATAACGTCTTTGTCGTAGGTCCCATAGCACCTATAACATAACGAGGATGTTCAGGAGTCGAATACTTCTCCGCCGCCTCAACTGCTAATCTAGCAGCTTCTAAATTCAACTCTCTTGCACGATCTTGAATATCATACTCTGCTAATACGAGACTAGTAGAACCGAACGTATTCGTTGATATTAAGTCTGCACCCGCAGCCAAGTATTGTTCATGAATATCACGAATGATATCAGGACGTGTAGCAACTAATATTTCATTACAACCGTCTAAGTGTTCCCCACCAAAGTCATCAGCTGTCAAATTAGCTTGTTGAATCATAGTGCCCATAGCACCATCTAGTATAAGAATGCGCTCTTGCATGCGCGCGGTTAATAATGGTTTCGTCATCCGCCTGCCCACCTCTGTCTCAAAACGTTAGAACTAAGTGTAGCAGAAGTCCATCCAATAGGAAAGAATAGGTTTTCCTGTGTGAGTAAAAATGTTTCTTGCCCAATCATTTCCTCTGTACTATAATACCAAGTAAACCTAATGGAATAATACAATTGGAGAAGCGAGGGATCGGCTATGGCACAAATTCGAATCCGCAACACGAATGAAACGATAACCGGAGTGGAGCAAATACGGGAATATTTGAATAGTGTTGGAGTTTTGTATGAACATTGGGATGGAGCTAAACTTCCTGCTGAGCTTAAGGAGAAGTTTATACTTTCAGATGAAGAGAAACAACAAATTTTATCCGTCTATGATACGGAGATTCGGGATTTAGCCTCTCGTCGTGGCTACTTAACTTGGGATATAGTCGCATTATCTGATGCTACGCCAAATATCGAAGAACTGCTAAAGAAATTCGAACAAGTCCATACTCATACCGAGGATGAAGTTCGTGCTATCACAGCAGGCGAAGGTTACTTCATTATTAAAGCTTCTGAAGAAATCGGTTATATCGATGTGCTTGTAGAAGTAGGAGATGTTATTTCCGTTCCTGAAAATATCGCTCATTTCTTCACACTGACAGATAAGCGTCAAATTGTAGCTGTTCGACTATTTATTGAGACTGAAGGATGGATTGCTCATCCTTATGAAGATCCTGCTTTTGTAAAATAATAAAATAATTCAAAGCCCCTAATCCCTCAGGTTTAGGGGCTTTTTTATGTATGTAATTCTATTTCATTTTTCTTACGTATTACTTAACTTTAAATTCTTTTTTCGGCATTGAATGCAGATCTCGTGCATCAACATGAGAAATAACCGTATATGTTCCTGGTTTATCAAAAGTATGTACAAACTCATACTTCCCATCTTCGCTCCATTTCCCTTCGTAGCGCTGATGTTCTTCCCCATCTAACCACCACTCAAACACTACCTTAGCATCATCAACAGCGGCTTCCTTTTGCGTAACACGAGCAATAATGGTTACTTCTTCATTGGCCTTCACGGGTTCAGGTACTGTAAGATCAACTTGTATAGGAATAAGTTTGGCTGCAGGCACTGATGAATCTGTTTGCTGCTTAGTATGTGCACTATGTTGTTTCTCCTTGCCAGTTCCCCCTTCACTTGAACACCCTGCTAGCAATGTCATTGCAACGATAAGTGAAGCCATAACTTTACGCAAAAGACACACCTTCCTCATTTTATGAAATCCATACCTATGCTATTACGTTAACACATCCTACTATAACAAAATATGGATAACGCTAAACAGCTAATTCCGCTCGCTTATGTGAACAATTTATGACATGAACTATGCTATGCATGAAGATGACTAATAAATAAAAATTAACTAACAACAGATATGAAATGGCTTATACATCATAGCCGACTAGTATGTTAATAACAACCAACAAAAAAAGCCCGTCAAATGACGGACTTTCCCCTAATTAACGATCTCCTGCTTCTTGTTAATGGAATCAATTACATCAAACAATTCATGCAAAGACTGTATAGCATACTCAGGTTTAATATCACCTGTCAATGGCTTATCATTACGATTCAACCATGCATTATGCATACCTATGCTCACAGATCCTTGAATATCCGTCGTCAATTTATCTCCAACCATCAAGCCTTCATGAGGACGTATATTTAATAATTTCATAGCATGTTCAAATACGATTCTTGACGGCTTTCCTTCAGAAAAGCGCCCGGAGATAACTACGTGTTCAAAGTAACTCGATATAGCAGGTACGCCATCCAACTTTTCTTGTTGCAGACACGGAGCACCATTCGTCAATAACAAGAGTGGATAATTAGCTTTCAGCTTCTTGAGAACTTCGAACGTATCCTCATAAACATAAGGTCTTCTCCGACGCTCTTCCATAAATCTCTCCGCACAAGCTTGTCCTAACTGCTCATTATCAACACCTAGACTTCTAAGTCCCTCTGTCCAAGCGGCTACACGATACTGTGGTACTAATTTCTGTAACACACGGAATTCTTCATGCTCACCGCCAGTAAAATGAGCCCACAGCGCTTCAAATGGATTAATTCCAATATTCTGAGTAAACGCATATGTCTCATAAGTAGCATACAATTGACGTGCAGAGGCACGAACGGCTTCCTCCAACTGCTTCGGAGCTACACCTGACTGTTCATTTGCATACTGGCACGTTGCGTCAAATGCTTCTTCTACACTGCGTTCATCCCACAATAACGTATCATCTAAATCAAACAATACCGCCTTAATCGTCATCGTTCCCCAACTCCATTACTTCGACAATTTTTCGTATGCGATACCATGCTGCTCAGCAAATTTAATTAAACGCTCACCCATTGCGTCAGTATCATAGCGATTCATAACGCGCGAGAACACCCAGTTTGCGCCCTTTTTCTCAGGCCATATCACGATATAACCTGGCTGGATCGTAATTTTCTTAATACCCTTAGCCTCAAGGACACGAAGACGGTTCCACTTTGGAGTAGAGAGAGAGTCTTTCGATACCTTTAAATAAGGTCGACGTACAAACAAAATAACCCCGAGTGCGACATATGCAATAACGGTCACCCAATATAGTGTTGGAGACTGAGCCATTGCTACAGCGTTACCAAGAAATGCATATAATAAAGATACAAAGATCAGAGTAGACGGCAAAATAAAGTTACGACCTTTAAAGTCATCGTATTGTTCACTACCTACTTTTATTTCTTTATGTCCAGATTTCTGACGCTGCTTATTAAGTGTAGCACTATTTTTGCGTACTTTTCTTTCCCAACTGCGAGACATCGCGGTCCGACCTCCTACTATAATCACTATAGCACATCAACTATAACGAATTCCTTCAATTAAGGACATGAACAATTAATGTACAATATCTGACGAAGAATCCTTACCATTTTCCTCTTCATCTTCTACCCATTGTATTGTGTCCAAATTGTTGCGAACCTGTTGACGGAACAGTCCCAAGTATTCTTCGCGCAACTTCGCACGCTCAGCAGTTTCTTCTTCAGTCAATCCAATTGTCTTATGCTTGCGAGCCAATTCATTAATGCGCGCAATCATATCATCGATGTTCATTGTATTACCTCCGTCTTTACTAGCATATCCTTTACTTTGACACGGTAGCTGGTTAATGTCAAGCAAACTGACGCTAATAAAAAGAGTGCCACAACCGTACATTGTGGCACTCAAATATTATTCAACGATCTAATGAAGAAACGAATGGAATCTCAATTATTTCCCCCACTTGAAGGTGTCTTCCGACTAAATTATTATGCTGCAAAATATCATATACATGTTGTCTTATATCATCTCCGTCATTCATGTACTCCTTAGCTAGAGCCCATACCGTATCCCCCGGCTGAACGATTACTTGCAGCATATTTTCTTGATCCTCTGTTCCCCCCGACCAAGCCTGAACAATAGAACCAAAAGTCACGGAAAGCATAAGTATTAGTAGAGTAAATAATCCTAGCCTCTTTCCACTAAGAAAATGACGTCTCTTCGGTGTATGTAAATGTGTCTCACGTTGACGATAAATGGATTGATAAGTTGTGCGCATACGAATTCCCCCAAACGCTTGTTCTTAATTTCGATCAATAATGTAACACGAACATTTGTTTGAGTCAACGCTTTTTAAGAACCTACGTTCCCTTTATTTTTATTTTGAAATTATCATTATTGCTATGGCTAGCATTTATCTATTAAAACAAACATTTTTTTTAGAACTTACGTTTGTACGAACGGTAGTTCTATGGTATAATTTCTGACAAAAGTGTACTCATTGGAGTTGATAACTTTGTCAAAAATATCGAGCCGTCAACAAGCGATACTCGAATTCATAAGAAATGAAGTTCGTCTTAAAGGATATCCACCTTCTGTGCGAGAGATTGGAGAAGCGGTTGGATTAGCATCCAGCTCAACGGTACACGGTCACCTAGATCGCCTTGAGAAGAAAGGGTTCATTCGTAGAGATCCAACTAAGCCCCGTGCTATTGAATTGCTCACTCATGAACAATCTGAGCGCATGCATGATTTCTCCAACACTATCGCGCGTGTTCCAGTCGTTGGAAAAGTAACTGCAGGCGAGCCTATCACAGCAACTGAAAATATTGAAGATTATTTCCCATTACCTCTTCATATGGTAGGAGATGATTCAAATACGTTTATGTTGACTGTTTCAGGTAACTCGATGATCGAAGCAGGCATACATAACGGAGACTATGTCATCGTTCGCCAACAGCAAACTGCTTCTAACGGAGATATCGTTGTTGCTATGACAGAAGATAATGAAGCGACTGTGAAAACATTTTACAAAGAGAAGGATCATATTCGCCTACAACCGGAGAACTCCAGCATGGAGGCTATTCGACTCCAGCATGTCACGATTCTAGGCAAAGTAGTTGGTCTATTCCGCGATTTCCATTAATGAATGAAATGTTCACCTGCACTTCAACATCTAGCAAGCACAATAATCATCAATAAAAAGGAGCTTTCCACATTTGGGTTTTAACCAATGGGACAGCTCCTTTTTGCTTCCTCATATTAATTAAGTAGTGATCCTATACTAATCGTTCATGAAAATTTCTGGATCTCCATCCATTCTATATCGTGGTCCCGATCGGATATCATTTCACTAAGCAACTTCATTTCTGACTCTATATCAGCTATTTCACTTTCTATTATTACTCAATCATTTTGCAAAGTGGTAATCAACGTTAGACGCCCCATTTGCTCTTTACGTCTATTGCTTAGCTCCTGTAGAATCTCTTTATAGCTTTCACGTACTTGTATGAGGTCTTTACGAGTCTGTTTGTACTGCTCCAATAGTTGCTCCATGTTATCACCTCATTGCTTGTCCGATCCGTATCATGCTACTATAGCTGCGTAATATACTCTTGCTTCTGTTGCGATGCTCCATGTCCGTCCGTTATACGCATAATACCTTCTAACGCTTCGTTTAGTCTCTTTACTTCTTGCAGCCAAAATGTGAGTGCTTTCGCATCGATCTGCTCGCACATCTCCAGCCCGTTTTCCAGTCACGTTCTGTGGCTGGCTGTGCCTGGTTTGATTCCCTTTGCTATTCCGGTTTTTGCAAATCGATCCAAACCTCATTCAGTGTAGTCCGCATTGTCTATTACTCCTTTCATTTATAAAAATAAACAGGACAATTTCCGTTTAATCCGTCGCGTCCATAAGATGGACCAAAATAAAGGAGATGATTAAATGTATTTTAATAATAATCAAGTAAATGGGTTTATTCCTTCTGTTCCTCCTGCATTGGTTCAGATGCCCAACAATCATTATGTTCAATATACATCCGTGCCGGTAAGATTGACACCAAATCGAGACGTTGAGTTCAATTACCAACTAGCAGATTCTAACGAGCATGGACCAGGGTTTAAACTATACAAATGGAAATTTATGCTTAATCGTAATGAGGTCCTAGTTTGTCGCTTACTTGCGGCACCGTCTGAAAAGGTAATTAGTGCAGGTTTTGATACTGGTCCATTAGCTCCTGTAAATGCAATTTCGAATTATCCACGATCCAATAACTACTGGATTACAGTGCTCCAAAATACATCGCCAGAAAGATTAGATTTATTCCTTTATTTGATTGTTAAAGTATAGGGGCAGCTTACGCTGCTCTTTCGTCTACTCATTACCTGTACCTCCTGACTCCCCAATTATGGATAGTAGAGCTGCTTTACATATAGCTTCGGGGGCAATTAATCCCCTTACAGTTGCGCTTATTCCGCGCTGCACCCGTAAAAATATACACTCGTAACAAAGTTCGATCAAATTCCCAGCTATAAAGCTGTTCATATATATTAGTGAAATTATAAAGGAGTGATATTTATCGCAACATTTACAAAGCACAGCACGGGTTGGGAATATCGCTATGTTTACAAATATCCTATTACTAAAAAGAAACGCGAAAAATCAAAAAGGAGCTTTGCAAGAAAAGCAGTTGCGGAAAATGACCTGAACGAATTTAAACGCCAATTAGCGATCGGTATAGAAGTAATAGACATGCCATTGAAAAATTATTTGGACCGTTGAATAAACGATTATAAAAAAGGAACCATTAGAAGAAATACACTACTCTCACATTAAAACAACATTAATACACACATAATTCCCTAATTCCAAAACATCATGCTCAAAGAAATCAAACCTATTATGTATCAAAAATTTATCAATAGTCTTTTAGAAAACAAGTATAGCCGCCGTACTGTCGAAATAGCCCATAGCACTATGCATAACGCTCTTGAAAAAGCAGTTACGATTGGAAAGTTGGAAAAGAACCTTGTAGAGGAACTATTTGGCGACACCAAAACATTTAACTCCCCGAGAGTAATAAAAATCAGCCAATCTCTAATAAATGATCTAAAGGATCACATGAAATATCAAAACCTAAATAAATTAAACATGAATGATAAATATCACCATAAGTTAAATCTAGTGAAGCGTGCAGATTTACCGTCAATACCAATCCACGGACTAAGACATACACATGCAGTAATAATGCTTGAGGCTGAAGTGGATATGAAGTACCTTCAAGAGCGACTCGGACATGGGAGTATGCAGATTACTTCAGATGTCTATTTACACATTTCTAAAAAGTTAGAAGCGAGGAACATGGATAAATATGAGGACAAGCTCAATGCACTCTTTATTGACTCACAGAAAAAGTAGTTGGGCATTTGTTGGGCATCTAAGAAAAAAATGCTTTAATCCCTAAAACACCCACAAAAATAAAAACCCCCAAAGCCTTACGGCTCTAGGGGTTGGAATGATTAATATAAGGTCATGTATTGATCGCGTTCCCATTGGTGAACTTGAGTGCGATACATATCCCATTCGATTTCTTTCAATTCGAAGAAATGTTGTGTCGCATGTTCGCCAAGCGCGCTGATGATAACTTCGTCTTTCAACATTTCATTCAAAGCTTCCTTCAAGTTTGCAGGCAAGCTAGGAATGCCTTCCGCTATACGCTCTTCTTCCGTCATCACGTAAATATTACGGTCTGTAGGAGCTGGGAGCTTCGTATTTTTCGTAATACCGTCAAGACCAGCTTTCAAAATAACTGCCAAAGCCAAGTAAGGGTTAGCAGATGGGTCTGGGTTACGAACTTCTACACGTGTACTCAAGCCACGGGAAGCTGGAATACGAATCATCGGACTGCGATTGCTCGCGGACCATGCAACATAACAAGGAGCTTCGTAGCCAGGTACGAGACGCTTATAAGAGTTAACTGTTGGATTCGTGATCGCTGCAAAGCCACGTGCGTGCTCTATCACACCTGCCATGAAAGAACGAGCATCTTTGCTCAAACCAAGCGCATCTGATTCGTCTACGAACGCATTTTCTTGTCCATTGAACAAGGAGATGTTGCAATGCATACCAGAACCATTTACACCGAATAGCGGCTTAGCCATAAACGTTGCATGCAAGCCATGCTGACGAGCAATCGTCTTAACAACGAGCTTGAACGTTTGAATTTGGTCTGCTGCTTTAATTGCATTAGCATATTTGAAGTCAATCTCATGTTGGCCAGGAGCAACTTCATGGTGAGAAGCTTCGATTTCAAAGCCCATCTCTTCGAGCTTGAGTACGATCTCACGGCGACAGTTCTCACCAAGATCAGTAGGAGCAAGGTCAAAGTAACCACCTTGGTCATTCAGTTCCATCGTTGGATTGCCTTTTTCATCTGTCTTGAACAAGAAGAATTCTGGCTCAGGACCAACGTTCATAGCTGTGTAGCCCAATTGTTCTGCTTCTTTAAGCGCACGCTTCAAAATACCGCGTGGACAACCAGCAAATGGAGTTCCGTCTGGCATATAAACGTCACAGATTAGACGCGCTACACGGTCTTCCTGTACCCAAGGGAAGATAACCCAAGTATCCAAATCTGGTACAAGATACATATCGGATTCTTCAATACGTACATAACCTTCGATAGAAGAACCATCAAACATCATCTTATTATCCAATGCTTTTGGAAGCTGGCTTACTGGGATCTCAACGTTCTTGATAGTCCCAAGCAAGTCTGTGAATTGAAGACGAATGAAACGAACATTTTGTTCTTTAGCAATCTGCAAAATATCTTCTCTTGAATAACCCACGTGGAACCTCTCCTTTACCTACACATTTATTTCCTAAAGAAACGGGACAACTCACCTTGAATAAGAGATACCTGTCCCGGTCTCTTGCCGGCCAATAGTTGCTGTTTCAGCATCCGATGCAATTGAAGATCTGACATTTCTTTGCGCTTCGTCTCAGAATCTTCACTGAGTACAGTCGCTTCATCAGAACCTTTAGACATCGGGTTCAAAACTTGCTTAATTCCTGCTATGTTGACGCCTTTCTCTATCAATGCCTTAATTTCAAGCAAACGCTCTACATCATTAAACGAAAATAGACGTTGGTTACCTGAAGTTCTTGCTGGCATTATCAATTCATGTTGTTCATAGTAACGAACCTGACGTGCCGTCAAATCCGTCAACTTCATGACGATACCGATTGGGAACAACGCCATATTTCTGCGAATTTCATCGCCCATCGCTCATCAACCTTCCTCAATTCATTCATCACGAATTACCTTTATTTTACCGTTGGGAAACAAATGTGTCAACCGATGTTAGCAAAACTAACAAAGAAATTTCGTACACAGGTTTGAAACTATAGTTTAACTGCTACTCTGCAGCATTACTACCTACTCGATCGTGAGCAAGTTACGGTCAATCATCGTTTGCACTGCAATCAAAGCACCCAGCTTGGCATGAGCATAAGTTAGACCACCCTGCATGTACGCCGTGTAAGGTTCACGAATCGGTGCGTCCGCTGACAATTCAAGACTTCCACCTTGCATAAAGGTACCCGCTGCCATAATGACTGGATGCTCATACCCAGGCATGTCCCAAGGCTCTGGCACAACATGAGCGTCTACTGCAGAAGCTTTTTGAATTCCTTGTACGAATGCAATCAAGTGATCAGCAGAATGGAAGCGAATCGCTTGAATGAGATCCGTGCGAGAAGCCGTCCAACTCGGAGACGTAAGGAATCCAAGCTTTTCAAATAGCGCCGCCGCAAATACACTCCCGCGTACTGCTTGTCCAACAATACTCGGTGCAAGGAACAGACCTTGATAAATAGAACGAGTCGTTCCAAGCATTGCGCCAACCTCACTGCCGATTCCCGGCGCCGTTAAGCGCTGAGCAGCTTTATCCACATAACACTTTTTGCCTACAATATACCCACCTGTCGCAACAATACCACCGCCAGGGTTTTTAATTAACGAACCTGCCATGATATCGACACCATGCTCAGTAGGCTCTGATTCCTCGGTAAATTCACCGTAGCAATTATCTACAAACACAATGACATCAGATTTAATTTGCTTAACTCGCTTCACCATCTCAGCAATCTGCTCTACAGTAAATGAGGCTCTCCATCCGTACCCACGAGAACGTTGGATCCCAATCACTTTCGTTTCAGGACGAATGGCCTTTTCAACTGCTTCCCAATCAATATCATCTTGATCGTTAAGTGCCACTTCATCATAGAGAATACCCCAGTCGCGCAGCGAACCTGTCCCGTCTCCTTCTTTGCCTATTACCTTGTGCAAGGTATCGTACGGTGTCCCGCTAATATACAACAACTGTTCACCCGGTCTAAGCACGGCAAATAGCGCCGTAGCAATGGTATGCGTACCCGACACAAAGTGCGGTCGAACCAATCCTGCCTCAGCGCCAAAGACATCAGCATATACCTCATCCAGTACTTCTCGGCCACGATCATTGTAACCATAACCTGTTGAGCCTGCAAAATGATAATCACTTACCCGGTGTTTCTGAAATGCCTGAATGACTTTCCACTGATTGCGTTCAGCAATCTTCTCTATCCCACGAACCTGCACAGCTATCTGATCTTCTACTAACTGCTCAAAATGTTGTAACTGTGATGACAATTGCATGACATTAATTTCCCCTTGTTATCATTTAAGCTGATTCATATATAAACATAATACCGAGACACAAGTGCTGTGCACGATACATTAAGTATTACGAGTTCTCACCTTATGAAAATCAAATCTATGTTATACATGAGCTACCGCAAGTTTACCTATGAATAACATAAGATGCAAGCTTTTACCCTTGAACTTCTGATTCCGCCTTATCCAATCGCACACGAAGACAAACTGCTTCTTCATCATGATCCTGTTCCAGCACTTGACCTAGACGATAAGCAAGAGCAATTAAATCACCGCGATTCGCAGGGATGCGGTAGGAAACTGTTTTTCCTACAAGCTGTTCTTGAACAACTAATGAGACACGCTCCAAATCCTGCTTATCAAGCGCACTCACCAGCATATGTGTGCGATCTTGGTGCAACAACTGCAATCGTTCCTGCGAACAGAGATCCCGCTTATTGTATAGTATAATTTCTGGTTTAGAGCCGGCGCCCAGCTGTTGTAAAATATCATTCACAACGCTCATTTGAGCTTCTCTCATTTCACTTGAAGCATCAACAATATGTAAAATCAAATCCGCCTCGTTCACTTCCTCTAAAGTCGCTCGGAACGCTGCAACAAGATCATGAGGCAGATTTTGAATGAATCCAACCGTATCTGTTAGTACAATTTCTATTCCATTGGGCAGTTGCCAATTTCTTGAGGTAGGATCCAACGTCGCAAATAACTGGTTCTCCACATACACATCCGCAGCTGTTAATTCACGTAGAAGCGTAGACTTACCAGCATTCGTATATCCGACCAAAGCAACTTGAATCACACCACTCTTCTTCCTCCGTTCACGATGCAGCGTGCGATGTCGGACAACTTCTTTTAGTTGGCGCTTCAAATCGGTAATACGATTGCGAATATGCCTACGGTCGGTTTCTAGCTTCGATTCACCAGGACCTCTCGTACCAATACCACCACCGAGACGCGAAAGATTTTTCCCATGTCCAGATAGTCGAGGCAGCAAATAAGATAGCTGTGCCAATTCAACTTGAATAATACCTTCTCTTGTTTTGGCACGCTGAGCAAATATGTCCAATATAAGCTGAGTGCGATCAATAATTTTTGCATCCAATGTTTCTTCCAAGTTCCGTACCTGAGCCCCTGATAAATCTTGATCAAAAATAGCAGTGTTGGCACCCAGTTCATCCATAACTACCCTTAGCTCTTGCACTTTCCCCTTGCCTATGAACCATTTTGGATCTCTAGTGTCTCTAGACTGCTTCATCGTCGTAAGTACGTCTACACCTGCTGTCTCTGCCAATTGCACAAGCTCTTCTAGTGAATAATAAGGGTCGATGCCGCTTCGCTTCACTTCATCCGTTATAAGACTTACAAGTACAGCGCGATGTATAGTCGTCGTTTGCGTATCATGACTCGTTGTTCGCATTCGTATAAGGAATCTCCTTTGACGTCAGTGTCGATTAGTAATCAGTATACCTTATTTTCGCTCCACCATTAAATCATCGATTCTTAACGTCATTAACTCTTGCTTACTAGGCGACTGAACCGGGTATTGCTGAAGCAATCTTACCGCTTGATTGCGCATCGCCTTTTCCATCACATTGCGCACATAACGAGCATTGCTAAAAATATGAGAAGTTTGTATTTTCTCTGTAATGACCATTTCCTTCAACTGTTCCAATGCCTGCGGCATTAAGACATAGTCTTGTTCCTTAGAGATGGATTCAGCAATCTGAATTAATTGATCAACCTGATAGTCTGGAAAATCGATTTGAATTGGAAACCGAGAAGGCAACCCTGAATTCGTCTGCATAAACCAGTCCATTTCATCGCGATAACCAGCTAATATTAGAACAAATTGATTTTTATGATCTTCCATCGCTTTTACAAGACAATCAATGCACTCCTTACCAAAATCTTTTTCCCCACCACGGGCCAAACTGTATGCTTCGTCAATAAACAATACGCCACCCATCGCCTTTTTAACTAAATCCCTAGTCTTTTGTGCCGAATGCCCAATATACTCTCCTACCAAATCAGCTCGCTCCACCTCAAGGAGATGGCCCTTGCTCAATATACCAAGCTTCTGGAACATCTTTGCCATGATGCGCGCTACCGAGGTCTTACCTGTTCCCGGATTTCCTTTAAAAAGCATGTGATAGACATGGGATGGGCTTAACAAGCCCGCTTCTTGCCGCCTTTGATTCATTTGAATAACAGCGTACAACTCGAACGCAATATCTTTAATATGCTGTAAGCCTACAAGACGATCAAACTCTTGACTCACCTCACCAAAAGCACTGTGCTGAGATTGAGTAAGCATTGCCGATTCTGCAAGCTCGGTTGTTGCAGCCGCAGGCTCCGATCGAGGTGCTGATGTCTGTTCGTTTGGTCGCAATACAATGTTAATTTGGCGTGAAGGACGCGACTTCGCCATCGCCATCTGAGACGCTGAAGATACATTACGCATCTGCACCCTGTTCACCTCATTGTTAGTTGTTAAATTCGGGAGCGACCACTTCTTGTATGTATACAAGCGGTCACGTACTCAGCTTATTCGGCTAGACATGTCCATATGTTTGTCACTACAACCACAGCTTGTCCCATTTCCATTTCGTATAGGCTAAGCTTTCTCGTAAAGGGTGCCAAATCGGTGATAACACCTCACTCTCTACCGTCTCCACTTCTATTGCAGCATACTGTAACGTCTCTGCTATTTCACGTGCTCTCGTACCATGAAAATCATGAGTAACTATCGTGATGCTGTCCCACTGATTATTTAAAACGATCGCCTTAGCATATAATAAATTTTCTAACGTGCTTGTGGACTGATCCTCTTCTAACACACGCTCTTGTGGTATCCCTTGTTCGACCAAATAACGTTTGCTCCCCTCTGCCTCAGAGTACAAGTCTTGGGAACCTCCTTTCCCGCCTGTAGCGAGAATATATTCAAACCGTCCCTGTTGATATAATTTCACAGCTAAATCCAGCCTTTCTCTTAACCCCGGGCTTGGCTTAGCCCCCCACATAGACGCACCAAGGACGATACCTACATCCGTTTTCTCTCCTGTCGATGCACCACCTGCTTGCGCAATTTTAAACTGCGTATATCCAAACCACACACAACCTACTAGTAATAAAACAGCAAATAGAATCATCATTCGTCGGAACATTTTTCGCCAGGGATTTGACCGTTTGCTCGAATATCTTGATTTCATCTTACATCCTCCTGTTCATTCTTCGGTTGAGATATAGATAAAAAAAGAGACACGCAATGTTTTCTGATGCGTGTCTCTGTCTCTGTAGGCTATCTCATTTCAGTTGTTACATACTGAATAAAATGCATTCACACAACTGCGTTAGGCAGCATATCGCTCATTCATTCTATTCATTCCTGTTGTAGCAGGTGGTAGTTGACTTCCTTCTGCTGGAGGCTGTTCCGGAATGACTTCACCATTAGAGGAATTGGAACCTGGAGTACCTCCCCCTTCTATAGGGTCAGTAACTTCAGTTGATCCACCGTTTTGACCACTATTTTCGTTCCCACTACCATTGTTATCTTGGCCATTTCCATTATTACCAGCGTTATTGCCATTGCCGTTGCCATTGTTGCCATTGTTGCCATTTCCATTGTTCTGTCCGTTATTATTTCCACTATTGCTACCGTTGTTACTGCCATTATTGTTGCCGTTTCCTTCGCCTGTACCAGATTCATTTCCTTCTCCACCTGTATCCGGTTGCTCTGGATCAGTCGGCGTGGTTGGATCAACAGGCGGTTCTGTTACTTCTTCTTCAGCTGCAATGGAAACAGGAACCTCACTTGACTTCGCTTCGCCTTCTATCTTGCTTGAAGTGGCTACTACGTAGTACGTGTACGATTCACCAGGAAATACTCCGATATCTTCTGCATTCGTTGACTTAAGATCACCAAGCAACTTTACAAATTGCTGCTCTTTAGCAGACTTGCGATACAATTGATAAACAGCATCATCGCCTGGTACTGCAGTCCAATTCAACGAAACCGTCTTCGTATTCTCCGAATATGCCGCAGTTAAACCTGATACTGTAGTTGGCTGCTTAGGAGGTTCAGGACGCTTCACATTATCAGGTCTTTGGAACGAGCCTGAATCTGTCCCTTTAAGCGCCTTGCTCATAACTTGTGAGAATAGCTTCGCAGGTTGAGAAGAACTTCCTCTTAACACATGATCACGGTCCGTTCGGTCGTATCCCATCCATACAGATGCTGTCCACTGCGGTGTATAGCCAACAAACCAGAAATCACGAGCACCTGGTCCGTTGTAGCCCGGAATACCATGTTGGGAAGACCCCGTCTTACCTGCTACAGGTCGATCTATCTGTGCTGCTGTACCTGTACCGCTGTTAACAACTTCTTGCATCATCTGCGTCATATAATAAGAAGTTTGTTCACTCATTACTTGTTCAGGTTGAACCTTAAGCTTATAAACATCTTTACCTTTACTATCCTTAACGAGCTTAATCGTATAGGCATCATAGTATTTACCACCATTTGCAAATGCGTTGTATGCCCTCGACATTTCTAACGGTGAAGTACCATGCGTCATTCCACCCAACGTCAAAGCTAGAGAATAATCATCTTTATGCAAATCAATGCCTAGCTTTTGAGCGAACTCATAACCTTGCTTCATGCCAATTTCATTTAGCAACCATACTGAAGGCAAGTTCGTTGAACGCTTCACTGCTGTCGTCATATCAATCGCGCCAACATATTTATTGCGCCCGAGATCAGTTGGACAATAGCTGCCGAAGCATTGTTTGTCATCACGCAAGGTAGACCATGGATACCAGTCCCCTGTATCAACTGCAGGGCCATATGTCGCGATCGGCTTCATTGTCGATCCAGGCTGGCGCTTATCCGTTACACGGTTGCGGCCTTTCTTCTCATAATCACGACCACCCATCATCGCCATAATCGCACCGTTGGAGTGATCTGTGATAACCATAGCTGCTTGTGACTTGATTTCATCTTTGCTCTTTTCAAAGTTACTATCATCATTGAACTCATCATACATAACTTGCTGTGCATGAGTGTCCATTGTCGTATAGATGGTATAGCCACCACGATACAATTGATCCTCTGTTAGGCCAGTTACCGTTTCCGCTTCTTGAACCATGTAATCAAGATAGGATTGGTACGCTGTATTCGTCTTCGACTTCTCTTGATGCTGTTTGCCTACACTCGGATCATATTCCACATCCCATGCTGCTTTCATTTGCTCTTCTGTGATGTAGTTCTCCTCACGCATTAGCTTCAATACGACCTGCCTGCGCTGCTTCGATTTTTCAGGATTCGATATTGGATTATAGTGAGATGGAGCCTTCGGGATTGCAGCTAATGTTGCCATTTCCCATATTTCCAGATCATTCAAATTATCCTTACCGAAGTATGTCTTGGCCGCTGCCTTGACACCATACGCACCTTTACCAAAGTAAATTCGGTTCAAGTACATGGTCAATATTTCTTCCTTCGTGTAATGATTTTCCAATGATACAGCTATCGATACTTCCGTTGCTTTACGGAAGAACGTCTTGTCGCTTGTTAAAAACATATTTTTAGCAAGCTGCTGAGTGATCGTACTTCCACCCTCTACAAGACTTCCAGCCATTATATCTTTCACCATCGCACGTCCGATAGACCACAAATCTACACCTTGGTGATTCATAAATCGCTTATCCTCTGTTGCAATAAATGCTTGACCAAGATGTTCAGGAATATCCTTGTACTCTATAATATCACGGTTGCTCACTTGTTGACCCAGCTTAGCAATCTGCTTCCCGTTTCGGTCCATTACGATAGATGCTTCAGCCATCTTGAACATATCAGCTTCTTTATATTCTTTCATTAGGCGTTCACCATTCAACATAATGAACAAGTAGCCACCAACCGCACAAAAGATCGCGAAAGCCGTCGTGAAAAAGAACAACCACCACGTTTTTTTCCACGTCCACGTTTTCTTTTTGCGCATTGTCGGCTTTGGCTTTTTCGGTGATTGCGTTCGAGATAGTTTATCTTGATTTGCCATTTTCTCCGACTCCCCTTACATCATTCTTGCGTCTCCAGCATAAAGTAATTCTGAAGCGCAACTTTATGTCTTTACCCTTGCATGAATTGTCTAGAAACATCTTGTACAAGCACAATAGACAATGATTAGACGGCATACGAATAGAAGTTCCCTTCAATGAAACATGATACACGAAAATAAGCCCACTGTATAATCACGTCAACATCACTTGTAAATGATATTTTACCTGCTTTATCGTTCACCCACAGCCCATTCACCCCAGTAATGAAAAGAACAACCCGTTGGGGTTGTTCTTAAGCACCACTATACATTTGACGTACTGTGCCTTCAAAAAGTTTCATTCCGAATGCTAGATCTAATAACTGTAAACATTATTAATTGTCATTTTGTTGATCTTGCATTAGGGATACGTTACGCAGCGGCGTAAATGTCGAGATGGCATGCTTATATACCATCTGCTGGCGGCCGTCACTGTCAATAACGATTGTAAAGTTGTCAAATGCACGGATTACACCGCGAATTTGGAACCCGTTCGTTAAGTAAACCGTAACAGGTATGCTTTCTTTACGAAGTTGATTTAGGAATGTATCTTGGATATTGATGGATTTGTTCATCGTCCGTACCCCCATATCATGAGATTGATTGTGTTGAAATATATTCAACCTGTTATCGAAACTTTCCTGCTAACAAACTGCAAATTTGTAAGAAATGTTCTTCTGCTTCATTTCCATCCGTCACATCCACCCAATGAATATCTTTCATCCGGCGGAACCATGACAATTGGCGTTTCGCGAAGTGGCGCGTGTCTCTCTTCAACAATTCAACTGCCGATTCGTAGGAGCGTTCTCCAGCTAAGTACGAGGCTATTTCTTTGTAGCCCAAGCCTTGCATAGCAACAAGAGAACGATCATAGCCTGCTTGCAGCAAACTTTCTACTTCCTTGACAAGCCCTTGTTCTAACATTTCATCAACACGTGCCTCTATACGTTTATATAGCAGTGACCTATCCATTGTCAAACCTATTATACATAATTCATAGGGAGACACACGTTCTTGTCCCTCCAATTGCTCGGACATTGTGCGCCCAGTCATGTGAAAAACTTCCAAAGCTCTTATCACTCTTCGCGTATCGTTAGGGTGCAGACGTGCAGAAGATGAAGGATCAATTGCCGCCAGGCGGTCATGAAGTGCCTGTGCACCAAACTGCTCGGCATAAGAAGCCATTTCCGTACGAAACGACTCATCCCCACCACTCTCCGAAAATTCAAAGCCGTACGCGACGGATTCAACATACAATCCAGTTCCACCAACGATAAATGGAAGTTTATTTCGTGATGAAATATCTTCGATTAAAGAAGTGCATCGTGTTTGGAATTCAGCAACAGAGAAAGACTCATCAGGATTATGAATATCCATCATATGATGTGGGATTCCTTCACGATCTTTCACTGCCAACTTCGCCGTTCCGATATCCATCCCCCGATATACCTGCATGCTGTCTCCAGATATAATCTCAGCATCAAATTTCTTTGCGATATCCAAGCTCAATCGGGTCTTACCTACAGCTGTTGGCCCGACCAACACAAGGAGAGGTGTTCGAGTATTACTTGTAGCTGTCAATTGCAATCACTCCATACGCCAGTTTAGAGCCGGTTTGCACCGTGTCTTCGAATCCGAGTCGCTTGAACTCGCCACTATACTTCAACTCTTTCAAGACGATAGATCTGCGTGCTACTCGTTTCGCTTCTACAATGACGTCTTCATGAAGAGCCTCATGATTCGCTACATTACGGAGCGGATCAATAGCTGCAGAAGTACGAACAGGCTTGCGGAACATCGGATCAAAGTATACGACGTCCACCGAACGGTCGGGAAGGGACTTCAACAAGTCCAAGTGATTGTTATGAAGCATTTCAATACGACGCATTGCTTCATTGACTACTTCCAGCTCTGTCGTATAAATTTGCAAACCCTCTCGCACAAGTGCATACATGGCCAACTCACTCTCACAAGCAATTACTCGGCCCGATGCTCCTGCTGCGACCGCAAATACGAGCGCATCTGAGCCTAGACCAGCTGTACAGTCAAGAATGGTATCACCAGCTTGTACATTTGCTGCACGAATCATGACATCCTCTATCCCACTAAGATGCCGCTTAATTCGCAAGTACGCCATGCTTGGATGATAAAATAAATCTGTTTTGCCAACCTGTGTAAAACGCACTTCATCATCGGTAAGGACAATGAATTGATCATCGCCAAGCCTCTTCATTATACGAGGCAAAGACTGCTTTCTGCGTTCGACAAACGGGACTTCGATATGCTTCGCTAGCTGCCGCGCCCGCTCTATCACGGCTTCCGAAGTCATATCCCCTGTCGTAATAATCATAGGTTCCTCCTCATTATAAACGGTTTTGAAACATAAACACAAATGATCATGCTGTATGAAGAACCTAACTTCAAGAATGCTACATTATTCGCTTGAACATTTTTTCCAAATCCGTAGTTGTGAATTTAACAATTATTGGTCTTCCGTGCGGACATGTATAAGGTTGTATACATGCCCCAAGCTGTACTAGCAGTGCATTCACTTCGAGCTCGGTTATACGCTGATTCGCTTTAATCGATGCCTTACACGAACACATAATGGCCGCAGCTTCACGAATTTTACCAATGTCTATCGCCTTTTCCTCAAGTACCCAATCAATCATTTCTTGAATAATAGCTTCCTCGTCACCTTGCGGGAACCAGTACGGATGGGAACGCACTAAGAACGTTTGTTGACCGAACGGCTCTAGACCAATTCCAACCTGCTCTAGTAAGGGCAATCTATCCAAAATCCGTTTTGCCTCATTCGGTGTAAATTCAATCGTTAATGGGATTAACAATTCTTGTGACGCATCTGCTGGCTTTGCAAATTGCTCACGGAATCGCTCATAGTTCACCCGTTCATGAGCAGCATGCTGGTCAATAATATATAAACCCTCTTCATTACTGCATAATAAATACGTACCATGCACTTGTCCAACATAGTGAAGTGCCGGGAATGCAGGCAAAGAAACATCATCAACCGGCAACTGAGACACAGCCTGATTCCAACTAGTAGTAGATGTACGATAAGTATCTTTTGAGCCTAGTGTTGAACTAGCTGAAATAGATTGCCTATTTGAAGGACGAACAGCATTTTGCTTATATTCCGAACTATCCTTCGACTCGCGCCATGCTGAAGATGGAGAGGTTGTACGAGATCCGTTCGCTGCTGATCGTGGACGTTGCTCATCATAATATGACTTAGCTACATCCAGACGTTCGGCATCTTCTGAATTCTCACTTTTCTCCCTATTCGTTACAACGCTTGATGTCAACTTGTTGCTCACAGCCCCCGAAGCATCTATGACAGTCTCCACTGCCGGATCTTTTGTAGCTTGTGGATGTGAAATCTCGTTCTCCATCCGCTGTTTATCTTGTTTTCTGCTCTGCTCATACGATGCACCAGATTCACGGTCCAATTTTGCACCAGTTAGAGGCGTTTGCTCGCGCTCCCGCACATGCATATTCACCGTTGGCTCTGGAGGAGCAGACAAGGCTCCCATGCCTATTTGCGACTCATTGCCGCTCACACTGGAAGCAGTCCAGTCCAGGCTAACTTGTTCCACCATTGTGCGAACTTTTGCCTTTGGAGGCGCTGCTAATGGGATCAAAGGTTGTCCTAGCAATTGATCATGAATTGCTTGTTCTACGAATTGGACAAGCTCTGCTTCCTTACTGAATCGAACTTCCATTTTCGAAGGATGAACATTGACATCGACTAACGTAGGGTGCATGGACACCTGCATCACCAGTAACGGGTAGCGATTAATAGGAAGCAAGGTATGATACGCACGTAGAACCGCCTGATTTAATGGAAAACTCCGAACATAGCGTCCATTCACAAACCATGACATCGCATTGCGGTTTGATCTAGTGAGTTCAGGTTTCCCTACATAGCCCTCAAGTCGATAATCTAAATGTTCTGCTTCGATGCGTACCATTTGCTTGGCGGTATGCACCCCATATATCGCAGCAATCACTTGCAGCAAATCACCGTTCCCGACAGTTTGCAATAACGAATTTCCATTGTGCTTCAATGTGAATCCGATACTCGGATATGCCAGTGCCATGCGATATAAATAGTCAGAAATATGGCCTAGCTCCGTCTGAATGGATTTCATATATTTCAATCGAGCAGGCGTATTGTAGAACAGCTCTCGAATCGTAAACACCGTTCCTTGCATCGATTGCACATCTTCATTCACCATACGCTGGCCGCCCTCAATGACGAAACGACGACCCAGTCCGGTCGTCTCAGACGATGTGATAACTTCCACCTTGGACACCGCTGCAATACTCGGAAGTGCTTCTCCGCGGAAACCAAGACTGCGGATAGCAAACAGATCCCGATTCGTACGGATTTTACTAGTTGCATGACGCTCAAACGCCGTCTCCACGTCTTCCGCTTGAATACCTGAGCCGTTATCCTTGACTTGGATGAGCTGAAGTCCACCTTCCTCGACACTTACATCGATATGTTTAGCGCCAGCATCGATTGCATTTTCAACAAGCTCTTTGACAACAGATGCTGGACGCTCAACAACTTCACCCGCTGCAATCTGGTTTGCCAATTGCTCCTCCATCACTTGGATAATACCCATATTTGTTCCCTCCCCGCAGTCTTTTACTTTTTACTATTTTTCACCAATCACTATTCTTGTACATACGAAGCACGCCGCTAGAATTATAAAATATACAGCGTGCAATGTACCTACTTGCTAACGCTTTATCGCCTGACGTGCCTCACGCATAAGGGCATGCAGCTGATTCATCGCTTCAAGCGGCGTCAACTCCAGCACATCTACCTCACTTAACTTTTCGATCAGCTGACGATATTCGTTATTGCCAACCGAATGATCAGTTTCTATAGAAGCTGCTGCTTCTCTTTCATACGAAACAGCAGACTCATGTAAGCTTTGGGCTTCTTTCTTAGCAGCTGTCGCAGCTGCAACCGAAGCTCCCGTAGAAGGAGCCGACTGAACCACTTCGCTTCTTTCGCCAAACAAATCAAGCTGTTCGATTGCTATCGCTTCATAATGAATAGGCATCTGCTGTTGCTGCTGCTCATGCTCACGGTCAACATCACGGATAACAGTTTGTTCCTGACGTTCAATAACAGCCTGCTTTTCCTTAACAAGATGAGTCTGATTCGGTACATCTGACTCATAATCCGTTAGCAAATCATATGCTCGATCTATAATGGATTCCGGCAATCCTGCCAATTTAGCACAATAAATACCGTAACTTGTACTTGCAGCTCCGTCTACCAATTTGCGCAAAAATGTGACGTCACTGCCACTCTCTTGTACAGCCATCGATACATTGCGAAGCTTATCCAAATGGTCTGCAAGATGTGCTAGCTCATGGAAATGTGTCGATACAAGTGCTTTACATCCAATATGATGATGGACATATTCAATAACCGCTTGCGCGATAGACATCCCTTCGCTCGTTGAAGTTCCACGTCCAAGCTCATCAATAATGACAAGACTGCGCTTCGTTGCCTTCGCAGTCATGACTTGAATATCCATCATTTCAACCATGAACGTACTCTGACCGCCGATCAAATCATCTGCTGCTCCAATACGGGTAAAAATACGATCAACCAACGGGATGACCGCATGTTCTGCTGGTACGAAGCATCCGATCTGAGCCATCACATGAAGCAAAGCCACTTGTCGCATGTACGTACTCTTACCTGCCATGTTAGGTCCGGTAATTAGTAGCATCGACGCAATTTCTTCACTCAGTTGAGCATCATTCGCCATGAAGCTGCCTTGCTGCATCACTGCCTCAACAACCGGGTGACGGCCATTTTTCACATCAAGATGATAGCCTTCATGAACTTGCGGCTTCACAAATCGCTGCTTCGCACTAACCGCCGCTAACGATTGATACACATCAAGTTGGGCAATCGCTTCCGCTAAATGCTGCAATCTGCGGACATGTCCGTTGATACGCTGTCTAAGCTCACTGAACAACTCATACTCCAAGCCAACCATTTTATCTTCTGCCTCAAGTATGAGTGCTTCCCGCTCCTTAAGCTCAGGAGTGACGAATCTTTCAGCATTAGCTAAAGTCTGCTTGCGCTCATAACGTCCTTCTGGCAAAGAGGATAAATTGGACTTAGTCACCTCAATAAAGTAACCAAACACCTTATTAAAGCCCACTTTGAGTGACTTAACCCCTGTCACTTCACGTTCTTTACGTTCCAGTTCGGCAATCCAGCGCTTGCCGTTAACACTTGCTTCACGAAGCTTGTCCAAATAATCGTGATAGCCATCTTTAATAAGATTACCTTCACGAACAGAGATCGGAGGCTCATCTTTAATCGCGGTCTCAATCCATTCCTTAATATCTGAACAAGGATCCATTGATTGAGCCAACTGCTGCAGCGTATTCGAAGACGTCGCCATACAGCGCTCCATCAGCGCAGGTACGCGTTCTAACGAAACCTTTAATGCCGTTAAATCTCTACCATTTGCTGTACCGAATGCAATACGCCCAACGAGACGCTCCAAATCGTATACGGATGATAATTGTTCCCTCAGCTCTTCACGAGCAATAAAATCGTTATATAACGTTTCTACAGCCTCAAGACGTTGATCGATTGATTTCCGATTCAATAACGGCTTGTCAATCCAACGACGAAGCATACGCCCCCCCATGGAGGTTTCTGTTTGATCAAGAAGCCATAGCAATGAACCTTTCTTCGCTCTTTCTCGCACCGTTTCTGTTAGTTCAAGATTGCGTCGAGTAAATGGATCCAGGACGAGATATTGATCAGGCTCTAGTTCTTGAATCGTTGTAAATTGACTTAATGAACGCTTCTGGGTCTCGTGCAAATACGACATCAGCAAGCTAACAACTTTCTGACGTTCTTTATCCAAACGTGTCCACACAGCTTCTCCAAACTGCTGGCGTGTCAATGCTTCATTAGTATCTTTCCAGGCCGTAAACAGCACTTGACGGTTCCAAGTCATCGTCAGCGGCTTGACCGTATCCAGCAGATGCTCATCACCTATCATTTCACTAGGCACATATACGTTTACCTCATCGAGCAGCCAATTGCCCTCCATCGGTGCAGAAGAAACCGTAAGTTCCCCTGTAGACAAGTCGCATGCAGCCCAAGCATGCTTACCTTCCAGTTCCGTAACGGCTAACAAATAACGGTTGGCCTTCTCTTCAATCGTTTTGCCATCCATCACTGTGCCGGGCGTCACAATACGAACAATTTCGCGGCGTACAACTCCTTTCGCCTCAGATGGATCCTCTACTTGCTCGCATATGGCAACTTTGTAGCCTTTTTCGATCAAGCGCTGAATATAGTTCTCAGCAGAATGATGGGGCACACCGCACATCGGGATCTTCTCCTCAGATCCTCCGCCACGGCCAGTCAATGTTATCTCCAACTCTCTTGATGCCAACAATGCATCATCAAAGAAGAGTTCATAAAAATCTCCAAGGCGGAAAAATAAAAAGGCGTCCTTCGCCTGTTCTTTCACTTTTAAATATTGTTGAATCATTGGCGTGTATGTGGCCATCGTCAACCCCCATTGCCATTCTTAAAGTACGTTTGCTCATATCACAGTTGTTGAATACTCTCTTTAACTTATCTAGTATAACAAAAAAAGCACAGGAGCTCACCCCGTACTTTTCATCGTTTCATTCTATGACTTAAGCATGTATCCAGGCATTCTTGACATCCGTATGTTCTCTCCAGCTCCACTCTTCGCGCAATCGTTGAGTCAAGTGAGACAACAATAACTGCTGCTTGTCATCTGCGAACACCTTCAGCTCTGTCAATCGATGAATGGCAAGATCTTTATAGACTTGCCGCGCATCCTCGGTATATGCAGTAATAATTGGAGCACGTGCAGCCTCTCGTCCTGGCAGCTTCCAGTAATGACGTACGATGATTTCAAACACACTCAGCAGTTCCGCACTTAAAGACGGATCCACAAAAAAGTTCCATAACGTTCGATATTCAAAGCCACCAGCTCCATTATGTGGATGCTGACGCACATCACCTAGTGTTCCATAACCCGCTCTTCGCCTATGCTCACTTCGCTCTCGTTTCTGCTCTAGAAGCGAGCAAGGCAACGCCAAGTAAGTGTCCAACGCACGAATAAGCTCAGTAGTACACATTTTCCCTGCTACATGCAAATGAGCCCCGATTGGAAACCGATTTAAAGGTTTCGATCCTGCCAAGCACGAGATGACAGAGCCTTGATCATGATCTCCCTGCTGTAATGAAATTGAAGCTGCTCGCATCAATTTACGGGTCGTAGAAACTAATGACACAGCATAATCAGTTGGCTGCGGACGAAGCTCTAATAATGGATATATAACCTTTCCATTAATCCGTACCGCATCACACCCAACTTCACCAGCCAAATCAAAAAATCGGGATGCCGGTATAATTTTTCTGTTTTCAGCATCGTACAAAATAAACTCCGCATCTAAGCCAAATGATAAATCTAATCTTTGTCGACCTTCACTTCCACGCTCTTCACCTAACAATATCGCATCTAGTTGGATTCGCTCCTCATACTTTCTCCACACCCACTCCGGATCCCTCCGAGTAACGGGAGCTGCTCGTACAACGGTATCCCCCTCCTGAGGCTCATCCAATGCATAGCAACGCGGATTCGAGCTCGGATCATTCTGTATAGGTATTACCGTCGCATCACTTGTACTTTGAATGGTGACAGAGCACGTATCCCAGCCAAGTGCGTAGGCAGCCCGCTCCGCCATCCTTGCCAGCCTGCGATAAGGTGGATCAGACCATTTTGTAATAGGCCGATGCATACCGATTACCTGCGGCATACTGTGGCAGTGTGCTGCCGCGATAACTTCGCACTGATACACCCAAAAGGTAACCGTACGAATGTACTGAGAATCCTTGGTTCGATACGAATCATTCCAGACCGCATCATAGGAAGTTGGCAGGGCAAATTGCCGCAGCCTTCTCACCATTGTCCCGTTTTGCCACGGGCGCGCATAGCGATTCAGTACTAGCGCTCTGCCCTGCGGATGAACTGCATCCAATTGTTTAGCAATATCCACATAGTTCCCTGTTGTTCCAATAAGCCAATGGATTTCCATCTGATGCGCACGATCTTCCAAGCTGTGCAGCCGTTTGATGTTAATACTAGAAGATCGATTAAGCTCCCACGGCAGCCAATTTGTTCGAAAAGTGGTCGTCTTCGCCACCGAATGAACCTCCTTTTATTCCATACCTGAAAAAAAAGCAGCAAATGAATCACATATTTAGAAAAAAAGAGGGCTCCCGCCCTCGTCGAACATGCTGCCTATGCATATAGTGATGTTGTACAGGAAACAAGAAGCCGCCGCATACGGCTGCGGCGAGCTTATGTTTCTTCATCCGGTAAATATGGCTCTAAATCTTCATAATCATCGCTTGAATTCGCACTGCTAAAATCTAAATACTTGTCTTCCAGATCGGATGCGCCGTTTGGATTAACAACGACCCATACCTTCGTTTCAGCGACCATTTCCACAAGAAATTCCCGCTCGACACGAATGATAACACTTGTTCCACTTGAAGAAACTGTCGCTTCCACACAACTAGGTTCTTGGGTAGCTTCTGCGGCTACTTCTACCGTAGCTGCACGGTGATGTGGATCAACATAAGCTAACGATACAAGATCGGCATATGATACCGTCTCTTTAGCAACATCGGTCTGTGAGTTATTATTGTAGGAATACCAGATGTTGATATCGTAAGTACCAATTACCTCAATCCCATCCCCCGCCCGCACCGCCTCATATTGATGGTTTATAATCCATGCCCCCAATATGCTGGTCGGATTGTGAGGCGGAGTGACCGTATGTGTGACGACGGAGAACTTGCGACCTTTACCGCAAATCGCTTTCGTAATGATTTCACGGCTGTGGTTCTTATCTCGAATTGCCATCCTATGGACCTCCTCCATACAATCATTCTTTTAAAGTGTATGCAGGACATAGGCGAATGTTGATAAAATGAAGCACACTAAAATTATTTTCCTTGTCCATCACTGTCATTAGCCGCCATACTCAGGTCTTTTCACGTCATCGCAACATTGGTCGATACACTAATTCGCTATCGATTTTCCTATACATAATATGATTTTCCCGCTCGGCACATGCAGTGAAGTACCACTGCCTTTTCCTTCACTCAACGCTTTCCCTATGTAAAATGATAAAAAGCCGACCCTTCAGGATCGACTTCTCTTTCTTATGCAAAACATTTTCCAAAAGCGATTACCCTTCAACGGTCAGCTCTTTCTTATCTTTCTTTGCCACCTTCAAATACACTCTCAACTCACGGAATACTTGAAGAATTGCAGCTCTTACCTCCAACTCCTCACGTGTCGTAGGCAGCGGAAGTTCACGAAATTGCGGCTCGAGTTCATTAAGCAACCGTTCCGTCGTTCCTGTATATAGCGGATGCTTCACATCTTCACTCAATTGCTCAAATAAGTTAGCTACGAGTTGGTTGTACGGCATCGTTTGATAAATTTGCGACAGCAGCTGCATTAAATTTTGAATAGAGTCCAATTGTGTCTTGCGCATATAGAAATATAACAGCCATTTCTCTTCAACCATCTCTTCTTCAGATGGCAGCAATCGGTTCTCCAGCGCCTTAGAGGCAGTTGCGATACCGCTCTCAATATTGGCAGCAGTATCAATCATTTCTTTGCCGTCCCACACATAAGCGGCATCCCTTAAGTTACGACTGAGCTGCAAAAAGATAGCAGAGAAGCAGGCATCGATTTCTTTGCGAATATCCCACAGCTTTTCGTGTTCCTTGGGCATGTAAGCCAAATTGACTAGTGTGGCCGCACCTAAACCACAGCTAAGCAGCAGCACTTCATTCCAAAGAATATGTAGCGTTACTTGCCCCTCCGCATAAAGGTGAAAAACCACAACGGCACTCGTAACGATGCCTTGCTTGAAATTCAAACGTGCCACCAATGGGAACGTTAACAATATGTACGCCGCCAGTACCCACAAATGGAAACCAAATAGTAAAAACAAGCACGATGCAACGGCAAGGCTAACAATGGAAGCGAAAAATCTGGCAGAGGTTGAGCTGATACTCTTTTTACGTGTAACTTCTACAGCGAGTATAGACAATGTCCCTGCACCAAGATGATTATCTAATCCAAGTAGATCAGCTACAATAATGGCGAGAATGGCTGCAATAGCAGTCTTAATAACGCGAAATCCTACGAATCCAAATAACATGATGTTCACCCTCTATCGATTGGATCGTTTATGGTTAGTATGTGACTACTTTTCAACATCATACCACGTTCGCATGCAGCCTGTCCGCATCTAACACCCTGTAGCCTCACTTCACTTTATACTTATATTAGATAAGTATGAGCACGAATTTATATGGCTTATCAAATGGACAAAACAAAAGCGCTCCCATTCGGGAACGCCTTTGCTAAAGATGTTACCTGCTATTTTACATCATTTAAGCACTTCGTTTAAGCAATCAATTAAGTGGTTACATCCGTTTCTTGAGCTGTATCTTGGCTGCTAGCTTCATCATTCGCTTCCAACGTACTTGGTAGTACAACGGAAGCTAAAATAATATCTTCTTGTGTGAACAAGGATACCTCCTTAGGCCATGACACATCCTTCACAAGTAGCTTTTCGCTAATGTCAAGCGAAGATACGTCTATTTCAATGGAAGCAGGAATGTGATCCGGCAACCCTTCCACTTCTACACTTGTTTCTTGGATATCCAATATGCCTCCGCTTTTCGTACCTGGAGCAATTCCTATATATTCAAGTGGTACACGTACTTTAATTGGTTTGTTCTTATCTACCTTAATCAAATCCACATGCTGCCATTTCTCATCTTGCCGCTGGACATCTTTAATCATGACAGGAATCGGTTTCTTCCCATCTACAACTAGATGAACAACATCGGTTAACCCTTTCGAGCGAACATAATTGATGATTTCTCTAGCATCCACACTAAGGGAAATACTGTCTATTCCTTGCCCATATACAACAGCCGGCAATCGTCCTTGTTTCCTTAATCTTTTTGAGGTCGAACCACCCTCAACTTTCCTGCTTTCCGCTTTTAGTTGGAAAGACGTGCTTGTTGTGCTCATCATTAACAACCTCCTCGTCGGTAGCTACTCACGGTCGAGCATGTTATCGACGTCTATTTTTACGTGAGTGAAATTTGGTATAACAGATATTTACCCAGTTCCTTCGCGCTTATAACCAAACAAGAAGAAAATTTTTATTGCGTGATAAGCACAGTTGTATTTCATCTATGGCAAACTCCCGCTGCTAAATCGCACTTTACTTACTGTTTGCATGGCCAATAAGTCTTCGCTCCAAATAGGAAACGGCTTCATACATTATCGTAGCAACTATCGCAATCAGCACTAGAGAAGAAAGGACAAGCGTAAAGTTAAACACTTGAAATCCATATATGATTAAATAACCAAGCCCTACTTTGGACACGAGAAACTCGCCAACGATGACACCCACCCATGCAAGACCTACGTTCACCTTTAGCGTAGATACAATGGACGGAATCGTTGCTGGAAAAATAACTTTACGGAATACAACACTTTTGCTGCCGCCAAATACTTTCACAACTTTCACATAGTTCGAATCAACCTCGCGAAAGGCGTTATATACAACAAGGGTCGTAATAAGCACTGTGATCGACAACGTTGTAGCAACAATGGCCGTAAAGCCAGGACCAAAGCCGACGATGAACAAAGGGCCTAAGGCGACTTTAGGCATACTATTAAATACAACCATGTATGGATCGAGCACGTTGGCTAAGTACCGTGACCACCAAATCACTACCGCTAATAAGGTACCGAATACAGTACCGAGCGCAAAGCCCACCAACGTCTCTCCTACTGTCATCAACAAATGCGGCCATATACTGCCGTCCGCAAAGTCTTTCCACAGCTGCACTCCTACTTTGGAAGGATAGCTGAAAAGAAGCACGTCAATCCATTTGAAGCGTCCAGCCAACTCCCAGCATACGAGCATCGCCGCCAACAAACTAAATTGCGTGACCGTGACACGGGTGCGGTGTGAACGTTCTGACTTTTTATATTTAGCAAACGTATCCGCCATGAGCGCCTTCGCTTCTGGAGAATAGTAAATGGCTGAAGTTTCCGCTCGCTCCCTGCTCATTTCACATCCCTCCCGTCTGATTATCAGAGGCTTCAAGCTCTTTCCACAGCTCGTGGAACCAATCATTGAAACCTGCCTGCTCACGGGCAAAAAATGGGGTTGCAGAGCGAATCGGTTCTGGAACATCAAATACGCGTCGAATGCTGCCTGGATTGCGATTCATTACAAATACACGATCGCTGACAGCCAACGCCTCCGATAAATCATGCGTCACAAGAATGGCCGTCTTCTCATGCGCCTTTAACGTATCTACAACAAGGTCTTCGAGCTGCAGCTTCGTCTGATAATCGAGCGCAGAGAAAGGTTCATCGAGCAAAAACAACTCCGGCTCAGTGGCCATCGTCCTTATAAGCGCGACACGCTGGCGCATTCCTCCTGACAATTGGTGCGGAAACAGTCGCTCTGTTCCTTCTAATCCCATGCCTTCAAGCATCCGCACAACGCGTGATCGACCGGCCTCATTCAGTTGATTCGTTAATTCTAAACCCATACATGCATTGTCCAAAATCGTCCGCCATGGAAACAAGTAGTCTTGCTGCAGCATGTAGCCGACCCGGGAGGAGCTGCCTATTACACGTTCCCCATCTACAAAAACGTTACCTTTGGTTGGAAAATCAAGCCCTGCAATTAACGACAACAAACTAGTTTTCCCACATCCACTCGGGCCAACAATACTTACAAACTCACCAGGATATATTTGTAAGGATACATCCTCTAGCGCAAGCTGTGCCCCTCGCCCTGTCACATAAACATGCGAAACGTCTTGGATTTCTACCATTGTGTGCATGCAGCTGCCTCCTTTCGGCTCATACTCAAATGACACGGTCTCATTTCACCGTTTGCTTCGCTTGCTCTGCGAAGCGGTTATTAACTAGACGTTCAAGTGGAACATCCTGCTTCAATTCCCCAGCAGTCCGCAGCACATCATGCAAGTTGTTCCATTCCTCTTGCTCGAACACCCCATCAGACGCATAAGACCCTTGCTCTTTATATCGTTTAACTGCATCGATAACGATTGAGCGATCCGCATCTTTAAAATAAGGGAGTATCGCATCTGCGATATCCTCAGCAGAGTTAGTAGCTACCCAGCGTTGAGCGAGTTGCAAAGCGTTCGTGAACTTCTGCACCACATCAGCTTTTTCATCTAAATAACTGCCTTTAGCCATATAGGCCGTATAGGGCAATTGCCCGCTCTCTATCCCAAAGGAGGCGACAACCGTACCGCGCCCTTCTCGTTCAAATATAGAAGCTTGAGGTTCAAACAACTGAACGTATTGACCAGTTCCCGATGCATACGCGGAAGCAACATTTGCAAAATCAACATTTTGGATCAAATTCAGATCCTTCTGAGGATCAATGCCATGCTTGCGCAAAGTAAATTCCCCAGCCATTTGCGGCATGCCACCTTTACGTTGACCAAGGAATACGCTTCCTTTTAACTCATTCCAATCAAACGTCCCATCATGCTCTCTCGCCATTAAAAAAGTGCCATCCGTTTGCGTCAGCTGTGCAAAATTAATGACTGGATTGTCCGCTCCCTGCTGAAATACATATATAGAAGTTTCAGAGCCTACCAAAGCAATATCAATGCCCCCAGACAGCAATGCCGTCATCGTCTTATCTCCACCGGCCGTCGTCTGCAGCTCCACATCAATTCCTTGTTCAGTAAAAAAACCTTTAGCTAATGCGACATACTGCGGAGCGTAAAATACCGTGCGAGCTACTTCGCCTACACGAACCTTTGGCTTTCCGCTATCATTGCCGCAAGCGGCAGCAAAGATAGACAGCATTAACATGACAATCAAAGCACATGCATAGAATCGAAAGCGCAGCCGCATTGTCATAACCTCCTTCATTAGTTGCTTGATATAGTCATACAGCTTATGCAACAGCAGAAGTGATGGTTAACGCCTATAACTTTGCTCAGTTCCTTGCTTGTCTCGTTACAGCGCATAACAAAAAGCCGATCTGCTTGCATCACGCAAACAGATCGGCCCAACGATGAAGTTCTCAACAATAAACGTAAATTGGAGAACTGATCATTCGCACAAAATGAAACACACCACATGTGCTCGTTATATTAACGGCTCTTCACTAACATAGAAATAGCCTCTTGAATCACTTCATCTGGACTTTCACCCGCTTCAAGCTGCTCTTGCACACACTTCGCCAAGTTAGCTCCGATAACGAGTCCGATCGTTCTATCCACAGCTGTACGTGCAGCTGACAACTGTGTAATCACATCGCGACAATCCTCACCGCGCTCTAGCATATTAAGAACGCCTCGAATTTGGCCTTCCACCCGTTTCAGTCGATTGCGTATCGCCTCTTGATGTTCCACATTTACACCCCCTACTTCCATTTGCCAACATTAAATAAACAAATTCAATCCTGCCTCTTCTGCATCTCCCAAATAAGTAGCGACACCACCTAGTTCAACACCATCGATAAGCTCTTGATGTTCAATACCCATCAGTTCCATGCTCATCGTACAAGCTACGAACTTGACTCCAAGCTGTTGTGCATTAAGAATCATCGTTTCCAGATCATCCACATTGTTGCGTTTCATTACATTTTGAATCATTTTTGGACCAATGCCCGCAAAATTCATTTTCGATAAAGGAAGACTGTCCGCACTTTTGGGCATCATCATGCCAAACATTTTTCCAAACATATCTTTATCCGTTTGAGCAGCCGCTTTCTGTTTCAGCATATTTAAACCCCAGAACGTAAAGAACATCGTCACCTGTTTACCCATCACCGCCGCCCCAGTAGCGATAATGAAGCTGGCGATTGCTTTATCCAGATCGCCACTGAACACAACCAGTGTCGCATTATTTTTCTCAGCAGTTGGGCCAGCACTTGTTGCAAGCGTATTTGGATTTATTTCTTCTGAGTCAGGCCTGGGACATTGTCCTTTTTGCACATATACAACAAGCTCATGATTGACGTTCTCGGTACGCAGCATCGTATTTCCTGTCTTCTCCGTCCATTGCTTCACATCTGAAGCGAATCCTGGATCCGTTGCTTTAATTTCAATCACATCGCCTGTATCAGCACGTTCTACCGCCTGATATAACTGCACAATTGGACCAGGACATTGCAATCCTCTTGCATCAATCACTTGTTTCGGCGCAGTAGCCATAAAAGTTCCTTCCGAATTCGATCCAGATTGATTCGATTGATTAGCTTCTCTTTCTTTTTTCATATAACTATAGGTCTTGTATCCACCATCGACGTTAAACACTTTAAAACCGTACTGCTCGAGCATTCTTGACGCAATATACCCTCGTAAGCCTACTTGACATGATACGTAAATCGGTTGATCTTTTGGCAAAGTAAGATGAGCTTGGCGCAAGTCATTCAACGGAATATTTGTAGAGCCCGGAATGTTCCCAGCTTGTACTTCCAATGGTTCGCGCACATCGATAAGTAGTGCTCCCGATCCAATCAAACCGTCCACTTCGTGCCATTGAACTGTATCTACAAGCTCGTCCATCATATTCGATGCGATATAACCCAACATATTGACAGGGTCTTTAGCAGAAGAATACGGCGGTGCATAACACAACTCTAGATCAGCAAGATCATATACCGTTAGTCCACCACGAATCGCTGTTGCTAATACATCAATACGTTTATCCACACCATCCGCCCCGACACCTTGAGCACCTAGTATACGGCCATCTTCAGGCGAGAATAGGAGCTTCAAAGATATCGCCGCTGCGCCTGGATAATATCCAGCATGTGATACAGGATGCGTATGAACGACACGATATGGAATGGAAAGTCGTTTAAGCGTCTTTTCATTATTGCCTGTTGAAGCAACTGTGAGCTGAAATACTTTCGCAATAGAAGAACCGTAAGCACCCTCATATCGAGCTGGACGTCCTTGAATAATATCCGCTACAAGACGACCTTGGCGATTCGCCCCCCATGCAAGCGGTACATAAGTTGGCTGCCCGTTCACACGGTCTTTCACTTCAATAGCATCACCTAGTGCATAAATGGACGGATCACTGGTCTGTAACTGCTCATTTACACGAATTGCGCCACGCTGTCCCAGCTCTAAGCCCGATTCTTTAGCAAGCTCGTTTTCTGGCTGTACACCGATTGCTAATACAATCATATCTGTGTCCACACGTCTACCACTTTCACAAATAACGGACTTCCCTTCGTTTTCAAACGCAGAGACACCTTCACCTAGCAGTAGTTCTACACCATTTGCACGCATATTTTGATGTACTATCGCAGCCATTTCCTCATCAATCGGGTTCATTACTTGATTGCCGCGTTCAATCATCGTTACTTCCAATCCACGCTCGCGCAAGTTTTCAGCCATCTCAACGCCGATAAAGCCACCGCCAATTACGACTGCTTTTTTAGGCTGTTGCTCATCCACATACGCTTTAATACGATCTGTGTCTGGAATATTTCGCAATGTAAACAACGCCTTTGTTTCTTCAATACCTGGAATATCCGGTCGAATTGGCTTCGCACCTGGTGACAAAATAAGAATGTCATACGGTTGATCATAAACGGTACCGTCTTGTACACGTCGTATTTGCAGCACTTTGCGATCACGGTCAATGCGCACCGCCTCACTCCAATTTCGAATATCCATTTGGAATCGCTCTGACATGCCTTTTACCGTCTGTACGAGCAATTTGCTGCGCTGCTGGATCGCACCTCCTATGTAATAAGGAAGTCCACAGTTAGCAAAAGAAATATGCTCACCGCGTTCCAACAATATAATGTTGTCTTTCTCATTCAAACGGCGCAAGCGTGCTGCTGCTGATGCCCCTCCCGCTACTCCACCAACGATAACGATTGTACGTGCTTGATTACTTTGTGGCTGGTTCATTCCAAAGTCCCCTCTCATTTAAACGAATCATATACCCACAGGGGTATGTATATGTGCAAAAAAATATCTAAATACCTATAGGGGTATCCTAACACCATTCATAAGTCATGTCAATTCCTGCGATTTGTTACAGCCTGTTCACACACCATACACCGCATTTCCTCGAATTTGTGATACGCTTTGAACAAGATAGTTAGACTAACCATGTACACGTACACAAGGAAGTGATTCCATGAGCATCATTCAAACAAATCAGCTGCGTCCTGAGCTGCAATATGTATGGGAAGAAGCCCAATCTTTTGTAAGCAACAGTTACGCCGAGCTAGGACATTCAGCTGCTATTATACAGCGTCGTTTAGACAGTATCTTCGCAGAGCTTCACGAGAAAGGCACTTATGCACATACGACAGAAGAACTTGAATATGGTGCAAAGTTAGCTTGGCGCAACAGCAATCGCTGTATTGGAAGACTATTTTGGCAGTCTTTGACTGTTTTTGATGCGCGGCATCTTCATACAACAGAGCAATATGTCGAGGCTATGCTTACACATATCCGCTATGCTACAAATGAAGGCCGTATTCGTCCCACTGTGACTATTTTCCGACCTACAGAGCCTGGCAAGCCTGCTCCGATGCGCATCTTAAATTATCAGCTTATTCGCTATGCTGGCTATAATACGACTACAGGCATAATCGGTGATCCACACTCTGTTGGCTTAACGGAACAATGCGAACAGCTCGGATGGAAAGGCAAGCAAACGAACTTCGACCTCTTGCCGATCATGCTGCAACAAGCAGGTGAACCTCCACAATGGTTCGAGCTCCCTGAGCAGGATATTAAACAAGTGAAACTGCGGCATCCATCCTACGCGTGGTTTGCTGATCTTGAATTGCAATGGTACGGCGTCCCTATTGTATCCAATATGCGACTAGAAATCGGAGGTATTTCATACGAAGTAGCCCCATTCAATGGCTGGTATATGGGAACCGAAATTGGCGCGCGGAATCTCGCCGACACGGATAGATACAATATGCTGCCCGCAATTGCGGATCGAATGGGACTAGACATGTCATCACTCGCCACACTTTGGAAAGATCGAGCCTTGGTTGAGCTTAATGCCGCTGTACTACATTCCTTTAAAGAAGACGGTGTCAGTATTGTAGACCACCATACGGCAGCATTACAGTTCGCCCAGTTCGAGAAACGTGAGCAAGATCAAGGTCGAAATGTTACAGGAGACTGGACATGGCTCATTCCACCCGTGTCGCCAGCAACAACACATATTTTCCATAAATCCTATGACGATACGTACAATCGTCCGAACTTCTTCTACATGGAAGAATCAAAATAGGCAAATGAACCGTATCAGCTCCAACTTTGTGCTTGCGAAGCATTCGAAGTTGGAGCTTTTATTATACAATCATAAGCTTGATAATCCTTCCACTATTTTCTAGAATAAAGAATGAAGGAGTGATTATATATTGTTGATAACATGGCAGCATCATGATTTTTCCTTGTTGGAATTGGATGATAGGCAGTTGGTAGACACCTGCTTCAACCCTCTCATTCAAGCATTCAAACAAGTACGGATTCACAACGGAGATGAAGCAGCATTTTATGATGAACTAACGCGTGGACAGCAAGCATTGTTTATATTTCGAGTATATTATGACCACGCAATGGTTTCTCAGGAAGAGCTGTATTGGTGGAGTGCTTATTTTTATGCCCAGCCACGCAAATGGTCTGCGCTCAAGCGAGGAATCGAGTATTTACATGCCGAAGACGCATTCCAGCTTGTCACAGATATCGAACATCTGCTTGCAACTAGAGAATTTCCTCGACAGATAGACAATTTCACCATTACGATGAAAGATCTTGAATCTGATCCTCCTTTACTAACAGCCTTTGAACACTACTATACTAAGTTTCAGCAATTATCGGATGCTGCAATCCAACATGCAGCTCAATATATTCGCGGCAACTTAGACGAATTTGTGCAACGTACATCAGATTCCTAATGCTTAAATATCACTTTGTTCATAACGAAAAGCGCCATGACCGTAGCATGGACATGGCGCTTGATTTCATTTGCGGTCTTTGTATCACATTGCGATTGCCCATTGTGACTCGATGAGTCAACTTCACAACATTACAGCTTATAGATATCTTTCGTCTTAGCTGTCAAATAATCAACAAGATACTGCGGATTTAATGGCTCGCCTGTCATCTTCTCGATTATTTCTGCAGGCGTCAACAAAGAACCATATTGATACACATGCTCGGTAAACCATTCTTTAATTGGCAGCAGATCGCCTGCTTCGATCTTCGCATCCACATCTGGCATTTCCTGACGTAGCGTATTCATCATTTGCGCGCCGTACATATTGCCAAGTGAGTAGGATGGGAAGTAACCCAATCCACCAAATGACCAGTGCACATCTTGCAGCACCCCTTCTCCATCATGAGATGGACGAATGCCTAAGTAGCTCTCATACTTGCTGTTCCAAGCTTCTGGAAGCTCATCCACTGACAAGTTATCATTAATCAACATTTTCTCAAGTTCATAACGAATGATGATATGTATATTATAAGTAACCTCATCCGCTTCAATACGAATTAAAGAAGGTTCAACACGATTGATCGCACAGTAGAACTGCTCGACATCAACATTAGCTAGTTGTTCCGGATATCTGCGCTGTAGCTCACCATAGTAACGTTTCCAGAACTCACGGCTGCGTCCCACGATATTTTCCCACAAACGGGATTGAGACTCATGGATACCCATGGAGGTGCCTGTAGCCAATGAAGTACGAGCAAGATCCGAGCTGATGTTCTGCTCATACAAGGCGTGACCACCTTCATGCAAGGAACTAAACACCGCACTTGTCACATCATTTTCCAAATATTTCGTCGTGATGCGAATATCCTGCGTATTGAGTCCGATCATAAATGGATGTGCGCTCTCATCCAGTCTGCCCGCTTCGAAATCATATCCAATCTCCCCAAGCAAATAGGAGCTGAAATCCTTCTGTATTTCGATGTCATAAGCTTCTTGTAGGAAGTTTGCATCTGGTTTGTTCGTTGATTGCTGCACTTCATGTACAAGCGGCACCAACTGATCTTTTAGTTGGCCAAAAATACTATCCAGCTGTGCTGTAGTCAAATTAGGCTCATACATATCAAGGAGCGTGTCATAGCGTGTATCTTTGACACCCCAGTAGTCGATGAACTGCTGTGTCATCGTAATAATATTTTGCAAATACGGCTTAAACAGTTCGAAGTCGCCTTTATTCTTCGCCTCTTCCCAGACTGTCTCCGCTTTGGATGTTAGGACAACATATTCTTCATACAGCTTTGGCGGGATAAGCTTGCTGCGATTATATTCCCGGCGAGCGTCTTTCACCATCTTCTTCATCGGTGCATCTAGGGAATCAAACTGCGCTTCTAGTTGATCCAAGCAAGCACCCATCTCTTCCGAAACAGAGAGTTTGAAAACTTCAGATGAAATCTTACCGATTGCTTCTGAACGAAGCTCTGCACCTTTACGAGGCGCTCCTGTACGCAAATCCCAATGCATGAGTGAAACGGCCTCACTATATGCTTTCATCTTCGAAATGATATCCAAAAATTGCTGTTCAACTGTTGATAGCGTTGTCATTTCCATCCACTCCCTGTTGTAATAGGCTACCTCTTGATGATACGCCCTACACCATATATAATCAACAAGCAAAAGGACAAGAACAACTTAATTTGTTCGTCTATGTAAGTGGGGAAATTCCATGCATACATACTTACATAGTTGTTGGATGATGTAGAAAGGAGCGTTGTCGCTATGGACTTGCAATTTACTGAACTAGCGCTCCAAGCCATCATGAATCGCGGAGTCGATGAACACGCAGTTATCAAGCTTGCTTATGATACCGAAGGCTGTGGTTGTGCAGTCAACGGTGTACCAGCCCTTTGGATTATGAACGAAGAAGACGTGGAATCCTTTGATGAGCTTATTAGCTCCAATGCACCGTGTCGAATTGTTATCCATCGTCAGCATGCTGTATTTTATGAAGATTACTTAACGCTAGATTTGACAGCTGACAAGTCATTCCGCCTGTACGGCAGAGGACAAACCTATTCGAACCATGTACGCTGCGAGGACAAACGTCATCGCTGAATAAAAGGGGGAATTGATTTGACTAACCAACCACTTACTAACACATCTCAGGAATCATCTGCTACGAACTTAACCAGCATCTTGGCGTATAATGAGCAGTTCGTAAACCGACATGAGTATGAGCAGTATTTGACAGACAAGTTTCCTGACAAAAAAATGGTCATTTTCACATGTATGGATACTCGCTTAGTTGAGTTATTACCCAAAGCGATGAACCTACGTAACGGTGATGTCAAAATCATTAAAAATGCAGGGGCTATCATTTCACAGCCATTCGGCTCTGTCGTGCGCAGTGTCCTCGTTGCTATTTATGAGTTAGAAGCAAACGAAGTTGTCGTAGTTGGACATTATGAGTGCGGCATGACAGGCTTAAATTCAGAACGTATCGTGGAAAAAGCGAAGCAGCGCGGTGTAGATGATCTCGTTCTGGACACACTTACAAATTCGGGAATCAAGCTTCATCACTGGCTGCGCGGCTTTGACAATGTGCAAGAAGGTGTGCTGAACAGTGTCCGCATTTTACGCAACCATCCATTGCTTCCTTCTGATATTCCTGTACACGGAATGATTATTGATCCGACGACAGGCAAGTTGGATCTCGTTGCAGACGGATACGAATACTTAGAGCAGAAGGCCAAAGGAATCCAATCCAATCAAGGCTCGGATGACCAAACTTGCTCCACACGTTAATATATTGTACAAGCATGAACTGGTAAGGGGTTGTTCGCAGCCCCTTTTTCTGGTAACCTTAATCGTAATGATTACTTTTAGTATCGAAAAGGAGGCCACACCGGTTGATATCATCTATTAAACGATCTGATGACCCTGCTGCCCATCCTTCTCCTCGTTTACTGCAACTCCCTCTCCTGCTCCCATTACTACTATTGCTAACGCTAGTTGGTGTTCTGGCTGCACAGCCACTCGCATCAAATGCCGAGCTTTGGCGCACATTTACAACCGTATTCGTTAGTATTTTACTTGAAGCAATGCCGTTTCTGTTATTGGGCATCATTCTATCTTCGCTTGTTCATGTATTTATTGCCCCAGACTTCTTTCGTAATATGGCTGTTAAGTGGCCCCGACCAGTACTTGTTGTTTTCGCAGCTTTAGGCGGTATTCTGCTGCCTATTTGTGAATGTGGGATGATTCCTGTCGTGCGAAAATTTATGCAAAAAGGCCTTCCACCCGCAGCAGCCGTTACCTATATGTGCGCAGCGCCTATTTTAAATCCAATCGTATATGCTTCAACCGCCACCGCTTTCCCAAGTGCTCCTTGGATGGCAGTTGGACGTATGGCTGTAGCCTTTTTCGTCGTCCTAACCATAGGTTGGATCGTGTCCATAATCGTGCATCGCCGCCATACTTTTTTGCTCATTCATCCGGAATCCTATCGTGAGACAAGCACTCATGCTAAAAATCAAACCTACATACCACTCCCTAACAAATTAAGACATGCAGCCGATCATATGGGCAAAGAGTGGATGGAGACAACGGTATATTTAACGTTCGGCGCATGTATTACGGCCCTGTTTCAGACCTCATTTCCGCGCAGCCTAATAGTGGACGCGTCATGGATGAATCCTGCATTAGAACATATCGGGCTAATGACCCTTGCTTATTTACTATCACTCTGTTCCACATCAGACGCCTTTATCGCCGCATCGTTTACAAGCATGCTTGCACCAGCTTCCTTACTTAGTTTTCTCGTATTTGGCCCCATGATGGATCTAAAAACAACGCTCATGATGATGACCGTTTTTCGAAAACGCTTTATTTTATTGCTAGCTTGCTTGCTACTCCTTATCGTGCCATTGTTTGCAACTATATTTATTTCTATCGTTTTGTAACATCCTGAACTATTTTCAACCAATATATGAATATTCTATTAATGAAAAGGAGTATAAAGGAGTGATAACGATTGAATACAAATTGCTCTTCACTGAGGTCTGAACGCAAGATGAAGCTGTTTTGTGCGTTTTTGTTACTAGGATGGAGCATAATGATCGTGTACATTACAAAACAACAACTTATGCCGTTGTACGTAGCACCGCGGATGGAATGGCTCGTAAAAGGCTCCGCACTCGTCTGTTACATTCTTGGTATTTTCCAAGTTTATATGGCTGCCGTTCCCGCTAAACATCATTCACCTGCCTGTAATTGCACATCACTGGAAACGAAGCACAAACGAGGATTTGCGAACTCTTTGTCCTCTTGTTCTGCTGCAATCACGCTATTATTACCCTTCATCTTGTCCTATATTTGGCCACCGATGCCACTGTCCAGCCAGACAGCTGCTCTAAAAGGCGTTCAATACGCACCATCTGCTTCACTTAAGCAATGGACTTCTGGTCAGGCTTCATCGCCAACAGATGCTGGTTCTTCTCCTAAGTCAGACTCTACAGGCCCGGTCTATGAACCCAGCAACAGTTCGGATCAACAAGAAGTCGAGGAAGAGAGTCAATCAAATAAGGTTGGACAACCAAGTCAAGCTAGCAGCGAACCCCGATCTGCAACAAATGCTAAAGCTCCTATTTTTGAAGCAGATGAATTTACGCAAATATATGCAGATTTAGCAAAGCAGTTATACAACAAAGAAGTCATCGTCGTTACCGAAAAACAGTACATGGAAATTATATTGACGTTGGATTTATATAAAGAGCAATTTGCAGGTAAACGCATACGAATACCTGGATTTGTGTATCAAGACAAGGAGATGGAGAAAGGTAGATTTGCAATCGCCCGTTTCTCCATGCAGTGCTGTACTGCTGACGCCTCACCATTCGGCATTTTATCAGTCAACAAGACGAAACAAAATGTCAAAGCAGATGAATGGGTCGAGGGAGAAGGTGTACTTACGATAGCCAAGCATGAAAATAATCAGGTTATGCTGCTAGAGGTCGATACACTGCGTTCGATACCTGCTAAAGAAGATCCCTATGTTTACCCCGATCTAGATTTCGGCTCCTAAATGTAAAAGGGTGCTCCCGTCAACTTGGACGAAATGGCACCCTTTTTTACTGTGTTTATGCTCTAAGCATATGTTGCAGCTCAACATACAATTGCTCAGCATCCATCTGTTCGCCGATTAAGACGATGACATCATCGATCTCTCCCTGCGGTCTGATAGGGATAAATTCCGTCTGCCTATACGCAAATTGAAACATGTATCGTGTCGTCGTGTCACTAAACGTAACGATACCTTTAGCCCGATATACCTGCTGCGGCAGCCCCTTAAGCCACTGTTCAAACGTATGACTGTCAACAGATGTAGGCAACGCACGTGTCCAGACAGTTACATGTGCATGTGAAGATTGATGATGCGCATGCGCTTCACAACCAACACCATGAACATGTTCTCCTTGACAAGCACAAGATGAAGGAATAGTTGATACCTCTTCTCGTTGGTAGGAAACATTACTCAGCTCTTCACTTAACATCAAGCTGCGCTGCCACTGCTCAGGCTTCACTTGTGCTTGTTCTGCATAAACAATCGTCGCTTCCTTATTCCATTGTTTTAATTGCTGTTCTACTCGTTGAATATCCTTCTCTTGTACGAGATCGCATTTGTTCACAATTAGCAAATTCGCGGCCCGAATCTGCTCTTGCAGCAAATGCATCATCTTGCGGCTCGGTTTGCTAACTGCAGCAGCATCATCTATCCAATGAGACATTTGCAGTGAATCAACCAATGTTACAATATGAGTCAATTGAATAGGAGCATACAGAGAAACATCTGTTAACGCATCTACTAGCTCCATTGGCTCCGCAATGCCTGTACATTCCACGTATACAACATCTGGCTGATGGTCCTGTACCAGCTCCAATAACTTCATGCCAAAGTCGCCTCGGATCGAGCAGCATATGCAACCACCAAGCAGTTCTTCCATATTCACTTCCTCAGGCAGCAGCTGCCCGTCTAAATTCACATCTCCTGCTTCATTCATAATAACCGCAGGCTTCATTCCTTGCTGTAAACATTGCTGTGTCCACTGCTGTAGAAGCGTTGTCTTGCCGCTCCCTAGAAAACCAGCCAAAATAACAACCGGTATATCCTGACGTTCACTAGAGGAAGTAAGTAAGTCCATTATTGAATGATTATGTTTCATATAACTCTCTCTTTCTCGGCTGCATTCTTCAAATTATTGGTATTCCGCTGTCCGCCGTTCAATATAAGCGGAGACAGCGACATTTGTCCGCGACTCTTAAATAATAGCCACCATATCGGAATTAACAGCAATACGAATACAATGGATACCCAAAAAGCTGCTTGTATACGGTTTACTGTCACTACATGTCCACCAGTGGAAGTATGCCCTAGCATGACAATTGCCGAATAAATAGCGATGGAACATGCACTTAGCAGTTGTTTCACCCAATTAGACAGAGCCGATCCTTGAGCTACATGTTCATTTTCCAGACATACCATGCTCATATGATTGCCTGGCGTCGTTACCAAGCTAACACCAACGCTGCGAATAAACATCGCACTGATGACCACAATAAGCGAAGCATCGCCATTCATAGAAGCTAATAACAGTGATCCAATAAGCATCAGTAATAACCCCGAGAACAGTAGTCTCTGTGGCCCTACCACATCATACAATCTCCCTACTATTGGCGCAAGTAAGACCATAACGAAGGAAGGGAATAACATGATCCAGCCGCTGTCAGCCGCACTCCACCCTTGTACATCCATCAAATAGAGGGGCATCAAATAAGTACCTGCATAAAGCGCTAGCGTTACGACCCCATTCCATAGCATCGTAAACTTCCACAAACGATTTTTAAATAATCGCCAATGAAGTAAAGGCTGCTTGTCCGCAGCGCTACGATAAACGAGCCGCACAAGCATTGCGCTTCCTGCCACCGCTACCATTCCATACCCCCAACCTCCTCCAAACCAATGATGGATTTGGCTTAAGCCAATGATTACACATGCGCTTCCCGTACCGGCCAGCACGAATTGTCTCAAGGGGAACGCAACATAGGAGTGCGACATAGATTGTCGTGGCAGCTGACTAAGACAAACTAACATACAAATATTAAGTACTCCAGTGAATAGAAATAAACTTGACCATCCAAACTGAACGTACAACCATCCACTTATAACCGGTCCAATCGCAGGCCCCAACATCGCCGCCATGGACCACCAGCCCATAGCCGATGCTCTTTTTTCTTCAGCGATATGATGATAAATCAGTGAAATCGTTAACGGCGTAATCACGCCCGCACATAGTCCTGACACAATACGAATGACCACAAGTGACTCCCAATCCGTTAACAAGCTGCCCGTACATGAAAATATCGCAGATATAGCGGTTGCTACCACCAGTACCTTACGTATCCCCCACCGTTCCATCACATATCCAGAAAGTGTCATCGACACCCCAGCAGCTGCCATGAATCCAATTAAGGACCATTGAGCATAATCAATGTTTATGCCCCAGTAGGCCTTCCATATCGGAATCATGACCGTATAACCGCTTATTCCATACATCGACATAAACACACCAAGTAAGGAACATAACAAAAGTGAAATTTCTAATTTTTTTCTGTTATGTATAAAAATCCGCCCCTTTTCAACTTAATCTCTACTTTTATGATTAAAATACTTGCCTATTAGATTTTTTTTCTTATAATGTAGTTGTTCCCATCTCGCACGGCACGTTCAGTGAGGTACATGTATGGATGAACGATATCAACTTCGAATTAGGAAGGAGTTCCTGATATGTTAAATACGTTATCCTATGGTTTGTTGGGGTTGTTAGCCAAAGAGCCGTGTTCTGGGTATGATTTAATGCTGCGTATTCAACCATTCTGGCAAGCGAAACATAGTCAAATTTACCCGTTGCTCGCCAAGCTGGAACGTGAGAACTACGTACAATATGAACGCATTGAGCAGAGGGACAAGCCAGATAAGAAAGTGTACACGATAACCGATTTTGGACGTGAAGCTGTTATGGAGTGGCTTGGTGAACCACCTGCCGAAACCGCTTTCCGAGACGAATTAAGTCTAAAAGCTAATTGCATCTGGATGACTGACCGCAATACAGCAGCCCCTCTATTCCTCGCTCGCATGAAGCAGCTAGAGACCAAGATTGCCTATTACGAAAAGTTATTAACTCGCATCCCTGAAGAAGAACGTCATATTCGTTCCAAACATTTTGGAGATTATATTTTGTTGAATCGTGCAATTTCTCTCGCAGAAGGACAAATCGAGTGGTGTAAATGGGTTATTCAAATGCTTGAGGACGGACAAGATGTGTAAACAAGCGAATAATTGAAGCAAGATACAACCGCAGATTATCCCAACGGACAACTGCGGTTGTTATTTATTATTGCCGTTGTTGTATCGCAGCATGACGAGCTGCAATCACTTCGGAACGATCTCTAAGACTGTGACGATGAATCAGTTCTTCACTCCAGATAGGAGGTTCCAACTTCCATTCCAGCGATTCGCTAAGACACTGAGCTTTACACTGCTCTAATAGTCGATCGTCTGAAATAGGGAGATTCATTACTTCAAAAGCTTCAATAGGCTCCGACTGCATACTTTGTTCTGCATCTTCTTTTACTTTCGCAACACGTCGATCTATTTGCACGAGCAGCTTTTCTTTATCCAAACCCAAAGAATTCCAATCCAAATCTTTGGCATCATTTTGAACGAGAGTCAGCATTTTAAGAGCGCCTTTGCTGTTTCCTCTGCGCTCATGGTACAGGCCAACTGCAATTCTTACGAGTGATAACCATAATGTCCGTTTGTCAGCATCTAGCTCTTCCTTCCACATTTCTTCCATAATTTCATGACATTCGAACCAGTCACGGGTAACGTGAAACTCTATTAAATAACGAACATAATCGTGATTATACATATGTCACCAGCTTCCTCAAGAACATTATTTCCATCTCTATTCAATTTCCATGATTATTGTAACAATTACAAATGTTTTTTGAAACCATTCGTGACTTTATCCGTAAACAATCTTTAAGGAAAACAAAATTATATGATTCATCATCTGAGGAGGCAATTATGCGTAAATTAATGGCAGCTTTCATGGCTATTACACTTCTATTCGCCGTAACGGCACCTGGTATCGTTGACGCTAAGAAGCGCAGCGGCGGTGGTTTCAGTTCAGGGGTTAAGAAATACAACCCAGCGCCGACGAAGAATGATTCTGGCGTATCTTCTACAAACAAAGCAAACCAACCAACGAACAAAGCTACAACTACAACTCCACCTAAGACTTCTAAGCCTAGCTTTGGCGGCAGTTTCCTTAAAGGGATGATGATCGGTGGACTTGCTGGAATGCTATTTGGTGGATTGTTCGGTGACATGGGAATGTTGGGTAACATTCTAGGTCTTATGGTCAACGTATTTGCAATCGTACTTCTATTCATGGTTGCATCGATCATATTCCGCAAATGGCGCGATTCACGTAAAGCTCGCTCTTCACATGGAGGATTCAACTAATGACACTACGATTGTCTATGGACGAGCTTGTTAATGCAGTATGTCTCAATATGGCCATGCGCAGACAAGTTCAACCTACAGATGTCGAGGTAGAATTATGCTGGGAAGAACAATATGGATTTACCGCTCAAGTATGGATTCAAGGCCGACAGCAATATTTAGTAGAGATGAATCTACTAGAAGCGATTGAGCAGTATGTTCACCAACAGTACGGTCATCGTGTTTTCCGTTCTGATATCCAGCTTGATCTCAATGATGACGAAATGTGGGCAGACGTTAACGTCTCTGCTTAATCTTCACAATAACCATTTCATTCTATGAATTACAAAGCGGCTTCTCTACGATGTAACATCGATAGAGAAGCCGCTTTTTTATTGCATCTTTATGGCAAGAATGGCGTGAAATCCGCTTCTATTAAATATTTTTAATCAAAAACGGTCGTTTTGTTACAACATTGTCTTCTCTTTTTAAGGTTGGTTTAATGTTGACTGTTTATTATAAATTCATAGATAACATATACGTTGTAATGGAGGTACAAGTTATGTTGAAAAAAACTGTATATATTGAATTCCAAGATCGCCAAATCCCAGTGTTTTGCACAACTATTTCACATAAGAACACATTCTCCCTACTTAAAGATGCATTGAATCGCAAACTATTCACAGGTAAGCGTGCCATCAAGAAATGTCTTGATACGCTTATAAGTATCGAGATCGTTGGTTCAGAAGCTATCTTGCACTCGAAATGGGAAAATGACACACTCGCTTTATCTTTGTACTAGGTAGAACTAAGAATCATTTAACTCTCGACCCCGACAAATGAGTCTGTCACACTCTGAAGCTCACTTTTCATGGATTGAAATGACACGGAGTGGCTTGCCCGGCAACGGCGTAATAGACGATATTGTCTCGCTATCTAGATTCCACCAAGCGATATATGGCTCTTTACTTACGCCTGACAGAAGAATGTAATTTTCAACCCAACTATGAATACGAATAGAAGAATGGCGCATTGCTCCTTCGAGAGTGATGCGCTTTCTTATTTGACCGTCTCCCCCCCCTCGAATCTCAAGGGTACGATCATCTGTACAGTGGATGAGCAATTGTTCAGGGTGATCTTGCGAGGTTACGATCTGATCAGGCCCTTCTCCCGTGTGAATGACTTTAGAGGGAACGTGCAACGAATGCAAATGCCAAATACGCAATGTATTCTCCATCGCACTACATGCATACAACCAGTTATTATCTATGCTAACTCCCACATCTGCTACTAATGCTCCAGCCTGAATCGTATGTGTAATCTCCCCAGTTGTAATATCTAATATTCTCATTGTCGATGATGTATGACTCGTAAATAGTATCCTTCTTCCATCTTGCAGCGAATGCATTTGATAAGGTATAAAGCCAATACCATAAGGGCCGCCGACAAATATCTTTTTGTCTCTTAAAGCAATGAAACGCATTTGTTGAGATGCTCCGAGCATCCCTGCATAGCAACGTACTTCAAATTGGTTGGTAAATGGTATAATGCTGTCAAAGGAATAACTTTCATCTGTAGCTGTATAACGTTCGACCTGATCCGTCATAGGATAGATTCGTATCCAATGCCGTCCTCCCTGCTCCATTACCAATAACGTATTACCTTGTGCCTCTTTTTCTAAACCGTTTAGTCTGCCCTGCTTCCATTCCCAGCGCCAAACAATGTCTAAGTTCTCATCTAGGAAAACCACAACATTAGGCTCGCATAGAACAGCGAATTGAGCCATACGAATCACCCGTATAATCAGAGTAGCTGCGCACAATCTTCTCAACCTTATTTAGAACCTTGCTTCTCTACATTAACAATTCGCTAGCTAGTAGCTCCCAAGCGTCGTCATTTCCATACCATGATGAGCCAGTAGGCATGAGATATTGCAGCGTATTTTTATTTCTTGCAATCAACTCTGGCTGTTTACAATCACTAGACTCATTTACCAACAACAATTCGAACGGATATTCACGCAAGGTAGATATCGCTTCTTCTAACAATGGTATGTCTTGTTGTGCATAACCCATCCTAATAAGTGTAATTGGCTTATCCATCCTCACATCATCTAAAAATCTACGAATACGTTTCTCCAATGTTTGATAATAGCGCTCATAGTTATACAAAGGGGGTTCTTCCTCAACAACAGGAAAGTCATGAAAGGAATGACAATCCCATTTTCGATCTACTACATGGTAATACAGCCCGTTATCAGTAATGCCGAGAATATCCAAGTTGTCTCTGTCCATAAACGAAGAGAAATTGGATTGAATAAGTGAAGCCGTCAGACCTGCATCAGGCATACCGAACCAATCTAGTGGATAAGAAGCTTGCCTCAAACCTAATCGTCTTATTTGATAGGCTACCGAACAGCTTCCTCCTATACCGATTACAACACGATTTACACGAGATAAAGCAATCAATATCCGTCCCCCTTCCTTTGTAGTGTATATTATGCGGCTCCAACGACAAGTGAATGTGTATACAACGCGGCAGATTAAGAAAAGGGGATGAGCCTAATGCCCTCCCCTCTCGACGCTTCATAACCATTTATTTAACGATTAGTCAGAGACCGCTACAGCACTCAAGCTTTCTGGACCTGTACGGTTGGCTAGATTGATACCACTACCTAGCACGTAAGCAGTATAGATTGGGAAACTAGGCGTTGTCGGAACGTTAAAGTCTGTTGCTGAAACCGTAAAAGTAAGAGTATCCAGGGCGTTGACAGGAAGTGCTGTTGTTGCCGAATAAATTTGGGTTGTGTCACGGAAAATTAGAATCGTTACCGTTCCTAATACTGCTAATAACGTCGTAACGGCAACCGTGGCACTCAACTCTACTCGTGTGTTTGTTGTAGCTGTTGCTAAATTGATGCCTAATGTTCCAAATAAGACTGGAGCAGCAGTTAGTGGAACTGCGATCGAACCTGCATAACTTGCATTTTGCGAAATTTGACTATCTACAAATGTAGACATTGGCTTCACCTCCACTATTACTATATGTATTTCACAAACTCTCGCTTGGACAAATGGTAGATTTATCAAAAATAGACGGCAAAATATTCTTGACACGATACATTTTGTATCATAAAGTACAACTATCAGCTACATCATTCACCATATCTGACTAATCTAATAAACGAAGGAGTATTCCCATATGACGATCGGAGAAAGATTGCGTCGCCTGCGCATTTCTCGCAAACTATCGCAAGAGGAAGTAGCAAGATATATTGGCGTGACGCGTTCGGCATACAGCCATTACGAAATAAACAGCCGACAGCCTGTGTATGATACAGTTCGTAAACTTTCGAATCTATTTGACGTATCCATTGACTATCTTATAAACTCCGACCTGCAAGATCACGAGCCCCAAGAAACAAAAAGACTGCTTCAACTATGGCAAGCCATGGATGAGCAGTCACGAGAGCAAACTCTTCATATGATGCAACATGCTATGAAACAATCAAATTCAAAATTATAAGTCATATACAGGAAGTTCGATATGAAAAGTACTTCCTTGCCCATATGCACTTTGTGCCCATATTCGACCATGATGTAGTTCTACAATTTCTTTGGCAATCGACAACCCTAATCCACTACCACCTACAGCAGAATTGCGAGATTTATCTTTTTTGTAGAAGCGATCAAAAATATAGGGCAAGTCTTCTGGATCAATCCCAACCCCTGTGTCGTTAATTGACATATGTATACAAGATTTAGATACAACATATTGAAAGCGTATGCTTATCTTTCCTCCGGTCGGGGTGAATTTAACGGCATTATATATTATATTATCCAAAACTTGTGTCATTCTATCCAAGTCCATTCTAAGATTCAAACTTACCGGAGGGGCATCTCGATACGTTAAATTGTAACAAGCAAACATCAGTCCCCTTGCACGCAATTCTAATTCATATTGTTCTTCAATATGAGAAATGAAGCGCTCCAAACGCACATCTACCATTTCTACGTTGACCTGGCGAGCCTCCAACTTAGATAATTCGAACAAATCCTCAATCAAATGATTCAAGCTATTAATTTTGTTAAGCATAAGTTTTACATATTTCTTTTGTTCGTCAGGTTCAACAATAACGTCGTCGTAGAGTGCTTCCAAATATCCTCTTATTAACGTCATCGGAGTTCGTAAGTCATGAGATATATTCGATAACAAATGTCTGCGTGAGCGTTCCATCCGTTCCAACTCATCATTTTTGGATTCTAAACTTTCATTCATCCGCACCAACTCTGAAGTACGGTGTTCAATCCTCGTTTCAAGGCCAGCATTTAACTCTCGTAATTCGAAGTAGAGCGATTCTACATCCCCCATTGCCTTTGAAATACGTCTAGATAGCATTAGAGATTGTATAAGTACACAAATAACAAGCCCAAATGGAGCCAAATCCCGAATAGGGGCAAACCCTTGGTAGTATAAAATATCATTAAAAATAAACACTGCAAAAATAATAAATCCTAATAAGGTGATCGTGGCACCAGTCCGCTGACTCTGGATAGCACGAACCGTAACGATAATGGAGAACACGACAGCAAAAACGATATAGATTTGATATAGAATAAGAATTGATGTGAATAATAATGGTGATAGCGTCAAAGTAATGAGTAAAAATAGAATACCAATGCCTATCAAAGTGAAGTAGAATTTTTGAAGTGATTCTTCCTTAAATAAATAATGAACAAAGCTGACACCCGCCATTACAGCGATCGTAATTAGACAGTAATCTAATCTTATGACCCCAGTCCATCGATACCATGAAGTCCAATACATAAGCATCACATCGCCTAGAGTAAGCATTCTTACAGCAATAGCGAGGCATAGCAATCCAAAAAAGAATGTAAACTTTTCTCTTCGCCTTCCCAAGAACATACCGAACTGATACAACCCGATAATAAATAGACATCCAAAAATAAGCGAATCCTTGGCTGTCTCCAGTTTGCTTTTACGAGTCATTTGATTTACAGTACCAATCTCTGGTGCGGCAGAAATCCCGCCCTTATAATGTGCAAAGTTTGCTACTTGGATAACGAGGTCCAATTTGTCTTTTGGTGCAGGAATCATAATTAAACGATTTCTAAAAGAAGGGACTGCTGCATCAGCGTTATTTGCCACTACACCTTCTCTTATGTACAGCTTGCCATTGACCCAAATGTTATAGGAGCTAAATGCGCCAGGCATCCATAAGCCAAGAAGCACTTCAGATGATTTTTTAAAAATTTGAACTCGATAGGTTGCATAGCCTGTACCGCTAAGCGGAACCCCGTTCAATTCAACTTGATTCCACAACTTCGGGACAGATACATAATGCTGATCTTTGCCTGGAGCAAACATTTCTGGTGTACGCAGCTCATTCCAATTGAACTCCCACTTTCCGTTAAGCGTAACAGCCCCGTCTTTTTCAAAATTCCAATTTCGCAAATTCAATACACCATATTGCACTTGTGGTGCAATCTTGGATTGTGAAATATCTCCAATAAGTTGAATTACTATGATAACTAATACTGCTAATGCTACAAATGCATGAAAGGATAGCTTTTTGATGCGAAAACACCCCCAGTACACTTACTAACTGCCATATATAAATTCCTGCTTGGCTTATTCGACAAATACCCTCACTTACTGAGTTGTCATCTTCTACCATTGTTCGCTATAATATGAGATGTGGAGGTGAATAGCCAAGATGAGTGCTGCCAGAATACTTGTAGTAGATGATGAAACTGAGATTACAGAGCTAATCTCCTTGTATTTAAGACGGGAGGGATTTCAAGTCGTAGTTGCAGACAACGGCTATGATGCACTGCAGCTCGTTGGTGAAGTGAAACCCGATCTTATTATACTTGATATTCTACTAAAATCATTAGATGGGATTGAAGTTTGTAAAGAAATTAGAAAAACTTCAAATGTCCCCGTCCTTTTCATCAGTTGTAAAAGCGATGATGTTGATATTATTTTGGGCCTAACTATTGGCGGAGATGACTACATAACGAAACCATTCAGTCCGAGCCAATTAGTTGCACGCGTAAAGGCGCATCTTCGACGTACGACTTTGCATAAATCAGCAGAAAACAACACGCTGCTAGCCTATCCCGGCTTAGAGATCGATCTTAATAGTCACACCGTCAAAACAAATGGACGTCTTATCTCTCTGTCATCTAAAGAATTCGATCTGCTTTCACACCTAGCTCAGACCCCAAATAAAGTATTTCGCTTGGAGCAATTGTACCAGCTAATTTGGAATTCTGAAAGCTTTGGTGATACAAGAACATTAATGGTTCATATCAGTAATCTTCGCAAAAAAATAGAACCCGATCCCACCAACCCGCGATATATTGTAACGGTAAGAGGCGTAGGCTACAAATTCCTTGCGAATGAGTAGCTTTTTTATCTATGTCTCACCTTTCCTTATCTCACAGTAGAATGAACCCCTTCTTTTGTAGTACAATAAGATTTAGTGATTTTTTTGATGACAAGGAAGGAAGACTGGATATGCTATACATGGAGCAAGATTGGAAAGACTACGAATTAATAGATACTGGCAATGGTGAAAAATTGGAGCGCTGGGGCGATGTCGTTCTGCGTCGTCCAGATCCGCAAATCATATGGCCAATCTCTAATGAGAATCATCAATGGAAAAATGTACACGGACATTATTCTCGCAGTTCTTCTGGTGGCGGGCAATGGAATATGAAGAAACCCATCCCAGATCGCTGGTCGATTCAATACCGTGATTTGAAGTTCCATATCAAGCCAACTAGCTTTAAACATACGGGACTATTCCCTGAACAAGCAGTAAACTGGGCATGGATGATGGACAAAATAGCAAATGCGAATCGTCCCATTAAAGTGCTTAATTTGTTCGCTTATACGGGTGGAGCTACTTTAGCATGCGCTTCAGCAGGAGCAGAAGTATGTCATGTCGATGCAGCTAAAGGCATGGTTCAGTGGGCAAAAGAAAATGCTCAGCTATCTGGCCTTGCAGACCGTCCTATACGTTTTATTACGGATGATGTATTCAAGTTCGTACAACGTGAGCAACGTCGTGGCAATAAATATGATGCGATTATTATGGACCCGCCTTCTTATGGTCGTGGACCTAACGGTGAAACGTGGAAACTAGAAGAGAGTCTATATCCATTTTTGGAGTTCTGTACGACAATTATGTCGGACAACCCTTTGTTCATGTTAATTAACTCCTATACAACAGGGCTTTCCCCTACTGTATTGGAAAATTTGTTAACATTGACGATGAAAAATCGTTACGAAGGCAATATTACTTGCGGTGAGATCGGTTTACCAATTACGAACTCTGGCATGGTTCTGCCTTGCGGCATATTAGGACGTTGGGAGTCATCTTAATGAGCGACTCCTACCCATCCATCCCCATTGTATTTGAGGATAATCATATACTAGTTGTAGAAAAGCCTGTGAACATATTGTCACAGGCTGATTCTACTCAAGATTTAGATATGCTTACCCTACTTAAGCACGATGTCAAAACTCGCTATAACAAGCCTGGTAATGTATACATGGGGCTTGTACATCGGCTAGATCGCCCTGTTGGTGGAGCTATGGTATTTGCTAAAACATCCAAAGCAGCTTCCCGCTTGTCCGATACCGTACGGAAGCATGAGCTAGACAAGCAATATCTCACGGTCGTTCACGGCCGTCCTGCCGCCCTATCTGGGAGCCTAACACACTATTTGTTGAAGGATACACGCACAAATAACGTACGTGCTGTACCCGCTCATACGCCTGGAGCCAAAGAAGCTCGTTTGGACTATGAAGTTCTAGAGCACAAAGAAGGACTGTCCCTCATACGAATCCAGCTTCATACAGGCAGATCACATCAAATTAGAGTCCAAATGCAAACGATTGGCTGCCCGCTATACGGAGATCAACGATATGGTGCTAACGTGAACAAACCTGGCCAGCAAATTGCCTTGTGGTCTTACAAATTAGCATTCCCTCATCCTACATTGAAAGAACAGATGAGCTTCACTTGCAGCCCTCCACAAGTTTATCCGTGGGATATGTGGGATAATTTGTAGTGTTAATACACAATGATCATCATGGATACGAACAACTCCTGCAGACGCAGAACAATTCGTAAGCATGATACGAGCGATACGAATATGTGCATAATAGAATAGGTTGCCGCAGCTGCGCTTTTATCACAGCTGAGGCAACCTATTCTTTGTTTCTTTGAAGAAAGAGCATGGTCAATTAATGTAACATAATTTCTTAAAAAATGATTGTTTATAGGTAAATCTGAAGACACATTAAGCTGATACATATATAAGAAATAGAGCCTCAAGTTACTATTCTAAGGATGTCAAATTGGATGATGTGCGGATTCAGCCAAAGAAGAAGCTGCGACACTTGTCAATTCTGCTTGTTGCTTCTTCGTCGTATTCGTGAGCTGATCGATTGGTGATTGAGTGAGCTTATGAAGTAATAACAACAATAGTTGCTGATTGTGTGCTGAAATTCGATTTAGCAGTTCATTCCAGTAAGATTCACGTGCAGCTAAGCCTCTGTTCATCTCTTGTTCTCCAAATGAAGTTAAACTAACCCATACGATACGCCGATCTTCTTGATCACGCTCGCGGCTTATTAATGCGTTCTTCTCCATGCGGTCCAACAATGTCGTTACAGCTGCTGCTGTCGTTTCTAAATAAGGAATTAATGCGGAAGGCTTCAGACGCTTATGTTCTGCCACCTTTTCCAACACAATAAGCTGACTGTCCGTCAAACTAGGGGCTAACGCCTCGTCCATAACGTTGCGATAATCTTTTGTTAATTTAGACCATACTTTCGCAAAATCGTGAGCATGCATCCGATCACCCTCTCCAACACTGTCCCGTACCTACAAAAACAACTAAATTATACCACAGTTGTCATTCATGGTCACGTTCCCTTTCACATATGTTTACAAATGCTAAGAATGAGCGTGCTACACAATGTCAAACTTGTCATATCGTTCACACTGTGCCTAATACCTTCATACAATAAAGTAGGCAATCTCATTTCTGAAAATGAAAGGAGCATGAGGATGGATACGTGGAAGCTGGAATTATTCAACCGTGCAGTTCATGCCGGCATTATAAAAGACCCACAATGGCAAGACCGATTGGATGAACCGGTACCACTGTGGGTCGTGTTGGAGTTAACGATGAAATTAAATGAACTGATAAACCCGCCTCATAAACCTTATGACTGATCCAGCGTCGTTCTATGCATGCTGAGGAGGATGGAGCGCAAATAAATCGACTATCTGCTCATCCTTCTCCAATGGAAGCAATGCTTTACCTATCGACTTTCTATCCATGAGTGGAGCCCGTTCGGTTAACACGGATAGCGTACGTCCACTATCAGTTAATGCGAAAATCGGATAAGCTTCCTTACTAAAGAAAGCACCCATAATAGCAGAGCCGTTTGGCTTTACACGCTTCCCTTCCTTGAACTCAAAGCTAGCCATTCCTTTACCGCCTCGACCCTGCTGGACATAATCAAGCAGCAAAGAACGCTTGCCCCAGCCCAAATCGGTCAAGATCGTAATTTCCCCTTCATCTCCATGCACACTGAGCGCAGTAACAACACAATCCTCATCCTTCAGCTGTATGCCACGTACACCAGCAGCAGCTCGTCCCATTGGATTGATTTCATTTTCTGCAAAACGAATGGACATGCCTTGCTTGGTAACAAGAAGTAAATCATTAGACATATCTGAACCATAAACTTGGATAATCTCATCTTGGTCAGCCACTTTACATGCAACAACTGCCGCGCTTCGATTCGTCTCATATTCTTTAAGCAACGTTCGCTTTACTTGTCCTCGCTTCGTAACAAAAACGAGTGATTGTAATTCATCTTCAAACGACTTGACTGGAATTACGCCGACAACTCGATCCTCTTTGGCAATGGGAATCACGTTGACAATAGCAGTTCCATTATCTTTCCACTTGAACTCAGGCACAAGATGCACAGGTAGTGAGAAGTATTGACCTCGTTGTGTAAACAACAACAATCGATCAAGTGTATTCACTTCGAACACATGTCTAATTTGGTCCCCTTCCTTCACGCCGGAACCGTTCCATTCTCCACCTGAACGATTGAATGAAAGCATACTAGTGCGCTTTACATATCCATCATTGGAAACCGTTACGATTACATCTTCTGAATTAACCATAACTTCAAGATTGACTTTGATTTCCTCAATCTCACCTTGTACAACAGAACGACGATCAATCCCATAGCGATTACGAATATCCGTCATTTCTTTCTTGATGACTTGTAACAGCTTTCGTTCGTTACTTAAAATAAGCTGGAGCTCTGCTACCTTTTTCTTAATCTCATCTAACTCTTTCGTTAATGATGTTAGTTCTAAATTCGTTAAACGATACAATTGGAGAGTTAAGATTGCGTCTGCTTGACGTTCCGTGAATCCGAATTGGTTAACGAGATTAAGTTGTGCATCTTGGCGATTTTTCGATGCTTTGATAGCTGCAATAACTTCGTCTAATATATTAAGCGCCTTTACTAGTCCCTCTAATACATGCGAACGATCCAACGCTTTATTCAAATCATATTGTGTACGCGCAGTTACCACATCGCGTTGATGTTGAATATAAGCCTTCAATATTTGAATAATGCCAAGCTGTTGTGGCGCCTTATTCACGATCGCAACCATATTGAAGTTGTAAGTAACTTGTAGATCCGTCTTCTTGAACAAATAGTTCAAAATACCTTGCGCATCCGCTTCTTTCTTTAGCTCAACCACAATGCGCAATCCATCACGGCCACTCTCATCACGAACTTCAGCAATGCCATCCACTTTCTTCTCTAAGCGAATGTTCTCCATCGCTGTAACAAGGCGCGACTTCACAACTTGATAAGGAATCTCCGTGATAACGATTTGTTGCTTGCTACCGCGCAAATCTTCAATCTCGGTCTTTGAGCGAATGTAAATTCGGCCTTTTCCAGTTCGATAAGCTTCCCGGATTCCTTCTTCACCCATAATAATGCCTCCGGTTGGGAAGTCAGGACCTTGTACGATCTGCATCACTTCATCAAGTTCCATCGAAGGCTTATCGATCATCGCAACACAAGCATCAATAATTTCACGCAAACTGTGCGTAGGTATCTCGGTAGCAAATCCAGAAGAAATACCGCTGACGCCATTCACAAGTAAATTTGGGAACCGTGCTGGGAGAACAGAAGGTTCTTCCGTTGTATTATCGAAGTTCGCTCTAAATAAAACGGTATCTTTTTCAATATCACGAAGCAGCTCGTTCGCAATTGGCGATAGTCTTGCCTCTGTATAACGCATTGCTGCTGCTGGATCGTCATCTAGGGAACCCCAGTTTCCATGCCCATCTACGAGTACATGAGACATTTTCCAAGGCTGTGCCATACGTACCATACCGTCATAAATAGATGAATCACCATGCGGATGATAATTACCCATTACATCACCGACGGTCTTTGCAGACTTACGATAAGGCTTATCTGATGTATTACCAGAATCATACATCGCGAATAAAATACGTCGTTGAACTGGCTTCAAGCCATCCCTAACGTCAGGAATGGCTCTGTCTTGAATAATGTATTTGGAGTATCTACCGAATCGGTCACCAACTACGTCTTCTAGAAACGCAGGCTTGAACTGTTCCGATACGCTCATCTCTAATCACCCTTCTATTCTTCGAACTCCGTAAAGTCCACGTTCTCTACAATCCAACGCTTTCGCGGCTCGACTTTATCACCCATAAGTGTCGATACTCGACGCTCCGCTTTAGCAGCATCTTCAATCTGTACTTGTAACAACGTTCGTGTCTCCGGGTCCATTGTCGTTTCCCACAGCTGATCCGGATTCATCTCACCGAGTCCTTTATAACGCTGAATTTCAGCTTGCGAACCTAACTGTTTTAAGTAATTGTTCAATTGTTCCTCTGTCCATGCGTATCTGACGGAAGTATGCTTCCCTTTTTTGTGAGTTATCTTGAACAACGGCGGTTGAGCGATGTAAACTCGTCCCGCGTCAATTAGCGGCTTCATATAGCGATAGAAGAATGTTAGCAGCAATACTTGGATATGTGCTCCATCCGTATCGGCATCGGTCATAATAATGATTTTGGAATAGTTGCATTCGTCCAGTTCAAACTCTGAACCAACGCCTGCTCCAATTGCGTGAATAATCGTTCGGTACTCGTCATTTTTCAGAATATCTGCAAGCTTAGACTTCTCTGGGTTCATCGGTTTACCCTTAAGCGGCAAGATTGCTTGTGTCTTAGAATCACGCCCTTGCTTCGCAGATCCACCTGCTGAATCACCCTCGACGATAAACAGCTCAGTACGAGTAGCATCTTTGGATTGTGCTGGTGTCAGCTTGCCACCCAAGTTCGTACTCTCGCTGCGTTTCCTACCCGAACGTACTTCTTCTCTCGCTTTGCGCGCAGCTTCTCTAGCCTTAGAAGCTTGAACGGCTTTCTTAACTAACGATTGCGCAACTTGAGGATTCTCTTCCAAGAAGATTTGCATTTGCTCCGTTACGACCGCATCAACGACGCCACGTGCAGAAGCACTACCTAGCTGGTCTTTTGTCTGCCCGACAAATTCCACATCGGACATTTTTACACTAACGACCGTCATCATGCCTTCGCGCAGGTCATTACCTTCAAGATTTTTATCTTTTTCCTTCAACAAGCTATTTTTACGAGCATATTCATTCATTACTCGCGTATATGCTGTTTTGAAGCCGGTTTCGTGCGTACCGCCGCCTCTTGTTGAAATGGAGTTAACGAATGATGCGATCGTTTCCGTATATCCATCATTGTATTGCATCGCGATTTCAACTTCGATCTCATCTCTTTCACCTGTGAAGTGAATTACTTCATGAAGAACGCTCTTGTTCTCATTTAAATACTGTACGAATTCACTTGCACCACCCGCATAACGGAACTGCTCTTGCTTGCCAGAACGTTCATCCTTCACATTGACTTCCAAGCCAGAATTCAAGAACGCTATTTCCTGCAAACGCTCGCTCAATGTATCAAAATTCAGGTGAATGTTACCATGGAACACTTTCGTATCAGGCTTAAATGTTACTTTTGTACCTGTACGATTCGTATTTCCGCCGACTTCCAAGCCAGTAACAGGCTCACCTACGTGTTCCATTCCAGCGGCATCCGTCCATGACTCAAAGCGTTGGCGATGAATCTTGCCATCTCGATAAATTTCTACTTGCAACCATTCTGATAAAGCATTCGTTACCGAGGCACCAACCCCGTGCAAGCCCCCGGATTTCTTATATCCTGCTCCACCGAACTTACCACCCGCATGCAAAATCGTGAATACGACCTGTGGAGTCGGTACACCTGTCTTATGTATTCCCGTTGGAATACCACGTCCATTGTCTCGTACAGTTACGGAATTATCCGCGTGTATGGTGACATCTATAACAGAGCAGTATTTGGCAAGATGCTCATCGACGGCATTGTCCACGATTTCCCAAACAAGATGATGAAGACCCGAGGAGCTTGTACTTCCTATGTACATCCCCGGTCTCTTACGTACCGCTACAAGCCCTTCGAGCACTTGAATGTCGTCAGCGCCATATTCCATTATCGTGCCTGCACCTTGCTGCTCAGGCTTTCCGCCGAACATATCGACTTGGTCGACCATTCATGCTCCCCCTTTGATTAAACTATTGATGATTATCGAATTTCCGAAATCAAAAGAAAATCTGTCGCACCCTGACGTCTGGAACAACGCCTCCAGCCTTTCGGCAACCGTCAGGATGCAAACAGATGTTTCGCTTTCTTAACTATTTTAATTCATCATGTCCTGTTTCGTAAAGACACTGAAAGCAATAAACAGTGCACAAATTGCCCATATGCTTAGTACAGCCAATGAAAATGGGAGTGTCATGCCATCTACTGGCGTTGGAGTTCCTGCCAAATAATCCGTTAATTTCAAATTAATCATAAACAAATATTTTGCAGTTGGCCACGATGATGCCATGTTATACAAAATGGTACCCGCAATTAGCGTCGCCATTAATGTTACAATGCTGGCCGCCGTACTCCGAACAAGTACAGAGATCATAAATCCAAGTGCAGCTACGACAATACTAGCAAACCAGATTAGACCACACTGCATGAGGACATACAGCCATGCTGGCACGATATGAACATCATTGTAATTCACGCTCGTACCCGATATATCAAATCCCGTAAATAACGGAATCGTCCAACCTCCATACCCAAATACAGCACCTGAAATGACATAAGATAGCAGCGCTGTCACAAATACAATGACGCCTGTGAACATCATAAGTACAAGCCATTTACTCATTAATACTTTCCATCTTCTCACAGGTCTTGTAAGCAGCATCTTAATCGTGCCTGTAGAGCGTTCAGAAGACACAATATCACTGGCGATTGCCATGACTAGCAGTGGTATAAATAGATTTACCGAGTTGTCCATAAATGTACGTGTAAACGTTACACCATTGGGCTCTTTCGGATTGACATCATGATCAAGATAATATTGAAGCTGCTGCAAAATAATTTTTCTAAACTTCTTCCATTCCTCAGGTATTCGGTCACTGCCTAGCGAATTCTGCAAATCTGTAATTTGCTGCGTGAGTTCTCTACGCCAGTCCTGATCAAATTTCTCAAGACTATTTTGAGCCACTTTCATTTGCGCGTATGTAAACACAGGTATGAGAATAACTAAGATAAGAAGTACGACATAGAACCGTCGTTTCTTCAATACTTTTATCGTTTCATTTTGAATAAGCGCCAACATACTATTCGATGTGCCCCCCTTCTGTCATTTCTAAGAAGAGTTGTTCTAACGTAGGCATTACACGCTGAATTCCATTCACTTGTACACCTTGCTCGAGCAGCAGTCGATTCAAGTCAGCAATGTGATCAGGGTGAGTATCCGTCAATACTCGACTATCTGGTAAACCTATCAAAATAGACTCATCGATGATTGCATCCGTTTCATTTACGATCCGAGTTAATCCACTTTGCTTCAAAATCTTTGCAGCCTGCTCTACATCCGATACGAACCATATCACATATTGATTTCTTCCGAGTAGAAGCTGATTCACATCATCAACTGCCAGCACTTTTCCATTGCTAATAATGGCAACACGGTCACACATTAACTGAATTTCGCTCAGCAAGTGACTAGATACAAATACAGCCATCCCACTTTCGGCCAACACACGGATAAATTGGCGCAGCTCCTTTATACCTAAAGGATCCAATCCATTTGTTGGCTCATCTAGAATAAGCAGCTTCGGCCGAACGAGCAACGCTTGAGCAATACCGAGTCGCTGTCGCATACCTAGAGAATAGGTCCCTACTTTGTCGTGGATGCGTTTGGACATCCCAACGATAGCGACTACTTCCTCAATCCGCTTCTCATCTACATCCGGCACCATCCTTGCAAACTGCTCTAAATTTTCCCAACCCGTTAAAAAGTTATACATTTCAGGGTTTTCAACGATGGCACCGACGAAACGAAGCGCTTTCTCTGGTTCTTTATTCACATCATAGCCACATACTTGTATTCTACCTTCTGTCGGCTTAATGAGGTCCACTAACATTCGTATCGTTGTTGTCTTCCCTGCACCGTTGGGGCCGAGAAAGCCAAATATTTCACCTTCATGAACGTCAAACGACACATTATGTATAATCCACTTCTTGCCCACACGCTTCTTCACTTGCTGTACGGACAAGACAGGAATGGACTTTTCAGTCATATGACCGCCTCCTGTTTATCTAACTGTAACGAGTCATTACACGCTAACTGACTGCTTTCTCATTTCTTATTTGATACTTTGCACCACTCGTGTAGCAATCGCCTCGTACCCTATTCCATTCGGATGAAAATGATCAGAGGATAAATATTTTCCTATGTTACGCTCAAATAAATCTTGTGTCGGAATCATAATCATATTCGCATCTTTATTTATCGTATTAAACATCGTATCATTCCATTGCTGCACAACTTCATTACCATCTTGATGCATTTCTTTCAAATCAGAAAATGGATTGTACAATCCTACATATACGATAAGCGCAGACTCATTCCATTCTCTAATCTGGTTCAGCACCTGAATCGCATCATTCGTCCCCTTCTCTACTTTCGCCTTGAGAGATTCTGCGTTCAATGGGTTGTTGCTCATCTGATCATCGCGTGCGCTTTGAAATAAATCATTGCCGCCTATCGTTAGAAAAATAACGTTCGCTTGCTTCAATGTATTGCCGACAGATTGCTGTTTCAAACGTTCAACGAGCTGATCCGCACGCTGTCCATTAATAGCTAAATTATTTACGAGTTTAACAGGTTTCGTTTGCTCCTTAGATAGCTGGGCAACAGCACGTCGAACATAACCTTGACCTGTCTCATCCCCTGTTCCACGAGTCAATGAATCGCCTAAGGAGACAATGTTTATTTCTTGCTCTGAACGCTCTGGTTCAACAAGTGGTGCTTGAGACTCAGGTTTCTCTGTAAATGGTATGGAAGCAGGAGCTATAATATCTGCAACAGCCAAACCAAATCCTAAGACAAACAACAACGTCGTCGCTACTCCCCCCGCCATAATAATCGACCACAGCCGAGATTGTTTACGCTTCAAAGATACCCCTCGTTTCTTTGTTCAAATATAACCCTCTGTGCAAGCACGCAAACACATGAGATGGAATCCTCACATGAGCACAACGCTCCATATCGATATTTTTCCAATCAATATCTTTACATTACCTATTTCCTTGAAACAATGCAAACATAACCAGTTCATTCCAATTGACAAAAAACTTGCTAATTCTGCATTTTTCGCCTCACTTCCTAAACGAAAATCAGGACTTTTTTCTATATAATTAGGAATATAATCCATGTACACTGGTCAATTCTCACATTAAAATAGGAAGTATTACCTCATAGACAAGCACACCTTAGAATCGTACTCATGAGATGCAGTTCACTTCATCCTCGAAAGGAGGTTCTGCGCTTTCCTTCATGCCTCACTGTTTTAACTCAATCATCGTATTATAACCCCATTTATTGAAGGAGGATTTTATTTGAGTACAACTTCCTACCGCAAAACGTTAGCTACATTTATGAGCCTAACGCTAACTGCAAGCCTATTGTTTCCAACTTTTGCAGCAGCTGAGCAAGCAGGGCAACCTTCCAAGTTGTCAGAGATTGAACAAATTAAAAACTTAAAAGTAACATCCAAGCTACCACAGGATATCAAGTTACAATTATCCAAATTAGAACCCCAAAATTATTTGCCTCAGGCTTATTCAGAAGGTAACAAACCCATCACTGTTATCGTAGAACTTCAAACAGAGCCTGTGAAAGTTCAACAGACTCAGCAACACCCTGGCATTTTATCGAATGGTGAGGACACCGTTCAACAATTGCAAGTTGAACAAGCACAATTTAAATACGCGCTTCAATCCGAGTTAAACGGTAAAATTAATCAACAATTCTCTCAAGTTTTCAATGGCTTTGCAATCGAGATCAAGGGACAGCAAGTAGATGACCTACTTAAACTCCCAGGTGTAAAAGCAATTTATCCAAATCAGACTTTCTATTCGTTGCCATTCCAAGATGATGCAAATGTGAATCCATTTATGGATGAATCGACGAAGCATATTGGCGCTCCTCTGCTTTGGAAAGCTGATGTGACAGGCAAAAACATTAAGGTCGGTGTACTTGATACAGGTGTTGATTATAATCACCCAAGCTTAAAGGATGCCTATAAAGGCGGATATGACACTATCGACAACGATAACGATCCATATGAAACTAAGCCTAATCCAGCAAAACCACCTAGAAACGGTAGAAACGTAGAAACCTCTCATGGTACTCATGTCGCTGGAACCATTTTAGGGCGAGGCAACCCCGAAATCCCTAACTATGATAAAGGTTGGGTACGAGGAGTTGCACCTGGTGCCGATCTTTATGCTTACCGTGTACTTGGTGAGTATGGTAGTGGTACAACCGCTTCTGTTATTGCCGGGATTGAAAAAGCAGTTGAACAAGGTATGGACGTTCTGAATCTATCTTTAGGCTCACCTACTAACTTTGAATATACAGCAGATTCCGTAGCTGCTAACAATGCTGCTATTGTAGGAGTCCCTGTCGTTATTTCGAACGGTAATTCAGGCCCTAACGGTTATACCGTTGGTAGTCCAGGTGCTGCGCATCAAGCAATTTCTGTCGGCGCATCTACACCACCACTAAAAGCTGCTAATTTCCACGGTGTTGGTACAACCGCTATTCACGGTAATATTGCTACATATGAGAAATTCCTAAAAGACAATCAAGAGTTGGAGGTCGTTTTCGCGGGACTTGGTAAAACTTCTGATTTTACAAGTAAAGATGTTAAAGGAAAACTGGTTCTTATCTCCCGCGGAGAGATTACATTTGCTGAAAAAGCGCTTAATGCTACAGCTGCAGGTGCTGCTGCCGTTCTTATTCATAACAATGCTGACGGAGAGCTAAGCCCATCTGTACCTGATCCTAAAGCCGTGCCTACATTCGGTATTACGAAGAAAGATGGAGAGGCGATTAAAGCGAAGCTCGCTGCTGGAACAACAAAGCTAACCTACCAAACGATTACCGAACAAGATCTAGTAGCTGGCTTTAGTTCTCGCGGCCCTGCTTTGCCGGGATATGCAATTAAACCTGATATTCTCGCACCTGGTGTAGCGATTCGTTCCTCTGTCCCAGCCTTTGACGGAAAATACGAAAAAGCTTATGAAGATAACAATGGCACAAGTATGGCCGCTCCTCATATAGCTGGTGTCGTTGCCCTATTACAGGAAAAAGCCGAGAAGGAACAAAAAGAATTAAATCCAGATCTAATCAAGTCACTCATTACGAATAATGCAGTTTCTGTTAAAACACGCGAAGGTCAAACCTATGATATTGCCTCTCAAGGCGCAGGTCGTGTGGACCTTCCTAGAATCCTAAAAGCAGAGGCCGTTGCTTCAGTAGGTTACATTACAGATGCAACAAAAGATTATGTACCTGATGATTATTCCACTGGTAGTGTTTCATTTGGACAAGTAAATGTCGGTGCAGCATCTGAAAAGCAAGTTACACTTAAAGATATTGCCAACAAAAATCAAGTGTATGATGTTTCAGTAGAAACAATCAGCGGCTCCCCAGATGTTACCGTAACTGCGGATCAAGCACAGGTGAATCTTTCAGCTGGCGCTCAAGCTTCATTCAAACTTACGCTGAACGTGCCTGCTAAGGCTGCTAAAGGTGTATATGAAGGGGCTATATTACTAAAAGAGACTACAAGCAATCATACTTTACGTCTTCCGTACAGCGCCTATGTTGGTGACGATTATGTTCTGCCATCCGTACCTACTGTCACTCCTTCTAAACTTTACTTCTCTCCAAATGGGGATGGCGTGCAAGATGTTATTGATGTTGAGTATGGGGTTGCTGAAAAAGTAAATCAACTAGCCATCAGTGTAGTGGATGCTGTTTATAACGAACAAGGTACGATTGTAGAATCAAATGGCAGTGTCAATAAAGGATATTATGAATTCAGCAAATGGAATGGAACAGTGAAGAAAGACAATGCATCCGTTTCGCTTAAAGATGGTTTCTATTATTTAGTTCCTAAAGTCGATTCTAAGCTTTTACTCAATGCTAGAAGTGAACTTATTGTAGATAATACAGCTCCAGTCTATACATTAAATAAACCCGGAGTAGATCCAGCAAAACCTACTCATGGTACGATTAGTGGTACAATCGATAGCGATTTACTAATCGACCTGCTACCTGCAACAGAACCACTTAAAAATATCATTGGTGTACAAGTAGCAGCAATAAATCCAGATGGTAGTGCGAGCTTTATTGCGGGTACAGTTTATGACAATGGTGATTTCACCATAGATGTGCCATTAAAGTATGGCACGAATGTACTGGGGTTATTTGTACATGATCTAGCTGGGAACGGACTCACTAACCCACAAATTATTCAATTCGATTATGCGCCTAACTCACCAGCAGTAGGAGCCGTTTCAACTGCTTCTGAAGTTAAGGTCGGAGATACGTTCCGTGTAGATGTAAAGGTTACAGCTACAGAGGCTGTTTATGCAGCTAACTTTAGCGTCTTGTACGATAAAAAGTTTGAGTTGGAACTTAGTAATATTCAACAAAGTGTAACGTTGGCTACCTATCAACAGCAACATAATCCTGGTGTACCTTTATCAATTCAATCAAACATTGTTGATTTTGGTCCTAATAAGAAGAGACTCGATTATGCAGTAAGCCTTTCTAATGGGGCTGCTAAAGGCGTCGATAATCTAGTCAGCCTAACGTTCAAAGCAAAAGAAGCAGGCACTTATTTATTCGATGTCCAAAACATTAAGTTGTTAAGTTCAGCTAATAAAGTAGAGGCTGCTGTTCCTTTTGCACCTATCTTAGTAAAAGTAGTTAAGCCTACGCCTGTAAAACCAAACCCAGGTAACAACAACTCATTCAGCGGATATTTCCCTTCTGCTCCTGCAGGAACTAAGCTCAAAGCAGGAACGTTAACTGAGTCCACTAAAGACAGTAAGAAAAATGCTATCTTAGCGGTAGAAGACAGCGTAATTAAAGCTCAATTGGACAACAAAGATGTGAAGCAAGTTCAGCTCGATGTATCTGACGTAGACTTCACGAAGTACGAACAAGTTGAGCTCCAGCTGTCCAGCTCTATTGTTAAAGCTTTGATTGACTCTAAGAAAACATTGCGTGTAAACGGTACTACCGTTGATATTCAAGCATACAACGAAACACTCAGCGAATTAGCTGACAAAGATGGCATCAAGTTCATTATCTCTCAAAAGAATGCCCCATCCACGTCTGCTGTGGCAGGTGTTAAACAAGCTGCACCAACATTGAAATTCGCAACAAACAAGCAAACATGGAAAGCTCCATTGCTAGTCGGTCTCAAAATCGATGCGGCAGTGGCAAAAGATCCGCGTAAAGTGGGCGTTTACGACGCTACGTACAGCGACAAACTAACTTACTTAAATGCTGGATTTAAGCCAGCAACAGGATATCTACATCTTAATGTAGATACATCTGGCTCTATCTTCACATTAGGTTCTTATGAAAAATCTTTCTCTGATCTTGCTAAGCATTGGGCAAAAGACCGCATCGAAGTGCTTGCAGCTCACCATCTGATTGCAGGCAAAACGACGCCTAACACATTCAAGCCGAACGACAACGTAAATCAAGCTGAATGGCTGTCCTTGTTGGATCGTTTGCTTGGTTCAACACTGAAGTGGAACGATCGTGCGAAAGAAAAAGGTGCATTTACAAACCTTACACGTGAACAAGTTGCTGTATTGCTTGTTCAAGCTTTGAAAGTTGATCTCAAATCAACGACGAAGAAGCTTACTTTCAAAGACAGCAACAAGATTAGTGCTGATGCCCAAGCTGCGATCGCTTATGCGGTTGAGCAAGGCTTTATCCGTGGCACAGATAAAAATCTATTCAACCCTAAAGCACTCGTAACACGTGCTGAAGCTGCTGCTATTCTCCATCGTGTATTGGAGCATTTACAGCACCAGCATAAATAATCGTACACACAATCATTAAATGAGAGGCTATTCCAACCGTAGATTTCTACGAGGAATAGCCTCTTATTTTTCCGCCTCTTCCCTCTTTATTTTTCTCGTAAAAATTATTGTTTCACGGTCTAATCATTGGGGTAATTTGTATTTGCCGCACTCCGATTGCATGCATTCCCTTTCATGCCCACTGAAAGCCTCGATCCTTAATAACTAATCTAGAACAAACAACTAGGAGGCCTAATTTATGAATCAAAAGAACGACAAATGGTATTTGAAATTACTCAGTCTTAGCTTATGCATTGGAATTCTACTCCCCTCACCCCGTCTAGATGCATTTGAACACCCGCCAATCCCGCTGACCAATCCATTACTAATACCAAAAAGTTATGTAACGAACTACGACAAAACAAGCAGTACGCCAATTACCGTACTTGTTGAATTACATAGTGATCCATTGAAAGTGCACAACCTCAAAGCCAGAAATGGACTTGTCGCACGTTCGCAAATGCAAACGTATAAGCAGCAAATTAACAGCGAACAAGCTGATTTCAAACAATCCCTGCTGCAAAGCTCGCAAGCACAAATTAATCATCAGTATGTACAAGTGTTTAATGGCGTATCGATTCAACTTCCACAACATGAGGTGGATCAATTATTGCAGCTGCCTCATGTGAAAGCTATTTATCCCAATCAAGTCTTTCACGAAGCGCCTTTAACCTACGCCGATGCAGAAGCTAGCTTGCAGCATACTACTTCGAATACAACGATTAGCCTTGATATTATCGGGGTGTCAGCACTTTGGAATCTAGGTTTCAAAGGAAAAGGAATACGAGTTGGTGTTATTGATTCTGGCGTCGATTATCGCCATCCAAGCTTGGCCAAGGCCTATCGAGGAGGTTACGACTTCGTAGATAACGATAACGATCCGATGGAGACACAACCTAAACCTGACCTCACAGCTGAGGAAAATGCTAAATATGCGACGGTGCATGGGACATTTGTAGCTGGTGTATTGGTAGGCCGTGGTAATCCTAGTACCCCAACTGATCCGTACGGCTCAGTTCGTGGCGTCGCACCTGAAGCGGAACTTTACGCTTATCGCGTACTTGGCCCGTATAAAAAAGGTACAACCGAACACATCGTAGCTGCGATTGAACAAGCAGTACAAGACGATATGGATATCATTAATCTATCATTAAGCGGTGAGAGCAATTCACAGTACACAGCGGACACAGTGGCTTTAAATAACGCTGCCATGTCAGGAATTATAGCTGTAACCTCAAATGGCAATCGAGGGCCTAGTGAATATAGCGTCACCCACCCTACTGGTGCACATCAGGCCATTGCTGTTGGAGCTTCCACGAGTACAAATATCAATCAGCAGCAAATTGCACCATTTAGCTCACGTGGGCCATCTTTGCCAGACTACGAGATTAAACCCGATCTTGTAGCTCCTGGTACAAAGATTCGTTCTACGGTCCCTTCATGGGATGGTGATTACTCCAATGCCTATAAAGAAACAAATGGTACGAGTATGGCTGCTCCGCATGTCGCTGGTACCGCCGCGTTACTTTTGAACAAAGCAGAAATGGAAGGTAGTTATTTTGAACCAGGAGAAATCAAATCAATACTTATGAACAATGCAGTACCACTTACAGATGCAGCTGGCAAAACACACAAGATCCACGACCAAGGAGCAGGTCGATTGTCCATCCCAACGATACTGGAAGCTGAAGCAATTGCACTCATACAAGCTACGACCAATGTTACGAATAACGCTCAACCGGATGACTATTACACAGGCAGCCTTTCTTTTGGACAAGTTATGCCTGGTGCTAACATTCAGCGTGAACTGATACTTAAAGATATCGTAGATAAAGACCAAATGTATAACATATCTATCCAGTTCGATGGGCCCAACCATAAAATAACCAACATAGCCGATCAACATTACAGAGAGGCTTCTAAACAGCAGACAAATCAATCAGCTGGCACCATTTCAGTTAATGGTGCAACTTACGATACCCTCGTCCCACTGCGCGCTGGAGAACAAGCTGACATTTCTATTCAATTACAAGTACCCTCAAATGGAACGGAGGGAAGTAGCTTTGGACACATTATTCTAACGGAAGTAACAAGTGGGCACACCTTACGAGTCCCTTTCAGTGTATTTATTGGAGAGGAATATACATTGCCACCCATATTTTCTCTGAAAATGACACCTAATGTATGGAGCACGAATCAGCAGACAGCGAATATTGAGTATAGTGTGCGCGAATCTATCCAACATTTGAAATTAAGTGTTCAACATGCAGTGTACGGTGACATGGGAACTATCCAAGAGCGAGCAGGAATTACGAAGCGTGGGCACTACGAAGTACGTAATTGGAACGGAACGGTCATAAAAAATAACAACAAGGTTCATTTACCAGATGGAGAGTATACAATAATCCCTACTATAGGGACATCACAGACACCCATTACACCTACAGCAATTTCATTTACGATAAACCGAGGCATGATCGCAATCACACCAAAGTCCACAGCATAGTTCGATGTAATTAATACCTGTACGTAAAAGAAGCTGCCCCTCACCGACTTGGTGTAGGACAGCTTCTTATTGGTTAGAAGATAGAATCATGCAATAGTAGTACACACACTAGACTCACTTGATCACATGTACTTGAATTGGGCAGCTACCAAACCATAATAAGTTCCTTGTTTATCCATCAATTGATCATGCGAGCCTTGTTCTTGAATAACACCTTGATTCAGTACAATAATGCGGTCACAATCTCGAATGGTTGATAATCGATGCGCAATGATAAAGGAAGTACGCCCTTTAAGCAATGTCTTCAACGCATGTTGAATTTTAATTTCCGTATCGGTATCAATACTTGCTGTCGCCTCATCCAAAATAAGAATTCTCGGATCTGCAAGCAGTGCTCTAGCGAATGACAACAACTGCCGCTGTCCCATAGAAAGGGCACTTCCCCGCTCTTGCACCTCTGTATCATAACCCATTGGCAATTTCTCAATAAACTCATGTGCATGAACAGACCTTGCAGCTGCTTCCACTTCCTCATCTGTTGCATCTAATCGACCGAAGCGGATGTTATCACGAATAGTACCCGAAAATATGAACGTATCTTGCATAACGATACCAATTTGCGTCCGCAAGCTGTTCAATTGTACTTCACGTATATCGTGACCATCTACAAGCACACGTCCCTCTGTCGGATCGTAGAAACGACTAATCAAACTAATAATCGTCGTTTTACCTGATCCTGTATGACCAACCAGTGCAATGGACTGCCCTGCCTCCACATCGAAGGAGATATTTCGAATTGCAGGACGACCAGCTTCATATTCGAACACAACGTTGTCGAGCTGAATATCTCCTTTTACAACTGGGAGCTGCTTTGATTCTTTATTCTCATCCACATTTGGCTTCTCGTCCATAAACTCAAATATGCGCTCTGAAGAAGCCATAGCAATTAACATTTGGGAATACATCGTGCCGAGACGATTAATTGGCTCCCAGAAGTTCCCTACATATTGCGCGAATGCGAACAATATTCCAACCGTGATAGCTCCAACTTGAATCAAGTGCGACCCATACCAGAATAAGATAAATCCACCAATTGCGCTCGTAACCTCGATAATCGGGCTGAACGTTTGATTCATCATAGAAGCACGGTCAAAGGAAGCTTTATTGATACGGTTCATTTTATCAAAAAACTTCATGTTCTCTTGTTCTTGCGCATAAGCTTGTGTTACTCGCATCCCTTGAATCGCTTCATTTAAATGAGAATTAATGCGAGATTGCTTAATGCGAACATCTTGCCAAGCCATGCGAATATGACGGCGCAATCGTGTAGAAACAACGAACATAATCGGCACAGTAATCATAACCGCGATCGCTAGTTTAACATTTAAAAACATTAATATAATGACGATCCCCGCCAATTGGAGCAAATCAACGAGAACGTTTATAGCCCCATTGGTAAATAAATCTTGCAAGGAGTTCACATCATTCGTAATACGTACAAGGACGGAACCTGCAGGACGCTTATCATAGAAACGGAAAGACAGCGTCTGTATATGCTTGAACAAATCAGCACGTAAATCATAAATAATGCGTTGACCAATCATACTCATAAACTTAATGCGATATGTATTTGCAGCCCATTGAACAATGTACAAGCCAAGTACGGTACCAGCCACGATATACAGCATTCTAAGAGACGGATCCATGCCATTTGACGGAGCAATAGCTGAATCAATCGCATAACTAATGAGAAACGGAATGGACAGCTTTGTCAGTGTATCTACGATAATAAGTACAATTAGTGCAGGAAGTAGCTGACGCTTGTACGGTCGCATATAAGCGAACAGCCTGCGCATTTGAGCCCAGTTGAACGGCTTCTCAATAAGTTCATCATCTGGATATACAAATCGCGAAGGATTTTTCTGGGCTTCACGTGCAATCGCTTCTGACTCATGCTGCGAAGTAGATGCAGCTGTTGTGGTCCTCATGAGCTCACCTCACTATAAACCCCTTGTTTGGCAAGGTTCAAATAATCTGCATATTGAATTTGGTACGTATCTTTATACATGCCTGGCTGTTGAATAAGTTCCTCATGCGTTCCACGCTGAACAATCTTTCCTTTATCTAATATGAGAATCTCATCGGCATGTCGCAAAGAAGAAATACGATGGGCAATAATAAATACAGTACGCCCTTTCATCACTTCTTGGAACCCGGCTTGAATCGAATGCTCTGTTTCCATATCTACAGCACTTGTGGCATCATCCAGCACTAATACTTTAGGGTCACACAACAATGCACGCGCTATCGCAATACGCTGCTTTTGACCACCTGACAACCCAAGTCCGCGTTCCCCTACTAACGTATCATAGCCTAATGGAAGCTCCATAATAAAATCATGCGCTTGGGCCAACTTCGCAACGCGAATAATTTCATCCATGCTCACATCATTACGGCCGTATGCGATGTTGTTTCGTATCGTTGATGAGAACAAGAACGTCTCTTGAAATACGATAGCGATCTGACTGCGCAAACTCGTAATTTCAATATCCTTGATGTTTCTCCCATCCAGCGTTACAGCTCCTTCATTCACATCATAAGCTCGCATAAGCAGCTGAATAATGGTAGACTTACCAGCCCCCGTGCCTCCCATCAAGCCAATTACTTTACCCGGGGTAGCATCAAAGTCAATCTGGCTCACTGCCACTGCATCTTCTTCATAGTTGAAAGAAACATCACGGAACTGGACATGACCTTGAACCTTATTATCATCTAACACATAAGGAGAATCACTATTCTTGATGTCGATATGTGAATCTAACAATTCCAAAATACGCTCACCAGAGGATTTTGCTTGTGTATAGTTGTTAATATGAAACCCAATCCCCCACATCGGACCAATGATATACCATATCATACTGAAAAATGCGACTAGTTCCCCGAGCGACAACTGTTTCTTGATTACCATCGTGCCACCTACAGTAAGCAGCAGAACCACACATAATAAAGATAGAAGCTCCATGACCGGAAAATATCCGCCCCACAAGTTGGCTGCGCGAAGCTGATTGTTTTTGTAAGCCTCATTGCGGCTTGAGAATTTATCCACTTCGTGTTTTTCGCGCGCGAATGATTTTACCGTACGCATACCAGTTATGTTTTCCTGAGCAGCTGTATTTAGTTCACTGAATGTTTGCCGCATCTCTTGGAAGGCAGGATGTATGGCCGCTTGGAATTTGGACACCGTGAACACGAGTATCGGCATTGTCACCATCGTAATTAGCGTAAGCTTCCAATTGAGCGACAGCATCATTGCTGATCCTAATACGACCATTAAGAACAAATTCAATAATTGCGCAAAGCCGAATCCAATAAACAATCGTATTCCTTCCAGATCAGCTGTAAGCCTCGACATCAAATCACCGGTACGTGCTTTGTCATAGTATCGATAAGATAACGTTTGCAGCTTGTCGTAAGAAGCATTTCGCATCTCATAGGCAACATGATTGGCTACTCTTCCTCCTAGGAATCCGTGCAGGAACTGCATCGAACCTTTCAACAACACGACGAGAACTACAGCTCCCGCCAGCCAAGGTACCCAATGAAACTGTTCTTTGCCAATGACATCATCAATAAGGATGCGCAGCAAGTTAGGATAAACAAGACCAAGCGCTGTTGCTACAACTAAGCATAACAATGAGCCCAGCATCATTTTCCTTTGTGACCAATAGTACGGACGTAATTGACCAAAAATATTCATGGCAACCTCCCTCCTCCTACTCTCTATGTTATGTATTATCGGAGTTTAACACCAGCTTGTAGCAACATCAAAACGCGCATTATCTCATATTCAAGCGGAATATGCGAAATTGAGAGATTTTGCATATATATACCCATATATTTCTTTTAATTCATTGTATTTTCTCAGATAATATCCATATTCCTTCGTTATGCACAAACTGCCCCGATAGATCGGGGCAGCAACTCACGCCATTCATATCAAATAAATATAAGAATGACAAAAAAGATATTTTTATAAGCTTATTTCTCGCTGGAGATTCACTTGCTGGATTGCATCTTGAAGCACTTCAATCGAGATTGTATCAGACGTAACCGATCTCAGTCGATTAACATGCGCAAGCCATACTTCACGCGCTTCATTTTCTAGTTGACTCATTTCATTGTGGAAGCAAGTCGTTATATGTGAAATGAGCATCTGCTGCATGTTGTGCACCTCGATCTTCATTGCCTCCGTACACATCACTTCCAAATGCTGCTTCAAGCTATCACGCCCGCCTGCTTCAAAGAAATGCTTCGCGTTCTTATACCATTTACGCAGCTCTTTGACTTCCATCTGGAGTTGAGGGAGCTTTGCTTCCACATGAGGTGTAGCCCAAGATTCCAATGACGGCCACTCGTAAACATAACCTTCGAACCTAGCCATCATAAAGGAAGAAGTATCTCCCATATGCTGAACGATAAGCCGCTTCGCATGCTGTTCTAGGCGTAGGCTGGTAGCCAATACTTCATTTGTCAGCTCTACTTCCAGATGCCGTCTCCAATCTTGGAATGCAAGTCGCAATGCTAGATCAAGGTCAGATTGATCAGCCCGCAACGATGCCGGATTGAACGCATAGGCAAATCCATCATTAAAACGATATTGGATACGCTGACGAACGTGATACAATAATTCTTCACATTCTTGAGTCATTGCACGGCTCTCATCTGTTTGGGCAAGCTTGCTCAATTGATGTTCAACCTCAGACCAAGATTGATCAAGTTGTTGCTGCTGCTGTTCACGATCCGCAGCATTAGATAATATCGCCCGCTCTAATGCTTGCAGTTGCCCATGTGCACGCTGGATGTCAGCATAAGCTCGCTCCATACTCATTGCAGCGAGTTCATTCACAGCGAATGACATAAACCGTTCTTCAAACGCTTCAAAACCAGCAGCACGGATCTGCGCTTTATCATCTGCCAACTTACCCTCTAACGCACGCAAACTGGACACCGCATTCAATCTCGGGGAACGAATACCAAACTCCAGTAACCTACCTTCAACATAGCTCATAACACTTTCTAACTCGTCCTTACTTGCAGCGAGATCTGCTGCATTGACGATAAAGAACATCTTATCCATCTCGAATGCATCTTTCACTCGACCAAGCTGAGTGAGGAACTGTCGATCTGCTTGAGAGAAAGCATGGTTATAATACGTTACAAATAAAATCATATCTGCATTTTTGATATACTCAAAAGCTACTCCGGTATGCCTTGCATTAATAGAATCCGCACCAGGCGTATCTACGAATACAAAGCCTTGTCGTGTCCATTCACAGTCATACATGTATTCAATATGTTCAACAAAAGCAGAACGAGATTCATCTGCTACATAGGAACGATATTCCGCTTCCTCAACAAGTATTTCTTTACCTATATGTTCTTTGACATGAGCATAGCCTGTCGATATCGCTTGAATAAAGCTATAATGCGGGCGTCCAGAAGGATGCAGCTTATCAGGATTCCAACGCGATAATGAAGCTAGCGCTTCTTCTAACGAGTAACGAACTGCGTTAGCATCGCCCATTTGTACCAAAGCATAGCGCATATCTTCTAATAGTCGCTGCTCGCTCTTTAATCGAATCAAGGCAGTACCATGAGGCCGTTCTGCCGTTGGTGCCGTGATCGTATTAATGGCAGCTGTCGTTGGATTAGGAGAAACAGGCAGCGCATTCGCACCAATTAGCGCGTTAGCAAACGATGATTTCCCCGCACTAAATGCGCCAAACAACGCAACAGTAAAACGGTTATTTGCGAGCCGCTCTGCCTTGTTACGATAGTCAGCAGCAAGCGCATTCATCGAGTCGATACGCTCCAATTGCTGTGAAGTTGAGCGCAGCGCTTCTACGGCAGCAGCAATGCCGCTCCGTACATTAGCTGGTTCCAGTACTGAGGCTGTGGTATCTACTTGCCCTTCTGTGCCTTTAGACAGCGCTTCAACCCCCGTGCTAACAGAAGTAATATACATTTCATCTGCATTTGCTCGCTGCTCTAACGCATGTTCTACACTATGCTCAATATACTGCTCATTAAGCTCATTCCGCCTACTGGCTTGCTCTCTAACCGAATGAATAACGTGCTGAAGTGACTGCAAATCATCTTTTCCATTCCTATCGTTACGGTCAACATTCAGCTGTGATTGCAATTGACTCACTGTTTGCTTAACTTCGTTTAGACGCGCTTCCAATTGATGCAATGCAGCTAGCTGCTGTTTTAACTGTTCGAATTGATTTTCTTGCTGATGAATGAATTCCGCATCTCTTGTGCTCATTTGTTCAAATAATTTATCAGAGCCTGCGAGCACCGTGCGCCGCACTGCTGCCTTCATTTCTTCAGCACGGGATTGACAATAATTCATCGTGTACTCGCCGCTGCCTGCTGAGGACTCCTGTACATGCTGCTTCAGCATATCACTTGTAAAATACGGCAGCTCATCCTCCAGCGCTTGTACCGATTGTCGATCATCAGCACCAGCTGTACGAGCAAGCGCACGATACATAGAAAGCAAATGTGCATACACATGGGCACGTAATTCTTCATTCCATTTTGCGGTGAGCTGGTCTAGTCGACGTTCGCGTTCCGCCTCTGTTTTTCCTGACGTAAAGAGGAGTCCGACTTTGAAACCAGGTTTGCGACTGTCCAAATATTGCTGTGCTGCATCACGAAGCACGGCAGGTGTTAAGTTCGCGTCGCGTAGGAGCCGCATCAGCGCTTGCATCCACTCATTTTGCTGATTCGTGATCTGACCACGCAACAGCTCCAATTGAGATGCTGCAGCGTCATACTCCCCTTGCAGCGCCTGTACCGCTTCCTTGCCGCCGACTTGCTCTTCCCATTGCTCACGTTCTTCTGCTATCGGCTCAGTAGCCCAAGCCTCATATTCTTTCACAATCTCCTGCGAAGCTCTGATCGCTCCAACTTGCACAAATGGTGCTCTATGTTCTACCAACAAACGGAGTGCCGTTTGCGCAGCCATCCACTCATTGCATGGATGCTCAGGCTGGCGCATCGATACGTAATAAATAGCTGCTGGCGCAATATTCCACGCTTCCAAAGCAGCCTCAACGCTATCACGATAACTTTGAAACGACAATTCTTGTTCACGATGTTTATCAATTTGGTTCACAATCCAAATGAGTGGCTTGCCTGCGTCAGCAACCTTTTTAGCAAAAGTAAAATTCAGCTCAGACTGCACATGATTATAGTCCGTTACATAAACGACAACGTCAGCCAGATGCAGCGCTGATTCGGTTGCAGCTCGGTGAGCATCGTCCGTAGAGTCAACACCTGGTGTATCAAGCAACACAGCTCCATCCCGAAGCCATTCTACCTCTTCAAACAGAACGATTCGCTCAATCTGCTCTCCATCGCGGCAAGCGGCTTGCAGCTCAGACAAAGGAATTTGCTCAGCAGTAGTTCCACCTGTAGAATTATGACGATATATTTCAGCACGACTTGTTCCATACCGGACTTCAACAATATTGGCACTAGTTGGTATCGGACTAGATGGAAGCAATGCTCGACCGCTTAACCGGTTGATGACGGTGGACTTACCTGCAGAAAAGTGCCCACACATCGCAATGTATAAAGATTGCTCACGCCATTTAACGGCTACTTCTTTCATTTTCGTTGATGCGCCAGCATTTCCAGCAGTCTCTAATCGAGCAGCTAAAGCCTCCAATTGTTTATCGAAGCTTATTGAATCTGTACCTGAATGTGTTACGGATTGAAGCGTTTCTGAGATGCGATCCCTATTATGCACAATACCCATTCCCCCATCTATAAGCTCCACGCCTTTTAGCAAGACATGGTAAATCGATTTTTTGCATGAAAAAACCGAGAATGCTCGGCTTCCTCATTTTGCCTACAAACTCGGTTATTAGTGTACCATATTTTGTTCTTCAGGGAGAAGAATTTCAAACTGCTTGGCATGCTGTAGAATAATAATGCCTTGATTCTTGTCGCGCATAACAACAACATTATTTTTCTGCTTCATCCGATCCACATATTGTTCAGGCACACTGCCTGCTCCATACACCGTTACGCCGTCCACTTCGATTTCCTCATCGTCTTGGACAGGTTGTTCCAGCAACTTCAAGTATATATCTGAGAATTGTTCGAAGCTATCCGTATATACTGAGATGCACTTCATTTCGATCGCCACCTATCCGTGTAAATAGTATATTATCCATTCTTCCTTCATTTAGCTGCTTTCATACGCCTTTTGCCAAATTTACATATCTCTAGCAACGGACAAACTTCGCAGCGCGGGGACTGAGCTTTGCAGTGATATCTTCCAAAAAAAATAAGTCTATGATGCGTATCCGTCCATTCCTGCTTCGGGATTTTGCGCATAAGTTTCTTTTCAACTTCCAACACACTATCTTCATCATTAGCAAGGCCTAAGCGCTTAGATACACGCTCAACATGTGTGTCAACTGCAATCGCAGGCACACCGAAAGCATTTGAGACTACGACATTCGCAGTCTTACGCCCTACTCCTGGCAATGTTGTTAATTGTTCGTGCTGACGCGGAACTTCACCATCATAACTCTCTAGTAATATATGGGACAGTTTCTGAATGTTCTTCGCTTTATTTCGAAATAGTCCAATTCGTCGAATATCCTGTTCCAATTCATCTAGAGGCACTGCAATATAGTCTTCTGGTCGCTTGTATTTGCGGAACAAATCAGCCGTGACCTTGTTGACCATCTCATCGGTACATTGCGCAGATAGCAAAACCGCAATCGTCAACTCAAATGGATTGGAATGATGTAATTCACAATGCGCATCTGGGAACATCTCCCCAAGCGTATCCAATATGCGGCGCACACGTGCGCTTGTTGCCATTTAAATCCCTCTCTTCTTTTCTTACCCAAGAATATATTATACCATGCTACAAGCTATTATGGCTAGTAAATGTCGTATAACGTCAATAAAAATTCAAAAGAGCTTGGTCTATAATGACCAAGCTCTTTCATCCGTTAAACTAGTGTTTCTCCACTTCAACGACTTTGCCATTCATTAGATAAACCGTAATACTATCACCGTTTTTGAAGGAAGACCAATTGAGCGTCTGACCTTTACTATGAACAAGCGCTTCTGGCAATACGATGAGGCGAGGCTGCGAGCCACTCACACTAGTACGTTGTACGAACAATTCCTTCGTATTCGCATCATATTTCCAGAAGTTATGCTTCTCACCAGCCATTACTTTCAATACGGTTGCATTGTTTGCATCTTTACGAATTTCTATACGCTCTCCTACTTGCAGCGCTGCTGCACTATTCGAAGTTGTACCATTTGCTGCAATAACGGTCACACCATTATTAATCGGATGCGTAGACGTCTGACCTTTGTAATCTTTAATTGTAACGATACCTGCGCTTGCGTCAACCGCTTCAATACGTCCCGTATTTACTGCTACTTTGCGCAATTCTACTAAGCTGCGTCCATTGAACACCGCATTGACAACGTCATCTGTGCGCAAGTCAGATACGGAAAGCTTTTCATTGTTAAATCCGTACACAGGAACCGACAATACAGAATGATCCTCAACTTGGCGACTTGTATCCCTAAGTGTCACGCGCCCGTTGGACGAATTCACTCCTGCAATTTCAAACTGTTTGTTTGTGCGCACAGACATAGACATCGCACTTGCCTGATCTTGGGACAAGACCACTGTCACTTCATTGCCAGGTTTGACGTCAGCAAGTGTCGCACTGCTTTTCCCGTATACATCAACAACGAAGAAGTTAGTTGAGTAAGGAAGCGTAATGATTTGCTCATTTGCAAGCTTTAACGTAATCGTACGGGAAGAGGTGCTGACATTGACAATCGTACCTTCGTATTTATGTGCAAATGACACAAGAAGTACTTTGTCCCCAGTAAACTGAATGTTTACTTTGCGTTTGCCATTCAGCATCGGGATAACAGCAGCGCCGATAATGCTATTGCCATCCAACTCATATTTCGTATCGTCCGTTAAATAGAAGCTCTTAACACCGATATTATCAGCGATGACCGTCAACAATTTTTTCTCTGCATTATAGTATTCGACTTGAGCACCAATAAGTGTCTCTACTTTTCGGCTAAGTACTTCAATGCGTGTAACCTTATCTTCTCCATCGATCGTTAACTTGACACGGTCTCCGTATTCTCCAGCAAGCAAGTTATCCACACTAGTATGTTTCATACCATTAATGACAACTTCAACATTTCGAGCAATCATTTTCGCTTCCAGTCGGTTGTCGTCTTTCAAAATGGTGATACTCGTCTTAGCAGGTCCCAACGCTTGAATCTTACCGTCAATCGTATAGGAAGGAGAGCTGTTTAACGTAATTCCAGTAATGACACTATTTTTAACTGTAAACGTAATCGGATCGTTTACTTTCAAATCTTCAAACTTAAATAGCTGATTCGCATAACTAACGACAGCCTGCTCATCTACTCGGAACGTCTCGCTTGCACCATTATCAAGTTTAACCGTCACATTGCGAGTCGTTTTGTTAATTTCAGTAATAGTACCTTTGCCAGACTTATTGACAGGGCCTGACTTGACCTGAATTTCAAGCACGCGGCGATCTTCCGAGAATGTCTCACGCATAATCGTCAATTCCGAATCCGCTGTTAGCTTGTCTACTGTAATTGTATTTCCGCTTGCATCTTTCAAGATTGTATTTTGCTCATACTTCACTTGTTGCAAGTCTTCGCTGCCCGCTACTTTGAGATAGAGCTTGTTCTCAGATGGAACTACATATTTCAACGTAGCTTGTACATTCTCCACTTGAGGTGCTGCATCTATCAATTCTACATAAGCCGCATTGTTAGCTTCTCCTATAACACGTACTTTTGTATAAGCAGGAATATCTTTAGGAGCAATAGGCTTAGCATTACTGTAATATACTGTTTTCGCATCTACACGATAGTTAACCCATTGGTTGTCCTGATTAAACAAACGAATCGAGTTATCCGAAATGCCACCAGAAATGCCATGGTACTCATTCGCGTATTGTATATCAAGCACACTCTCGCCACGGCTGAAGAATGAAGCGATTTGAGCCCGAGTTACTGTTTCTTTCGGTAGGAAGCGGTTTTTGTCCATGCCTGTCGCAAGCTTTAAATGTGTAGCCACATTCACATAACCCAGCGCATGAGCAGAAATATTATCGTTGTCTGCAAATGTCGTTGCTTGTTTCATTGCTTCTTGTGCATCAGAATCTTTTCCCATAGCTCGAACAAGAATTTTAGTTACCCATTCACGCGTAGCTTTCTGCTCACCCCAGGTTCCTTTTGCTTTAGGGTCAAGCGCTGCTACTTCCTCGGTCTTATTGATCAATCCCTTCTGGATTGCCAATGCTGCATATGGCTTGAAATGATTACCCACTTTAATACCTTCAGGCAACACAACCTCATCAGCATTTGGAAGCTCACTCTTCACATTCATATATTGAAGTGCGATCGTAATTGCTTCTTGTTGCGTAACAGGATCATCAGGACGGAACTTTCCATTATACCCTTTCAAAATACCAAGTGCTGCTAGTTTATGTATATGAGCTTCGCCCCAATGTCCAGATTTCAGATCTGAAAACATAGGACTGAATCCCGTCGTATTTGCTTTAGTTGCAGTTGAGGTAGCCTCAGCAGCCAATGCCGCAGGAACCGTTGACATCGTTAACGATAAAGCCAGTATCGCACTTGTAGCAATACGGATTGGCTTACGAGTTTGATTTACCATGACGCATCTCCTTAATATCCCAATTATCATCTGTTCTTTCAAATATGTACCTATTCGACAACAACAGGGGCATCTCCTGCCCCTGTTGTCGATTGTCATACATATTTAACTATCCGTTAAACATCATTACTATGGTCGCTTGATAGGATGTTCCAATGTCACATGCCCCATCAAACTCTCCGTTGCTTGGCCATCTATTAAAATATCAATGGCTTTCACATCTTCAAATTGGAACAACGTTTGTGTCAGTGCATTAAGCGCGAATTGCTCTCCGCCAGAACCAAGGTTTGCTCCTTCAGGAATGTGAATATCGATTGTCAGCGTACCATTATCGAACTTGTGAGACTTAAACTGAATTTGTTCCCACAATGCGTACGTATTAGGCACGTCCGTCTTTTGCAATGCCGCAAGCACAGCATCGAATCTTTCCTTGTCAGTCGTATAAGTGAACGTTTTATCGTATGATTTCAGTTCCATCAATTGATCGTCAGAAATATACACTTTAATCGTCTGTTCTTTTTTCTCTGGTTTTGGTGTTTCTTCTGGTTTCTGCTCAGGCTGCCCAGGAGTCTGCTCACCAGTTGTTGGTGCAGGATTCTGACCGGTCGTCGTTGGCGGTTCTACCGGAGCAGGTGAAGTAGACTTATCGCCGCATGCAGATACGATACTCATGGCGAGCACAAGCGTCGCTAGAATCATCCAGTTCCTACGTTTCATGTAACATGACCTCCCTTATATACCATATTAAACGATCTAACATATGTTCAGGTTGCAAAATTATTAAGATGAATTATTTTACATTCAGGTAATCTTTAATTCCGTTAACAATTTGTCCTGCCACTTTGTTCTGGAATTCCGCGCTGAACATCTTTTGCTCATCGCTTACATTTGTTAGGAAACCAAGTTCCAATAATACAGCAGGCATCTTCGTATTTCGAATAACGTGGAAATTCCCTTTCTTCACGCCTCGATCACGCATATCCGTTCCCTTCATAATGTACTTATGCAGCACATCAGCCAGTGCTTTGCTGTCTTGGCGATAATAATACGTCTCGACACCATTTACACTTGGAACAGCAATACTGTTGCCATGGACTGAAATGAACAAATCAGCATTCAGGTCATTTGCAATCTTAACACGATCCTTAAGCTCTAGGAACCTATCATCTTCACGTGTCATTACCACATGGAATCGACTGTCCTTACGAAGAATCTCTGCTGTCTTCTTCGCCATTTGCAAGTTAAAATCCTTCTCGTAACGTTTCTTGACACTCACAGCACCCGAATCATGCGCACCGTGTCCTGCATCAAGTACGACTACATATTTGCCGTCAGGACGTGATGGTTTCGAAGGATCAACTGGCGGTTTGACAGTACCTCCATCGCCACCGTTTGAGCCATTGCCGTTATTAGAACCACCGTTGTTATTACCTTGTCCTGTACCCTGTTCAACAGTTATCGATACCAATCCTTCAGTGGATGTACTCACACGATAACTGAGAGCTTGCGTCCCATCAATAACAAAACGCACCGTGTTCGGAGAATTACTAAAGAGCGAGTATCGAATTTGCTTCACGTCTGGATAATCAGTAACCGCGAATGTGCCTTGGCCCATATGCTCCTCGAACCCAAACCGCTCTCTAAACTGTGCTGAAAAGTTTGTTTTAGGAAAGTCTATAACGATGCGCTCTGGATTACTCATCGTCATAATCTTAGGTGTAACTTCTCGATCCAGAGCAACATGTAACGTGTTCTCATAGAAATTCATATCAATGACTTCAGTATCATCAGTAGATGGCTTACCGTTCGTATTTCCGTCTTCGCCTGGACTTATAGGCGGCTCAGGTACTTCATTTCCACTTCCATCAGGTGTGAACAAATAGACAGACTTCGTTGCATGATCCCAATCTACTACTAATCCGAATGTTTCACCAATAAATCGAAGAGGAACTAGGGTTGTCCCATTTACAACCTTAGGAGCTACAGCAAGGTCAATCACTTGACCATTTACATATCCCTTCTTATGACCTACTTCCAATGTAATATCTTTGTAGTTGTCAGAGATACGTACCTTCTGCTCCTTACCACCTTCCCATTTGACACGGTAACCCAATTCTTCTGATACAATTCGAATAGGTACCATTACCACGCCTTGAGTGATTTGAATCGATTCCGTCGTATGTAAGGAACTCCCATTCAAATACAAACTCGGTGCTGCTTGTGCTTGAGTCCAGCTAGGAAAGACTAAACATATGACCATAACTAAGAACAAACTTACACATAACTTTCTTTCTCGCTGCATCTTCACCTCTACATCCTTTCATGTTGTTCTGTCTCTTTGAACTTATGAGAACAATTTCAATGATACAGACGTAAGATTAGACGTGAAATAATGCAAAAAGTTGCGAGATTTTAATAAGTGGTATTATCATACAACTTACCAGATTCCATTGTTAAATGCTGGTTTGTGATCCAAGCGTTAGGATCATCATCTGCAATAATCATCGTATTTCTACGTGCATATAGTGCAAACAACGTTCTCAAACGCTCCGCCTCAAATGGATCGACATGTTTCAATGGTTCATCCATAACCATAATAGAAGGCGCACCTAAAAAAGCCTGCGCCAAAATAATCCGCCGCTGTATGCCTACGGATAAGCTATTCATTCTACGCCTTCTTATATCAACTAAACGGAATAATGTAAGCACAGATTCGATAGATTGTGTAGATAGGTTCCCCTTAAGCCCTGCCATATAACGAAGCAACTGCTCCGTTGTCATCTCTTCATATGCAATTACCTCACTAGGTACATAGCCAATTTGGCTCCGCAGTACACCAAGATGCTGCTTATACGGGATACCATTCCATAATAACTCTCCCTCATCAGGATCAGATGCACTGGCGACTAGCTCCAGGAAAGTTGATTTCCCAGAGCCGCTAGCTCCACTAATTACACATAATCCTTGCCTAATGTGTAATTCGCCAATCTCAAGATGAAAGTCTTTGCTTATTTTCTTTTTCAACCCACGAACCGTAATCATAATGAAGTCACCTTTCGACCATATCCGCCTGTACGAATAATTTTCGCGACGCTGCCAACTGCTAGTATAATGCCAATCGTAAGTGCTATCCCATTTTGCAAGAGATGCAAGGTAGTATTCACCTTCATAATTGATAGTTCATTCATAAGCATATACAGTAACCAAGCACTGCCCGACCAACGATAAGCAGACTGCATCCCTTTTCGATATTGAATCGCGATGAGCATACCCATAACAAGTGTTGCAGGAGCGAGCCAGTTCAGTATGAACAGCATTAACGATAATTGCTCACCTGACAAATAAGCTGACAAAGATCCCCCGAGCCCAAGCACAAGACTGATAGCATACATTAGAAACAATCGAACCATAAATTGCAGCTGTGGTGGATATGGCGTTACCATTTCCAGCTTTCGCATCCCGTCGTTTGAAGATCGAAATGAATATAATAGCCCTGCTCCCATATAAGCAGGGATTGTCCACGGAAACAACTCCCATAGCCAACTCGCTCTTATTTCATTACTACCAGCTACGAATAGTAACAAGATAAACATTGCGGCAGTCGCGATAAAAAATTTGGTGTGATAGACATAGCATTGTAAACGCAACAAGTGTAATAATGATAATCGTTTGGTCGTTGTGGGCTGCAAATTTGCAAATAGGTCATCATTATTGTTTGCTGACAAAATAACGTCTTCCGAATCACGCTGTAAAGCCATTTTAAAATGAGGTCGCAATGCGGCAATGAGACGATCCGTCTCTTCCTGCTTAGGGGGAGACGCTACATAGGATTGTAAAAATGGAGTAAGTTCCTGCTCTAGTTGCTTTTCAATCACTGTATTCGTATTCTTCGCATTTTCATTCGTGCCATGATTATTTTCCATTACGACTCCCCTCCTTTTGATTTCTCTTGTAAGAAAGTGACGAGACAGCGTATTCCATAGGCATTACTTCCTTTAGTACACTCTGTTTATTTTCAATTAACTTCTTCTTCAAACTCCGTAGGGCACCATATAAGTGAGATTTGACTGCACTGAGCCCCAACTCCATCGTAATCGCAATTTCCTCAAGCTTAAAATCATGATAGAACCTTAATATGACAACTTGACGTTGAAGCGGTGTTAACTGATCAAGCACAGCAATCAACTCTTTACGCGTTTCTTGCCGCTCAACTAGTTGTACGATGGTAGATGAAGCCGCTTGCTCTCTACCTAGAAGCTCATGCTCCACCTCATCCATACAATCAACTATTGTCACCTGATTGACCTCAGCACGACGGAAGAAATCTCGACATAAATTGCCTGCTACCCGATATAACCAAGGCTTTACTAACGCAGGCAGCCTTTCTTGCTGCAACTGCTTAATGAGTCGCAAAAATGTCTCTTGTGCAATATCTTCCGCCCGCTTACGGTCATGCAGCATTCGTTCCGCATAGATAACGATCGGAGCATGATAGCGACGGACAATCGCCTCAAATGCCGCTTCATCCCCATCCGCCATTGCTTCTATCAACTGCTCATCAGTCACTCCCACTCCCCCTAACTCTATTATTTAATGGTTAGCCCTGATCCTCACCGACGGAGTTGCACCACCGCTCTCTTCTCTCGAAGAGCCAGATCGCTACTGCAAATAACAAGATCGCACTCACTAAATAAACGATTCGATTAGCAACTCCATGCACGTCCAGATTCCATGTGTAAATAAATGTACTCCACTCTCCAAGTATGCTTCCAGTTGACAGCACTTCCATCATCCACCAAAAAAATGCCGCCAACCAGCCGATATACGCCTGTCTTGTCCATGCCATAAAAAATAATAAAAGGGAAAGATAAAATATAATTGTTGACCAAGCAGTCCACACGACTGCCCACCAGGATGCTGGTCCATAAACAAACCCACTTTCCAATCCTTGGTAGTATCGAATAAAGACTGCATCATATTTAATCACATAAATCGAATACCAAATCGTCTGATAGCACAACACACCAGCAAGCACGAGTACTATTTTTCTTAAATAAATGCGCCCAATTGACACAGGCCACACTGCCCGTATTTCCAACATGGGCAGTGTCGACTCTTTGTACGTCATTACAATGAATACAGCTATAGCAAACGGAACTGCTCCAACTTCATGCATATAGAATGTCATTGGTGGATTATGCTCGATATCGCGCAGCAGTAGCAATACAGTTATCAATCCTATCTCTGAAATAAGCAGCAACGACCACCAAGACAACAGCTGTTTGAGCTCATACATCCAATTCGATTTATTACTCATGGCCCATTACCTTCGTCCATTTTTCGTGAAACGATTGCTCCGTAATAACTGGATATAACCCTTCTGGCACTGGAAGTTCTTTGTTATAAAAATCATCTACAGCATGAATATCGATATAAAGTCGATTATTCGTCTCATAATAATAACGCAGCAGTTTCTTTAGCTGCTCTGACTTCCCTTCCATATAGGCCGTCGTAAACTTTTTAACTGTATGATGTCGCTCTCTCATCGGGAATTTCATCTGTGAGTCTACTTCCATTCGGTACATCTCCAGCAGCATAAGGCGGAGCTCCATGACGAGTGATTCTGATAAATCCACCTTGTAATAAGACATCGATTTGCTCGGCTCTCCAAACAAAATACCCTCTAACACAAGTGGCAACTGATAATCGTCCAAATTGCCATGCTTGGACTGACGTATGTAATAGGAATTACCTACTACCTCTCCCGTATAAGAAGCAGATGCTAGATCTTCTTGCTGCATGTATATAATTTGCTCGATATGCTCGTAGACAGGAAGCCACTGACGATAGTACGCCAACGCCTTTCCTAGTCGACTGGCAAACCTTTCAGCCTCTTGTTTGTTACTAGGCGTTGTAAGTAAAGTTACCTCACTTTGAGGAATATTTACTTCTAGAAATGGTCCGCTCCATAGGTCAATGCCTCTAGCATTCATACTTTCATATTGGCGAACTTGAATATCATTGTTACTATTCTGTTGAGAGGAAGGCAACTCAGAAATATTCGTGTATACAAATTCATCAAATCCTACGAGTGTAAGCCTCATATGATGTCTTGCCGAGCTACGATCGCTTGAAGAACGTTGAAGAGACCCATCACTCCCATACAAACTAGATTGATTTATCAGAGGATACCATGCAACTTTATGCTTAAAATTCATCCCGTCTTTCACAGCCGAGTGCGATATGACTTCATTTCCTTCGCTATAGGATCGGACAACCCCCTCAATCATGTAATGGAACGAGATCGTCGCTTGCTCCCCTTTTTTCCATACACCTTCACTATTGGTAACGAGTATAAATTGGCCCGTACGCTCAAAATTCACAGACTTCCCGTTTACCTTGACATCCTCTACATAAAAAGGAACATCGAGCGTAAAGGGAATAACAGAATGACCTTCTTTCGCAAACGTCCCTGTCAAACTCGCATCAAGCTTCAACGCACGGTCATTTTGTCTCGTAACCTGCACATTTGTTTCTTCAAGTTTCATCATTTGCTCTGGATAGAAATCATTCACTTGTTCAAATATACGTGCCGATTGTGCAAACTTTTCACTCCAAGCCAGTCGTTCCCCCCACATCATCCCATAAGGAACAGCACTGAGTAACAAAAGCGCAACACTTCCAACGAATGCCATTTTCCAAATTTTCACGGTTCGACCTGGCTGTTGACTTTGCAGCAGCACGATCCCACACACGCTCAGCGTAACGATAAAGGCAGTGGCAAATAGTCCATATCGAAGCGTTTCATCCATTAACCAAGGTGTTGCCCATAACTCATGATAGTGAAATCCACCAGATAAAAATTGAGTAAGGTGAAATAACTTCAAGGGATTTAGCTGCAATATTTCAACGAGCACGATATCATTAAAATAAGTCCCGAACATCCAACCACATAGCCCGATAAAATAGACGATACGATTGCGAATCCATGCAGCCAATGCCATACCAATCGTTAATGAAAGTGCATAAGACAGTACATACAGCGGTATAAACAGTGTCAAAGTGCGCCATAACGCATCCGCTGGAACTTCCTTTGCGAGTGAAAGAAATACATATACCCCAAACGGAAATAAAATAAATAATGTCATATAGATCATGCCAACTAACCATTTTGCACTCCATATTCCTATGCGGGATATAGGCAATGCACTCATCCATTCATAGGAAGGTTGAATCATATCTCTACGAATAAGTAGAATACCTAATATCACAGAAATACTTAAAGTTAGGACATGCTGGAGTTTGTTATAGTCATCTAAATAGTAATACAAGTCCTCTGATACAGGGTGCGTACCCACGGAAAGAGTCTGATACATCCACACACCAAAAATTACAGGTATAAGCAGCCATAAGGGTCTATCCAACATTACTTTACACTCATATTGAAACTGCCTAATCCACATCTTCCACCACATTACTTCGCACCTCCAAGAAGCGCCAAGTATCCATCCTCTAGGGAAGGGGTAACAGCAATAGCCTCTACATACGCAGGTTTCTTAACACTTACGATGCGGCACAATACCCCTCGGTCCAATCGCTTCGCAGAGACTAATTCGTCTGGCTGAATATGAACGAATTGCTCATCGGAGACCTTTACTTGCCATACCTTACCTTCTGCATGTGCAGCAAGCCCATCAGGATGACCGACATATTGCAGTTCACCTTGATTCAACACAGCTAACTGATCACAACTTGTCTCGATATCCGCAACGATATGGGTTGATAGTAGAACGATGCGATTGCTACTGAAGCGGTTCAGCAAATTGCGGAATCGTACCCTTTCCTCTGGATCTAGCCCCGCTGTCGGCTCATCAACGATCAGTACGCTTGGATCACCAATCATAGCCTGAGCGATGCCTAGACGTTGGCGCATACCACCAGAATAAGTTTTGACCTTGTCCTTTGACTTCGCTGTCAAATTTACTTCCTCCAACATCTCCTCTACCATCCGCTTACGCGCCGCTGTATGACTGATTCCTTTCATTAACGCCACATAGTCAAGAAACTCTCTTCCTGTCATGAGCGGCTGGGCCTGAAATGTTTGTGGTAAATAGCCAATCACCCCACGAATCCGATGAGCATCGTTTTCCATGGTCATACCATTCACGCAAATAGTGCCTGTGGTCGGCTTCTGAAGAGTTGCAAGCATGCGCAGCAGCGTTGATTTGCCCGCTCCATTTGGCCCTAATAAACCGAACATTCCATTTTCTATCGTTATATTTATATTAGATACAACAGCTATATTCCCCTTATACTGCTTCGTAACACCTTTCAATTCGATCACGTTATAGTCCTCGTTTCATCATGCGTATTTACCGGTATACCACTATAACGACCATCCTCTTAAAATAGTTAGGTGGTTTGCAATTTTTTCAATGAAAATACCCTGCTACCGGATTATTTCCAGACAACAGGGTATTATTTCGTTATTAGTTTATTTCTGCCTCTCCCAAAAGCATCTTCAAATGCTCGTATACATGTTCCACCCTTTGAGTTATCCAGAACTGCAAACACGATCTCATCAAATAACTTACTATAGCCTTCATCTTCAAGTAGTTCTTCCCACCATCCAGCCACCTCAACTGGATGGTTGCGGAATACACCACAGCCGTATGCTCCAAAAATCAAGTATTTTGCCCCTCTGTCCGCGAAAATAGCTAAAGCAAGACGCATCCGATCCTTCATCACCCGCTTAGCTTCGTTGCTATCTTCACCTTTTAATAACACTTGTCCGTAGTTAACGGCAGGCAGTGTCAATACAGAAGCTGTTACCGGCTGCTTCAGCAATTCAAACCGCTCATCTCTAAAAAATACAACATCGGGAGAATAGATAGCATAGTCGGTATACATCATTGTGTTACAAGCACGGTTAGCCAAATAATATTCCTCATTACGTAGTTGCGTTCGATATAGGCCACTGGAAGCAGCCAAACTCTCCTCCTGCGCCATAGCGCCGTTCAGGAATCCACCACCGGGGTTTTTCGCACTTGCAAAATTAAGTACCCCGACTCCACTAGCACCTCTGCCAGCAAAGTCCCGTATCGTTTTTACTGTAGCCTCTCTTCTAACTCGCTGCTCCGCTCGTTTTCCTTCTGCCGGCAGCTCGCAACCCCGTACCAATTCCACTCCCTGCATCGGTGTGATAAGAATACTATTATCCTCTGAATATTTCTGCGAATTAGAGAACTCTATTTTCTGTCCATTGATTGCATAATAGCCCTGCTCCATATAACGAAGTGTATCCTGTGCAATTTGCTTGCGTCTCATATTACTCCCCTTCTTTCTCTAATAACTGATCCCTTACCTCTGTCAGAGCAAACCCGAGTAAATTGGTTCCTCTCCATTTCATAGGATTGTTTGCGGCGGGATCTACCTGAGCCATTCCGATACCCCAAATCCGATCAACAGGGCTCGCCTCTACCAATATTCTATTTTTCGTCGTTCTCAAATAACACCAAAGCTCTATATTTTGTGAAAACTTTGCATAGTTGCCTCGCTTCACAATGTCATAGCAGTTACGATTCCAAATGTCGTTATCAAAGTTTCTTACCGCACGGCCGTATGCTTTCATTTCCTTCGGATGCTTGGCATTCATAATCTTCTTCAGCATTTCTTCATCGTGAAACAGCCGTGCCTTCTCCGCCATCATGAACTGCTCGGTGCAGCTATATGATTCACCATCCACAGTAAAATAACATTTCCACCACTGGCTGAAACAGCTTTGGTTAATACTGCCGTTAGCAGGAGCCCTGTGCCCCCAGAAAAACAAATACTTGTATGTATTACCCGCCTGATAGGCTTTCTTCAAATCTACTAAAGAGTAAATCATCATATCCCCTCACGATTTCTCCTGAACAACCGCGATGGACGGTGCCCAGCATTTTCAGTGTAGTTATCGGTTTCCTCCACGAGATAAGCTACTTTACGGCGGAAAGCCGCCTTCAACAATTGCTTGTCCAAAATGACTTCATACACTTGCTGTAAGTTCGTTAAAGTGAACAACTTAGGCATTAGATGCAGTGCAATATCTGTATACTCCACCTTTCCGCGCAGACGCTCAATCGCATAGCTAATAATCTTGGCATGATCGAAGGCCAAGCCTTCATTCGAGATCATTGAATATTTCATAGCAGATGTAGCTTCCGTCGATGTCATCGTGCACTCCACCACAGATGTTAGCGTCACATCATGACCAATAAGCTTTAACTCATACTGCTTCGTCTTAATAAATCCGTCCTCCAGTAGTTCCTTCTGCTCCTTTAATAAACGGTAATTCACGCTGAACCATGAAGCTTTATGTGCATCATCCCCAGCCTTAACCTGTACCTTAGAGCTATCTATCAACGCCATGTAGGAACAGCTCATAACCCATGTACGCGGATCACGTCCCGGCTCGCTGAATGTGTACAACTGTTCCAAGTAGACATTGTCCACATTCGTCTCTTCCTTCAGTTCACGCAATGCTGCCTGTTCCGTCGTCTCCGTAGGACGAACAAAGCCACCTGGCAGTGCCCAATTCCCTAGATAAGGATGACCTCCACGCTGTATAAGCAAGATTTGCAGCTCTTTCTTCGGAAGCTTGCGGTAATTACTCTCTTCGGAATCCGTAACCGTGAAAATCGCCATATCCGTAGCAACTGAAGGGCGTTCATAATCACCCGCTCGATATTGCTTCAAAAATTCTTGCTCCGTAAGTCCGTTCATATCCCTTTGCTCCATATCACGACCACCCGTTAGTAACTTTTAGTTATTATCAATTTGTTAATATCAAAATACACGATTATCCACATCTTGTAAAGGCTAATTTTCTAACTTCAATAAAGCTTCACCGTAAGGTAGTAAATGATAAAAAGCTGATGACACAAACAAAAAAACCGCAAAAAATGCGGTTTTTAATGGGTTTTAATGCCCTATGTTCTTGTGACTCAAAATTAAGCTTGAACTGGATACGCCAGGCGATCTTGATGAGATACTTCATAAGCAGCAATCTTTTCATCATGCTTTAGCGTCAAGCCAATATCGTCTAGACCTTGAAGAAGGAATTGACGGCGGTGCTCATCTAGATCAAAGGAATAAGAAAGTCCATGTTCATCTGAAATCGATTTGTTTTCCAAATCAATTCGAAGTTGATAACCTTCGTGCTTATCCGCACGTTGGAATAACTCCTCTACCTGCTCCTCTGAAAGGATAATAGGAAGAATACCGTTCTTGAAGCAGTTGTTATAGAAAATGTCCGCATACGACGGTGCAATTACACAACGGAAACCGAAATCCAAGATCGCCCATGGAGCATGCTCACGTGAAGAGCCGCAGCCAAAATTGGCTCTCGAGAGCAACACCGATGCGCCTTGGTAGCGCGGCTTATTCAAATTAAACGACTCAATCGTATTCCCTTGCTCATCAAATCTCCACTCAAAGAACAAGAATTGACCAAAGCCACTGCGTTCAATTCGCTTCAAAAATTGCTTCGGAATGATAGCATCTGTATCAACGTTGACTCGGTCTACAGGAGCAACGAGCCCTGTTAGTTTCGTAAATGGTTGCATCTGTTCGTCCTCCTCTACTAGTTCAATACTTCTGCTTTGAATTCCCAATTGCGTACATCGAAGAAGCGACCCTTAATCGCAGCTGCTGCTGCCATCGCTGGGGATACGAGATGTGTACGTCCACCGCGACCTTGACGACCCTCAAAGTTACGGTTCGATGTGGATGCGCAGCGCTGACCTGGCTGAAGCACGTCTGGATTCATCGCTAAGCACATACTGCAGCCCGCTTCACGCCATTCAAATCCTGCTTCTGTAAAGATGCGGTCAAGACCTTCACGTTCTGCCTGCATCTTCACACGTCCAGATCCGGGTACAACGATTGCGGTTACGCGATTACTAACGGTATGACCTTTTGCCACGGCAGCAGCCGCACGCAAGTCTTCTATACGTCCATTCGTACATGATCCGATGAATACATAATCAATTTCAATTTCTGTCATTGGTGTCCCTGGTGTAAGATCCATATACTCCAAAGCTTTCTCAGATGCTTTACGCTCGTTCTCTGTCTCCATTTCTGCAGGGTTTGGAACAGCAGCCGTAATGTCTGTTCCCATACCTGGACTCGTTCCCCACGTTACTTGTGGAATCAACGACTCAACATCGAACTCAATAACAACATCATAGAAAGCTCCCTCATCTGTTACAAGATGCTTCCAGCGTTCCACTGCTGCCTCATAAGCTTCATCTTGCGGTACATATTGACGACCGCGCAAATAGTTAAAAGTACTCTCATCTGGCGCAATAAGACCAGCACGAGCTCCACCCTCGATGGACATGTTGCATACTGTCATACGCTCTTCCATCGTAAGCTCACGAATAGCATCACCTGTATATTCAATGACGTATCCAGTCGCAAAATCTGTTCCGTATTTAGCAATAACACCGAGAATCATATCCTTCGCTGTTACGCCTACATTGCGTTTGCCAACAAAACGAATTTCCATCGTCTTCGACTTCGCTTGCTGCAAGCATTGTGTTGCCATTACGTGTTCTACTTCACTCGTTCCGATACCAAATGCCAACGCACCAAAAGCACCGTGCGTAGAAGTATGGCTGTCGCCGCAAACGATAGTCTTGCCTGGATGCGTCAATCCAATCTCTGGTCCCATGACATGAACAACACCTTGATCGATATCATTCAAGTCAAACAAACGAACACCAAAATCAGCGCAGTTCTGTGAGAGTGTATCAATTTGTTGTTTGGAAATCGGGTCTGTAATATTGAAACGGTCTTTCGTCGGTACGTTATGATCCATTGTCGCATACGTCAAATCAGGGCGACGGACTGAACGACCGCTCAAGCGCAAGCCTTCAAATGCTTGTGGAGAAGTAACTTCATGAACAAGATGCAAGTCAATATATAAAATGCTAGGCTTTCCTGTTTCCTGTACAATGACGTGCTGATCCCAAATTTTTTCGTATAGTGTCTTCTTTGACATGTTTCCTCACCTCATCAAGTGATATGCAAATTCTCTCTCTTTACGTTTCTCTGTGAAGTCAGATGCGTTCGTCCCACATTGACTGCATAAATCTATTTATCTTGGGACTCAATATACCATTTCTTTCTTAATTGTTCCAAGATATAATATCTATAATATTGATAGGTTAAGACTATAAAGAGGGGGACATATACTTATGGAAATACGACAATTACAATACGCCATTCAGATTGCGGAGGAGCGTAATTTCTCACGCGCTGCGGAAAAGCTTCATATTGCACAGCCTTCATTGAGCCAACAGCTGTCTAAGCTAGAAAAGGAAATAGGCGTTCTATTGTTCCAACGAACGACCAATTCCGTAGAACTAACTCACGCTGGAACGGTATTCGTTGAACGTGCGCAAGCGATTGTGGACTCTCTGGAGCAGCTCAAAAAAGAAATGTTTGATATTTCCCAAACGAAAGCAGGAAAAGTAACAATAGGCACGATGCCTATTACAGGCTCACATTTGCTGCCGCATGTGCTACCATCATTTCATCGCCGATATCCTGATATTGAACTTGTCCTTACCGAGGAACCGTCGACTTCCAATCTAGTGAAATTGACGGCACAAGGCAAAAACGATCTTTGCCTGCTGTCACTCCCCTTGTCAGATCCATCACTTGAGTATGAGCCTATTTTAGAGGAAGAAATTGTACTTGCTGTGCCAAGAAACCATCGGTTGGCTGCAGTGAATGTATCTGATTCATCTACTGGTACAACTGCTATACCGCTTGCAGATGTTAAGGATGAGCCTTTTATATTTTTAAAACGAGGTCAAGGATTCCGGCAGATTACAATGGATCTCTGTAGTCAAGCTGGCTTCGAACCGCGGATCGTATTTGAGAGCAGTAATATTGAAACGGTTCAATCACTCGTTGCTACAGGAATGGGGGTCGCGCTTGTTCCAGCCTTTATTGCGACGGCACCACGCAGCGAGTTCGTTCCACAATATGTCGCGCTTGAAGGGCAGCCTGCTCGCACGCTCGTGCTGGCCTATCGGAGCGGCAGATATATGTCTAAGGCAGCAGAAGCATTTAAAGAAACGCTGCAAGATACATTGAGCGCTCAATTCGGCAGTCGTGTCCGTGCAGCTACAACGAACAGCTTACCGTCTACGACGATAAATTAGCCAAAAGAAAGAGGAGGGCTTTGTTTTCAGCCCCTCCTCTTATTTTCCTAGCCCAAATATCTAAAAGGTTATACGTATCTACTATTGCAATCGATACAGACTTTCACGTCTGTCCTCGAACACTGGAATTCGACTGCGAACCTGCTGTACCAATGAAATCTCGACTTCACCTTGAACAAGACGTTCTTGGTCATCTCCCTCTGCAATCAACTCGCCCCACGGATCAATTATCGTCGAATGACCAAAGAAAGAAGTTGGCTTGCCGTCCGAGCCAATACTCGTCCCCATCCGATTACAAGCAACTACATACATTTGATTCTCAATCGCACGTGCTGTCAATAAGGTTTTCCAATGATGAAGTCGTGGATTTGGCCACTGAGCAGGGACAAACAGTACTTCGATATGCTGCAAAGCCAAGTTGCGGATATATTCCGGGAAACGTAAATCGTAGCAAATAATAATTCCGCATTTTACTCCATCTAATTCGAATATGCCTAGCTCATTTCCGCTATGTAAGTAAACATGCTCATCCATTAATTTAAATAAATGGGCTTTATCATAGGAATGTACCAACTCACCCTTTTTATTAACTACATAAGACCGATTGCGAATTTGCCCTTCTTCTTTTACAGCTACAGATCCACCAACAATATGCACATGATGCAAAGAAGCCAGTTCAGACAGCAGCTTCAATGTTTGCTTTCCACCTTCGTCTGCTAACTCATGTACACGGTCTAGTGCATAGCCTGTATTCCACATTTCGGGCAGGACAATTACATCAGGCTTATGAGCTGCAACTGCCGCTTCAATCTGTTTTATAACTTCTTCTACATTTCGTTCTGGCTCACCAATTCGAATATTCATCTGAATTGCGCATACATTCCACGTCTTGTTCATCGACGCCCCTCCAAAATGTGTAGTTTCTACCATCATACCCTTTCATGGAAACACGTCAAGATGGGTACAGTAAGGAAAGCAGTTTCCTATTCACCATTTTTTCCTTAATGTTTTGGCCACTACAGATCCATCGTTAGGAGTTGACGTATGAATTGTTCAGTTGCACAAGTCAAAGCTTTTCGTAAAATATGCATCTTCCTAAGTGCTGTCCTGCTTACCATAACGCCAAATGTTGTATCAGCTATTCCAGAACAACAGCATAAGTCACCGACGCAAGCTGCCCAAACAATCTTACCCGAGCAACCAACACAACCTTTGCCGCAAGTGCAACTATTTGATATGCAGCAAGAACGAATTGTCAAAACGATACCTAACACACCCGCTATTCAAGCAGAAGCTGCAAAATGGTTGCAATCCGTAACCGGCCTTTCCCCACAGTTAAATATAGGAAGTAAATGTGGTTATATCGTTCGTATCGCCCTCGCCAATCCATACCAGATCAAGCTGCCGAGGCTTGAAGTACAAACGAAGGATGTGTTCTTGATCTATTGCCCGGACAAGCAGCCATTACTGCTCGTGTTTACACCTGAACGCAAACCATTTTTGCTCGAATTCAAACATAATGTCCAACCTTTCATGGAAGAGTTAATGAAGCCTATGCTGCCAGGTGCTGAACAACAATAATCGTTTTGCCGCTTAGCTATAGAATTGCAGTCCGCTAATTTGTGCAAAAAGGCTGTACACACTAGGAAAAACATGCTAAATTATCGACTTAAGGCAAGTATTATCGGCCTAATCGCTGAAGCTAACACTGCACAATTATGTGCATTAGCATGGCATGTCAAATCATATTCCGGAGTGTGAGAGAAAGAATGACCTTGAACTATAAAAGTTCCTTCCCTATCGTTCCTGCGTCGCGCATGCAGCATTTGCCGACGCAGTTTTTTGCACAATTGGTTAAAAAGGCGAATGCACGTATGTCAGCAGGCCATGACGTTATTAATTTAGGGCAAGGCAATCCCGACCTTCCTACACCTGAACATATTGTCCAAGCGATGAAATCAGCGGTAGAAAAACCAATGTATCATCGTTATCCACCCTTCAGTGGTTTCTCCTTTTTGAAGGAAGCTGTTGCAAAACGGTACTTGGAAGATTATCAAGTTAAGCTTGATCCTGAGACGGAAGTAGCCGTTTTGTTCGGTGGCAAGACAGGGCTCGTTGAAATTAGTCAAATTTTGCTCAACCCAGGCGATGTATGTTTAGTTCCTGACCCCGGTTACCCAGACTATTGGTCTGGTGTTGCTCTAGCAGGAGCTGAAATGGCTATGATGCCTTTGACAGAATCCAATGACTACCTGCCCGATTATGATGCCATATCAAGTGATACATTAAACCGTGCTAAGCTGATGTTTTTGAATTATCCTAACAACCCAACATCTGCGATTGCAAATGCAGCCTTTTATGAACAAACCGTAGAGTTTGCCCAACGCAATCAAATTGTCGTGGCGAGCGACTTTGCATATGGTGCGATTGGCTTTGATGGCCATACACCGATTAGCTTCCTTCAAACACCTGGCGCAAAGGAAGTCGGTATTGAATTCTACACTATGTCCAAAACGTATAATATGGCTGGATGGCGTGTAGCATTTGCCGTCGGGAATGCGGAACTCATTAGACTCATTAACCTCATGCAGGATCATATGTATGTCAGCTTGTTTGGAGCTGTTCAAGATGCTGCGGCTGCGGCTCTTAACGGCTCACAACAATGCGTGCATGATCTAGTACATACGTACGAGACGCGCCGGAATACGCTGTTCGATACGATGAAATCAATAGGTTGGGAAGCTACACCATCACCAGGTTCCTTTTTTGCATGGCTGCCCGTACCTACTGGATACCATTCTGCTTCCTTTGCCGATTTATTGCTGGAACAAGCAAATGTCGTCGTAGCACCTGGTATCGGTTTCGGTACACATGGAGAAGGATATGTACGAGTCGGCCTACTTGCTGATCATGCACGCTTGCAAGAAGCTGTTGATCGTATAGGCAAACTACAGTTATTTGGTTAATATGGTTGGCTCTCATCGTGTAAACTGATTATAATAGTCATACAGTCGTTTCACTCCTTTACAGCGATGTAATCTCATGGTAAACTACTGAGAAATTAAGCAGTGAAATACAAGAAATCTAATCATGAAACGCGATGACAGGACCAGTACACGAGTATAGGCACGATTAGAGAGCGGGAGCCACCGGCTGGAAGCCCCGCCGTAGCCCCTCGTCGAAACCTACCCTAGAGCGGTCAGTACGGAATCTACTCGCAATGGCAACAGGCCATCTCATGTCAGTTGCATGTATGCGATAAGTTCTGACCTGAACGGAACTCCACCGTTATTGGATAAAGCAGGAAGATTATCGGTTTGTTATCTGGATATACATAACATTCCGTCTCTTCAACTAAGGTGGTACCGCGGAAGCCCAGACTTTCGTCCTTTATTGGACGGAAGTCTTTTTTGTTGTTAAATCAATGATGCATGAACAGCTTCTGGATACATTTTTTACATTTCCTGCTCAAATAGCACATCAAAATTAGATTTAGCTGATTACGATAGCTTGTACCTAATCACTTGCTAACCTAAAGAATTAATTGAAGGTGAATCCGATGAATCAACGTATTGTCGTCAAAATAGGCAGCAGCTCATTAACGTCCGAACAAGGCGGATTGGATCGCAGCAAAATTGCCTTCTATGCTAATGAGCTACTTTCAATCATAGCGAATGGACACCAAGTTGTCCTTGTTACATCTGGCGCAGTGGCAGCAGGTTTCACACGAATCGGCTACAGCACTCGTCCAAAGCAACTTCATGAAAAACAGGCAGCTGCAGCTGTCGGTCAAGCACTTCTGATGCAAGCATATCAAGAGCAATTCAATTCGCAAGGTGTTACTGCTGCTCAGATTTTACTTACGCGCCAGGACTTTGCGAATCGCAAGCGCGGCCATAATGCATGGATGACGATTGAAGAGCTAATCAAACAAGGCGTCATTCCTATCGTCAATGAAAATGATACGGTTTCAGTCGATGAGCTAAAGTTCGGAGATAATGACACATTATCAGCACTTGTAGCTAATCTCGTACATGCGAATCAGCTTGTCATCATTACAGATACAGACGGATTGTATACAGCAGATCCACGCAAAGATCCGAATGCTAAAAAGTTTGAACATATTGAAACGATCACCGAAGAAATTTACAGCTATGCTGGTGGTGCAGGAAGCACAGTCGGTACAGGTGGAATGCGCTCTAAATTGGATGCGGCTAAAATCGCGATGCGAGGCGGAGTTAAGGCATTTGTAGGAAGAGTCCAACAAGATGGTGATTTGAGACGTGCGGTAGAAGGAATTGGTGCAGGCACTTATTTTGCAACAAAGAAAAATGGTCTCCCTGTTAAAAAACAATGGCTCGGCTTCCACTCCACCCCACTCGGAACAATTGTTGTTGACGCAGGCGCAGAACAAGCATTGCTCGGAAAAGGCTCCAGCTTGCTCCCTGTAGGCGTCCATCTTGTACAAGGTGATTTTCACGCTGGGGATGTCGTTGAAGTAACCGGTATTGATGGTAAAGTCATTGGTCGAGGAATCGTTAATTATGAACATGACCAATTACAGCAGGTAGCTGGCTGTACCACTGCTGACGTACTGAAGAAACTCAACGTACCCCGTATTGAAGTCATCCATAGAGATGAATGGGTTACATTAAGATAAGTATGCTTTATCAACGGGATTACTAAGTTATCATTGTCGATTAGACCGAGTCATAGATGAACAGATGTAAGAGGAGGAACCTAAGATGAGTGAAGTTAGAAATAAGGCACTGCTTGCCAAGCAAGCGGCTGTTATTACGAATCGGTTGACGACAGAAGAAAAAAATAACGCATTGCTCCGCATGGCCGATCAACTTATTACCGAGCAACAATCCATTATCGAAGCCAATCAACTCGATTTGGAGCGAGGCAGAGCAAATGGAACCAGCACGTCGCTGCTGGATCGACTTGCCCTCAACGAAGTACGTATTGCCGACATCGCACAAGGTCTTCGCCTTATCGTCGACCTGCCAGATCCTGTTGGCGATGTACTGCAGGCGTTCGAACGCCCTAATGGTCTTAAGATCGAGCAACTACGCGTACCGCTAGGTGTCATTGGAATGATTTACGAGGCACGTCCTAACGTAACCGTCGATGCAGCAGGACTTTGCCTTAAGACCGGAAATACAGTAGTACTACGCGGTGGCTCAGCTGCCCTTGAAACGAACAAACGTATTGTGGCTGTACTTCATCAAGCATTACGCGAAACCGCAATTCCTGTCAATGCCTTGCAATATATTGAAGATGCAGATCGGGCATCTGTAGATGAGATGTTGACCTTAAACGGCATCTTGGACGTAGTTATCCCTCGCGGAGGTGCCTCATTAATTCAAAATGTGGTGCGCAATGCTACTGTACCTGTAATTGAAACAGGTGCTGGTATCTGCCACACATTCATTGATGCCAGTGCAGAAGCTGAGATGGCTCACCAAATCGCTTATAATGCGAAAGTTCAGCGCCCTTCTGTTTGTAACTCGATGGAGACGCTGCTTATACACCGAGATTATGCGGTGGAACAGACGAAAAAGCTGCTGCAAGCTTTTCAAGATCGTGATGTGGAATTGCGAGGTTGCTCACATACACAACAGCTTCTTGGCAATATCACACTTGCAACTGAGCAAGATTACACAACCGAATATAACGACTACATTCTTAACATTCGAATCGTCGATTCTCTAGACGAAGCATTGCAGCATATTACCCAATTCGGTACAAAGCATTCTGAATGTATCGTAACGGAGAATGCTGAGCATGCAGCTCGCTTCTTACAAGAAGTCGATGCAGCTGCTGTATATCACAATGCATCGACTCGTTTTACAGATGGTTTCGAATTCGGCTTTGGCGCTGAGATCGGAATCAGTACACAGAAACTGCACGCTCGTGGGCCTATGGGTCTGCCTGCGTTGACATCCAGTAAGTACAGAATAAGCGGAACTGGACAGATTAGAGAGTAATCTCGAGTGTAATTCGTCATATGTGCCGTAACCCGTCATCCCCTCATCCATCTAAGACACGAGGATTTGGAATGACGGGTTACTTGTATACAAATAACTGCACACATATTTGAAATAGGAGGTTTCCATACAATGAACCAATCCACTGTGAATGCAACGACAAACAATAAATCACTAACATACTGCTTCTTCGGTGCAGGGTCCCAAGCAGAAGCGATCGTCCGCGGCATGCTGAACCAATCCATTACTGCTCCTAACCAGATTCAAATGATTAATCGCAGCAACCAAGAACGCTTAGCTGAACTGCGTCAACGCTATCATATCCAAGCTGACAACGATATCGACACGAAGCGCCGCTGGCTTAGCGAGGCAGATATTATTATTTTGGCGATGAAGCCAAAAGATGTACGAGATGCATGTCATGAATTGCGCTCGCTTTTGCGTGAAGACTGCCTTGTCATCTCCGTCATCGCCGGGCTTTCCATTGACTCACTCCAGCGGATGCTCGGTTCTGTCGCGGTTGTACGTACCATGCCGAACACATCCAGCACAATAGGTCTTGGCGCGACAGGTGTAAGCTATTCTTCCGAGGTAACTGCTGAGCAGCGTGAGATTGCGATAAATCTGCTGCAAGCGATTGGAATCATCGCTGAAGTAGAAGAAGTTTCGATTGATGCGATAACAGGGGTTTCCGGGAGTGGCCCCGCTTATGTATACTATTTAATGGAAGCCATGATTGAAGCAGGCATCCAAGAAGGACTAGAGCCTGAGCAAGCCCATGATTTAGTCGTTCAGACTGTTCGTGGCGCGGCTGAAATGGTACGACTTACAGGCGAATCGCCTGCCGAATTGCGACGTAAGGTGTGTTCACCTGGCGGAGCAACATTAGCAGCTCTCACTGTTATGGATCAAAACGGTGTTGGAAAGGCGGTGAAATCGGCAGTGAATCGCGCTCGAACTCGTGCCGCAGAAATGGGCGAAGAGATTGGGAGGGAAATACATTGAGTGACACTTGCGTAGCAACATACCGCTTGTATGATGATCGTGCCGATTTTCATAAAAAAGCAGAAAGTATTGCAGTTGGATTAACCGTCGGCAGTTGGACTGACATTCCAGAAACGAAGAAGGCCTCGATGCAAAAGCATCTAGGCCGTGTCGTTGATGTACATATTCACGAAAGCGACGTACCAAATGAACGCTATGCTGATGTTCGCATCGCTTATCCAGATGTGAATTTCAGCCGTGATATCCCAGCACTGCTCGTAACTGTATTTGGTAAGCTATCCATGGACGGACGCGTAAAGCTGCTTGATTTGGATTGGTCATCCACGTTCCAGCAAGCCTTTTCAGGGCCAAAGTTCGGGATCGCAGGCATTCGAGAACAGTTGGGTGTACACAATCGTCCACTGCTTATGAGCATTTTCAAGTCTGTTATCGGTCATGACCTTAGCGCTCTGCGTGAACAATTCTATCAACAAGCGTTAGGCGGTGTCGATCTCATTAAGGATGACGAAATATTATTCGAGAATCCGCTGACACCCATTCAAGACCGTGTTAACGTTTGTCTAGAGGCCGCTAAACAAGTGGAAGAAGAAACCGGCAAAAAGCTGCTCTATGCTGCGAACTTGACAGGACCGACCTTCGAACTTCGCGATCAAGCACGTCGTGCTATTGACGCAGGTGCAAATGCATTGCTGTTCAATGTACTAAGCTATGGATATGATGCCCTGCACGGATTGGCTTCTGATCCTGATATTTCAGTACCGATTATGGCACATCCTGCAATGGCAGGAGCGCTTTACCCATCGCCGCACTATGGCATCTCAGCTCGCTTATTGCTGGGCAAGCTGCTGCGTCTTGCTGGAGCTGACTTCGTACTGTTCCCTTCACCATATGGATCAGTGACGATGCCGCTGGAAGATACGCAGGGGATTCGCGAAGCTTGTCTAGATACAGCTCGTCCAATGAAGCAAAGCTTCCCAGTCCCTTCTGCAGGCATTCATCCTGGGCTCGTTCCGCTTATCATTCGCGACTACGGTATCGATGTTGTCGTGAATGCAGGCGGCGGTGTTCATGGACACCCACTCGGTGCAGCTGGAGGTGGCCAAGCATTTGTTCAAGCCATTGATGCTGTTCTACAAGGAATAAGTCTTAACGATTACGCACAACATCATGAAGCCTTGCATCACGCGATTCAAATATGGGGGACAAAAGAATGAACAACATGAAGAAGAAAGTCATCTTTTGTGATTTTGATGGAACGATAACGGCGAATGACAATATAGTAGCGCTCATTAAGCACTTTAATCCGGAAGGATGGCGGGATATTGTTGAGGATGTACTAGCAGAACGCATCACCATTCGCGATGGTGTCGGTCAAATGTTCGCTTTACTCCCCGCTTCTATGAAAGATCAGGTTATTCGTCAAGCTATTGACCAAGCCGTTATTAGACCTGGCTTCAAGGAGTTTCTAGCTTTCTGCAAACAGCATGAGATTGAATTCTATGTGACAAGCGGTGGAATTGACTTCTTCGTCTATCCATTGCTAGAACCATTCGATATACCGCACAATCATATTTATTGCAATGGCAGCGACTTCAGCGGAGAAAATATCCGAATCACTTGGCCGCATGCATGCCAAGAGCCATGTACGAATGATTGTGGAATGTGCAAAACTACGATCGTTCGTCAATTCCCTGCGGAGCAGTATGAACGAATTGTAATCGGTGATAGCGTGACTGACTTTGCCGCAGCGAAATTAGTGGAATTCGTATATGCTCGTGCACAGCTTATCGATAAGTGTGAAGAGCTTGGACTTCCTCATGCGACATTCGATACGTTCCATGATATTGTCGAGCATTTGTCTGCATCTATTGTTTCCCGAACTTCATAACTAACTTCATCATTCTATTTGAATCACGAAGGGAGCCCTGTGCATTGATCACTCTATCAGCCGAACAGAAACAGCACGCTTTCCAACAGCTCCGCTCCATCAAGGAACAATTTGCTGCACGTCATTGGTTTCCTGGTACGAGCGGCAACCTATCCGTTAGAGTAGGAGATATAACAGATGGACAGTTTCAATTTGCAATTACAGCGAGCGGTAAGGATAAATCGGTTCACACACCTGAAGACTACTTGCTCGTCGATGAGAACGGTGTGCCTACTGACGCAACTTCATTGAAGCCAAGCGCTGAGACACTCATTCATTGCGAAATCTATCGATTAACTGGCTGTGGTGCCATTTTTCATGTACATACGGTATTTAACAATATCGTATCTGAAGTATATGGTGATCAAGGCTTTATTCCCGTACAAGCAGTTGAACTAATCAAGGCTTTTAATATTTGGGAAGAAAATGCTCGTATTGAGATTCCGATCATACCCAATTACGCTCACATTCCAAGCATCGTTCCTGACGTCACGAAAAGCTTAAATCCTAGTATTCCGGGGATTGTACTTCGCAATCATGGTATTTATGCGTGGGGTGCTAACAGCTTTGAAGCTAAACGCCATCTTGAGGCTTTTGAATTCCTTTTTGAGTATGTTTATCGCATGGATCTGCTGCGCCGCTAGCATCTATCCCCAATCGCTAAAGTACAAAAAATATCCCACATCACTATTTAAAAGTGATGCGGGATATTTTATTTCATAACTGATTTATTCATCTGCCAAGTCAGTTATTCAACCGTTGCTAGTTGTCTATCCTTCTTCTTCTTCTTCTTATTCTTCATCTTCCAACAGAACAACCTCCACCGTATTTGAATAGTACGGAAATTCCCTACTAATCGTACCAACGACAGCAGTTGAAATTACGTATGCCGTATTCGAAATAATACCTTCCCGATACTGGGTCACTCTCGCTTTATATTGGATATGGACAATCTGATTTGGCTCCACATTTGAAATGTGAATTCCATCCGCTAATAAACAATCTTTCTGCCATACTCCATCAACTGTAAGCGTATCAGACACAAGCTGTAGGTTAGAAGGCAGTTGATCCACCACTTTTAGCGACAAATTCATATTTCCTGTACTTTGAATCACCATAGCATAGTTAATCGTATCTCCTACCGTTACGACTTTTGAAGAAGTTGACTTCACAACCGTTAACGAAGGGTCATACAACGGAATGCTAGCTGGGGTTATAGCGACTTGACCTGATGTAATCACTCCATCCACCCAACGATAGTCGTATGAAATACTACCTCCAATGACTAAGTTACTGCCATCACTCAACGGAAGGATTCGGATTTGAAAACGAACAGTAATCTTCTCGCCGTTCTTTAGTTGTTGGATGATGAATCCGGCAAATGGATTTTCATCCAGTGACATGCCATTTACGGTCAAGCTGTCAATTACGAAAGCAGCATTTGCGTTCATATTGAATTTCAACAAGAGATTAAACAAATCATCATTTGAAATATTCTCAATGACATATTCCAGACTAATGACATCGCCAACAAAGACGATCGGAGGTATGCTCCTTGGATTCAAATACACGCTCACCTTTTTGTTGCGATTTGGATCAATTGGTGGCGGCGGTGGAATCGGCGGACCTGGTTCTGCGATAATCGCAACACTATTGGAAGAAACAGAGCCTTGGATTTGTTCAGCCGTATATCTAACCGATGCTTGATTTACCAGAATCCTATTTGCTGCATATTGAGTAAGCTTCGCTTTGAATGCGATAGTAATCGTATTACCCGCTTCAATTGTTCCAATTGGAATACCCGCCGTCACGTCGTACCTATTCATATCAGGTAATCCATTAATGGTGACACTGCCAGGTACCCACTGCAAACCACTCGGCAGCAGATCAACGACAAGTAAATTGTAAAGCGTATGTGCCAATATATTTGTAATTACAATCGAATACGCCACTTCAGAACCAACTTGAATGACAGGTGCAGAGGCAGATTTTCGCACAATCAACGGCTCAGACACAATAATTTGCTCTGCTTGTGCGGAATACGTGCTTACAGCTTTACGACCACTTGGCAAATCTATCGTAAATAATGCCCCTACCTCATTCAGAAGCTTTCCTGAACTCGGCCTAGCAATTACTCGCACATCGAATTGTACCCTCACAACCTGACCGATAGTAAATGGTTTCCACAACACTCCTGTTTCTGGTGACTCACTAAGCCTCCGTTCTCCATTTACGAACAAACTGCCTGGAATAAATTCAACTTCAGCTGGTAATTTATCGAAAATAAGCAATTCTCCAGATAGTGGTCCATTATGAACAGCATCAATTTGATAAGTAAACTGACTACCTACCATAACGACAGACACTTCTGCCTGCTTCGACAATTGTACTGCAGATGGAAACAGTTCCACATAAATGATATTTGAACGGATCAATTCTTGTTCGCCATTCACTTGATACGATAGGTTCGCTTCTGTACTCGTTATCTCTCGTTCAGGCACATAAGTAATCAAAACAGAATATTGAATAACGACTTCCTCACCTGGATTGATGTCAGCAAGTAAGATGGCATAAGGCGTCGTTTGTAATTGTTTTACGCCTTGAATGACTACACTGCCTGGGACAAATCGAGAGTATTCAGTTAATACATTCGTCAAAACCGCTTGCCTTATCGTTCTGCTCGAATTGTTCGTCAAAATAATCGTAAATTGAACAATTTCACCAGAAATCGCATCTGAAACATCCACTAACTTCACTAGGCTGACGGCAGAGTCATAGACGGGAACGGCCACTTGATTCGACGAAGTCTGTAAAATGACCGTTCTCCCGCTATATGGCTCAAATTGTATCGTTGCTGCCGCCTCATTCGTCAGCCTGTCGAGGGGGGGAGCGATGTCACTTCAACTTGGAATGTTACTGTCGTCGACGTTCCAGGAGCAATATTGCTCAACGTAACTCCCGTCTGTGGATTAGATGCTGGAGATGGTACGCCATTAATCGTAACACTGCCTGGGACAAATGTACCTCCTTCTGCAATTGGATCGGTCAACACCGTTGAGGCTCCTATATTACCATCATTACTTGCCACAAGCGTGTAGGTTACTGTATCCCCTACTGTGGCTTCACTTTGGCTTATTGTTTTGGTCACCGTAATTATGGCTTGAATTACCGCAACGGTTACCATATTAGAAACGGACGTCCCTGTAAATGTACCAGATGTAAAGCTCACGGTAGCTTGATTCGATAAGGCAGGCGGGTTCGGCAAGGAAACGACACGCACTTGGAACCTAACCGTTTCTGTCTGTCCCGGTGCAATCGTATGGAGATCGATGCCCGAATTAGGCTGGCCATCAGGTACACTTACGTTATTTACCGTGACACTCCCTGGAATAAATACACTACCTGCTGGAATTGGATCAAATACAACTGCATTACTTACCGTTTCAATACCATTATTCGTCACGGTAATCGTATAGGTAACAACATCATTGAACACGGCAACGGTTGCGTTAGCAGACTTGGCAATCGTAACATCGGGTGATGAAACTGGAATGGCCACTGTATTGGATTGGATTAACCCGCTTATGGTGCGTCCCGACGGTAAAGCATACGTATAATCAACATCCGCCTGATTAAGGAGCTGTTGAGATGGCGGCAATGATACAATATTAATTTGGAAAGCAACAGTCACTGATCCACTTGCCCCAATCGTACCAATCGCAAATCCCGTATTTGGATTGGCGCTAGGCTGAGCCGCTCCGTTAATCGTAACACTGCCTGGAATAAACACGCTACCTACTGGCGTTGCGTCCGTGAACACAGCCGTCGCTGCCGTATTTCCTGTGTTTGAGACAACGATTGTATACTGTACGGTATCCCCTACCGTTGCTACTGAGCGTGATGCACTCTTTAAGGCAGCAATTCTCGCTTCATACACAGGAACAGACACTGGATTAGACGGGACGGTCGCACTATAGGAACCTAACGAGAATGATGCGCTAGCTGTATTATCAATCGATTGCGTTGGTGGCAGTGCAACGACACTTAGTTGATAGGTTACTGTTGCCGTTGCGCTTACCTCAATCACCCCAACAAATACACCTGTTGCTGGATTCGCAGCTGGTATAGAGGTACCATTCACAGTAACACTACCTGCTACAAAACTTGCTCCATTTGGCAGTGGATCGTTGACAATGACATTCGTAACCGGTTCGATGCTCGTATTCGTAAGCAGTACGCTGTACGTAATCGTATCGCCTATCGCCGCCTCCGTTGTGGTTGTACCTTTCACTACGTCTAGATCAGGTAGGAATACAGGAATCGTTACCGTATTGGATACGATATTGCCACTCTTCGTTCTTCCATCTGGCAATTGGAAGGAATACGGAACGGAAGCTTGATTGCTCATACTTCCACCATCTGGCAAGGATACAACATTTACTTGGAATGTAACCGTTACATTTACGTTCGGATCGCTTGTAATCGGAATACCTAAAGTCGGATTGGCTCCGGCCACTGGTACCCCATTTACCGTTACACTATTTTGAATAAATACGACATTCGCAGGCAGCGGATCGGTCACGACAGCACTTGCTGTAATATTTCCTGTATTCGTCACGACCACGGTATACGTCACCGTATCTCCGACACTTGCCGCAGCATGGTTTGCACTTTTCGCTGCTGCCAGCGTCGCCTCGAACACAGGTATGCTGAGCGGATCCGCCACAGTAGATCCCGTAAATGTTCCGCGTGTAAAGGTTATCGTTGGCTGAGTAGTTACGTTTGGCGGAGACGGTACCGAATTAACTAGCAACTGATACGAAACGATTACAGATTGACCTGAATTTAATGTGCCTATTGGTATCCCAGCTGAAGGATCTGCTCCAGGTACAGGTGTACCATTTATCGTCACACTGCCAGGAACGAAAGAAGTTCCCGCGGGAATTGGCTCTGTGATGACAACAGCGGTAAGTCCTTGGATTCCATTATTCGTAGCGGTGATATTGTACGTAATGATGTCAGCAACAGACACACTCGTTTGATTAGCCGTCTGAGTGAGAGAGACATCTGGAACGGAGACCGGGACATTGACGATATTCGATGAAGCACTTCCATTCAACGTTCTTGCATCTGGTAATGTAAACGTAAAAGCCGCGGTTGCTTGATTGGATAGTACAGGAGGTACTGGTTGTGATACGACATTTACTTGGAACGTGACTGGCACACTGGCATTGGCTGCCAAGCTGCCAATACTGAATCCAACTTGCGGGTCAGCGCTAGGTAAAGGCGTTCCACCTACTAGAACGGAATTCGGAACAAAAACAGCTCCATTAGGTATCGGATCAGTTATCGTAATATTCGCTGCAATATTACCTGTATTGCTTACTTGAATCGTATACGTAAAGGTATCCCCTATAGATGCATTCGTTAATTCAGAGCTCTTAGCTAAAGTAAGAGCAGGCTGGAAGACGGCAATTACTACAGTGTTGGAAGTAGAAGTTCCTGTGAAAGTTCCCGAAGTGAAAGAAGCGGTTGCTTGGTTTACTAATGTCGGTGGTAGAGGGACAGTAACCACATTTGCCTGGAACGTAACGAGTACGGTTGCGCTTGGTGCGATTGTACCGATGGTAATACCCGTTTGCGGGTCTGCCGTCGGTATTGGTATGCCATTTATCGTTACGCTGTTCGGTACGAATGAAGCTCCATCTGGTATAGAGTCTGTCAAGGTCACATCCGTTACAGGCGCTACACCGCTGTTATTTAGACTAATCGAATAAACAATGGTGTCCCCGATACCTACGGATGTATAGTTGGACTGTTTGCTTAAGGTCAAATTTGGTGATGAGACAGGTATCGTAACGGGATTGGATGTCACAGTCCCAGTAAGCGTACGGCCATCTGGAGCGATATAAGAGTACCCTACTGTTGCCTGATTGACCAGCTCTTGTGGCGAAGGTAGTGTTGTTACATTTATTTTGAAAGACACACTTGCCGAGCCGCCCGCTTCAATCGTACCAAGCGGAATACCCGTTGCTGGGTTAAATCCTGGACGTGGTTCACCATTGACAATAACGCTGTTCGCCAACAACACGGCGCCAGGAGGTACATTATCGATTAACGTCCCGATGACATTAATATTGCCCGTATTCGTAACAACGATTGAGTACGTAATAATATCTCCAACGGTTGCAACGGTCTGACTCGCCTGTTTAGTGGCTGTAAGTATAGGCTGAAATACTGCGATAGATATAGAGTTTGACCAAGAGGACCCTGTAAAGGTACCTGATGTGTAGCTTACCGTCGCCTGATCGACCAGTACTTGTGACGGCGGGAGTGCAGTTACGTTAGCACTAAAGCTAATCGTGACCGTCTGATTCGGCACAATCGTTCCTAACGTTATCCCCGTAGTTGGATTCTCCCCTAATCTTGGGAACCCATCCACAAGTACACTATCTGTCACAAATGAAGACCCCGGTGCAATCGGATCAACAAGGATAGCATTGGTCACATTTTGAATCCCATTATTTCGAACAGTAAAGCTATAAACGACTTCGTCACCAACAACAACCGCTGTAACATTCGATATTTTGGTCACTGTGACATCTGGAGAAGATACAGGAATAGTAACAATGTTCGTTGTTAGAGAACGAGAAACGATACGCCCTGAAGGTAACGCAAACGAATAATCGATAACGGCACTATTGATAATCGTCTGAGTTACAGGCAAAGAAACTACATTAAGTTGGAAAGTCAATACAACAGTCGTGCTCGGTGCCACCGATCCAATATTGACACCAGCAGCGATATTTGCACCCGCAATCGGAACACTATTGATGGTGACCGTATTGGGCACAAAAGTCGTTCCTTCAGGTATTTGATCGGTCACGATTGTGTCAGCAGGTACATCCCCGCTGTTGCTCACTGAAATCGTATATGTGATCGTATCTCCAACTGTAGCATTGGAACTATTAGCAGACTTAGTCGCCTGTATAACTGCATCATATATAGGAACTGAACTTGTGTTCGATACAGAACTACCTGTAAATGTGCCCGAAGTAAAGCTGACAGAAGCTGTATTCGTTAAGAACGGAGGCGCTGGCAGTGAAGTAACCTGAACCTGGAATGTCACATTTAACGTCTGCCCAGGTACAATTGTACCTACATTAATACCGTTTCCGGGATTAGCCGTTGGACGACTGGCACCACCTACAATAACACTTCCAGGTACAAAGGCAGAACCCGCGGCAATCGTGTCACTGACGATCGCATTCGTCACATTTTCAAAACCATCATTTGTAATGGCTAACGAGTACGTTAAAACATCGTTTATAGTCGCTTCTACTACATTCGCACTTTTCACAATGGATATATTCGGGGCAGACACCGGAATAGACAACGGATTGGATACAATGCTCTTGTTTATCGCTCTGCCTGACGGGAGCTGATAGTTGTAACCAATGGTCGCTTGGTTATTCAATGTTTGAGGGGATGGCAGTGAAGTCACATTTACTTGGAACGTGACCGTAATCGTTTCCCCTGCAGTAATTGTGCCCAGAGCAATTCCAGTAGCAGGATTGGCATCTGGTTGGGCTACCCCCGAAATAATGACCGTGTTAGGAACAAAGGTTGTACCTACAGGTATCGTATCTGTTAAAATAGCGCTGGCCGCATAATTGCCTGAATTTGCTATTGCGAAGGAATACGTGATCGTATCGCCTACCGTCGCTCTAGTATGATCAGCACTCTTAGCAGCGGTAATGATCGGTTCATATACCGGAATCGTTAGCGCATTCGAAGCCGACGTTCCAGAGAATGTCCCTGATGTATAGGATACGATCGCTTGAGTCGTCAATACAGCAGTTGGTGGCAGCGTATCTACTCTTACTTGAAACGTTACTGGAATAGACTGTCCTGGCGAAATAACACCAATTGGAATACCCGTTCGCGGATCCTCTGCAGGAGCTGGAACACCATTAATTACGACACTACCAGGTATAAACGATGCTCCTACCGCTAATTGATCGGAAGCAATTACCGCATCAATGTTAGCAACTCCTGAATTGGTTGTGTTTATTGTATACGTAATGATGTCGCCTACCGTCACATCTGGCAAATTAGCTGTGAGCGCCACACCAACGTTTGGAGACGATACTGGAATGGTTGATGTATTGGATTGGATTGACCCTGTCAAAGTCCGTCCGTCTGGAAGCAGGTAGCTGTACGAAACGGTGGCCTGGTTTGATAAAATTTGCGGAGTAGGCAGTGAGGCTACATTCACTTGAAACGTAACGGTTGCCGTGCCCCCTGGATCGATAATACCTACTAAAATACCTGTCCCTGGCGTACTGCCAGGCTTAGGAACACCATTTACAGCGACACTATTCGGAATAAATGCCGTCCCCGCTGGAATCGTATCTGTCACAGTAGCTGTCGCTGCATAGTTCCCCGTATTTTGAATCGTAATTGTATACGTAATCGTATCCCCAACCGTAGCTCGCGACTCACTTCCTTGTTTCGCAGCACTTATAATAGGCTGGAATACAGCAATACTGACCGTATTCGAAGTAGATGTGCCTGTAAATGTGCCAGCAGTAAACAGTACCGTGCTTTGATTTAATAAAGTGCCGCTCGGTTGTGGTATCGAATCTACACTAACTTGAAACGTAACGGGAACCGTCTGACCGGGAGTGATCGTTCCAATCGCCAGTCCTGATGATGGATCTGTCCCTGGGCGTGACACCCCATTCACCGTGACACTATTCGGTACAAACGTTGAGCCGCTTGCAAAGGTGTCCGTCAAAACGGCATTCGTTACATTGTCCACGCCTTGATTTCTTACATTCACCGTGTATAGAATAATATCGCCAATTGTAGCAACAGTACGACTGGTTTGTTTGACAATGGATACGTTCGGTGCAGAGACGGGTATAGAAACGGTATTTGAATTGGCTGTTCGCGTTGTCGTTCGACCGCTCGGCGTCTGGAACGTGTAGCTAATAGATGCTTGGTTATTTAACTGCTGCGATGGAGGTACAGAAACGACATTGACTTGAAAGGTAACCGTCGACGATGCTCCAGCAGCAATCGACCCAACTGGAATTCCCACCGTAGGACTAGCACCTGTCTGGGTAACTCCATTTACAGTCACGCTGTTAGGAACAAACACTGTACCAGTAGGAATATTGTCCGTTAGAACTACCGTCGAAGCGACGTTACCTGTATTGGATAGCTGTACCGTATAAGTCAACGTATTTCCAACTTGCGCAACGGTTTGATTGACGGATTTTTCGGCAGCTACAGTTGAATTATAAATGGGCAATACTAATAGATTGGATGTTGAAGTACCTGAGAACGTACCCGATGTAAAGCTTACCGTTGCCTGATTGTTCCAATTGCTTGGTGCTGACGGCAAAGCATCGACCCTGAACTGAAAAGTAACAGGTATCGTTTGACCTGCTGCTATCGTACCAATGGCAATTCCCGTATTCGGATTCGCTAACGGCTGAGGAACACCAGCAATCGTTACACTGCCAGCTACAAACGATCCAGAAGCAGGGACTGGATCAATGAGAACGGCATTGGTTACAGCAGAAATGCCGCTGTCCGTTACATTTACCACAAACGTAACAACATCCCCTACTACTGCTTCCGTTACATTTGTGCTTTTCACAACATTTACGTTTGGCGAGGATACGGGAATAGACAGTGTATTGGATTGGGATGAGCCGTTTATTGTTCTACCATCTGGTGGTTGGAACGTAAAGGCAGCGGATGCTTGGTTGGTCAACTGCTGGGGCGTCGGAACTTGAGTTACGTTTACATCGAAGCTCACGTTAACCGTACCGTTAGGGGGTACGTTCCCCGAATTGATACCTGACACTGGATTCCCTCCTGGAACCGGCACACCTCCAACCCTTACACTGTTCGGCACAAACACAGAACCGTTAGGGATCGGATCGGTCACCGTTACATTGGCACTAATGCTACCTGTATTTTGAACTGCAATGTTGTAGGTGATCGTATCCCCTACAGTTGCAGCGGTAGAGCTCCCTGTCTTCACCAAATTAATAACCGGCGCTAATACAGGAACACTGCTTACATTTGATACGGAAGAACCTGAGACGGTAGACCCGCCAGAAATACTTTGGAAGGAATAGCTAACAACCGCTTGATTGTTCTCCTGAAACCCTGTAGGCACTGAAGCAACTCTGATTGTAAACTGTATGGTATTCGTACTTCCTGGAGCCAAAGTTCCAAGTGATATACCCGTGCTTAAATTCGGATTACTCAGTACAGTGCCATTCAATCTGACACTATTTGCCACAAGCGTTGTACCTGCTGGAATTATGTCTGTGAATACTGCGTTGGTCGCATTTAATGATCCTGTATTCGTGATGACGACCGTATATGTGATGTTATCTCCGACTACAGCAAAAGTAGAGGAAGTCGACTTGGTTACGTTTACTTGTGGAGAATTGATGTTAATTTGAAGTGCATTGGCATTTACGAGATACGCATCTCCTGATGAAGTCAATTGCAGTACTGCACTTGTCTGATTGTTGCTTAAAGTAGAGGAAACATCCACATTCGTAATATCCCAGCCTTGTCGGCCGCCTGAAATATTGGTACCGGGTGCACCATTTGTTGCATTTCTTGTACCGAAAGTGCCGCTCGTATCCAACGTTCCATCGTCTTTGTTAATTTGGGAAGCAAAAAAATTGTTTGCGAAATTGTTAGGCCCACTCAATATGGTTAGATTACTGGTGTTAGGCCCAAACCTAGCTTGATCGCCCGTTCTATTCGCATCCCCTTCTTGTGCACTAAACAGCGCTCTTCCTGAAACCGTTCCAGATGTAGGTGTCGCGAACCCTGTTATCGAGGTAGAAACAGCAGAACCTCCAGCGCTGATGTACAAAGAACCTACACGAAGAGACATATTGCGAAATGGAAGTGTCGGATTCAAATAAACGACGGCCAGTGTCCAGCCCGCATGATTAGACGTATCATCTGGAACGACGATAGTACCGACTACATTGCCTACCGTGTATGTGCCAGCACCAGCACTGGTAATGATGGAGGTTACATTCGCTGATCGGACATAACCAAGAATACCAGTAGCCATCGTCACGCTTTGTGCAGTCGCGTTGTCTGGTTGTATGCTAAAAGATGTTCCTGCTGGTGTTCGTAAAGTAACGGGATTATTAATATTAGCCGTTAGGTTGACATTCCCGTTAACATAGGTGCCACCCCAAATTAATTCTGCATACAACACGGTACTTCCTGAGGGAATGACTAATACAGCAGCAGCACTATTTAATGTATAGTTTGAAGTAGTCCCGAAAGGATACGTGCCAAATCTCAAAGACGTGTCGACGGTTGTGAAGGCACCTATGCTATCTAGCGTTCCCGGTACGCCCACTGTATCTGATCGACTAAGGCCGAGCGTGTTTCCTGTAAATGTGATGGCGCCTCTCTGATTATCACTATACCTGACAACAAAAGCCATCCCTTCACCGCCCTGTCGTTATTCGTTCTCATTCTATGAAAAGACAAGAATCGAATATAACCTTCTCTTTCAAACAATCAACAGCTTTGTTATATAAATTGGTGAAAACTACATGGTTAGATTGTCCATTTCCCCTAGCAAACCATTTCATACAATGTTAGTAACGTACTAAGGAGGGTTAACATGTCTCAAGATGTAGTTTCTTTGCAAATTTACGCGCAAGTAAGCAGCCCAGAAGAAAAGAAGCTGCTAGACGATCTGCACCAGCATCTTATACGCCATGTTGTACAACTTAATTTATCTGGATTCGCCTCTGTTACGTTGCAAAATGTTGCAACTCCAGCTGATGCGAATGTATTGCCTGATACATCTAACAAATAATTTAAGCCCGCTGCCTATGAATAGCAGCGGGCTTCATTATGATCGGCCATTGCCACGGAACTTTTGAGTAAAGTTACGAGCATCTTCAACCGTTCGTATTTTGTTTCGACTCCATTCTAATAAAATGCGATCGATATATCGGAAGTGTACTTTTCCAGCAAATACAGCCTCTTTTAAAGCCATAAGAATAATAGGTTCCGAATAATGATCATCATCGATCCATCCTGCAATCGTCTCACATTCCATTGGTGATAATGGTCTGCCGAATTCTTTCTCGAAAATATCAAACAAATTAGGAGTGTTTTCCTCTGCGCGGTTTCCATGCTGCTGTCTTTGGCGTTGGCGTTCTTCTCGAATATCCTCTGCTAGAACTACTGCAAGCTTCTCCCATATCCCTTCAAGATTGTAGCATTCACCCTGCACTCGGGTGATCGGGTCAATATGCTCATCGATCGATAGAAAGCCTTCTTTCATTAAACGCTGCAGCGCTGAAATAACTACCGTTTCCGTGGAGCTCATTCGCGCTTGTATCTCATCAATAGTAGGAAAATCTTTACACTCATTTTGTTTGAAATCCAATAAATGAATAAGCAGCATCACTTCTATGTCTGTTAATTGGAGACGTTTATAATGCGAAAACAAAGCGGCAGGAAGCGAGAGTTGTCCACTTTGCATCTGTCGGGCAATGCCCTTCGCATAAGCTCGCCATGCATCTGCGCTCATACGTTTCCCTCCTGTTCCTTCATCCACAACCATCTATAACTTCAAGGTGGCGATCTGTAAAGACTTCCACCTTTGTCTTATTGTCTCATAATTTGCTCACTTTTGTCATGGAAAAGACAATACATCCCGTACCACAAAAGTAGTACGGGATGTATGGAACCATCTTATTAAGATGTTATGGATACAAACGATATAACGTACGTGGGAAAGCAATTGTCTCACGAACATGATCAAGACCACAGATCCAAGCGACTGTACGCTCCAGTCCAAGTCCGAATCCTGAGTGAGGAACCGTTCCGTATTTACGAAGATCCATGTACCATTGGTACGCTTCCGTAGATAATTCATGCTCACGGAAACGCTCTTCCATAAGAGCTGGATCGTCGATACGCTGGGATCCACCGATAATCTCTCCGTATCCTTCTGGTGCGATCATGTCTGCACAGAGCACAACATCAGGACGATTCGGATCTGGCTTCATATAGAATGCCTTAATTGTCGTTGGATAATGTGTAATAAATACTGGTGTCTCATATTTCTCAGCGATAGCTGTTTCGTGAGGAGCACCGAAATCTTCACCCCATGGAATATCGAAGCCTTGCTCTTGCAAGAATGCAATCGCATCATCATAAGTGATACGTGGGAATGGAGCTACAACTTTTTCAAGCTTGGAAACGTCGCGTCCCAAAGTCTCCAACTCCGCACGACAGTTCTTCAATACCGTTTGAACGACATAAGAAACGAACTGTTCTTGAACACGAAGGTTCTCTTCATGATCAACGAACGCCATCTCAGGCTCAATCATCCAGAACTCGATCAAGTGACGACGAGTCTTCGACTTCTCTGCACGGAACGTTGGACCGAAGGAATATACTTTACCTAGAGCCATTGCTGCTGCTTCCATGTAGAGCTGACCACTTTGAGTAAGGAACGCATCCTCTTCAAAGTATTTCGTATGGAACAAGTTCGTCGTACCTTCACAAGATGAAGGTGTCAAGATTGGCGGATCAACTAGTGCGAAACCGCGATCATCGAAAAATTGCTGAACCGCACGAATAATTTCAGCACGTACTGTTAAAATAGCACGCTGCTTCGGCGCACGAATCCAAAGGTGACGGTGATCCATCAAGAAGTCAACACCGTGCTCCTTCGGCGTAATTGGATAATCTTCCGTAATCTGAATAATTTCGATTCCTGTTACAGTCATCTCGTATCCAGACTTGGAGCGCTCTTCTGCACGAATCATTCCTGTTACGTACAAAGAACTTTCTTGTGTTAAGCTCTTAGCAGCTTCCCATACTTCCTCTGGCAATTCACTGCGAACTGCTACACCTTGAATATAGCCAGATCCGTCACGCAGCTGCAAAAATTGAATTTTGCCGCTGGAGCGCTTGTTATGAAGCCAGCAACCGATGCGGACTTCTTCGCCCACATGACGGCTAACTTCACGAATGACACATGTTGTTGCCATTGTCTTCGTTCTCTCCCTTATGTGCTTATGCGTTGTGCAATTTATTTCACGTTGCCAGCAAGACGATACGTATCACGTGCAATCATGAGCTCTTCATTCGTAGGAATGACGAGTACCGCAATTTTAGAGTTCGGTGTTGAAATATAACGAGGCTCTTTAGAGCGGATTTTATTTAACTCTTGGTCAATTTCAACGCCCAAGAATGTTAATTTCTCACACACACGTTGGCGAACTGTAGCCGAGTTCTCACCTACACCCGCTGTAAATACGATTACGTCTGCTCCGTCCATAGCCGCTGCATAAGCACCGATATATTTGCGGATACGATATTCGTACATTTCAAATGCCAATGTTGCATTTGGTTCCCCATTTTGCATGCCTTCTTCGATCTCACGCATATCGCTGGATGTACCAGAGATCGCTTGCAAACCACTGTGCTTATTCAACATAGAGTTTACTTCATTTACAGTAAGGTCTTCTTTGCTCATTGTATATGGCACAATTGCTGGGTCCAAGTCACCAGAGCGAGTACCCATCATTAGACCCTCAAGCGGTGTCATACCCATTGTTGTATCCACAGACTTGCCGCCCTCAACTGCAGTCAAGCTGCCGCCGTTACCGATGTGACAAGTAATAATCTTAAGGTCTTCAAGCGGACGATTCACAACTGCCGCAGCTTGCTTACTTACGTAGTCATGAGACGTACCGTGGAAACCATAGCGGCGAATTTTATGTTTTTTGTAAAGTACTTGCGGAATCGCATACATATAAGATCTTGCTGGCATGGATTGGTGGAATGCCGTATCAAATACACATACTTGTGGAACATTCGGCATATTCAATTCTGCTGCTTTAATACCCATCATACACGCTGGGTTATGAAGCGGTGCCAAGTCGAATAGACGACGAATTTCTGCTTTCACTTCAGAAGTTACAAGTACAGAACCTTTGAATGTTTCACCACCGTGAACGACACGATGTCCAACAGCTTCGATCTCATCAATGGACTTCACTACACCAACTTCAGCGTCTGTCAACTTGTCCAACACTTTGCGAATGGCAGTCGTGTGGTCAAGGATTTCGCTTACTTCAGACGTCTCGTCTGTATGATGAGGCTCATGAACGAGAATAGATGAATCCATGCCAATACGCTCAACGCGACCACTCGCTAGAGCTGTTTCACTTGACATATCATATACTTGGTATTTCAACGACGAGCTTCCTGCGTTTATTACGAGAATTTTCATAGTCTATCCCCATCCTTGTCATACTTGAAAAATCCAGCGCCAGTCTTAACGCCTAGTTGATTTGCACGCACCATTTTTTTCAACAACACAGACGGACGATACTTGATATCCCCGAACTCACGGAACATGCCTTCCATCGCTGCCAATACCGAATCAAGTCCAAAGTGATCAGCCATTTCGAGCGGACCATATTGGAAATTATAACCGATCTTCATCGCATTGTCGACGTCTTCTGGTGTTGCAACACCTTCTTGAAGAACGTGAAGTGCTTCATTAATAAGCACGCAAATAAGCCGTGTAGTTACGAAACCAGGCGATTCATAAACCATAACGCCTTTCTTCTGAACAACTTCTTCCACGAAACGTTTTGTCTCAGAGAATGTTTCTTCAGACGTTTTCAAACCACGGATAATTTCAACCAAATCAATTTTGGATACCGGATAAATAAAGTGCATACCGATTACACGAGCAGGATATTTTGTCGTGCTTGCCAACTCAGTAAGGGATAATGTAGAAGTATTGCTCGCTAATATAATATTACTTGGGCAAACGCGATCAAGTTCAGCAAATACTGCTTTCTTTGCTTCAAGATCTTCAGAAATGGTCTCGATAACCATATCGCAAGCACTTAGCTCTGCCAAGTGAGTAACCTTATTAATGCGGGACAAGATTAGTTTCTTTTCGGCTTGGGTAATTGCCCATTTCTCCAACTGCTTGTCCAAGCTCAGTTCGATCATTGAGTAAGCATGGTCTAATTTCTCTGGCGTTTGCTCGACAAGCAATACATCTAGACCTTTAACAGCAAGCATTTCTGCAATGCCTTGGCCCATAGTACCGCCGCCAATGACGCCTATCTTTTTGAAAAACATGGTCTCTTCCACCTTTCATGTTGCTATGCTCTCCCGATATTGTACCCGAAGGACAGGTATCGTTATCAGCACAAATTGCATAGGTAACTAACCATATCTTATCATTTTTCATGAATATGAAGTGAAAAAACCAGTGATTTTCACACTGGTATTTTCTTACTGTCACAAAATAGACACCTAAATGCATTGCCATCAAGTCTTTCCTCTTGTAGTAGCGGCATAATAGCTTGATCGAACACGGTTCTATTCTGTTCCAACTGTTCACGAACTTTACGATGAAGCTCGTTTAATATTCGATTCATTTCCATTGTTAACTTCTCATTGGATACATGCTTTAGTCTCACAATTCCTAGCTCAGTAAGCCCTGCATTAACCATCGTTTCTACAATATTCAAAGCTTGGTCGAAGTCTCCTTGAGAACCAGTAGACCGATCTCCGTAAAACATTTCTTCTGCTACAGCTCCACCTAAAGCAATCATAATCTGCTCTTCCAAAAAAGGCTTTGTATAAATATAACGATCCTGCTGCGGTTGATGTCGTACATAACCAAGTGCTTGACCACGCGGACTTAGTGAAATTTGAGATACACTCCCTGGGCGTACTGCCTCGGCAGCAATGGCATGTCCAAGTTCGTGTACAGCTACTCGGAAGCGCTCATCCTGCGCAGTTTCACGATCTGTTTTTTCGCCCATCATGACTTTATCAATCGCTTGCGTAAGATGCCTCATTTGAATCTGCTCATTAGCTTCACGCATAGCATAGATCGCACCTTCGTTCAGAACGCTTTCCAATTGTGCCCCAGAGAAACCGAATGTTTCTTCAGCAATACGTTCTACATTAACATCATCAGCCATCGGTTTATTTTTTGCATGCAACTGCAAAATATGTGTACGACCACTTTTATCAGGTAGATCCACTTGAATATGTCGATCAAATCGACCTGGGCGTAACAAAGCTGAATCTAGCATTTCTTTGCGATTCGTTGCTGCGATAATCAAGATTTGCGGATTCTCACTGCCGTACAATCCATCCATCTCCGTCAAAAGCTGATTCAACGTTTGATCGTATTCCCGCTGCTGCCCACCGTCTCGCTTACCTCCAATGACATCAATTTCATCAATAAAGATGACAGCACTTTCTTTCTTCGCTTTCTTAGCTTGCTGTCGTGCTTCCTTGAATAATTCGCGAATACGCCCTGCTCCAACACCGACGTACATCTCGACGAATTCACTTCCTGAGGCACCTAAAAATACAGCATCAGCATAGTTTGCAGCAGCCTTAGCCATTAACGTCTTCCCTGTCCCGGGTGGACCTGTTAACAGCAACCCTTTAAGGGGTCGAATCCCGAACTTACGTATGTCTTCCTTTTTCACAAGAAAATCCAACGCTTCAATGAGTTCTTGCTTGGCACGATCTTGCCCACCAATATGTTGAAAGCCAATTGACTTATCTGTCAACGCACCTGACTTTGCGCGAGGAGTACTTCCTTCATATCGGCTCATTACTTGACCTCTACGCTTCGCAATGACTGCGAGTAATCCAATCGCAACAGCCGCAAAAACAACAGGCCACACATTAACTCCAATGTAAGCCAAAAGTGCTAGTAACGGAACTAATATGCCAACCCCGATCTCAAGCCATCGTTTTGTTCGATTGTTCATTTGGCCACACCCCCATAGACTCCCCATTGAGCGGCAGCAGCAGCACTTTACTTCCTTTTCCCTTCTCTGCTGTCAGTGTCACATAGACATACTCATTATCCATTTCCGTCTTTACGGCTACTCCGCTTCCCTCGGCTAGTTTATTCAACTGAATAGGGATATCACCGTAGCTGCGATGCGCCATCGCCTCCGTCACTGGAAATAACGCTTGTGACCACCAACGTTCAAGTTCTGGAGTTGTATGCTCATTATTGATTTTTATAGAAATATTACGCTTATCTAGTTCATTATCAGCCTGTCGTTTTACTTCTTGTACAACAGTACGTACGTCAGCTGCTGGATCTAAAGAAAGCTCTACAGTAACTTGCTTAGGCCCCCACACGACTTTCGCTTGCTGAACAGTATCTATTTGTTGAATGGTTGATTGCAATGGTGTCTCAATCATTTGATGACGATAAAAAGACCAACCGCCGAACAAAACAATCGAACTGACCGCCATTGTCGCAACCAAGGCTGCCCAACGTTTATTTTGCATGATCTTCACTCCTTTATAGGGATTGATGAACCTTCGACGGTATTAATAGTTATACAAAGTGTATAGATAAAAGTATATCACATTGATATATCATCATTTGAATGTAATGATTGGATCTTCGATTTCAAATGCTTTTGTCAAAATCTATCTGAAATCGTTTACATTAGTCGAAGTTTCGTTTATACTTCAACTTACCAAATGTAATAGATTGACAATGAAGTCGATCACATTTCATAATTCCTCAAATTTCAACACGATCTCTCACACCTAGACCACAACACTCATTTCTATTTCTAAATCGCTTTTTATTTCATTGATCCGTACTCTATCTTAACGACCAGCTGTTGTTGTACACGGTATAAGCTCACATTGAGTTTATATAGATTTATTACACCTTTACATAGAGGAGTTGATAGCGGTAAACCGAGAGAAAAACCATATTGTATTGCCAAGGATTTAGCGAGGAGGTTCTGACGTTCTGTTTCGGATGCTGTAGCTGTAATGAAAAATGCAAACACATAATTTAGGAGGTAATTGATGATGCAATTACGTTTATCCAATCCTGTACTCAGCAAGCTTTTGGTTGCTACTGGTGTTACCGTGCTAGTGACAGCTTGCACGCTTATGTTCGCTGATAAAGTTTCCGCTCATGGTTATGTACTAGATCCAAAGAGCCGTACTAGCTTGTGTAATACAGGCGTTAATACGAACTGTGGAGCTATTCAATATGAGCCACAAAGCCTTGAAGGACCTAAAGGTTTCCCGGCAGCTGGTCCTGCTGATGGCAAGCTTGCAAGTGCTGCAGACCCTAGATTCTCTGCAATGGACGCGCAATCTGCTACTCGTTGGTCCAAAGTCAATTTGACTGGTGGTCCTACAACTTTCGCTTGGAAAAAGACTGCTAACCATGCGACAACGAACTGGAAATACTACCTTACTAAACCGAACTGGAATCCAAACGCAGTATTGACTCGCGATTCCTTTAACTTAACTCCTTTCTGTACAGCTGATGGCGGCGGCAAACAACCACCAAAAGATTTCTCTCACAGCTGTAACGTTCCAACAGATCGTACTGGATACCATGTAATCCTTGCTGTTTGGGAAATTGCTGATACACCTAACGCATTCTATAACGTTATCGATGTAAACTTCGGTGGCCAAGCACCAACAGATACAGTTGCTCCAACTGCACCTGCAAGCTTAAGCGCTACTGGCACAACGACAACTAGCGTATCCCTTGCTTGGAATGCTGCTTCTGACAATGTTGGTGTTACTGGTTACCAAATTTTTAACGGCTCTACATTGATCGGTTCTGTATCTGGCACTACGTTAAACTACACAGCTGCTGGATTAACTTCGAATACGGCTTACACATTTACAGTGAAAGCTGTAGACGCTGCAGGCAATGTATCTGCAGCTAGCAATGCAGTAAGCGCTACAACTGCTCCTGTTGCAAATGATACAACTGCTCCAACTGCTCCAACTTATTTGCACAAAATGGCTGTTACAACTAATAGTGTATCCTTGATGTGGACAGAATCCACTGACAACGTAGGCGTAACGGGCTACCAAATCTACAACGGCAACACACTAGTTGCAACAGTTCCTGGTACTGCAATCGAGTATAACGTAACAGGTCTAACTGCAAATACAGCATACTCTTTCAAAGTTCGTGCTATCGATGCAGCTGGAAACGTTTCCGCTGACAGCAACATTTTAACGGTCACGACTTCTGCTGGCACTGGAACTCCAGGTACTGCACCTGTGTGGGCAGCTAACACTGCTTATGCGGTAGGTGCAGAAGTGACGTACAACAATGTTACTTACGTGTGCCGTCTTGCACACACTTCTCTTACTGGCTGGGAGCCAACAAATGCAGCAGCATTATGGCAAGTAAAATAATTTATACAAATTATTCGACGAAGGAGAGCTATGTAGCTCTCCTTTTTCATAGCAAAAAAAGCGTAAACGTTCACTCACATGAACGCTTACGCTTATACCTATTGGTTAGGCATTGGATATCCTTCACCTATGCGCTGACCATTATCGAAACGGAAGAAGTGATAATAGTGCCGATTGTTCCCTTCCTCATCTTTTCGATTGACGAACGCTTGGTATACGAATTCACCGTCTTTGATACCAGGTGTAATCTGCTTAATATCCGCATCCGGATAGGTAGACAGAAGTTGATTCGAGATATATGCTTTATCTACCCCATCAGCTGCTCGTTTCACATCTACCTTTTCTTTACCTACCCAAATGATCTGGTTTGTATTTGCTGCATCTTTCCCTCGAATGACGTAAGTCGTATCATACCAAACAAACTTGTCTACCTCATCAATACTCACAAGTTGAACCGTTTCATTTGCTCTTTGTATCGCGGCCGCTTCTTTCACGTCTTCCTCACGATTCACCGAGTTCAAAACATACACCAAAAGAATAACAATCAACACCAACGCTAGTATTACACCAGATACGACCCAACGCCAACGTGGGTTACGATTGCGTCGTGGTCGACTTCTAGTCATATGAAGATCCATCTACTGCCTCCTAGCGTTCAAGCAAGTTTCGGAAGCATTGTTCCGCTTCATGCTTAATACGCTCTTCATCCATTGTCAAGCACTCACCATTTTTAACAACTTGGTTGCCGTCCACCCATACGTGCTGAACGTCTTTAGCGCTAGCGGAGTACACCATATGAGATACGAGATCCGTATGCGGATATAGATGCGGCTGGTCAATATTGACTGCAATAAAGTCAGCCTTCATCCCAGCTTGCAACAAACCTACATCATTCATATGAAGCGTACGAGCTCCATTCACAGTAGCCATTCTCATTGCATCAGCGGCAGGAACTGCTGTTGGATCACCAGACACCCCTTTATGTATAAGGGCAGCTAAACGCATTTCTTCGAACATGTCCAAGTTGTTGTTGCTGGCAGCACCATCAGTACCAAGAGATACGACCACTCCAGCTCGCTGCAATTCAACGACACGGGCAATACCGCTTGCCAATTTGAGATTACTTCCTGGATTATGAGAAACACCGACATTGTACTTCGCCAATGTTGCGATTTCTTCATCATTCAAATGTACGCCATGTGCAATAAAGGAAGGTCGACTAAACAAACCGAGTTTCTCCAAATGAGCTACTGGACGTAGTCCGTATTCCTTGACGTTTTGCTCTACTTCAGCTGCTGTCTCAGACATATGTGTATGAAGCATTAAGTCTAGCTCATGTGCAGCCTCTACAAATTTTTCAATAAATGCAGGCGGACATGTATATGGAGCATGCGGTGCAAGCAACGTTGTAATTCTACCATTTGCTTGTCCATTCCAGTCTTTCGCTAACTGTACAGCTTCGTTCAACTTCATAAGTTGTACTTCTTCACTGCACAATCCAATCGCACCGCGCATCAAAGCAGCGCGAATACCAGACTCTTCACTTACTTTTGCAACTTGGTCCATATGATCATACATATCAACGAAGAGCGTAGTTCCACCTTTAAGCATTTCGATCACAGATAATGCAGTACCCCAATATACATCGTTACCCGTAAACTTAGCTTCCATAGGCCACATTTTTTCTTGCAGCCAGCTTTGGAGAACCATATCGTCCCCATATCCACGGAGCAGCGACATCGCAGCATGACCATGTGTATTAATTAAGCCTGGCATGAAGAACAGGCCTTTGCCATCTATATATTCAACTTCACCTTGTTCATAGGCTTCAGGAAGTGTTTCGCCAATATAAACAATACGATCTTGTTCTACAACCATATAACCTTTACTTGTAGTGTGAGCTGCACCTTCTTGCAGTTGTGCAAATAATCCGTTACGTATGATCAATCGTTGTGTCATTCGTTACAACATCCTTTCCTTCATTAGGTAAATAATAAGCCAAGCTAAACAAATCTGTTGAGAAGTCAGCTGTATGCACACGTACATGTGCAGGCACCTTCAAAATAACCGGAGCAAAGTTTAGAATAGCCTCTACACCAGCCTCAACAAAACGATCAGCTACCTGCTGCGCCTCTAATGCAGGTACAGTAATAATGCCGATACGAATGTTATTTGCCTCTACACTCTCTTTCAGATCCTCCATAGGCTGAACCTGAAGATCACGAATAGCAGTTTCTATTTTCGCGGGGAATGCATCAAATACGGCAACAATTTTCATATTGTCATTTAAAAAACCAGAATAGTTGCATAATGCTTGTCCAAGCTTACCTGCTCCAACAAGAGCAACATTAATTTGTTGATCCAGCTTAAGTATATGTCGAATCTGCTCAATTAGATAAGAAACGTCATAACCGATCCCTTTTCTGCCGAAATCACCAAAATAAGCTAAATCCTTTCGAATTTGGGCTGGGTTAAGATCTAGTTTCTGTCCCAAATCCTGAGACGATATGGTTAGTACTTCACTTTGTTTTAGTTCTTTTAGATGTCGCAAATAAACAGGCAGCCTGCGTACGACAGCTTCAGAAATTTTTAGTGTTTTCATATACCAGTCCCCCTTTCGTTCTCTATCAACATACCAACGCCAACTATTATTATAATAAACCTTTTGCATTTCCTCTACTGGTTACTGCTGTTCCTCTTTTAGCCACGTTTCAACTCTTGGAACAACATGCTCCGTTGCCATATGTTCCATTTTGGGTCCAGGCAGTGAATACAGAAAATGCTTCCCGTAGCTTGTTTCAATCACTCGCGTGTCGTAAATAAGCACAATTCCTTTGTCCTGTGTCGTTCGAATGAGTCGACCAAATCCTTGCTTGAATCGGATAACAGCTTGCGGAACCGAATATTTACGAAATGGATTCTGTTTGCGTCGCTTCAACAAATCGCACTTTGCTTCCACCAGCGGATGATTCGGCGGCTGGAATGGCAACCGAACAATAGCCAAACAGGTCAATGCGTCCCCAGGAATATCTACACCTTCCCAGAAGCTGCTTGTGCCTAAAAGTACCGATGCTGATTGCTCTTGAAAACGACGTGTAAGTTTGCTTCGATTACCACTATCCATACCTTGACCGAGAACTTGAATGCCATGAAGCTTCAAATGTTCTTTCAAGGGCTCATATACGTCCTTGAGCATACGATAAGAAGTAAACAGTACAAGCATTCTACCTTTTGTCACTTTCGCAATTTCCGCTAAGGAAGTTGTCAAGTTGGAGTTAAAGTGAGGATCGCTTGAACCTCTTACTGTCGGAAAATCACGCGGTATAATGACTAAAGCCTGTTCACGATAGTTAAACGGAGAAGGCAATATGACTGTATTCAACCGTCCATCTCTCGCAGCATCTTTCAAACCGATCTGTTCTTCAACGAAACCGAAAGATTTGTCAACAGACAAGGTCGCAGAGGTAAGAATGACACTTTTCTTCGGTTCAAAGAAGTACCGATTAAGCGCTTCACTAACATCTACCGGTACAGCATACATGTTCATAGATTTATGTTTGTACTGCGGATTACCTTCCATCCAATAAACGGTCTCAGGATCATTGACTTGGACAAACATACGGAATTCATCTTTAACATTCGCCAAATCTTTGAGCAATCCTGTTACATCCGTAATTACACCCTGCAATTCCTCGTCATCTGCATCTTTCCATTCTTGAGTCAGCTTCTCTCCGGAACGCACGATTTCATTTAATCTTGTATGAACTTCTTGTTCCATCTCAGAAACGGTCGACCATGCCTCGGGCTTATTAGAAGATTGCAATCGTAATACAGCCTGTCCTACTTCAGCTTGACCCGCTTCTGGAGCTGGCAGCAATTGATACATAGCTTCATGCAATCGATCCCAACTGTCCTTAATCTCAACAATCTGATTCATGAGCTTATCGATACCTTCTGCCCACACCAATGATTTCTCACTTCCAGATAATCGCAATCGGGTTTGAAGCAGAACAAGGGAACCATTTTTACTATCTTTATACAAACGCACGAGCGGATGTACCAATGAGAAATATTGCACATGAACACCAAGATGCTTTCCGGCCGTCTCTTCGAAATGATGTGCCTCATCAATGACCAAATGCTCATATGCAGGCAGTAAACGATGCTCCGCAATCACATCCGTAAACAATAGAGAATGATTCGTAATGATTACATCCGATAAATTGGCACTGTTCTTCGCACGATGATAATAACAGCGCCGGAACCACGGACATGCACGATTCAAGCAAGAATCACTGTCGCTTGACACTGTATCCCAAAAATCGGGGCCTTTATGAACCAAGTGAAGCTCTTCATCATCACCATGCTCCGACTGACTTAACCAAACAACCATCTGTGCAGCTGTAATGAGATCATCACGAGCATGTACAAACTCTCTATGATTTATTTTATGTTCAAACTTTCTCAAACACAAATAATGACTGCGTCCTTTTAATACCGAAGCTTTAAATGGAACAGGCATAATCATGTCTAGCAAAGGCAAGTCCCGTTGACGTAACTGCTCCTGCAAATTGATTGTATGTGTACTAACTATTACTTTCTTTTCGTTCTTGACGCTGTGATACAAAGCTGGGAGCAAATATCCAAGTGACTTTCCTGTCCCAGTCCCTGCTTCAATCAGCAAGTGCTTGTCTTCATCCAAGCATTCCATAACTTCCTCAAACATCTGTTCTTGTGCAGAACGAGGCTCATAGTTGCTGAATCGCTGTTTGAGATTGTCTTTCACTTGATCCATAAAAGATCGGAATGAAACACCTTCTAACGCCTTATCATCCATTCCTTCGCGTGGTGGCAGCTCATCTGTCCATTCATCCATCTTAAAGCTAAGTTGACGATACGAATGCTGGTCATGACGATCATTAAATCTGGTTGCATCTTGTTCAATGCGTGCTAGCTCAGATTGCAACAACCAAGCAAGGTCATTATCCTCGTTCGCAAACAATTCAACGATACGCTGCAGCGTCAAAAGCGGAAGCTCTCGAATAGCTTCTATACAGCGAACAAATATGTGCGCGGTTGCAAGTGCATCACTATCTGCCTGATGCGGTCGCTCGTGTTCGACTCCAAATGTCTGGGCGACAGAGCCTAACTGATATGACGTTAATGATGGGAACAAGATTCGCAGCATCTCGATCGTATCCAATATGCGACCTGTAAAAGGTAAATAGCCTGTCTGCTCAAGTGCATTCCGTAGAAATTGATAATCAAATGCTACGTGATGCCCCACCAACGCCACATCACTTAATAATGGCACAAGACCTGTCATCGCTTCATCCAAGTCAGGAGCTTCAGCAACCATTTCGTCAGTAATTCCTGTTAATTGTGTAATAAACGCAGGAATCGGGATGGAAGGACGGACAAGAGTATGATACTGCTGTTCAATCGCTAGCTGTTCATTTAGCACAACGAAGCCAATCTGTATAATTTCATCGCCAGGCTGGTTACCTGTCGTTTCAAAGTCCAATACGGCAAATCTCATCATTTACATATTCCTCTCGCCCAATTCTGTTTATATAGCATAACAGATGTTCGGTTGTTTGGAAATGAGTAGAGGGGTACATCTTACGAAAAGATGTTCCCCTCTTGTAATTTCATCCCATATGAACCATTCGCTTTTCCCCTAATTGGAGACAGCCCTGATTGTCTAAACACACTTGCAAATTAGCAATTGGTTCGGGAATCGTCGGATCAGCAACATGTGCTTGGTGAAAATAATGCTGCGCTTTCTCCGTATTTCGATCCATCGCTTGAATACAACCTAGTGCATTGTAAGCCAATGCCTTCAACATTGCATCCTCCGTCAAAGGAATAATAAAATGAAAATGACGGCATGCTTCCTGCTTGCGACCGAGATGCAAATAAGATAATCCCAAATATGCTCTTGCTAATAATCGTTCAGGTTGCTGTAAGGCAGCCTCTTCAAAATGATTGGCCGCTTGATGATACATCAGAAGCGTAAAGTAACCTTGCCCCCGTTGAAAAGGATCACTGTAATCCAAATCCAGCATTGACTTCTGTGCAGAAGTTGAAGTCTGTTTTTGAGAAACGATACTTGTTAGACTGTTGCTTTGGCTGTTATGCTCGCCTTCATTTTGCTTACGAAGTAATGCCAGTTTTTCTTCGAATCGAAGCCATTCTTCTAGAAAATGGTCACTCATGGAAGTAAGCAGTTGAATTTGCTGATTCAGCTCTTCACGTATTTGCCCCTTCGCTTTCGGATAATGCTTCAAGATATCATCCAACTGATCATTCATCGTCGCGAACATGTGCTGCAACACGATTCATCCCACCTCTACATGTGATGCTGTGCGTTGTTGTTTGGCTCACGTTCATTGTGTGTATCAACGATGCTTTTCATGCGAGATGGCATTGATTCAACAATACTGCCTCATGCTGTTATCAAATTATCGAATTGTAGCATGAATTTCAACACTCGCTGTTTCCGTAGGGCGGTTGCGCTCATCAACGAATACGATACGAGGCTCATATTGACGCGCTTCTTCATTCGTCATGCCAGCATAGGAAATAATAATGACATTATCCCCTGGCTGAACAAGTCGAGCTGCTGCACCATTCAAGCAAATAACTCCAGAATGACGTGCTCCACGAATGACATAAGTTTCAAGACGAGCACCATTGTTATTATTAACGATTTGAACTTTCTCATTCGGCAATAAATCAGCAAGCTCCATAAGATGCTCATCAATCGTAATGCTGCCAACGTAGTTCAAATTTGCTTCTGTTACCGTTGCACGATGAATTTTTGACTTCATCATTTCACGAATCACGGCGTAATCCCCATTTCTGAATGATTCATATATTTGAAAAACGTAAATAATATAGAAACTTATAAACGGAATGAATCAAATCTTATTGATTATGATTGGTACGGCAAATATAAGTTATCAATCAATCTCGTATTGCCAAATCTTACAGCAAGCGCGATTAGTATGTCCGACTTTTGTTCTGGCAACTGCACAGACGCAGCAAATCGTTCCATACTTGGATACTGAACAATTTCTACATAATCAATATTTGCAAGTGGCATTGCTTGAATATTTTTTATAATTATATCCATTAACTCTCCTGCTGTAATGGCAGCTTGTTCGCGAATTAGTGAATGAGCCATTTGTAAAGACTCAGATAACACAAGCGCCTGACGACGTTCTTCATCAGACAAATAGACATTACGTGAACTAAGGGCTAGACCATCTGTTTCTCTGACAATCTGACAAGGAACAACTTCCACATCGATATTGAGGTCATTTACCATCTGTTGAATAACAGCCACTTGCTGTGCATCCTTCAGTCCAAAGTAAGCCCGATCTGGCTTTACCATATTAAATAATTTGGCTACCACTGTTGTTACACCGTCAAAATGACCTGGTCTAGACGCACCGCATAAACCTTCTGTTACTTCAGCAACTCTAATCTTAGTCTTTGTCGCTTGTGGATACATAACGTCAACGGATGGTAAAAATACGATATCAATACCACATTGTCCAGCCAATTGTAGATCACCCGATTCATTTCGTGGATAGCGATCCAAATCTTCATTCGGTCCAAATTGAATGGGATTCACAAAAATGCTAAGCACCGAAATCTCATTTTTTTCAACCGACTTGCGCATAAGACTTGCATGTCCTTCATGCAAATATCCCATTGTCGGTACGAAACCAACCGTACTATTAGGACGATTGCCGCGCAATTGCTGCACTGCTGCTCTTATTTCTTCAACCGTACGTGCTACGATCAACGTACTTCCACCTTTCCTGGGCCATACAAATGATCAACTACAACATCTTCTGCACGGAAGCTATTCGCTTCTGCTGGGAATGAGCGAGTCTTGACATCTTGTACATAAGACTGAATGCTTTCTCTAATTGTCGTACCGATATCGGCATATGTCTTAACAAATCGCTTCTCACGGTAATCTGGTGAGTAACGGACAATATCATGGAACACAAGCACTTGGCCATCACAACCAGCACCAGCACCTATACCAATAGTAGGGATGCTGAGTCGTTCGCTAATATAAGTAGCCACTTGATCCGTTACTAGCTCAAGCACGATTCCGAATGCACCCGCTCGCTCCAAAGCAAGTGCATCTTGCAACAATCGATCTGCATCTTCTTTTGTTTTCCCTTGAATGCGATAACCGCCAAGCTGATGTACAGATTGAGGCGTTAGTCCGATATGACCTAGTACAGGCACTCCTGCCTTAACGCATGCATCCACCATAAGCGTAATTTCTGCGCCGCCTTCCATTTTAACAGCGTTTGCATGGCCTTCTTGCATAAGTCGACGAACATCATTCAACGTCTCTGTAACCGTGCTGTGATAAGTCATGAATGGCATATCTGCAACGATAAATGTATGAGGCGCCCCACGGCGTGCAGCGCGTGTATGGTAAACCATGTCATCAACGGTGACTGGCAGTGTGGAATCATATCCTAGAACGACATTCCCAAGCGAGTCTCCGACAAGAATCATATCTACCCCAGCTTGTTCCACAAGTGCTGCAGTTGGATAATCATAAGCAGTCACCATCGTAATGGGATCTTTATTTTCTTTCATATTTTTCAATTTAATAATGCTTACAGGCTGTTTTTTGACTACTGACATGTAAGTCAACTCCTTTGGTTTTTCCTTTTTAGTTTACGCAAAACAAAAAAACCTTTTAGCGTTTCCACTAAAAAGGTCCCAAAGCAAAAAAGAAGTCACATGCGGACGTCTTTCTGTCTCGGTCCCTTCGGCTCAGAGCAGAAATGTGCAGCACAGCTACTATGCAATTAAAGGCACAATTCCGTTGCTTTGCGAGTGCGGTTCCAACTATGGATACCGCCTACACAGCTAGTATACCAGAAATGCGCCTTCAAATCATGTGCTAAATTGCACGTCTCCTGAAAATACTTTCTTATAGCAGCCATCCGTATCCAGCAATACGAGTGCACCGGATTCATCCAATCCTTGTGCGACACCGCTAACCTGGCCGAAAGGCGTATCTACGTTGAGCGAACGACCAATTGTTATGCTTTGCGCTTCCCATAACGAACGAATCGGACCGAAACCTTGCTCTTCATAGAGTCGATACAATTGCTCCCATTCGAATAATACTTCGGCAAGCAGTGCAGCTCGGTCCACTTCTTGGCCACTTTCATGGCGCAGCGAAGTCACGACTTGTCGAAGTTCCTCTGGGAAGTCTTTTTCTTCTAAATTAACGCTGATGCCTACACCAGCTATTACACTAAGTAATCGCTCATCCTCTGCTTGGGACTCCAGCAAAATACCGCATACTTTCCGCTCGCCGACGAGTAAATCGTTCGGCCATTTTATCCCGATCGGTAAGGAAACAATTCGCTTAATAGCACGACATATCGCTACAGCTGTCAGAAGCGTTAAATGCGGTGTGAAGTGAAGTGGTATACGCGGCTTAAGCACGAGACTCATCCAAATCCCTTTACCCGCAGGCGAATGCCACGCTCGTCCACGACGACCACGACCTTCCCCTTGTTCTTCAGCAATGACGATCGCGCCCTCTTCTGCCCCTTCCAAAGCCCAAGCAAGTGCAACGTTCTGAGTCGAATCTGTTCGTTCAAGCAGCTTTAGCTGCTGGCCAAAGCTACTCGTCTTCAGATGCTCTCTGATCGAAGCTTCATCGAGCTTGGTAGGTTCACCAATCAGACGATATCCGAGCTTTGGTACCGCTTCGAACTGATAGCCTTTTTTGCGCAGGCGATTAATTTGCTTCCATACCGCTGTACGCGATATGGACAGCTCCCGACTTATCTCTTCGCCAGAAATATATTGATCTTGATGGGATTGGAACCATCCTAAAAGTGGATCGCTCACGTTGTATCCCCACCTTTCCTTACGACATTCATCAAGGCATCGCGCTCATTCGGAAGCGCACCAACTGCCACCTTGATCCAGATATGTTCTAGATTAGCTCGTACCCAAGGGCCAGCAGGACGCTCGCTTGCTTCTAGAATGTCGCGGCCCTTAATGGCAAGGTCCGACAGCTGCCGGACCGGCATGGCATTGAGCCATTGCGGCCCCATGCGAAGCAGCGTGCAAGCAGCATGCGGCTCCGCGCATTCATGCGGTAGATCAGCTGCAGCCTGCGGCTGCATGGATGCCTGCTGCACTGCCGCAGGCTGCTCGCCTTCGCTTGCGCCTAGCATCGCTTGGCGGCAAGCGAGAGCTCCGCGCACAGCCGTTTCGCCATAGGCGAGTACGGCTTGCGCGAACGCGCGGCGCAGCGCAGCTTCGCCAGCGCTAGCGGCGCCTTGCGCTGCTGCGGCGGCGGATGCCGCCTGCGCCGCAGCAGCGAGCTGCGCATGGGCGCGCAGGACGGGCAATATGCCGTCCTGCTGCGCGCCTGAGAGGCGCAGGGCTAGGCATACAGCCTGCGCCTCTTCTGCGCTTGCGCCATGCACAAGCGCAAGCAGCGCGAAGCGCAGCTCGGGCGTCTCTACCTGCCCCAGCACTGCCAAGGCACTTTGCCAGCGGGCGCTCCATGGATGCGCCAAGAACAGAAGCGGCTCTTTCGCATATGCGAGTATACCGCTTCGCACGACGAACGCCCAGCCTCTAGCAGGATCTGGCCCAGCAGTAAGCTTCCACAGCTCTTCGCGTACCCGTTCCATCGCAACAGGAGCCAATCCAGCACGTAGCTTCACCAATGCGCGCCATGTTCCCTTTGCGATCCGCATCTGTAACACAGAAGCGAAGCGAAGCGCTCGCAGCATGCGCAAAGCATCTTCACTGAATCGCTCCTCTGCATGACCAACCGTACGCACACGATGTGCTTGCAAATCAACTTGTCCATCAAATGGATCCAACAACATGCCGTCAGCATCAACGGCCATTGCATTCATGGTAAAATCTCTGCGACGCAAATCTTCCGTCACATCCGTAATAAATTCCACAGACGCCGGACGACGATTATCCACGTAGCCGCCCTCACGTCGGAACGTTGTCACTTCATAGGTACCACGCTTCGTAACAACCGTAACTGTTCCATGCTGCAAGCCTGTCGGTATGACACGCTCAAACCATTCACATACTTGTTCTGGCGCTGCGGAGGTAGCAATATCGATATCGTGAATGGGACGATCTAATATCGTATCACGCACACAGCCGCCTACCATATAAGCTTGATGACCCTGCTGCTCTATTGCGCGAATGATTTCTCGCGCTCCATCAGCCAGTTCACTATTCAACTGTAGTCGAAGCATATTCATTCAAGCCTTTCTTGACATTTGCTTTACGTCAGAATGCCGACAATAACCAAATGTATATCGTTCCTTACGATTACGTGCACACCGGTTGCTCTAAATTCACTTCCCGATTCAATACACGATAATAAATTTTCTCATACTCGTGCGTAATGAGATCATTACAGAATACATGACGAGCTCTATGCAAGCACGCTTCCCGCATACGCTCTGCCAAAGCATCATCCGTCAACAAGCGAACCGCATAAGCTGCCATTGCATCGGTATCCCCGACTGGTGCCAAAAATCCGGTCTCTTCATGAGTTACGAGCTCAGGTATCCCTCCTGCAATCGATCCGATAGTGGGAACACCACAAGCCATTGCTTCCAAGGCAACTAAACCAAAGCTTTCTTTCTCCGAAGGTAACAACAACACGTCCGCTAAGGAAATGACTTGAGCAATCTCATCTTGCTTTCCTAAGAAATGCACGCGATTTTCCAAACCCATCGCCATAATTTTGTGCTGCACTTTCGGCATATCAGGTCCCTCACCAACAAAAACAAGTCGTGAAGGCACTTTTTCCGCCATTTTTGCAAACGTATCAACTACATCACATACTCGCTTCACAGGACGGAAGTTAGAAATGTGCATAACGATTTTCTCATCTGGGTAAGCAAACTCTGAACGCAGGTGAGAAATATCACGCGGATAATACACACGCTTATCGATAAAGTTATAAGTCAAATCAATATGACGATCAATATCAAGTAGCTCTCGAGTTTCTGCAATCAGATCTTGGGAAACCGCCGTAACGGCATCACTTTGATTAATCGCAAACCGGATCATATCCTTTAACGTTTCATCCTGAGCCAGCACGGTAATATCCGTACCATGAAGCGTAGTGACCACTTTAAGATCCGAAGTACTCATCTGTTTCGCCAAATAAGCGCACACAGCATGTGGTACCGCATAATGAACATGAAGAAGATCCAATTGCTGCATCTTTGCCACTTGTGCCATTTTGCTGGCTAATGACAAGTCATAAGGCGGATAACGGAACACGTAATAATCGTTCACATCCACCTCATGATAATAAATATTTTTTTGAAAAGAAGTCCCTAAACGAAAAGGAATATTATGTGTAATAAAATGAACTTGATGTCCACGCTCAGCCAACAGTTTGCCAAGCTCCGTTGCAACAACACCTGACCCTCCAAGTGAAGGGTAGCATGTTATTCCTATTTTCAAAGGCTCCTGTGTCATACTCCGACCTCCCTTACACTGCTGCTCTTTACAACAACGGTTTCCTGCTGCTGCATCAATGAAGGATTCTATGCCTTCTTTAGTATTTACGAATTTATGATTCCCGATCTAACAAATATGCAACATGATACGGTCCCTTATAAATAAAACCTTCTGCGAATCCGATTCCTCTTGCCTGTCCGATTAGCGCATCGCGAGCGGCAACCCGTTCTACGTAGCCTTGATTTAAAGGAGTCGCAACGATATCTTCTCCACTTTTGGCACTTGTAAACTGAGATTGATAAGCATAAAGTGCTGCCTGCTTTCGATCATACACATCAGTTACATCGACGATAAGATCAGCTGGTGCCAAATCATTAATGAAATAAAAATATACATGTTCAGGCTGATGAGCAGCCAACTCAGGCATATATCGACGTAGCTTTGCATTAAACAGTGCTTCTTGAACAATACGACTGCACATGACATGGTCAGGGTGCCTATCTTCCCAATAAGGTACGAACACAATGCGCGGCCGATAGGTGCGAATCGCTTTGACAACTTCATCAACATGCGACTTATCCAGTTTCAATCCGCGGTCAGGCAGCCCCAAATTCAAACGAAAGGTAACTCCCAAAACTTCATCAGCTGCCTTCGCTTCCAGTTGACGTACTTCTACCGTTCCATTAGAAGACATTTCAGCATAAGTCACATCCACAATGCCAATGCTAAAGCCTGCTTGCTGATGTTTGGCCAGTGTACCCCCCATCCCAATTTCTACATCATCAGGATGAGCCCCGAATGCCAACAAATCCACCTGATTCATTAAGCTTCATCGACTCCCGGTTTATATTTGTCCGTTAACTCTCTCCAAGCAAAATCTCCACGCTCTAATGCACGTACGAGCAGCTCAGCTGTAGCAATATTCGTCGCCACCGGAATACCTTGCACATCACATAGACGAAGAAGTGCAATAATATCCGGCTCGTGAGGTTGTGCCATAAGTGGATCACGCAAGAAGATGATAAGATCCATTTCATTATCAGCAACTAGAGCTCCAATTTGTTGATCTCCACCAAGCGGTCCAGATTGGAAGCGATGAATATCTAAATTGGTAGCATCCATAATACGGCTTCCTGTCGTGCCCGTTGAGTATAGTTTATGCCCGTGAAATACATATTCGTAAGCAATGACAAAGTTGACCATTTCATCTTTTTTGCGGTCATGTGATATGAATGCGATGTTTAGCATAGTTAATTACCCTCCGTCTATCTGCGATGTATACAAGTTTGAATATCGTGAATGGCATGTATTTAAGAAGCCTATTAGCTATTAGTCCATCATGTGCTCAAAACCATAAATTAATTCTTCTATTTCCATGACTTTCTTTATCGCAACATTAACGCCGGGCATATAGCCTGCACGCTCGTAAGAATCATGACGAATTTTTAGTGATTGGCCGTATCCACCGAAAATAACTTCTTGTTGTGCAAACACACCAGGTAAACGAACACTGTGAATTCGGAATCCATTGTAGTATCCACCACGAGATCCTTCGATTGTCTCTTCTTCATTCGGATTGCCTTGACGATGCTCTTTACGAACTTGAGAAATCAACTCTGCCGTTTTAACAGCAGTACCTGATGGTGCATCCAACTTTTGATCACCATGATACTCAATAATTTCGAGATCAGGGAAGTATTTAGAAGCCTGTTGGGCAAATTTCATCATTAAAATGGCTCCAATAGAGAAGTTAGGTGCAATTAAGCCTCCCAGCTTCTTCTCACTGCATTGCTGCTGTAACTCTTCAATCTGTTCTGCCGTAAAGCCAGTTGCTCCTACAACAGGCCTTACCCCATATCGAATAGCAAGCAATGTATTATCCATAACTACGTGAGGAGTAGTAAAGTCAACAAGTACATCAGGGCTTGTCTGTTCCAATGCTCGTTCCAAATCATTTGTTACAATAACACCACTTGCTGGCAAGCCAACTAATTGTGCAGCATCTATGGAGCCAGAAGATCTATCGATTGCTGCTGCAAGTTCCAGCGTTTCATCTTCTAGAACCATCTTTACAACTTCGCGGCCCATACGACCACCCGCTCCAGTCACAGCAACTCTTATCTTTTTCACTTTTCATCAACCTTTCCGTTATCAGCCTGTTCCACGTTCGATGCTTCGTCAATTCGAGTCCATCGATTCGCATCACGCGTGTTGAATTTATCCATTACTTTATCATGAGCTTCTGTCAGATCAATTCCTAAGGAATTGGCAAAGCATATTAGAATAAAGAGAACATCCCCAAGCTCCATTTCAATGGAGTTATCAGCTTCTGATGATTTCTTCGGTTTTTCACCATAGAAATGATTGACCTCACGAGCTAATTCTCCTGCTTCCTCTGTCAATCTAGCAAGCATCGCTAATGGGCTGAAGTATCCTTCTTTAAACTGAGATATGTATTGATCCACTTCGCGCTGCATTTCAGCCAATGGTTTGTCACGAAGATCTTTTAATGAAAATGGGTGTTGATGATCCGACATGGTCAATCCTTTCTGTACATGCACATGTTGAATGCCTGCACGATGCCTAATATAGCTAATATGTTATCGCAAAGCATGATGGAAAACAAATGCTTTTTAAGCCCATTTATTGTTGCTGTGCAGGATTGAAGCATGATAGCAGGCGCCAATTTTACAAAATTATAAAAAAGACGACTTCTACTTTGAGAAGTCGCCTTAACTTTCATTTATAACGAGCCCATGGACTATTGTGAATACCATTTCGATCATAGCGATATTTTTGATACGCCACATATGCTAATGTAACCGTGACAATACACCCTAACCATATTAGCACTTGCATCGGAATTGGTTCTTCGACAATAGGTGCGATTGTCTCTAATTCCTTCGTTGATCCGAACAAGTTATCTAAAATGACGGATTCATAATCTTTTAAAGCTCGCTGTACATCTTCATGCTTCACTTCACCACGCATGCCTTTATTAACAAGCGCAATCATCGAAGATGCCATTTCAATAACTTCCGGTGATCGATCCATGGAAGCAGCAGGAAGCAACCTATCCATATGTTCCAACCACTGTAAGGATACTTGCTTCCATTCAGCAGCAGATTTGGCGTTCGCCATCTGCTTCATCTCATCCATAATGACCGTTGCATACTGTCGCCACATCGCATCTTGTTCATGTGTAACAGCGTCAATGACTAATCGTAATCGAGCTGCCGCTCGTTCAAGCTTCTGTTCATCTTGCTGTGCAGCAACGAACGTCTGCTTAAAGCGGATCACACTATCGGTAATCGCCTTCATTTGCTCGTAGGTCATATGATCGAACATGCCTGGTGCTGATAGTACCGTGGTGAAGTTTTTCATATTGGCATGTATATTTGTCATGTTTCCATTCACGCTATCTTTATACATCGCGGCAGCAATTCGGTCTGCCTCTTTCCAATTCAGGATGTTGACATCCGATTGTTTCTCAATGGCAGCTTGTACGTACGGAGGCATGGACATTATGGCCCATACAAGTACGAAACAAATAACGATACGCAGTGCATGCATGTACACCCCTCCCCTTCATTAACCTATGGGGAAGAAGAGAAATGTAGAACAATTCAAATAGACAACCTATCTTTTTCTTGCAGCAATAACAATACTAATCGAATTTCCTGTCAAAGGCTGCTCTTTCCAACCACCCCACATATGAAGCAGCTCAAATCCACTATCCTCAATTAAACGAACTAGCTCTTGAGGGAAGGTATAACGTAAATCAATATAAGTTGTGTCCTCACTATCAAATGTTTCATTCACATAATAGGACCTAACCGTCTTATACCGTTGAATTTGGCTAACCGCATCATAGCTGCTTTGATAAGCAACTTCACATAGACGACCATCTGCACATGTATATTTATGATCGACGAGCAGCTCATCTGGCTGAAATATTTCTTCTGCCAACGGGAATCTCGTGTCAAATATACAAATGCCTCCTTGCTTCAGCGCTCGATGAAAAGATTGCAGCAAACGGTTCTGGGCTTCATTTGTCATAAAATGCTGAAATGCATTTCCAACCATAGAGACGAGCTGGAATCGATTCTCCCAAGGTAGATCTTCACAGTCAGCTTGTTGCCAAGCAATGTCCAAATTCAGCTCAGCTGCCTTTTGAGCAGCATGATCGAGCATACCTTGATGAAGATCAACACCTACAACTTCATACCCTTGCTGTGCTAAAGGTATCGCAATTCGACCTGTGCCTGTCGCTGCATCTAACACAGGACCTGCTGACAACTGACACATTTTCAAAATAGTTTCAAGTTCATAAGTACCTCTGTTCTCTTCATCATAACGTATAACATCTGCATATTCTTGTAGATTATGATCCATGTTGTGCCTCCGTATGCGCTAGTTGTATGTATAAAATTGATTAAAACCATCGATTCATTATTAATGAAGAACGTTTCTCCATAATTGCCAATTGTGCAGTAACAACACTTAGTCCAGTAAGCGTAAATGTAAAAATGCAAATGACAGTCAAGTCATCCATTAATACTTGAGATAAACTAGGAAATACACCGAACATGTAATCAACGGCATCATTGAGCCACGTCCAAGTTGCTGCAACCATAAGACTAATCGCCCCATAACGGAACCATTTCGCATATAACAAAGCTTCGACTGCCATCGCCAAGTGAGAAGAAATTAACATCCAGTCCTGCCAGACCATGTCCTGCCCTTGATAGGCCGCGCTAAAAATCATTACGCATGCCCATATTCCATATTTAATAGAGGTAACCACAGCTAATGCATCAATGATTCCCCTGAACGCAATAACTGCTATTCCCGTACCTTTAGGAGGAAATAATAAGAATAGAAGAGATAGCGTGAAAAACAAGCTCGCAGTAGGGCTGTCCGGCACAAATACAATCTGCCATAGCGGACGATTCATCCAAGTGTAAACGAGCTGCTCTTTGTACCAATAATAGCCGTATATTGTACCTATCGCATTAGACCAAAATAACGCCCATAATACCCAACGCCTAGTAAAAAAAGCTTGATTACCTACAAGATGTATCATACTACTCCTCCAAGCAGGCAAAATGATCGTAGAAAGCCTGACCGCATGTTTACGATCAGGCCTACTTCATGGATATTTCAACTATTCTTTCTTCTGCTTCGCAAGCCAATCAGCGAGCTTATCTAGCTCTTCTTCGGTCACACCTGCTTTAGTCGCTGTATCCAGCATCGCTGGCATCGCACCACGACCATCTTTAATGACAGTCAATATTTCTTCCTTAGACAAGCGATCACCAACACCAAGTAAGGCAGGAGCTCCGCCACCTTCAAGTTCCCCACCATGACACGCGATACAAGTTGCTTTCTTGTAAGTTTCCATGGCTGGATCATCTGCAGCTACTAACGCAACCGAGTCGTTAGGCTTCGGATGATTGTACGGCTTGCCTGCAAGCGCATTCTTTTCTGCCTCACGGACACGCTTATGATGTTCTGGCTCAATCTTCTGCACTTCAAGCTCATGTTGGTATTGATCCCAAGAAACTACTGTTAAATAGACACAAGCAGCCAAAGAAACAAGCATAAGTGAAGTAGCAATTGGACGTTTATAGAAGCGGCGTTCATTGCCAGTGTCCAAGAATGGAGCAAGCATCAATCCACCAAAGGCAATACCTGGTATAAGCACGGTACCAATGAGTACATAATCACCGGCAGCATACGGGTATTTAAGCAATTGATACAAAAATAAGAAGTACCAGTCCGGTATTGGAATAAACGCTGCATTGTTCGGATCAGCCGGATAACCTAACGGAGGAGCCTCCGAAATCGTTAAAACGAGAAATCCAACAAGTACAACTGCTCCTACCATCCATTCTTTTAATAGAAAGTTAGGAATGAAAGCTTCCGATTTACCTGGATAGGAAGAATAGTCCGGCTGAAGCGGTTGCGAACTTTTCTTCTTGACGCGGGAGTCTCCTACGTATACGACTTTTTCATCTTTAGAACCATGTGCCATCTCTTCTCCCCCTCTCTTATAGCGGCCCTGATATGCCTTGACGACGTATCATGAAGAAATGTGCTCCTAGCAATCCTAATAGAGCTGCAGGTAAGAAGAAAACGTGTATAGCAAAAAATCTAGTTAGTGTCTGCGCACCAACAATTTCGCCGCCTTGCATTAATTCTTTTAAGTATGGCCCGATATATGGAACCGTATCGGCAATCTCCATACCAACTTTTGTTGCAAAATAAGCTTTGTTATCCCAAGGAAGTAAGTAGCCTGTGAAACCGAGTCCTAGCATGACAAAGAAGATAAGCATACCAACTACCCAGTTCATCTCACGTGGAGCTTTGTATGAGCCTGTGAAGAAAACACGGAGTGTATGTAAGAACATCATGACAATTACTAATGATGCTCCCCAGTGATGCATTCCTCGAACGATACCACCGAATGCAACTCGTTGTTGTAAGTACTCTACGCTGTAATATGCATTTTGAATATCTGGCACATAACTCATCGTAAGAAACATACCCGACAAAATTTGAATTACCGTAATAAAAAACGTCAATCCACCAAAGCAATACACGAACGCTGAAAAATGATGTGCAGGGTTAACGTGTTCCGGCACTTCATGATCGGCTACATCACGCCATATCGGCGTGATGTCCAGACGTTCGTCTATCCAGTTGTAAACGCCTTTAAACATCTGTCATTACGCCTCCTTATTTCACGCGTGTATTTGGTTTTATTGCTCCTAAGTAGACAACACCATTGTCAACTTTTACTTCGTATTCGTCCAATGGAGCACGTGCAATTGCCATCTGTTTGCCGTCTTTAGTGTAAAACGCTCCATGACACGGACAAAAATATTGGTCTTTATGAGCGGCACTATTATTCCAGCCAACGGTACAGCCTAAATGCTTGCATACTGGGGATAATGCTAAAATCCCACTCTCATCCTTCGTAATCCAAGCTTTCAACTTTGCTTCATTTTCATACCAACCATCAACTTGCAGCCTTTTAAAAGAAAATTCTTGCGGTTCAGCGGTCAATTTACTCTCTTCTACTACCTTAATGAACTCGGCTCCAGCCTTTTCCTGAAGCAAAGGATCGACAGCAAAGCGAACCATTGGTAGTGCCGCTCCACCCATCATAAACGCGCCAGCCCCACCTAGCGTGTAGGAAAGAAATTGTCGACGGGACATTTCTTTACGAGTTGCCGGTTTGTGAGGTTGCTTGTTCTCAAGCGGTTGACTCATCCTCTCTAACCCCCTTTACCAACCGTTGTTACAGCTAATTATGAGATTTATTACCATCTAACTAAGACATCCCTATAATATCCCAGCACTATGTAAGCGTCAATAATTTACCAGATTAATTGGAACTATCAACCATTAATACTTCAATAATTGTTGATAATTTGTCACATTTAGTGATCGGTTTGTGACGAATTCCACATTTGACTCACTTGAGTTTCTATCATTTCGGCTATACTTTTTCCATCTTCCACCTTTACTGAATACGGAGTAACTACTAAATCAGCCTCAGAAAGGTTCTCCTTAGAAATATGAGACTGACAAGACATAATAATGACATATTTGAACCCGCTTCGTTTCACCATTCGAACAACTTCTTGTATCACACAGTATGTATCTTCTCTATCACTTGTTCCGTAACTGCTATAATGATAAGCCGGATAAGTGACAACCCTACCGTGAAAAGGAGTTTCGACTAAATCCAACCAATCTCGCAACTCTCCTAATCGCTCTGCCGCTTCCACAGGAGACTCAAGCCCAGTTAACCCTGTGATAGGTAAAAGACAAGTATCTAGGTATGGCCTCCACTCTGTCCATTGTTCTCTAGTCAAATCACTAAATTTCATCGTTACCCCTCCATCATTGCCAAGTTGTTCCTATTCCATTATACCTGTACAAACAAAAAAATGAAGAACTGCAAAATGCGTTCTTCATTGAAGCGTCTTTAGTTCATTTGTAAGTTGATGAAAGGTGTTTTCATCCCCCGCAGCGAGCGCTTTATCAATTTCTTCGTAAATTCGTAAAGTTCGATGCTTTTTAATCGCTTCGTCCCACACCATTTCAGCAGTCAGACTTAGCATTGCTTCATACGTTACTTTCATTTTGTCCATAGGATGCACCTCCAACCTTAACGATTAAGAGCCCCTATATTCCTTTCCTTTCACCACATAGCTTTCGGTTGTTCGTTTCATACGTTGTAAATCTTCTTCCGTCAGTTCTCGAATAACTCGGGCGGGTGAACCGATGGAAAGAGTATAGGCCGGGATTGATTTGTTTTCGGTTACAACCGATCCTGCCCCTATTAAAGCATATTCACCGATGTCTGCCCCGTTCAGTACAATCGCCCCCATCCCGATTAATGTACCCTTGCCTAGTGTACAACCGTGGATGATCGCCCCGTGTCCCACAGACACTTCCGAGCCTACAATTAAAGGCTGATTTGCATTCACGTGACCGATGACTCCATCTTGAATATTAGCGGATTCTCCAATGATAATAGGTGCCAAATCCCCTCGCAGTACCGCATTAAACCATATGGTCGACTGCGCTCCAACCGTTACGTCTCCAATTATTTTAGCTCCATCTGCAACATATACCGATTGATGAATAGTCGGCATAATATGATTGTAAGGAATGAGCATCGCTTTCCCCTCCAAGTCGGCATAAATAGCTCACTTTCAGCATAGCCGTTCAATTTGGGTTCATCGTAACAATGCTGCATTTTATTGTCAACCTAGCTTAATTTTATCCTCATGTGTGATAATTACACCTTTAACTAGAAGATTTCCCCGTTTTGACATTTGAACGGATGTACCCGTCTGTGCATCTTCACCTATTCTCATCAAGCCAAGATGTACTAGCATCTGAATGATCCGCTGCCTGATGATAGACTGTGGTTCATCGTAGAAAAAAGGCTTCACATAAGGAATCAATGCTTGTTCCATTGATTCAACGGTCGTCCATCTTGCCGTACATAAGTGAATCCAATGAACGATAGCTGACAAATTAGGAATTGCATTTTTATACAGTTTCAACCAAAACCGATAAATAGGCTGTATCGGCTCATAAGCTGCACCTTTTTCCAACCGTTCAAGTCCCGACAATGAAACAATTAGCTTACCTGCATGTTCTTCGATCCATCCTTGATAGAACACATAATCGTACAAAAGAGATAAACGATTTGGGTAATTATGAAAACGTCTTCCATAACCGAAGCGCCATTCTCCTTTAGATACGGTTTCTTCCATCACAGACATTTTTTCAATAAGCAATTGCTGTGTCTTCTTGTACATGACTCCTTCAGGATTAAGCGGCACGCTGCCTGCTTCATGAAAATATCGAAGCATGGTAATAATATCTTCACCTATTCGACCATCTTCATCCCGATATGCCTCCGGCTCTTGGACAGATACAAGTTCTTGCTCCATTCTTCTTTTCATAACAAGCTTGAAGCGCTCTTTAAGATCTTCAGGTACTTGAAAGAGATATTTGGTTTGCTGGCTAGCACCATTGAACAACCAGCCACTCTGCCGCATTTTCACTATCATATCGCGTGGGCTAGACGTTTGCGTTTGTTCATCTCGTTCAAATCGAGTTTGTTGAACTCTCGCAATTAACTCTTCTAGACTGAACAACGTTCGCTGCTCAAACAGTAATGAGTTAATGAAACGAAGCTCCTCTACGCTCATCTCATTTATGAATTGCTCAAACCAATCTTTGCGCCCTATTTTCGTCAAAATGGATTGAATCAATTCACGTTTCGAATGGGCATCACACTCGCAATCGTATCTTTTCGCAATGCTGACGAGCTGTTGAATATCTGCATAGCTAAGCATATCGGCTAAGTTCATGAGCCACCTCCAATTGTCCCGTCATCCATCGCCGATTCTCGTTGTCTAGAATCCATTATTGGACAATTCCGCTTGTTTATACGAATGATCTGAAAAAAATATAATAATCAACGGAAATGCAACCACAAGATTACGTTTAGCTCAAAAATAAAAAAGGTTGTTCCAAAGCTGGTATACAGCCTGTGGAACAACCTTTTTCATAAAACTCTCCAACCTTATTTAATTCAACTTACCGCACATCAACAGTCGGCTCTTCCATATGACGAGCACAGTTCAACAGCAGAGGTTCCCACTTCTGCTCATGTCTCTCTACAATTGTAAAAGACAAGTTTCCAATATGACTTGTACATTCTTCTCCAAACCAAGTGTAGAACAACTGAGCTAACCAGCTTCCATGACTAATGATAAGTATGTTGCGATCAGGCCATTCATTGGCAATAAAGTTCACTGCCTCTACCGCTCTCAACCTGATAGCATGATCTTTCTCTTGACCAACATCTTGAGCTTTCCAATCCACTCCCCATCTAGAAGTTCGTTCTTCTAGAGTGGTTCCTTCCGCGAGTCCAAATGCCCTCTCCAGTAAACCAGCATGCGGCTCTAATAACGGAATCTGTAAATGCGATGCAATGATAGCGGCCGTTTCTTCGGCACGTTGTAAACCACTTGAAATAACGGCATCAAAGCGATAAGGTTCGTGCACTAATCGTGCAGCGAGCTTCATCGCTTGATCTCTACCGATATCATTAAGTGGAATGTCAGTCTGACCTTGAATACGACCAAGCGCATTCCAATCAGTCTGGCCATGTCTTACTAATCCTATTTGTTGTTTATTCATTAGATACTCCTGCCTGTTCCAATTGATGATATCATCAATCTTACCATATTAACGCCTCATACGCGCTAAATAATGATACAGCAAGGAGGCTATAATGATTCCTACTAGGGAATAAACAATCCAGTACTCTGGAATCGTCGGGACGACTTGTAGAATTAGCGGTTCACTTGTTTCAGAATAAGGAACATCTCCTATGGTTATGTCCAATTCTGTTGAATTACTGCCTGCTATTGCGGTTGGTATAATGCCACTCTGATCAGAAGGATCCGTTTCCACTTTGTTTGGGTAAACAGCCATCACAATCAGACTGCTCATAAATACTACGATACAAAAAGACATTACCCCAACCAAAATGTTACGCATCTTAAGCGACATCACATGAGAACGTCTATGGACCGGCATAAGCCATTCTTGTTCGCTATATATGCGGTCCATCACGAGAGAGGAATCAAACGTAATTGGCCCGTTTATTTCCGCCTCTGCTAAGCTTGACTCTACTAAGTCATCTGTCCATGCCTCACTCGCCGCCCAAATCAGATACTCTTCCGCACAGCCTTCACAAACTGACAAATGACTTTGAATGCTAAGACGTTGCGGATCGTCTTCTGGCATATCGCTGTAAACCGATATCCATTCGAGCGCTTCCGCACATTTCATTTTCCGTTCATCCCTTCAATCCCGGGTCAGTTATGTATCCTTCCATTTGACATTTAATACTTGTGCGAGCCCGGAACAACAATGATTTTACTGAGCTTACCGTCTGTCCTAGCTGATTAGCTATCTCTTGGTAATCCAGTTGGTCATATTCACGTAGGATGATGGCAGAACGCTGTTTATCAGGCAAATTGTTAATCGCTTCCCTAACGAGCTGTACTTTCTCATTACGAAGAGCTGTATATTCAGGTGTTAGTTCCTTTGGAGCTTCAGGTACAATGCTATTATCTTCATCAAGTGATACTTGAAGGCTTCGCTGCTTACGAAGTTCACTTAACACCGTATTACGAGCTATCGTATAGAGCCATGTAGAGAATGATGCTTCCGCTTCTCTAAACGTATGTAAGCTGCGGTATGCCTTATAGAATGTCTCTGCACACAAGTCCTCTGCAAGTAATTCCAACTGAGAATTACGAAGCATGTGATAAATAAATGCTAGAACTTTGCGGTGATAACGATTCATCAAATCCGCATACAAGTCGGTATTTCCTTCCTTGATTTCACGGATAATTAGGGAGTCTGTCATGGATTGCGGTCCTCCTTGCTTTCCATTTCGTCCCCGATGCGCTACCTTTAACGATATTATACATCAAGAAACAATAAAAAGTTGCGAATCGGATACTACTTATATTTATAAAACGAATAATTAATTACCAACGATACGACAATAAATCCTATGATTTGACATCTTTGTTTAGTACATTGCTATTTTAGCATAAGACCTGCCCGCATAATGTTAATTTTTCTTAAGAATCTTTTAAGGTTAGACATTTGCACAAAAAAGAACCTCCTCGTATTGAAGCGGCTCTAGCTCTTACATATTAACACATATTATACAGCTGTAGCACAGAATTGGAGAATTGCGAGCATGGTAATTAATGTTTCTTTAAGCTTGTACTTCGTTCATTGCCTTTGTCACCTTGCACAAAAATTTTAAAAAAATGCATCCGCTTCCTTCACGATGGACGCTCCATTCCTTCTGGATGAAGATAAAAAAAAGAACCACTCCATAATGGAGTGGTTGCACAAAGTGCATATTTGGATAGGAGTGGAGAGAAACCATACTGTAGTTATAGTATAATGTATACGTTTTCATTCTGTCAATAACTTCTACCGAAAAAATTTCATGTCTTATCAATTTTTTCCGTTTCCACGTAAAAAAGCCCTTTCATAAGGGCTCTTTTACTACACGTATACTTCATATCCCAAAGCACGCAAGCACACCTGCGCGCGCTCCCAGTTCTGCTCTTCTCGGAATGAAAGTCGAAGCACACCTGGAACATCTTCTCTACTCTCAATAATCTGAAGATTACTAAGATTAATCTCTTCTTGTCCCAATTGGGTTGCAATACGGCCAATAACACCTGGCGTATCAGGTATATCCATATATACATCATAAAGGGCATGAATCGCACCTTTACGTCGTTCAGGCATTTGATTGCGGAAATGCCCTGAGAGACGGAAAGACTCTTCTATCCAATCACCATCTTCTCGTAGCAATACATCTTTCCATTCCTCGACTTTATCCTGCCAATCCTGAAGTAAATCCAACATGACTTGGCGATTATTAATCAAAATGTCTCGCCAAACAGTAGGATCACTGGATGCAATCCGAGTAATGTCTCGGAAACCGCCAGCAGCAAGTACAAGATGCAGCTCATTAGAATCATTGTACTGGCGTACTTGGTTGACTAGTGCACTTGCCACAATATGAGGCAGATGACTAATCGCTCCAACCACACGATCATGCTCTTCTGCATCCATTTGAATAATATGTGCGCGTGTATATTGAAGAAGCTGGCGAAGTTCTTGTATCACTTTGTCTGGACAATCACTAGTCGGTGTCAGTACATAATATGCATTCTCAAATAACAATAAAGACGCCGCTTCCACACCAGAACGCTCAGATCCTGCCATCGGATGACCACCAACGAAATAAACTTCATTCCAGTTCAGTTTACTTGCACATGCGGTTACCGAGGCCTTTGTACTGCCAACATCCGTAATGACACAACCGCGTCTAAGCGTTAAAGTATTCAGGTGCAAAATAGTCTCTTCTAGCATACCTACAGGAGAACAAATAAATATATAGTGCGCATCTTTCACTGCTTCTTCCAGATCTGTCGTTGCTTCATCAACGACGCCGCGCTCTACGTATTTCTCAGCTGATGATGCACGGGGGGAATATCCAATGACATGAAGCCCTGGCTTTCCCTTAAAACATAATGCAAGCGAGCCTCCGATGAGGCCCACTCCAAGAATGGCAATCTTTGTAGTCGTAGTCATAGGTCCACCTTACATTCTGATAAAATTTGTTCTATAGCTTGAATAAATGCTTCATTCTGCTCACGACTTCCTACCGTGACACGTATCGCATTTGGATAATGACGGAATCCTGCTCGAACGATAATCCCTTTGGAAACCAATTGTTCGAACATGACCTTACCAAGCGTTGGAACTTCGATCATAATGAAATTACCGTGTGCTGGCATTGTACGTAATTCTAACCTCTCACACTGCTCTTGTAAATACCTCAAACCTTCCTCGTTCCATTGCTTACACTGTGATACATACTCCTGATCTTGAATCGCAGCGATTCCTGCCGCCTGTGCAAAGCGCGACGTATTAAATGGCTCTCTAACTTGATTAATGGACCGAATCACCTCAGGTTGGCCGATACCATAGCCAAGCCGTAATGATGCTAACCCATAGATCTTGGAGAACGTACGCAGAGCAACAAGGTTCGGATATTTTGAAATTAGTTCAAGTGAATTAGAATAGCTTACATCCGTCACATATTCACAATACGCTTCATCCACAGCAACGAGCACATGTGAAGGGACCTGCTCCATAAATGAAATAAGTTCATCGTTCGTAACAATCGTTCCAGTCGGATTATTAGGGCTGCATATCCATACAACCTTCGTTCGCTCAGTAATAGCAGCGAGCATTCCTTCTAGATCATGTTTACCTTCTTTTAATGGAACTTCAATGGTACGGGCTCCCTCAATATCAGCGTTGTGCTTGTATTGAGGAAAGGTTTGATCTGCGGCAATAGACTCGTCATTCGCCGTTAGAAATGCACGACAAATCATCAGTATAACGTCATCTGAGCCTGCCCCAAAAATAAGCTGATCGCTGCTAACTTGCAATTGTTCTGCAACTGCCTGCTTCAGCTTAAGTGAAGCTCCATCAGGATATAGGCTCAGCTTGCTTATTTCTTCTTCAAGCGCCTGCTTTACTTGAATTGAGCAACCGTACGGATTCTCGTTGGATGCTAGCTTAACGACCTTATCAATACCGTATTCACGCTTCACATCCTCAGCAGATAAACCAGGCTGATAGACAGGAAGCTTCGCGACGATGTCTTTCGTTTTGATACGCATCCAATCACACCTCTCCACTTCAGGGTATCAACTTGCTAAAGTTATGATTTTAATTCTCGCACAAATTTACAAATTTGCAATACCCCTTCTTGAGCCGTTTGAGGAGATTTTAACAATGGAAGCGCCTCTTCGATTTGACGAACAATAGCACTTCCAACAACAACTCCATCACAGTGTGAAGAGAATCTACGTACGTGCTCTGCATTAGATATACCAAATCCGATCGCGATTGGTAGATCTGTTGCTGTACGAACTTCATGCAAAAACTGTTCTATATTAGCAGCAAATGAACTCCGAACGCCTGTTACACCTAATGATGACACACAATAAATAAACCCGCGGCCATGCTGTGCAATTTGTTGGACCCGCTCCTTCGAAGTTGGCGCGACTAGCGGCACAAGATGAATCGAGTAACGATCCGCTATTTCTCGAATAGGTGTACTCTCTTCAAGAGGCAAATCAGGGATAATAATGCCGCTGATCTCGGAGCCTACCATTTCCTTAAATAATTTCTCTGCTCCATATTGAAACACAGGATTGTAGTACGTAAACAGCACATAAGGAATGTCTGCACCACGTTCTCTAGCTTTTTTCGCTACTTGTAAACTATCCCGAATCGTAATATGGTTCTGCAACGCACGGGCTGAAGCACGTTCGATAACAGGCCCATCGGCAAGCGGATCTGAGTAAGGTACACCTAACTCAATAATATCCGCTCCTGCCTGTTCCATACCAAGCAACAAATCTAACGTAACATCGATATCAGGGTCTCCAACCGTAATAAACGGAATAAGTGCCGTTTTCCCTTCTGACTGTAATTTTTCGAATGCTGCATCCATACGATTCATGACGGTGTTATTCATGTTTATTTCCCCCCAGTACTTCCATGATCGTACCAACATCCTTATCCCCGCGACCAGATAAACAGATTACTAACAACTCATCTTTCTTCATCGTAGGAGCAAGCTTTATCGCTTGGGCTACAGCATGAGAAGATTCCAAGGCAGGGATAATCCCTTCTGTACGGCACATAAATTGAAGAGCATCCAGTGCTTCGTTATCTGTAATTGGTGCATAAGTTGCTCTGCCGGATGCATTTAAGTGAGCATGCTCTGGCCCAACACCTGGGTAATCAAGCCCTGCCGAAATGGAGTGTGCTGGCTGCACTTGACCAAACTCATCTTGCAACAAATAGCTTAATGATCCCTGAAACACACCTGGTGTACCCAAAGTCATCGTTGCCGCATGTTCTTTCGTTTCAACACCTCGTCCTGCAGCTTCCACGCCTACAAGCTTGACACTAAGGTCATTTATAAATGGATAGAACATTCCCATCGCATTGCTTCCACCGCCAACAGCTGCAACACATACATCTGGCAATCTTCCTTCTAACTCTTGTATTTGTCGTTTCGTCTCGTCCCCGATAATACGTTGAAAGTCACGAACGATCATCGGATAAGGATGAGGTCCTACTACAGAACCCAAAATATAGAATGTATCCGTCACGTTAGAAACCCAATAGCGCAATGCTTCATTTCCGGCATCCTTCAATGTTCTTGTACCAGAAATAACAGGTACCACCTCTGCACCAAGCAGCTCCATACGGAACACATTCAGCCGTTGACGTCTCATATCTTCCTCACCCATAAATACCTTACACTCTAAGCCAAGCAGTGCACATACGGTAGCTGTAGCTACACCATGTTGTCCCGCTCCAGTCTCTGCGATTACCTTTTTCTTGCCCATTCGTTTGGCTAGTAAAGCCTGACCTATAGTATTGTTTATTTTGTGAGCCCCTGTATGGTTCAAGTCTTCTCGTTTTAAATAAATCTTCGCACCGCCGAGCTCATTTGTCATACGCTCCGCATAATAAAGAGATGTCGGACGACCTGAATAGCTTTGCAGCAGTTGCTTGTACTCCGTCTGAAACTGCTCATCATTTCGGTATAATTCATAAGCTTGCTCTAGCTCAATTAATGCATTCATCAATGTTTCAGGGACATACTTTCCACCAAACTGACCATAACGTCCGTTCCCATCAGGATAACGGTAAACTTGTTCTTGTATGGACATGCTGTCTCACCCTTCCTATAAATGTGTCTACTTTACTCATGTCTTTGATTCCGTCTGTCTCGACACCGCTGGAAACGTCAACCCCATCAAGCTCATAGCCTGATAGTAAACTACCAATGTTGCCCGGATTTAATCCGCCTGCCACATACAGCGGCATACCTAATTGCTGGGCACGAGATTGGTAAAATGGGATCACATCCCATTGAAACACTTTCCCCGAACCCCCACCCTGAACCGGATCATGAGTGTCGAGCAACAATAAGTCAATGTATGGAGCTGCTTTCGCTAAGCGTTCAAACTGATGATTCAATTCATCCTCAAAATCTATTTTTCCAACGTTTGATATTGGCAATGTTAACCAAACATCCATATTACTATTTTCTTTCACCCATCCACAAATGTCTAGCTGTTCATTTGCATGAAATTGCAGCGCCTGCACCGTGCAGGATTTCATGACAGGCTTCAAACTTTCAGTGTCAGCATTCGCAAATACACCCACTGTATGAGGAATGTGAACTTGCTCATTCTCTAATTGATTTAGAATGGATTGAACGGTATCAGGTGACACTTGTCTGCGACTTTTCGCAAATACAAACCCGATATGATCAGGATTGCATGCAATGACGCCTCTAGTCATCTCCAAAGACGTCATCCCGCATATTTTAACGTTCATGAATTCACACTTCCTGTGGTAGATGACACCTGTTCAGCGGGCTTCATCAGATCGTGCACAGCCTCTCCAATGTTGTCATTTCGCATAAAATGCTCCCCTATCAGCACTGCATCGACACTGGACTCATATAGATGAGCAATATGTTCGGGCAAATGGATACCACTCTCACTCACTAATGTGCAGTGATTAGGGACCAATTGACGCAATTGATCCGTCTGAGCCAAGTCTGTAACAAAGGTGTGCAAGTTACGGTTGTTAATGCCAATTAATTCAACATGCTCCAAGTTCAACACACGGTGCAGTTCACTTTCTTCATGCACTTCAATTAAAGCTTCCATTCCCAGCTCTTTGCTTTGTTCGAATAATTCCTTCAGCTGCACATCATCTAAAATGGCAGCAATGAGCAAAACCGCGTCCGCCCCTATTAATCTTGCTTCAAGCAACTGCTCACGACTGATGATAAAGTCTTTGCGCAGCATAGGAACATTTACTTGAGCCCGAACTTGCTTAAATATATCGATTCCACCCTGAAAATAGGAAACATCGGTCAATACCGATAATGCATCAGCACCCGCATTAACGTAGCTTTGCGCGATCTCTATCGGATTAAATTGCTCTCGTATAATCCCTTTAGAAGGAGATGCTTTTTTCACTTCGGCTATTAATCCCATTCCACGACTGCGCTTCGTCGTAATCGCTTCTCGTAATGAGCGCACTGGCATTAACATAGATATATCTGCTTCTGCTTGAGTAACGTTCAAATGCTTCTGCAGTTGTTCAACTTCTGCCTTCTTCGTTTCTACAATACGATTAAGAAACATGACTCATCCCTCCAGTTGTCTCGATCAATTGTTGCAGCTTACTGTTTGCCTTTCCAGTATCTATCATATTAGCAGCAATTTGTACCCCTTCACGTATGGAATCTGCCTGACCTGATACATAAATGCAAGCACCTGCGTTTGCCAGTACGATATCTCGATGCGCACCGCGCTCCCCATTTAAAATATTTATGATAATTTTTGCATTATCTGCCGCTTCGCCGCCAAGTACGTCACTCAATGACTGGGTTCGTAAACCCATATCTTCAGGGGTGAGTTCATACGTCCGCAAATCTCCATTTCGCAATTCACTTATTCGAGTGGGTGCAGACAAGCCAATCTCATCTAATCCATCGAGACTGGATACAACCATAGCGCGCTTCAATCCGAGCTCTCGCAACACAGCTGCAACAGTCTCGGTTTTAGATTTGTCATAAATACCAAGCAACTGTCGATCTGCCCCGGCTGGATTTGTCAATGGACCTAACATATTAAATACGGTACGTATGCCAAGTTCTCTACGGGGGCCGGCAGCATATTTCATTGCAGGATGGAACATTTGAGCAAACATGAAGCAAATTCCGATACGATCTAAACATTCTGCAGCACTCTCACTCGAAAGATGGATATTCACACCTAATGCTTCTAACACATCTGCACTGCCTGAACGACTAGATGCTGATCGATTTCCATGCTTTGCAACGCGAACAGATGCGGACGCCGCAATAATAGCAGATACAGTCGATACGTTGAGCTTATGGATTCCTGATCCGCCAGTACCACATGTATCAAGTAATTGTTCACGAGACGTGATTACCTGTTTCGCAGCATTTCGCATCCCTTCAGCCAACCCAGTTATCTCATCGACCGTCTCACCTTTAAGTCGAAGACCAGCAAGTAACGCACCAATCTGAGCAGGTGTTACATCACCGCGCATAATATCTTCCATGACATGCCTAGCTTCTTCTCTTGTTAAGCTATCTCCGCTTAATAACTTACTTAAAGCTTCCTTCACACGATAATCATTTGTCATATGATCCTCTCCTTTTCGTTTCTTGTTTTTATAAGCAACTATGTCCGTCGTAACATCTAAATTTATTTATGATGTAATGGAGATTACTAGTTTCCTAATTGAATTACTTACAATAGCTTCTTGTCAGCGAGTTGTACTTCGTGACGTTCGCCAATCTTCTAATTGGTAATTCGGTATGTGTGAGAAACGAAAAAGAGAAGATATTGAACTCGTGGGATCATTCCTGCGTTTATTCATTGGAGGAATCATCGCGCACACTCCTTTCCCTTACTTGCATTTGTTAGGGAGAGACAGGTGTTCAACAACAAAAAAACCTCTGCTTCCGCAGAGGTGTGTTGAACGCGATGATAAAATTGAAGAAATAAAAGGTGTTGTTATCAGAATGCAAGGTGCATGAAGTAAAGACAATGATGCCCATACATCAACTATCCATGCATAAGTATGGACGTATAGAAGATATACCAATACCAATTAATGTTCCACCCTTGTTACACAAACAAGACTATGGACACATAGCACTGACTACTCTTCTTAGCTCCATATATCGAAATCTGATAATCAAAACACGCTTAAACTCAACTCTACTCATCTAATCTCATCTCAACTACACTATACTCAACTCTGCTAATGCCAACTATACACTAGCATGTGGAAGTCGTCAATGACGGAATCACATGCTCATAGCTATTCCACTATGAAGCCGGTCCAGCCAGATCAGGACGCAGCTGTGCCGACTCCTTTAAATACACATGCTGGATAGCTTCTTGTGATTTTTCAGTATTAATGTGCACCATTAATCGTATACATTTAGGCAAACTACCCTCCACAGGTATTTCCAATGCACACATAATAGGAACGAGCTCCCAATTCGGCAATGTACGGATAGCACGTGCCGGGAACGTTGCATTTAAATCCTCAGTCATTGTAATCCAAACACTTGAAATGGATTCTGGCTCAACGCCATTACGTTGAACGATTTCATCAAGCAGCTCTGATGTTGCTTGTAAAATTTCATCTGCATCATTTGCTTGCACGGTTGTTGCTCCACGTATTCCCCTCACCCACATCGTTAAGCCTACTCTCCTTTCAATTTATCCACTACACTGCGCACAAGCTCAATAGATATATCATGCCTAATATCTACTTGGCCCACTGCAGTTGGAATGACAAATGTCGTTCTCCCGCCACTAAATTTCTTGTCATGCATCATAGCTGCCATTATAGCGTCTGTTTCATAATGTGACGGAATGGAAGTTGGTAAGCCGAAAGCCTCCATTATGCGACGAGTATATGCGACAAGTTGTGAATCTTCACCGAGTAGTACGGCCAACTCAGCTGATCCTACCATACCAATAGAAATTGCCTCCCCGTGAAGCAGTTCGCCATACTGGCCTACTGCTTCAAGTGCATGGCCAATCGTGTGCCCTAAATTCAAAATGGCGCGTAAATTTTGTTCACGCTCATCTTTAGAGACGACCTGCGCTTTCACATTACAGCCCATATAAATGCCATATGCTAGCTTCGCCTCATCTAGAGCAACTAAATCATCAGCATGTTCGAAACACCAATCCGAAAATGCTTTATCCCAAATTAAACCGTGCTTAATCATCTCAGCAAGGCCAGCACGAACTTCTCTAATTGGAAGCGTATGAAGCGTATCCAAGTCAAAAATGACCGCCTCAGGCTGATGGAATGCACCAATCATATTTTTTGCCAACGGGTGATTTACAGCTACTTTACCGCCTACGCTGCTATCATGAGCTAAAATGGTAGTAGGAAGTTGAACAAATCGAACACCTCTCATGTACGTAGCCGCTACAAAGCCTGCCAAATCCCCGACTACACCGCCACCAAGCGCAAGAACCGTCGATTTACGATCCAAACCAGCCTCAATGGCAGTAGTCATACACGCTTCATAATGTGATAAAGATTTAGATGATTCTCCTGAAGGCACAATATGTACAGCTGTCTTATAGCCACCTTCTTGCAGAGCATGCTGTACAACCGCAAGATGATGCTTAGCAACTTGCTCATCGGATACTAGCAAAAGCGGGCTCCCATTTGATATGCCACGTTCAAGCAGTAACGCACTTAAGCGAAGGAGTAGACCACTCCCTATCCATATCGGATAGGAGCGATCCTCCAAAGAGACGACAAGTTCACGACATCCCAAAGACTGATTAATATTCATATCTCTCACCTTAGTACTGTGCTAACTGATTCAAGTAATTTTCGTAGTTGGAACGAATTTCTTCCATGGAGTCTCCGCCAAATTTCTCAAGAAATGCCTTAGCAATTTCCCAAGCAACTACATGCTCCATCACGACGCTTGCAGCAGGTACTGCACAAGCATCTGAACGCTCTACTTGAGCTGTGAATGCTTCTTTTGTGTCAATATCAACGCTGCGTAACGGCTTGTACAAAGTCGGTATCGGCTTCATAACACCACGAACAACAACAGGCATACCATTGGTCATACCACCTTCAAAACCGCCTAAGCGATTCGATGAACGTGTATATCCATGTTCACCGTGCTCTATTTCATCATGGACCTGTGAGCCACGAAGAATACCTGCTTCAAAGCCGATTCCAATCTCAACGCCTTTGAAAGCATTAATGGACATAACTCCTTGTGCGATACGGCCATCCAGCTTGCGATCGTATTGAACATGACTTCCTAATCCTACAGGCAGCCCTTCCACGATACACTCGACAATACCACCGATAGAATCGCCTTCTTTTTTAATCTGATCGATGTAAGCTTCCATTTTCTTCTCGGTTTCTTCATCCACTACACGCACAGAAGACTGTTCTGTACGCTCGATTAATTCATCAATTGAAATATCTCCTACAGGAGGTGCCTCAATCTCACCAATACGAATAACGTGACCTGCAATTTTGATTCCAAATTGCTCAAGAAGTTGGCGAGCCAGAGCACCACAAGCTACTCTAGCAGCAGTTTCACGTGCACTTGAACGCTCCAATACATTGCGCAAATCTTTCAAGTTATATTTTAATCCGCCGTTCAAATCCGCATGTCCAGGGCGCGGACGATGCACGCGGCGTTTTTCTTCGTCTGTTCCTTCGATCGGTTCAACATTCATAATGGAAGTCCAATGCTTCCAGTCTTTATTTTCAACTACTAACGCAATTGGCGCACCCGTTGTACGTCCATGGCGAACACCGCCTACGATTTGCGCAGTATCTGTTTCAATTTGCATGCGACGACCACGTCCATAGCCTTTTTGACGACGTAGCAAATGGTTGTTCAACTGTTCAAAATCTACACTCATATTACTAGGCATACCTTCTATAATAGCGGTTAATTGCGGACCGTGGGTTTCACCAGCTGTCAAAAATCGTAGACTCATTTACTGTTCCTCCTTTAAGCTGTGATGCTGTGAATGGCTAAAATCTACTCTTTGCTCATTATAGTATAGGTGACATGGTTTGACAAGAAAGCATCAACTGCATGCAGCAACCCTCTAGCATAAAGAAGCAAAGATTACATCTATGTAAATCTAGCTATTACAACTATATATCCCTCATTACTGCGAGATTCTAACTATAATTTACGATAGAAAAACGTCTCCTGTGTTTCTAATCCATATTGAGCAGGATTAAAGATTTGTTCTGTACTGCCTACAAATAGCATTCCACCTGGTCGAAGCGCTTGAGAGAACTTTTTATAAAGTTCATGCTTTGCTTCTTCCGTGAAATAGATCATAACGTTGCGGCAAATGATCAAATCCAGGTTCGATTCGAACTTGTCCAACAATAAGTTTTGCTTTCGAAATTGAATATGCGGCTTCAACATATCATGAATGCGATACATATCCCCATCTTGCTTATAATACTTTTGTTGAAAAGCAGGCGGTACATCTTTCAATGCACGCTCGATATAAATACCATCCTTTGCACGCTGCAATGCATTCTCATCAATATCCGATGCAAAAAGAGTGGTTTGCTTAAGACAATGTTTATCATCCAAAATCATCGCTAGCGTATACGGCTCTTCACCCGTCGAACATGCAGCACTCCAACAACGGAGCTGTTTATTTTCCTCCATTAATGCAGGAAGAACGCGATCTTTCAACACTTCCCAGCGGTTCGGATTCCGCCAAAATTCAGATACGTTGATCGTCATGCGGTCTAAAAACTCATAAAATAGCTTCTTGTCTGCATTCATAGCATGCGCAAATTGTTCGAAGGTTGCATAACCGTTCTTTACTCGCAGCGTCGTAAGTCGACGGCGCATTTGTGCTTCTTTGTATTGCGATAAATCAATTCCTGTCTTTTGTTTAATGAGCTGTATAAATGTCGTATAATCAACATCCTCTTCTTTTGAATATACGATTGTACGTGTAGGCATATCGGCTAGCGCAGCCAACTTTTCGGCTTTTGTCTGTTCATTGTATGTAGGTCTCTCCATTTGCTGCTTCTCCCATCATTTTTCATAAGTACTGTTTCTTCACTTATATCATACTAACAAGGACTATGCACCAATTAAAAAAGGCACGACGAAAAAAATTCGTCATGCCTGTTCGTATAACAACACTATTCGACTTAAATCCAAGGTTCAATCGTACGAGTATATCCAAGCAACTCGCTATCGCTGAACATATTAGCAATCTCACGCTCAGCACTTTCAGGTGCATCAGAACCATGCACAAGATTGAAGTTCGTATGTGCAGCATAATCACCACGAATCGTTCCTGGTAATGCATCAGCAACCTTTGTCTTGCCAATCATAAGACGAGACAGCGAAATGACATCGTCACCTTCCCACACCATAGCGAACACTGGACCAGAAGTGATGAAGTCTACCAATTCTCCGAAAAATGGCTTTTCTGCATGCTCGGCATAATGACGCTCTGCTTGACCACGCTCAATAATCATCAACTTACCTGCAACTAGCTTAAATCCCTTGCGTTCAAACCGGCTTACGATCTCACCAATCAGGCCACGCTGCACGCCGTCTGGTTTAACCATGATGAATGTGCGTTCCATACGTTCACTCCTTGATACTTATGTGAAGTTGTCCAACACAGAAAATTATACCAGATATTGTTTGTAAGCGCATCCTTTTCAAAAAATATAGCCTATGCATTTATAGCATAACGAATGTATTGCTACTGCATAAGCTCTATTTTTAGTGATTTCGATTTGCGATGAAATGCGCGATATCTTTTAAATTACGCTTTGCACGTTGATTAGGCAGCTGCGCAAGCGCATCCATTGCCTTTTGTATGTAGCGATCTGCTAACTGCTCCGCAATCTTAATTCCATCGCTGTATCGAATTAAATCAAGCGCTTCTGTCGCATCCGAATGACCATTGTTCAAACGTATTTCGTCAATATGTTTAAGCAACGGCTCTTGCAAACGAGATTCTTGCAGCGCGTACAAGACAGGAAGTGTAATGTTCCCTTGTAAAATATCATTACCCGGCGGTTTGCCCAACTGTGATTCCGTGCCAATCAAGTCAAGCACATCATCACGAATCTGGAATGCCATCCCAACGTTGTATCCATAGCGATACAATAGTCGACTCACATTACGATCAGCACCTGCTGCTAAAGCTCCTAATTGACAACTGATGGCGATTAGGAGTGCCGTCTTTCTGCGGATACGTAGTAAATACTGGCGAACAGATTGACTCGTATTAAAGAAATCACGGATTTGTTCCATTTCTCCTAGACACATCTCAACCATAGCTTTGGAGAGAATCAGATGAATATCTGGATTTTTCAATTCCGTCACAAGAGTCAATGCTTTACCATAAATAAAGTCGCCCGTATACATAGCAATCCGATTGTCCCATTTTGACTTAACCGTCATGCTGCCTCGACGTGTATTCGCGTCATCAATGACATCATCATGCACGAGGGAGGCCATATGAATTAATTCTAGCGGCACAGCAACTTTTTTGAGCTGCTCCAAATCGTATGTGCCAAACTTGCCCGCTAGCAGAACAAATACTGGTCGTATTCGCTTGCCGCCAGCCTTTAACAAATGCAGTGTCGTTTCATTAAGCAATTCGTGATCAGAGACGACCGTACGCTCCAGCTCACGCTCAATATAGGACACGTCATTTTTCATTGTTGCATAAATATCCCACAATTTCATACCGTCACCTAACCAACCTTATTTTCAGACCATATATCAAGTTGAACATGATGATCAATAAGACCTAGCTCATAAGCATATTCAAAATACAACTGCAACCCTTGCTGCTGCCTTGGACCAAAATCATAGTTCAAGTTTGCAAAATAGTGCCGCCAAAACTTCTCTGTACCTCCGACTCGTTGTACAGCCGTATGAATAAGTGGTTCTGGGTTAAGAATACTTTTGTGCTTGCTTTGCTCAAAAGCATCAACGATGCGGCCAATGTCAGAAGGGTGACTCACGAGTGCCTGCTTACGCACAGCCCATACCGCGAATGTCATCCAATGGCCTGTCCATTCTTGCCACATTTGCCCTAAATCCAACACCTGATAGCGCCCATGCCGCTCATTGTCCCAATATGCACGAATCGCATGATCACCTATCAATAAGGCAGCATCGGCATTTTCCATCATTCCCTCAAGTTGGGGGTCCATAGAAATATAGCTAGGTTGAGCGCCATAGCGCTTCTCAGCTATAATCTTGAACAAATTAATGGAAGTAGCAGAAGACGTAGTTAATGCAATCGTACCTTCTAGCGCTTCCATCAATGGCTTATTCAAAAATAGCAAAATGGAATTGACCGCCCCATAGGCACTAACCGACAAATCAGGGAATAACACGTAGTCTTCACTGGATTCACCATACGCAAACGCTGATATAGGTCCCATATCGATATTCCCTTCCTTCATCGACTTATTTAAGGTCGAAGGAACGGCAGGAATTAGTTCAACAGGCAATAACGTTTGTTCAGGCTTAAAGTGATAGAAAATCGGCCAAACATTCGTATAATCAATTTGACCGATTCGTATCGTTCTCTTCTGCGGATTCAACGGAATGCTCATTAGTCTGCTCTCCCCACCTTGTAAACAGCTGATGATCGATATCCAAGCTATCCAATACCTTTCCAACAAGGAAGTTTACGATGTCATCCAATGTTTGTGGACGATAATAAAAGGCAGGCATCGCAGGGACTATTTTGACACCTAATCGGGACACCTTGAGCATATTCTCAAGGTGTATAGCATGCATTGGCGTTTCACGAGGAACTAAGACGAGTGGTCTTCCTTCTTTAATCATGACATCAGCCGCACGCGCCATCAAATTATCAGATGTACCATGAGCGATGGCAGACAGTGTCCCCATTGAACACGGCATAATGATCATTCCTTTAACGCGGAATGATCCGCTTGCAATACTTGCCCCTATATCTTGTATAGGATGATATTGAATGCGTTCAGCAGCATCACCAAACGCTTCCTTAATCGCTTCCTGCCTTCTAGTCACTTGCCAATCTAGCTCTTCTTTAAGTACACGCCAGCCAGCGTCAGAAATGAGCAAATGAACGAAGTGACCAGCAGCAAGCAAAGATTGAACAAGACGTATACCATATATAGCTCCGCTTGCTCCTGTAATGCCTACGATCCAACGTTCAGAGCGACTCATTAGCGCAGCACCACCAAGTCAAGTAAACTAAATACAAATACTACGACGCTGAGCACTCCATTCATGGTGAAAAACGCAGTGTTCAAGCGTGTCAAATCATTCGGCTTTACGATAAGATGCTCATAAATCATCAAGCCTGCAGCAATTAATGTTCCAATGAGATACAACCAGCTTAGCTCCGTCATAAACGTTAACGATATAAAGCCAATTGCTGTCACAATATGAAAACCGCGAGCTATCATAAGCGAGTTTGCAATACCAAAACGAACAGGAATGGAGTGCAAGCCTTCCTTCTTATCGAATTCATAGTCTTGACATGCATACACAATATCAAACCCTGCCGTCCATAAGGCGACGGTCAAGAAAAAGACCATTGCAGTCCAATCAACGACATTCGTTACAGCTACCCAGCCACCTAGCGGCGCAAGCGCAATTGTTAAACCAAGAATAACATGACAGAGCCAAGTAAAGCGTTTTGTAAACGAATAAAATACGAGCATAAACACAGCAATAGGCAATAATAATAAAGATAATGGCTGTAACTTTAATGCCGCCCATATTAATAATCCAAATGAAACAACCGTAAACACGATTACTTCACCAAACTTCAACAACCCTGCTGGAATCGCTCGATTAGCTGTACGAGGATTTTTCGCATCATATGCTGCGTCAATAACTCGATTCAATGCCATAGCAGCACTGCGCGCACCTACCATAGCAACTAGAATCCAGCCAATCTCCGTCCAGCTCGGCATTCTACCTTGTAAAGTTATTGCACCTAGAATGGATCCCATAAACGCAAATGGCAAGGCAAAAAGCGTATGTTCAAACTTGATCATTTCAAGAAATACTTTTATTTTATTAAACATGTTCAATCCCCTTCGTCCCCATATGAAGCGCAGCTACACCCATAAAGAATGGCTTCACTTCAACTCGTTCCAATCCCGCTTCCTCAAACATACGGGCCAATTGTATATGATCAGGGAAAGAAGCCTGAGATTCCGACAGCCACTGGTATTGCTCATATCGCTTCGCCACCATTTTGCCCATCATCGGCATCAACTTCTGGAAGTAGAAATTATAAATACCTTTAAAAGGCTGCGTAGAAGGCTTAGAAGTCTCTAAGCAAACGACTTTTCCACCTGGTTTGACGACTCGACGCATCTCACGAATAACCTGCATATAGTCAGGCACATTGCGCAAGCCGAATCCAATCGTCACATAATCAAACGTATTGTCCTCAAACGGAAGTTCCATCGCATTGCCTTGCACAAGCGTTATTTGCTTGTCCAAGCCTAGCTTGTCTACTTTGGTCTTACCATGTGCTAGCATATTCGCACTGAAATCCAAGCCGTAAACCGCTCCCGTTTCCGTTGCTTGTGCAAGCTGAATCGTCCAATCACAAGTACCGCAGCATAGATCGAGAGCCTTCTGCCCACGTTGAACGTTCATCTTCTTCATCGTGTACGCTCTCCATGCTATGTGGCGACGGAAGCTTATGATGTCGTTCATCACATCGTATTTCGGTGCGATATTTTCAAATACCGCATGTACATGTTGCTCTTTAGCTTTGCCTTCCTTCGGCGAATGTGTCTTCACGTCACGTCACCTAGTCCTTTCATCGCCTATTTAACAACTGGTTCGTCACTTATCGGCGTTAAGATACAGCTTGTACACAAATACAAACCTATATCGCAAGTTCAGAAACAATTGACTCCACAAAAGAAGATTGCGTATCGCTCACAATTGCACCTAAAATGGTGGACAATCGCTCTTCAACAGACTTCATTCTCTCATGCAAAATCAACTCTGGCTTGCATTGCTGCAGCAACTCATTCCACTCCTGCTCGATAATTCCTTCATGCTGCCAACGATTAAGTTGAGCGGATGATGCATGTGCCATAACGAACCAATATGTCCAACTATGAGACTCCACAGCATGCTGTTTCACCATCTCTAACTCTTCTTGAATTACTTCTCGTTCACTAATTAAATCAAGCAATTGTTCGTATAATTCAACATCAGCACGATTGAGCCATTCATTAAAAGCGTGGAACAGACATTGTTTTATTTTCACTGCTTGCTCATAATAGCGGCTGTGATTCATAGATCCATCACGCACACTAGCAGCTACGGTCATCTTCAAGCGATTTACTTCACAAACTGCTCGACTAAGCAGCTGAATCGCTTCAATTTGCCCCACTTCGGCTAACATTTGATAAAAGCGGCTGCTGAAATAGTCTCCTGCCAGCACTTTGAGCTGTCGAGAACGCATATTCCGATCACTGGTGGAACTACTCGCATACTCAACCGTATGATGCGTATCGATTCCAAGTTGTACAAGTAACGTTACCGCTGCCATACGTTCCGTAATCTGTTGGTTATCTTCGTTCCGCTTCAAAAAGGCGTACAGCAAAGCTATCCGCTCATTCGCGAACGATGGCAGCTTCGTGTGCGCCTGAATCATGTCATGTCCCACATAACGCTTTACTTCTTGCGGAATAGCATATCCTTTCATCCTCGTGCCTCCGAATGCAATCATCCATCTGGATGTCGTGATCTTGATTATTATAGCATATTGTCAGTAAGACGGTGATATTTTTTATAGCCTAACACGCGCTCCAAATTGTTCAGTCCACAGTGTTGTATAACTCAATCGCATGGCTCGTATCGCTTGAACGGAAAGGGGATGTCCATTTTGGACTAGCTCATTCAAGACAGATGCGGTGACTTGATCGCGAAGTGAATCCAATGCGAGCAGCACATGTTTTTGGCGACGTTCTTTATTTTCAATGATAACTCTAAGTTCCAAACGATTAATATTGTCCGTCTCATAAAAACTAAAGTGAAGCCAGCGGTACAATTCTTCATAAATGATTCTCGGGTGATGGATACTGGCAGCTACACGGATGTCCAGTGATAGTAAGCCTGAATCACTCCATTTCACACGGCTAATAGGCAATTGAGTAGGCAAAGAGAGCAGCGCATCTACAAGCTTATCATTTTCTATGTGCATGGCTTGATTAATCGTACTCATCATTGGCATTGCTTTTAGCTCATTGCCATGCAAGCTGCGCCCTGAGGACAACATTCCTAGAGCAAAGACTACAATCGTAACGCTCAATATGTATAACGTCGTGTTACGGAGTGCTTTCTGCCATCTTCGCAACTTCACACACCCTTTCGCCTTCCACTAAGTCATCGCAAAGACATACTACCAGTGTCGACGGACGAACTTATGTCCATACCTCATTCTATAATGAAAAAAAGCAGGCTATGCCTGCCTTTATTCTAATCGTCTTTATCCGTATGAACTGTACCATGCTTGCTCATAACCATAGCTTTGCCGCGAATCTTGATTGCAGACGTATGATCCGTGAATTGTGCAATGAGAACCTCATTCTTGTCTAATTTTTCGGTGTGATGAAATTTTGTATCTTGCCCTCTTGTCAATCCGATAACTTGTACGCCTTGTTCTTTCGCCTTAATGACAACAAAATCCGTTTGTTCCACGTCAACCCCTCCTTATTAAATAAGTGTACCACATAAAGTAAGCCGTGACATTCGTCACGGCTGAGCAAAGACAGTCCTATGTAAAAGCCTATTTGATGCCTTCTTTCAACGCTTTGCCTGGTTTGAACGCAGGGATCTTGCTAGCAGGGATCTCGATCTCTTCACCCGTTTGCGGGTTACGGCCCTTGCGAGCGGAACGCTCACGAACCTCGAAGTTACCGAAGCCTACCAACTGAACCTTATCGCCTTCTTGCAGTGCAGTGGAAATCGCTTCGAATACTGCGTCTACAACTTTTGTTACATCTTTCTTAGGAAGTTCAGTTGACTCAACGACTTGCGTAATCAATTCGGACTTGTTCATGTATGCTCACCTCCCGATTCAAGTATGTGGTTATCCATTGTTTACACTAGTTCCTATAAAAATATACCTAAGTATATCCTATACGGAGTCCCTTAGCATGTAATCGTACATTTGGAACAAATTTATAGTAATATACCCTCAGATCAATTGCAAGTAGCGATATGACTGCTACTTATAAATTATGAAGAAGAAGAACGCCCTCGATTCACCACATAAAACGTAATCGAAAGTGCCAACACGAGAACCGTCCCTTTAATAATATCGTGTGTGTAATACTGCAAGTTCATCATCGTTAATCCATTAACAAGCACACCTATAAGCAGCGCACCTATAAAAGTACCGAATACATTCGGTTTGCCCGCTCCAAAAACAGAGAAACCAACAAATACAGCCGCTACTGCCTCCATCAAAAGTGGCGCACCTGCATCAATTTCTCCCGTTCCTACTCTTGATGTAAATAAAATACCACCAATTGCAGCGCAAATCCCTGATATAACATAAGCCAGTGTCCGAATTCGATTCACTCGGATACCAGACAAACGTGCAGCCTCACGGTTGCCACCAGTCATATACATCTGTCTGCCAAAACGAGTATAACGCAGCAGCAGATGTGCAGCTACAATAGCCAGCACCATGAACAGTACAGGGATAGGAACGCTGAGGCTACCAATATAGAACTCTCCTTGACCAATCGTCTGAAATGACGTTGTAATAACACCTGGAGCCTTAGTGCCGTCAGGGAATAACATATGATCATTAATGGAGTAGCCTTTTGTATACGTCTTGTGAATACCTGCAATTATGTACATAACAGCTAGCGTCGCTAATAGATCAGGAACACGAAATTTGATAATAAAAAGTGCATTCAGCAAACCTACTAAAGCACCAATTAATAGTGGCACTCCAATGACGACGATCATCGGCATTTCATACCACACCATCATTGACGCGGTTACGACGGTCGTAAGTGAAACGGTAGAGCCTACTGACAAATCAAATCCATCCACAATCAATGAAAAAGTAACACCTAACGCCACAAAGGTTACGATCGATATGGAAGCCATAATATCCCCAATATTAGAGGCCGTCAAAAAATGTTCAAGCCGCAGTGAAAAGTAGACAAACACTCCAATGACTACAAATATAGCTCCATAACGGAATAAAAAGTGCAATAGTTTATGTTTAATACCTACTTCCATACTTATAGCTCCCCTTCTTTGCCGGCGCTAGCGTAGAACAAGAGCTGTTCTTGGGTAGCTGCATGTCGATCAAATTCTTGAACTATCTTCCCGTCACACATCACAAGAATTCGATCTGCGATCCCTATCGCTTCTGCAAATTCGCAAGTAAAGTACAGAATGGCATGTCCCTGCTTCGCTAAATCACCGATAATTTGAAATATATCCTCTTTCGCACCGACATCAACACCTTTGGTAGGCTCATCAAATACATATACATCCGCATCGGATTCCAGCCACTTTCCGATTGCTATTTTTTGTTGATTACCACCGCTTAAATATTGAACCAGCGTCTGAATCGATGCTGTTTTAATTCGAAGTTTTTCGACGATTTCCGCCGCAAGTTGACGTTCTTTCTTAGCGTTAATCCACCCACTCCAGCTCGATAGTTGGTTTAATAGGGGGAGACTCACATTGGTTTCCACCGATTCATGTACGATAAGCCCTTGTTTGCGTCGCTCTTCCGGTACTAGTACAACTCCCTTTGCAATCGCATCCGCAGGCTCCTTGAAGCGAACCGACTGGCCTCTAATGTAGATGGAACCCGCTTCGGGCTGCTCCACACCCGTTAATAATCTTGTAGTCTCCGTTTTACCTGCTCCAACGATACCAACCACAGCCACAATTTCGCCGCTATGTACAGAAAAATCAACACCACGAACTCGATGACCAGATATGAGATTTTTCGCTTCCAAAACAACTTCACCGATCGGAACAACTTCCTTTTGCACCCGCTCCTCTAGCGTGCGTCCTAGCATATGACTGACGACATCCTGTATCGATAGCTTCGAAACATGGTCTGTATGAACCCTAACCCCATCTCTCATAATCGTAATACGATCACAAATAGCAAATACTTCAGGTAAGCGATGCGATATAAAAATGACGACGAGCCCTTGCTCTTTCATCAGCTGCATAACAGCAAACAGTCGTGCAGCTTCCTCCTGACTAAGGGGTGCTGTAGGTTCATCAAAAATAACCACTTTCGCCTGCCCAATAAGTGTTCTTGCAATAAGAACCATTTGCTTTTCTGCCAATGATAGCTCTGACACGAACTTTGTTAGTGGTAGCTCCACCCCAAGCTTGGCACATGCATCAGCCGCCTGCCGCTGCTGCTGAGCAGGACTAACCCACCAAGATGCTGTGTCTTGCGCCATCTGATCCAACATAATATTTTCTGCGACCGTTAATTGTGAGACAAGCGCGGTATCCACTTCTTGATAGACACAGTAAATCCCCACACTACGCGCGTCTTTCGGCTGCTCAATTTGCAGCTCCATCCCGTGCAGTTCGATCTGGCCTGCATCGGATGAATAAGCGCCAGAGAGCACTTTCATAAGCGTACTTTTCCCAGCCCCATTTGCTCCCAAGAGTGCATGGATTTCACCACTATATGCTTCAAAATCAACTGCCTTAAGTGTCGGTACCCCATTAAAACTCTTTTCTATACCCACCATGCGTAATAAGGAGCGAGAGAGAGCCATATCACTCTCACTTCCCTGCTCCTTATTTACGATCGTGGGTGAAGATTCTGCTGCGTATCGTGTTGTCAGCGTCATATCAGCCCCACCTTTGCTGGATATTGCAATTATTTATATGGAAACGACTTCATCCACTCTTTCTCCCCTTGCTTGCTGCCGCTCCAACCTTGTACATACTGTCCAAGTTCATTTGTTGATACTTGTTTGTCTTTTGGCAGATCATCACGCTTTACAAATACCGGTTCAAGGACAACACGATCTTCTGTTTGTTCACCGTACAACTTTTGATATAAATAGCGCACTTGTACACGCCCGATGTCTTTCGGATCAACAGCAGCCGTTGCAATCCATGGACTAGACTGATCTTGAAGCATTTGCAAATCCTCATCACTCATATCGATACCATATACTTTGATTTCATCCCGGCCTGCTTGCTTGATCGCTCGTGAAGCACCTTTAGCGAATTCATCCCAGGCAGCCCACACGGCCGTAATATCACCTTTATTAGGATACTGCTTCAAAATAGCTTCCATCTTAGCCTGTGTATCCAATGCTGTACTGCTGGATGCAGCACCAAATGCCGCAATTTCTTTAATATCCGGATATTTTTGTTGGAAAGCAGCATACGCCGTCTGACGACGTTCCATCGGGGCAAATCCAGCTACCCAGATTTTCACGATATTTCCTTTTCCACCCGCATCCGCTGCCAACTGCTCTAATGTCAATTCAGCCATTTTCTCATCCCCTTGTTCGAGGACAGTGACACCCGGAATATCTAGTAACGCATCAAAGGCGACGACAGGAATCTTATTTTCCTGTGCCTTCTTAATCCCTTTCGTCAATGCCTCTGGTGTGCCATGATCGGTTAAAATACCATCAAAGTTCTGGTTCACAGCCATATTTACGTATGTAGCCATCTTAGATTTATCTCGTTCAGCGACGAACACCGTCAACTCTCCACCAAATCGCTCTACTTCTTCCTTAACGCCTTCAGCATACTGCTGCGAGAACGTTCCTGTATTTAATTCCATGACTAGCGCGATCCGCTTGCCTTTTAGATCCTTTTCGTTCTCAACTTTATTTTCTTCCTGCTGATTTGCTGTTTTCGTTGTTTGTGTCGTTCCACTCTCACTACCACCTGTCGACTGTCCTGCTGACTTAATTCCACATGCAGATAAAATGATAGAAAAACATAAAATAGCAGAAAACATTCCCCACATGCGCCCTCGTCTCAACGTTGTCCCCATCTCAACATCCCCTATTGTATATTTAGCGTGCTTATAACCAACATTTTCCGCACAACTATTAGACAATAATATAAACGTTATTTCCTAGTATGTAAATCGGTTTTAAGGTATTTAATCGTTTTTCCATTAAAATTCAATTAAAATCACATAAAAAAAGGGTGCTTACCCTCTAAACGGCAAGCAACCCTTGAGTTATAATTATATTGTTTCGCCTGCTTGTTGTGCAGCCTCCAATAGCGTATCGAATAACTCGTCATCTTCTTCTAATCGTTCATCTAACTTCAGCAACTCTTCTTCTACTCCACTTTCAGACGTGTAATGTAGACTATAATCCCATTCTTTTCCCTTCTTACTGTAGATCGTCAACTCGTACGGATGCTGGTAGCCTTCAAGCTTGAAAACAACCGTTCCAAGGTATGCACCTTCCACATCTGTTTTCATTTGCGCTGACACAATATGTACTTCATTTTGCACGCTCATCAAAAATCCCTCGCTCTTCTTATCCTACTCCCCAAAAATAGGGACTTACTATGAGTATACCATTTTCTTAAATAAACTTCATGAGAGCCACTTGACAGATACAGGAATTGCCATTAAATTAGTTATCATAATCATCAAAAAAGACATTAGACGAACAACGAAGAGAGGTGTTATCATGATCAATCCTTTTAAATCGATTTATTTCAATGCAAAAAGACGTGTATTACCAATCACTACTCTAAACAAGCTATTTAGTGATACGAAATCAAAACGAACTGAATCTGCACTAACTGAACACTTGACAGTAGCAAGAATCACTCTAACAATTTATTCTAATCTGAAGTAACATTCGATTTTCATCAAACATTAGTTACGAACCTAATCGACATATATCTGCTTGTAAAAAGTAAGTACAAATAAAACGATTGACTGTTTCAACTATTACCATTATATTGTAAACTGAAGACATGTTCGATAAGTATCTAAAAGGAGATTCGAAATTGGTGAATAATCTAACAGCGATCCCACTAAATACGAGCAGCTCTATTACCGTTGAGCTACTAGCAGCAATGTTCCGACTAACGAACCATGACCAATTGGTACCGCAGCAACCTTCCATGCAGCTGCACCAGGATAATCAACTCAACCAATACGTTCAAGAAGCTCGGCTTAAACTGTCAAAAGATACTTTTGAACAAATTCAATTGTTTTTCCATCATGATAATTCCTGCGGCACATCTGTTCTGCCGACTATTATTCAAAATAACATGTCCATTAAAGATTTGTTTCATTGGATAGAGCAATTGCCGTCCAATGAGCTTTTCCTTCAATTTTTGAACTATAGTATAGATCCAGAAATACGCACCATGCCAGAACTCACCACAAGCAATATACTTGAACGGCTAGAACAAACGTCATTACCTGAAAAAGAACGTTGGAAAATGCTCTACTTCCATGCAGATACAGAACGGATGAAGAGCAGGTATCTAGAACTGCTTCGCCTATTTTACGAGGATATTTACAAGCTCTGGGAAGAGGAGCTAACTACACGATTAGAGCAAAGCTTACTCCAGCTTAATCAGCTTATTCATGAGCATGGCGTTAAGCAGTTGAACAAAGCTTTAAGAACAGACATTGTACCTGTTTCGACGAACGATCTACCGATTCATGTATTCCCTTCTTATTTTATGAACACAGCAGCGTTCATATATGATAATGAAGATGGATTTATATGCTTGTTGGGCATTAACCGTCTGGACATGATCAGCAAACATGATATTAATCATCAACAAATTAGCGATTCTCTAAAAGTACTGTCCGATGAGAAGCGGATTCATATCATTCAACTATTGAACCGCGCACCACGTTATGGACATGAGCTTGCCAAAGAACTAAACCTGACAAACTCTACGATATCGCATCATCTCAACGCATTAACGACGACAGGGATTGTCAAAGCCATCCGGCAAGAAAATAAAGTTTATTACCATGTAGATAAAGAACGCATCGCAGAAGTGCTTCAGAATTTAACGCAGATGTTAACCGAATAACACAGCACTAACGCTGTGTTATTCTTTCGAACAAATATTCGATATTCATCTAAAGTCATATTCTACAAAAATATAAAAAGGATGATTAATATGAAAAACTTCTTACGACGCAATCCAAAGTTTCTTCGCTTCTGGCTTGCTGCATGGTCTTCTGAATTTGGTGATAACATTCGCAATACCGCACTTTTATTCGTTATTTTAGAACAATTTGCCGATAAGGCAGCAGCAGCTATATCCATTAACCTCATATTAGAGTACGCCCCGATTTTTTTACTAGGCCCTATTATTGGCGTATTTGCAGATCGCTTTGATCGTAAGACATCCTTGTCTGGCGCATTATTGTTTAGAGCAGTAGTAATGCTGTTATTTATTAGTGCGATCGCAACGAACTCCGTACTTATGATTTACATAGGCTCCTTTTTATCAGCTATTTCTACACTTGTCTTTCGAGCTTCACAGCCTGCTTTTACGATGAGTCTTGTGCACAGTGATGATAGACTCCTTGCTGCAAGCTATCGTCAAATGTCCATTAGCTTTACTAACATTATTGGACCTGTAGTTGCCATCATGTTGTACGGCGCGATTGGGTCAAGTTTCATGATCGTCATTGCGACTGTTCTCTTTATTAGTGCTGCTACTACTATTATTCGAATTCCGAATGAACAGCAGAACAACGAATTATCTCCGAGTATAAACACAAATACACTAACATTCCGCTCTATTTGGAGCGATTTAAAACTTGGCTTTCAATTTGCGCTGGGCCATAAAATCGTCAAGATCGTTACGCTTAGTAATTTGGCGTTCGGATTAGTAGCAGGCGTATATAATGTAATGCAGATGTTCCTCATTACTGAATATTTAGGACTGCCTAAAGAATCCTTGTCTTGGTTTACCCCTATTATCGGCGTAACTATGCTTATTGGTTCGTTACTAATTCCGAAAATAAAATGCAAGCCGGAGCGTCTGTTAACGATATCCGTCTTCTTACTTGCATGCGGATTAGGTGGAATGACTATTTTCCCAAGTGTTATCTGGGTCATTGCTGCAACTGTCCTATTCTTTACCGGTATCGTAGCCTATAACATCACAACCGCATCACTCATACAAACTCATGTTGAAATAGATTTTCAAGGTAGAGTGAGTACGTTCATTCAATTAGCATGGATGGGACCTATGCTGCTTATGTCACTTATAGTCGGCCAACTGTATCCAGCCGTTTCGATTAGCTATTTGTTTATTGGAACAGGATGTATCGTCTTCCTGCTCGCAATAACAGTCGCTTATCGGATCGCCAAATTACAAGTCAATCCTCATCCGCTTTCTATGGAAATGGAACAAAATAAGCTGGCACAATCTTTATGAGTGAACTTCAATCCGAGTCCTTAGTGCGGAATAGATGCATAAAGTAAATGTATTTATTGTAAACAAACACCCCCTTCATTGTAGAAAAGCTCTAAAAAGAGCTGTCTACCAATTGAAGGGGGGTTCTTATTTAGTACATGAAATAAATGTATAACGCCATTACAATATAATAGCTATCAAGCCACCAGAGCCTTCGTTAATAATACGACCCAGCGTTTCCTGCAGCTTGTATCGAGCATTGTCTGGCATCATGGCAATCTTGCCTTGAATGCCTTCGCGCACGATCGAATGAAGCGAACGGCCAAATATGTCGGACTCCCAAATCTTCGTAGGATCATTCTCGAAGTCCTGCATCAGATAACGCATAAGTTCTTCACTCTGTCTCTCCGTACCAATAATCGGAGCAAATTCTGATTCCACATCGACACGTATCATATGTATCGACGGAGCAGTCGCCTTCAGACGAACACCAAAGCGAGAGCCTTGACGAATAAGTTCTGGCTCATCCAGTGCCATCTCTGCAAGAGTAGGCGCCGCAATGCCATAGCCGGTTGTTTTAACCATTTCTAACGCTTCTTCGAAGCGATCAAATTCTTTCTTTGCATGCGCGAACTGCTGCATCAATTGAAGGAGATGGTCTTTGCCGCGAATTTCAACACCAACCACTTCCATCAAAATTTGATCATACAGCTCATCCGGTGCATACAAATCAATCTCCGCAACGCCTTGCCCCATATCCATGCCACTCAAGCCAGCACGTGCAATGAAGTCATACTCAGTGAACTGTTGCACAATACGGTCCACATCACGCAAGCGACGAATATCTTTCACTGTATCACGGACTGAACTTTCATAGCTGGATCGGAGCCAGTGCTGTTCATTCAGTACCATTACCCAGCTAGGTAAATTTACATTCACCTCATGAACCGGGAATTCGTACAACACTTCGCGCAATACGCCGATAACATCTTCTTCACCCATCGTCGCAGCACTAAGCGCCAGCACTGGAATATCATACTTCGCTTGTAATTCATTGCGAAGCGCCTGTGTCTCGTCACTGCGCGGTTTCGTGGAGTTGATGATAAGCACAAATGGCTTGCCAACTTCCTTCAACTCATTAATAACCCGCTCTTCTGACTCCACATAAGAACGACGTGGGATTTCAGCAATCGTACCATCTGTTGTTACGACTACACCTAATGTTGAGTGTTCCTGTATCACCTTGCGTGTCCCTATTTCCGCTGCTTCCTGGAACGGAATCGGATCCTCAAACCAAGGTGTATTAATCATACGTGGTCCACTTTCATCCTCGTATCCTTTGGCACCTTCAACGGCATAACCTACACAGTCTACCAGTCTTACATTTACTTCAAGACCATCTGCCACTTTAATCTGAACCGCATTGTTCGGGACAAACTTCGGCTCAGTGGTCATAATTGTCTTACCAGCCGCGCTTTGTGGTAGTTCATCCACGGCACGGATGCGATCGGATTCGTTTGTAATATTCGGCAGCACGACCGTTTCCATGAAACGTTTTATAAATGTTGATTTACCCGTGCGGACCGCACCAACGACCCCGAGGTAAATATCCCCGCCGGTACGCTCGGCAATGTCCTTAAAAATGTCTACTTTCTCCAATTGATATCCCCTCCTCAAATAATTCCCGACGGACATGAAGGCAGCGTCCGCCTTCCGCCCTTCAGAAACAATTAGCACCGTTGCTGGAATTGAGCTGTTGCCGTTGTCGCTAGTGTTCGCCGCCCGGATTCATATGCAGCAATGAGCAAGCGATGCAACCTGTACATGCTTTGGACTAGTAACATCATATGATAGAACGCCATAAATATGACGATCAGCCACACTTTTTTTACTATCGCTGCTCATAACGTTAGTAAATAACTATGAGGGGCTCTTCAGCAGAGCGACGCCTTCCTACACAGGTATATGTGTTTTGTTCAAATATATGACAACCATTATGTATTTCTACTTGAAAAACTAAAAATAAAAAAGCAAGTGCAGTCTCTTACCTGCACTTGCTTCTACTTGCTATACAAATTACCCCATTTGATCATATCCCGACGCTTTTCTTAGGCCAAGGCGCATTCTCTCTCCATTCATAAACGGGAGATTTAACGGGTACAAACAAACCTTCCGTTACGAGCAGTTCCTGAACCTGATCCGTATGGTCAGCAGGTTTCTTACCCGACTTCTCAACAGCCTTCATGATATCTGGAGCATAGTCTGCAAATACGTTTCCTTGCTCATCCATAATAAAAGAGAGTGAATCACCGCTATACGGACTCTGGATATCGACAGGGCGAGCACCTATCTTTTCTAGCGATATTTCAAAAAATCCAGGATATATTTGTTCTTTACTCGGCAACTGACCTGCATGCTTCTCTATGTACATCGTAACCGCTCGCTGTAAGTCATTTACCCTCTGAGCTGTCGGAAGATGCATTAGACGAACGGTAGGTTTAATCTCTTCATTAACAATGAGATAAACCCCTGTCCCTCCATTTTCAAATGCATTGGCAGGAATTGCACTAAGCACTTCATTTGTCAGTAAAGCTTCAAAATTAACTTTGAATTTCTCGTATCTCGGCACAGATTGATCTGCAGTAACAATCGGAAGTAATGAATTTCGTTTTTGATATTCGTCAACTGCATGCTGAACGAGCAAAATTCCATCTTTTGCAGAAGCTTGATTCTCTTTTCGCAGTTCATTAGGGTACATACATCCCTGTAAAAGCAAACAAACAACCAGAAGTAAGCTGACTACGAATTTAGTGCGACTCAATCCGACTCTCCTCCCCCACCTACCACAGGCGGTCTTCCTCTTGCTGCTCCAGCAATCGTTTACGAACTGCCGCCTTTAAAGGATCTTCTGGCACATGAACGATCGCTTTACTATGTGCCGAGCCAATAATACGAGTCTGACAGGCTAATCGTTCTCCACAAGTTGAGAAATAGCCCATCTTACGCTGCTCAGCCTCCGTTGGGAAGTTCATCATCCCCTCATCAGCCTCAATCGACACTTTGCATTGTAGACATCCCGCTTTGCCATCACAACGAGTTCGTATGGAAATACGCGCTTTACGCGCAGCCTCCAAAACGGTCATGCCTTGTTTAATTTCAATCTGCTTGCCATCAGGTTCAAACTGAATACTAATGCTCATACAGCACCTCCTTTATGCGGATGCTAGTAGAGTTAATCCAACAACACGGTGTAGAATACTCCTTTAATCCTTGCTGTGCGCGCTATTCTCATACACATCTAGGCATAATTCAGGCAATACACGTCGAATATTCAAATATGCACTAGTGGATGGCTGACATTTAGATAATACATAAGACAATACTTCTTTATGCTGCTGGGGAGTGCATTGAATTGCCGCTACAATGGCATCTACACGCTCTCCTCTTCCCCTTAACATATTAAAAAGAAGCTCATGTATGAGAGGTGTCAATATGATGGAATGTTCCCCAACGTTCACAGATGGAGCATATTTCCACAAGCCCTCACTAACTTCCATCTGGTAACTACACCAATCGTTCTTTACATGGAATTGTCCAACAAGCTCTACAGAACAACTATTTATTTCATAATGACTTAGCAATGAACGATACATTTCTGTCTCATTCCAAACCGCGTCATCCGTAGATTTACTCCGCCATAATTGATGAAGCAGCTGTGCATCACATTGATCAGCGAACACATCAATATCATTTGGCGGAGCCAGTAGCTCCACTCCTTGTAACAATAGGCTGCAACTTCCACCTATCATCCATTTCGAAGGTTCATGCGACTGACTTGCAAGCCATTCAATCGCATGAGCCATCGTTTCTCTCATTTGTTGATGCATAGTAAACCCCGTCACAATTTCATTAGTAATATGGTGCAAACTTCGCTGCTATTGTCGTGTCAGCCTCTAATACTTTAGCCTGACATGCTAATCGGTAACCAGCTCGTAATTCATCTTCGTCCATTCGATCCCATTCAGCATCTGTTATTCCATTCAATTGGAGATGTCCTTCCTCGATCATGCAACGGCACTGTGCACACGTACCTCGTTCACATCTATATTGCCAATCCAATTGAAGCTCGATTGCCGACTGCAGCAACGTTTGACCTACAATAATTTCTGCTTGTCCTTCTCTTGTTCGACCCATTAATTTGAGTTCACCCATGTTCGCTGAGCCCCTATACAATTGAAATAAAGCTGTATAACATACCTAGCAAAAGTATTACGAAAGCAATTAATGTTAATATTCCCTTAATCCATCCACGAGTCTTGGATCGGGCAAACACAACGAGGATTGCTGATAAAGCCATGAGACCAATTCCGATAAATGAAACCCACATCTTCGTTAAACCATCCATGCCAACGTCTCCCATTCTTCCAAACTGACCCTATTATAACATCCGTCATAAAGAAACAAAAGACGACATATTGGTTGATTTCACCAACATGTCGTCTCGACGATTAGCAGTTGCCTATTTCTTCGTCATCAGCTTCATTAATGACTCTAGACTGCCTCCATTTATCCCGCTCTTTTTCACGGTACTAATAATTTCATTCACCGTTGACTCCGTAACCGGCACGTTCGCCATCATAGCGACCTGCTTAATGAGCTGTCGAAGCTGAGCCTCGCTCTGCATCGTTTCAGGAGTTACAGTACTTGCCACGTTTTTGATCTGATTTTCTGTAATAGGCTTGTTAATCTTCTTATTAATTGCTTGGAGTGCATCTTTCGGAACTTTCCCCTTCGACATGTCACCTGTGCCTCCTCAACTGAACTCTTCATAGTGTATGAAAGAGCAAGCACGAAGGTGAGGCTCGTTACCATGTCCAATTGAAATCATGTCCAGTTAGAACGAGATATCCTCAATCTCGTTCTTTCGAACACGGCCCATCAATTTCTCAACAGCGGTTTTGGGTTCCAGTTGTTCGAACAATACTCGATACAACTGCTCTGTAATTGGCATTTGTACATCATGCTTCTCAGCTAATATATGAGCAGCCTTCGTTGTACGAATACCTTCTACTACCATCCCCATTTGCTGAAGCACTTCATCAATAGGCATCCCTTGACCGATCATAGATCCAGCACGCCAGTTGCGACTGTGCTGACTCGTACACGTTACAACTAAGTCACCAACACCTGCTAAGCCAGCAAACGTTAATGGATTGGCCCCCATTGCTGTTCCAAGACGAACGATTTCAGCTAATCCACGCGTAATAAGTGCTGCTTTGCCATTATCACCGAATTTAAGACCATCTGAGAGTCCCGCTCCCAATGCTATAATATTTTTAAGTGCACCAGCCAGTTCTACCCCAACTACATCTGAGTTCGTGTAGACACGGAAATAAGAATCATTCATAAATAAATCTTGTGCCTTCGCAGCCGTTTCCTGTGATGCTGAAGCGACAACGACTGTAGTTGGACATTGACTAATTACTTCTTCCGCATGGCTGGGACCAGATAAGACAGCAATGCGTTCTTCACCACATTGAAGTTCGTCGTTTAGCACCTCAGACATTCTTGCAAGTGTCTCCGTTTCAAATCCTTTAACGGCATGAACGATGAACATATGCTGCTGCCAATACTGCTTCATCTGTGCTGCTACACCGCGCAACGCTGCTGATGGAGCCACGATTACACATGCAGACGCGCCATCCATCGCATCCTCAATTGAAGTAGTTGCCCTTATAGCTGAATTAAGCATCGCATTTGGCAAGTACTTCTGATTCGTGTGCCGTTCATTTATTTCAACGGCTTGCTGTTCGCTGCGTGTCCAGACGACTACTTCATGTTGATTGTCAGCCAAAACTTGGCATAACGCGGTTCCCCAACTCCCAGCTACAAATACAGCAACCTTTTTAACGGACACGTGCCTCTCCTCCCTTATTAGCACCGAGACGATTCTCTGTGCCCTTCATCAGCTTCACAATATTACTGCGATGAGCGTAGAAAGCAAAGAGACAAAGCAGCACACTTCCTAAAAAGATACTACTGTCGTATTTATACAACCAAATAAACACTGGCGTCAAAAATGCAAATACTAGCGAACCAAGGGATACGTACCTTTTCCATACGATGGTCAAAATGGCAAACACAGACGCTGATAGCGCGGCCCAAAATGCCAACACAGCGAGAACCCCAATTGTAGTAGCAATTCCCTTCCCACCACGAAAACGGAAAAAGATCGGCCAATTGTGGCCAGCAATAGCTGCGATTCCACAAACTACAGCTACCCATGAGTCATCCGATACAAGGTAGCCCAGCAAAACAGCAGCAATACCTTTCACTGCATCAAGCAGTAATACGCAAAGGGCGGGACCTTTTCCTAATACACGCAGCGTATTCGTTGCGCCAGCGTTGCCGCTGCCATGATGTCGAATATCAATTCCACGGAGCCATTTGGCAAACAGAACGCTGAAACTAACTGAGCCAATCAAATAGCTGCCGATTATAGAAAGTATGGGTAACGTCACCTTAGATCGCTCCTAACTCTCGTCTGATTTGCGACGCGTGAACAATCGCATCGGCGTTCCTTCAAAGTCAAACGAAGCGCGAATGCGGTTCTCCAGGTAACGCTCGTATGAGAAGTGCATAAGCTCTGGATCGTTTACAAAAATAACCATCGTAGGCGGTTTGACCGCCACTTGAGTGGCATAGTTGATCCGAAGACGACGACCTTTGTCTGTCGGCGGTGGGTTGTAAGCAACCGCATCTGAAATCACGTCGTTAAGTAAGTGAGTCGGAATACGTCTAGCATGTTGTTGCGCTACATGTTGGATAACTGGCAGTAGCTTATGTAAGCGCTGCTTCGTTTTCGCTGACAAGAACACAATTGGTGCATACGACATAAACAAGAAATTATCACGAATGTTCTGCTCATTCTGATGCATCGTCTTGTCATCCTTCTCAACCACATCCCATTTGTTTACAACAAATAGTGCTGCTTTACCAGCTTCATGAGCATAGCCTGCAATATGTTTGTCCTGTTCAATGATGCCTTCTTCACCATTAATAACAACCAATACAACATCTGCCCGCTCAATAGCTTTAAGGGAACGCATTACACTGTACTTTTCCGTAGTCTCATATACTTTGCCGCGTTTGCGCATACCTGCTGTATCAATAATGACATATTTTTGACCGTCTTTTTCAAACGGTGTATCAATCGCATCACGTGTAGTACCAGCAACTTCACTTACAATAACTCGATCTTCACCTAGAATTGCGTTGACTAGAGAAGACTTACCAACATTCGGACGACCGATTAAGGCTACTTTAATGACATCATCTTCATACTCATCTTCAGTCAAATCAGGCAGATTTTTAACAACTTCGTCCAACAAATCGCCGATTCCTGTTCCGTGAGAACCCGATATAGGCACAGGGTCACCGAACCCAAGAGAATAAAATTCGTAAATATCATCCATACGGCGCATGTTATCCACTTTGTTAACTGCTAAAATAACAGGTTTACCAGAACGGAATAGAATTTGTGCTACTTCTTCATCCGACTGTGTTACACCGCTCTTAGCCTCACACATAAATACGATAACATCCGCTTCTTCAATCGCCAATTCTGCTTGTACACGAATGGAACGAAGAATATGATCGACACCATCGATCTCGATTCCACCTGTATCAATAATGCTGAACGTCTTCCCGTTCCATTCGCCCGAGCCATAAATGCGATCTCTCGTAACGCCGGGCTTGTCTTCCACAATTGCCAATCGATCGCCGATGACACGGTTAAAAATGGTCGATTTCCCGACATTCGGCCTTCCGACGATGGCAACAACGGGTTTTGCCATGCAGTTCACTCCTTCATTTACCTAAACAATATACACGTACAACATCATATCAGAAAAATCACGGATTGGCTAACTATTCCCGACGCATATACATAACAAACCGCTCTGCATAAAGTACAACTAATGCACTGAAGCGGCATACCACATAGGTCATCCACCATTCATCAGCCGTTGATAATGTACCAAATAACATAATAAGTGTTGCTTTATCACGCACTTGCAGCAACCATTCCTTACACAGAAGAACACCTGTCACTACGATAAATGAACGACTCGCTGACGAGTACATAAGCCCTACAACTAGTCCGACAATTACACTTATCAACAGGGGAGTGAACGAAGTTGCCCACGTATCTCCTGCTTCACGTAATAAGTCTACGATCATCCAAAGTGCGGCAATAATCAACATCTGACCACAAAGCACGATACAGTCTGCAAGCGTCATGCCTGATCGCCAAAGCTGCACGAACATGGCTACGGCAACGAGACAGATAAGCAGCCATCCTAAATCCCAAATGGATTCACCTACTCTTAGCTGCAGTCCAGTTACCCATAGCCAAGTCCCAATACCAAGGATAAGCACATAACTTGACGCATGAGGTAAAATCACTTGTCTCCAGCCAGTAAATAAGAGAATGATGGAACAGACCGCACATAATGCAGCAACGGTCCCCGGCACCGAGGCAAGTTGTAGCCCCATCTTACATCCCTCCATTCTATGTTAGGATGGGATAAAGAAGGACAAAATAAACGGCAATCCAAAAGAGGATTGCCGTTCGTTTACATCTTATTTCAAGTTGTTCAACTTGTCGCCAAATCGTTCAGCCAATGTAAAGCTCATTGTTTCGTTGCTCAAAGTAACATTAGGATTGTTCAGCTCTTCTTTTACCCTCTTCTCAGGTTTCTCAGTAGGAGCTGGTGCCTCTTCTGTTTCTTTGATGCTTAGGCTAACACGTTTCTCAGCTGGATTAAAGTCTAGTACTTTAACTTGAACCTCTTGGCCTTCTTTCAATACTTCGTGCGGTGTGCCAATATGGCGATGTGAAATTTGGGAAATATGCACCAATCCTTCCACACCTGCTGCTACTTCGACGAAAGCGCCGAATGCAACCAAACGTTTTACTACGCCAGTCAACACATCTCCAATATTGATGGAGCCACCAGCTTGTTCCCAAGGTCCAGGTTGAGTAGCTTTCATACTCAAGCTAATTTTTCCATTTGAAGGGTCAACCTTAAGCACTTTGACACGTACTTGCTGGCCCTCTTGAACAACATCAGCAGGCTTCTCAACATGCTGCCAAGCCAACTCAGACACATGTACAAGACCATCTACTCCGCCTACATCAACAAATGCTCCGAATTGAGTTAAGCGTTGAACCGTACCTTCAAGTTCTTGACCTTCTTTAAGGCCTTCGATTACTTGCTTTTTATTTACTTCGAACTCTTCATCAAGCACATCTTTCTGAGAAAGAATAAGCTTGTTGTTCTCGCGATCAATTTCTTTAACTTTCACACGCAACGTACGACCTTTATAATCGCTGAAATCTTCTACAAAATGACGCTCTACCATGGAAGCTGGGATAAAAGCACGCACGCCAACATCAGCAACAATGCCACCTTTAACAACATCTGCAACCGTTACTTCAAATACTTCTTTGTTATCAAAGCGCGCTTGCAACGTTTCCCAAGCAGATTCACTATCGATAATACGTTTCGACAAAATCAAGCTTTCTTTGCCATCATTAATGCTGACAACTTTAGCTTCAACTTCTTGACCAATTGCTACAGCATCAGAAGCTTTTTCTACTGATACCGAAGATAATTCACGAACAGGAATAATACCATCGTATTTATATCCAATACTTACATATGCTTGATTGTCATCAATCTTGACAATCGTGCCTTTGACGGTATCTCCTTTTTTCAAAGTCACGATGTTGTCCACCGTTTGTTCAGTAGCATTTTCAGTTACGGTTTCAACTTGTTTCGTTTCTTCAGACATGTCCATACCTCCTCGATTAGAACCCCATTTATAGAAAGCTGCTTAATATAGCAGCACCCATAACGAATCAGCTTACAAATAAGCTCGAAAATAATACCAATAGTATGAAACGTAGATCTTCAATTCATGCATAAACGAAAGTTATTGCTATTGCGACTCGGAATCGACAAGAGCATAGATGTGCTGCATAATTCGAACCGTCGCTTGCTCTAGCATATCGCTATCTTTAGCATCAAGCAAATCTTGCATATCAATTGGCGGACCATAAGTAACAGTAACCTTACCAAACAGCTTATACGAACCGGAAATGGCAACGGGAACAACTGCTGCACCACTTTTAAGAGCAATCATAGCTGCCCCCTTCTTAGCTGCAACGTCCCCAGACATATTACGAGTCCCTTCGGGAAATATCCCCATAATTTCGCCTGAGCGAAGTAATTGGAAAGCTGTCTTGATTGCATCCTTACCTACACCGCCACGCTTGACTGGAAAAGCGCCAAGTGCTGAAATAATTGAGCCAAGAACAGGTACTTTAAAAAGTTCTGCCTTAGCCATAAATCGAACTTTTCGCTTTAAAGCAATACCGATAGTAGGAGGATCAAAGTTACTTATATGATTGGCACATAATACAACGCCACCTGTCTGTGGCACATGATGCTTCCCTTTGACTTCCAATCGGAAGAAAAAGCGATAAAGAACGTATAAAAGATTTTTACAGAATGTATAGAACATATGCCTATCACTCACCATCCAATATGGAGTTAGCTTGCTTAACCATGCGTTGAACAATCTCATCAATGCTCATATAAGTTGTGTCCAACAACATAGCGTCGTCGGCTTGCTTTAATGGTGAGATAGCGCGTGTCGCATCCTGATGATCACGTTCGGCAATGTCCTTTATGAGCTGTTCCATCGTAATTTGCTCTTTCCCCTGCCATTCCACATAGCGTCGGCGGGCTCTCTCTTCCACCGTAGCAGTTAAGAACCACTTCTGCTCTGCATGAGGAAGTACATGAGTCCCAATATCTCTGCCATCCATAACCGTTCCTTTGCGTTCTGCAAGTTGGCGCTGCATATGTACGAGCGTCTCACGAATTAACGCAATTTGAGCGAATTTAGAGGCTTGAAGACTTACTTCAGGTGTACGAATTAGTTCCGTTACATCCTCGCCATTTAACAATATAGTTTGACGAGCTTCTCCAGGTATGAGTTCCACCTGTAACTGCTTCATTTCCTCAATAGCTCGTTCAGGCTCGTCTGGAGAAATACCTCTCCGGTTCATATGTAACGCAACAGCTCGATACATGGCTCCTGTATCAATATAAATATAACCCAGTTCACGAGCAACATGCCGTGCAACTGTACTTTTGCCTGCGCCTGCTGGCCCGTCGATGGCAATATTGATTCTTGCTTGAGTGGATCGTGACGCTTGCTTCAACGAGTCTACCCCTTTCTACCTGATGACACTTCACTATGTTTCATGCGCTTCAATAAAAAAGCAGGCATTGCCTGCAGACGTAAAAATTATACCACACCTTATAAAAAGGATGCAAAAGGCCCAAAGACCGATATGAATGGTGAATACAGCGCGAAACTTGCTCATTTGTCATTTACATTTATTTAATATACGGAACGCCTTCAAGTCTTTCTACTTTACTAAACCAGTTCCTAAATACAGGAATATGCATGCTAACTTGAGTAACAACTCCTAGCAAACTAACGATCAAGAGCAATTTCAACAGCTTCGAACTCCACTTGTCAATCTGATACATCAATTGGCGGTGAGCAGCATTTTCATCCTCTTCATCAAGTTCTTCACATTCCTTAGTCGGCTCAGAACCGATAGGCAATTGCTCCTGCGTATTGTTATTCATCTCCACACCCCTAACCTCACAATAAGTGGAATTAGTGTGCGGAAATACGAGTAAACTTATGTATAATCATTTTATGTATATAGATTTACAATTTCGTTCTGTAAACTACTATGTTTATACCCGACGTTGAACGAGCTGTCTTTCAAAGCAATAACGAATTACCTTCTGCTGGTCAGTAGCGCTTATTTGATGGAACTTGATCATGATTAATCTGTTTGCAGCAGATTCATCCTTCTGCACAATACGTATCACCTCAGCCACAAAAGGAATATGTTCATACTCACCACTTCGGAAAGGTACAACCATCCAGCAATGTATTTGCTCCTCCAATTGTAACGTTTCATTTTGTTTGGGTACGATGAATGATATTCCCCCACCACTTATATCTTCTGTAATAGCCAGCAGCTTTTGGCCACTGCTCGTACGAATCGCAATTTCCAATTCAGCATTTACGCGTAAAAAAGAACGCTGGTGAGACGAACGAATATCTTCGACAGCCGGCATTCTAATGCCAAACATTCTTACACCGGCTTCTTTTCTGGCAACGATATTCGACATAAATTGAAACACTGCTCCTTCGTGTTTACTATAGCGAATTTGCAGTACTTCTGTATTCACAAATATCCCGTACTTGCCTGTATCATGATTAAGTGGAATTTCGATCCAGATGTGAGAATCATCCAAATCCAACACACGGGCCTTATAGTCCCCTGGGTGATTGGCAGAATCAGTTTGAATAATTAAAGTATCATTAATAGTTGGAAACATAATTGGACTCCCCTCCGCCCTAATTATACCATTCCTGTACCTTTTGCTCCATAAATATATAGTATAAAAGTCATAGATGCACACAAAAAATCGCCCCATCCCGTAGATAAGGCGATTCCTATAGATTCCTGTTTTCTTCATTGTCTTTACTATTATTTCAATGTCTCAATAGACTCTTCCTCGCCCGTATCTGCATTGATAAAGACTCGGTATTTTTGACTTCCTTGTTTGCCAACAAATTCATAGCATAGCACTGACTTGGACAATTCATTTTTGATAACAGCTAAGTTGCTGTCCTCGATAATGATGTCTTTATTAAGTCGTTTTAGCGCTTCTTTCTCTGTTAGCTTAGGCTTCAAGGAGACAGATTTCACTTCCTCTGCTCCATAAAGATAATCGGCTGCCTGAATCCCTGTAATATCACCATTATCCAACGCTACTCTTACTTGAATTTTTTGTGGATATAAATAAACATCTTGCTTTTCAGGGACAAATGTGAAGCTTGCGATATTTTGGTGATCATGATATCGAACTGCCTCAAAATCTTGGTACCCATGCTTCTCTAAATACTTTTCTGCTTTTGACTCAGCAGTTTCTATCGACACCCGAGAACCTTTTACGGTCCTAGTATCCATATATGACATCGGTTGACCTTGCTTCGTAAAGTCAATCATAATGCCGCCGTCTCCATGTTTATGATCAGCACTTACCGTATAAGTTTCGTGCTCTTTGCTATTTCCGTTCTTTTTCACGCGAACATTGGTAACAGAATGCGGTTTCATTAATTCTAGTGCTTTCTTCTTCATTTCTTCTTGTGTAGCCGGCGGGCCTTGCAGCATTGTTACAGATCGCTTCGTATAGATACTGGAGACAGATGGACCCCAATTAATTTCCGGATATTCAGTAACTTTTTTATCAACTGTCTTAAAACCATCGATAATTGTATTATCCGACTGCTCATTTTCTGTTGCCATCGCTACTTCTACATCCATCCAGCGGAGGTTGTTGCTAAGTACTTTTGTACGCACTTGTTCAAGATCTTTTGCTATTGTTGCCGAGTTCGCATAGAGTGTCTTCAACGTCTTGAGTTCCTCATCAGACAGCGGTTCTTTCGTCATATCACGAACAGCTGCACGGTAAGAAAAATTAGATATGCGTGACAAAAAATCTTCTGTTTCACTAAAAGGAAGCAGGGTCAATGGCAATTGATTAATCTCATTTTGTGCTTCGCTAGTTAAACGCCACACATTGACAAGCCCTTTACGCTGCATTCCTTGGGATGATGAATGGACAGCCAACGTTTGACCAATTTGGTCATGAAGTTTATCCACATGAAACGTCAAATCATGGAACGCTCGCTGATACTGATTTTCGGCCTTAAGCAAAATTGCATGTTTTTCTTGATTCTCTTGATACCCCCACACTACCGCTCCAATAAGCAAAAGCGTGACGATCGGAAACATCACGGCACTAAATCGTTTATACATCGTACAAACGTCTCCTTTCACAGCTCCAAGTTAATCGTGTTAGTATTGTGCTGGAAATGGATTCAGATTATACATACCGTGGAATCTCTTCGTCACGCTCTATTCAGCTTGTTCCTCTACCGCAAAATGCTCCCGATTATCACATAAGCACTGCTTGAATCCTGTTTCAATTCTACCCTTTTCACGCTTGCCTCTCAGGATAAATTTTTCCCCACATAAATTGCATCTTATCGTTACTTTAACTCGCATAAGAACACTCCCTCCACGGAATGAACAGTACGAGTTCATTATTTCCATTTTTTCTATGGTCTAAACCGACTCGGATCCTCTTCATGCTTTACCATACGAAGCGGTGAACCTGCATTCGCCTTCCTCACCTTCCCCATACCAAAATACCAGAGGAACATCATTAAAGGCACAACAAACCACAGCCAGTATTTAGTCATCGTCATCAAAATAATGTCATACACACCGTGCCAGAACAATGGAACGAGGAACGAAAAAGCCAACAGCTTCTTTTTGTCCTTCTGCAATGTAAATTTACTTTTCCCCATGTAGTAGCCCATTAGAACACCAAAGAGCGCATGACCAGATACAGGTAACAAGGCGCGCATTAGCAAATAAGCAAAAGACGCCTGATTCAGCCATGCATAAAGTACATTCTCTATAGTTGCAAACCCTAAAGAAATGGCTACTGCATACAATATCCCATCATAATGTTCGTCAAATTCTACATGGTTGTAAATCATATGGTACAGGACGAACCACTTTACCCCTTCCTCAACGAAGGCAGATATGACGAATGAAAATACAAATGGCTGTTTCCCCCATGACAATACTAGTCCATGCTGAATAATCATAATCGGCAAAACGATTAGAAATCCGATTAGGAATAAGCGAATAACTACATGAATGGGTTCAGCATGATACCGATCCTTCAAATAAAAATAAACCAAAAGTGCAATTCCAGGAGCTACTGCTGCCGTAATAATCGAAAATAATGGGGTGGACATTTCATTTGACTGTATTGTGTTCATTGATAAAGACATCTGGTGAAACATATTTAACACAGTCATCGCTAACCTCCTACGGAATCACATGCTGCAACCCAACAGTGTCCATAACTAACTGCTATACATATACTAGCAATATATTGTATTTATTTTAGTACGAAATTAACCATGTCATTACTCAAAAAAAGAGCCTCGATCATGGACCGAGGACTCTTACTAAACTAGACATACACTTATGTCCCGCGCGGTTTGAAGTATTCGCACGTCAAGGTAATTGCATTCTCAGGCATAATGCAAGACCCATACTCTTCCAACACTGCAGTCGTTACTGAGGTTGCCTCTCCGAACTCCGCTAGCAAAGCGACAAGCGCTTGCAAACGGCTCTGTTCTATGGAAGCGCCGTCCAAATGATACATATACTGACCATTATATAGGTATAATGCCCCCGACACGTCAAATCGACCATTGACTTCGTGAGCCGCATCAATAAAATGTTCAAAGTCACGGAAAGCAAACAACACAGTATCGCTCTCCTCTAACGTAACTTCCATTTCATATACGCCTTCCATATCTTCATCGTCATGACTTGAAATATTCAAGTTATCAAGACGAGTGCGAGTAACAATAACAACCATCCCTTGTGCTGGCATTGCAAATACTTCAACTGCTAGCGGGCCTGTCGCGTCAAATCCGAGTTCAGTATAGGCCTGATCCATCATCTCCGCAAACAGATCCTGTAGCTTTGACATCTCACGCCACAGATCATCCCGCTGGATCCCGCGCTCTGATAAATCATCAAACGTAAGGAAAATACGAATCTTATCTTGACTTAAACGTTCGATTTTCATGACAGGACCCTCCTTTACAACATCGGTTATAACAGATTATGAAGCAACATATAATATGTGCTGAAAATAGTTCTATGTAATTCATGTTATCATGGTTTCCAACGTTTTGCACGTATTAAAATGATCTTCCATGATCAATATCATACGCAGTAAAATATAAAAAGCCACTTCTGATCTTCTCAGAAGTGGCTTCTTCTTGGCTTATCTTGGCTTATAACACCATTGTTTCGTTAATCAACTCATGAACTATGCTTCCGCCGTATCCGTTTGGCACGAGGAACACGTTCGTTCTTACGCTTTCAATGAGACGATTGATGATGTGCAGATGTTTTATGACTTGACTTTGCAGCTTCATGTGCCACTACAGCAGGCACGTGAGTTTCGCTTGTGCTTAAGGCACGTGCTGCTCCACTCTCACGCAAGATGGCATCTACTTGCTTCTTCACTTCTGGGTCCCGCTCAATCAATTCCTTAATCTGATCAAGTCGCGGAGTATGATGTTCCTTTGATACAGAAGTCGTTGAAGCATGGGTTGCTTTCACTTGAGTTTGAGTGCTCCCCACAGAGCTTGCCCCTTGTGCGAATGAATCGAGTGCTGTTTCTACAGCTCGATTTCTCGCCTTACCTACTACATCATTCACTACATCCCCAGCGGTTTGCAGCTTAGACTGCAATTGCTCGAATGAGCGGCGATCCGCCAAATAAATACCAGCCAATGCACCAATAGTTAACCCTGTAAGAAACGTCGTTACCCTCACTACTGTTCCCTCCTTGCTATGATAGGATCAGTTCTTAGTGTGGGTTGATTGCCGTATTCACATGCGATTCAAATTAAGGAAGCTATGGAGATCGCCGTAACGTAATAAAGTGACACTGAGGCTTAGCATTCCAACGCAGAGGCACATGGGATGTGCCAAATCCATTGCTAACAAATAACTGATACACGTGATTAGGCACATCTGTGGCATTAATTTCATACCATCCTGATAAATATCGACGATAAAAATCGTTTAATCTTAACGGTCCATATATCGGTAATCTAATTTGTCCGCCATGGGTGTGTCCTGTCAATACCAGCTTTACATAAGAAGGTAGCTTTTCACGAATGACTACTGGATCATGAGCTAATACGATGGCACAACTTGCTTCTGAATTGGATGGTGTAAATGCTAAATGTACATTAGCGTACCCGCTGCTGCTGTCACCGATTCCACAAAGCCAGATCGATTCTCCATCCTTTTCAAAGCGTACTGCTGTGTTGTCTAGCATTTGAACTCCAGCTTTTATTAGTTCAGTATCCAACTGGGCCGTATTACATTTGTGATCATGGTTACCATGTACCATTACGATAGGCGCGATCTTCCTTAATTGTTCAACGCTTGACATAACCTGTTCAATGGCAACACCTTGTTCCATAATGTCACCGCCTAACAACACAAGCTCTGCGCTTGGATAACGTCCAACGACGCTTGCGTGTTCAGCAGTGAACGGCCTTCTATGCAAATCAGTAATCAAGAATAACCGCACACCATCCCACGGATGCGGTAAATCACTCACATAGACTTCTTCTTCTGTAACGGTAAAGCTGCTTGCTTCCTTTTTCATGTAAAGCAGTAGCAACATTACGATTAGACCCGCACCACTGATAGCTGCGCATACAACTAGTAAGATCTCGGTAGCCAGGCCCTTCATCCGTTACGATCCCTCCACAATTTGACGTCCCCAGATTAATAAAGCAACTAATAAGACAACAAACAAAATAAATAAAATATTATAAAACCACTTAGATAATCGTCCTGAGCTTGATGGATACAACGCACTTCGTGGAGGAAGTGTACGATCTTCTTCTTCCCTAGCTGTAATTAACTCATGCAATGCTTCTGTAGGCAAACTTTGTTCCTTAGTCTCCTCTACCTGAACTTCTATATCGCTTTTTTTCAGCAGCTTTAGTGCTTTTAGCGCTTGGCTGCTGCCCTGTTCTGACATCCCATACGTTCTACGTCTCTGAGGGGTTGGTTCCAAATCTGTTCTATAACGTTGTTCTTGCTCGGTCATGCTTCCCTCCGATAACGCAATATTAATCCCATAACAAAATCAATTACAAAATGCGCCATTATCGGCGCCCACAGCGATCCCGTCCATTCATACATTAGGCCCATCGCATAGCTAATACTAAACACAAGAGCGGTTGGAACCCAATGACGCAAATATCGAACATGTATAGCTGCAAATAAAATACTCGTCCAATAAGGTCCTAGCGCGAATTGAATTGCACCACGAAACAGCAGCTCCTCACAAATACTGACGATCAGAGCTATAATAAATATATGCCAGACTGGCCGTGCACGGAACAGTCGCTCATTTACACCCCCATCATCGGTAACATCATCTGGAACGAATCTGGAGATTAACAAGTCAACGACAATAACAATTGCAGCTAAGCCGATTCCCCACAACCACGGCTGCGCGTGATTGGGAAACTGCAGCAGTTCAAATGGATTGCGCTGTTGCAACCATATCCACACAATCCCTATGATAAGTGTAATCGCTTGAGTCAGATATAAATTCAACAGTAACGTTCGATCATCCAATTCGCCAATTCGTGCTTGCTGTTCTTTGAACGCTTTCCACTTTTGTTTCATTCCATCCCTACTGTTCTATGTAGCTTATGGCTATTCTTGTCGATAATAGACCATAAATGTATCATATCAAATTCAAGAATAATCGCACAACTACAGGAATTAGGAAGCAATTTGACAACTTCTGCGAATTTGGCAATTGTTATGATTGACACGAATTATGAACCGTGTTAAAGTTAGAAAAAATTTCATGTTCGTAAAAGTACGATGAAGGAAACGAGCAGTCGTGAAGCTTACAGAGAGCCGATGGAAGGTGCGAATCGGTGGTGGATGATCTTGCTCTAGCGTTCCCGAGTAATTGGACTGAAACTTTCTATTTCTCTTGAGAATTAGTAGGTTCAATCGGCTAGAATCCGTTACCATTCTCATCTCGCTAAGAGATAACAAGGTTGACCGTGCGAACGGACAACGAACTAGGGTGGCACCACGATCTAAACTCTCGTCCCTTACTACGGAAGTAGTATGTGGATGGGAGTTTTTTTATATTTTTCACGATTAAGTAGGTATACAAAAGGGAGGAACTACAATGTTTAAAGTATTGGTATCGGATCCGATTAGCGACTTCGGAATCCAGCAATTAATGGATGCTCCAGATGTACAGGTAGATAAAAATACCGGATTATCTGAAGACGAACTCGTAGCCATTATTGGGCAATATGATGCACTACTCGTTCGCAGCCAAACAAAAGTAACTCCGCGCATCATGGAAGCTGGTACAAAATTGCGAGTCATCGGACGCGCTGGAGTTGGTGTGGATAATATTGATCTTCAAGCAGCAACACAACGTGGTATTATTGTAATTAACGCTCCAGACGGGAATACAATCACAACTTGTGAGCATGCATTCGCGATGATGATGGCGATCGCTCGACATATTCCTCAAGCCTATGAAAAGACGATTAAAGGAATTTGGGATCGCAAATCTTTCCTAGGCGTAGAACTCCGCAACAAGACGTTGGGTGTACTAGGTATGGGACGTATTGGTAGTGAAGTTGCCAAGCGAGCAAAAGCATTCGGTATGAACATCATCGGATATGATCCATTCATGACAGACGAGAGAGCAGATAAGCTGGGCATTAAGCTAGGCTCTGTAGATGATATTATCCGACAAGCTGACTTCATTACGGTTCATACACCACTAACCCCTGAGACTAAACATATGATTGCAGGCCCTCAATTTGAAGTAATGAAGCCTGGCATGCGCATTATCAACTGTGCTCGCGGAGGTGTCATTGATGAGCTTGCACTAGTTGAGGCGATCGATCGCGGTATCGTAGCGGGTGCCGCATTTGACGTGTTCGAAGTAGAGCCACCCGCACCTGATCATCCATTCTTGAGCAATCCAAACATCATTGTTACTCCTCACCTAGGCGCATCGACAGTTGAAGCTCAAGAAAATGTTGCAATTGACGTTTCAGAACAAGTGATTTGCATTCTAAGAGGTCAACCATTTAAAAATGCAGTCAATATGCCTCCAGTTCCGGCAGACGTATTGAACAAAATTCAACCTTACTTTGATCTCGGTGAAAAATTAGGAATTTTTGTTTCCCAATTATCCAAAGGTCCAGTTGTTGAAATTATCGTTAACTATTCAGGTGAACTGGCAGAAGTAGATACTCAGCCTTTAACTCGCTATATTGTTAAAGGAGTATTGCAGCAGCATCTAGGTTCTAATGTTAATGTGGTTAATTCGATGCATTTAGCTAAGGTTCGCGATATTAACATTCTTGTGCAAAAATCTCATGTTACAAAAGGTTTCACAAACTTAATTACGGTTACCCTGCGTACGAATGAAGATGAGCGTCTAGTTGCTGGTACTCTTTTGAATGGTTATGGTGAGCGGATTGTGCAAATCGATAAGTATCCAGTAGACGTTGCACCAGAAGGTCATCTGTTATTGGTGAAGCACAATGACAAGCCTGGTATGATCGGTTCTGTTGGTACTTTGCTGGGCAACAACGACATTAATATTGCTACAATGCAAGTGGGACGTAAAATTGTAGGCGGATCAGCTATCATGGTGTTGTCTGTAGATCGTGCTGTTCCAAAAGAAGTTATCGAACAATTAAAAACAACGCCTCAAATTAATAAAGCAAAAGAAATTGTGTTTCAGTAATTACGAGGATGTGCAGTTGATTATAACTCATTAAACCTGGCTTTTAATTAGCCCTATATATGTTTTATTATTTAAACAAATTTATCGATGCTTACTGTTCCACGAACAACAAGATTTACATCGCAAAAATGACGTCTGACTACGGCAGACGTCATTTTTGCTGTTTGCCCTTTACTTGTCGACAAATCTTATTTCGCAATTCCGCAAGGTTCGCCAACTTCTCCTACTCGTCTCAAAGAAAAAAAGAACCCATACAACTACAACAGTTCTATTGACTGCAGCTGTAAAGATTCTTTTTACTATTTAGGCTTATCTCAATTCATGATGCCAAGCGGTAATGAAATAGAGAACGTCGTTCCCGCCCCTACCTTGCTGCTCACTTCAATCTTACCCTGATGAGCCTCAACAATATTTTTGACGATAGCTAAGCCTAATCCAGTTCCACCCGTAACTCCACGTGTGCGAGCTTTATCTGCCTTATAAAACCGTTCAAAAATATAAGATAAATCTTGAGACGGAATTCCCTGTCCATGATCTCGAACGTGAATGACAAGCCATTCTTGGTGTGAATCTGCGATTACTCCCGTCTCAACTTGTATCAATTGATTGGCCTGCGAATGCCGTAGAGCGTTATCCAACAAGTTCGTTAATACTTGTTCAAGACGATCCTCGTCAGCATTTGCTAATATATATCGCTCCGCTTTAAGCTCAGCGCCTAATGGGATGCCCTGTTCTTTGGCTAATACCGAATACTTCCTCAGAACACGATGGATGAGTTCATTAGCATCTACTTCGGCCCAATGCATCTGCAAATGACCGGCTTCCATGCGAGCAAGATCTAATAAGTCTTTCACAAGCCGTCCCATCCGAAGGGATTCGTCATGAATCACTTGTACAAGTTCTCGTCTCTCCTCAGGAGAAGTAACGATATCATCTAACAATGCTTCACTATAGCCTTGAAGCATCGATAATGGCGTTCGAATTTCATGGGAAATGTTCGCAATAAAGTCTTTGCGCATTTTCTCCAAGCGAACTTCTTCTGTCACATTACGCAAAACAGCAACAACACCACGAACACCATTGGCATTATGCAACGGCCCCATTACAACAGACCACACCTCTTGTTTCACATGAATGCGTGTCGTTACCTCTACCGCTTGGCTAATCACTTCATGAAATAATGGACGTAATGGACCTGGCACAGATTGATCCAGCTCGTACTCCTCCATATCATTCCATTCCAGCGTATTCCATTTCTCAAGCTGCGCTCGCCCTTGAGGATTCGTAGACAGCACACAGCCTACTGCATCAAACGTTATAACCGCATCCGTCATACTTCGCAGTATGCTTGATAAATGCTCTTTCTCATGTTGCAAATCTTGAATGACTAAATCAAGTTCTTCTGCCATATGATTGAATGTCTGCGCGAGCTCACCAATTTCGTCCGTAGAACGAATAGGTACGACTCGCGAAGAGTAGTCTCCTTGACGAATCGTTTCTGCAGCTGATTTTAGCAAACGCATCGGTTGTGTAATCTTCGTGAACAGAAAAAAGGCAAAAAATGTTGTTAGCGAAAACCCTACTATTGCCGTATATACAAATAGCCGTTTGACATCATTCGGATGCGCAAAGTTACTATCGATATAAGGAAGAAGATACACACCTAAAAATAGCAGGATCGCAGCAACTAATCCAATGATCGTGATCCATAGCTTACCAACTACACTTCGCCAAAATTTCACTTACTTCGGTACCTCCAATTTATAGCCTACTCCCCATACGGTAGTAATCATGGTAGCTGCTTCAGGAGATACTTTATTTAATTTTTCACGTAAACGCTTTACATGTGTATCTACCGTACGTAAATCACCGAAGAACTCATAGTTCCAAACATCTTTTAATAACTCTTCGCGTGAAAATACTTTATCAGGTGAAACGGCCAAGTAATGAAGCAGCTCGTACTCTTTAGGAGTCAAGCTAACTTCCTGTCCGCCTGCTGTAACACGATGAGCATCATGTTCAATGATTAAGTTAGGGAACACGATATTGTTACTTGTCTTCGGATCATTCGTCAAAAAGGCCGTAGCAGAAGAACGACGAAGCACTGCCTTCACACGGTAAATGACTTCACGAGGACTGAATGGCTTGACCACATAATCGTCAGCTCCTACTTCAAAGCCCTGTACACGGTTCATTTCTTCACCTTTAGCCGTCAAAATGATAACAGGTGTCGCTTTCACTTGACGGAGTCTTGTACACACTTCAATACCATCTATACCTGGGAGCATTAAGTCGAGTAGGATGAGGTCGAAGTCATCATTAACCGCTTTGTTTAAAGCTTCCTCCCCATCTTCTGCCTCATCAATTTCGTACCCTTCTTTTTCCAAGTACATTCTCAACAATCGCCGAATTCGTTCCTCATCATCTACGACGAGAATGCGATTGATTTGTTCTGACATGACTAACTCCCCTTTCAACACCACTAACAATACGTTCTTCTATATCATACTGCATAATTCCTTAGGTTTACACCCCTGCATATGAATGAAGTCCGACAATTAACAAATTTACACCAACCAATGTAAACATAACGATGATAAAGCCAATTACAACTAGCCATGCCGACTTTTCTCCATGATAACCGCGCGATAAACGCAAGTGAAGATAAGCGCTGTAGAACAACCAAGTAATTAATGCCCACACTTCTTTAGGGTCCCATGCCCAGAAGCGTCCCCAAGCCTCTTGTGCCCAAATCATCGCAAAGATAAGTCCGCCCAGCGTAAAGACAGGGAAAGCAATCGCCGTTGCACGGTAGCTAATCTCATCTAGATCATCTGGATTCATACCACGAAGAAGCGGCTGAAGTGCTTTGGCAATAGGCTTGCGAATGATTAATCGAATGAGTCCATAAAGCAATAGGCCTGACAACAGAGACCAAGTCACCGTATTCAATTTACGCGCCGTTTTATGACTATCCATCGCTGCTGGAACTTCCATAAGTGGAAGCTGCATACCTAAAAACTTCTCATCTCCAACCACTTTACTGTTAGTAGCAGCAAAAATAGGTGGCAATGTGTAGGAAATGGTATCCGGCTTGTTATTGATTTGTGTGTTGTTGTCTATGGTTTCAACTACTTCAACCGTACGCTGCAATTCTACTTCATAGCCAGCAGCACGATAGCCGAAAACAGTAACGACATACCCTAAAATAATAATGACAGTGAACAAACTGAATTCCAAAGCAATTTGAGATTTACGCTTCGTTATATCATCCCAACGCATCGTATGAACCAAGTACATAATTCCAGCAACAAAACCTACCGCAAAGAATGCTTCACTCGCGCCTACCATCGATACGTGCAAAATAAGCCAAATGGATTTGAGTTGTGGAATTAATGGCTGAACTTCACTAGGAAATACGGATGCATACCCCATCATTAGAATAGCCAACGGGACAGCAAACAACCCAAGTGCAGCTGAACGATAAATAAAATGCATGACAATATAAGCCGCTATTATCATAATCGCCAAAAATGACATGAATTCGTACATATTACTAAGTGGGATATGCCCTGAACCTATCCACCGTGTTACAAAGTAAGTTAATTGAGCAACAAATCCTAATACGGTAACAGCAAAAGAAATCGTTCCCCATTTCTTCAAATGAGCTTCTTGATTTTTCCTCCGTCCTGCCACAGTAAATACATATAAAATAAGTGCGAAGCAAAAAAGGAAAAAGGAAGTTAAATAGGAGTTCTGGCTGAACTCTAATATGTTCATGACTTGTCCCCTCCACGATCAATAGCATTCACATCTACTTCAAGCTCTGTCTCTCGCAATATGCGAGCCACTTCATTACGCATGCCATACCAATTCTTGTTCGTATGTGCTCCGAGCAGCAATTGCTTCTCATTTAGTCGCAGCCAAATGCGACGATGCTGCCAATAGAAGCCCATAACCAAACCAATCATAGATATTCCCGCTCCCACCCAAATATAAGGAAGAGCTTTTTCGATTCTAACGTTCAAGTAGCTTAAAGATTCTTGGATGGTGACATCTGCCATAGACTGGACGTCAATTTGGATTTTTTTCATAATTTCCTGATTCAACACATCTTCACGGAATCGCTGTTTGTCCTTCTGAAGCGGGAAGTAAAAGTATGGCTCACCCGTTTCTTCCAATCCTGGCCCTTTGATCATAAACAAAAATGCCGGTGCATTAGGATTAGGCGTTTTCGTTATCGGCTTGCCGTCTTTACCTAAGTCAAAGTCCATGTACTTCTCACGAAGCTCCAATGTATAGGGGCCAACCGTGTACTTAGGTTCCGATTTACTAATCTTCAATTCGAACGAACCATAAATTTCGTTGGTCTTCGGGTTTTTGAGATTAGGTTTAACGGCTACAAGCTTGGGCGTAAGGTCAAAGTCATATTGAAATATCATCAAGTCTTCATATTTCAACGGCTCATTTACTCTAATATTGTGTTTATGAACTTCCTCCAACTTCGGTTCAGCTAAAGGATCATCACAATTCGCCACACAACGATATAAAGTAGCTTGTGTTTCAAACAGTTTAGGGATGACTCGACCCTCTTTTGCAAACTGCTCCGGCATTTCTTCTTTGGTGTAATATTCAACGGTAAATTTCTCGTTTTCTAAATAAAAGGGAGTGTTCTCAATCGGACGTGGTTCGTTATGCGGAAATGCTGCATAATATTCTAGATTCCAGCCTGGAATGCTGCGAGCCAATACAGCTAATAAAAAAACAATTAACCCAATATGGTTAATATAAGGCCCCCAACGGCTGAAACGGTTCTTCTCTGCCAGTATTGCACCATCTTGCTCATAGACACGATAGCCTTTGCGCTTAAGCGCCTTCTGGGCTTTCTGTATCCAATCCCCCTGTTGCATAGCATCAGGCAATTGCTGTTCATAGACGATGCGTTGACGACGTAAAAACTGATCATGTTTGCGAATTTTTTGCTTATGCAAGGCACGATAAAGTGGCAATACCCGATCCAAGCTGCAAATGACCAATGAAGCACCAATCATAACTAGCAAGGTTATAAACCACCATGATTCGTATGTATTTGACAATCCTAGCAAGTAATAAATATGTCCAATCGTGCCATAGTTTTCTTTGTAGTAAGTCGAGGGATCAAAATTGATGAACTGGCTCTCTTGAGGATAAATCGTTCCCAGCGACGCACCAATAAGTGTAATGATAATAACAATAACTGCGATTTTTACAGAAGAGAAAAAATTCCACACGCGGTCAATCACACTTGGATTTGCTTTTTGAGATTTACGAGCGACACCATCATATCTCATTTCTAATACTGCTGTTTCGTTATCGCTTTCATGTAAAGGCTTACCACAAGCTTCACACAGAATCGTCTGAGTGGGATTTTGATGCCCGCATTCACACTTCGTATTTTGAAATTCCAAGGATGCAGCCCCCTTGCGTTATACACTGGTTAGCTAGTAATTTCCTTTATCTGCGTCTTTAGCACAGATTCCTCTACTTCACCTAATATGATGTTGTGTACGGTACCATCCGGCTTAATAAAGAAAGTGGTAGGAAGTGGTCGAATGCCGTACGCTTTGGCAACTGACTTTTTACTATCCAGCCAAATCGGAAACGTAATATTCATAGCGTTAACGTAGTTATTTACGGTAATTGGATCTTCACCATTATTGATAGCTATAATGGAAACGCCTTTGTCTTTCCATTCCTCATGTGCACGTTGAAAGGCTGGCATCTCACGCGTACATGGCTCACACCATGTGCCCCAGAAGTTTAATACAATAGCTTGACCTTTGAGGTTAGTAAGCTCTTGTACATCCCCATTCAATTGCTGAAGCTTTATATTCGGAACCTTACTCCCGATAACAGGAACTGAGTTGCTCGTAAACAAAGCCGAGCCGATGGCGAATCCGCCAAGTAGTAGTATGGCTGCAAGAATAACCATTTGAAGTGATTTATTTCGTTTCCCCATCGTAATTCGCCCTTTCTATGACAATTTTCACAATTAGGCGGCGCAGTTCAAACAATTCGATTACACCGAACACGTCCATTATAATCCATATAGGCAAGGACACATCTTCCTTTTTATGAAATTTATGTGTCATAGAAGGGCGACACGTTGGTTATATGCTGTTAAATGGACACAAATCTAGCACGCATCCTACAACAGTAACATGTTACTTTAATCGCTCTGACTTAACAGGCGACTGCATCAATTCATTAATTTCTGACTTCGTTAACAGACGATGCTTGCCTCGGACAAGACCTTGCAGCGTAATATTGCCAAATTGAACACGCTTCAGACGCGTGACAGGATGTCCAATAGCCTCAAACATCCTTCTAACTTGACGGTTACGCCCTTCATAAATCGTCATGCTAATCGTTGCTACATTTTGCTCCATATCAACATCGAAATACTCAACTTCTGCAGGCTGAGTCATTCCATCTTCGAGCATAATGCCTTTTTTAAGTTTCTCCAGCGCATCACCATGTGGAACGCCTTTAACAGTAGCTCGATAAATTTTGCCAACATGATGGCGTGGATGTGTCAGCCTATTAGCTAAATCTCCATCGTTGGTAAGAAGCAATAATCCTTCCGTATCGTAATCCAAGCGACCTACTGGATATACACGAGTCTTAATCTTTTTAAGGAAATCCTTGACCGTCTTACGGCCTTCAGGATCTGACATCGATGTAATAACACCTTTCGGTTTATAAAAAGCGATAACGATTTTCTCAGCCGCTTTTCTCAACGGACGACCATTCACCGTAATCTCATCCGTATTCGGATTCGCTTTGACGCCAAGTGTCAATACAGGCTCGCCGTTCAATTCTACTTTTCCATCTAATATCAATTGCTCACACTTGCGGCGAGATGCGATACCTGCATTCGCCATAATTTTTTGAAGACGTTCTTCCATTTGTGTCATTCACCTCAAACCTATGATATCCGTTCGTGAACAAGTCCACAAGCGAAACTGATAAAAACGTGTCGAAACAAGAAAAAACACCCTGTTATAGGTGGATATCACCTAGAAACTGGGCGTCTCTAACACATTATAACACATTTTCGTTTCTATTATACAAATATGAGCATACAAATGATAATTGCCGCTACAAATCCAACGATATCTGAAAATAGCCCTACTTTTAAGGCGTATCGTCCTTTACGAATACCAATCGCTCCAAAATAAACAGTCAATACATACAGCGTAGTGTCTGTACTCCCTTGAATCGTGGAAGCAATCCGACCTATAAGCGAGTCAGGGCCGTATGTTTTTATTAAATCCGTTGTGAACGCGAGCGAACCAGCCCCTGTAATAGGCCTCAAAAACGCTAACGGCATTACTTCGCTTGGTATTCCGAACCAATCCAGTAAAGGTCTCATTAGCCCGACGAGCCAATCCATTGCTCCAGATGCTCGAAATACACTAATGGCGACCATCATGCCTACTAAAGTCGGAATGATGTTGATCGATGTCTGGAACCCATCCTTGGCACCTTCGACAAACGACTCATACACCGGAACTCGCCTCATATATGCGTATAGGGGGATGAAGACGATAATGGCTGGAATCGCCCAAGTAGAAATGGTTGTCAAGAATGCATACAAGCTCCATCATCCTTTCTGCACATGCATTGCCCTATCAGACACCTACTAACACGCTATGGTCCTGCTGGCACAGAATTCGATTCATGATGTTGAGTATGCGGCGGGCTCTTTGTTCGAGATCGGTACCAACGATCTGCGGCGATGGCAGCTATTGTAGCAACCATTGTGGCTAATAAAGTAGTTCCTACGATTTCTGCTGGATTAGCGGAATCAAAGTTCATGCGTATGGCGATTAATGTAGTTGGTATTAACGTGATACTAGAGGTGTTAATCGCCAACAAGGTGCACATTGCTGGTGTGGCTGTTGTTTTATCGGGATTGAGTTTTTGCAGCTCCTGCATAGCTCGAATACCCATTGGAGTGGCTGCATTGCCCAACCCTAACAAATTGGCACTCATATTTGACATAATGAAACCTAGTGCAGGATGGTTGCGGGGTACATCAGGGAATAAATAGCGCACCACGGGTCCAAGCAGTTTAGCTAGTGATTTGAGCAAACCTGCATCCTCCGCTATGCGCATCATCCCAAGCCAGAACACCATGACGCTGATAAGCCCGAAGCTGACCGTAACACCCGTCTTGGCCCCGTCAAATACAGCTTCGGTCACAGCTTCGATTCGCCCTTGTGCAGCAGCCGCAATAAATCCTACGACCAGCATAAAAATCCATATCGCATTAACCATGCCGCTCCCCCTCGATCACTTCTTGTAAAGCTTGTCCAGCGCACCCACCTCTCCCTGAATGCCTGTGCGCTAAACATAAGTAAAAACAAGGCATTAAAAGCTGTTCATGTTTATTTAGAAAGTTCCTGATTCGCTTTCGCTTGTTCTGTTTTCACTTGCATCGATTGCTTGATCGGAATCGATCCAATCAACTTATCTTCTAGCCATATAGACACCTTCCCGTGCTGTCCGAGTCGATAATCAAGAGAATTAGGTTGAAACCATTCAACTTTTTGTTGAATTTTCGCTTGTTCCTCTGAACGTAATGGATAACTCCACGAAGCGTCCATTTCATAAGGTTGTCCTTCCAGTTTATAACCTTTCTCAATGACGGTCGTTAGCGGATACTGTGCAAATCCATAGTCAAGCAAAGTTTGATGGTCATTCCAATCATCGCCGTCATTTAATGTCACTACAGCAAGTTGTTGTCCATTACGAGTAGCAGAACTCACTAAACAACGCAACGCATCACTCGTATATCCTGTCTTCACACCATCTGCTCCAGCATAGAAACGGAGCATTTTGTTCTTATTTGTCCATTTGTAATCCCATTTTTCAATTGGATTTGGAACAACCTTTATTTTCGTTTTTACAATCGTTTGAAACTGCTTGTTATGCAAAGCATATGCACTCAATCGGGCTAGATCATGCGCGGAAGTGTAATGTTCTTTTTGGTCCAAGCCATGCGGATTGCGAAAGCTCGTATTTTCAAGACCAAGCTCCTCCGATTTTTGATTCATCATATATACAAAGCCATCTTCCGAGCCGCCAACATGTTCTGCGATGGCTACTGCCGCATCATTCCCTGAGCGAAGCATGAGACCATAGATTAAATGCTGCAATGTCATTTCTTCACCTAGACGCAAATATATCGATGATCCTTCTTTACCAACTGCCCGCTTGCTCGTTTTCACTTTGTCATTTAGCTTACCTGATTCCAATGCCACTATCGCAGTCATAATTTTTGTTGTGCTTGCCATAGGCAACCGAGTCTCACCATTGTTACTGTGAAGAATTCTACCAGTATTGACATCGATCAAGGCAAATGCTTTTGCTCCTGTTCTTGGCGCTTCGGATGAATAGGTTTTCTGCTTTTGACTTTTCTTTTGACTCTTCTTCTTTTTTTCCTTACTTACCGTTATTACTTTAAATCGATTGTTCATGGTTATCGCTTCTGCATTACCCGCTTGGAAAATAGGATTCCATAATAGTACAAGGGCAATGACGGCTGCTAACGTACGATGAATCATTAATTCGTAGTCCTCCTTCATGATGTCAGAACATGGAGTTCAGTCTACATAAGCACCTGCTCCTCACGCCGTAATTCATATGTATGCGAATACGATGCTACGTATGTCCAACTTTTTGTCCAAGCTATTCCATGATAAATTGGTTCAAAAAAAGCGCCATACCCACGCAGCCGCATGATGATTCAGCCAAACGACTGAATGACAGCTCGAGTTTATTGACGCTTTAATTTCATACAGTCATTATGAATCGGCATGTGTGTGATGACTATGTGTTGTTTGGTTCTGAGCGTGACTATCTTTACGCTTAAATAGAGACTCAAGTCGATCGATAATTTGTGGAGTCGAATCGATAATTTTTTCTAATAAGTGTGTATTATTGTCCATCGAAACAACCTGCACATTCTGTTTCCCTACTACAAGGAAGCCGATCGGATTCATGTATACTCCGCCCCCGCTACCTCCTCCGAACGGCTGCTGCGGCGGATAGCGATGTACCTGTTGATTTTGCCCGTCTGATTTCGCACCATTCATAATTCGATAGTCACTTCCCCCTGCAGCAAATCCGATACCAACCCTGCTAATGGGAATGATGACAGAACCATCTGGCGTTTGCACAGGATCACCGACAATTGCATTAACATCGATCATCCCTTTAATATTTTCCAGAGCGACTTGCATCAAGCCTTCGATTGGATGCTCCGCCATTGCTTAACTCCTCCTTCAGCCCGCTTGATGCGGAAAATGAGCACAATCACTGCAAAAATAGCATGTACGACACGAATTCGACCTATGCACAGAAATCTGGTGGAAAATACAGGGCAATCAAATCGAGGAACAACTTCCACATCGGGTAAGCTTCGGAAAGTCAGCAGTTGAGTAATGATGCCTGTTACTCCACCAATGAGAGCCCAAGCTAATCCATAGAGCATTCCTGTATGGGCAGCATTCGCTGTTCCATATTCGGTATCCCATATGTAGCTATCCACCTCAATGTGCTCTAATGTTTCCAGACCCCATTTTTCAAATCCATATGTACGAGCGGCTACACGCACAAACTCCCTGTTCCATTTTTTAATCGTTTCAGGCCCTACGAAATTACGCATTCTCTCTTTGTGCTTGCCTGCCCAAGACTGTTCTTTTTGCTTGGACTTCATACTAAACCCTTGCTTGAAATTTTGAAATTGAATGCTGCGGATCTCGTATCGCCAACGAACGATTCCGTACACGGCTCTAATCCCAATCCATATCCGCTCGTGCTTGCCCTGTTTAGAGACAACTAACTTGACCTCTAAATGAGACATCAACACGGTCACATTGAATCCTATCATGATTGCCGCAGCAAGCAAGAAACTCCATAGCCATATGGACATCTGCAAGTCACCCCTCTTCCTGCAATGCTCGTATTATAGCCACATGTATCCAACTCCATGCAGGGCAACAATGAATAGATATAAAATAGAAAAGAGCCGTCCCATTAGCAGCATCAGCCACTACAGAACAGCTCTCATATTCATTGCTTACTTAGCAACCAAATCATACTGTTAGACCTTTTTATAAAACGTTCATTTACGTTTATACGAGTTGCCAAGTAGATGTATCCAGCACTTGTCCAGGCTCCATCACAATTCCTTTAATACCATATTGCTTAAGCTTCTCAGCATAATCATGTCCATCCTGCTCAATAAGCGAGAATGTATTGTAGTGAATAGGGACAACAACCTTCGCTTGTAACCATTGTGCCGCAAGCAGTGCGTCCGTAGGATCCATCGTAAAATGGCTACCTATCGGCAAAAATGCAATATCCGGTGCATATCGTTCCCCGATAAGTTTCATATCCGAGAACAAAGCCGTATCCCCTGCATGATATAACGTGACACCCTCCATTTGAAGCACGAAGCCTGCTGGATTACCTAAATAAATAATCTCACCATCCACAATAGCCGATGAACTGTGCAAAGCAGGAACCCATTTTAGTTCACCAAATGGGAATGAGGCTCCACCACCGATATTCATAGGTACAACGGACTCTAGACCTTGCAGAGATAAATACGCTGCGAGTTCAACAATCGTAATGACAGTCGCATCATTTCGCTTTGCTATATTGATCGCATCTCCAGTATGATCATCATGACCATGTGTTAGAAGAATCGTATCCGCCTTTATTGTTTCCGCAGATTCTACAGCGACAGGATTGCCTGTCAAGAAAGGATCAACAAGCACGGAATGTTCTTGCCCAGTAATTTGAATACATGCATGTCCATGAAATTTAATCTGCATCTCCCTGGTTCCCTCCAACATCTTCAATAGTTAGCTGCCTACCATCTAACTTCGCGAATAGAAGCTGGGTTTCCTCCTCTAAGCCATCCGTTTGCTCAAATTGTGCAGCCTCAGGGAGTTCTTCCAGACTGGAAAGCGCAAAATAATCAAGAAACGCTTTTGTTGTACCATAAAGGATCGGGCGCCCAATCGCTTCTGCGCGGCCCACCTCTTCGATAAGATCTTTATTCACAAGCGTTTGAATCGCTCGATCAGATTTTACTCCACGCACTTCTTCTATCTCAACACGGGTAATTGGCTGGCGATAGGCCACGATGGACAAAGTCTCTAGTGCTGCCTGTGACAGCGATGCCCGAGCAGGTGAATATGCCATTTTTTCAAAATAAGGAACGTGTTCAGGCAGCGTCGCTAAATGATACATACCTGCGATCACAAGAACTTGAATGCCGCGCTTTTTTCGCTCAAAGTCTCCTTTTAAATCTTGCACAGCTTCTTCAACAACTTCCACACGCTGTTCCGTGATTTCAGCCATATGCTTGGTACTTAACCCTTCTTCTCCTGCCATAAACAGCAGGCCTTCAATAATCGACTTCAACTCTTGAAAGTTCATCTGTGTCCACCTCACCTTGCCACTGAATAACGATATCTTCAAATCGCTGATCTTGATGGCAGCGAATATGCTTTGTTTTCATTAACTCCAATAGGGCTAAGAAAGTGACAACAATCTCATGACGTGTCATTTCTTCACTTAGCAGCTTGGAGAACATAACCTTGCTTCCTTTTCCTGAAGGCTTGAGCATACCGACAATATCGCGGATACGATCTTTAACAGATATTTCATCACGATGAATGGTTGCTACTTGCTCTTTGCGCTGAGCTTTACTTAGCGCCTTCTGGAATGCACGAACAAGATCTGACACATGCAATCCTTCAACTGGATTAGTAGGAGCGGTCGGCAAATACGTGCTTAAATCCTCAGCTTCCTTGGTGAAAATGTGACTTCTTACTGTCTCCTTTTCACGCAAATGCTGAGCAATGCCCTTAAATTTACGGTACTCGATCAACTTACGGATAAGCTCATCACGAGGATCTTCTTCTTCCTCTTCGTACTCAGGATAGTCTTCCCATTCCATAATAGGAGGTTTGGGCAGCAACTGCTTAGACTTTATTGACAATAATGTAGCTGCCATAACGAGGAATTCGCTCGTAATTTCCAGCTCTAGCTCCTGCATACTTTGCAAATATTCCATATATTGATCAGTAATTTCGCTAATAGAGATGTCTTGAATATCAATTTCAGACTTGTCCACTAAGTGAAGCAACAGATCAAGCGGACCTTCGAATTGATCAAGCTTATATGTAACGGACACCCCGTAATTCCCCCTGAAAAAACAAATGTAGTACCCTTTTGTAAAAGGGCACTACATTAACTAAGCACTATTTTAGTTGTTTCGTCAAGTTAGCCATCTCGATTGCAGTCGCTGCTGCTTCCCACCCTTTATTGCCTGCTTTCGTACCCGCTCTCTCGATCGCCTGCTCGATTGAATCCGTTGTGAGTACACCAAATATCGTAGGAACCCCAGTTTTCAAGCCTATTTGCGCTACTCCTTTTGCCACTTCACTGCACACATAGTCGAAATGTGGTGTCGAACCTCGGATGACAGCTCCAAGTGTGATGATCGCGTCATATTTACCACTTTCGGCTAATTTTTGTGTAATTAATGGTATTTCAAATGCTCCAGGTACCCACGCAATATCGATCTCTTCATCCTGTACACCGTGACGCTTCAACGCATCCAGGGCACCTGACACAAGCTTTGATACGATAAATTCATTGAATCTCCCGGCAACAACAGCGTATTTAAGACCTTCCGAAACGAGATGACCTTCAAAAATATGCGGCATACTAACAACCTCCGTTTATAATGGATAATTCGTATAACAGTGCTTCTATTAAAACGTTAGGACGAGAAGTCAAACAAATGTCCAAGCTTTTCTTGCTTAGTATGAAGATAACGACGATTCGATAGATTTTCTGGCATTTGCAGCGGGACTCTTTCCACAATTTGCAGACCATATCCTTCTAATCCAGTAATTTTTCTTGGATTATTGGTCATAAGTCGGATGCTGCGAACCCCTAGATCCTTCAGTATTTGTGAACCAATCCCGTAGTCTCTTAAATCAGCTGCAAATCCTAACTTCTTATTCGCATCAACCGTGTCATAACCTTCTTCTTGCAAGTTGTATGCTCGAAGCTTATTAATTAACCCAATTCCTCGACCCTCTTGACGCATATACAACAGCACTCCACTGCCTACCTGCTCGATATGATGCAAGGCTGCTGCCAACTGCGGTCCACAGTCACAACGATGTGAATGAAAGATGTCACCTGTTAAGCATTCTGAATGGACACGTACAAGCACAGGCTGAGTAGGATCAATCTCTCCCTTTACCATTGCAACATGTTCCTTATTGTCAACAGCATTCGTATAAGCTATCATGCGAAATTGCCCATATTCCGTCGGCATGTTCGCCTCAACTTCACACTGAACTAGTTTCTCCTGCGCATGTCGATATTGAATGAGATCCCGAATACAAATGAGCTTGAGGCCATGTTTTTCTTTCAACTGCATCAAGTCTGGTAGCCGTGCCATCGTTCCATCTTCATTCATAATCTCGCAAATAACACCAGCTGGTGCTGAGCCACTCATACGTGCCAGATCGACCGCTGCTTCGGTATGTCCAGCACGTCGAAGCACCCCACCCTTTTTCGCGACTAAAGGAAAAATATGACCCGGCCGTCTAAAATCGTCCGCCTTTGCCGCAGGATCGATAAGTGCCTGTATCGTTAATGAGCGCTCGTGAGCGGAAATGCCTGTCGTCGTGCTATTATGATCGACCGAGATCGTGAACGCTGTGCCATGAAAATCAGTATTGTGGCTGACCATAGGGGGAAGATTAAGCTCGACAGCCCGCTCAGGTGTAATCGGAACACAAACGAGTCCGCGACCTTCTGTTATCATAAAATTTATCACATCAGGCGAAGCCTTATCTGCTAACGCAATAAAATCACCTTCATTTTCACGATCCTCATCATCTACTACAATGATGACTTTTCCTGCTTGCAAATCTTCTACTGCTGCTTCAATCGTATCGAAATAAAACGGTTCACTCATAGTCATTCCCTCCTTATCCGTTAATCGTTAACAGAAACCATGCTCTGTAAGAAAGCTTTCCGTAATTTTCGATGATTTCGAACTAGACTGTGTCAACCTTGTATCAATATCACGCTCCGCTTTACTTGTAAATCCAAGCAGTCTTTCAACGTATTTCCCAAGCACATCGCATTCAACATTAACCGTGTCGCCTATGTTTTTGTGGGTTAGCGAGGTTTGGCTCAATGTATGCGGGATAATAGATACGGCAAAGTTGGACTCTTCCACTTGTATTAGCGTCAAACTAATACCATCTATCGCGATCGAACCTTTCGGAATCATATATCGCCCAATGCTAGGATGTTCTAGTTGGAATTCAAACACGACAGCGTTCGAATCAACGATTCGATTCACAATGATTGCTGTTCCATCAACATGACCTTGAACAATATGACCACCAAATCGACTATTTGCAGCCATCGCTCGCTCCAGATTGACAGATGCACCAGGCCGTAGTTGTTTTAAACTCGTATGACGATACGTTTGCGGCATAACATCTGCATGGAACGAAGTGCTGCTAAATGCTGTTACCGTCAAGCAAACGCCATTGACCGAGATACTATCACCTAGCCTTACCCCTTCAATCACCTTACCAGCACGGATGCAAAGCACCATGGCCTCTCCCTGCTTGCTAATCGAATGAAGTGTTCCAACCTCTTCAACTAAACCAGTGAACAAGCTGTATCCACCTCCTGTGAATCACATAACTTTCGTAATTTTCGATTCAACGGACTGCCACCAATGATGATGTTGTCCCCGACCATTTCCACTTGTAAATGCTCCAATCGCAGCGCATCTCCCATGCTTTCTGCACCTTCAAAAGTAAAGACAGAGGGAGCCTCACGATGACCGACAATTTTGGGAGCTAGCATGAGCAGAATACGATCAATAAGCCCAGCCTTCAGCATCGATCCATTCAACGTTCCCCCGCCTTCAAGTAAAATAGAACCGATCTCTTCCTCAGCACAAAGCTTCATGGCTAGTGAAAGATCAACAAGTGGGCCATCGTTCACTCGAATAATGCGCACTCCTCGTTCCTCTAATTCACGTGCCGCGTGCTCATTCGCTTGAGTTGTTGTGAGTACCCATGTTGGTGCTGTATCATCCTCCACAAGTCGAGCCTCCAACGGTAATCTTAGCTTGGAGTCCACGATGATTCGAATTGGATTAAGCGCTGGTACTGACAGACGAGTAGTCAACAACGGATTATCCTGCAGTACCGTTTCGATTCCAACCATAATGGCTTGATGACGATGACGCAGCGCATGTACACGTTCACGAACATCTTCGTTCGTAATCCATTGACTGTGACCGGTATGCGTAGCAATTTTCCCGTCCAGCGTGGCTGCCGTCTTCATCGTCACATAAGGAAGCTTGGTCAGCATGAACTTCGAAAACATCGTAATGAGCGATGCCGCCTCCCGCTGCATGACACCGACAACCACCTCGATGTCATGCTCACGCAGCGCTTGTAATCCACGGCCTGCAACTAGCGGATTAGGGTCAGCACAAGCAACGACAACACGCTTAATCCCCGCTTCAATTAACCGTGAGCAGCATGGAGATGTGTGTCCATAATGGCTGCAAGGCTCCAGCGTTACATAGGCAGTAGCATCTCGCGCATCTTCACCTGCCATTTGCAAGGCATGTACTTCTGCATGCCCTTTACCTCGCATTAAATGCGACCCCATACCCACAACACGACCCTCACGGACGATGACACAGCCTACAGGTGGATTAATGCTCGTTTGACCGACTACACGCTCAGCCAATTGAATCGCTAATTGCATATAGAACTCATCATCTAGCCGTGGAATCATACAAACACCCTCCTCACAAAAAAACGAGATACCTTGCTTTTGTAATTGCGTAAGTAACAACTACAAACGAACAACAGAAAAACCCCTCGGAACAATATCTCCGAAGGGTCATAAGGTCGAATAATCAGGTATGTACTATCTTTCACATGTATTGTATATGCTTGTCGACAGCAACAAAAGCCACTTATAAGCATAAACAAACAGACCAATGCCATTCACCTGCATAGAGCAAATAAACTGCATATATAGGTCAAAAAACAACCGTCATGTGAAATACAGCGCGTTGAAAATGAAATGCGTATACAACTGCTCCGTACCATTTGTCACAACAATCAAATGTCATGACCAAATAAGAGCAAGCAGCAGTCACACTTCACCTGTCCTGATATCCTTCTCCCATCCAGACTATACTGTCGGCTCTGGAGTTGCACCAGATCCACCGTCTACGGTATTCACCGCATCCGGGTCACGGACTTAGCATAAAGAGCGAATCACACTCTTTATTCATCACCGCCGGTTGGGATTTTCACCCGACCCCGAAGGATAAAACATATTAAATTGTGCTACTACCATGCTGCCATTTCATGCAGTATGGTAATAAGACATCGACTATACAAGTCTTGCCATGTATGTTACACCCGCATTTCAAAAATTGCAATAGCCTCTCCACATATTGCTATGTACACATCTACAACGGAAATTCCAACAACGACAAAAAGCTTTAGCCTTCCATCGCTTAAAACAATGGAAAACTAAAGCTTTTATGAATGCATCCGTTAACAGGTAATCATCGTTAATAAAAGTTAAGACTTCTTATTAACTTTTATTAAGCTACTGTTACAGATTTCATTTTGTCGCCTTGCTTGATTTGGTCAACAAGCTCCATACCTTCTGTTACTTGACCAAATACAGTGTGTACGCCATCCAAATGTGGGAATGGAGCGTAGCAAATAAAGAACTGGCTACCGCCTGTGTCCTTACCTGCATGAGCCATAGACAATGCGCCGCGCACGTGCTTATGTGTGTTGCCAGCTGTCTCACATTTGATTGTGTAGCCAGGACCGCCTGTACCTGTACCGTGTGGACAACCACCTTGAGCAACGAAATCTTTAATAACACGGTGGAACGTCAAACCGTTATAGAAACCTTCGTTAGCCAATTTCTCAAAGTTTGCAACTGTTCCTGGAGTTTCTTGATCGAAAAGTTCGATTACGACGTTTCCGCCTTTTTCTAGTTCAATTGTAGCTGTTTTCATATGTAAACATCCCTTCTTTATTGCAATTTTATAAAACACAATGAAAATAGTATAGCATTTAAGCAGCCAAGGCTCAACCCAATTGAACTGGATCAGCAACTAAGCCCTTTTTCCCACTCGCTTTTTAAGTCGTGGCCAAACTGTCGGACTTCATCATCGGCTACAATCAACGTAAAGTCTTGTTGAGCTCCAAAAAAATGGAGTTTATGCGTATTGCCCTTTTCTAACTTCGTCCATTCCAAATGATATAGATGTTTTTCGAAAGAGGTGTACAAATTATTCAACTGAAAATCGTTTAATTCCTCAAGCGGAAAATACGAAGTCACTTCAACATAATTTTTAATCGTCAGATTCGTCCAACCGAAGTTCAACTCATCAACGATACGATTTCCCTTGTAGTGCTTGAAATGAAGTTGGCATCCTTCGTAATCGCCGGGTATACACTTTAAAAAAGAGAATTCAATATAAGTTCCAATTTCCTGTATATCTCGCAGTGTCGCCATTCAGTTACTCCTTTAATTTGTAGAGCTAGCGTTTTCCACCAACGTTGGTGCGTTGAAAATGTTCGGAAGCTTCGTGCTCTTTAGTGCTCAGATATAAATTTAGATTATTATCTCATCAGGCTGTTACATGTCTCTAAGCAACATAAAAAGCCAGTCGTTACCCAATCGCGCTTGACGACTTGGTTAACGACCAGCTTCTAGCTGTACATTTAAACTTGAACAGTACTCTTCTTCTGCAGACGAGCAGGGATAACATCTTTCCCAACGATATCCTGATGCGTCTCACGTTCTACAACTACGTCTGCTTGACCTTCGTGCGCAAACACAACTGCCGGACGGCGGATGCGGTTGTAGTTATTCGCCATTGCATAGTTATATGCACCTGTACATGATACAGCAAGCAAGTCATCTTGCTTTACTTTTGGCAAAAAAAGATCCCAAATGAGCATATCTCCGCTCTCGCAGCATTTACCAGCGATAGATACAACTTCTTCAGTCGCATCGTTAGCACGGTTAGCAAGCACTGCTTCGTAACGGGATTCATAAAGAGCAGGACGCGGGTTATCTGTCATACCGCCATCAACTGCCACATATTTACGAACACCTGGAATTTCTTTCACAGAACCTACTGTGTACAATGTTGTTCCCGCTTCACCAATGATGCTACGGCCTGGCTCTACCCAAATCTCAGGCAATGTTGGTCCGATACCTGAAAAATGTTGTTTCACACCATCTGTAATTGCCTTAACATAGTCGGATACAGCCAAAGGCGTATCTCCATCCACATAGCGAATACCAAACCCGCCGCCCAAGTTGACCACTTTGAACGAAATGCCTGTCTGCTCTTTAATAGAACGAGCAAATTGAGCAACGCGCTCTACTGCCATTTGGAAGCCTTGTACTTCAAAGATCTGCGAGCCGATATGAGAGTGAATACCGAGCAAATCAATATGATCTGCATTAGCGGCTTCTTGAACAGCTACAGCAGCCGTACCATTGCCAATATCAAAGCCAAACTTCGAATCTGTCTGGCCTGTCGAAATATATTCATGCGTATGTGCTTCAACACCTGGTGTTACACGAAGCAGCACATTAACGCGTACACCTCGTTCCTTAGCGATCGCATTCAACAATTGAAGCTCATTGAAGTTGTCCACGACGAAACAACCAATTTGTGCGTCAATAGCCATCTCAATCTCTTCAGGAGTCTTGTTGTTACCATGGAAATGGATGCGCTGTGCTGGGAAACCTGCCTGCAATGCCGTAAATAGCTCTCCATCTGAAACGACATCGAGGGACAACCCTTCTTCTTCAGCAAGTCTGCACATCGCCATTACACAAAAAGCCTTACTTGCATAGGCCACTTGGAATGTCAGGCCAGAAGCGCGGAACGCTTCCATATACTGACGACAGCGCTCACGAACAAGCGCCTCATCGACTATATAAAGAGGTGTGCCGAATTGAGCTTTCAACGCGGTCACATCACAGCCACCAATCGTTAGATGCCCTTCATTATTGATAGTACTCGTTCCATGTAGATACATCGTTTTATTCCCCATTTCTACGCGATTTACTGGTTATGGTACCATGATTATAGCAACTCTTGGTGTTGTTTACCAATGGACTAAATTATGTTTCATTTGCATTTTATGCGATTTTATTTTTGTGTGTTACGCATTTTTGTACGGTCTTTTGGTTTGTTTAAGCTTGGTCGATCCTTGTTGTTGAGCACAGGCTGACGAACAAAAATATTGAACATCGCTTTTGCATTAAATGGTATAAACGGCCACAGATAAGACGAGTTATACGAGCGGTGCAAAGTTAATAGGATAACATATAGTGTAATCCCAATTATTAAACCATGTACCTTGAAGAACGCAACGGCAACAAGCAAAATTAGCCTGACCATTCGATTAGCTAATGCCAGCTCATAACTCGGCGTCGCAAACATCCCTACCGCAGCAAACGCCATATAGAGTATGACTTCATACACGAAAACGCCTGTCTTGACAGCTATTTCCCCTAGCAGTATCGCAGCAACCAAAGTCATCGCTGTCGCTAACGGAGTAGGCGTATGAATGGAAGCCATCCTCATTAGGTCAACCCCAAATTCCGCAAGAATAAACTGCAGCAGAAGAGGAAGCTTACCTGTCTCTTGTGGTCCAAGTATTTGGAGATAAGCCGGCTTCAAGCCTGGTTCCATAACTAACAGCAACCAAATCGGAAGCAGGAACAATGATGCAAATATACCCAAAAATCGAATCCAGCGCAAGTAGGTACCCATAAAAGCCGTCTGGCGATTTTCTTCTGCGTGCTGACAAAGATCAAAAAACGTCGTAGGCATGAGCATAACAGATGGAGAAGTATCCACCAGAATGGCCACACTTCCGTCCAATAGATGATCGGCAACGACATCAGGCCGTTCAGAATACCGAACAAGCGGATATGGATTCCATCCCTTCTTAATAATTGCCTCCTCCAGCTGTTTATCAGCTAACGGAAGTCCGTAAATATCCACTGCCTGTATTTTTTTTCGTATCGACTCCACAAGTCGGATGTCCGCTATATCATCGATATAAAGAATAGACACATCGGTTTGTGTTCGACGCCCGACTTGCATAATTTCTACCTTCAGTCCTGGATCACGAACTCTGCGACGTACAAGGGCCACATTTGTAAGCAACGTCTCATTAAATCCATCTCTAGCCCCTCGTACCACCTTTTCCAAAGAAGGCTCTTCTGGTCCACGCGCTGGATAATTACGAGTATCTAGCACAATAGAAGTAGATTCCTGCTCTATGTAGAACACACTGTAGCCTTGGAATACTTTATTTATTGTCTGGCTCATCGAAGTCATAAGCTCAACTTGAATATGCGGAATGTAAAGGTCAAAAAAAGCTTTAAGTGCATCAGCACTTATTTGCTTTTTATCCAACATGCTCAACCGCGCCAATATAATATCCATAATATTGTCTTTTGCAAATCCAGATACAAAGAAATAACCGACTTTACGTCCTGCAAATGTCATTTCACGGAAAACGAGATCGAATGATTCGCCTAGTCCAGAGACATCCTTTAACGTTCCTTTGACCTCTTCAATATCAGTCGGAATCTTATCATCGCCTTGCCAATATTGCACCGATTCCTCCAAACTGTTGGAATACTCTTGCTTGCGCTTCCTTGCATGCTCCGGACTCTCCTCTCCAACTGGACTGCCGGCAGTTCGATCTGGAATTTGATTGGATGCATGATGCTCATTTTGATTTGATGCCTGTTCCTGATCACCCTGTTGTTCAGGAGGTTCTGACACTTTTCCATCTTCAGCATGTGATGAAATTTGATCGTCTACGCCTGTATCTTCTTTTTGGTCTGTATCACGTGTATCAGTCACCGTATTCCCTCCTTCTTGCCTTCAATTTCACATTTATCTAGATCGATATCTAGCTGGGACATTCCTTAGTATGGAACAGAAGGAAGAAGTTCATGAATGTATGCTGCAATAATTAAATCGGGCTTCACAAAAAACAACAGCCGCTCTTCCCGTTGATGGAAAAAAGCGGCTGCTAATTAGCGTAGATCGTTCAATTGATCAACTTTTTGAAACTTGTATCTTGTAACCATCATTGCGCGATTTGCGACTTAATGGTCTGCAATATTTTTTTCTCTAGTCTTGACACCTGTACTTGAGAAATACCAAGACGACTCGCCACCTCAGACTGCGTCTGATCGCGGAAGTACCTCAAATACACGATGAGTCGTTCCCGCTCATTTAACCCCTCAATCGCCTCGTTAAGAGCCAGCTTATCAAACCATTTCTCTTGTGATTCATCCGCGATCTGGTCCATTAATGTTATCGGGTCGCCATCATTCTCGAATACCGTCTCATGGATAGAGGTCGGTGGTTTGTTCGCCTCCTGAGCAAAAACAACATCTTCCGGCGAAACACCGAGCTCTTCCGCTACTTCCTTAATCGTCGGGAGTCTATTCAACCTCTTGGACAGCTCGTCCTTCGTCTTACGGACTTTGTTGGCCATTTCTTTGAGGGAACGGCTGACCTTAAGGGTTCCGTCATCACGCAAAAAGCGTTGAATTTCCCCAATAATCATCGGTACAGCATAAGTTGAGAATTTCACGTCATAAGAGAGATCGAACTTATCGACTGACTTTAACAATCCAATGCATCCGATCTGGAACAAATCTTCAGGCTCATATCCACGGTTCATAAAACGCTGCACGACAGACCATACGAGCCGAATATTACAATTTACCAACGTCTCACGAGCCAGGCTATCACCAGATTGGCTGAGCGCAATGAGACGTTTTACTTCTGCATCTTCTAAGTAGCCGGGTGATGATTGTCTCATATCGGCCTCCATTGCCTCAACCCTAGTTATAGAGCGCTTTTTTGGATTCAATCCGCTTTTTCATGCGGATCGTTGTTCCTGCGCCGGGTTCGCTATTCACTTCAAATTCGTCCATAAAATTCTCCATAATGGTAAAGCCCATGCCTGAACGTTCCATGTCAGGTTTGGATGTATACAGCGGCTGACGAGCCATCTCCAAGTCTTCGATTCCATTGCCTTCATCCGAAACGTAAATCGTTACTTCTTCCCCTACGATTTCAGCAGAAATCGTTACGACTCCGCTTGGATTGTTATCGTATCCATGAATGATGGAATTCGTAACCGCTTCCGAGATTACCGTTTTCAAATCTGTTAACTCGTCCATGGTAGGGTCCAACTGAGATACAAATGCCGCAACCGTAACTCGGGCAAACGCTTCATTCTCAGACCGGCTGGCAAATTGCAGTTTCATATGATTCGTGTGATTCTTGTTAGTCCGATCATTCATGATACGACCTCCAGACCAGTAAGTGCTGTGTGCTCACTATCATAAACGTTCATAATCTTAAACAAGCCAGACAGTTCAAACAGTCGGCGAACAGCAGGGTTCATATCACAAACGACCATTTTCCCACCTTTACCTTTAAGCAACTTGTAGCGTCCTAATATGACACCAAGTCCGGAACTATCCATAAAGGAAAGCTCTTTCAAACTAAGTACAACATGGTTGATCTGACCACGTTGAATCGCTTCGTCCAATTGAACACGCACCAACTCTGCAGTATGATGATCCAATTCTCCTTTTAGCCGAGTAATTAGAACATTACGTTGATGCTCCAGCTCTACATGCAAATTCATGCTTTCACTCTCCTCCCACATTGCCGAACCTTTTCGTTGCCGAAACCTCTAATTCCTGCCCGGTGACAAAACTAGAACTTCCCCATCAATCATTGACAAAAAACAACTTAGAAGTCGCCCGTTTGAGTAGGGTCCACCAGCCAGCTTTCGCAATATCACGGTCTGATTCGACAGGAATTTCACGAATGACTTGTTCTCCCTGATAGACGACAATTTTCCCAATCGATTGTCCTTTAGCAATTGGAGCAGATAAAGATTCTGGTGCAGACAATTCAAAGCGAACTTTATCTTTGCTAGCTCCTTTTTTAAGAAGAAGATGATAAGGTTGCTCTGCCTTCAACTCCAGTTTGGACTGCATACCCTTCTCAATTTGAACTTCACCGATCCGATCCCCTTTTTTAAGAAGAGGAACATTCATATATTGAGCAAATGCATAATCGAACATTTGTGTCACTTCTGCATTTCTTGTTTTCGTATTTGGCTCGCCTAGCACGACAGCAACAACACGTAAATTATCCCGCTTCGCAGTTGCAGACAAGCAATATTTAGCCTCTGATGTATATCCTGTCTTCAATCCGTCAGCACCGCTGTAGAACCGAACAAGCTTGTTGGTATTAACAAGCCAAAACTTCTTATCTGTATGCTGCCGTAAGTAATCCTCGTAGGCTCCTGTAAACTTCGTTACTTCAGGATATTTCAGCAGCTCACGAGACATAATCGCAATATCATGCGCTGACGTATAGTGATTGTTAGCCGGCAGGCCATTGCAATTTACGAAGTTAGTATTGTTCATCCCAAGCTTCTTTGCCTTCTCGTTCATGAGCTGTACAAAGGCTTGCTCAGAGCCTGCTATCTTCTCAGCAATCGCTACCGAAGCATCATTTCCAGAAGCCATTGCGACTCCTTTAAGCATATCGCGTACACTCATTTCTTCACCAGGTTCCAAAAAGATTTGGGACCCACCCATAGAAGCGGCATATTCACTCGTCGAAACTTTATCGTCCCATTTTATTTTTCCGTCCTGTATAGCTTCCATAGCAAGCAGCATCGTCATAATCTTTGTAATGCTTGCAGGAGGCAGGCGATCATTGCTGTTTTTTTCATAAATGATAGTTCCCGTATCTGCATCCATAAGCACTGCAGAACGAGCACTTGATGCAAGCTGTACCGTATCTGTATTTGTTGTTGAAACTTCCGTAACTGTCCTTCTATCTGCTGCTTGATCCGTACTTGTATTCATATTGTCAGGCGGCAGATCAAGTCCATACACTGCTGATGATCCTGTCAGCATCAATGCCCCACACAATGTGATACAGACAAAGAGCTGCATCGTTCGGCTTTTACGACTCAAGTCGTTCCCTCCTCATTGATTGTATCCACTCTTAACTCTCTGAAAATGCATAAGATTACGTATATGTACATTCTCGCAAAGCGAACAACTGTCGTTTATAGTAATCACGAATGCATAAGAGAAAAAGAATGCCTTTTCACATTGTCGACCTCTTGCACCTAAAATATTCCACACATAAAAAAAAGCACAGCACGCTTAACGCGCAACTGTGCTTTCATTCCTAATTATCTAGTTCTAGACGGTTTGTTTTTGCGAATAACACGAGTAAACTCCGAGTTGAGTACACGATGCGTAGGATTCAAGTTGCCTCCCGCTGTTTTACCAAAAACACCCAGAAGTGCACTGCGTCCCGTAATTTTGATTTCTACCTCGAACTGTAACACGTTACGGTTTAAGTTAACGGAGAGAAAATCAGATGTACCCGGAGAAAGGGTTACCGAGTCTCTCGTGATTAACTTTTTCTTACCGTTTAGCTTAAACACAGACACCTCAGCTTTAACTTGGCCAGTACCGTTATTCAGTACTTTTGCAATGACAGTGGCAGAACGGTTATTCGCTGCATTTTCTAGTGGACCTGTAGAAAATGTTCTAGTGTTAGAAGTAGTAGTAGTAGCTCCTGCAGTCTCACTATTACTGCTGAATCCCATATAAACAACTCCTTTTTGTTTTATCCCTCTATAAGATGCAGCGTCACTGTCTTTTGAAAGGTACATTCGTCGAAAGGTACATTCACCTTTACTAGATATGCACAGATTCAAGGGTGTTTTAACGATTTTCACAAGATTAGCAGAGGATGATGCAGCAACTTTGCAATGCATAATTATACATGCACTGTATTACGGTGAAGCGCTTTCTTTTTGCGAAACAAGACTTCTCATCCCCCTGTCAACGCCCCATATTATACTGAAATATACAGGTTCATAAAGATTTCTTTCATACTCATATAAAAAATTTCATTCACATAACTAGCCAGTTTATAAGTTGACCGACCGCATATTTATGATAAAATACAAGAAAATATTTAGATAGTGCAAACGAGAGGACCTAATTTCAGGTACCCTTTCAAAAAACTTACACCATTGAAAAATAAACAATTTGGAGGAGAACCATGGCTATTACATCAACAGCAGTTAAGCAAGAAACATTGAATCCTTATGAGATTGTACAGAGGCAGATCGAAATTGCAGCATCACACTTGAATCTTCCTCAGCAAGAAATCGAATTTCTTAAACGTCCTATGCGTGTGCTCACTGTCAACTTTGCAGTTAAGATGGATGATGGTTCTGTAAAAGTCTTCGAAGGGTACCGTTCGCAGCACAATGATGCAATTGGTCCAACAAAAGGCGGCATTCGTTTTCACCCAGATGTAACTCTTGATGAAGTAAAAGCTTTGTCGATGTGGATGAGCTTCAAATGTGGTGTTGTCAGCTTGCCATACGGCGGCGGTAAAGGCGGTGTCATCTGTAACCCTGCTGAGATGAGCAAAGGTGAACTAGAGCGTGTCAGCCGCGGATTTATGGAAGCAATTGCTGACTTCGTAGGTCCTGACAAAGATATTCCTGCTCCAGATGTGTATACGAATGCTCAAGTTATGGCATGGATGGTGGATACGTACAGCAAGAAGAAAGGCTCCTTCCAACCTGGCGTCATTACAGGTAAACCGATTATTCTTGGTGGATCAAAAGGACGTAATGAAGCTACGGCTCGCGGCTGCGTGTTTACGATTCTCGAAGCTCTTGAAGAATTAGGGAAGAAGCCTAACGAAGCAACTGTGGCTATTCAAGGTTACGGTAATGCAGGGCGTATCGCTGCAGAATTGTTAACTGAGCTTGGCTTTACTATCGTGGCAGTTAGCGATTCGAAGGGTGCTATTTACAACCAGAACGGTCTAGACTTAGAAGCAGTTAATGCGTGTAAAGACGCAGGGTCATTGGCTAATTACGACAAAAAATATCAAATCAGTGCAGACAGCATTTTAGAGCTAGATGTCGATGTACTTATCCCTGCTGCATTGGAGAACGTGATTACCTCTGTGAATGCCGATAAGGTTAAAGCTAAAATTGTTGCTGAAGCAGCAAACGGACCTACAACTCCAGAAGCGGATAAAATTTTGAGTGATAAGGGAGTCTTGGTCATTCCAGATATCCTTGCGAATGCGGGCGGTGTAACCGTATCGTACTTTGAATGGGTACAAAACTTGATGAGCTTCTATTGGAGCGAAGAAGAAGTGAATGAGAAGCTTCAAGTGAAAATGGTAGATGCTTACCGCGAAGTTCGTTTCTTAGCTAAAGAGCATCAAACTGATCTTCGTACAGCTGCGTTTATGATTTCGATCAAACGTATCGCTGAAGCAATGCGCATTCGTGGTTGGGTGTAATAGATAGAACAACTAAGAAAGCTGCTTATTCCCCCTAAAGGGAACGAGCAGCTTTTCTTGTAGTTACTTATTACATATTAAAATCAATTATACAAAACGTTGTACGCCGTCCTTCGTTACAATTGCATAAACAAGCGGCTTCTCTTCAACTGGCTCAGCAGACAGCTGATAAGCTTGAATAATACGCTGTTTAGACTCTTCCACACGTGATTCATCATTCACATGTAGAATCGCAAGCACATCACCCTTCTTCACTCCATCAGCTACTTTTTTACGTAGGTCAAGCCCTACAGCCAAGTCAATGACACTTTCCTTAGTCTCACGACCAGCACCTAATAGCATAGCTGCAATTCCAATGCTCTCTGCTTCAATGCTGGAGACGTAACCATCATTCTCAGCAAGCACTTCTATACGTTTAGCTGCGTGTGGAAGCTTAGCTGTGTCTTCAACCATAGCTACATCGCCACCTTGTGCCTGTACAAGCTGCTTCAAACGATCGAATGCAGAACCATCTGCAATCGTTTTTTCAAGAATTTCACGAGCCTCTTCTGTAGTGGATGCTTGTTTGCCAAGCACAACCATGTGAGACCCTAGAATCATAGACAATTCATGAAGATCTTCAGGGCCTTTACCGTGTAGTGTCGCAATTGCTTCCTCTACTTCAAGACCATTACCAATGAGATGTCCTAGCGGTTGATCCATATCAGAAATAATCGCTACCGTATCGCGGCCAACTTCTGTTCCGATATCTACCATCGCTTGTGCGAGTGCAATGGAATCGTCAAGCGTCTTCATAAATGCACCGCTACCTGTCTTAACATCAAGTACGATCGCATCTGCACCCGCTGCAATCTTCTTACTCATTACAGAGCTTGCGATAAGCGGAATTGACTCTACCGTTGCGGTTACGTCACGCAAAGCATAGAGCTTCTTATCAGCTGGTGTGATGTTACCACTTTGTCCAATCAGCGATACGCCGATATCATTTACTTGGTTAATAAATGTTTCGCGCGGAAGCTCAACTTGGTAACCTGCAATCGCTTCCAACTTATCTATAGTACCACCTGTATGTCCAAGCCCGCGTCCAGACATTTTCGCTACAGGAACCCCTGCCGCTGCGACCATCGGTGCAAGAATCAACGTTGTTTTGTCGCCTACACCGCCAGTGGAGTGCTTGTCTACTTTGACACCGGCAATTGGGCTCAAATCAATTTGATCGCCAGACTTCGCCATTTCCAGCGTTAATTGCGCTGTTTCTTTAGCGCTCATCCCTTGGAAGTAGATAGCCATTGCCCAAGCAGCTACTTGATAGTCAGGTACATTACCTTCACTATATCCACGTACCATAAATGTGATTTCTTCTGGTGTAAGTTCCTTACCTTCACGCTTTTTCTGAATAATGTCAACTGCTCTCATGTTAACTCCTCCTACCTGAAGTCATTCTTGTTGTTCGATTGTATTACTTGTATAGTAACCTGACAATTACATTGCAGGTATGATATCTAGCACAAGTCCCAGGAATTGTTCTTTAACCTGTTCTGCCGTTTCCATAACCTCTTCATGAGAAAGTGGCTGATCTAAGATTCCAGCTGCCATATTGCTAATACAAGATATCCCCAGCACTTCAAGTCCAGCATGCCTTGCTACGATAACCTCTGACACGGTTGACATGCCGACCGCATCTGCCCCAAGTGTACGCATCATACGGATTTCGGCAGGTGTCTCATAGTTAGGTCCTATCAGACCAACATAGACACCTTCTTGAAAAGTAAAGGAGTGACGGGCCGCTACTTCTTTGGCAACGGAGCGCAAGCGCTTACTATAAGCTTCCGACATGTCGGGAAAACGAACGCCAAATTGCTCATCATTTGGGCCGATGAGCGGGTTACGCGCAGTCAGGTTCAAATGATCGCTAATAAGCATTAAATCACCTGCACGATATGCAGTATTAATGCCACCTGCCGCATTCGTTACGAGCAGTTGCTTAACGCCAACGGCCTTCATAACACGTACAGGAAATGCGGTAAGCTCGGGACCATATCCTTCATAGATGTGAAAGCGACCTTTCATCAACATAACGGCTCGTCCACGAATCGTGCCAATTAGCAATTCACCAGCATGGCCTTCTACCGTTGACTTCGGAAAATGCGGGATATCTTCATATGCTATAATAGTTGGGTTCTCAACTAAACTACTGAGAACCCCCAACCCTGACCCAAGAATCAAACCAATCTCAGGTTGATGGGAAGTACGGCTCTGAATATAAGCCGCAGCTTCCTGCACTTGATTATACGTTGTAACTGTACTCATTACTTACATCCTCCTTAATATGTATTAAGGAGCTAGATGCAATCTCATGATGTATATTCTTATAGCTCCGACAAGAAGCTTGTTCCGATCTCTGGAAGCTTCGCTCCAAAGTTATCAGCTACTGTAGCACCCAAGTCTGCGAATGTCGCACGAATACCGAGCGAGCGACCTGGTTCAATAGATGGGCTGTATACCAACAAAGGTACATACTCACGTGTATGATCCGTACCTGGATGGATTGGGTCATTACCATGGTCTGCCGTAATGATAAGCAAATCATCAGGACCTGTCATTTCCAATAATTTTGGAACTGCAGCATCGAATTCCTCCAATGCGCCTGCGTAACCTTCTGGATCACGACGATGCCCGAACAAGGAATCAAAGTCTACCAAGTTTGTAAACAACAAACCTTCGAAAGATTGTCCCATCAAATCAATTGTCGTCTCGATACCGTGTGCATTGCTCTTCGTTGGGTAAGAAGCAGTAATGCCTTCACCACTGAAAATATCGTTAATTTTGCCGACAGAAATAACATCTTTGCCAACATCCTTAAGCGCATCCAATACCGTTGGTGATGGTGGAGATACCGCATAATCATGACGGTTAGGCGTACGCTTAAAGTTGCCTGGAGTTCCAACATATGGTCGTGCGATTACTCGCCCAACCATGAATTCTTCCTGCAACGTAAGCTCACGAGCAATTTCACAAGCACGATACAGCTCGTCTAGCGGAATAATTTCCTCATGAGCTGCAAGCTGGAATACACTATCAGCAGATGTGTAAACAATCCAGCTTCCTGTCTTCATTTGCTCTTCGCCATATTGATCCAATACTTCAGTACCAGAAGCAGGCTTGTTGCAAAGCACCTTGCGGCCTGTTTTTTCTTCAAATTGACGAAGCAACTCTTCTGGGAACCCATCTGGGTAGGTTTGGAATGGAGTTGTAATATTAAGACCCATCAACTCCCAGTGACCTGTCATTGTATCTTTACCTACAGAAATCTCGGCCATTTTGCCATAGACTCCTGTTGGAGCATCTGCAGGCTTCAATGTGCCCAAGTCTGCAATAGAACCCAAGCCAAGTTGATTCATGTGCGGGATCTTAACAGCTGGAACACGTTCGATAATATGACCTAGTGTATGCGAGCCTTTATCGCCAAAAGATTCAGCATCAGGAAGCTCACCTATACCGACACTATCCAATACGATAACGGTTACTTTTTTGAATTTGCGTGACATCGTACCACTCCTCTTTGTCTCTTTGCTATTGTGCTTAGGGCACGTCATGCTCATACGCAATATAGCACAGCTTACTTATTTTTCTTAGCTCTTGGATGAGCAGATGAATATACTTCCTTCATATTTGGCTTCTCGGGAATTGACGCGTAACGCTGGGTCGTTGCCGCATCCGCATGGCCAAGTAGTTCCTGCACAACACGAATATCAGCCCCATTGTTCAACAAATGAACAGCAAAAGTCTGACGAAGCATTTGCAAAGTCAGCTCTGGCATATCTGGTATTTGTGCTGCATACGTACGAAGACGCTTCCAGAACCCTTGTCGAGTCATACGCTGCCCATGACGATTTAGAAATAGAGCTTGTCCATCTTGCTTCTGATCTCCAGATGACTGGGACTGCAAGCCTTCTCTACTCTTCTCTAAATAAAGTCGGATCGCTTCAATGGCTACTTCCCCTAGTGGCACAATTCGCTCCTTGCGATTCATCACACAACGAACAAATCCCAATTGTAAATTGACATCCGTTATGTTCAGATCAAGCAGCTCAGATACACGGGCACCCGTTCCATATAGCGTTTCCAGCATGGCACGATCTCGAATTCCTTGCAGTGTATGCAGCGAAGGCGCTTCCAATAGCCTGCCAACTTGCTCAACTGTCAGAACTGTCAACTGCTTAGGATTGCTTTTAGGAACTTCAAGATCCATGGTTGGATCTTTGCTAGCTTCCCCTTCCCGAATTAAATAACGATAGAAGGCACGAAGAGCGGCCTTATGCCTCGTAATCGTCGATGCAGCCCGTCCTTGCCTTCTTAACCAATTTACATAATGAAATAAATGTACAGGAAGCACTTCATTTGCCTGCTCTATACCTTCAGCTGACAAGTGACGAACAAAAGATTGAATATCCCGCTCGTATGCATCTTTCGTATGAGGGGATATTTGACGTTCGTCGGTTAGATACTGCATATATTGCGCCATTTGTCGTTCCAACGTCGTCTTCATGTTCGTCAATCTCCTTCTCTTACACTTTAACACCATTTATGAACGACTTCCACCACAAAGAATACAATATTAACTGCCGTTATTCTCCAAGCCAGTAATACAACTTCAATCGTTCACGAAATTGTTCCGGTTCCATATTCAATTCCACATTAGGATGAAATACTTTTACTGCACGTCCTTGCGGTTCACGGTATTTATTCACCGGTGCTATCCACGCCGAAACAACACCAAGTAATTGTACCACTACATATGTAGCCAAGAAAAAAACAACAATAAATCGTAAGCGCTGCACTACAGATCGAATGGATACAATCAACGTCTACACACCTTTCCATAACGGAAATAAGAAACTCCAAAACACGATAATATGGAAGCTTTTTTCGTCTATCATAATCAACGTATGTCCACCTTCGAGCGCTTATACCCCAATAAGCATGAAATGTGTATGTAAACAGGCTCACCGGAATCGGTTGCTACTCATAAAATAGGAGACCAGACAGCATCGTGAGAGGAGCAACGTCATGCGATCGTTATCCGCTTATATGAAGGCCCATATTCATTCCCAGCCTCATAAGTACAGTGTTCGTAAAATGATTGTGTGCCGCAATCGTGAAGCTTATGAGAATTGGCTGCATGAGCTTCATAAACAGGGCATTACTCCCCTGAAGCAAATCCCTTCTGCTCTCACCATATGTTGTCATATGAATCCCGATAAGGAGCTCCACACATCAAGTTACCATCCAAGTATCCGAAAGGTAGAAACGGATAAGCAAGTTCGCATTCATCGTTGTTCAAAAGGATGGGTACGTACATTTGCCTCTTCACCTGATAACTATTCGCCTACATTCACTTCTAAGTCAATGAAGGAGGTCAAAGTCAGGCTTCCGCAAATCCCTTGGAATATTCACGCTGTAGAAGCCCCAAAAGTGTGGAAACAAACAAAAGGAGAAGGCATTAAAATTGCAATTATTGACACAGGCGTAACCGAACATCCTAATTTAAAAATTGCTGGCGGCATAAATATGATTAATCGACTTGAGTCCTATGAGGATGACAATGGTCATGGAACTCATGTGGCAGGTATTGCTGCGGCGATCGGACATCAAAAAATGCCCTTTGGCGTAGCCCCGAATATTCAACTGTATGGCATCAAAGCCCTTGATAATACGGGCACGGGCTATGTATCCGACATTGTGGATGCGATCGAATGGTGTATTCATCAACGAATTCATATTGTTAATATGAGTCTTGGGCTGGATGATCCTAGTGACGTTCTTCGGCGTGCAATTATTAAAGCTCATCAAAGAGGAATTATTGTGGTTGCTTCTGCTGGAAACGATGGTCCAGATACGCTATCGGTAGATGAACCAGCAAAATATCCAGAAACGATCGCTGTAGCTGCCATGAACGCTAAATATGAAGTTGCTTCTTTCAGCAGCAGAGGTAAGGAAGTAGATATCATTGCTCCAGGAGAACTTATCGTTTCGACGAACCATAAAAATGGCTTTGCTATCGAATCTGGCACTTCTATGGCTGCTCCGCACGTTGCTGGCGCAGTTGCGCTACTATTGTCATTGCATGGGGCTCTAAGCCCTGATGAAGTGCGAGGATTGTTAATGAGCACAGCAGATCCCCTAAAAAATACGAATGAACGCTCTCAAGGAAGCGGTCTGATCCAAACGCTAAAAGCAATCCAAGCAGTTCCTCAGTATGCAACAGCTAGTAGACGTACGATCTCACGAAGATCGAGAACTGGCTATAAGCTGCAGTCTACACACTCAAACACGAGGACCCCAAAACCTATTTCCTCACGCCCTCTTTTCGGAATTGCTTTGTCCAAAAGTATGAAAACCAAAGCTCGACCCAGTAGAAATGTAATTTCGAAAAACAACCCGAACGTTCAAACAAAACGAGAAAAAACTGTAATAAAGAAGGTACGTTCAAGTCGACTACGCACGAACAAGAAAAGTAATACTCCACTAGTACGGAAGCAGCATGGTTTCTCCTCTCCTATGAGAACCCCAATGAAAAATCAATCGAATCATAAAATGCTTTATCGCAAATAATTATGGGCTTCCAAAGTAAAAGGGCTGCCCTAGTCATTGTACATGACTTATCGGACAGCCCCTTGCTAATATGCGGATGTAATTGTTGTGTAACAGCAGTTGCATATTTTAATTAACATGAACTACTGTTCTTGCTTGGATTCCTTCTCCTGACATTTATTACAAATACCCTGGAAATCCAAACGATGATCGAGTACATGGAAATTGTATTCTTGTGCTAACCGCTCTTCCAACGGTCCCAGCCAGTCATCCAAAATTTCTTGCATCGTACCGCACTGCACGCAGATTAAGTGATGGTGATGATGTTTGCTGTTGTCGCCACGCAAATCGTAACGAGCAACTCCATCTCCAAAGTTCAACTTCTGTACCACATGCAATTCACTAAGAAGCTCTAACGTACGGTAAACGGTGGCAAGACCGATTTCGGGAGCTTTCTCCTTGACAAGCATGAAGACATCCTCTGCACTTAGATGGTCCTCTTCATTCTCCAGCAGCACGCGCACAGTTGCTTCACGCTGCGGTGTCAGCTTATATCCTTGGGATTGCAGTTGTTGTTTAATTGTATCAATCCGCGACTCCATGGTCTCCCCCCTTGCCGCCTATCCGCAATTCAATTCACTTCTATTATTATAGGGGGACTATCTAATCAGTGTCAAATTATTTACGAGATCTTTAAAGCACTCTCGACATCAATTATCGTGGAAGACATCCAATTCATGAGGTAAGGACTAATCCAAGTCATAATAACGGCAACCGCCATCATTCCTATACATACCCCGACTTGTGTCGTCAAATAATCGAGAAACGGTTTTTTTAACGAACGCATCTTCGGAACGAACAGCCTGTCCTTCATCACATGAATCGCAAAAGACAGGGCAGAAACACTTGCTATAAGCATAAGCGGAATCGCTATCATATTGTGTGGAGCGACACCAAGCAAGGCTACGAACATTCCCTTCCATGAAAATTGACTGACTAGTGTTCCGACTGTAAATCCAATGAGCACCCCTTTTGTAAAGTCAAGAATTAAAATAAGTGGAAATCCTACAATAGAAATACCAAGCACGGCAATGAGCAATATCCACCGCCAATACATCCAAAGTGAGGACCAGAATTCGGTAGTGTCAGCAGGCTCTCCTGCTGTTAAAAAGATTTGCTCCAATTGACGCGATAGCTCCTCTTGTTGGTCATACGTTAACGAGTTGACCAATAAAGCACCGAACACAACACCTACAACAAATATCAATGTCACGAACACGTACAAATATAAATGCTTCTTTATATCCGGCATGATTGCTAACAAGGCCAACGTCTCCTTTCTCCTTACGGAAAGCTTGTCCGCTCTGACGTTCGCTCCATGTATATGCACATGCACGCTATAATATGAAGATACCGTATTTTTATTTCTTTGTGTTCATGACTCCTCCGTACGTTCCTCCACCGCCACTTCTAAGCTCCAGTGTTCCTGTACGTGCAGCTTGAATCAATTGTGCAATTTTGTCACCAACAACAGCACAAAGATCCTCCGTGCTTGCTCGATGCAAAATATTCATCTCCGTACCGAACTGCTGCAGCATCTTCCTCATCGTGCTAGGTCCGACACCAGGTAAATATTCTAAAGGTACCTGATGAATATACGGAGTGCGATCAGGCCGAGCAGCCTCTTCTACACTTCGATCTGCAATAGTTGCAATTCGATCGTACACACCGCCGATGACTACTTTACTGCCGCACGTTGAACATGGATGAGACATGTGATTCCCTGACGAATGGACTCCATCCGCTAACAAATGCCCATTGCCGCAAGTTGTGCGATGATACTTTCCAAGTCGCGGATTCAGGCCATAATTCGCTGCAACACCGCGCCCTTCCCGTTTACGCAGCACTTTGCACCATTCTGCAAAATTCGGCTCCGCCATTACAAATGAATTGTACTCACGACCAATTTTGGATAATGAGTGGGCATCTGAATTTGTTAATAGTGTATACGGATCAAGTTCAGAAATACGTGCTGCCATGTCACGATCTGCGCTCAAACCAACTTCGACAGCATCAACGAGCTGCATGTCCAGCACTTCCTCCATCCGATTTGTACAGCTGCCGTATATGCTTTTATGTGGGGTGAAAATATGAGCAGGGACAAATACTCCCCCATAGGCTGCAACTTCCTGCTGTAGCTGCTCTGCCTCTACATAAATTCGCTGTGTGGACAGATGAATATTACGCATATGTGCAGACATCCACCGAGAAAAGTGCTTCATCGCGTCAAGGCTTGGCATATAGCAAAGTACATGCGCCGTGCCTTTTCCGCTGGGCTTAATCTCAATTTCACTCCCCAATAAAATGGTCGTATTTTTATACCGAATCCCACCCTCAGGGAGCTCCTCCATTTCCCCTCGCGCGATTAAGCGATCGATATCAGCAAGCACACCAGGTGATTGCGCATCAATAATCCCGATTAGATCTATCCCTTTACGATCGGCCGCTTCACGAGCAATCGCTTCGAAAGTTAAATTTCGACTGGCGCTTATTTTAACAGGCCTTCCTTCTGAAGTCGCTCCTATATGGACGTGTAAATCCGCATAGTACGTACTCAGATTTAGTTTCATGTTCTCACTCACAAAGGCCAATGTCCCGTCAGCTTCTTAATTTGCCATGCATAAACCGCACTTATCGTCTTTGCATCACTAATACGTCCTGCACGAATCGCTGTGAAAGCTTCATCCAACGTAAATGCCATGACTTCAAGAAATTCATCCTCATCTGTCTGCATCGAACCTTGTACAAGCTGTTCAGCAACAAACAAATGAATAATTTCATCAGCAAAGCCAGGCGAAGTATAAAAAGAAGTAAGCGGAATTAACGACTCTGCGATGTATCCTGTTTCTTCTTCTAACTCCCTTGTTGCCGCTGCCTGCGGCAGCTCACCCGCATCTAGTTTACCCGCAGGTATTTCAACTTGGGACTTCCCTAACGGCTTCCGATACTGTTCGACAACAATCATTTTGTCGTCACGAATCGCAAGTACAGCTACAGCTCCTGGATGCTTAACAATTTCGCGAGTAGCCGTCGAGCCATCAGGCAAAGTCACCGTATCTACTTGCAAGGAAATCACTTTACCATCAAAAATTTTCTTCGTCTCTATCGTCACTTCTTCAAAAAGTTTACCCACTTCATATTGATTCGAATGGTTCATTCTATCTTCATCCCCTTATCCATCTGTGATAACTGCTCAATCTATTATTTTTCACATATACACACAAGCTATTACATACAAATTATATCAGATGGCATTCATAAACACGATGGACGACAAGGAGATGAGATGCAGCAATGAAACAATTTCGTACGGATAAACAGTTATGGCTTTCAGGCAAAGGATATGATATAAGTGCAACTTTACGACGTATGATGATGAAAGAAGGCAAAGATGCCAAAATATCAGATATACTAAGTAAACCGCACAGAAAATAATGCTTTTAACCAATCGCGTATACATCTGTACATTGACGCAATCAACGAGACATCTTAGCATAATTTTCACAAGGCGTTGACCTTACTCGACTGTTATGAACTTGACACCTCCTTCTGATCAAGCTAAGATTGGACTATACTGACCGATCGTTCTAATAATGGAGGATACTTATTCATGGCACGTCGAACTGCAGAAGAAGCCGAACAGACTAGGCAAGCGATCGCTGCTGCTGCGAAGCAGCTCTTTATTCAACAAGGATACCAAGCCACTTCTATGGAGCAGATTCGAGAATCTTCTGGCATGAGTAAAGGAAGCATTTACTACCATTTCAAAAGTAAAGAGCAGCTATTTATGTACTTACTTGAGTTAAATATGGTCGATTGGATTTATAAATGCACAGAACGATTCAAACTTGCTTCAAACGCAACTGAGAAGTTGTATGCGATCGCTCATCATTTCGCCCATGATTTTGAAAATCCGCTTATGCAAGCATCGATGGAATTTTCCGGGACTAAAGGTGCCGATCCAGAAGTGATCGAGAAAATTGTGGAAATGTCTAAGTTCCCGCTTCCATTAATTCTCGATGTCATTAAAGAAGGGATCCAGCAGAAGGAATTCGCTGAAGATGATCCCGAGGGGCTAGCTCTGTTGCTTTACAGCGTATTAGGCGGACTTGGCATGATCCAATTTGACAACTACTCGCTTGAAGAACTTGAGTTCATACATCGTAAGGCAATCGATGTGTTCCTTAACGGTATTCGCGCATAACATAAAGGATGGAATAGATGGATGAACCAATCCATCTTTATTTTCACCCATTATTAAACCGGACAGTCAGTATATTTTAAATTAGGGGGATAATGAATCATGTCAAGCAATGCTACACCTGTAGCTGCACCACCATCTTTATGGAGTAATCGAGTTTTCCTCATCGTAGCTTCTGCTGATTTACTCCAACAAATCGGCATCTGGGTACGTAATATGGCACTTCTATTCGCGGTTACGGAGATGACAAATGGAAATGCAGTAGCCATTTCCTTACTCACCGTATTTGAAATGGCACCGATATTTATCTTTTCCTTAATCGGTGGCGTATTCGCGGATCGCTGGAACCCGAAATGGACGGTCGTAATTGGCGACTTGCTCAGTGCCTTGTCCATCGTCGTCATCATGCTCTGTCTCGCATCTGGCATCTGGCAAGCTGTATTTTTAGCTACCGTTGTCTCTGCAATCGTGAGTCAATTTTCAGTACCCTCTTCATCCGTACTGTTCAAGCGACACGTTCCTGAATCTCAAGTACCTACTGCAATCGGGATTACACAAGGTCTGAGCTCCATATTCGTCATTCTTGGCCCAATTATTGGAACTTTCTTGTACAAGGTGCTCGGGCTTCAAGGCTCTTTGGTCGTACTATGCGGTATTTTCACATTAGCAGCACTTATCCAACTTGCTCTACCTTCCTATAAACGAGAGAAGAAAGAGAACACAGCCGTACTTGAAGATATTAAATCAGGTATATCCTATGTATGGGCGCACCCCACCCTACGCCTGTTAACACTTACGCAAATTGTAATTAGTCTCGGAATCGGCTTAATTCAGCCACTTGAAATATTTATCGTAACAGAGCGACTCGGACTGCCTAAAGAATCATTACCTTGGATAACAACAGCGGCAGGTATTGGATTGCTCCTCGGTATAAGCATCGCATCTGCATGCGGATCATTTATCCAGAAACACCGCAAAATCATCTTTGCAATTGCTCTATTAGGATTAGCTATATCGTTAGTTATCGAGGGATGGTCTACGATTTTATGGTTAACACTAGGCATTCGTTTCCTAAGTGGTTTACTGATTGCAGCGCTACAAGTCATTTTGAGTACGTGGTTCATTCAGTTTGTAGACGAAAACTTTATCGGACGTGTAAATGGCATTACCATGCCGCTGTACACGGCAGGCGTAATGATCGCTTCCGGTATGGCTGGATTTATTAAGGAACAATTTTCACTCGTTACGGTCTTTACTCTTGCAGGTATTATAGTCGCTTTTGGTGCGTGGCTGAGTCTTTACATCAATTTATCATCAGCCAAGCAGCCTTCCGAAGAAACGGAAAACGTAGAAGCGAGCAAGTCGTTACGTACAGCAAAATGATGACACAAAAAAAGAAAGCATCCTGATTCACGGATTAACAGTGAATCAGGATGCTTCTTTCTTGAGGAGCTTTGCTAGACAAAGGTTTCGTACCGTTGCACTAAGCCTGAATTGCCTCTTCTATAATCGCAACGACAAGCTCCGTCGTCTTCACCAAATCCGAAGTATGAATATGCTCATTCGTCGTATGGATATCTTTGTAACCCACTGCAAGGTTAACGGTAGGAACGCCATGGCCATTGAAAATATTGGCATCGCTTCCGCCGCCGGAATGGAATACACTCGTTGGTACACCAATTTTTGCATTCGCACGAGCAACTAATTTTACAACTTCATCTTCTTCTGTGAAGTTAAATGCTGGGTACATCACTTCACTTGTGAACTTAGCGCGAGCGCCGTACTCTGCTGCTGCTGACTCAATCGCTTCTTTCATAGCAGCTGTTTGCTTATCCATCTTATCTTGCACGATACTTCTTGCTTCAGCTGTAAGCTTCACATAATCGCATACGATGTTCGTCGCACCGCCACCTTCGAAGCGACCGATGTTCGCTGTTGTCTCGTGATCGATACGGCCAAGCGGCATACGCGCTACCGCTTTACCTGCTACTTGAATCGCGCTGATTCCATCTTCAGGGTTTACACCTGCGTGTGCAGACTTCCCGTAAATCTCCATCGTAATCTTCGCTTGTGTTGGTGCAGCAACTGCAATGGAACCGATCTCACCGTTCGAATCCAAGGCATATCCCAAATCAGCCTTCAAAAGGGATGCATCCATAACACGAGCACCGTTTAGGCCTGATTCTTCTCCAACTGTAATGACGAATTGAATTTGACCATGTGCTTGACCAGATTCTTGCACGACACGGATCGCTTCGAACATAGCAGCAAGACCTGCTTTGTCATCCGCACCAAGAATAGTCGTACCGTCACTGCGAATCATACCGTCCGCATCGATAACTGGCTTAATCCCTTTACCAGGCGTAACTGTATCCATATGAGAGGTGAAGAAAATGCGCTTCGCTTGTTCTTGTCCCGCCGATGCTGGCCATGTAACGATCAAGTTGCCTGCACCATGTCCAGACTTCTCTTCTGTATCATCTTCATATACGTCAAGTCCTAGTTCACTGAACTGTTTTTTTAGCAAATCACAGATTTCGCGCTCATAGCGTGTTTCACTATCTACTTGAACCAATTGCAAAAAATGTTGTACTAATCGTTCTTGTTGTACCATCGTATCTTTCCTCCACACTCATTTTTCGTTAAAATAAATAGTATATCACTGAATTAGAGAGAAAGGAGTGCCTTCCTATGCAATCCAAACGTTGGTTTAAGATCGTTGTCTACGTCATGCTCATCGCTATGATCGCTTCCACTTTAATCTTCCTTATTGAGCCAATATTATATGGCCTATAAGATATCGCTTGAGAAGTTCTCAGCACCATTCGGTTCGATCGTATAGAATCGCTTAGGCAGGACAAGCCTATTTGCAAGTTGTCCACATACATCTTTACATGTACCTACGGATGAAGCCATGCTATCAGCATGGCTTTCAACGTGTTATGTTAGGAGACAGAATGATGAATGATCTCATGATATCCGAACACATTCATAAAATGAGGAATCAATTCCTGTCCTACCTGCTCTACTGTAAAGGTTTGACCTGTTACATCTTCTAATGACGTTACTCCGAATTGTTGAATGCCGCACGGAACGATTCCGGTAAATCCAGTGTGCTGAATTCCTTGCTTAATATTAAAAGCAAATCCGTGACTCGTCACAAATCCTCTGCGGTTTCTACATTTGTTGAACTTAACTCCGATCGCTGCAATCTTTTCATTGCCGACCCAAACACCTGTAAAATCTGGCTTGCGATCCCCAACGATACCATAAGAAGCAAGATACTGAATCATGATTTCTTCCAAATTTCTTAAGTATCCATGCAAGTCCAAGCTTGGACCTTCAAGCAGCAGCATAGGATATCCAACGAGTTGACCCGGCCCATGATACGTAATATCACCACCGCGATCAATTTCGTAAACAGAAATCCCCTGCTTCTCCAACTGTTCAGTGGATAAGAGCAAATGCTCAGGGTTACGCTGGGAACCAATCGTATAGGTTGGAGGATGCTCCAGCAAAAACAATGTATCCTTCGCTAAACCATTATCGATCTGCTTAACAATGTCTTTTTGCATATCCCATGCATGCTTATAATCCAATTGTCCATAGGTATGTAGGTGCAGCGTCTGAGTGTTAGTCGTTTCCAAACTGATCTGATCCTGCTGACTGTTCATCATGCTATCACTCTTTCTTCTCTGACATCCTACTCTAGTATACCACGGAATGAAGCAATCAATATAATTTCGTATCAGAATTATAGCTTTCCAAATTTTCTTTTACACGCTGAAGGAATCGACCGCAAATGACACCGTCCAATATACGATGATCAAGAGACAAGCACATATTCGCCATTGAACGAACCGCAATCATATCATTAATAACAACCGGACGCTTTACAATCGACTCAAAAGTAAGGATTGCAGCTTGCGGATAGTTAATAATCGGATAGGATTGAATAGAGCCAAATGAACCTGTATTGTTAAACGTAAATGTGCCACCTTGCATATCCTCTAGTGTGAGTTTTCCTTCGCGTGTGCGCCGTGCTAAGTCATCTATTTCTCTAGCAAGACCTGCGATATTTTTCTGATCTGCTTTTTTAATAACGGGAACCATAACAGAATCTTCAGTACCCACAGACAAGGAAATATTCACGTCACGTTTTACAATAATTTTATCAACAGCCCACAATGAGTTCATAATCGGGTAATCCTTGATCGCATTTACAACGGCTTTAAGAACAAATGCCAAATAAGTCAAATTGACGCCTTCTTTGCGTCGGAACTCATCTTTCCACTTGTTGCGAAGTTCCACCAAGTTCGTCACATCAACTTCAATCATCGTCCACGCATGCGGGATTTCAGAGACACTCTGACGCATACGAGTTGCAATCGTATTACGGATTGGGGTGACATCAATAAAGCGCTCCCCATCACCAACCGTCTGTGGTCGCTCCACATCGATGTGCGGCACTCGTGGAGATTCCGACAAGTGCAGACCCGAGCTGCGAACCGGTAGGCTAAGTGAGCTTGCATCAACAGGCATGTCTCGATCAAATCCAGCCAATTGTTCTTCGTTGAGCTGGTGCTGTTCATGACTCATTTTCGTCTCTACTGGCATAGCTGCAGTCAAGCCTACTTTAGCCAAGTCCACACCTTGCTGCACCGCTTCCTGCTCAGCATTGCCGCGAAGCTCTATATATTGCAAGACATCCTTGCGTGTAATGCGTCCACCAAGCCCAGATCCTTGGACATGTTTCAAATCAACATCATAGTCACTTGCCAACCGCTGTACTGCAGGTGACAAGCGTGCGCGCATCGGAGCGTTCTCGTCGTTAGAGATAATATTAACCTGCTCCACAATGGCTCTACGCTTGTCCGCTGTAGCTTCTACAGAATTGGAAATTGCAGCAGGTTCATGCTGTCCTCCACCTACTCTTGCTGCGCCTATTCCATTCGCAACCTTCTCAGCTATCCCAGCTTCTCCAGATGAACGTTCGGCTGTGGCCCCTGAATGGTACGTACAAATGACCTTACCTACTTCAACCACATCGCCCTCATGTACGAGATGCATACCCATTACCCCATTTTCTGTAGCGGGTATTTCAGCGACGACTTTCTCCGTAAACACTTCACATATCGGTTCATAAGCTTCAAATGCGTCACCAGGCTGCTTCAACCACTTATTGAGTGTCGCAGATACGAGGGATTCCGCAAGCTGCGGCATCGTAATCTCTTTCGTTATTCCAATGTCTGACATCGATCACTTCACTCCCGTCTTTCTTTCGACTTTCTCACATTTAGTATTGAGCGAGCTTGCGCATCGCTTCTTTGAGCTTGTCTTTATTTAACATAAACTCCCGCTCAAGCGGTGGACTGATCGGCATAGCCGGAACATCAGGGCCACATAAGCGCATAATCGGAGCATCCAGTTCATGCAGTAATTCCTCAGCAATGATGGCGGACACTTCTGCACCAATACCGCCCGTCTTATTGTCTTCATGAACAATGAGCACTTTACCTGTTTTGGCCACCGCTTCTAAGATACCTTCCTTATCAAGCGGCTGCAGTGTGCGTAAATCGAGAATATGAGCGCTTATACCTTCTGACATCAATTCTTCTGCAGCCTGCATCGCGAAGTGAAGCGGCAAGCTATAGCCAATTACCGTGATGTCTTCTCCCTCACGAATGACATTTGACTTGCCAATCGGAACGATATAATCCGTTTCAGGAACTTCACCCTTGATCATGCGATAGCACTTTTTATTTTCAAAGAAAATAACCGGATCAGGGTCACGAATTGCCGCTTTGAGCAGCCCTTTCGCATCATATGCCGTATAAGGCGCAACAATTTTCAACCCTGGCGTACCAAAGAACACCGATTCCGGACACTGGGAATGGTATAGCCCACCAAATATACCACCACCAATCGGTGCTCGAATGACAACTGGACAGTTCCAGTCATTGTTTGAGCGGTAACGAATCTTAGCTGCTTCGCTAATAATTTGATTCGCTGCCGGGAACATGAAGTCTGAATATTGCATTTCAGCAATTGGCTTCATGCCTACCATGGCAGCTCCAATCGCCACTCCAGCAATAGCAGATTCAGCTAATGGAGTATCCAAAGCGCGAGCTTCACCAAACTGCTCGTACAACCCTTTCGTTGTTGTAAAGACACCGCCTTTTACCCCAACATCTTCCCCCAGCACGAACACTTCTGGATCGCGCTCCATTTCCTCTTTCATTGCCAAGCGTATGGCATCAATATATTCAATAACGGCCATTGGACGCTCCTCCTTCCGATTCAGCATACACATGCGTATAGGTTTCATCAGGATGAGGATAAGGAGCTTCCTCTGCATAAGCCGTAGCTTCGTTGATAATCGCTAACACTTCTTTCACTAAAGCCTCTTCTTGAGCTTCTGACCATATACCACAATCAATCAAATATTGCTTAAAACGGGGAAGCCCGTCATTTGCACGATGCTGCTCTACTTCTTCCTTCGTCCGATACGCAAGATCGTTATCCGATGTGGAATGCGGCTGCAAACGATACATGACCGATTCAATAAGTGTCGGTCCTTCACCACGAATAGCACGCTCGCGCGCTTCCTTCACGACTCTATATACTTCTAACGGATCCGTCCCATCAACACGAATGCCCGGGAAACCATAGCCTGCCGCCCGATCGCTTATATTTCCGGCCGTTTGCTTGGATAAAGGCACAGAAATGGCGTATTGATTGTTCTGACACATAATAATAACGGGAAGACGATGAACGCCTGCAAAATTGCAGCCTTCATGGAAATCTCCCTGATTGCTCGAGCCTTCACCGAAGGTTACATACGATACGATATCCTGCTTGCGCATTTTAGCAGCTAACGCAATGCCTACAGCATGCGGCACTTGCGTTGTAACTGGACTTGAGCCCGTCACAATACGATGACGCTTCGATCCGAAATGACCTGGCATCTGGCGTCCTCCACTACTAATATCTTCTGCTTTTGCAAAAATAGAGAGCATCAAATCCTTCACCGTCACACCAACCGATAGTACAAAGCCATAGTCACGGTAATACGGCAGAAAATAATCCCTCTCCCGATCTAAGGCAAACGCTGCTGCGACTTGCGTCATTTCTTGGCCGATTCCTGATACATGGAAACCTACCTTGCCAGCCCTTTGCAGCAACAAACCCCTCTCGTCGTATTTGCGTGCAAGTACCATCATACGATACATCTCCAAAGCTTGATCATCCGAGATTCCTAGCTGCTCATGGCGTGAACGCTCACGAACCGTTACATCTGGTGTCATGGAGTGATCCCCCTTTTCCACATGTCCTAATCACATAAAGTTACATGTAACTACAAAAGTTGTCATCAACATCTAATACCAGGTACTAATTTTCTGGTTAGATGTATTATACCCTCTTGTTAAACAAAAAGAAAATGTTAAACGTCATATCGTTATAATGACAGTTGCGATAGCTTCAAAATGAGAAATGCCTTGACCCTTCTCCCCGTGCAGCATATCCCATCATCAACTTAGGCTGAGACCGTGGAATATTAAAGGATATGAGAGCGACCTTGTACAGCTAGCATGGCTTCCTGTACAGCTTCTGACAATGAAGGGTGCGGATGAATAACTTGTCCAATCTCCCAAGGAGTTCCATCCAAAAGTTGCGCTACTGTAGCTTCACTAATAAGCTCCGTCGCATGCGGGCCGATCATGTGAACACCGAGCACATCGTTCGTAGCTTGATTCGCAATCACTTTGACAAAGCCAGCTGTTTCACCATATACAAGAGCCTTACCGATGGCTTGGAAAGGAATTTTCGCAACTTTCACGTCATGTCCAGCAGTATGAGCCTCTGCTTCCGTCAAGCCGATTGAAGCCGTTTCTGGTCTCGCATAAACACAACGTGGTACCATTCGGGATTGTAGTGCTATGCCTTTATGCCCACTCAAATGCTCAACCGCTGCTATTCCCTCTGCTGATGCTGCATGCGCAAGCTGCAATCCACCAATACAGTCACCAATTGCATAAATATGTGGTTCATTCGTTTGTAAATGTTCGTTCACTCGGATAACACTATTATGAACTTGGACATTCGTCTGCTCCAAACCAAGCTTCTCCACATTAGCTACGCGGCCAACAGACACAAGCATACGTTCTACCTGTAAATGAATGGTCTCTTCTGCAATGGTCGCCAACATATCCATTCCAGCTTCGTCTTTGCGAATTCCTTCCGCATCGATGGTACAATTCGTATAAATTGTTACGCCTCGCTCCGCAAGCTGCTTGTGCATTTCTTTCGCAACTTCTTCATCCTCAGAAGGAAGAATTCGATCACCCGCTTCAATCATCGTGACCTGAACACCAAAGTCCACCATCATCGAGGCCCATTCAACACCAATCACACCGCCGCCTACGATAGCAATACGCTGTGGCAGCGTGTCCCATTCAAGAGCTTCGTCGCTCGTGAACACATACCGTCCATCTGGTTCTAGGCCACGCAGTAATCGTGGACGGGAGCCTGTCGCAATAATAAGGTACTTGGGTACAATCGTTTCCGACTCCCCATTTTCCAACTCAACGGCTACTGATCCGCTTTGTGGTGAAAAAATAGAAGGACCCATGACGCGCCCGCTGCCATGTATCACTTCAATGTTATGCTTGTTCATCAAATATTGAACGCCTCGATGCAATTTATCTACGATTTGCTGTTTACGAGCTTGTACTTCATCAAAGTGAAGCTTTACCCCCTCCGTATGCACACCAAACTGTGCACTTTCTTTAGCTAGCGCGTATACTTCTGCACTACGCAGCAGTGCCTTGCTCGGAATGCAACCACGATGGAGACAGGTACCTCCCAGCTGCTGTTTCTCTATAACTACAACATGATGACCTGCTTGTGCGGCTGCAATCGCAGCTACATAGCCACCCGTTCCTCCGCCGATAATGGCAACGTCTACTTGCTTCGTCATGAAACTTCTCACTCCTCTCTATATCTTGGTGCTATTGTAACTCCTTTTTCCGTTCCAGCCAATTACATAACCTATTGGACAAGTACCTTTTATCAATAAATATGACCAAAAAGCAAAATTAGACATATTTCCATACTCAAGGTAAGATGAAAAGAGCAGAAAAATAGGTAAACGACATACACATCCTCTTATAAAGGAATGAGAGCTAACGATGGCAAATGCAAATGTTAAATTAACCATATCTCGTTTTATTGCGATAATGATGCTTGTGATCCCTGGCGTGCTTGCAACTGCTGGATTTTTGTACATGAAAGATGCCATTTATCAATATATTGTTGACAAAGGAAATCCCGCTCTAACCGATATATCTTTCGGCTGGTTACCATTCTTAGTCGGTTTGTTTCTCTTTGCTATCGGGGTCGGATTTATTGGCGGCTGGATCTTTTTCCGCGATCGTAAGCATAACTATGTCGCACCCCGATTCCGTGAAAAAAAACCGCGTGGACCGCGTCCGGACTTTCGTCAGCAAGCGACACGTTCCCAGCACAATTCTGGGGAGGGGCAACCGGCTGAAGTAAATACGAAGTAAATAAAAGAAGGAAGTCTACGGCATGCACCGCGGACTTCCTTCTTTATTTTTGTTTCAATTTTATGAAAATATGCCACAACCTATCCTCCAGCTTCTGGAGGAACAGCGCCTTCAGGTCCTTCACCAATACCCGGGAATAATCCCGTGTCCTCTAACGCTTCGAAAAGACCAATATTCTCTTCATTCAGAAATTCTGGACGAATGCCAAACTTACCAAAATCACCTGCTAAAATAACTTGAACGGTTTTATTACGATTAATAATAACCGTCTCCACAATAAGCCAATCTTTTAACACAGCTGCCAGAAGAACTGCCTTCTGCAGCGTAATCGGAGAAATCGGCGGGGGTTTATTCGGACATCCTTTACCATCTGGTCCATATGGTGGAGGCCCCTTACCTTCTCCCTCATTGTTGTGTAGGTAAGCCTCTTTACGCCTACGACCACTTCGCTGATCCCGACGACTTCTCCGATATGGGTGTTGTTTATGACGCCTATTCATAGGAAGCCGCCTTTCTCGTCCGTCTAGGCACCAGAGCTGACAACAATACTTCATACAGTATAGTACGCTGATGCCTAAATGGTGAAAACCAGTTCCTTAGCTCGTAGTATCTTTACGTTCCGTGATGACATTTCGTGTATGGCTCCATTTTTCATAGAACAATCGCTTATCTCGCGTAAATAAATTCACGATGAGATGAAGAACTAGCAATCCGCCAATACCAAAATATAAGAAAAGAGCGCTCATCAAAATGATCGGAGGCAAATCTGTAAAGCTGAATATGAATCCAAATACGTAATTATACCCGATAATAATGGTATACAAGAGACTATATCGATGGAACAGCGCTTTCGCTGTTATCGTTCTACCCTGTTGCTCAGCTTGCAGTCGATCATCAACTACGTGTATGCGAGTTATCATTTTCCCAATCGTTCGTCCATTGGTCATTGTAGGTACAATAACAAAGTAAATAAGTACACCTACGATGCTTGTCAAGGCATATAAAATCCAAGCCAATACCGTATCCATACCCTGATTTATTAGACTTCGATGTAGGAAGAGCCCTATCCCGAATGTGAAAATACCTGTAACAATCGTATATACAACCGTATCGATTAGGAAAGCAACTAAACGGCGTACATAACCAACCGTCATTTGTGACAGTTGAACATCTTCATCTAACTTCTCAGAACGAGGCAAGAAAAATGTAAGAAGCGGTGTAAGGAAATAACCGAGCAATCCACCGGTCGTGTTCAAGAAGAAATCGTCAACATCGAATAAACGATACGGACAATCAAAAATACCGAACATTCCCGTAATCTGTGTTATCTCAAAGAGACACGCAACACCAAATGCGATGCATCCTGTCTGAAATGCCGTTCGTCTAAAATAATATCTCGCGTACACACCAAGCGGAATCGTTAAAAACACATTAAATATAGCTTGGAGAAACGCTTTTTCTTTTACTAACAACATATACGTACTTGGCTGCGAGAAGTTCACTTGTGTTTGATTCAAAATCTCAGATGCAAATGTGAATGGAACCAATTGTGAATACGTCCAGAACGCGCCTTCTCGGATACAATTATCCGTACTGCTCGGTAAAGGTAAAATGACTAAAAAATAAGCAGATATCATGTACAGCAGCATTGAATAGAGGACAGCAGCGCGTAGTTTGTTAACATATCCATATCTACGATACTGTACGACGAGAAATGGTAGAGTTAACGCTAGCGCGATGAATGGAAAAAATAACGCAGCATCCATAAGAGGTTTAATATAAGCTTGCATTCAAAATAATACCTTCCTTCTCTACGATGTATTTCGTACCTTCGAGATGTCATTCTAGTTGATTATCCTATGTATTCGACTAGCAAATGTTCAAATAACAACGACTCTAGTATTCGAAGATCAAGTGAAATATATTGTAACGGAATCGTCCCATAATTTGCAACTGAAATAGATAAAATTTGAAATTTAAATTATATATCTTCATTCAAACTTAATCAGTGACTGAACGCAAAACAACCCTTAACCGGCAATGTATACACATCGAAACAGCAAGGGGTGTTTTACGAGATACAGCATTAAATTGTCCTTATTTTACAAAATAAAGAATTCAATAATTCACTTCATTATTGCACCGTAATTACATAAGTCGCAAAACTTCCATTTGCCAATCTAACTTTCACAGTCGCCTTCCCATATCTCAACCCATAAAAATAACCCGGTGAGGCTTCAACAATGTGTGGTGCACTGTTCGACATAATTTCAACCACATCATACACATAAAACCCTTGACCATAGCTCAATGTGAGATTGATAGCGGCTGGTTTCGCTGGTGAGGGAGAAGGCCAATCAGCTGTGGGAGCAGATGACGCACCTGCCACGCCGAACAATAAAGAAGAAGCTAGTATCATACTTGATACGGGTACTGTAATCCATTTTTTCATAGAACAAACACCCCTTCGTCTAAAAGTGCTGTATCGCCACGGAGTCCATCTCCTACTAACTTACCATCCGGTTATTACTGCTACAAGCCTTTTAGACGTGACAGTATGTTGCTCCCATACTCTTTCCTAACTTCCCGCTCCTTGATACTGCCGAATGCCACGATGCCAGACTACTATGGTTAAAAATAAGAATAGAGGCCCTACCATAGGCACGAGCAGTAATGAAGTATTCTCTTCTTTCTGTAATAAATATAGTGCAGGATAGTAGTTAATGAAGGCAAGTGGCATCATCCATGTGAGTACAACTTGAATAACACCTGCATAGGCAGAAATCGGATAATTGATTACGTCTTTTATTTTAAAATACAGATCTCCCATGAACTGCGACTTCATAAAATACAAGCTCCAGCTACCGATTAAAATAAGTCCCCCTGCCTGCAGCATTGAGCCGCTTAACAAGGTAAACAAGAAGTAGGTAAATTCGAAGACTCCCCAATGCACGTTGAGATTTCCTAACGACCATATTAATAACACTGCAGATATCAGAATATGCGCAATATATCCAAAGTTAAAGTAGCTGGCGATCAAATAAGCGAATGGATGGATTGGCTTAATCAGATATTTATCTAAGTCCCCCTTTATCATTAACTGCTCCAAATTCAACATCGGAGAGTACGTAAATGACGCACCTATCGCATACGTTAGCACATTGATACTAATAAGAAACGCCATTTCTGGCCAAGCCCAGCCTTCAATGGAAGTAAATCGATTCAACAGCAGCCATACGATAACATAATTAGCGGCATATCCAAGTATTTGGCCAACCATACCAAGCAAAAAGTCAGCTCGATATTCCATCCGCGACCGCATTATAATTTTTAGAAAATGAATGAATAGTTTAACTGACACATTACCACCCCATTTTAACCACCCTGTACGATTAACCGTTTAATGGCCTTCCACCACAGCAGATTGACAACAAACAACAAACTAGCGATCCATCCACATCCTTGGATTAGTATTAGGTAGGGCTGTTCAAGTTTTCCTAAGTAAATGGCAGATGGAATATATCCTAAATACTGAAACGGAAGGAAACTGGCGAGTTTCGCCCAGTACGGATTAAAAAACCAGATCGGAACAAATACCCCCGAGAAAATGGTCATCAACGCACCTAATGTCCAGTTCAGTGCAAAAGTCGTTAGAAACCAAAACGCAATAAGTGCAACCAAATAACCGATTAAAAACGATATCACCATCGCAACAAGTAAACTGAGTAGAAACGGAAAGATGTGTGAGGCTTCTGGGAGTTGAACACCGAATAACAGCAGAGCAATCAATATGGAAGGAACAACATTAAACAGCAGTTGAAAACTAACCGTTCCTAGTTGTTCAAAAAATAAGTACCAAGGGTAGCTAATCGGCTTCTGCAAATCCGAACAAATATCACCTGACTGTAACTTGGAGTCTATGGTTTGATATACCCTAGTCATAAGTAGATTCATGACGGATGTCGTAATTATGGAGTAGGTAACCATTTCACTCATATTTATCATGTTATCATTCGAGTTAGCTGCAAGTGACTTCCATATGGAGATTTGAATGAACATGATGACGATGTTCCCAAAAATTCTCAGCCACACCTCAGAACGATAGCTAATATGCTTGGAAAAAGATTTACCGCAGTACGCCAAATAAGCTTTCATCATCATCACACTCTAATCTTTGAATTTTGAGTCAAGTTGACAAAAGCTTGATGTATAATCTCTTCAATGCTCATATCTTCAATTGAAATATCTTTAATTTGCTCTACATTTGGAATACTCATAATGGACCGCATGAGTGAATTCTCTTCTCCATCGTGGTGTATAAATTCAAATTTCTTTCGCACCCCTTCATCACAAATGAGCAACGCATTAGGAAATGCTATTTCGCCTGGATCAACGTGAAATTCGATCGTAACCTGCTTGTTGATTCCGCCAATTTCCTTCTTCAAATGATATATATCACCATCAAACACTGCTTGTCCATGATTTACGATAATAATGCGATCGCAAATCTCCTCAATGTCTTTCAAATCATGAGTCGTCAGCATTATCGCTACATTCGTTTCTTGATTGATTTGGCGTAAAAAGTTGCGAATATTATGTTTTGCAATAACATCTAGGCCTATCGTTGGTTCATCTAGAAATAGAATTTCTGGATGATGTAGGAGTGCTAACGCTATCTCCGCACGCATCCGTTGTCCCAAGCTCAGCTGCCTAACGGGCTTGTGGACAAAGCTCGCCATATCGAGCAGTTCAACATATTGATTCACTCTGTTGTTATAATCACTAGCACTAATGTTGTAAATATGCTTATGAAGCTCGAAAGAGTCTATTACAGGCAAGTCCCACCACAATTGACTGCGCTGTCCAAAAACAACTCCGATCTTCCTCGCGATTTCCTTTCGATTACGATAAGGCACTTTCCCATCCACTTGAATGTCACCCGATGTTGGAACAAGGATGCCTGTCAGCATCTTGATCATCGTTGACTTACCAGCCCCATTCGGTCCTAAGTAGCCAACTGATTCGCCAGCGTCAATGCTGAAAGATATGCCATCTACCGCTCGCGTGTATACATATTCAGAACTAAATAAGGATTTGATCAAACCAAAAGAGCCCGTAAACCGCTTATTCGTTCGGTATTCCTTCACTAATTGGTTGATTTGAATAATGGCCATATGCTTATCCCCACCCATCTGTAATAGAGATAAATTCCATTATGCGCGTAAGCTTGTTCTTTTCATATAGGTGGGAACAACGATGTATGATACTTTACAATGATTCACATTCTAGTGTGGAGAAGAAAAAAAATATCTATCGACCTCAGCTTGAGACTTGAGTAAGGTCGATAGATATTGTTTGTATAAATGAACATTATTTAGAATGGCCAATTTTAAATGAACTACCGCTTACTCATCATTCGTTCGATGCGGACTAGATTGCCGTAGTTATCAAACTTCGCAATGATAGATTGTTTATCTTTACTGCTGAACTTGTAATCGCCCCACACGTTATCCACCTTTACTTGATAAGAAGACAAGTCTACACCAAATAACTTCTTCGCAATTGGTTTCGCCAGCGCAACTCCTTGCTTCTGTGTCAATTTCACTTGTTTCTGATCAACTGTCTTAGGCGCAACCGTTACTGAAACAATCTTTCCTGTCTTCCTTTCAACAACAGCTTCAGATTCGACGAAATACCACTTATTATCGTGATCTCGTTGGATGGCTTTATATATATTACGATCACTATACTTCACTTCTATCCTTCTTTTTAAAATCCACACTCCATTCTCTCCTACAAGCCCTTCGTTCTTATGGAGTTCAAACTGAGTAAATGGTTGTAACTTCTTCACTCCCAAGCTCTGTACTGCCTGTTCCGCTGCCGCGACAATCTTGCGATCTATGTCAGCTTCCTTGAATTTCAAGTGGTAGTTCAATGGTTTGCTCGTCTTTAGATCAAGCTTGATGAATTGATCATCGTGGGTAGAGAAGGTAATGGACTGACTCTTATTCGCTTCTATATTTGAAATAAACAGATTCGCTATTGTAAACGGCCGTTCCGATTGGCTGCCCAGTTGCTTCACCGAAGAATGAACTGTTGTCAAATATTTCTCGTAATCTCCTGTGATTTCAGAAACATCGAAAGTAATCGAGATCGTAAGCACTTTTCCTGAGGCGGCATCGACCGATACAATGGCACTGCGATCTTTATTTTCAATCAACCAACGATTAAGCTTCTTATTCTCGTCTACCACATATTCGTCCTTGAAGGCTTTCTCGAATTGAATAGACTTCCCATTACCATACTGAGTAATCGCCTTTTCCACTGCTTCTTGAAATGATGAATCCAAATCAGCATACTTAACCACTTCAGGTCCTTTATGGTTTACGCTATTTCCCACACTTCTAATATTATCACTTTTTCCTAACTTTGTTTCACTGCTATGGCTTTCGACGTTTTCATCCGCCGATGCTGCCAGAACAGGAGTAGCTCCGAGCAAACTGCATATCAATGTGACTGCGATCCATCTATTCTTCATCATTCATATCCTCCAATGTCTAATGTTTTATTTATTACCTTCGACCTTTAATACGTCTTACTCTTGCATGCCTTCGAAAGGAAGTAGCTCTAGTCGCCAGAACTCTCCTCTAGCGTTAACCGTCCCGCTTATTGAAGGTGACCCCTTTTTACTAAACGTATATTCATTCAATTGTACGCTCACTTTATAGTCTTTCAGCGCGACGCCGAACACTTGCTGAATCGTGGAACCGACCTTTGCAATTGCCTGATCTCCGGTATAACTCTGGTTAGCATACATTTTCCTTGCTTTAGCTTCATCTCCTGGATGGTCGTCTTTGAAGCTTTGCTGAACGAGCCACACCTGATTCGACTCCACACCAACCTGAGCCAATAGACTTCCATCTCGATAAAATTCCCACACATGCTGTTTCGGTGACCAAACCCGCTTCATCTCCATGAAGCTTATTGACTTGCCCTTCGAAAATTGCTCAAAGGCTTGCTCGGCTGCTGACTTCGCCCGCTCATCGAACTTTCCAGCTGTGTAACTTATCGCAGCGGAGTCCACGTTACCTGTATGCGCATCTATAACCATGTTCGCCTGTTCATTTTGAATTAGCCAATGATCATCTTTGATGGATCGATGCCTATTCGCTGTTTTAAATCGTATAGGTTGTTCCGGATGTAGCTTTCGTAGCATCTCCTCTACCGTCTCCTGAATCGATTTATCCAGCTCATAATAAGGAATGGTTCGTTGCACACTGATCGGCTCTGCCGTTGCTTTATCTACAATAGCCATACTCCCACTGTTGTCCTTCGTGTATAAGAGCCACTTGTCTGAATAATCTGCAGCACCATACAGCTCTGCTGGCTGATTCGGCATTAGTTCCCTTATCGCGCGCTCCGCCTTATTCACAAGTTCTGGCTCTAATTGTTCCACCGTCATCTCATAAATTAGCTCATCGACCATCGGCGGAAGCGGCTCTGATGAAGCAACGAGTGGAACACTCCAGTCAATAGGCGTTATTTTTGTCCCTCCCATTAATTGTAAACTCAAACTATCAGGTAGCGAAGCTTGGTCTGCGAAGAAAAACATCGTTCGATTGCGATGATTCCCTTCAGCATCTCGCTCTAATACTGTGGCTGTTTCGAATCTAGAGCCTCTATCTAGAACGCTCTGTAAATGCCATTGCAGATCTAGCCTACTTGAGCCAAGCTGCTGATCAAGCTCCAATATCCATCCTTTTCCTTGAAAAACCGTACGCCCGTCTTTCAACGACTCGTGTTGTTCTTCCGTCTTCATTCGCGTCTTGAACGTGACTTTACTTCCATTCACCTCCTTCACCAGAGGTTTTTGTAGCAATGCTTTAGGAGGCAGCGCAACCTCTATTGGTGTAGACAAATGTTCTTGTAAATAAATCGCTGTTACAAATAGGCTAAGCTCCTTAGCATCCTTAAATGGTACAAACGAATTTCTATATTCCACATGACCCAGTGTTCCTTGTCCACTAAAGACTCGATCAATGGTATTCACACTTTGCAAGCCTAAATCTTTGCGATTTAATCCATCCCGTGCTGCCACTGTATTGCCTTCACTATCCTTCACCTCATACCGGAACATAGGCTCTCGCTTCATGGCACTTCTCCACGCTTGTGTTTCATGTACCTGTAACACCATCTCAGAGGTACTTGATCCATGTCGAAGTTCATGAAAGTCGATACGAAATCCTAGTGGAGATGTGTAACGTTTATTGATAGGTACAACAACCGTAGCGGCTTTAGCCTTCATTAAATCGAGCGGTACCTCTAACTGCCATTTACCCCGTGTATCGCCGATCTGATTGATATCGAATCGCACGATAATTTTATGGGGTAGTTCGGGTATAGACGATTTCCCGCGGCCAGCAGCTAAACTTTGAAGCGATAATATCAAGATTCGATCATTGCCGACGCGCGTATGCTCCATCCGAAGTGGCAGCACATTACCTTCGGTATCGACAACCTCATATCGGTTCGCATACGGATCATCATCTGTCCCTCTTGGAATGAATGTATCAAATAATCGGTCTGACTCAACGGATTTACCATCCTTCTCTACACTGTATAGAAGTGAAATTCGCAGCTCGTCCTGGATGACCTCTTTCACCTTAAATGTAATTCCTTGGTCTGTAACTTCTCTGTTAATGGGCTCTCCGAAGCCTGCACTCACTGCTTTCTTAATTCCTTCATCCGTCTTATAGAAGGAGAACCACGACTTTACGTACTCAGCAAATGTTGGAGAGGTTGCTGCCCCGATCGTAACTGCAATGACAAGGCTAGCGGCGGTCAATCCTAATATTTTTGCAACCTTCTTCGCTGCCTTATTGCGTCCGCTCGCCAGCTCATACTTCGCTTGCTGTATACCACGTATACTTCGCTCATGCAGTTCCTTCGGAATCTCTATCTTCTCCATCTCTTGCTTAATAGGATCATGAACCGTCATGAGATCTCACCTCTTTCCAAACTTTGTCTCAATTTGGCCAACCCTCGATAAAGTATCGTTTTCGTTGTTCCTAGCGGCATCTCCAATATGTCCGAGATCGCTTGTATCGTGTATCCTTGATAATATTTGAGCAAAATGACACTCTTTTCATTCATATCCAACTCATCTAGCAATTGCTGCAGCGTAACCGAAAGAGGAATATCCTCATCATTTGTACGTAAATTTTTATGTTCGGTATAATCCGTTGGAAACAATATCACTTTTTGTTTCTTCTTATAGGTATCAATAGAGCGGTTAATCGCAATTTTGAAAAGCCATGCCTTAAAATATTGCGGCTCTCGTAAACTGCCAATTGTCTTGAAAGATTGATACGCTGTATCTTGGACGATATCCAGCGCATCCTCCTTGTTTTTCACATACGTGTAGGCAATTCGATAAATAGACTCCTCATATTGTTGAAACAGCTCAAGGAATGCCTGATCGTTACCTTTCTGTGCCTTTTTCACAAGCTTAGATATATCCATGTGACATCATGATCTCCCTTCCTTCTTAATTCAATAAGACGAAGAGGGTGAACATTTGGCTTTAATCTCCAAAATTTTTTGGAATTTTCATATAAACAGTTCTGAATTTCGAGTTTAAGCGGAACAAAAAGAAACCACTACAGTATCGACTTCGGATGAGTGCGATTATAGTGGTTTGGGTTATAGCTTCACATATTAACAATCAATTTGAGCTGGTATATTCAATGTTCGTTCCTTTTAATATTCCTCGCCTTACCAACGCTATTAAGCATAATGTTGTGCCGAAGCCTCCGATAAATAACGTAGTTTGAAGTCCGAATATTGAAACTAAAAATGCACTAGCAAAACTCCCCAATGCCCAAGCTCCCCAATTAAGTGTACGCTGTACAGCATTTACTCTACCTAGCATGTGACTTGGAGAGACAAGTTGTCGTATGGTTGCAGCGTAAGGGGCAAATACACCTTCTCCCATACCATGTATGATACTTACAGCCACTATGCCGTACACAGTTCCCAAATATCCCATTATGGGTATAAAAGACAGACCAATCACGGATACAGCAGCGCTATAAATAAGCATCTTTGTGTGATTGATTTGCTTACTTTTCTTTAAAAGTATCGTATTACCTATTAAAAATCCCACCGAAGCTGAACCAACAACAAAGCCTATTTCAAGTTCAGATAGACCCATTACCTTATAAAGGAATATGACTAAAATGCTATATAGTATGTATTTAAAAAAACCATAGACAGCGCCGCAGCTTACAATTGGTTCCAATACAGGGTGTTTTCTAAAATATATCAAACCTTCGAATATATTTTTATATATGGATTTTATATTTACGTTTTTTAAAGAACCCTCTGTATGCGGTTTAAACCTTGAAATAAACAATAGACATACAAAACAAATAAAATACGTCGCAGCGTTAACAGAGAATGAGCCTGTTGAGCCAACTAGCGTAATAACGATTCCGGCTAGCATAGGACCAACTACTACAGCAAGAGACTCAGAAAGGGCTAATTGAGCATTTCCTTTTTTTAAATTATCTTTATCTGTTACAATTTCCGGTAAGAAAGAAGGAATTGCAATGTTGTAAAAGGTGGTGAATATTCCATTTACGAACATAAGTAACACCAATAAAGGGAACGTTATTTTATTTGTTACAGCCAGTAAAAATACAGATAAAAACAAAACACCTTGACAAATACTAGAAATGAGCAAAACTTTTTTTCTAGGAAGGATGTCAATCAAAGCACCGGCTATTAATCCAAATATGAGATAAGGCACGAATATAATTCCACGAAGCATAGCAGCATTCGCCTCACTTGTTTGAAGCACCTCTATTGCAAAAAGAGGCAGCGCTACTACTGTAAACTGGATACCTAATAAACTTATAGATTGTCCTATCCAAAGCTTATAAAAATTAAAGTACTTTGTATTTTTCATCATAAAAACACCTCCAGCTTGAGTATAACCCTGGAAGTCAGTTGTTGTACGCATTTTGGAATGTAACCGCAAGATAACGAAACTACAATGACAACTAAGCAAATTGGAACAAAAAAGAGCCGAATTTCTCCCCGTTAAGAGTAAATCGGCTCCTTACTATTACTTCGGATTCAGATGATAAATAAACGTGCTAGACTGTCACGATCATGGATAGCGTAGCATTTGTAAATTTGAGAGAAGTTTACTTGGGGGTCACTTTGCAAATCTTCTATTGAAGCGTATCTGAAATACCAAAAACCCGATAAATCTCTAGGATTTATCGGGTCAGGTGGAGATAGATAATAAAGCTATATGACGAATTGGTTGGCTTTCATCGTTGGTATGTAAAGCACTCGTAGCAACCTGCAATCCGCTCCAGTACGTCATTTTATGATACCTTATGCTCGATTCTAAGCTTATCCGCAACCATCGCAATGAATTCGCTGTTGGTTGGTTTCGACTTACTGATGTTGATCGTATAGCCGAACAAACGACTAATGCTGTCAATGTTGCCGCGTGTCCAAGCAACTTCGATCGCATGACGAATCGCACGCTCAACGCGAGATGGCGTTGTTTTGTATTTTTCAGCGATTGCTGGATAAAGCGTTTTCGTAATAGAACCAAGAATTTCGATATTGTTATACACCATTGTGATCGCTTCGCGCAAATACTGGTAGCCTTTAATATGAGCTGGTACGCCGATCTCATGGATAATCGTTGTAATGTTAGCGTCAAGATTCTTCGTTTTAGCCAAAGGTACAACATTGGACTTCATCGCGCTACTTACATAAGAAGATGAACCCGTCAACGAAGGTGTTGCTGCGGAGCCAGCTAGTTGACGAATACGATTCGCTAGCACATCCATATCAAACGGTTTCAAAATATAGTAAGAAGCACCAAGTTGTACAGCACGCTGTGTAATGCTCTCTTGACCGAAAGCAGTCAGCATGATGATTTTAGGCTGTGGCGACAATTGTAGTTCTCTAAGGCGTTCCAATACGCCAAGGCCGTCAAGATGAGGCATAATAATATCGAGAATGAGTACATCCGGCACTGTTCTCGTTTGCTCCAAAAATTGAAGCACCTCTTCACCGTTGTAGGCTACGCCACTTACGGTCATGTCATCCTGTTCGGATAAGAAATCCGCCAATAAATTCGTGAACTCCCGATTGTCATCTGCCAATAAAACTTCAATTTTTTGCAACTTAATGATCCTCCCTTAACCCGTTTTGCAGCGTCTCGTCAGCATATCTTCAATTGTGCGTGAACATTTCGCTTACAAGTTATACTTATTCGACAAGGCGATAAGAATTCCTTCTGTCGAATAAGTTTTTTTCTTTCTTTTTTTAACAAAATCATTTATAATAATAAATTTGTTTATATTTCTACACCGTTCACGCTCATTCACGCCGAGTTCCTAACATTCGACATACGGTTAAAAAGGTTCACGCTGCAGCGTGAACCTTTTTCGTGGTCTTCCATTGCGATTGTGATAATACAACACCTGCATCCTGAAGCATCCATTCGATAAAGCATCCATAGCCAGAGCTTGGATTGTTGACGAATACGTGTGTTACCGCACCAATCAGCTTATTATTTTGAATAATTGGGCTGCCTGACATGCCCTGAACGATACCGCCTGTCTTTTGCAGAAGACGTGGATCGGTTATTTTAATAACCATACCTTTCGTTGCAGGAGCAGACTGTCTTGTAACATGGACAATTTCAATTTTGAATCGCTCCACCTGCTGACCATTCACAACGGTAAGCATTTCAGCCGGACCTTCACGAACCTCTTCATTGAACGCAATCGGAATACCTTTTTTGAACAAGCTGTGATCCGGGTTGCTCTTCATTTTTCCAAAAATGCCGAACGGGGTATTTCGCTCTACATTTCCGAGCACACGCCCTTCTTTCAAGAAATGAGCGCGTTTCTCACCAGGCTCTCCATTTTGGCTTTTGGATATCGACGTCACATTCGATTGCAAGATTTCACCACGACCTACCTCAATAGGTGTTTGTGTATCGAGATCTGTAATGACATGTCCCAAAGCACCATATACACCTTGATCCGGGGCATAAAACGTTAATGTACCGACTCCTGCCGCTGAATCACGTATATATAAGCCTAATCGCCATGTTTTATCTTCTGCATCATAGGCAGGGCGCAGCTCCGTATTCACCAATTGACCATTGCGTCGAACTTCCAGCTTTAATGGTTTCTTCGCTTCGCCAGCCGCCTTCACAAGTATTCCAACTTGAGATAAATCTTGGATACGTTCTTCATTGATGCGTACAATAAGATCACCCAATTTTACGCCTGCTTCTTCACCAGGAGATACCTTACGATTGTCTTCCACTTGAACAAGATGATGACCGACAACTAATATTCCGTTGGATTTAACCTTAACGCCAATCGTCTGACCTCCAGGAATGACACGAAGATCAGGTACGACATTTACCTTTAAGCTTCGAAGCGGAATACGATTAAACAACTTAAGCTTAAGTTCAGCCTGTCCAACTTGCTTAGGCTGCAGTGCTAACGGTTGATTCAGCGAAACATTCATTACTGCTTGCTTATTGCCATTCACTTGCAATATTTCGGGATGATCAATCGTAGCCTTAGCCATAACAGGCATGGACAAGTTTAACTGTTTCTGCTGACCTTCGAATAGCCTCAATTGCTGTGGCCATGCGACATAATCACGAAACGAAGGGGTATTACTGCCAGCACAAATAATGATTACAAGCATAAGACCTATTAGCCGTTTAACGTAAGGGGTCAAGGGGTCACACTCCTTTGTAGCAATTCGAAGCATACCGTCGATGGCAGCCCCTAATCAGTAACATTAAGTTAACCCTGACCCTTACCTTTTATGAGTGAAAATGATTCCTTACCTTGATTTACGCACCTTTTTGTCGTTCAGCCAATTTAAGCATTTCTTGTGCATGATGTATCGTTTTCTCAGTAACTTCAACACCGCCAAGCATACGTGCCAATTCCTGTACCCGTCCATCTTCATTTAGAGCGGTAACCTTTGTAGCTGTGCGTTCATTTTCAACTTGCTTCTCAATATAATATTGATGATCGGCCATACAAGCGACTTGTGGCAAATGAGTAATCGCAAACACTTGGCCATTGGCTGCGACCTCAACCAATTTCTCAGCAATTGCTTGTGCTGCACGTCCGCTAACACCCGTATCCACCTCATCAAAGATAAGGACTGGAATCCGATCCAGTTCCGAAAAAATCGCCTTCAAAGCAAGCATAATACGTGACAGCTCACCGCCAGATGCAATCTTGTGCAACGGTCTAAGCGGCTCACCTGGATTGGGTGTAATAAGAAACTCTACATCGTCCCAGCCATGCTGCGTCAATCTTGTTCCAATTCCGTCTACCTCTGGCCCGTTATTATCCTGCAGTCTTTCCATACGCACTCCCATGCGAGTACGCTCCATATGTAAATGTTTAAGCTCTGCCTCAATGCGTTTTGTAAGCTGATCGGCAAGGATACGCCTCTGCTCACTCAGCAGCTTCGCTTCCTTTACAACAAGCACAAGTTGCTTCGCTAATTCAGCATCCAGCTTCTCTAAGCGCTCATCTTTGTTCTCCAGCTTATCTGCTTCATTTGTAATCTTCTCTAAGTATTGCATCATATCTTCAACCGTTGAACCATATTTGCGTTTCAAAGAAGTTAACAGATCAAGCCTCTCTTCAATCTGCTCCAAGCGTGCTGGATTAAACTCAATTTGTTCGCGGTAATCACGAAGCTGGAAAGAAGCATCTTCTAAGAGGTAAAAGGCATTTTGCAAATGTTCTACAATGGGTTGGAACTTCTCTGGATCGACATGAACGATCTGTTCCAGCTTGTCCACTGCCAACGTAACAGCATCCATCGCACCCTGACCGTATAAATGTTCATAAGAACGATTTACACTATCCATGAGCTTCTCTGCATTGGCTAGTTTGCCCTTTTCATCCGCTAATGTTTCATCTTCACCTAGTTTTAGCTTAGCTTCAGTAAGCTCTTCAATTTGGAATCGATATAAATCCAGCATACGAAACGTTTCTTGGCTTGTTTGACGCAATTGCTCAGCTTCTCGATGCAAAGCTTTATATGCACGATATTGTTCGCGATAACGTGCTTTAATTTGAGCTAGCGACTCACCGCCAAAAGCATCGAGCCACTCAATATGCTTCTCAACTTTGAGCAAAGATTGATGCTCATGCTGTCCATGTATGTTAATCAACTGATCGCCCACTTCACGCAGCATACTCAAGTTGACCATTTGCCCATTAATTCGACCATTACTCTTGCCCTGAGCTGTGAGCTCGCGACGAATGATCAACATTTCTTCACGTGAAGCGTGAATGCCAAGTTTCTCAATGATCCCCCAAGTTGGGTGATCAGAAGGAAGATCGAAGGAAGCTTCGACCTCAGCACGCTCACAGCCATATCGTACGAAATCAGCAGAACCTCTGCCTCCAGCAATAAGACCAAGTGCATCAATAATAATTGATTTACCTGCGCCCGTTTCCCCTGTCAGCACATGAAATCCTTGATGGAATTGCAGCTGTACATGCTCAATAACTGCCAAATTGCGAATAGACATAGCAACTAACATCCAACATCTCCTCCTGAACCTAACAAGCCATAAGCTAAATTGAAGATCTTATCTGAAAAATAATTGCTAGATCTCCAAACATAAGCTCAAGCTCCTGTGCAATGATTATGAAATGTAGCTCATCACCTGATCAATTACTTTTTTGCTGCTGTCTTTAGAACGAGCAACAATAAGAATCGTATCATCTCCACATACCGTTCCTAAAATATCCGGCCATTCAATGGAGTCCATCAATACAGCAATTGCATTAGACGTGCCTGGAAGACATTTCATGACTACAAGATTTTCAGCGTAATCGATGCTAACGAAATTATCCAACAACGCTCGCTTCAGCTTCTGAGCTGGATTAAAGCGCTGATCGATTGGGAGCGAATATTTGTAGCGTCCATTGTCCATCGGGACTTTAATGAGATGCAATTCCTTCATATCACGAGACACAGTAGCCTGTGTAACTTGAAAGCCTGCTTTGCGCAAAGAATCTACAAGCTCGTCCTGTGTTTCAATATCATTATTCATCACAATTTCTCTAATTTTAATATGTCGTTGACCTTTCATAAAAAAGACCCTCCACCTTGTATTCAAACATCTTGATGTATGTTTATTCGCCAGATGCAGTCGGTTCTCCTACGTGCATTTGAATAAGCTTAACAGAACGTTCGGCTTGATTAACAATTAATAGCCCATCACAATCGGGGAACGCGATTTTGTAACTTAGCCATAACTTGCGAATGCCATTTGTCGTCCAATCTAACTGCATCCGTTCACGCACTAACCGGACTACATACCAATTGTTGTGCTTCGTTACGATCAAGTCAACCCATATCCGACTCATCTGCTCTTCCTGATTGTCCATTTGGATATAGAGTGGAACGTAGAATTTGCCGCCTACGACGTCATATCCTTCCTTTTCCAGCAATGTCTCCACTTCTTCATCGTGCACCATATGCTCGCTAATATACAGCTGCTCCATCGGCTCTTCTCGATTCCAATATCGATACAGAGCAACTAACCCCCATATGACAAGGCCCACAATAATAATGACAAGAACAAAGGAATCACCGAGCATTTATAAGCCTCCTTATAAAAGACTTACTCGCAAAAGAAACTCACCCGTAGGACCGTTCCTAGTCGGATGAGTTTCATTCAAGTCGTTATCGGGTCCATTATACAGATCGGAATTGCGTGTTGGCTTCCTTAACTAAATCATGAATTAGCTCACGTGAAACGTTAGGCTGCTCCAGTTCTTCTGCTTGGTCTGGGACCGTCCAATAAGCAAGGAACTCAATGTTCCCTTCCCCGCCTGTAATAGGAGAATAGGTCACACCTTCGAGCACAAACCCAAGTTCACATGCAAAATCCAACACTTCCCTTAGCACCTCTTCATGCGTACGAGGATCTCGGACAACACCAGACTTGCCAACCTTTTCTCTCCCCGCTTCGAACTGCGGTTTAATGAGTGCAATGACCTTACCCGGTCTTTGCAGCAAGGCTTTCAGTGGCGGCAAGATCAACTTTAACGAAATGAAAGATACATCAATCGTCGCGATATTAGGTCTAGGTCCATCCAAATGCTCGGCCTCAACATAACGAAAATTCGTTCGTTCCATAACGATGACACGTTCATCATTACGAAGGGACCAATCCAATTGATTGTAACCTACGTCGATAGCGTAAACCCGTTCAGCACCATTTTGCAAAGCACAATCTGTGAACCCACCCGTAGATGCACCAATATCCATCATCGTAACACCTTCAAGCTGCAGGTCGAATTGTTTAATCGCCTTCTCTAGCTTGAGGCCCCCGCGACTTACATAAGGATGTGGTGCTCCTTTGACCGTAATAGCAGCTGCACGCGGAACTTTCATCCCCGCTTTCTCAATCCGTTCTCCGTCCGCAATGACGAGACCTGCCATAATTGCCGCTTTCGCTTTCTCACGGCTTTCATAATAGGCTTGCTCAACGAGCAAAATGTCAATGCGCTCTTTCGGTGTAGACATGCTTCATCTCCTAATTCTTTTATGCGCGTGTAAGACGATTATCGCAACGCGCGATTAACAGCCGCTTCACTTCGTTAGTTAGATGCTCTGCCGTCAAACCGACCTCTTCACGCTGCTGTTGAATGCTGCCATGCTCTATAAAAGCATCAGGTACACCAATTGGCACAATCGTTTGATCAAAGATGTGACGTTCCGCGTAGAACTCCAGTACGGCACTACCAAGTCCACCGCGTACAGTACCTTCCTCCATCACAAACATTGGCAGATGTTCTTTTGCCAAGTTTAACAGCATTTCTTCATCCATTGGCTTAATAAAACGAGCATTAATGATACGTAGATTCAAGCCCTCACGCTTCAATAATTCAGCAGCCTCTTCTGCTACTTGAATCATTGGACCAACCGCCATTACAACCGCAGAATCACCTTCACGAACCGTTTCCCATGTACCAAGTGGGATTGGTTTCATAACATCATCTACTGCAACGCCTGGCACATTGATACGCGGATAGCGGATCGCAATCGGACCATCATTATAATCAACGGCTGTCTTCATCATGTTACGAAGTTCATTTTCATCTTTAGGCATCATAAGAACGATGTTCGGTAAATGACGCAAATACGCAATATCATATACACCATGATGAGTTTCACCATCAGGCCCTACGAATCCAGCACGATCAATGGCGAATATAACATTCGCATCCTGACGGCAAATATCATGCAGCACTTGATCATATGCACGCTGCAAGAATGTAGAATATACCGCATAGACAGGCTTCATACCCTCCATAGCAAGCGCAGCACAGAATGTCGCTGCATGCTGCTCCGCAATTCCTACATCGACCATTCTCCCAGGGAAGCGATCAGCAAACTTCAGTAGCCCAGAGCCGCCAGGCATCGCAGGTGTTACAGCAACGATACGCTCATCCTGTTCTGCAAGCTCAATAAGCGCATTACCGAAAACTTCAGTATACATGGGGTTGCCTACAGACTTAACGACTTGACCAGACTCCATCTTGTATGGTGTAATACCATGCCATTTATGTGAATCCGCCTCAGCTGGGGAGTATCCTTTACCTTTGCGCGTAATCACATGAACAAGCACGGGTCCATCAATCTTATTGGCTTGTTCAAACACTTCCATCAGCTTAGGAATATCGTGGCCATCTACAGGTCCCAAATAAGTAAAGCCAAGCTCTTCAAACAATACACCTGACACTACTAAATATTTCAAACCATCTTTAACGCGCTCAGCAGTCTTTGCTAGCTTACCGCCAATCGCAGGAATTTTCTTAAGTAAGTATTCAACTTCGTCCTTTAGCTTCGCATAAGTGCGATCTGAACGAATTTTGCCCAAATATTGATGCATAGCGCCTACATTAGGTGCAATCGACATTTCATTGTCATTTAGCACCACAATCATTTTCGTCTTCTCATGACCAATATGATTCAAGGCTTCAAACGACATGCCTCCTGTTAACGCTCCATCACCAATAACAGCAAGTACTTGATTGTCTTCCTTCTTGTAGTCACGCGCTTTCGCCATGCCTGCAGCAGCAGACAATGACGTACTGCTATGTCCTGCTTCCCATACGTCATGCTCACTTTCAGCACGTTTTACAAAACCGCAAAGACCTTTATGTTTTCTCAACGTATCGAATCGGTCTTTACGATTTGTTAATATTTTATGGACATAAGCTTGATGTCCGACGTCAAAAATAAATTTGTCTTTCGGACTGTTATATAAGTAATGCATCACGATCGTAAGCTCAACGACGCCTAAGTTGGGAGCTAAATGACCGCCAGTTACTGATAGCTTCTCGATCAGAAATTGACGAATATCTGCTGCCAGCTGTGGCAACTGTTCGACCTTTAATTGTTTCAGATCACTCGGTTGGTTGATTTGTTCGAGCAGCACGGGATTTCCCTCGCTTTCGTTGATTAGAACCATAGTACATGACACTGTTGCTCATTATTAGCATGTATCTATTTATAACTAATAATAACCTGTACTCAGCTCATCTATCAAAAAACATTCCGCATCAGACGAGCAGCTTACGCCATGCTGATTGCTCAGTTGCTAATTCCCTAGCTCAACGCTGCAATCATGGATGTAGGAACTCAGCATATCGTTCGGCGAAATACCAACGCTCAATGGTACGGAATGTTTACTATTAGACCATAATTGTCATGACCATCCCTTAACTTCTAGAACGGCATTCACACATTTATACATGATTATAACATAGAGTATTACGAATCATGAACTTAATGGTTTCGTTTCATTAGGTAATCAGCTAGCTGCAATAATCGTTCAGGATAAGGAATCGATCCGGCTGTGAGCGCTTCCTTTGCTTCGAAAGTCAACCGCTCAATTTCCTTCTTAGAAGCATCCATCCCCATGAAATAGGGAAAAGTCACCTTACCGCTCTTCTCATCGCTACCTTTCGGCTTACCCGTAACAGCTTGCTCACCCTCCACATCAAGCACATCATCTTGAATTTGGAAAGCCAAACCGATTTGTCTGCCAAATGTTGTTAAGGCATCGATTTGTTCCTCGCTTGCTCCAGAAATATACCCACCAGCACGTAATGAGGCTACAATGAGATCTCCCGTTTTATGTTCATGGATATATTGGAGCTGCTCCAGACTCGTTTCACCTTGCTCACCAAGCATATCTGCTGCTTGTCCACCTACCATACCCGGGAGACCAGCATACTGTGCCAATTCTTCAACTACTGTAAGCACGGCTTCAGCTGGCACTCCATGCTTTCTTGAAGATTGAACAACCGTATAGAAAGCATGAGTCAGCAGCGCATCTCCTGCAAGAATCGCCATCGCTTCGCCATACAACTTATGATTCGTTGGTTTGCCACGTCTAAAATCATCGTTATCCATGGCTGGCAAATCATCATGTACAAGTGAATAGGTATGTATCATTTCAATTGCACATGCTGCTGGTAGAGCAGCTTCGGCTTGACCGCCCACACTTTCAGCTGCTGCAAGTACTAATATCGGTCTTAAACGTTTGCCTCCAGCCATTAATGAATACAGAAATGATTCATGAAGTGGTGCAGGGATATTCCAATTTGAAGGAACACATCCAGGAAGTGCTTGTTCGACTTCCTGAACGTTACGCTTCAAATACTGTTCAAAAGAGAGTTCACCGTTAGGATTACTCACTTCCTTCACCTGCTTCCGCTTGGAACGGCTGTTTGTCCCATTCCCCATGCTGCTCGGTTAACACCTCAATGCGGCGTTCCACTTGCTCTAGCTTGGAAGAGCAAGCTTTAGACAAATGCATGCCTTCTTGAAATAGATCAATCGCTTGTTCCAACGGTACGTCTCCGCTTTCCAATTGATTGACGATTTGCTCAAGTCGCTCCATAGCTGCTTCAAAACTTAATGCTTGATGCTGCTCTTCTATATTACTCATGAGCGTCCCTCCCTTTCATCGACCACACTTGGCAGTCCAACTGTCCGTCCGTTACATTCACTTTTACAATATCACCAAGCTGTACGTCTTCCATTTTCCGAATGAGGTTCTTCTCTTGCTCATCATAAACGAGACTATACCCTCGGGACATTACTTTGAGTGGGCTTAACGCATCCAACTGCCTAATTGTGCTGTGCAACTGCTGCGCATGTCGCTTCGACAAAACAGCCATCGCACTTCGCAAATTTTTGGATTGTACGCCCAGTTGGGAACGAGCAAATTTAGCTTGATGCCTTGGGCTTTGCTCACGTAAACGGCCTGTCCAACGTTGAAGCCTTTGGTTCGCTTTATCCAGCACGAGCTGGCCACGATGACGCAGCCGCTCCTGCTGAATAACTAACCGCTCCCGATGCTGTTCTATAGATTGCTTCGGCTTGCGCATAACAGGCGATTGCTGAATTCGCAGCAATCGTTCCTGCTGAACTTGAACCGTACGTATAGCAGCTTGCTCTAGCCGACGTGACATATGGTTCAGATGCTGTCGCAGATCATCCTGATGCATAACAGCTAACTCTGCAGCAGCAGTAGGTGTAGGTGCACGCATGTCCGCCACAAAATCAGCGATCGTAAAATCAGTCTCATGTCCAACTGCAGATATGATCGGAATAGATGAAGCAGCGATTGCTCGAGCCACAACTTCTTCGTTAAAAGCCCACAGCTCTTCGAGCGAACCCCCACCACGACCAACGATAAGTAGGTCAACTTCACCATAGCGGTTGAATGCCTCTATTGCTTGCGCGATGGAAGGTGCCGCTTGCTGCCCTTGTACTAGTACAGGATACAGCAAGATAGGAACACCAGGCTGCCTGCGCTGAATCGTTGTTATAATATCACGAACAGCAGCCCCTGTTGCTGACGTTACAACCCCAACTGCCCGAGGAAATCTCGGCAGTGGCTGCTTACGCTCGATATCAAACAACCCTTCTTCACTAAGCCTCTGCTTCAACTGCTCATACGCTAAATACAAGCTTCCGATACCATCAGGCTGCATTTGCTGAGCATAGAACTGATACTGCCCATCTCGCTCATACACCGTCACTTGCCCTCTCGCAATTACTCGTGTGCCTTCCTTAGGTCGGAACGCGAGCCTCTGGTTATACGAGGCGAACATAATGGCGCGGATTCGGCTATCCTTATCCTTCAGAGTGAAGTACATATGCCCGCTGGAATGATGAGTGAAATTGGATATTTCCCCACGAATCCATACATCCTGCAAGGTTGAATCTCCATCCAACTTCATCCGAATATACTTGTTCAAATCTTTAATGCTTAAAATGCGTTCTTCACTCACAGCGCTGACTGCACCTCCTCTCATCCATTACAACGCATGATTAGGCATGCCCTCATCACATATACATAATATATAAATAACGTTAATAGCTTAATCGTTCGTACTATTCAAGGTTATGGATGCTTTTCGCTGCCTTCAATGTATTATGCATCAACATTGTAATCGTTAGCGGTCCTACTCCACCAGGTACAGGTGTAATTAAGGAACTGACCTCTGATACATCATCGAAATGAACATCACCAGCTAGCTTGCCGTTATCCAGTCGATTAACACCAACATCGATAACAACTGCTCCCGGTTTGACGAAAGAACGATCTACAAAGTTTGCCTTTCCGATAGCAACAACAAGAATATCCGCTTGCTTCGTAAGTTCTTTCATGTTCGTAGTACGAGAGTGACACATCGTTACCGTTGCATGTTCACGTTGCAGCAACAATGAAACTGGTTTGCCCACAATATTACTTCTTCCGATAACGACAACGTGTTTACCTGCAATTTCTACATCATAACGCTTAAGCAGCTCTATAACGCCAGCTGGCGTACAAGGAAGGAGAGAATCATCGCCAATAATCATGTTACCCACGCTAATTGGATGGAATCCATCAACGTCTTTTTCTACGGCAATGGCATCAATGATAGCCTTCTCTTCAATATGCTTCGGAAGCGGCAATTGAACGAGTATGCCATGAATATTGGATTGAGCATTCAACTTACCAACAAGCTCAAGCAAGTGCTCTTGTGTTGTATCTTCAGGCAAACGATGCACTTCGGAGTAATAACCAAGTTCTAGACAGGTCTTATGTTTGCTGTTGACGTAGACTTGTGATGCTGGATCTTCACCAACAATTACAACCGCTAGTCCAGGCTGAATACCTGCGGCTTGCAATTTCTGAACTTCCTGCTTCATTTCTTCACGCATAGCTTGCGCTACTACCTTACCGTTCATCAAAGATGCTGTCATTACTCTCTCCCCCAACCTTATTTATCATATAAAATGTATATAGAGCTATACGTAGATATAGCAATATAAGCAATACAGTAATACATAAAAAAAACGAATATGCCTATCGCAATTTGTCCAAAATTACGGTAGGCAACACTTGTGTCGTTATTTCTGTTCTGAATTTTGCGCGTCTGTACCTTCGCGCTGGCGCAGCATTTGGCCAAGTACACCATTTACGAATTTACCTGATTCGTCAGTACCGAAGTATTTTGCCAAGAGAACAGCTTCATTGACAGCAACTTTAGGTGGTACATCTTCTCTATGCAACAGTTCATAGCATGCAAAACGAAGTACTTGACGATCTACACGAGATAGACGATCAACTTGCCAACCCTTCAAATAGCGCGCTAGCTCTTTATCAAGCTCTTCACGTTGTTCCCACGTGCGTGTAACCCAACCCAATACTTCATTTTTCAACTTGCCGACATGCTTGGTCTCAACACCCATTTCGTTATCTTCGGTTTGAGCTTCGTCAATAACCATCTCTACAGCTTCTTTTGCTGTAACGCCGGTCATTTCCAATTGATATAAACTTTGAATAGCCAATTCTCTGGCAATACGTCTTTTCATGATAGTTCCTCCTGCATATGTTGCTTGCAATTGTATTGGGCTTGAGATCGAGATTAAAGTATTATGGCACACGCCACAAAAAATCCTATGCGCGCTCCGATCGTCCCATCGGGTTGACCGACAGTTCCGCAGTCGTTCGGAGCGTCCATAGGACTACTTCAACCATCTCCAACGGTCAGACAGCCATACGGCAATACGCTGCCAAGGTATTATCGGACCTACATTCAAATCTTTATTTTTACCTAGGTTGTAACAAGTAAATACGAGCAGTGCAACAAACAGCATATCCCAAAATCCTGATAGCAAGTAGACTATTCCAAGCCCAATTCCCGCCACAATACCAATGATGCGTCCACTGTGACTCTCCCATAACTGTTCCCACATTGGAAAGCTCACCACCTATTCAACGCGTGCTTTGAAAGTCTGGGTTTGAACGATATTTGCCACGTAAACAGATACGAGTGATACAGGAATACCTGTAATGGTTTGAACATACTCTTTCACATTACGCTGAACCTCGGCTGTCATTTCTGGAATCGAAGTTTCTCCATCTACAACAGCACGTATCGTAATATCCAATCCAGAGTCAATCGCACGAATACGAGCTTTCAAGTCCTTTGTGCCACGTACGCGAGCAGCAGCCTTCAAGGATACATTTTCAATTGTTTCAAGTGAAATTTTGATATCACCAAATTCAGTACGCTGGTCGATAGAAGTCATCGCCGTACTATCACGCTTAATGGACAAAACAAACATCCGCAAGCTAATAAGGAACACAACTGCTGCAACGATTATAATGGCCATTCGCAGCCAAGTTGGTTCAGACAAGTTGATATACACTTCGGATGTATCCGTCAGGAGCCCACTAGCACCAACGATTGCAGCTGCTGACAACGTACCGATCGTCAAACTGTACACAAACAATAGCAATCTGTCTACTATACGTCCCATGTTGTCCTGCCTCCTTGTTGAATTGCAGGTAAACCCCCTGCCATCAGGAGGGGGTTCTCTCATGCAGCATTATTTAACGCGTGACTGAGCTTCAATCTCTTCTTGCTTCTCTTGAGATTTGAAGTGTACATCATGTACATGCACGTTTACTTCAACAACATGAAGACCTGTCATCATTTCAATAGATCTCTTTACATTGGCTTGAATGCTGGAAGAAACTTCAGGGATGCGGTGACCATACTCTACGATAATGGAAACATCCACTGCTGCTTCACGTTGGCCAACCTCAACCTTAACACCTTTAGAAAGGTTTTTACGGCCTAGAAGCTCCGCAATACCTCCTGCGAATCCGCCGCTCATGCCTGCTACACCTTCTATTTCAATGGTCGCAAGACCTGCGATAACTTCAATAACTTCAGGTGCAATTTGAATATTCCCCAAATCTGTACGTTCAAACTCAGAAACTGCTTGACTCATCAATCACCACTCCTCACATTTTCATCCCACAAGGTTAATCGTTACCCTGTCCGCTTATTACTCATAACTATATCATTTGTCCATTTTTATGACAAACAATCGATGAAATAAACGATTATACCTCATTCTCTTCTAAGAACTTAATGTCAAAATCACCACGTAAAAACGTTGGATGCTGCAAGAGACGACTATGAAACGGAATCGTAGTGTGAATACCTTCAATGGAAAATTCCGATAATGCACGCTTCATTCGCTCGATTGCTTCTTCTCTTGTTGGTCCCCATACGATCAGCTTCGCAATCATCGAATCATAATGCGGTGATATTACATATCCCGGATAAGCAGCGCTGTCAACACGGACACCGAAGCCACCAGGTGGCAAATAGAAATTAATCTTGCCTGCAGAAGGCATAAAGTTGCGCGATGGATCTTCTGCATTAATACGACATTCAATCGCCCAGCCGTTAATACGGACATCTTCTTGTTTCACGGAAAGATGCTCACCTTGAGCAACCATAATCATTTCCTTGATGATATCAAGTCCAGTAATCATTTCGGTTACAGGGTGTTCCACTTGAATACGTGTATTCATTTCCATGAAATAAAATTGTCCATCAGGTGCAAGCAAGAACTCAAGTGTTCCTGCTCCCGAGTAGTTTACTGCTTGAGCTGCACGTACTGCAGCAGCCCCCATACGCTCACGAATTTCTGGCGTCAAGATTGGACAAGGCGCCTCTTCAACAAGCTTTTGACGACGTCGCTGCACCGAACAATCACGCTCACCTAAGTGAACAACGTTCCCATGCTTGTCAGCAATAATTTGAATCTCAACGTGCTTCATGCCTGTTAGGAACTTTTCTAAATAGACGCCTGCATTACCGAAAGCTTTCTCTGCTTCCTGCTGAGCAGTCGTGATTTGCTTAACTAGTGAATCCTCATCATCAGCAATACGAATACCTTTACCTCCGCCACCAGCTGTAGCTTTAATAATAACTGGATAGCCGATATCTCGGGCAATCATAATCGCATCGTCCATATTTTCAACTAAGCCATCTGAACCTGGAATAACTGGAACATTGGCATCTTTCATTGTCTGCTTAGCAACGGCCTTATCCCCCATGCGTTCAATCGCATTTGGAGAAGGGCCAATAAACGTAATCCCGCAAGAATCACAAATCTCAGCAAAGTCTGCGTTCTCGGCTAAAAATCCATACCCCGGATGAACAGCATCGCATTCAGTCAGCGTTGCAACACTCATCAAATTGGTAAAGTTCAAATAACTATCCTTTGACGCAGTAGGGCCAATACAATATGCCTCGTCCGCCAAACGAACGTGTAATGAATCTCGATCGGCTTCAGAATATACCGCTACGCTGGCAATTCCGAGCTCTCGGCACGCGCGAATAATCCGTACGGCTATTTCTCCGCGATTCGCGACGAGCACTTTGTGAAATGTCATCGTTCAACCTCCTTGACTTGGCTGCCATTAGGGCATTATAAGCTAACGTTATTCCGCTTTAACCAAGAATAGCGGCTGTCCGAATTCGACTAATTGACCATTCTCCACGAGAACTTCTACAATTTGTCCCTTCACTTCCGCTTCCAGCTCATTCATCAGCTTCATCGCTTCTAGAATGCACACGACTGTCTTTTCGCTCACTTTGGAACCTACAGAAACGAATGCATCAGCATCAGGTGATGGAGAAGAATAGAACGTACCTACCATCGGCGACACAATCTTATGAAGGCCTGCTGTGTTATCAACAACAGTTGGTGCTGCTTCTTGCTTGGCAGGAACAGCTTGTTCTACCGCAGCTACTGGCGCCTGCACAGGTGCAGGCGTATATGTATGGGCTGCAGGAGCTGATTGAATCGTAACTACCTCAGATTTGCCAGGCTTACGAATCGCGATGCGACAGCCTTCATTTTCAATTTCTAGCTCGTGAACAGAAGTCTGATCCACAAGTTTAATGAGTTCTTTAATCTCGCTTATTTTGAACAATTCATTCACTCCTCGTGACTGTTGTATCATTAAGGGATTACCACTAATAGATGGACAATCAATATGGACGTATGTATTATAACACAATCGAACCAAATAGAAAGAGCCCAGTTTCGGGAACTGGGCTGACCATTGTTTTCTAATTGATGATTACGGACATTATTCAGTAACGTATTGTACACTTACTTTGTCTTGTGTCACTTGAAGCTCATTAATTATTTTGTCAATAATATCAACCGCTTGTCTAGCTTCCATCTTCTCAGCTTGTACGATGACTTTGACGTTATTGTTTTCCTCGCTTATGACCACATTAGGATAATCTTTTTGCAGCTCTGCCTCCAAAGCGGAAATTTTTTGCTCCTTGTCGTCCAAACGACTCATATCATCATACAACTTTGTCATCTCTTCTGAGCTTACCTTAGAGCCATTTAATTTTGTTAAAATGTTTTCAAGCTGCTGCTGATACTGCTCCGAACGTTCCATTGCCTTTTGTTCAATGGTACTGCGGGACATAACTCCTTGCGCAGCAACCTGATCCAATATGGCCTTCTCACCATCTGTGAGCGTTTGCTTGCTATCTTTAGCTGCTGATTCGTTCGAAGGTGTTTGTTTGTCTGACTTCGTCGTTGGAGCATCGACTGGTTCCTTTGTTTCAGGAGATGTGGTTGCACCATCCACTTTTCCTTCTGCATTCGGTTGCACTTCTGCTTCTGTACCACCCACTTGAGTTACTTCAACCTTTGGCAATTGTTCAAGCGCAGCCCCAGCTTCTCCGGCTACTTGATTAATAGTGGCTACGCCTGCTGCTGGATCAGGCTTGGCAGGCTCTTCGGTAAATAAATAATACGCGGACAGGACGACCATAAGGCTCAACATAGATACTAACCAAATTGTTTGTCGTTTGGTATTCATTAAGGTAAACCCTCCTTATAATTGACATCTCGGCTCTCCGTGTTCTCGTTTTACTCCGATATTTTGCGTGGCACTACCGATATCCGGTAGGAAGGCACATTCAATCCTTTTTCCACTGCATCTACGATCATCTGATTAACAACGGCATTCTCTGCACCTTTTGCAACGACGATGACGCCTCGAACTTTAGGTTTTACTCGTTTCGTCACGATAGGCGACTGATGTTCTGAGGTTTCAGTCATCACAATTTCACCATCACGAGAAGTTTGTGTAATATGACGTTTGCCTCCATTCGCATCCGTCTCTTCCGTAACTTGTTGACTATCTTTCATATTGCGCTGAATAACTAGCTCTTCGGTCGAATCAACAGTAACCATCACCTGCACCTGATCAACTCCGACAATCTCTTCAAGGACCGACTTCATACGAGTTTCAAAGGATTGCTCAATCGTTGCAAATGGATTATTAGGATCAGGCGTTGCAACAGAAGCACGACTGTCATTTAGCTCCTGTTCACTCATTACACCTGTCACAGCAGGAGGTTCTCTGCCTGAACTGCCCATCAGCCAATTGCCATTCCCAGGTCCACTTGAGAACGAGCTAACCAAGATGAGCGCCGCACCGACGAGACCTAATAGGAGCAGCCAACGAAATGCTTTCACTCGTTTCGGTCCGTTAGATCCGCTTCCAAGGATAGATTCAATTTTTTGCAGCCATTTCGCCATGAGCGCTACCCACCTTAAACTGATAATTGTCGTGCTCCATCTTGTCCTTATTTCACCTATACGCAGCTTGTCTAAAAATATGACTAACAATTACGACTTCTTAGCACATTAACACGTATTATTTTTATATTTTTTTCCACTCGATGTGGATTTCTTCTGGTTTAACAAGCCAATGCGAAGTAAGCATATCAGTAATTTTCTTCTCCCACATCTTCACCACGTGCTGTTCTACAGAAGTGCGTTGACCACTTGGAGCAGATGATGCGCGTTCATCGATAGATTCAGTTCGCACGTCTACGGCTCTAACCTGTTGGACAGACATGACTCCTTCTGTTTGCTCATTATGTTGTGGAGAAGGGGAACCTGCAAGCCTGCTATATGTCATAGAAACCGTTATCGATTGTATCGTAGGTTCCGGCTCATTAGCTGACACCCCTAACTTCACATTGACTTGCTCCGTTTGTACTCCATAATCGGTAGAGGGCATCACTTTCGAGGCTGTTTCAGCTGTTTCAGCTGTTTCAGCAGCTTGCAACGTTTCCGTTTCTTCCAGCCGTTCGGCATTCGATCCCACTGCTAATTCATTTAACTGCTTCGTCATCTGAGACTCTAGCTGAGATTCGGCAAGTTCACTCACCTTCATTTGTCGCTGGTGCTGCAGCCGTGCAGCATCTCGCTGAATACTAGTCAAAGAAGCAAATGCACTTGTTGTCGGATTGGACTGCTCCCATTCAACCGCCACTTGCTCCGCTAGATCGTTATCAAACAGCTTCATAATCGGTGATAGCAAAGCCAGTAAAATGATCAGGCTGAGCATGAGCTTTACATATCGCTGCATTTTTGCGCTTGGCAGCAGCAAATCGACAAAAGCAGCCAGCAAAATAAGCATAATGATCTCTTTCAACCATTCACTGAGCCAGCTCATACTCACCCCTCCTCCATGGACTTGCTGTCATCGCATCATCACCGTTACATTACCTGCAGTCAGCAATATCGTAATGGCTAAAAAGAACATAAGTCCCACTGCTGCAAGTGCAGCAAAGACATAAATCATGCTCTTTCCAACCGTTTGCAAGCAGCCGACAACTGGACTATTTCCAAGTGGCTGCATAATAGCAGCTGATACGTTATAAATGAGCGCCAACGTTAAAATTTTCAATGCAGGAAATGCACATAGGAACAACAATATAATGACCCCAGTAAGGCCCACCGCATTTTTCACGAGCAAAGACGCTGTAATTACGGTATCTGTCGCATCTGAGAACACTCTGCCCACAACAGGCACAAAATTTCCTGTAATGTATTTGGCTGTACGAATGGCCACACCGTCTGTTACCGAACTGGTCACTCCTTGCACGGAAATAACACCGAGAAATACAGTGAGTAAAATACCAAGCAATCCCACACTAATGTTTCTAAGAAGGTTGGCGAGTTGTGTCACTTTATACTTGTCCGTGAGAGAGCTAACAATATGCAGTACTGCGGAGAAAAATAGCATCGGGAAGACTACTGTGTAAATAATCGTACCTACCAAATGAATCATAAACACGATAAGCGGATGCAGTACGGATACCGTTATAACATTCCCTAGAGATGCAAGTAGTGTAAATAACACTGGCACCATAGCCATCATGAAGTGAATCATGCCTGATATTGCATCTTTCGCATAGCTGATGGCCACATTAAAGCTGTTAATGGCCAAAATGATGATGACCATGTAGGAAATGGAATAGGCAATTTTACTGACTGTATTTCGCTCGAAAGCCGTTTGCAGCGTTTCAAGCACCATACTAAACACGGCAAGAATAACGATGGTGACGATTAATTTCCCATTCGTAATCACTTCTTGCATGAGAAACTTGCCGAGCGCCTTAAATGTATTGCTTAACGTCAACTTTTCCCCGCCCGGGAGCAGAAGATCGGCAAAGTTTGGTAGTGAGTCTCGGGGGAAGAAACCGCCGTATTTGGTCAACAATTCTTGCCAATATCCTTCAACTTCACTTGTCGGCAGCTGTTTCGTCTGCTCTTTAATCCAGCTATCTGTCGGGGCGGCTGCCGGCTCAGTAGTTGAGCTTGTCCCATCAACAGCTGCTGCTTGTACCGTTGTAGAACGTGCTGCCTCCTTTGGTGTAGCGTCCGAAGAGGCATAAGCGCCAGACACACAAGCGAGCAGTGATAGGATGACCACAAATACAAATAAAGAAATGCGATGGTTATAACTCGTCGTGCGGTCGTACAGCTCTTTCACAGCCTCTCCCTCCATCAAGCTGGCAGCAGCTTCATAACGGTTTCAATGATGACGCTAATAATGGGAATGGCCATAACAATAATCAATACTTTGCCTGCCAGCTCTATCTTTGTTGCGATCCCGTCTTGACCAGCATCCCTTACCACCTGTGCACCAAACTCAGCAATATATGCAATGCCGATTATTTTCAAAATCGTTTTCACGTAAACAGGCTCGATGCCTGAACGCTCTGCCAAAGAATCCAGCACTTCAATAACAGTCTCAATTTTGCCGATCAAGAACAAAAAGATGACAATGCCAGCGAAAGCCGATATGAGAAAGGCAAACATCGGCTTCTGTTCTTTAACGACTAGTACGAGTATGGCCGCAATAAGGCCAAGGCCGACAATTTGCACAATCTCCATCAACATCACCTACTGAAATAAAAAAATAGTTTTGATTTCTTGGAACAAATGATCCAGCAATCGAACGACCATAAATAGAACGACAACAAATCCGATAACTGTGACCCAATGTGCCATATCCTCCTTGCCCATCTGCTTCAGGACCGTATGGATCATAGCAATGATGATGCCGATTCCGGCGATCTGAAATATCGCGCTCACATCCACATTCATAATCAGGCACCTCAATACATTAAAATGACAGCTAAAATACCACTTAACACTCCGATACTGCGGTACATCCTTACATACCGCCCCGCTTCATCGCTTGCATTGGCTTCTTCTTGCTCTAATCGCTTCATGGCATGACGAATATGATTGCGCTGATCTTCTCGGTCACTAATGCCCAAGCTCATTCCTAGATCATACAAAATACGTACATCTTGTGACTTCAAGGCACTATGCGGCGCTTCTGATTGAAGGGCTGCATGCCAAGCCGCCTTAGCCGTCTGAATATGGCCATCTCTTGCCCGCATTCCTGCCGATGCTTGTGCGAACAGTTTGTTCAGAGGAGGTGGCACCTGCGCACTCAGTTGTTCACAAGCTTCATCAAGTGGGGTATGTCCATACATGACAGATGTCTCTAACCGTTGAAGCGCAATAATCAACTGCCTAAGCTGGCGAGGGCGGGCCGCATAGTGAGACGCTTGTATCCAACCTATTGCACCCGCTGCAGCAATGACAATAGCAGCTCCAAGCAACTTAATAATGAGCTTCCCCCTCCCTTCCAATACGGTTGGATGTAGCTGTTTGAAGAGCTCGCTGCTTCTCGTCATATACACGATGAGTCCATTGCTTTCTGACTCGTTTTAGCACAACGATACGAGAAAAAACGCCACTTTCAACAAGTGGCCCTATGCCAGGCCTGCGTGCGATTTCCTTCACATCTGCACCATGTGCCGATGCAACGACACGAACACCAGCATGTATCGCTTCATTCATCGCAGATACATCTTCTTCACGGCCAAACTCATCAACGACTAGCACATCTGGCGACATCGAGCGAATGAGCATCATCATTCCTTCCGCTTTCGGACAACCATCCAATACATCCGTTCTAGCTCCTACATCGAAACATGGGACACCGCGTACACAACCTGCAATTTCCGAGCGCTCATCCACAACACCTACCTTTAAACCCCTCCAATTCACATCTGGGTGGTTCCAACGTCCGTCGGATATCGATCTAGCCAAATCACGAAGCATCGTTGTCTTGCCATGCTGAGGCGGAGAAACGATAAGCGTGTGGTGAATAGATTTCTGACTAAAGTCTAGTAAAAGTGGCATTAAACTACCCGATATACCTTGCTTTTCACGAGCGATTCGAATATTAAACCCCGCAATATCACGCAGATGACTAACCTTGCCATTGGTTAATACTGTTCTTCCAGCTAGTCCTATCCGATGTCCCCCTGCAATCGTGACATAGCCGCGTCTAAGCTGCTCCTCCATCGTATATAGCGAATGATTGGTCAATACATCCAACAATTGGTGGCCGTCTTCGCGAACAGGAATATACGCCTCATGAATCTGACTTGTCAGTATGCCTTCTGCCGTTACAAAATAATACTCACCCATGAAGCCAATTTCCAACGGACGACCCTCTCGAATCCTTACTTCTTCCAGTTCATTCAGTACTTGACCGGGAATGTTGGTGAGAATGGAACGAAGAGCAGGCGGCAAGACATGAATCCATCCTGACGCAATTGTTACTGCCATGTGGTCCTCCCTTCTTGAAATAGGCGAATTTGCATAAGTCGATCATGTATTTCGATCTGTTCTGCAGGCTTGGCCGCTTACTCCCATATGTATGATTGTAGTTGCTAAATATGACTTGTCTCATCCACTTACACCTAGAAGGAATTTATTGTGACCCACGAAAAAAATTACTTGTCCTCCATGATCACTGGTCATCTATCCCGGCATATAGGCACCTGTCATTGGAACAACGCATATATTGAACATGTATTCGGAGGCAGTAGATGCACGGGTGTTATATATCATCAAGAGTGGAGCAGCAACTCACTCCTAACAACAGTCATGGATATTTATTTATGTCATATGATTTCAGAAACAGGCTTCGAGATTGTCTAGCGCTGGAGGTACTGACGCAAGTTCATATTTCATCTAGAAAAATAGAGTGGGGAGAGCATGTTACATGCAAGTTATATGTATAAAATTAATGAAAAACAGGCGTACCCGGATCGCCAACATCGTTGATATATGTTCCTACAGCTGAATACGTACAAGCACCTTCACCCATGCAGCAAGGAAAGGAGGAAGCGTATGCAGTTACAAGTTGATGTCATTGCTAGTATCGGTGAAGCGCGAGCAGTGGACTTGAATCAACACACGGTTATTGTAATTGACGTGCTACGAGCGACTAGTACGATCATTACAGCATTAGCTAATGGCGCCGCGTCGGTCTTACCTGTAGAAACGGTTGGTCAAGCGAGGCAGCAGTACGCAGAAGGCGATGTACTGGGAGGAGAGCGATTTTGCAAAAAAATAGCTGGTTTCGATCTAGGTAACTCTCCACACGAATATACGTCTAGCTTGTGCCTAAATAAACGCATCGTCCTTACTACGTCTAATGGGACACGTGCGATTCAAAAGGCAGTTCGCGCGGAACATGTTCTTGCAGGAGCATTTCTAAATGCATCCGCGTGCGCCCAGCTCGCACTAAGCTTACGAAGGAACGTTGCCTTACTCTGCACGGGAACTCAGGATGCATTTGCGTTTGAAGACGCCCTTTGCGCAGGGATGATATTACATGAAATGATAGCTGATCACCAGGCTGGAATGATCATTACGAACGATCTAGGTATGCTCGCCCTTAGTGCCTACAAACAGCATAAGGGACATATTCATGACGCAGTTCGACAAAGTTCCAGTGGCAAGCGCCTGCTTAAACTGGGATTTGGTGACGATGTTGAATACTGCTCTCTTACGAATCAAGTTCACCTCGTTCCGACTCTACATGAACATCTATTAATTCCACACCGTCAATCCTCTTAATCCGGATACGAACGATAGAAGCCGAATAGACACCAACAACCTCCGAGTCCACTTTATATAAAGGGCATCGGAGGTTGTTTAATTTACATTCCATTATTTATGTTAGGTTACGGATGAGTGCTCTATCTGGTGTTAGTGTAGATGGGAATACACTTGGACCTATTAACGACGATCTTGTGGACCACCCACAAATACATCTTCTACCGTATCCAAGCCATACGCTGTATGAAGAGCACCAACAACATCAGTTAGCTGATGATTAGAAATTACGCAAGAAACTTTAATTTCTGAAGTGCTTACCATTTTAATACTAATGCCTAGTTTAGAAATGACATCAAACATTTTTGCTGCTACACCAGGGTGACTGACCATACCAGCGCCAACGATAGAAATTTTAATAAGGCCAACCTCAGAGGATACATGATGATAAGGTACTTGCTGACGGAAGCTTTCGATGACTTGGAGTGCTCTCTCTCTATCATCTAGAGCAGTTGTGAAACTGAAATCAGCTGTTCCATCCTGCACACCGCTTTGTACGATAATATCAACATCGATACTAGCATCAGCCAATTTACCAAATACGGTAGCCAGTACTCCCGGCTCATCAGGTACTCCCATAATACTGATTTTTGCCACATTTTTATCATAAGCAATGCCGCTAACGACAACTCCCTGCTCCATAACCGCTTCCTCCTTCACCGTTGTACCTTCATTATGATTAAAGCTTGATCGAACAACTAGACATACCTTGTTATGCTTCGCATATTCGACAGCACGTGGATGCAGTACAGCAGCACCTAAGTGAGCGAGTTCAAGCATCTCATCATACGAAATTTCATTAAGTTTGCGAGCACAGCGTACAATCCGAGGGTCTGTAGAATAAATGCCATCTACATCGGTGTAAATTTCACAAACATCAGCCTCAATAGCTGCGGCCAAAGCTACAGCAGTTGTGTCGGATCCTCCGCGGCCTAATGTTGTAATCTCCCCCGTATCTGAAGCACCTTGGAAACCAGCCACGATAACAATTTGACCGTTATCAAGCGACTTTTTCACCCGTGCCGGATCAATATCCACGATACGTGCTTTACTATGGGTTTGATCCGTTAGGAATCCAGCCTGCCAGCCTGTATACGAAACAGCCTCATGCCCAAGTTGATGAACCGCCATAGACAACAGAGATACACTAATTTGTTCTCCTGTAGTTAATAACATGTCCATTTCTCGTGCAGGCGGCGAGCTGTTCAGCAGTTTAGCCTTATCAATCAAGTCATCCGTCGTATCGCCCATTGCAGATACAACGACCACACATTGGTGGCCATCTAGTTTCTTCTCAACAATTCGTTTGGCGACTCTCTGCATCCGCTCGACATCACCAACTGAACTTCCACCAAACTTCATGACGAACAAAGCCACACTGCTCACTCCCAATCCTCGGAATGTATCTTTTCATTTAATTGTGTATTATAGCACGTTTCCAGATGTAGTGGTGGAAATTATATGAATTAAACACATTAAAATTTGTACTAAAAAAGCTCTGCATACCTAAATAGGATGCAGAGCTTTCTCACTTATACATATGATGACGATTGATTATTACGCGCGGGAAATGTACTTACCTTCGCGTGTATCAATAAGCAATACATCTTCTTCATTGATGAAGAGTGGAACTTGAACGTTCAAGCCAGTCTCAAGCTTCGCGTTCTTCGTAGCACCAGTTGCCGTGTTACCTTTAATTCCTGGCTCTGTTTCAACTACTTTCAACTCAACGCTGTTCGGCATAGTGATTCCAAGAATCTCGCCTTGGTAGCTAGAAATATTAACTACCATGTTGTCTTTAAGGAAGTTCAATTCCCACTCCAATTGTTGTTGAGTCAAGTTGAACTGGTCATACGTTTCGTTATCCATGAACGTGTACTCGTCACCGCTGTTGTAAAGGTATTGAACTTGTTGATTATCGATTTGTGCACGGCCAATTGTTTCACCTGCACGGAATGTTCTTTCTACTGTGTTTCCGTTACGCAAGTTGCGAAGCTTGGAGCGCACAAATGCTGCACCTTTACCTGGTTTAACGTGTTGGAAATCAAGTACTGTGAAGATATCCCCTTCTACTAGTACAGTAAGTCCTGTCTTAAAATCGTTAACTGAAATCACGATATTCCCTCCTAAGGTCGTTCGAGCTCGTCCGAATTCGTTCTAAATGACGAGCAATTGTTTCGTTGAATGTGTTATTATTTCAATCCCGTTCTCCGTGATGACAATGTCATCTTCAATGCGAACACCGCCAAATCCAGGTATGTAAATACCAGGCTCAACAGTTACGGTCATTCCGGGAGTTAACACCGTATTATCACTCATAGCCAAGCGAGGGTACTCATGTACTTCCATCCCTAAGCCATGACCTAGACTATGGCCAAATTGCGGACCATATCCATGTTTGACAATGATGTCACGTGCAAGCGCATCTGCTTCTCGTCCTGTCATACCAGGACGAATGTACTCTAAAGCATGAAGCTGTGCCTCAAGCACAATGTTGTAAATTTCACGATGGCGATCTGTCGGTTCCCCTACTACAATGGTCCGAGTTATATCGGAACAATAACCTTTGTAGTAAGCACCAAAGTCCAGCTTGACGAATTCATTTGTGCCAATAATCCGATCGCTTGCTACGCCGTGAGGCAATGCTGAACGTTCGCCAGAAGCAACGATTGTATCAAAGGAGCTTGATGTCGCCCCATGCTTACGCATGAAGTACTCCATCTCCAATGCAACATCCATCTCCGAGATACCAGGTTTGATGAAAGTTAGGATATGACTAAATGTACGGTCTGCGAGATCAGCAGCTTCACGCATAATAGCCAACTCATTCTCATCCTTCACCATACGAAGCTGCTCAACCAATCCGCTAACAGGTACAAACTCAATTCCATCCAATGCTTCCGCATATTTAGCGTATACGCCGTAGCTCATATGATCCTGCTCAAATGCAATTCGGCTAATACCCGCTTCTTTTAGCAGCGATGCCAATGTATCCGTAACTTTTGGAGCATGCTCCAAAACTTCGAATCCGGTCGCTTGTTCAGGAGCTTGTGTCATATAACGGAAATCTGTCAGTAACACAGCACGATCTGCAGTAATGAATACATATCCCGCTGATCCCGTAAATCCTGTCATATACCGTCTATTATACTCACTTGCGATCCATATGCCTTCGAGCCCTCGTTGTTCCAACTCCTTACGAAGACGTTCCACGCGAGCATTGCTCATCTGAATCCTCTCCTGTCCGCTAATGTTCGTGCTGCTTATTCCTGCGATTGATTGCACACGACATGGTGCAAAGCCTGTAAGCCCAGCTCATAACTATAAGCACCCAAGCCGCATATTTGACCTGCCGCAATTGGAGCAATAACCGAAACATGACGAAACGCCTCGCGCTTATGTATGTTGGATAAATGAACTTCGATAACAGGGATTGCTACCGCACTTAGCGCATCACGGATGGCGTAGCTGTAATGCGTCCAAGCTCCAGGGTTAATTAATATCCCGTCACATTGCCCATAAGCAGCATGAATGCGATCGATTAATACCCCTTCATGGTTGGTCTGCATAAATTCCAGCTCTACTTGCAGTTGTGCCGCCAATTGCTGTAAGCGCTCCTCAATATCTTGAAGCGTTGTTGCACCGTAAACACCAGGTTCACGTATACCAAGCATATTTAAGTTCGGTCCGTTCAATACCAAGTAACGTGCCATTGTATCCCACCTGTCTTAATAAGCATTCGAGTTACCGAGCGCTATATAGAACATACTCATCAGACCAATACTCACGTATTTTATCATAGGAACAAGCACTTGAGAAGCATCATCGTAGCGTAACTAGCATTAACCGTTCACGAGGAGGCATTTGCCGCGGCTTGTGCAGTATCATCCGAAGCGCTTTCTTCTTCGTTTTCCGGCTCTCTCAATCGCTCATCATTGAATTCGGTTGCCGCGGTATAGCCTATGAACAAACCCCACAGTAAAAATATACATAATTCTGTCGTAATCGAATTATACGAAGTCTGTGTTACAGGTAGCACTAATCCTAGCGCCGGTCCTACGGCTACAAATAATAGTACCCACCAGAGAATACCATACAATATACCTGGCCAAGGGCCTGTTCGTTTCCTCATTGTAAATGTATACAGCAGACTGCATAGAATGGAGAACAATATAAATGCTCCCCAGCCTGCGAATCGCCCCTGTTGACTTTGCAAAAAGCTATTTAGCAAAAATGGCTCCAACAAAAAGCCCGGCACATTAACGGTAAAATGCAATTCATAAGAAAGAATTCGCATCCCTCCCCATATTAGCCCCGCATAAAATCCCAGTTGCAGCGCAAACCACCAAGGGTTGGTCTTAGGTTGATCATTCTGTTGATTCTGTTGATTTTGTTTGTTTCTTGATTGATGTTGTGTCACTTTACCTGCTCCTTATCCATCATGTGTAATTGCTCCCAACTTGAAACTTCTTAGTAGTATGCGCGGAAGCAAGACAGATTAACGAAGTTCACAACGGATTGGTTGGCTGAATAGGTTCTCTTCTGGAAAAAGAACGGCAAATCCTATACAATATATAAAAAGGATTCTACCAGCAGTTGAAATTTACATTTTATTACTAATATGGTGGGAAGGTGTGAAAGGATTGTCAGAACAACCGAAATCCATTTACGGCGGACAAGCGGTTATTGAGGGCGTTATGTTTGCAGGCAAGCATGTAAATGTAACAGCTGTTCGCCGAAAGAATAAGGAGCTTTCTTTCTATGAAGTTCCACGTGAGGATAAGAAATGGGTAACCGCATTAAAGAAAATCCCTTTTATTCGCGGCTTAGTAGGTATTATAGAAGCTAGTGCCCGCGGAGCTCAGCATTTAAATTTTGCAACTGAGAAGTATGCTGAGGATGAAGAAGGCCCACCAGACCCAGATCAAAAATCTAGCAAGCTTTGGGACATTGGAATGATTCTTAGCGTTGCCGTTGTTGGCATTTTGTCTTTTGTCTTCAGCAAAGTTATTTTTACGGCAGTTCCTGTTGTTATCGAAGAATTCCTCTTCGGCAAAGCATTCGATAATCGAGTGCTTCATACGATTATTGAAGGTATCATCAAACTATTTATGCTACTTATCTACTTGTGGTTTATATCGCAAACTAAGCTTATTAAACGTCTGTTCCAATATCACGGTGCAGAGCATAAAGTGATAAGTGCCTATGAAGCAGGCAAAGAGCTTACCGTCAGTAACGTACAACAGTTCACTCGCTTGCATTATCGTTGCGGCAGTAGCTTTATGATTTTGACCATTATTGTCGGTATCTTTATTTATAGCTTCGTGCCTTACGATTCCATGATTGATCGAATTGTTGGTCGTTTGCTGCTGCTTCCCGTTGTAATCGGTGTTTCGTATGAAATTTTGCGTTTCACAAATGCATTACGCGACGTTCCTGTACTCCGCTTTTTAGGATATCCAGGCTTGTGGCTGCAACTTCTTACAACGAAAGAACCTACTGATGATCAAGTTGAAGTATCTATTGCCTCATTTGAGCGCATGCTTGAATTAGATCGTACTATTGGTGAAGAAAGAAGTGCTCGTACAAGCGCTTAACTATGTAATGGAAAGGGGTTAGCGAGATGAATCGAGTGCCAAATTGGCTCATCTACGTCGTACTTGGGTGTGCAGCTCTAGGATTTGTAATCGGATTTTCATCCAATCCCATCGCTTATTCGATCCCGCTCGTATTAGCAGCGATCATTTTCATCTTTTATCGTTTAGGACCAAAGCGTACAAATTCACACCCACGTGTGAAAAAATCTGCTGCGACGGAAGCGAAGATGAAAGCGATGCGAAATGCGAAGCATACCAAGAACGTCAAAAACCCTAAGCCGATCAAGACTCGACGCTCTTCTGCTAGCTTAACCGTCATTGATGGAAACAAAGGAAAAGATTCCTCAAGTCGTTCCATTGAAAAATCCTCAACAGGTGAATCTCAATAAGAACTCCATAACATAAGCATCTCCTGCATCATGTTATCAACAGGAGCGCTAACAGCCCTTTCACTTCCTAAGTAGGTAGTTTGGAAGGGCTTTGTTATTTCAATGAACGGGGTACATAAAATCGCAAGGAGGATACGGCTAATCATGGACAAATGGCTGGAATACTGTATGACCAAAAGAGGGACGAGCCTAACTAATCCGTTTGGGCCGGAAGTAGATGTTATGAAGGTAGGCACCAAAATGTATGCACTCTTCTCATCAGATGACGCACCAACCATTAGCTTAAAATGTGAACCGTTCCGAGCAGATTCATTAAGGGAGCAATACCCAGAAATCAAACCTGGCTATCACCTTAATAAAAAACATTGGAACACGGTATCTTTGGATGGAAATTTGACAGACGAAGAAATAGAAGCCATGATTGATCATTCTTATGATCTAGTCGTACTTGGGATGACGAAGACCGAACGGAGCAACATTGGAACTTAAGTTAAACGATAACACTTACTTTTACTTTAGTTTACTTTGTAAAAAAGAGTCGGAGAGAAACCAACTGCATGTAAGCATACTGCATTTCTTCCCGACTCTTCTCATTTTCCCTTATTTAGAAAAACCGTTCCAATTAACGATTATAAACCATGCAGTACTGCTCCAATTCGCTGTCAGTCATTTTGATCGTATCTACCAATTCGAAACCATATCGGCCGTATAACGGCACATTGTTCGGATTTTGTGTTTCTAGCGTACACGCTACATCACGAGAAGAACATTCATCTATAAGCGGCATTATCATCTTTGTAACGAGCCCCGTACCTCGATACTGTTTCTGTACAACCAGCATATCCATATGCGCATATGGTCGATCTTCCAACATACTGAGCCATGCTGAGCTCATACTTCTTAGTATGGATACACCTCTAAACAATCCTTTTACCCCGATATATTTACAGGCTGGCAGCGACTTCAGAATTGCGAATGCAATTTTTCTCCAATAATTCAATTGAGCAATCTTCGAGCTGCCGAACTTCTCAGAATAAAATACAAGCATTACTCCTTCTAGCCGAGTTGAACTTGCATATAAATTTGAATAAGGATATAGCATGTCCAAATAATTACGAAAAAAGATACGCAGCACGTTCAGTCTCGTACGTTGATCAGGCAATATAAACCTATACAGCGGATCTTCCATGAACTGCTCGGCAAATACATTAGCTGCTTGCGGTATTTCTCTACGTTGTAATAAAACTAAACTGTTGCTGGAAATAGTTCCACCCCGGATCCAAAAGAATCCCCTCTCCTGACAATATCAAATAAGCATGTTTAGGTCTCAGAAAAGGAGTCTATGGATTAGGTTACTCTTTGCAGGCTTCTACGTCAAATTTACGCGTTTCAAAAGCCTTATCTCCTAATAATCGCTTTTGATTCATGAAAATCACTTTTACATGCGTGCAGTGCAACACTTATTTTTGTCGTTGCTTTGTATGAAGCAGCTTTTGCTCATATTGCTTGTCATCCCAATCGTGGAAAAATTCATTGCCACTTAGCAAGCCCGAATCAAACAAAGCCAGACTCTTCTCCAACGTAATATCAAACTCAGTTATCCCTACACCAAGGGTGGGAATTTTCACGGTACGGAAACGGTTATGCAGTTCGATGTATCGCTCATCATGCGCGGATATCATCGTATCGACAATTGCTTGCAACATCGATACGACCCCATTGATCTGATGCGGCTGATTCGTTGTCTTCCCCACCATTTGAAAACCAACCGTAGGAATAAGCCGTCTAGTCTCAGGATGGCAATCATCATCAAACAGCCACAGCGGAAAATTGCTGAGCATCCCACCATCAACCACATAAGTGAACTGCTGCTTGAATGATTTTTTCCGATCAGCAGACAAGCTCTGCCGTAATATAACGGGATCAAAGAAATAAGGAATACTCGTACTCATACGCACTGCCTTACATACGGAAAAACGTTTGGGGTTCACCCCATATTGAACCATATCATCTGGCAGCACCATTAATCTTCCGTTCGTAATATCAGAAGCGATAATGCGCAGCTGATTGTCCTCCAAATCCCCAAATGTCCGCACACCTTTAGCTTCAAGCAAAGAACACATCCAGCGCTCAAGTGCTTCTCCTGAATAAAGCCCTTTTTTCATCAATAATCGCATGGCAGGTCCAATCCACTTCACATTAAAAATAGGCGCCCTCTTTAGAAATGAAGAAAAAGGCATGTCAATAATAAGACGCTTCATCTCATCCGCACTGTAACCAGCCGCAATTAAAGAAGCAACAATTGACCCTGAAGAGGTCCCTGCCACTTTACGAAACTTTATTCCATTTAATTCAGCCGCTTTAACAGCTCCAACCAATGAGATTCCCCTTACACCCCCACCTTCAAACACACCGTTGATATACATTTGCGTAAGAGCCTCCTCACGCTGCATACCCATCTATGCAGGCATCGTAGTTGTTTAGTGGATGTGTATGAGTGGAAATGAGCATTTATGAACAATCGAAAAAGGAAAGAACCTAATGGTTCCTTCCTTCATGTTAGTTGGATATTTTATAAATAAATAGATATTATTAGAAAATTCACACATATAGCTATACGTGGTGAGTGAATCTCCCCATCCACCCACCTATAAATCAGTTCCCCATAAAAAATATATAAGAAGTTTCGACTGACATGTTGTTACTTGTATTCAGAAACTAGAAACCGTATATGCGAAAGGCTGTATTACCTTAAAATATTAATATTCAGATGAATGAATTATTGCTTTTTCTCTGCATCTTGTTCAGCGTAATAGGAGCTTAATTCGTCTGCCACTTGCTTCGTATTTTTCATAATATCTGCTGCACTAAAGAAAATACTACCTTCAATATCCTCTTTATATCTTTCATTATAACGGAGCTGTTCTATTAATATCTCCGCACTTGTCCAATGTTGTTTTTCTTTTGGATCTGCTAATTTATAGGCTGCATGACCAATGTACAAGTCAACATCTGTTCCTTCTGTCTCTTTTATCCACCAATCAGTCACTGTATCGTAAGAAGCCGCATTATGCCCAATATGCCAATACACTTGCGGTGCTACATAGTCGATCCAACTGCTTTGAATCCATTTGCGGACATCTGCATGCAAGGAATCATAGCTAGTTACCCCTGCCTTCGTTGCCGAGCCTGTTGGGTCTACACTTTTATTACGCCATACTCCAAATGGGCTGATTCCAAACGAAACATTCGGTTTGGTTTTTTCAATACGTTCAGATAATTCTTGCACAAACAAGTTGACATTGTTGCGTCTCCAGTCATTCTTGTTGTTGAAAACTTTGTTGTATGTACGATATGACGCATCATCTTTGAAAGGCTCACGTTCCTGACCATAAGGATAGAAATAATCATCTAAATGAATCCCATCAATATTATAATTTTCTACGACTTCCATGATAGAATCAAGAATAAATTCCCTAGCGGCTGGAACTCCCGGATCAAACAGCAGCTTGTCCGAATGCTTAACGACCCAATTCGGATTTTTGCGCGCAGGGTGAGTTGGAACTAATTTATTTACATCGCCTTGCACACTGATTCGATATGGATTGAACCATGCGTGAAATTGCATCCCTCGCTTATGTGTCTCTTCTATCATAAAGGCAAGTGGATCGTAACCTGGATCTTTCCCCTGCTTGCCTGTCAGCCACTCTGACCAAGGAAGCATTGTTGAAGGATAGAATGCATCTGCTGTTGGACGGACCTGAACAAATACGGTATTCAAACCGGTTTGCTGTAGTTTATCTAACATTGCTGTATATTCCTGCTTCTGCTTCTCTGCATTGAAGGATTTACGTGGGTCACTCGGCCAGTCAATATTGTATACCGTCGATATCCATGTACCGCGCACTGCTGGAATCTCAATGACCTCGCCATCCTCCATCGTCATAACGACAGTGCGTGACTTAGCATCCCACTGTACAGCAACTCCTAAATTTTCACTCACAAAGCGCAGCGGAACCATTACTCGTCCTGCCTTCATTTGAGCACTTACATCCAACGACTTCTGCTGTCCATCTACCATTGCAGAGTCACTGCCTTCCTTTAAAACAATAGTACGGCCATTCTTCTCAAACATCACTTCCTTGCTAGCAGGATTCCAATCTACTGTAGCCCCTATCCCTTCCCCAATCGAGCGAAATGGCATCATCGTCACGTTTTTGGAAGGAATAATGTAAGGAGGAACATCACTTTTTAGACGTTGATCATTTAGCAAAATCTTAATTTCATTGGATTTCTGAGCAAAAGCTTGCATAGGCATAATCGCTGTACTCAGCAAAGCAGCTGTACAAGCAATAACCACTATACGTTTTTTGATATTCATATTTGTACTCTCCCATTTCATAAAATACAAACTTATATATACTTAGACGCCAAAAATAAAGCATCTGTTTCGGTAGAAACAGATGCTTTAAGAATCATTATCTAATTCACTCTGTATTCGGCGCAAATCCGCTACACGAGTAGGGTCTTGATTGAAGTATGCAACTAACGCTTCGATACAAGTAATGGAGTTCCAACTTAGATGATGCTCGATGCCTTCTACATCTTGATAAATAAGGTCTTCTTGTACACCTATCGTAGTAAGAAAATCCTCCAGCAACTGGTGTCTATCCACCAACCGTTTGCCAATTTTCTTACCCTTACTAGTAAGTACCAAGCCACGGTACTTTTCATATATTAAGTACTGATCCTTATCCAGCTTTTGAATCATCTTCGTTACTGATGAAGGATGTACTTCTAGACCTTCCGCAATATCCGAGACACGAGCATATCCTTTTTCATCGATTAATTTGTAGATGCGCTCCAAATAATCTTCCATACTGGGTGTTGGCATCATTTTCCCTCTTTTCCACTTCAACATCATCTTCTGCCACAAAGGCTCTTCTAGTTTACATGGTTTGCCCTGTAAGTTCAACCTTAGTTGAACCACCAACCACTGCTAGCATTTACCTTTTAATCCTCATGACGTACAAGTCTATGTAAATATAATTGGCTACACCAGCAAAATAGCAGTAGCTGCATGCTATAAAAACGAGCTTGCAGCTACCGATATTCAAATTACATTAAATTGTACAGCCAGTCGGGTGTTACCCCTTGCAGCCAAGCGTTCATTCTCGCCATTTGATCTGTAAACAACAATATCCCCATCACAATCATTAGCACTCCGCCAACCTTCATAAGTACACCTGAATATTTCACAAGCCAACGTGTTGAACTAATGAAAAAGCCAAGTACGAAGAACGGCAGTGCAAACCCAATGGCATAAACGGTCGACAACCAGAACCAAGAGCCTGGATCTTGTGCCGCCAAACCAAGTATGGCTCCAAGTATAGGTCCAACGCACGGTGACCATCCTGCCGAAAAGCCGATACCGAATAAGAATGAACCGCCATAACTGCCACGTTTGCCAGCAACGTTCCATTTACGTTCTTTCATTAACAGCTGGGGTTGAAAAATCCCCAATAACATTAAACCCATCACGATAATAAAAATAGCCGCGACTTGACGCACCAGCTCACGATATTGGACAAGTATCGAACCGAATACGCCCGCTACCAATCCTAACGTGTAGAATACAACGCTAAATCCTAGGATAAAGAATAAGGTATGGAGCAATATTTTCTTACGTACTTCCCGCTTCGATTGCTCCTCTTTTAATTGCTGTACAGACATGCCTGTAATGAGAGATAAGTACGATGGATAGAGTGGCAAACAGCATGGAGAAAAGAACGAAGCTATCCCCGCTAAAAATGCAATGCCAATGGAAATCGTCATGCATATGCCTCCACAATTCAAACATGATGTGAACTACTCTATCCAGTTTATACCTTTACTCCTTTACGTACAAGCATTGTCACAATTAGGACAAGGATTAGCAGCAAAACAATCGTCGCGCCAGGCGCCAAATTCCAAACACCTGCAACGAGTAACCCTGCAACAACAGCTATTTCCGAGATAAACACGGATACGATAATTGCCCTTTTGAAACTGCGAGCCATCAGTAAGCTGATAGCTACCGGAATGGTAAGTAAAGCCGATACGAGCAGTGCGCCAACAATTTTGATCGCTGCGCTAATAACGAGAGCTGTAAGAACTGTCATCGCTATATTTAGCCAACGCACAGGAAGTCCATTTACCGCAGCTGCATCTTCATCAAAAGTAAGCAAGAACATTTCTTTATAAAAGACTAGCATAAAACCAATTACGATCACGGTGACACCACCGATCACATACAAATCCACAGGAGCAAGCGTATATATGCTGCCAAAGAAATAGCTTGACACGTTGGCATTAAAGCTCATTCCAAGTGTAAAAAATAATGAAGCTAGAGCCACTCCACCCGACATAATGACCGCAATGGACAATTCCGCATATGTCTTATACGATTTACGCAGCTTTTCCACCGCTATTGAACCAATTAACGCAAAAATAAGGCCTACTGCAAGTGGATACACATTAATTAAGAAGCCTAATGCAACACCAGCGATCGTTACATGTGCGAGCGTATCCCCGATCATAGACAATCTACGCAATACAAGGAACATTCCCATTAAGGGAGCTGTAATTCCTATTAAGAGCCCACCGATTAGAGCTCGTTGAAAAAATTGAGATGATACTAAATCCATTAACATAGTTAGTCTCCTACTCCTAACGAGAACTTCTTACTTAGACGAACACACCATGTACGAAGTCTTCTTCCTGACACACCTGCTCGTGCGAATGCTTACGATAAAAACTAAACTTGCCGCTGCGATGCACAGGTTCACTTCCGAGCCATGCATTCACCATCTCCATATCATGAGATACCATAATAATTGTCATGTTGTGATGCTCGTGTAAATGCTGCAGCAAATTAAAGAAATCACGCTGAGTCTCAGCATCGATTCCTACTGTAGGCTCATCCAAAATAAGTAACTCTGGTTTATTTACCATAGCACGCGCAAGAAAGACACGCTGTTGCTGGCCACCTGACAGTTGACCAATTCGCTTGTTCGCCAAATTCTCGATCCGCATTACTTTCATGGCATCTTCAATTTTAGTACGATCAGCTTGCGACAGACGACGGAATATTTTACTACGGCTAAATACACCTGATTCAACAACTTCCATAACCGTTGCTGGAAACAACGGATTAAAATTATTTTTCTGCGGCACATACCCGATACGCTCCCAAGCTTTGAACTGCTGGATCGGGGTATTAAATAAGCGTACCTCCCCGGCAGCCGGCTTTAACAATCCAACCATCAAGCGCATCAATGTGGTCTTTCCTGCACCATTTGAACCAATGACACCAACAAAGTCTCGTTCATAAATTTCAAAGCTTACATCTTGAAATACATGTTGATCCTCATACTTAAAGCCAAGCTGATCTAGCGTAACGACCTGATTATGACAGGCACGATTGTCACTCATCTCATTTCACTTCCTTAATCCGAACGATGTAAGGTGAATGATAACATACGTATCATTCACCTTGATCGATTCATTTCCAGTTATTATTGCAGTGCCTTGAGTAAATGCTGAAGATTGCGTTCCATCAGCGTTAAATAATTTTCTCCTGCGGCTTCCTGCTCTTTTGTTAATCCTTCTAGCGGACTCAGCACTAGCGTTTCAACATTCGCCTCACTAGCCAGCGTCTTCGCCAATGTATCCGATACAAGCTCCTCGAAGAAAATGTATTTAATTTGCTTTTCCTCTACAAGCTGCTTCAAACGCAAAATGTCTTGCGCCCGCGGCTCAGCGCTAGGCGATATACCCATAATTGCATGCTGATGGATTCCATAATCACGTGCTAAATATCCAAAAGCATGGTGAGAAACGACTATATCTTTTTTGCTAGTTTGTTTGATTGAATCAGCATATTGCTTATCTAATGCAACAAGCTTATCATGAAGTTGTTTATGACGCTCTTCATAATAGGATTTGTTGCTGCTATCTGCATCAATAAGTGCTTGTTTTACATTCTCCGCCATTACGATAGCTGACTTCGGACTCACCCATGTATGAGGATCAACTCCACCTTCATGACTGTGTCCTACTTCATTCTCGTGATGGTGCTCTGCTTCTTCATTGTGCCCATGATCATGACCATGTTCATGACCTGACTCTTCCTCAGCATTAGTCCCCTCGATTAACGTAACCCCTTTGCTTGCTTCAATTAGCTTCACCTTAGAATTGTTATCCAATCCATTTTTAAAATCTTCGATCCAGCCTTCGAATCCTGCGCCTTGATACAGCATAATTTGCGCTTTGGAAACGTTTTGAAGATCTACACTTTTCGGTGTCCAGTCATGAGGCTCTACCCCAGAAGGGATTAAGTTCACCACATTAACATGCTCTCCGCCGATCTCTTTAGCCATATAATAGAGAGGATAGAAACTCGTAACAACGTTCACTTTTCCTTCCTCTATTTGTACTGCTGCCGAATTACCGCAGGCAGTTGTCAACATAATGATAGCTCCTAGCAGAATGGACAACCAAGTCTTGCTTCTTTTCATCTGAACAACTTCCTCTCTCCAAATAACCTGTTAGCTTTCATCTTTATAAACAAGCAAAAATGTAGCTCGCTCTTTTTCGTAATGATTACTATTAAGATTATAGACACCTACCTAACATGTGTCAACCAAAAATGATGTCTATTAAGAAGGATTGTTGCTTACAGCTATAGACGCATATCGTAGTATGCCCATTTATTTGAAAATAGAAGAACCTCTGTCTCTCTTCGAATCGGAAGAGAACACAGAGGTTCTTTATATGGTTTGTTCAATCAAACTTATTTTACAACTGCACCATTTGGCATCGAATCGGGAACCGTAGCAAGCGTTAACTGACCTTCATGAGATGCAGCTAGTACCATCCCTTGAGATAGGACACCGCGCAGCTTCACTGGCTTCAAGTTAGTCACAACAATGACTTTGCGCCCGATTAGCTCCTCAGGACGATAGTATTGGGCAATTCCAGAAACAACTTGACGCTCCTCGAATCCAAGATCTAGCTCCAAGCGAAGAAGCTTATCCGCCTTAGGTACCGGCTCTGCATGCTTTACTTGTGCAACACGAAGCTCTACCTTCGCAAAGTCATCAATGCTAATTTCCTCTTTCAATTCTACCGCTTCAACAGCTTTGTTTTCTTTTTGAGCATCTGCTGCCTGTGCCGCAGGTTCGGACTTAGCAGCCTCTGCTTGCTTGACACCGCCACTCATGCTTTCAGCAATGGCTGCTACTTCTACTTCCACTTCCAAACGAGGGAAGATCGGATCACCCTTCTCTACTTTCGTACCCGTAGGAATGACGCCGAATGTACGCAGCTGCTCCCATGTCGCATATGCTTGATCAATACCTAACTGAGACCAAATACGTGCTGGAGTTTGCGTCAAGAACGGTTGCAACATCGTTGAAACGATTCTCAAGCTCTCTGCCAAGTGATTCATAACAGAAGCCAACTCAGCACGCTTCGCTTCATCCTTAGCAAGCGTCCAAGGCTGTGTTTCATCGATATACTTGTTGGAACGACTTACAAATTGCCACAGTGCCGTCAATGCAACTGAGAATTCCATCTTTTCCATTGCCTCTTCGTAACGATCAACCGTTTGAACAGCAAACAATTCCAAGCTCTCATCGTAAGCAGTAACTTTTCCTTCGTAGGATGGAATAACACCATCGAAATACTTATTGATCATAGCAACCGTACGATTTAGCAAGTTACCAAGATCGTTAGCCAAATCAAAGTTTACGCGCTCTACGAAGCTTTCAGGAGTAAAGCTGCCATCCGAACCGAATGGAACTTCACGAAGCAAATAATAACGAAGTGCATCCAAGCCGTAGCGATCAATCAATACGACTGGGTCAACAACATTGCCTTTAGACTTGGACATTTTACCGTCTTTCATAAGCAGCCAACCATGACCGAATACTTTCTTAGGCAGTGGAAGCTTCAACGCCATTAGCATAATCGGCCAATAAATTGTATGGAAACGGATAATCTCTTTACCTACCAAATGCACATCTGCTGGCCAATAACGCTCATACAATTCTGCATTTTCCGAACCATATCCAAGCGCTGAAATATAGTTGGACAACGCATCGATCCATACATAAACAACGTGCTTCGGGTCACCTTTTACTTTTACACCCCATTCAAACGAGGTGCGAGATACAGCAAGATCCTCAAGCCCTGGCTTGATGAAGTTGTTTATCATTTCATTTTTGCGAGATTCCGGCTGAATAAAATCAGCGTGATTCTCATAGTACTCTAACAGTTGATCCGCGTATTTGCTCATACGGAAGAAATAACTTTCCTCTTTCACCAATTCAACGGAACGACCACAGTCAGGGCAATTGCCATCTGTTAGCTGACGCTCAGTAAAGAACGATTCACAAGGCGTACAATACCAACCTTCGTACGTTCCCTTATAAATATCATCTTGAGCAACAAGCTGATCAAAAATTTGCTGCACAACTACTTTATGACGATCTTCTGTTGTGCGAATAAAGTCATCATAAGAAATATCAAGCTTTTTCCACAGATCCTTGATGCCTGAGACGATGTCATCGACAAACTGTTGAGGCGTTTTTCCCGCTTCAGCTGCTTTACGTTCAATTTTTTGCCCATGCTCATCAGTACCAGTCAAGTAACGCACATCAAAGCCGCGGAGACGCTTATAACGTGCCATCGCATCCCCTGCAACTGTTGTATAAGCATGACCAATGTGCAGCTTATCACTTGGATAATAAATAGGTGTAGTGATGTAGAACGTATTGCTAGGTTTAGACATATTACTTCCTCCTTGAATTACATCTATATCTATATAAGTTAGAACACACAACAAGCATGTACCTTATGCGGACACAAAAAAACCCCCATCCGCTTGGGACGAGAGTTAACCTCACGTGGTACCACCCAAATTTCTGACGCATCCGTTACAAACATTTGCTTGTAGGACTAGCCAGCTTCATTGTCGCTGCATGCAGCAGCTCAGCATTCGGTAATGGGAATGACTCACTGAAAGCTAACTTGTCTTCACTACTGTATGTATAAACATAAGAGCGAATACCTGCTCACTTCCAGAACCTCCGAGACCATCTTCCATCGTGTAGCTATACCGGCTCACAGCAATTCCCGGCTCTCTGCAATAGCACAACAGTGTACTCATCTCATCATCAGCATTGGATATACATATTCACATTTGCAAATGAACACATTATTACTCAATATATCTTGAACGGCGTCCACTGTCAATTATCATCCATTCCATGTTGGCCTACTTTAGTTCGTATTAGCTCTGGATGAATTAGAATGCCCAGAATCTTGGGAATGTTCAGACTCAGCCACTTGCTCAGATAAACCCAATTTCTCATTTTTATGCCGAGGCGGTACAGGATCATAACCACCAGGATGAAACGGATGACAACAAGCTATTCGCTTCACTGCCAACCATGATCCTTTCGCAGCACCATGTACATCGATTGCTTCTAATGCGTATTGCGAGCACGTCGGATAGAATCTACAGCTAGGCGGCTTCAACGGCGAGAGAAAGCGACGATAGAAATGAATCGGAGCCTTTAGTGTAACCGCAGTCCACCTCTTAGCTTGTTTCATTCTTATTACACCTGCTCTTCTTTGTATTGACAAGTCTCACAATACCCAAACACCTCGAACTTATGCTTCACAACTTGAAAACGCTCGGGTACATCCGTTAAAGCAGGCATCGGGCAATAGTGAATAGGATATGTCTTCTCACATTGCAAGCAAATCATATGGTGATGATGGTGACTGGCCGAACAATGCGCCTTAAATTTCATACCTTCCTCAAATATAACTTGTTCCAGTACACCTAATTCATGCATGACACGCAAATTGCGATATACCGTATCAAAGCTAAGTCCTGAATATTGTTGTCCCATATATTCATATACATCTTTCGGTGTCAAATAACCTTCCGTCTCAGCAAAGAGCGTAGCTAATGTGCGGCGCTGCTCTGTAATCCGTAAACCTTGGCTCGACATCTTTTGCAGCATTTGCTCAGTCTTCAGCATCTTCGTCCCCCCTATCTTTATAATGCGTTAAGGTTGACACCTTGTCAAACGGCAAGAAAGACGCTGCAAACTGCAGCGTCTTTCAACGTACATAAACAATAGCGATAAAAACATCTATAAGGCCTAATGCCAAAAAAAGTTGATATTCTTACATAATCGTATGCTACATTGACAATGGTTCACTAGTATCCTTACGTACGCTTCGGAGGAAGCTGTGTCATAAATATATTCACTGGCATATTACTTGCCGCAGCTGGCGTGAACCAAATTTCGACCTTCTCTTCACGATCACCAGTACGGTATATCGGAGTTGCTTCATCTTTATTTTTCAAAATACCATTGATTGGTAGTCCAACTTCCTGTCCGTTAACCAAGATAGAGCCAGAGTACTGACCACCGCGGGCGTTAACACCAATAAGTGTGTTTGGAGCAACACGATCCAACACGACACGATACAATACTCCATAGTTACCTGCATTGTCCACATCTTTATTGGAAGTTGTATCCCAGCCGCCAATTTTTTTATCCGATTTGTTGTCTCCAATTACAATACGAGAAGATTCCTCTCCCACTAATTCAGAGACGGTCAGTGTACGGTCTGCATTATTGAATGATCCACGAATATGCGTACCATCTGACGGGAGAATTTGCAAGTTAGGTAGCTCTTTCCAAATATCCTTACTTGCATCTAGAGCAATAATTTTATATTCCAAGTTATTGTCTCCCAAGAAATCAGCATACATCGTGAATACTTGCTGCGGCTTAATCGCTCTACTGCTCATCTCAGGCATTAGAAGTGCAGATTGTTTAGGCTTCAAAGTCTGCTCTGAGATAATGCCGTGCTCACGGAACGACTGGAAGTAGCGCTGCGCTGCCGCTTTACCTGTCTGCTGAGGATGTAGACTCGGGCCTGCTGTACCCGCACGCTCCACTCGAACGACTGCATCTTCATCGGAAACGTTCTTAACGACAACATACAATTTGATATCAGTAGACTTCGCATTTTTATGATGGAGTAGAATACGAGTTCCACCTGCAATGTGGTCTTTATAAAGGATACCATCTTGTACGATGGATTCAGGGCTATTCGAACGATACAATGTACGCTGACCATGGCGCAATTGTGGCAATATTTCCTTCATTCCAAGAATAGATGATCCATCAAGTGGATATACATGACCGACTTGCGTATATATCTTATTGAACTCCTCAAATGTATACAAGGTTTCATTTGTAATGGTAACAGACTTCGTTATTTCTGCTGATAATCCATGCTTGTCTGTTACTTTCAACGTCACCTGATGCTCCCCAGGGGTAAAGAACGCTTGCTTATTGTTTGTCCATTCTACCTTATCGATCGCATCTTCATCATCATAACTTTCATTCGAATACTCGATCAGTTCACCCATCTTGTACTGACTCTTATTCGTTGTAAAGTCTACAACCGGTGGCATATTAGGCGGTTGTACGTTAATAGTAACGCTGTACGGCTCACTCCATACTCCTTTTTCATCGAGCACACGGAGTGAAATCACATACTGGCCTGCGTCAGAATAGAACGATTCTAGTCCTGTCCACTCATAATCAATAATTTGTAAACCACGCGGATGGAAGGATTGATTCTCAACCACAACTTCTGTCTGGCCTGCAAAAATATGTTCAGGTTTTACTTTGAACTTAGCTACAGGTGCAGCTGACATTTGCACAATAATACGCTTAGTATGTTGCTCCCACTTGTATTTCATTTGCATAGCCTGTAGGGCAGATGTTAATGGGACCATAAACGTATTTTTCTGCAAGTAGGAAGCACCGCTCATCTTGGTCAACTCGCCATTGACTTGATAGAAATCTGAATTCGATTTATATCGCAGCTCGCGATCTCCCTGCTTAATAATCGTTTCTTTCGTTGTATTATCGAAGTCTAGCTGAAAGCCAAAACGATCAACTAAACCACGAACAGAAATATAAGATACACCTTTTTTAACCGTAATTGGCTCTTTAGAATAATGGGTCACATTATTATGCACCATGACGTTGCTATTAGCCAAAATAACGAGTACATCTGAACCATATATCGTTGTATCTATATTATGCTCGACAGATTTCGGTTCTGTTGTGCCCGGATTTTCAATCGTTGAACCATCCGTTGCATTAGGATCACCGCTTGTTCCGTCAGAAGGCTGACCTGCGTCTGTAGAACCGTCGACATTAGGGTCTACAGCTTCTCCATTCGTTGCCCCGCCCTCAGTAGTTTCATTGTTGCCCGTTTGCTCCATACCATTTGAGTCTTGTCCATCCATTGACGATTGGTAGCCATCTACAGATTGCGACTCAAACGTTTGAACTTGTGTAGTATCATTCATCTCTCTCTGCTCTAATGCACTTGCTACTGGAATCACAGCAGCACATTGTAGCGCTACTAAAGCCATAGCAATTGTGCGTTTCCATCTAAAATGACTCATTCCTTCGCTCCTAACTCCTAAAGTAATCCTCGTCTGCTCTCGTAACGTCGTTGGACCGATCATCTTGTTCAAGGAGACATAGTAATAGACGTCACGAAGAATAGAAAAGTTTCTATAAATATGCTCATTTGTCTAAAGACACATTCTACCTTTATTGACAGAACAACGCCTACTATTATACCTGAATCACGTCTATTAACCTAGCACTTTTTTACACCTATGCAAAATAATCACACATAAAAAGGCCCGCATGTCATCAGTCATGCGGGCCTCAACAGTATGACTAAAAATTCGACTAAGCTATCGGTTGCTTGCTATCGTTTAATCCATATCCGTAAGGATAGTCAGCATTAATAGTAACAGGAAGTTTGCCTTCCGCCTGTTTACGACCAACTAGCACTTCTGCCAATGCCGTCATCGATGCAGGACGATTCTCGTAGCAACACAAGTACGTTTTCACAGAGTCAAACTGATTCAAGTCGTAAGGATTGCGAGACGACGCTACAATAACCCGTTCATGGCTATTCGCTAGTTGATTTACAATCTCAACTTGCCCAGCATGAAGCTGGGATACCGCATTATACGTAACGATAACAATTTGCTCATAGTCGGCAGCGAATTGGATCGCCGCAGCAACTGCATCGGCATCTGGTTGTGTTCCAATTCGATACTCGGTAACATCGCCAAGGTATGGTTCCAATCCTGTAGCAACTGTGTACTTTTGCACAATTGGCTCATCAACCTCTGTATGCTCACGTACTTCCGGCCAAATAACTAACGTCTTCAATTCAGATTGAAGTGGCAGCAATCCTTCATCCTTAATAAGGGTAATACTCTTTTCACAAATTTGCTCTACAACTGCCTTCGCAGCATCGGTAGCAAACTGTTCAGCAAAGTCAGCTGTCACTTCAGGCAATATGTCCATTTGACGACGCTGCTTCAATTGAAGGATACGTTCTACAGATGCGTTAATTTGAGCTTCGGAAATGCGGCCAGCACGAGCAGCAGCAACAAGCGCTTCAAAAGCTGCTGTCTGTTCAGCGAATCTATGGCTAACTAGTACAACGTCTGCTCCCGCCTCAACTGACATAACTGCACCCTCAGCAACACCATACACATCAGATATAGCTTTCATTTCCAAACAATCCGTTACAATAATACCTTGGTATTGCAATCTATTACGCAGCAAGTCAGTCAATACGCGACGTGATACAGTAGCTGGACGCTCTTCAGGTTCAAATGCAGGGAACATAACATGCGCTGTCATAATCAGGTCAACACCTGCAGAGATCGCTTGCACAAAAGGTACCAGTTCCAAATTCGTCAACCGTTCTTCGTCATGAGCTACAGAAGCTAACCCATGGTGCGAATCAACAGCAGTATCTCCATGTCCAGGGAAATGCTTCGCTGTAGCAGATACATTCGCATCCTGAAGACCACGAATTTGAGCATTACCAAGTTGTGAAACCAAATCAGGACGTTCACCGTACGAACGCACCCCAATTACTGGATTTTTTGCATTGTTGTTAATATCAACACTTGGAGCAAAGTTCATATTAATACCCATCTTCAGCAACTCTTCACCGCAAATACGAGCTGCATCATATGCCAGCTGTGCATCGCGCGTTGCACCTACAGCCATATTTCCAGGAATTAATGTAACATCATCCCAGTCTATACGAGCTACCATTCCACCTTCTTGATCAATACAGATAAAGAGTGGAATTTCCGTCTGCTTCTTTGAAATTAATTGCAAATCACGTGACAACTTGCAAGTCTGCACTTTGTTATCTAAATTACGACGGAAATAAATAATACCCCCAAGATGATGCTTCTCAATTAATGTCGTAATGTCTTCGTCAACTTCTAATCCTTTAAATCCACACATGACCATTTGACCGATTTTTTGTTCCAGCGTTAGTTCACTAATATTCATAATGAATCCCATCCTTATGAAATAATATATTTTTGTAGTTTATACACTTGAACTTTGAGCTTCTTTCTCACGATATTCAGAAGGTGTAAGCCCCGTATATTTCTGAAATACTCTGGAGAAATATCGACGCTCTGAATATCCGACCAAGCTGCCAATCTGGGTGATGTTCTTATCGGTCATGAGCAGCATGGATTTTGCTAGTTCCATGCGCTGTTTGGTTACATACTCAACGAAGGTCTCACTATAATAATTTTTGAACAATAAACTAAAATAACTACAGCTTATGCCCAAATAGTCAGCAATCTCATCAATGCCAATGTCGGAGCTTAAATTGCGTTGGATATAGTCTTTAGCGGCAATCATCATTAACTCGCTAGACTTCTTATTCATCGCATGTTCCTTCGTCTGTACAACAAGTTGCGAAATAACGATCATTAAATCTTTTACACTTACACAGTGCTGAAGCCTCTCCCATGCCTGTTCTTCTTCTTGCTTACTAAGCAGCTCCAATTCACGCATTTCCCTCAATAGATGAATGATAACGTAATGAAGGAACTTCTCAGCTCGTACAATTGAATGCTCTGACATTTGTAACAGACTGGATTGAAGCGCTGCAAGGCCCTGCTCTATCTTCTTTTTATCGTTCTGCTTCATCCCCGATACGATTTCCTCAACGGGCTGCCACTGCGATACAGATGCAGCTTGTCGAGCGATAGAGCTCTCGTCAACCGAGACAAGGACTTCATCATCAGGATGGAGAAGCAGGACGCGCTGAAGACGCTTAAACGTACTCGATAAGCCCGTCATCGGCACAGGACCAGAATCCCATGCGAGACTAACCGTAAACTTAATGTGATTGCGTACCGCATCTTGAATCATGGAAGACCAATTCGCCACATCTTTTTCTTCCACTTCGAAGCGGTCTTTATAAAATTGAACCAGGATACACCATTCACCTTCACGGGTTTGGAGTACAGCATACTTAAGCCATTCATCACCTTGCAATGCATCTTGTAAAACATTTCGTACAGCAAAATTCCACAATCTGCGCTCATTGTCACTCCAAGAAACCGTCTGCTGCGCGTATTGATCTAAGTCCACTAGTAAGACCGTATATACAAGCTGGTCAGCCTGATCCTTATCATCGACAGTAAAATAACTTGGATGACCAGCAGAGAAGCCCATAATTACATCAAACATCATCTTCTCATACGCAAGACTGATAACTTTGCCCCAACGGCGCTCAGCCATCTTCTTCTCCATCTTCCGATTGCGTATAATGTCTGCAACTTTACGTACTGTATTTTCTAACTCTTCATAATTAATAGGTTTCAAAATATAATCTCTTACACTATGTTGGAGTGCAATACGAGCATATTCAAATTCCTGATATCCAGTCAGCATGAGCACTTCGACCTCTCCGCCCAGCTGCCTCACTTCCTTCAGGAACTCCATCCCGTCCATTACTGGCATTCGGATATCACATAGAATCAAATCAGGCTCATGCTCTCGGACAAGGCTCAGCCCTTCTACTCCATTACGAGCAGTTCCAACAATTTGAATTTGCATATTTTCCCACGGAAGCACAATTTTCAAGTTGTTTAGGATCGGAACTTCATCATCTATTAAAATAGCCTTCACACTCATTTGTTCTCACCCTGCTCATATCTCGGTATTGTACATTGTATGATCGTTCCTTTATCAGGAGCCGAACAAATAATTAGCCCATATTGACTTCCATACTGAATGCGAATACGGTCAGCCACACTTCGTACACCTAAACCACGGCGTTCCATATTTAGCGCCTTTTCTTCTTGCGGAATAAGTGATTTCGAATCATCATCTTGCATATATTGGAACCGCATTAATTGCTTTGCGGAAATTCCTATTCCGTTGTCTTCTACTCTCAATATTATTCTTCCATCAATCGAACATGCCGATATACGAATTAAACCTGTATAAGAGATGCCATCAAATCCATGTTGAATGCAGTTCTCGACAAGCGGCTGCAGCGTTAATTTTTGAATCATACAGTGCATTAATTCCTCAGGAACATCGAACTCAAAATTAAATACATCTTCAAAGCGGAACTTTTGTATTTCTAAATAGCTCATTAAGTACTCAAGTTCCTGACGAATGGTAATCTCTTCTTTGTCCTGAATGCTAATACGCAATATATTCCCCAATCTATGTACCATATGACTAACTTTGCGCCCTTCATTCTGTATAGCTAGCACATTGATCGATTCTAGTGTATTAAATAAAAAATGCGGCTTAATTTGAGCTTGAAGCACTCTCATTTCTGCTTTGTTTTTCTGCTGTTGTTCCTGCTTCACCTGCTCTAGCAAATCAGTTACTCTATCAATGAGACGGTTGAAGCCACGTGATAACAAGCGAAGCTCATCTTGCCCTTCCTCATCCACACGCGCTTGAAGGTCGCCCTCTTCTACTCTCCTCATAAATCTAACCGTACGAACGATATGCTTCGTAACCCGATTCATGAACAAAAATAGAAATAGCAGCGCACCCAGCATACAAATAAGCATAATAATCGATACCCATTTAATATATTCCGTCATCTCATTGGATAAGGAGTTCCATGAACGGACAGATACTAAATGCCAACCGTATTCAGGAATCTCATAAAAAGAAAGAACACTATCCTGATCATTAAACTTGTCTTTGTAACTGTGATAGCCTTCCTTCATCTCCAACGGCTTATCCAAATAATTAGGGAGTTTGTTACCGTTCAATCTCTTTTCATTATCGAACAATATTAGCCCATTCTCGTTCACGATGAAAAATCTAGAATTCCTCATTTGTTCCACATGATAAAAGTTATTAAAAAACGTCTCGATATCCCAGTCGTTTACTTGAACGATAAGGACCCCTAAATTTTTGAGCGTATACAAATCCTTAACAACTTTAATTTGTGTAAACACTTGCTCAGACCCAGTCAGCTCAGGTATTTCATTTGGTCCAAGCCAAACAGGTGACCCCTTACTATTCATTACCTCATCATAGATAGGATGCTTGATAAATTCTTCGAAAGGCATCGTTTTAAAGTTTTCTTTGGCGAATATTGGGATAATGTCAGTATAACCTGACCCTGGATAATATGTATAGCCTTTTAAATTATACAAAAAGGCATAGCTAATGGAAGGATGATTGAACAACAACCGCCGAAACACCTGCTGACGGTTATTCATCTCCAAATAGTCAATCCCTTTTAAATCGGTAACTTTTAATGGCGGCTGAACCGACTCAGTCCCGCTGCTACTATTTTTACTAGCTTCTGTCTCTTCCGCCCGAACTAAGTCTTGATCTTTCACATTCGGAGAAATTAACGCAAGTTGAAAAATATTATTGGCTATTCCGTTATCAATAATTTTCTCGACTTCCTTAAATACGGATCGAATGCTATGTCCCATCGCCTGCATAGAGAATTCGGTCTGTTCACTGTACTTCTTCTCTATCATTTTAAACGTAATTGTAAACGTTATCGTCCCCAATAAAAATAAAGGGATAATGATAAGAAGAACAAAGCCGCTAAACAATTTATAACGTAAGTTCATTCTTCTCACTACCCCTTTAGTCTCTATTATTGTGACGAACCTTTTCCAGTTTACCACGCCATAGAGAACAATTCACTTGTATTATTCGATTATGTTCAACTTTTTTTATCCTTTTACGCCGCCCGCTGTTAGACCTTCAATAATCTTCTCTTGCAAGAATGCATAGATGACCATTACAGGTACGACACTGTATACGATACCAGCACTCATTTGAGCATAGTTCGTATTGTAAGCATCACGGAAACCTACCATACCTACTGGCAATGTACGCCATGTATCATCACTTAGGAAGTAGTTAGCAAGCAAGAACTCATTCCAGTTACTCATAAAGTTTACGATAAATACGGTTACTAATGCTGGTACACTCAACGGCATCACGACTCTAGCAAAAATACCAGGTGCTTTCAATCCGTCGATAACAGCTGCTTCCTCAATTTCTGAAGGTATAGATCGCATAAACGCTGCCAATATAATAACCGTAAACGGAATTGCTGACGCTGTGTAAGGAAGAAGCAACGCCATTGGTGTATTCAACCAATCAAGCTGTTTAAGAATACCATATATCGGCAACAGCAATGCATTTCCTGGAATCAACAAACCTAATAAGATAAATTGGAAAGTAATGAAACTGAGCTTGTTATAACGCATACGAGTAATTGCAAAAGATGCGAGTGAGCCAATAATCAGTGTAGCTATTGTAGCTACCGTTGAAATCCACAAACTATTCCAGAAATATCCCCCGATATTTGCATTAACCCAAGCTTTTACATAATTGTCCCAAGCGAATTCCGTCGGAATACCGAATGGATTACTTGAAATAGCCCCGTTATCTGTCTTTACAGAAGAGAAAAGAACAAATAAGAATGGGAATAAAATAACAACCAAGTACCCTAGTAGAAAGATATGATTTACACTTTTCTTTAGTAGTTTAATCATTAGTATTCAATCCTTTCTGCTCTACGTGCAATCAAGAACTGATATGCAAGCGTAATGAGGAGCGTGAAGATGAAAATAAGGACTGAAATACTATAACCATAACCGTATTTAAAGCTTGCAATCGAGTGTTTCATCATATACGTTGTCATAACATCTGTGGAACCAGCAGGTCCACCTTTTGTCATTACGATAATAATATCAGCTGCTTTCATTGCACCAGCAATGGAAAGCATGATAACTACCGAAACGATTGGCATAATCAATGGAACTGTAATTCTGAGAGCACGTTGAATACCTGTTGCTCCATCAATCATAGCAGCTTCATCTAATTCTTTAGGAATAGAGAGGATTGCTGCCAACACCATAACGATATAGAATCCGGTCCACTGCCAAGCGTTCGTAATAAGAATTGCGATCATTGCCCACTTTTCATCGGACAACCACATGATCGGATCTATGCCAAACACTCCCAAAATCTTGTTCAACAAACCGACATCCGGGTCATAAATGAATCCCCACAAGATTCCGATTACCGCTGTAGACATAACAGATGGCATAAACACTGCCGTCTTATATAGACCTCTCAAACGCTTGACATTGGAGATGAGCAGTGAGAAGAAAATAATTAACGGAACTTGGACGAAGCATGAGAATAAGATAAAGAATCCGTTATTTTTGACTGATGCCCAGAAATCAGCCTTGCTCATCACTCGTATATAGTTATCGAACCCGATAAACTTATAGTTTGCAAATCCGTTCCAGTTTGTAAAGCTGTAATAGATTGCTACTATTACAGGATAAATAAAGAAAGCAATGAACAGTACAAGAGCTGGAAGCAAAAATAAGAAATACGTAATTGGACTTCTAAGTGCTTTGTTCATGATTTCCCTCCGTCCGTTCCAAATATCGAGAGATCTATCCCGAAATAACAGACTATAATGTATAGAGCACCACCCCCTGCTAAGTAGGGCGGTGCTCTTGTAGTAGATTTATTCTACTTTTTTGTATGAAAGATTATTCAGCAGCGATTGCCTCATCTTGAACTTTTTGTACTTCATCGCCCACTTGTTGAGGTGTAGCTTGACCGCTGATCATTTTTTGAATTTGTTGGCTAAGTGCAGTGTTCACGTCTGCTTGTACTAGAGCGTCAAACGCAGGCCATGTGTACTTAACTTCACCCATTTGAGCTAGAATAGCTTCAAGCAAGTCGTTACCTTTAGCTGTTTCGTTCAACTTCGCTTGTTCAACTTTCATAGAAGGAATAACTCCATCTTCTTTCAAGCCACGAAGCTGCATTTCTTCATTGTACAAGTTTTTGATGAATGCTTTGATAGCTTCACGCTTCTTAGGATCATCAATTGCTTTTTGGGAGAACGCATATCCGTTGTTAGAGTCGAACATGATGCTGTAGCCATCGCCTGCGTTAAGAGGAGGCATCATGAAGAAACCAACTTTTCCGTGCATTTTACCAGATTGAGCTTTGTCAGCAAATACAGATGTAGCCCAAGAACCATCGTACATCATGATTGCTTCTTCATTGATGATTTGGTTACGTTGTGTAGCGTACTCAAGACCAAGCTCACCTTGTTTGAAGTAGCCTTTCTTCAACCAGTCAGCATGCTTAGCAAACGCTTCGATCATTTTCGGATCGTTCCACTTTGTTTCGCCTTTAGCGAAGCCTTTCGTAACATCAGCACCTGCGTAGTAAGTCCACAAGTTGTTTGTTGTCATCAATGGAACCCATGCATCTTTGGAAGCGATTGCGAATGGAATTTTGCCATCCTGTTTCACTTTCTCCGCGATAGCTTCTAGTTCAGCCAATGTTTTAGGAATTTCGATTTTGTTCTTTTCGAAGTATTCTTTGTTATAGAAGTAGCCTTCGATAGAAGCTCCTACCGGCAAACCGTAAATTTTACCATCCTTTTCCCATTGCGTATGGGATAGGAAATCGTCCTTAATACCCAACTCGTCAAGAATTGGAGCGATATCAGCAACTAGTCCGTTCTCAGCATAAAGCTTAACGTCCGGGCTACCAAAAGCGTCGAAAATATCAGGTGGATCTCCGTTTGTCATCTCCGCGCGTAGTTTCTCTTTACGGTTAACTTCTGATTCAACACCGTCCAACTTGACGGACAAACCAGCAATTTCACCTTCTGTTTTCTTAACTACGTCTTGAAGAATGTTAAAGCGGTTTTTCTTGGACTCCCCTACTTGCGTATGGCGAAGCTTCAAATCAAATGGCTCACTGCTCGTTTCTGTCTTTGTCTCTGTCTTTGTTTCTGGCGTAGTTGTGCCGTTTGAAGAACCGCTCTCTTTAGCGCCTCCGCCGCAACCCGTCAATGCAGTTGTAGCGATGAACAAAAGTGTCGTTAGTAGAACTAGACCTTTTTTCATCTCATGACCTCCCTTAAAGTTTGTTAAGGTTTTTTAATACGCTTTCATTATAAACCGCGATGTTAATACTTGTAAGGATGATAATTCGACAGCAGAGGGATAAAATTATCTACTATCCAAATAAAATTGTGCACCTTAACAAAAAAAGACCCTTATAGAACGACTATAGAACTATTCTATAAACCGTCTAAGAGTCCATATTAACTATTTCACATGTATTTCTTCACCTTAATAGCAGTTCTACGTACCTATATTTATCTAAGTTGTCCGAATCTCAATTGCTTCTAGCAATAATCTGAGTGCCTGTTTATCAATTTTGCCATTCAAAGTAGTAGGAAGAGCATCCAGAACAACGATGCGTTCAGGCAGCTTATAGTACTCCAGTTGTTCTGCCATAAACAGCAGCAGTTCTCTCTCTTCTACCTCTCCTGTAACAGCAAGCACGCTTGCATACTGTTCATCAGGCTTCAATAGGATAGCCATCCGAACATTCGGATGACTCACCGCTGTCTCCTCAATTTCAATTGCACTCACACGATACCCTTGCTGTTTAAAAACATCATCAGACCTGCCCTGATAATAGAGATAACCATCTTCATCTGCATAGAAAAAGTCGCCTGTATACAATTGCCGTTCACCTGTCTCTTTAGCTATACTGAATCTTTTAGCCGTAAGCTCAGCTAGTTTCCAATATCCCGCCATGACATGAGGACCACTAACGACAAGCTCACCTATTTCAAATGGCGCTGCCTCAACGCCCTCCTTATTTATCACTTTGCATGTTGTACCAGGAATCGGCTTACCAACAGAACCAACCTTCACCCGAGCTTCTTCAGCAGGTAAAATAGCAACTCGCTTGCACTCCGTCAACCCATACATCAAAAATATACTGCAAGCCGGATACAAATTACTTAATGAATCTACATAGGAGGATGGGAAAGCTGCTCCTGTATTGGTTACAAAGCGTAAAGCAGGAAGTTGTGAACCTCGTCTTTGTGACAACTTCAACAAACCGTCAGCCATTGCCGGCATCAGCGGAAGTCCTGTAACTCCCCAGGCATAGAGCTTTTTCAGCCACAGTGGGCCAATATCCTTTTTATGACCTAGGGCTAATGTAGCTCCTTCATAGCAGACTAGAAACATTTGATACAGTCCATAGTCAAAGGAGAGTGGCAAAAAGTTACCGATGATATCCTCATGCTGCACCTGTAAACATTGCTGAATGGAAGAGGCAGCAAACAGAACCTGTTGATGAGTGGAGATAACCGCTTTTGGATTGCCTGTACTTCCAGACGTATAAATGAACAAAACAGGCTGATCCACGTTTACTTTCACGTCACTTTGTGAGCCTAATCCATGATCTCCAGTTGCTAGCTCACACGGCTCGTACTCTAGACCAAACTGATCCCATAAAGATGCCTCATCAGCTGTGTCCAATATCACGACAGTCGATTGAGGAGAGCCCAACAATTCGGCTGTTGCTGGTGCCGCAAAAATAATGTTCGGTTCACAATCACTTACGATATAGGATAAGTTTTTGCTCTTCAATTCTTCATGGATCGGAACAAATATAGCACCAAGGCGAGAGGCAGCAAACAGTGCCGCAAGTACGAAGCTGCTGTTCGGCATTGCACATAAAATACGGTCTCCAACTTGTACGTTTTGCGATTTCAACCATCTACATAAATGACTGCTTCGTTGCTGCAATTCAATATAATTCCATGAAGAAGATTCTGAAAGGATAGCCGCTTTGTCTGGATAACGAGATGCCGCTGTATCCAGCAGATCATGGATATAATGGTTCATCGCAACATCGACTCCTCCCTCAACGGACTGATCAAACTAATGTCTCGCAAAGTGCCATCTTGTGTGAGCAGCAGTTCCGGCGGTAGACGATGTGATAAAAAATGGACATTGGCATAGGTAAGTCCATACGCACCAGAATTAGAGAATACAATTAAATCGCCTTGATTGACCTCTGCAAAATCAACACCGCTTTGCATAATATCCATAGGTGTGCACAGTGGACCTACTACGGTATACAAGGTGGAATCGGGTTGTTCGCCAGAAATCTCCACCTGCCCATCGGCTGATACTTTTAGCAGTGGAAGTGGCTTCTTAAATGTCCTTCCGAGACCAGTACGTTGATTCGTCCCACCGTCAATAATCAAATAATTTTTGTCCTTTGATTGTTTCTCATACAGCACACTTGACACAAAATAGCCCATGCGCGATACGATATAACGTCCTGATTCAATAAACACATTTGGGATTTCAAGATCTGCATTTTCATTCAATTTCTGCCGCAGCATTTGCTCATACAATTGAATTGAAAATGGTTCGTCCTCAATAAATGTCGGAACTCCATAGCCTCCACCAAGACCAAGTGTAGTAAGCTGGAACTGATAAACTTGATGAAGCTGACGATACCAATACAGCATCCGTTCAGTTGCTTGTTCATAATACTCAATACTAAAGTTTTGAGTGCCTTGATGGGTATGAATACCAACAAGCTTAAGATGTTCGCACTTATTAATAATAGAAGCGGCTTCTTCTATACATTCCTCATCAATGCCAAATGGACTTGCACCACCGCCTGCCGCCATCCTAGAGCCTGTTGAATCAAGGCTTAAATTCAGACGCAGTGTTATCGATGCGATCATACCAAGTTTAGCAGCAACTTGCTCTACGACAGCTAACTCTTGCAAATGCTCTACGTTAATAATTCCGATTCCGTTACGCAAGCATATTTCCATATCCTCAACCGTCTTACCTGGCCCTGTAAATACGATACTCGCCACATCCGCTCCTAGCTCAATGGCACGATGAAACTCACCAATTGAAGCAATCTCCAATTGTGCACCCCATTTCAGCAAATGCTGAATAACGACCGGATTCGGATTTGCTTTCATAGAATAATACAAAGACACAGATGATGGTAGATGATTGCGTAGCTGCTCATAATCCAACTTCAGTTGAGCTTCATCGAACAAATAGAAGGGCGTCCCATATTGAGCACTTGCTGTGTTGAGCGCTTGAATAATTCTATCATTCATCATTTTTATCTCCTTATATTCTAATCTATTAGTTGCTTATTTCCGTTAGACAAGACAGCGACGTTTAGACAATATGCTGTATCCATTGTCTGTCTTGAGCCAAGTAACGAAGCGGATCATCACCAAACCATTCCAGAGAAGCATTTTTACCCGATTTATGAATCGCTCGTAAAATCGAAGTGTAATCCACTTGACCATCAGATAGCGGAACGATGCCATAACGACTACCGCTTGGCGCATACACATTGTTGGAATCAAAAACTTTACAATTATCAAGGGATGTAATGTTTTTTAAATGAAAGTTTTCGACCCAATTTTGCAATTGTCCATAGCTTGCCAATGGATCATCTCCCGCTTCCCACAAGTGTAGAAAATCCAAATTCACTTTCACTGCATCGTGACGGACTTCCTTCATCAACTGCAAAGTTGACTCTGTGTGATCAGCAAGTGTATAAGGATGCGTCTCTATTAGAAGCATGATGCCTGCAGCCGCACAGCGATTTCCGATAATCTGAAGATGATTCACGATCATCTCTCGTTCATGGCTATTCACCGATTGGCTAGCTGCTTTGCCCGCAAAAGTACGAATCTTATTCGTGCCAAATTGATGAGCTAATGCGATAAGTTCATCACATTTCAGTATCGAGGCATTCCTATCAACTTGTGGTGAGACATCTATATAGTCACTAATCATAGAAATCTCAATATGATAAAGCTTTAATAAAGAGAGACAATGTTCGATTACAGCTGCTCCACCTTGGGAAAGTGACTTTGCATGAACCCCCCACAATTCAATCGCCTGAAATTGCTGCTCATGAACATATTGAGCAATATCTGCAAATGACAGGAGCATGTGCCTAAACGATATCGTGCACACCGATACATTCATGAAGACACCTCTTGAGATATAATGTTTTGCATAAACGCCGCTTCTTCTTTTCTTACCGCTTGAACAAGCTCATCAATTCTATTAATAATCGCAGCATCATCATTCATCTTATACTTCAATAGCAGGAAGCTAATGCCGTTCCATAGCTTAATTATTTGCTTATGCAGAATTTGCAGCGCTTCCTCTGCACCGCTTGGGATGCTCTGAAGCTGCGTCATATACCCCCATACGATCGTTCTCATTTTAATGAGAGAAGCGATAGACAATATGTTTCGCTCTGTCCATAGTTTTCGTTGTGAACTGTCCCATTCTCTCCCGACATGCAAATGGTCAATAAATTGATCGAACGCTTGTGCATCATAATGCATCGTAAAGTACTTACTTACGAGTACAGAATCATCATACTGGGAAGATGGCTGATTCACCCCTGCTTCAAATGGCTGTATCGTAAAGCAATAATATTGCTGCTCAACCATTGCCGCTGCTTCTAACTGTTGTCGAGTAACTAACCCAATATGTTCACATATAGGATCTGTTACGCAAAAAGAATCTGAATCTTCATCATATCCAGAAACTAATACATAATGGTCAAATCCATTTGCTTCAAAGTTCAGCATATTACGTGGAAAGAACGGCAGCTTTGACGCTTTGCATTGATACAAAAATAAACAGCCATTTTTAAAATGCTGCTGCATCTCAAGCAGGCTTCCTCTACAAATTAGAAATTGCAAACTGCAATCCCCAAACGTTTCGATCCTGCTCCTCATCACATTTCGTCCTGCATATAGGACGTCACGATAATAAGTCATATTCCAATAATGCATTAACAACCGACTAGGATCCCTACCTATCAATTTCAGCGAAGTTGCAATAGAAGACATTGCACACTCCAAAGCTCCAAGCTTTATAAGATGGGAAGGATTCACTTCACCGTATGGCATTATTTTACTCATACCACTACTCCCCTCTCCGCCTGCTCTGTTTGTACCTGTACTTGTGTAACGAAAAAAGGGACCTTTCCACTTTCGGAATTTGAAAGAATACGAGATACCCGTTCGATCGAAACATCCACTTCAATATGTAAAAAGTTGCCAAGTAGTGTGTGCAGACTTTTTTCTAGATGCTCGAGCTGAACATGTTCATCCGCTGCAACTCGGAGCGTAAAAGAAGTATAGGCAGTTTGCACAATCTGAAATTGACGAATGCTTTGCTGCTGAAACAAATCATAAAAAAACTTATCGAAATATCGAAAAAATGCTGCATTCACTTGTCTATTAGGCAGAATAATTTGTGACATTCTCATCGGCATCAGATGGATACACAAACCTCCCGAATGTTCATCTCTCCATATTTTCCCGATATCACCTGTTCGATATCGAATATAGGGTACTGTTCGCATTACGAGTGAAGTTACAACAATTTCTCCGTATTCTCCATCAGCAACCGGTTGAAGTGTATCAGGATCAATAACTTCTACGAATACAACCTGCTCATCTACAATAAATCGTCCATCAGGGGCTTCAAATGCAATGAGCCACATCTCTTCTAATCCGTAATAGTCAGCCAAACGTACACCGAAGACCGATTCTACAAATGCTCGTTGTGATGGTATAACCGACTCTCCCCAGTTCTGGATAAATAACAAGCCTGGCGGAGGTTGGATTTGCTGTTCTTTCATGTACTGAGCCAACTGAAATAGGGATGAAAAACGCCCTTGAATAAAATGAGGCTGCTGCGCGCTCATTTGCTGTACATAGTGCTGCATCATTTTCGGCTCATCACTCATGCGATTACTTAATAGCAGCATCCGGTGGCGAAGTGGCACTCCCCAACGCCGTCGATTGCGAAAAATCGCAGCCGACAGCTTGCACTGCTCTTCTGCCGATCGAATACAGCGATAAGGAATACCTGTCGTCCCAGATGTGTAGGAGTCATATATTTTGCCTTGAGGCATACGCTCGAGCTGATCTCGATGCTTATTGATCAGTTGCTTATTGGAAAATGGGAGGTCATGAAACGCAAATCCCTCCCCTTTCCACGGGAAGTAGTAAGGAACTTGATGAGCAATCTCATGTTTTAACTGTTCTACGATCGGAACGAGGCTCGAATGACTCATGCCGGCACTCGATCTTTCACAAAGACCACCGTTGAGCGAACAGAATGAAAATACTCAGGATCGAAATCATCAATAGATAGCTCGAAGCCAAATTCCGATTCCAATTCAGCCAATAGATCAAGAAATAACAAAGAATCGAGTCCTAAATCTTCAATTAACTGATGATCATCCACAATGTTCTCTGCATTCTTTTTTACTATTTTCGCGATTACATGAACAACCTTAGTTTGAATAGAATCAATGGACGTATTTGTCATGATGTACCTCCAAATACAATGGTTTAAGCACTGCGCGATTAATTTTTCCACTTCTCGTCTTGGGAATCGTAGGGACGATTACAATTTCTTTTGGGCGTTGAGCCGGCTGAAGCTTATGCTGACAATATGAATGCAATTCCTGTTCACCGATATTTTCTGGATTGCAAACGACCAAAGCTATAATTCTCTCTCCCCAGTTCACATCTTCAATAGATAGCACAGCTACTTCGTCTATCATCGGATGGATGGACAGCACGAGCTCGATCGCTTCTGGATAAAGGGTATGACCGCCTACATTCATCGCATTGTCCACACGACCTGTCACGTATAAATACCCATCATCATCCACGTAACCAATATCATTCGTCCTTAATCCGTGTTCGGTTAACACAGCTTTACTGCGCACTTCATCCTTATAATAGCCAAGCATGACATTAGGGCCCTGTACATAAATTTCCCCCGTAGTCCCAGCCTCTACTTCCTGTGAATCATCCCGAATCTGCAAAACAACACCATCCAATGGAAGCCCTGATGCTCCCGCTTTATCGGGTGCATCATTCAACGTAAATATACACACCCTTGGTGCTGCTTCTGTCAAACCATAACAAAGCATAATTTGCGTACTCGGTAATCTGAGGAGGAGTGACTCTACGGTGTTATGTGCCGATTTCCCACCGATAATTAGTAATTTCATCAAACTGCCCATTGAAGGGAATGACCATGAGCGATTTTTGTCCAAAGCAGTGATAAGCGCCGGCACCGTACAAACATAAGTAATTTGCAGCTTATCTACCCATCGGATCAGTTCAAGTGGATGCCGAATCGAGCATAAGTAAATAGATGCTCCAGCAAACATGGCCAGCAATAATTCGCCTGTAAACGTTGAGCTATAACCTAATGATTTAAATAATAGAACGCGATCTTTGGCCCCTAGCTTTACAGCGCTTTGAATTTGCCTCAAGTTGGCCATCATATTGGCATCACTTAACATAATTCCTTTAGGTAGACCCGTTGAACCTGATGATAGGAAAATAATAGCTGTTTGATTTAATTGTGAAGAAATGCCTTCCCTCTCAAGATGAACCTTTGGCTCACCATAAATATGCCAGCGATCTTTCCCATCAATTTCGATAATGTGACATCTCTTGCATTTGTCCATAAGTTGAAGCTCACCACCCATATGCTGCAGCTTCGAACTAGGTAAAATGATGAGATCAGGCTCCATCCACTTCACTATGCGAATCACTTCATCAGGAACGGTATACTCATGAAGCGGAACGGGAATACCGCCAGCTAATATAACAGCGAATAAAGATGTTAGTGAGTAAATCGATTGATCCATCCACACCAAAGCAATAAATGGAGAATCGCCAGCCCCCAGCTCTTTCCTCCAGCCAGAAGCCCACTGCTCCGCTTCGTGAATCATGTCTTTATAACTGAGAAAGTTAGTTACATTGCCATTGTCTGTTTCGTAGACACCAGCCTCCTCATTCCAGCGATGTGATTGCAACCATGACTTCAGCGTTGTTGTATTCATCACACACGCTCCAATTCACGAGATTCGGACAAGTCTTCCTGACGATACGTCGTAAGCAATTCGAAATAAAGTTGTCCTCGTTGCATAAGTTCTTCATGACTTCCTTGCTCAACGACACGCCCTGCATCCATAACTACGATTACATCGGCTTCGGCTACCGTCTGCAAACGATGGGTAGAAAATAATACCGTCTTATTCGATGCACGAGCACGCAGCTTATCCATAACATGCCGCTCCGTTTCCACGTCAAGTGCAGAAGTAGGCTCGTCCAATATTAAAATGTCTGCATCTTTAACCAATGCCCTAGCAATACCGATACGCTGCCTTTGCCCTCCTGACAATTGAAAGCCTTTATGGTAAATATGCGTGTGAATTCCGTCTGCAAGTGAAGCAATTTTATCATCCAAGCGAACGGCTCTCACCGCCTCCATAACTTCCTCTTCAGTTACTGTCTCCTTGCCCAGCGCTATATTTTCATAGATCGTACCTGGAAATAGAAACGGCTCTTGAAAAACAATGGCAACTTGTTCTTGAAGCTGACTTCGTGAAAGCAATTCATGCCGCTGATCTAGCAATGTAATAGTCCCTTCATTAGGTTCATGGAAACCAACAAGCGAGTAAAATAAAGTAGATTTCCCCGAACCACTTCTTCCGATGATGGCGACTGTCTGGCCTCTTTGAATGGTCAAACTCATCTTATCGATAATCGGTTTATTTTCGAGTACGATCGATAGATTGTCCAATTCAATAGCTGGTCTACTTCCACCCTCTCGACGAATGACTCCATTTAATTCAGAAACAGTCTGCGCATGCTCGACTGGAACATTGAAAAACTCCTGCACACGTTCTAGCGCTACCTCTGCTTGTTTGACTTGTGTAATCGTTTGATTAATTGCACGTAAAGGATGAAGTACATTATTTAAATAAGCCGCAGCCGCAACGAGCATACCGACCTTCAGCACGCCATCGTTAACCAAAAATCCTCCAATGCCATACATAGCGACCACAATTAAGCTAATGACAATTAAAGTCGTCTGTGTTGAGAACATTTGGAACAATGTTTCTTTCGTACTCGCATGCACTAATCCTTTGTACATGGCCGCATTTCGTTTACGCTCCCACTTTTCGAGTCCAAAAGCACGTATTTCTTTCGAACCTTCAACACATTCATACAAATGGGTCCCAATGTCTTCGTTATGGGTACGTATAAAATGAGCATACCTGGATAAGGATTTCTCAAATAGCTTAGGAATGACCAATACGATCGGAATCGTAATTAATGCCAGTAAACCAAGCTTCCAATCCAATGTAAAAATCATTACAACGGCAAAGCCAATCGTAAACCATTGGGTTACATATTCAACGATGACATGGTTCACATAATTGGCCATCGTAAATGAGTCAAAGCCAATTAATGCTGCATATTTACCTGCACCGTGCTTGTCTATTTCATGGATCGGAATGGAACGGGTATGGGCAACAAGCTTCTCACGAATATCAAGTGTATGTGATATCGTTAAGTTGCGGAAAATGGTGTAGCACACGATTGAAGCACCAGCACTAACGACTGCACACAGAATGGTTAACGCCAAGTACTGAAATAACAAAGGAGCTTCAAAACGTACTAAAATATGATCAATAATAAAGCCAAACAAAAGTGGTTGCAGCATTGATGCAATCAATGATAGTAGCAAGGCTGCATATGCCAGCACCGTTTTACCAGTTCTAGGGGTCAGGTAACAGCGAATCTCTTGCAGTAACTGGTATCGATTCATGTTATTCCTCCATCGGCAAAATGCCTAATAATCGGCTTGCACAACGGCATCCACTGTTCATAGCTACATGTAGATGGCTCTGCTAACAATGAAAGAATATGATGATGTTCCCAGTCCACATGATGCAAAAAAGGCGTAGAGTAGTCATGGATCTCTGAAAGCGGCTGTTGAAGCAAGCTGGCGTTCGGCGGATCAAACGTGACCATAGGCAAGCTCGCTTGCGTTGTAAGATGTTCAACGATGCGTGGCATAACGGTCTTATAATCAAATCTTTTTGCCTGTTCTCTAGCCTCATACCGCATATTAGCCAGCAATCGTTCTTCTGAAAGAAGTTTACAGATAATAGAAGCGCCTGTATGAACATCAATTTGTGGCGTAGCGGCTTCCCAATCCACAGGAATAAACATACCATCTACATGCTCCGTTACAACATCTTTAAAACCATCCCATCTTGTACAAATGACAGGAATGCCTGCTGCCTTCGCCTCAAGCAAATTGTAGCCGAACGTTTCCCCAGGATCGGTCGATAAGTTAATCAAAATATCCGTATCAGCTAACAATTTCTCCTTTTGCGATCCGTATACGGCTCCAGTCCACGTAACATAGGAGGAGCTTTCAAATTGACTCTCTATATCGCGGATACGATGTTGATATTGCTCCAGCTGCACCTGACTGGCTCCCGTGTATTCACCTGCAATCGTCAAATGCACATCATATCCATTCATTTTTACGAGATGCACAAGCTCGATAACGTGATGAATATTTTTGACATCCTCGACCCTACCGATACAAAGAATTCGCTTGGCTCCTCCTTTATCTATTACGGCCAATTCGGGCTCATCACAATCAGAAACCGATATACATAGAGGCTCTTGCACAACCATCTTATACACTGAAGATATATTCAACAGCGCACGATAAGCACTGTTCGTCGTACACAACAATGTATCCTCAGGCCGGATCAAGGGAGCTATGGCAACCCACTGCTTGAGCCAATACTCAGAGCCTACCGAATGAGCAATAATAAAGAATCGAAGCGGAATATGTCCTTGATTACGAGCGTGCATTAAATAAGGAATAAGGGCAGGCACATTGACGTACATCGTGTTCACGCCTGTTTGTTGAACCCACAATCGCAAACGTTCTACTAACGTAACTGTTGACTGTGGATATTGCTCATGCCAATGAGGAATCGAGCCCCCAAATAATTTCATCATCTGAAATGGCTTGATGACCACAAGTTCAGCATGTTCCTTCATAAAAGCAACCCATTGGTCATCTACAGCCCGTTCATTAACTCGCTTCGGTTGTCCATCAATGTAACCGATTCGAATGAGATCTGTTGATAAAGGAGACTGTGCAGAAGTCATCGATACAGTGTGCAAATCACTTTGAGTACTAGACATGAAATTGCTCCTGCCTGCATGTTGCTTTCCATTGCTCATAGAGCTCATGCAGTTCATTCTTGATGCTCATTTCCAATTCATCTAATACATCCAACTTCTGAGTAAGAAGCTCCATCATTTGTGCACTCCCTGTTACGGATACTTTTATCGCCGAATATTGTAAAGAAGTCCAACCCTTCACTAACTTTTTTACTTTAGCCAGCATTTCTTCATAGGCCGCTTCATCTAGTTGCAGTGCAGTGTTAAAGTAAGAAAATGCGTAATCATAGCTATGCTTCCGTAGAACGATTAATCCTAATTGCTTAACAGCAGGCATAAGTAATGGGATTGATTTCCCATCACGCTCTTCTACGATTTCATGGAACAACTGCTTCACACTTTTCGGCAGCTCATTGTAATCTTTTTTGAATTGGGTATCGAAGTAATGGATAATATTCATGTGAGTCGGTTCTTGCACCTGTCCATGATCAATAAAGAAACCGCCACCATATTGATTTTTCAAAAAGGCCTCGGCTACGTGATATTCTTCAACTTCCCCCTCCCACTCAAAGTCAGGATCATTAATGTACAATGCACCTGATGGGAGTCGTTGTAAGATTACATAATGAGGCAGCTGCTGTTTATGATAGAAGAGCGTCATGTAAGGCATGTAATACATGTCCAACTGAACTATGATTGAGCGTGATTCAGGACTACGACGCAAATATTGATGCAGCTTCCGATAATTTTGTTGTCGATTCAGGTGGTGCTCATACCATTGAGAGACATCAACGTTAAACAGTTGTGTAAACCAATTCACTTCATGATCGTGATGTATCTTATCCGAATAATACGTAATGATTCCTTGTTCCGTAATCTCAAACGGAGCATCCCATGCACCAAAAAACAAGGGTCTCGTATCTACTTTATTCATTTTTTCTATTAGGTGAGAAAAGCAGCTAAGTAAACAATGGACCTGTTCCATATTGTGAATTAATTGCTAACTGAAATTTTTTCAGAAATCAATGCCGCAATGTCTTGGACAGAATTAAAACGCTCTACCGTCATTTCATCATCTTCTAGGAAAATATCGAATTTTTGCTCAATCTCTACTACTAAGTTAATAAGTGTTACTGAATCTATCCCTAGCGCACTAATCTCCGTCGCTTCTGTCATTGTCTCTACAGCCTGTGGCTTCGTAGACATTGCTTTTACTCTCTCCATTAAGAATTGTACGATTTCTTGTTTTTGCATATTAACTCCTCCTCATGTTTTGAGCTTTGTATATAGAATGAAATGATGAAGCCCTAGTTAAAGAAATCATGAATGGCTAGCGTGAACCGTTCGTGGTTCCAGCGTCTTTATAAACCCAATAAGTGATTCCACGGTTACGAATATGGAAGGATCAAGCTCATCTTCAGGAACAATTAAGGATAAATCTTCTTCAATATGGACGATTAGTTGCAGTAACATGACGGAATCAATACCAAGATCATCATATAGATGCATCGATGGCTTCAACTCTGGAACATCTTGCAGCTTAAGCTTGTCTACCATCAACTGTTGGAGTTGTTCTAATATTGATTTGTGCAAACTAGCTTCCCCCTTTTTCTAATAACCTTCGTGATATTTTACCCGATGGCATCTTGCGGATTTCAGCAACAATTTCGATTTCGGCAGGAACTTTGTAAGGCGGCAAATGTTGAATGCACCAATCTCGAATTGCCTTTACTTCTATTGGCTCCTTCAACACAACTTGCGCCTGCACAGATTCACCTATAATCGGATGGATACCTCGGTAAACAACCGTTTCATCTACTTCTGGAAGCATATTTATAGTCGTTTCTACCTCTTGAGGATAAACTTTGAGACCTGACACATTGATCACATCATCAAGCCTACCCACTACATGCAGCTGACTATCTTGACTCCAGAACCCTATATCTTTAGTACCATGCGTCCATTCACTAGCAGCAATCACAATTTCAGTCGGATTGTCCGCACTGTCTCCTGCTTGTACCTGTAAATGACGCAATGGTGTTCCTACATCGCTGCTGGAGCTTATTTGACGCGATAGACTTATACAGCCTGTCTCGGAACAACCATACTGCTGCATTACATCATTTGCACGAGCTTGCAGTTGATTCAGCAACTCCGTAGACATAGGCGCACCAGAGCTCATCACACGATCCATTTGCGTAGCTTCCGAACTGAAGCCCAACAGTACATGGTATAGGGAAGGAATTCCGTACACGATATGCTTTGGATTCTCTCGAATGATATTCCATGTTAGCTTCGGATTGCGATTCGTAATCATAATAGGTGTGGCTCCTCTTGCCAATGAGGCAAGTACACCGCATATCAGACCATAAGAATGAGACAGGGGCACAAGTACAATCGGAACCTCATCTTCTTTTGCCCCCAGCCCTTCGTTATACGCTGCTATTTCTTCATCAATATGTGTCCATTTGCGCTTAATTAGCTTTGCATCTCCAGTTGTTCCTGAACTGAACTGATAGAGACATGCATCTTCCTGAAGTGGTGCGGAAAGATTTACAGGGAAATAGCTGTCATAATCGCCCCATAGTAAACCATGGCATCCCGCTTGATGAGCAAGCTGAATGGCTGTCTGCTGTGGCGTTTCCCCGTGTATGAGCAGCATCGAGCAATGTTGGCTACGAAGATATCGGATACAGGCAAGTAAGTGAGTTGGATCAGAAATGCAGAGTGCTAACACTTTCCCCTTAACGTGCATCATTTCTTGTTGTTGACCGACGTTGATCAGCAATTGTTCGAAGTCTTTTCTCGTTACTTCCACACGATTGACTCGGATCATGTAAGCTCCTCCATATGGTCGTATTAAAAAAATTAGGCTCGGCTCATGATAATGTCAGCAAGAAAAAAAAGGATATAGCTTACTTAGGAGAGAAAAGTAAGCGCTTTAAAATGTTGTATCTATTGAAGTTTATACTTTCAAGAAGGGTGCGAGCATCACGGTCTAGCGTGAAACTTAATTTAGAAAATGCAGAAGTTAAAATGAGTTTGAGAGAAAAATTGTAGAGTAACCATATTATTAGATCTATTGTTAAATGTTATTATATGACAATTTATTCACATTGCGTAAGGGATATATTTCCACAAAAATAGGATAAAATCTTCATATAATCATACACCTTCTGGTTTAAATTGTAAACAGCGCAACCCTTTCTCTAGAAGAGCTGCGCCGAGTTCCTATATAACGAGATATGTGACTACGAAACAGAAGGATACCTTTTATCTGAGTCTATTTCCACATTCGTTTCTGTAGCTTTACCTATATCTTGCCTCCCCTTCTCAATGAGCTGAATAGCTCGCTCCACTTCTTGTTCCGTTGGAGAAGCCACACCTGCTAGCGGATATTGCAACCCTAGTTGTTCCCATTTGAACGTCCCCATCTGATGATAAGGAAGCAACTCAAACTTTTCTACACCATTCAACGTTCCAATAAATCGTCCCAAATTCAACAAATCCTGCTCATCATCACATTTCGTCGGAACAAAGACATGACGGATCCACATTTTTTTGCTATTTTCCGACAACCAACGAGCCGTTTCTAATGTTCTTGCATTCGATACAGCCGTTAAGTCTAGATGCTTCTTATTATCGATATGCTTTATATCAAGCAGAACTAGATCAGTCACCTCATAAAGATCCTTGAGTTTATTCACATCATTGACCCCGTTTGTATCCAGCGTGGTATGAAGATTCCACCGTTTCTTTACTTCACGGAACAATTCGGCCACAAATGGGGCTTGCAGCGTCGGCTCTCCTCCGGTTACGGTCAATCCACCATTAGAGGATCTGTAATAGCTTAAGTAAGGCTCGATTTCATTCAACACTTCATCTATAGTCATAACTTTTCCGCCAGATAGGTCCCATGTATCACGATTATGGCAATATTGACACTGAAGTGCACAGCCTTGTAAAAATAAGACAAAGCGAATTCCAGGCCCATCTACAGTCCCAAACGTTTCAATGGAGTGTACTCGTGCGTTCATCTGCGATCCATCCCTTTCCCCTCTTGAGCACGCAACTCGCATTCAAGACATTTTCATTGACAAAAAAAGGGCGCAGCCGTCAGGTTCACGACCGAGACGGTTCGTTTGTTCCGACTTATTGCGCCCTGCCCTGTTACTTTCGAACTTACTTCCTTATCCAGTCAACTTATATTCAAGCTGAAACTGTTATCTCTCAGTTACATAGCACCGTGGAAAGTACGATTAATAACATCCATTTGCTGCTCACGAGTGAGTTTAATAAAGTTAACGGCATAGCCTGATACACGAATGGTTAGTTGTGGGTAGTTCTCTGGGTGCTCCATCGCATCCATAAGCTGTTCACGATCGAACACGTTCACGTTCAAATGATGTGCGCCACGTCCAAAGTATCCATCCATCATCGCAACCAAGTTAGCCTTACGACCATCCATATCTTTACCAAGCGCTTTCGGTACAATCGAGAACGTATTCGAAATGCCATCCAAGCTATGTTCATACGGCAGTTTCGCAACCGAGTTAAGGGATGCTAGCGCACCTTTCTTATCACGGCCATGCATCGGGTTCGCACCAGGTGCGAACGGCTCTCCTGCCTTGCGTCCATCTGGCGTTGTTCCCGTTTTCTTGCCGTATACAACATTCGATGTGATTGTCAGCACCGATTGGGTTGGAAGTGCGTTACGATAAGCTTTGTGCTTGCGAATCATATTCATGAACGATTCAACCAATTCAATGGCGATGCCATCCACACGGTCATCATTATTGCCGTAGCATGGGTATTCGCCTTCTACTTCGAAGTCAACCGCGATGCCCTGTTCATTGCGAATTGGTTTTACTTTCGCATGTTTAATTGCACTTAAGGAATCGGCTGCAACCGATAATCCCGCAATACCGCATGCCATCGTGCGTAAAATTTCTCGGTCGTGCAATGCCATTTCAATCCGCTCATAAGCGTATTTATCGTGCATGTAGTGAATGACGTTCAACGTATTCATATACAGTTTCGCCAACCACTCCATCATCTGTTTAAAACGTTTCATTACTTCATCGTAGTTCAAATACTCACTCGTAATTGGTGGAAGCTCTGGACCAACTTGAATGCCTAATTTCTCATCTTTACCGCCGTTAATTGCATACAGCAAAGCTTTCGCTAAGTTGGCACGTGCACCGAAGAACTGCATTTGCTTACCAATCCGCATCGCGGATACACAGCATGCAATACCGTAGTCATCACCGAAGAACGGACGCATTAAGTCATCGTTCTCATATTGAATGGAGCTCGTTTCGATTGAAGCTTTTGCACAATATTTTTTGAACGCTTCAGGCAGCTGCTCTGACCAAAGTACCGTCAAGTTCGGCTCTGGCGCAGGCCCTAAGTTATATAGTGTATGCAAGAATCGGAAACTGTTTTTCGTTACGCGAGTTGTACCGTTCATCGCCATACCACCGATAGATTCCGTTACCCATGTTGGGTCACCTGAGAACAATTCATTATAATCAGGAGTACGGAGGAACTTCACGATACGTAATTTCATAACGAAATGGTCAACGAGTTCTTGCGCTTCTTCTTCCGTCAGCGTACCTTCTTTCAAATCACGCTCAATGTAGATATCAAGGAACGAGGACACACGTCCAAGCGACATCGCTGCACCGTTCTGTTCTTTAATCGCTGCTAAGTAAGCAAAGTAGAGCCATTGGAACGCCTCAGCAGCGTTCATTGCCGGCTTTGACATATCAAAGCCATGCATTTCAGCAAGCTGTTTCAGTTCGCCCAGTGCGCGAATCTGCTCCGAAATTTCCTCTCGATCGCGAATCGTATCTTGATCCAATGCATCCAATTCGAGATTGTCCAAATCCTGCTTTTTCTGCTTGATTAGGAAATCCACACCGTACAAAGCTGGGCGACGATAGTCACCGATAATACGGCCACGTCCATATGCATCAGGTAGACCTGTAATAACACCCGATTTGCGTGCTAGACGCATATCAGAAGTGTAAGCATCGAATACGCCTTGGTTATGCGTTTTACGTATTGTTGTAAAGATATCAATGACTTCTTGTGGCATTTCAAAGCCATAAGCTTTACAAGCATCAATCATCATCTTGATACCGCCAAATGGTTGAATAGCACGACGGAACGGAGCATCGGTTTGTACTCCAACAACTTTTTCCTTCTCTTTATCCAAATATCCAGGTTGATGCGATACGATAGAAGAAGGAGTGTTTACATCGACATCCCACACGCCACCGCGTTCCCGTTCTTCTTTGGATAATTTACTAACAATATCCCATAGTTGTTTCGTATTTTGCGTGGCACCTTGTAAAAAAGATTCATCCCCATGATAAGGTGCAATGTTCTGTTCGATGAAATCATTTACGTTAACTTCTCTGCCCCATTTACCTGTTGTAAATCCACGCCAAGGTTGAACTGCTGCTGCTTTAAAATCTTTTTCAGCTACCGACATCTGAATCCCTCCAAATTTAGTAGGTTTTCTATTTACATCCTGCTTATGATGCAAGCGATTTGCTATGCCTTTATTGTAATACTTTTCACAAAGTTATTATGTGATTAATATCACAATATGATTTTTTTCTTCTTTTTTATCCACTATTAGCTGGTCGTCTCATTGAAAAAGAAGAGACAGCAGAACTCGCTCATCCTGCTGTCTCTGTATTACTTAGAATCGGCCATAGAAAGCATTGCGGTACACATCCGCGAGCTCCGTCACTAGTGGAAGCTTCGGATTCGCAGTCGTACATTGGTCCTCAAACGCACGGTCAGCCAAATAGTCCACTTTCTCCTCAAATTGCTTCGCATCAAAGCCAATGGCTTGGAAACACTCCGGAATGCCCAACTTGCGATTCAATTCACGAATGGCTTCGACTAAGCTGTTCACACCCTCTTCCGTTGTGCTCGCCGGCAAGCCAAGAATGCGCGCAATCTCTGCATAGCGCTTATCCGCTACAAAGTGGTCGTATTTCGGGAACGACGCAAACTTCGTCGGCATTTTCGCATTGTAGCGGATGACATGAGGCATTAATATTGCATTTGTACGACCATGTGCTGTATGATACTCCGCTCCCCATTTATGAGCCAAGCTGTGGTTTATTCCTAAGAATGCATTGGCAAATGCCATACCTGCAATCGTAGATGCGTTATGCATTTTTTCACGTGCAAGCGGGCAAGCTTCATTTGCCGATTTCTCCAAATACTCAAATACAAGCTGAATCGCTTTTATCGCTAATCCGTCTGTATAATCATTCGCCATGACAGACACATAAGCTTCAATCGCATGTGTCAGTACGTCCATCCCAGTATCCGCAACTGCAACACGTGGAAGGGAGTAGACAAACTCTGGGTCGACAATCGCTACGTCTGGTGTCAATTCATAATCAGCTAATGGATATTTGGTATTGCCGTGCTCCTTATCCGTAATAACAGCAAACGATGTTACTTCCGATCCCGTGCCCGACGTTGTCGGAATGGCTACAAACTTCGCCTTTTGACCAAGGCGCGGGTATTTGTAAGTACGTTTGCGGATATCAAGGAACTTCTGCTTCAAGTTGTTGAAGTCTGTATCTGGATATTCATAGAACAACCACATTGCCTTCGCAGCATCCATCGGCGATCCCCCGCCAAGTGCGATAATACAGTCTGGCTTGAATTGCGCCATTAATTCCGTACCTTTTCGAACCGTAACCGTTGATGGATCCGGCTCGACATCAGAAAATACTTCGATAACAACTGGATTACGACGTTGACGTAAATAATGCTCTACCTTTTCGACATAGCCAAGCTTCACCATCATTTCATCCGTAACAATAAGCACACGGCTAATATCCTGCATTTTCGCTAGGTATTGGGTAGCTCCTTTTTCGAAATAAACTTTATTAGGTACTTTGAACCACTGCATATTCACTGTACGCTTCGCCACCCGTTTAATATTGATTAAGTTGACCGATGTAACGTTGTTCGATGTTGAGTTGCGACCATAAGAACCGCAGCCGAGTGTCAATGATGGAATGTTTGTGTTGTACAAGTCACCAATCGCTCCATGTGTAGATGGAGAGTTGACCAATATACGTCCTGTTTGCAAACGATCGCCAAATTTTGCAATCACTTCATCATCATTGGAATGAATGACAGACGAGTGACCCATACCGCCGAATGCAACAACTTCAGCTGCACGATTGATACCTTCCTCAGCCGTCTTCACTTTATAGCAGGCTAATATCGGACTGAGCTTCTCAGCTGACAGCGGGAATTTAGCTCCTACACCATCGATTTCTGCGATGAGAATTTTCGTATGTGCAGGTACATTTAATCCAGCAAGCTCTGCTATCTTCACAGCAGACTGACCCACGATGGTTGGATTAACTGCACACGTTTCGCTTTTAATAGCCATCGCCTGAAGTTTAGCTGTCTCTTCTTTATTCGTGAAATAACAACCATACTTCTGAAGCAACTGCTTCACTTCTTTATATACAGGCTCTTCGATAATGACTGCCTGTTCGGATGCACAAATCATGCCATTGTCAAATGTCTTTGATAGAATTAAATCCGTTACAGCCTGTTCCAGATTGGCCGTCTTCTCAATAAAGCAAGGCACGTTACCTGGACCAACTCCAAGTGCTGGCTTACCTGCGCTGTACGCTGCGCGAACCATGCCTGATCCACCTGTAGCGAGTATGAGTGCCACATCTGGATGGTTCATCAATGTATTTGTCGCTTCCATCGAAGGAAGCTCAATCCATTGTATACAATGCTCTGGTGCACCGTATTTCACAGCAGCTTCTGCTAGCGTTTTTGCCGCCTCTGCACTACATCTTTGAGCGGATGGATGGAAAGCAAAAATAATTGGGTTCCGGGTTTTGATGGAGATTAACGCTTTGAACATTGTCGTTGAAGTCGGGTTGGTTACGGGAGTTACCCCCATCACAATGCCAACGGGCTCTGCTATTTTCACACAGCTTTCATATGCATTGTCTTCGATGACACCGACTGTCTTTGTATACTTGATGTGATTGTAGATATATTCAGTAGCAAAAATATTTTTCGTGATCTTGTCCTCATAGACACCACGGCCCGTTTCTTCTACAGCTAACTTTGCTAGCTCCATATGACGATCCAAACCCGCCAATGCCATTTGACGAACGACAAGATCCACTTGCTCTTGATTCATATTCATAAATGCTGCCTGTGCTTGTTTAGCACGATCAATCAGTTGTTGAATATGCGCTTCCACATTTGGTGTTCCTTTTTTATCTGCAATTTGTTTCACATCAGCTTTTGTTGACATCGTTCTCCGCCTCCATATTTGGATTCATGCCTAAGCTCAAAACAGGCAAGGTAGATACTTTATCGAGCCAGGCCGGATACCTTATTTTGTTTGTGAATCATTTCACAAATTTAGTGTACCTCATCTTTCTTTGTTTGGATGTGACATTTATCACACCAATAAAACCATAAAAAATAGTATAATTTTACACAAGTTCTATTACACCTAGTCAACGCAGTTTGCAGCAAGAAATATCACAGAATGTACATATATCAGAACGACGCTAAAGTAAGATGTCAAACTAATGAAAATCGCATCATATTGTAAAAATATTTGAAATTTTAATTGTTAATTAAATTGACAATACTAACGGGAACGTCCAATATAGAAGTATCATAAGATATAGTGAAAGATGTCACAAAGTTAAGATTACTGTAATTTATTTTATATACCTCAACTCATTTACACATAGACATTATCAAGAACGGAGTGGACGATATGACAATGACAACCCCTTACGACGAGCATAGCAACATTATGTGTTTCTCAGAACAGAATAGAGAGCGATTAATGGAGATATCCAAAGAACGGACCTATCCAGAGGGATCTCATTTGTTCTGGGAAGGAGACGCAGCCGATAAGTTGTATTTTCTAAAAAGTGGTCGCGTCAAAGTCACAAAGTCAACAGATGAAGGAAAAGAACTCATCCTTTATATGTATCATGCTGGGGATATTGTAGGTCAAGTCGATCCGTTTCATGCAAGTAAACACAGCTTTACAGCAGAAGTGCTCGAAGAATGTGAAGTTGCTGTTATTGAGCAGCGTGATTTAGAGCTTGTTATTTGCCAGCATTGCGACTTTTCACTTGATTTTATGAAATGGATGAGTGTTCACCATCGACTCACACAAACAAAAGTTAGAGACTTGATGCTGTATGGCAAGCCTGGGGCACTCTGCTCTACCCTAATCCGGTTATCCAATACGTACGGGGAAGATTTAAAAGATGGCGGCATCCTCATTAATAAAAAAGTGACACATACTGATCTTTCAAATATGATCGGCGCTACTCGAGAAAGTGTGAATCGCATGTTGAGTGATTTACGCAAAAAAAATGTACTTGAATATGATAACGGTATGATTATCATTCGTGAATTAGAACACTTGCAAGAAGTATGCCATTGTGAAATGTGTCCAAAAGCGATTTGCCGTATTTAACAAAATAACCGAACAAACTAAAAACCTCCAAGTTCCACGCAATTCGTGGATCTTGGAGGTTCTTCTATATCGTGTCATTATGAGCTTGTCTTCGGCTTTAATTCTAATACGATATGGTCGTTCGCATTAATGGTCATATTTAAAATATCTTTATGCTGTACTTGTTCTCCATTTACTTTTAGAGACAACTTGTACTTATCATCTAATTCGTGCTTGCCAAACTGGACGATGCGCTTCTTATCTTCAGACAATTTTACCAAATCAAATTCTGCAAAGACACCTGCTAATGTATCCGATTGCTTCCAAGGGATGAGATAAGAATTGGAAATTTCATTTAGTGTATCTCCACCATCAATCGTCAAGGTTACGCTCGGTTCAGTAGCACCACTCGTGCCGACATCCAACTTCTTCGCGTATACCGTTATCTTATCATTAAGGGATATGACCGAGTCGAACGACTGGCGAGCTGTAATTTCCTTATCATTGAGCATAACGCTCCATCTCGTCTTGGAATCTAATCCAACATCTACGACAGAAGCGATTCCCGCTCCGTCTTCCTTCATCTTGACCTTACCTGTACTCAACAATGCTTCTCTAAGTGTTAATTGTTCATGCCAGTCTATTTGAACGCGGTCCTTCACATTTGGTACATAGGTGCCGCCGTCTATAACAAGTTCCACTTGTGGTTTGCTTGCTTCACTTGCCTGAGCCTGTTGAGCAGTTTGTGATGCATATTCTGAAACCTTTGTTTCTGTCGAACAGCCCATTGCAAATAGAGCTAAAAAGCAGCATACCCACCCTGTCATTCTCTTATGTCGTTGTGGTGTTCTCATAGTATCCTCTCACTTTCCGGCTTACGAGTCACCAAGCCTGCCTCTTATTGACTATATTATGCACGAAATGTGGGACAAAAAAGTTTCAAACCCGTTACAATCCGCCGCGCTGCCCATTTTATAGTAAAATGACATCAAGCTAATGAATGTAAACATATATGCACGGATAAAGGTTTATCTTGCAATCCCCTGTAAAATAACTCGTAAATACGCCCTTCTTGATGCCAAAAAATACAAGCTTTGCATAACGATGAATATGAGTACAATTGTAAATCCATAGCTCATAGCATCTACGTTCATAATATTACTTAGCGTCTTCATCGCAAACATCGTATGCAGGCTCCCGATTATACACGGAAGGAAAAAAATAATACCGATCTGCACATTTACAACTCGCTTGATTTCCTGAATAGAGAGTCCAATTCGAATAAGCGATTGATAATAGCTCTTATCCTCTTGTAAATCGTTAAACATTTTGAAATAAATAATACTGCCGCTGGCTACAAAGAACATCAAGCTAATAAAGATCCCAATAAAAAATCCTAGCGACGATGTCTGCTGCACCTCATAGTTATCAGTGATTCGACTTGTCATGTAATAAGAATTCGGTGCATCTGCCAATCGCTCTAATTCTTTCACTAACCAATAAGATTGTTCCCAATTGGTCCAATCCACCATTATCACCTTACTTATAAGCTTAGGAGATACCTGGTTATATAATTGCTCCCACTGAAGATCCGGTAGAGCTAACACGTCACCACTTGCATATCTACTAGGAATCAGTGTATCGTCTATTTTTTGATTAATTGTAAGGTTTAGTGACTGTTTCAATCCTTCTAATTGGATTTCAATTGTTCCTGGATTAATTCTATTCCCGCCCTGAAACAGCTCGTTTACTCTTTGATCAAACCAATATACATCCTCATCAAGCGGTTCCAATGTCTGTCTGCCTATTGTGGTAAGCAGTCTATTCAGGTCAGATTGACGAATAAGAGAAACGGCTCCTGTACGACCATAAATACTGTTCGATGTAGCTTCAATTATTTCTAACTCTTCAACAGCAGTAATTTGATGTTGATACTGCTCTGCCACTGTTTTAACTTGATCAATTGTTAGCAAAAAAGGCTTGTCATGCACCTTCAACATGGAAAACGCAAACGAATGCGAGGCACGGCTATGCTGATGCATAGATCGATCCAAGGCATAGACAGAGGCCGAAGAAGTCAAGACGACTGCAACGAGAATGGAGATGTTAAATAGTACGCGTGCATTCTCCTTTACGCGATGAGCTGCACGGGATATATTCAACAAATTTGTCCCATTGTAGTACCAGCTGCGATTCAGCTTCAGCACTCGAACGATTAACACACTGAACTGTGTATATAAAAAGTAAGTACCCGCTATGGCAAGTACAAAAATAGGAAACATTCTCGATCCAAGATGCTCCACATGGGTATGCCACGCTAAGTAATAGCTGTATACAAGGCTGACAATAGACGATATGCCTAACAACCAAGAAAACCGCAGTTTCTGATCATTCCCTTTCTCAGAACGAATCAACTCTACGAGTTCCTTCTTGCCCACCTTGCGTAATGTCCACAATGTAATAAGTCCAAACAGTGCCATATACGCAACAGCTGTAAAAATCGCAGCATCAATAGGAAAATAAAATGGCAAAGGTGATTCGAGAATCATGTAGTAAGACATGCTCATTAAGAACAGCTTTAATAATATCGTACCTGTTCCTATACCTACTGCTATGGAAGCTATCGCTATTAATAAGTTTTCATATACAAACATAAGCCGCAGCTGCCACTTAGACATCCCGAAAAGTGAGAACAATCCCACTTCTTTTTGACGCGAGCTAATAAATCCCGATGACGAATAGAGTACAAAGAAAAACGATATCCCAAAAATGAGTATCGAACATGTGACGATGATGCCTTGCCCAATTTCCCCAAGCTGGCTCTGTATTTGCACAAGCCCCGGATGATACATATACGAGATATACAAAAAAAATATCGTCACGGAAAACGTACAACTCAAAAAATAGGCACTGTAGCGATGCCAGTTGGACGTAATATTACGTAAGGCGAGTGCTCGGAATGTCATCGAAGTTACCTCCCAACAAGCTCAATGTATCAAGAATTTGTTGGAAGAAGGCTGGCCTGCTTGAACCACGTCTTATTTCTGTAAATAACTTTCCATCTTTAATAAACAAAATGCGCTTGCAATAGCTAGCTGTGAACGGATCATGGGTAACGACAAGCACGGTGGTTCCCAGCTCCGTATTTAACTGCTCTAAAGCATCCATGGCCGATTTAGCAGCTCTTGAATCCAAATTTCCTGTTAACTCGTCTGCAAGCAATAAGGACGGCTCATGAATAACAGCGCGGGCAATCGCCGTGCGCTGCTTTTGTCCACCAGATATTTCATACGTACGTTTATCCAATATATTTTCAATGCCAAGGCGTTCCGCTATAAACTGCACTCGACGCTCAATTTCACTACTTGAGACCTTGTCCAGCGCTAATGGGAGAATCATATTTTCTTTGATCGATAATGAATCGATAAGATTAAAATCCTGAAATACATATCCCAATTCACGACGACGAAACTTCGATAGATCCCTGTTGGACATTTTTAACGGATTATGGCCATTAATTGAAATTCGCCCGGCGGTCGGTTTGTCTATCGTTGCTAAAATGTTGAGCAGCGTCGTCTTGCCACTGCCTGACGGACCCATAATCCCAACGAATTCGCCTTGTTCAAGCTGCATATTCACATCATTTAGCGCGGTGTAGGTCATCTTTCCTCTGGAAGCATATATTTTCGTTATTTGTTCGACCTTCAAAACTGTCGTCATTGATTGGCTCCTTCTTTCACGTACATGTTCATTCCGTCAAAGTAATCCTTTATGAATCGTGCGTGATTCAAATCCGATGCTGACTTTCGTTCCGACTCCGATCTCGGATGTAATCTGTATTCGATGACCTAGACGATTGCACACCTGCTTCACCAAGTATAACCCCATTCCGGTTGCATCCCCTTCCTTACGCCCGTTCTCCCCTGTAAAGAAAGCTTCAAATACACGTGGGATATCATGAGGTGCAATGCCTATTCCTTCATCAATAACATGCAGCCACACTGTATCATCATTCTCAGCCATTTCGATTTCAAAATGTAACGATTTCGCTCCTTCTTTATCTTTTGAATACTTGATAGCATTCGTCACAAGCTGAGTCACGATAAAACTCAGCCATTTGCTGTCACTTTCGACGAGCTTATCTTCACCTAGTACTTTCGGGAAAATACGGTAACGAATAAACATTTTCTTATGCTGGTTAATGACTTGTCTAATATCGTGGTGCAGCGACACTTGTGAGACATGCAGATCAAGCTCAAACTTATCCAAACGAGCCGTATGTAACATGAGTTCCAATCCCCCTGTAAGGCGGTCTGTCTCTTCACTTACATTTGCCAATAACGCACGAGCTTCTTCTTCATTCATTCGCTGCGCGGGCTGCTGTGTAATCAAATGAAGCACCGAGACAGGCGTCTTCATATGATGAACCCATTGGTTTGTAAAATGTACATGCTGCTCGCGCTGCTGCCTCATCAGCATCATTTGGTCTGTAAATGCGCTGTATTGACGCTGCAAGAGCTGGTACATAACCTGTTGTTCTTCGGTTACTGGATTCTGTAAACATAACGAAAACTCATTGTCATTTTCATGGATACGAGCGTAATTTATTTCTTTGTACCATTCCCGCTGTCGCAAGTAGTCATAAATAATTCCTACTCCGACAATAAAAACACCGAGTACAAACACATACACAAGACTACTGCTGCGAATCACGCGCGCCCCAATTTGCATATCAAAATGAACCACGATTAGCGACATCATTAGGGATAGCATCCATGCCGTCACAAGCAGGAACCGATCTTTTACATATTTCCAAAAAGTCATTCGACTACACCGTCTTCATGCCAATCCGTCAACAGTCGATACCCTTGTCCTCGAACCGTTTCAATCACTTTATCCAAGCCAAGCCCCTCCATCTTCTTACGAACACGAGTAACATTAACCGTCAACGTATTGTCATCTACGAAATCTACATCGTCCCATAGAGCTTCAAGTAAGGTATCACGTGGCACAATCGTATCCGCCTTTTCCATAAGACAGCCAAGTAAAAGGGATTCATTTTTAGTTAGATCGACGCGCTTACTTTGCCATTCCAACGTATTTTTCGTACGATGAAGCAGTAAGCCATTTAGATTCAATTCTTCACCATTGGTAGCACTGACAGCGGCATATTCACCATAGGTACGACGAAGTACACTTTTCACCTTTACCAATAGGATATCTAAGTGGAATGGCTTCGTAATATAATCATCTCCGCCATTTTCAATCGCCATAACTTGATCCATCTCTCCTGCACGCGCAGATACGAATATAATAGGTGCGTTCGTAACCGTGCGAAATTGCCTGCACCAATAGAATCCGTCATAAGCTGGCAAATGGATATCAAGCAAAATAAGATCTGGCTGTATCTCAATCAGATCTTCCTTTAACGCTTTAAAATTTGTAGCTCTCGTAACCAAATAATTATATTTTTCTAACGATGATTGAAGCATGGAAGCAATCTTGTCATCGTCCTCCACGATCATGATGCGATACATCTTTGTTCCTCCGTTCGTGAATCCTTCTGTTTAACAACGCAGTTTGTAAGTAATGAAGCAAGTTTCATTCATGAAACACTCCCTATTCATCATAGCATAATGCAGTATCGGATAAAACTTACTCAAACTTATCATTATCCCACTTATTGTAATTAATTTGACATAATTATGAACTTTACTTATACTCGGAAAAGGAGGTGAAAGCGCTTACGAACAAGATGCAAATATAACCACCAAGAACTACACCTAACGATAATAACTATAGGTATAGACAGGAGGTTACATACATTTATGAAACCTGATATTAATTATGCTGAGATCGCTCAATCCACGCAGTTCAAGTCTCTCATGCGAAGCAAAAAGAAATTCATTCTGCCAATGACCTTGTTTTTCTTCGCCTTTTACTTCACCCTTCCTATTCTCACCTCTTACACAACGATATTGAACCAATCTGCATTTGGACCTATCACATGGGCGTGGGTGTTTGCCTTTGCTCAATTCATTATGACGTGGACACTCTGTATGATCTATGCCCATCGTGCTGCTCGATTTGACCAAGACGTGCAGCAATTAAAAAATGAATGGGGCGGTGAACGAGGATGAATATGACCGCTTTCCTGCTATTTTGTGTCATCGTATTGCTTACAATGGTCATCACCTACTTTGCTTCCAAGAAAACGAACTCCGCTTCGGACTTCTACACAGCGGGCGGTGGATTAACAGGTTGGCAAAACGGACTCGCTATTGCGGGGGACTATATGTCAGCCGCTTCTTTCTTAGGGATTGCTGGCTCCATCGCATTAGTTGGATTCGACGGATTTTTCTACTCTATAGGATTCCTCGTCGCTTATCTCGTTGTATTGTACCTAGTCGCTGAGCCGCTCCGTAACTTAGGCAAATATACGTTAGCAGATATGATAGCAGCGCGTTTTCAGGCTAACAAAGTGCGCGGTGTTGCTGCCCTTAATACGATTACAATCTCAACCTTTTATATGATCGCCCAGCTTGTTGGTGCAGGTGCTCTTATTAAGCTGCTGCTCGGTATCGACTATGTATGGTCGGTCATCATCGTAGGCTGTCTTATGACCTTGTACGTTGTGTTTGGGGGCATGCATGCTACATCATGGGTCCAAATTATTAAAGCCGTACTTCTGATGGGTGGTACGTTCCTACTCTCCATGATCGTGTTCTCCAAGTTCGACTTCAACCTAATTAAAATGTTCGAATCGATGAAAACTGCCACTCCGCTAGGCGAACAATTTTTAAATCCTGGTAACAAGTATACGAATTCTTTAGACACCCTCTCACTGAATTTAGGTCTCGTGCTAGGTACTGCTGGCTTGCCTCACATTCTCATTCGTTTCTTTACGGTTAAAGACGCACCTACTGCCCGCTCCTCCGTTGTATACGCAACATGGGTCATCGGTCTTTTCTATGTCATGACCATCTTTTTAGGGTTTGGCGCAGCTGCATTTGTCGGAGCTGATCTTATAACAGCAGCAGATAAGGGCGGTAATATGGCAGCTCCACTGCTAGCTCGAGAACTTGGTGGAGACTTCTTCTTTGCCCTCATTTCTGCTGTTGCCTTCGCCACCATATTAGCGGTTGTCACAGGACTTGTCCTATCTGCCGCATCTGCCTTTGCACACGACTTCTACAATCACATCGTTCGGAAGGGCAAAGCCAGTGAAAAGGAGCAAATGTCAGCTGCGCGTTGGGCATCAATCGGGGTATCTATACTCTCGATTATTTTAGCTCTGCTTGCTTCGAAGCTGAATGTAGCTTTCCTTGTTGGTTTGGCTTTTGCCGTTGCAGCGAGCGCTAATCTTCCCGTTATCCTATTTACTGTATTTTGGAGAAGATTCAACACAGCTGGAGCAATCGCTGGTATGTTGACTGGATTGCTATCTGCTATCATCCTCGTTGCAATCAGCCCAAGTGTATGGGGACCAGAAGGAAAAGCGATTTTAGTTGGAGAACCTCTCATTACGTTAACGAACCCAGGCATTATTTCCATACCTCTCGGCTTTATAGGCGCATGGCTTGGTACAATATTGACCAGTAGATCGGCGAATAAAGATAACAATCGGGATGCCAAGTTTGACGAGGTGCTCGTTAAAGCAAATACAGGGATTCATATGTAACCCAATTACATAATTCGGTTACGAAGACTCTTTCACAGCTTCCGCTGCTGCGGAAGCTGTTTTGTGTTGTCTAGCTGTGCTGCAGAATTTAAAATAGAGGTATACCATAAGCATGTTAGGTTCCTACCTACAAACAAGTAGGAAACATGGTACATAGAAGGGGGATTCAGATGGATATCCGGCAATTAACCTATTTCGTACAAGTAGCCAAATGCTTAAATATGACCCAGGCAGCCAAGAAATTACATGTTTCCCAGCCTGCATTAAGCAAAGTCATCAAAAACTTAGAAATGGAATTGGATGTGACCTTAATCGACCGTTCCAGCAATCCATTGACTTTGACGGATGCAGGCGCTGTATTGGCAGCTGAAGCTGAACAACTGATACAATCTTTTGAAGCATTGACGCAGTCGCTATATGATACAGTACGATTAAATAAAGGAAACATCCGTATCGGAATTCCACCTGTTATCGGAACTAGCTTCTTTCCTGCCATTATCGCATCTTTTCGCGAAAAATATCCTGGTATCCAACTCACACTAATTGAAGAAGGAGCAAAAACAGTTGAGCGCAGCCTACTTGACGGTACGATCGAGCTAGGCATCGTAATTTTGCCAGTAAATGAAGAAAAGATTACAGCCATCCCCATTATCGAGGAAACTTATATGCTCGTCGTTCCTCATTCCCATCCACTCACAGCGTATGAATCCGTGCGTGTGCAAGATTTAAAGCAGGAATCGTTCGTTCTATTAAATCATACGTTTATGCTCCATGACCATATTTTGTCCGTATGCAATCAAGCCGGATTCGTTCCCCGTGTGACTTTCAATAGCTCACAATGGGATTTTCTTATTGAACTAGTCGGCTTACAACAAGGGGTCACCATCTTGCCCCGTCCTATTCTTACACGTGTTCAGTCCAATCTCGTGAAACAAATACCTATCGATCATCCTACTTTCCGCTGGAGAGTGGCGATTGTCTATAAGAAGCAGCGGTATGTATCCTACTCCATGAAAGCTTTCATTGAGCATACGCAAGAGGTAATGACCCGCATGTTTCCTTCCATACCAGCGTCGCATGGGAACTAGTCATTATTTCTACTCACTTCCATTCACTATATCGATCAAGAAATAACAAAAGGCAGCTCTCCCCTTCTCACCCAAGAGGAAACCTGCCTTTTTTGGTTATCGGTAGCTGGTTTTGTCGGTTTACAACCATCCACTAACTAGTCGTTTCCGCCTCTACACCAACTTGCAACCAAGCTTTCACTTCATTTTCAAAAAGATGAGGCTCCAACACACCTGCCATATGTCCTTTATCACTTTGGATCATATGGAGTTCAGCCTCCTTGCCCTGCCTTTTCAATATATCAACTACTTTCTGACTGTATTCAGGTGGCTGTAGCAAATCTTGTTCACATGGAATCATAAGGACACGCGCTTCGATACGAGAAAGAGCCTCCTCCAAAGAATCAAATCCTCGTGACACATCCTGCATCATCGTAGCTCGGGCTGTATATAACCAATGATTCGCATCAATCAGTGGAATATTGCTCGCAATCTTATCATACAGCGCACATTCATAGGAGGTCATCGTCTCTACACACGCATAGGGGGCCGCTTCCTTGCTATCTCGTGGATATGCATGTTCTTGATAGCTAGCCGTGAACGCGTTCATATTCATCATCTGGATGGCCAAATGCAGCCCCTCCAACGGCTCCTGCTGTTCACTGTATTCTCCGTTGTCCCAGTTTGGATCAAGCTTAATGGTTCGCATCGCATGCTGCAATACGTTGAATGAAGTCATGATTGGATTTTGCGCTGCTGTAATTACCCCAATCACATTGTCCATCATTGTCGGGTATTGCACAGCCCAGTGCAAAGCAATCATCCCACCAGCAGACGGACCCATAACGGCTACAAGATGCGGAATGCCCAACTGTCTGATTAATTCATATTGAATACCTGCCATATCACGAAAAGTAAAAGCAGGGAACGTCATCCCATATGCTCGACCCGTTTCCGCATTTATACTTTTCGGCCCTGTCGTCGTAACATAAGGATTGTTGGCCTGTACGTTGCAAAGATTATCCGTACAAATAACAAAATATTGATTTGTATCTACCGCTTTTCTAGGCCCAATGAGTCCATCCCACCACCCGGATACCGAATCATCAGGGTTGTATTTTCCAGCTGCATGGGAGTTGGCACTAAAATAGTGACACACAAGGATGACGTTCGATTTCTGCTCATTTAATGTACCGTATGTCTCGTAACCTAATGTAACAGGTATCGTAGCCCCACCCTCTAATGTATACGCTTCCAATGAAAAAGATTGCTTCACTACTCGCTGCATATCCATACTCGGTTCCTCCATTTTATCATCGCTATGATCGATTATGACCCGTACACACTATGCTGATGGCTGTACATGAGCCGTATCTACCGCTGTCCTGCGCTTGCCTGTCTCTGGCAATAAGAAAGAACCGATAAAGAACGTCAAGCTGAATCCGATTGCTAAGTATATGCCAGATTGAAATCCACCCATATCTATTGTAAGGCCAACTAAATAATAAAGTATTGTCTCGATGATGTACGCAAATGACCAGAAAAATCCCATCATAACGGTTACTTTGGACGGAGTCATGCCCGGCAGCTCCTGTGGTATCGTAACAAGTGTTGTCATTGGTAGGAATGTGAAAAATCCAAGTAAAAATGCCGCTATAATTGAAAAAACGGGGGAACTCGTTGTGACCATAAGTAAAGCGGATACAGTCATCGCTAATCCCGACCAGCGAATAACAGGTAGGCGCAAGGCAAATTTTTTAACCGCCATAATGCCAAACACAGTACCTACACACCCGGCAATGGCCATAACTGCAGTTAACGTCTTCGCATCCATTGCGTTCGTTTGTGATAGTGGGAAAATCGTCAAAATGACTAAATACAACAATAAGCAGCCTGAATAAGTGAATGCGCAAATATAATTGAACTTGTCTTTCAAACCTTCCCTAAACGTGTATCGTTGTCCGATATCTGCGACCTGCTGCTTATTCTGGTAAATCTCAAAGTCTTCACCTAAAAGCAGCCATGCGACAAATAAAAGAAAGCTCGTTCCGGCGAATACAAGGATCGTATTTTGCCATGAATCAAGTGCTAATATAACAGGTGTAACGACAACCATCGCAATAAGACTGCCGACGTTGTAGGCAACAGAATTGATTCCGTTTATCATCGGACGCTGCTTCGCCGTGAAATAGTGGAACACAATAGGGCCGAAGTAAACGATGAATAATGCACCACCGATCCCCATCATAAATCTGGTTAGTACAAACAGCCAATAGCTCGTTGCAAATGCTCCCAGCGCTGACAAGCTAATTAATAAACTGCCCAAGGCAATCGCTTTTTTTGGCTTGAGCTTTATAAGCACCCAAGCGGCCATTAAATTGCCCACAATTTTAGCAATCGTGATTGCATTTGTAATTAAGGTCGCATTGGCAAATGTCTTAATATCAAAACTCTCCATAATTTGTGGTGTCAGCGTCGATCCTGCGATCCACGAAACGGCAAACAATGCGTATGTCAGAAACATAATCATTTCAATCAAGTAAGCCCTTACCGATTTCTGATTGCTCGAATTGGTCATTAACATAACCTCCTCATGTTTATCTGCACATGCACGAGTTACAAAGCTACACTGACATCAGCCGTTGTTCGTTTCCCCTCCTTTGTGTCTTGATTTACAGCCTTCGTGGCCGTTTCAAACACGAGCCCCATTGGCTGGTCGCAAAATATCCGTGCATCCATGACGCGGATCGGCTCCGCTAATTGTGGGCGAAAATCCATTTGTGCAAAAATATCTCGTTCCAAGTCAATACCGGGTGCAATTTCTACAAGCGTTAGCCCTTCAACTGTTAGCTCAAATACCGCGCGCTCTGTTACATACAACACACGCTGCTTGTTTATTTGGGCTACTTCGCCACTGAACGTAATCTGCTCGACGCTCTGTATAAATTTTTTAGCCCGCCCTTCTTGCACAATAACCAGCTTCCCGTCCTCAGCCTTTACTTCCAATCCACCTGCCGTAAATGTGCCGCAAAACACCAGCTCCTTAGCATTTTGCGTAATATTTATAAATCCGCCACAGCCAGCAATTTTAGGGCCGAATTGGGATACATTAATGTTGCCTTGTTTGTCGCATTGGGCTAATCCAAGAAAAGCAGCATCAATTCCTCCTCCATCGTAAAAATCGAACATGATCGATTGATCAATAATTGCATCGGGCACGATCGCGCATCCAAAATCAAGTCCACCGACTGGACTGCCACCGAACACGCCTGGCTCTACCGTAGGAACGAACCATCCATCCTGACCTTCTTCTTTTAATACTTCGGCAATTACTTCGGGAATACCTATACCGTAATTCAACACTCGCTTATCACTGTTTAACACCATCGCGGCACGACGTGCAATCATTTTCCGTACATTTAACGGATAATCAGTTTCCCTAGACTCGGCGATGATATCACTGCGAATGAAAGCTTCATTAAACATCGTGCCAAACGTCTGCATATGATTGGACATATCGTGAGCCACTACAACCGCATCAACGAAAATATGGGGAATTTCAACCGACTTCGGATCGATAGACCCGTTTTTGACCATTCGCTCGACTTGTATGATTACGATGCCACCGTTGTTTTTGGCATTAATCGCCATAGAGAGTACGTCTAATGTTAATGGTTCCTTTGTAAAGCTAATATTTCCAGCCTCATCCGCCTCTGTTCCTTTCAGTATGGCAACGGTAAGTCGGGGAGCTTGGTACGCTAAAAATGGCTTTCCCTCCACATGCATTTTAGAGACGATGTCATCCTTCGTTCGTTCATTCAACTTCCCACCCTGCAAATCAGGATCAACGAACGTGCCAAGACCAACATGAGTAACAAATAACGGTCGTCCAGCAGCACCCTCGCGGAACAATTGGGCAATAACCCCTTGCGGCAAATTATACGCTTCGATCTTGTTCTCAGCTACTAATGGCTGAAGCTTGGGAGCCATCCCCCAGTGACCACCAATTACCCGTTTAATTAGTCGCTCATGAGCATAATGATTTAAACCTCTCGTTTGCCCGTCTCCAATGCCCGCTGCGTACAATAGAGTCAACTGCTCAGGCTTGCCTGTCGCAATAAATCGACGTTCGACCGCTTCGTGTATTTCTTCCGCAACCCCCGCCCCAATAAAACCACCGATGCCTAATACTGCTTCATCTGGAATCATTGCTGCGGCTTGTTCTGCACTCAACATTCTCACCTTTCGCTTCATCTATCCCATCCCCTTGCGTAAGCGTTTATGAACTGCTTATGGCAGCTAGAGCTTTGATTAGCCACCTATTCGTTTTACAATCATTGCTGTACCCATTCCGCCTCCTACACATAAAGTAGCCAAGCCATAGGTCACTTCCCGCTTCATCATCTCATGCACCAGCGTTGTAGCAATACGTGCACCAGAGGCACCTAACGGGTGTCCAAGTGCGATTGCACCTCCATTAACATTCACTCGCTCCTCAAAGAAGGCATCGCTCACATAATGCTGCCGCTTTAATTCCTCCAGCACACCAAGAGATTGTGCAGCGAACGCCTCATTCAGCTCTATCAGTTCCATTTGATCAAGCGTCATACCACATGACTGAAATGCATCTGTTATTGCAGGTACTGGCCCCATACCCATGACTGCTGGGTCAACACCACCTTGACCAACTGCAATGATCTCAGCCAACGGTTGAAGACTATAATTCCGTACTGCCTGCTCCGATGCAAGCAAAAGCATACTCGCGCCATCATTTAATCCCGATGCATTGCCTGCCGTAACCGTTCCAGCATCCTCAAAGGCAGGTCGCAGCTGAGCGAGCTTATCCAGCGATGTTGCTCGATTCAGATACTCATCTTCACTTACAACAATGGCGCCCTTTCTATTCACAACTTCAATAGGCACAATCTCATCTCGAAATCGGTCAGTATCTTGTGCAGCGATAGCCTTTTCCTGAGATCTCATTGCAAATTGGTCCTGCATCTCCCGTGTAATACAATAGCGCCGCGCAATATTTTCTGCTGTTACGCCCATATGGTAATGATGAAACGCATCGGTCAGCCCATCATGCAGCAGAGAATCGACCATACTCAGCGCCCCCATCTTATGACCACTTCGTACACGTTCTGGAAGTAGGAACGGACTTTGCGACATATTTTCAACACCGCCTGCAACGATGACATCAGCCAGACCAGCTTTAATATGCGCATAAGCAGTCATGACAGAGCGCATTCCGCTGCCGCATAACATATTCACGGTGTAAGCCGGAACTTCTGCAGCCAATCCAGCCTGAATAGCGGCTTGCCGGGCTACATTCTGACCGTGCCCAGCCGACAACACATGACCGACAATCACTTCATCCGTGTGATCAACTAATGAACCAGAACCAGATCCAATAGTCGTGAACAATTCCCGTATAACTGCTGCCGTCAGCTGTGCCGGTGAAATACTAGACAAGCTGCCTAGAAAAGAACCGATCGGACTGCGTTTCGCTTGTATGACAAATACTCGATTCATTTGCACGTCCTCCTTTACAGGCGCAAGCCGCCGTCAACCGATAGTACATGGCCATTCACAAAGCTGGAATCTTCGCTCGCCAGGAATAAGGCAGCATTGGCAATATCCTCTGGCTTACCTAACCGACCAAGCGGAGTATGTTCTAGAATCGGCTGCAGTACTTTATCTGGTACAGAATCAAGCATCTCCGTATGAACAAAGCCCGGAGCAATCGCATTTGTCCGAACATAGGCTCCTTTACGCGTAAATTCTTTTGCCCATGTATAAGTCATTCCGATCACGCCTGATTTGGTCGCCGCATAATTCGTCTGTCCGATATTGCCATGCAAGCCGACGATGGAAGATATATTAATAATGGAGCCGTGCCCCTGATTCATCATGATAGGAGCAACCGCCTGTGTCATTTGAAATACACCTTTTAAATTCACATCGATCACTTGATCCCACATTTCCGACGAAATATGATGAATGAGTCCATCTCTCGTAATGCCTGCATTATTAACGAGTACATCAATAGCGAGATTAGATACAGTCAATTCGCGTACGAACCTTTCAATATCATCTCGCTCTAACACGTTCAGTACCACATGTTCCAATCGTTCATGCTGATCCTCGCCGATGTTCCTATCAATCGAATAAACTTTACTTGCACCTTCCCTTAAAAACACACGGCATATTTCTCGCCCAATACCTCTTGCACCGCCTGTTACTACTGCAATCTTGTTTGTCATTTTACCCATGCTTGCAGCCTCTTTTCAGTTTTTTGTAAACGCTTTCGTAAAAGAGTGTAACGATACAAACAGAAAAAAGGAAATACCTAATTGGCATTTCCGGTATAACAAAAAGTTATGAGATAAAATAAAAAACCTCCTGCCACCTTCAGTAACTAGAATACGAAGGGCAATCAACTGCCTTCACTCTCCTAGACTGATAAGGAGCAAGAGGTTCTATGGATTAAATATTACGTCCAATTACTCGTTCGTTGCTGCGTCCGATTGTGAAAAGGTAACGAGCAAGCCACCTTCGCCTGCATAGGTTCCAATTACCGCTCCCATGTTCACAAGCAGCACATTTTTGAACGGATAGCTTTCTTGAATCATATTCATAAATTCACGAGCACGCTCTTCGCAGTTAGAATGAGCAAACGCAATCCATTCACGATCAGCGTGATGCTGCCAAGCTTCTTCCACTTTTTCAATAAGACGCTTTACTGCTCGCTGTGTCCCACGAACCTTTTCGATCATTTCAACAGATCCGTCATCAGCAGCTCGCATCACGAGCTTAATATTCAACATCGAAGCTACCGAGCCTTTCAAACGGCTCAAGCGACCACCGCGAATAACGTTCTCCAACGTATCCAACGAAAAGAACGTATTCGTTTGCTTCGCCAACTGCTTCATCTTGTCATTCAATTCTTGAAGACTTTCGCCTGCCTTAGCCATGATCGTAGCACGGACGGCAAGCAAGCCTAGACCGATCGAAGTTGTCTTTGCGTCAATTACTTCCACCTTGTTAGGATGTCCTTCTTCTTCGTACATTTCTTTCGCCATTAGAGCATGATTATACGTGCTGCTCAACGTAGCAGACAAGCATAGAACAAAAATGTCTTTATCGGCATCAAGAGACTTGAACATATTATAGAAGGCAGCTGGTGATGGACTAGATGTCTTCGGCAGCTCGCTCTCTTCCTTCATACGTTGGTAAAATAGTTTGGATTCCATGTCCGAGGTATACATGTCATCTCCGAATTGGACATTCAACGGAACGATGTGTATTCCGAACTTACTAGCCAATTCCGGTGTCAAATCAGAGCTACCATCCGTGATGATATGAATAGTCATGATAATCTCCTGTCTATCGTAGTGTTTACAGCATCTTCTCTGTCTGTACCATTCTATTATTATAAAGGTGCTAGCTTCATCTTGACAACGGTAAAAAGAAGGCATAAAACACCAGTCTTACCCACTTACATTAACAGGGTGCCTACAACAATTGAGATACCAATAATAATGCAGCGCAGCAATTGGGCAACTGCTACATTTCCTTTTTCAATTTCTTCACATACGCGGAACGCTGGAAGAAGCTTATCTACAAGGAAATATACAAGGCATAGAACAACAATGCCCACAGCTGACCATGCCAACATCATGAACCAATCACTGGTCGAATAGGATACCATTGCCACAATAATACACAATCCAAGTAGCTTGCTGCCCATATAAATGCCCGCAGCTTCATTCCCTTTCCCGATTTCCTTTTTATCATCAAATCGAGTCAATCTACTAAATACCCAAGCACCTACTAAGAGTATTACGATGAGCAGCAGCAACCCTATACCTACATTACCCAAATCTACTAAAAATGAATTGAATGAACTCACTTCTTTTCCTCCTCCTGTCATCAGTTCAGCTTATCTATTTGCTAGCTTCCATACTGCCGCAGGGCAAAAGCGTGCCAAATCCCCAGTTATTCTTCCACCCAACCGAGGTAGCACACCACCAAATCGACCATTTGGCGTGTAAACCCCCGTTAGTACGAAGCCATCCACATATCCCTCTTCCGTCTCCAATCGAGCAGCTTCCATCGGGACATATTGCTGATATATTTTGAGCTGATCGTTATAATATCGCATTACCTCTTCTTGCTCTTCTACTGTACATTCTGATAAATCAACCTTGCGGATCGTATCTTCTGTGTGGAATTGCTTCCCGTCTTCCCCATAAATGCTCGTTCCTTTCCCTTCACGTCCCCAAATGCTTTTTTGCACATAAGGCTGCTGTCGTTCGCGAAAAGGAGTTGCATTCAAATACGTTGGCAGTAAATAACGCTGAATAACAACAAGTTCTTCCTCCGTATAAAGCCGCTCTCCTCTAGCTTCACTTAACGTTTCATGATGTTCGAAACACGCCCACACAAATGCTAGAAGCGCTTTGCTTTGCAGGATGATGGATTGAGGGGGGTTCATTATCGCAAGTCGCCCTTCCTCCGCAAGCGCTAACACAGCTTCACCAACCGGATATCCATCAGGAGCAAGATCATCCATCAAATACTCTAGTGGATATAGGCGATACCAGATATCAACAGGACGGTCATTTGCAATTAGACCACGAGCGGGTTCTACGCGTAATTCTTCAAGTGGGCAATACTCTACTTCCCATCCTAATTGCTGCATAAGACGCATCACATATGCCGTATTAGCCTTATCTTCTTCGTGATTTGCAAATGAGCTGCATACTACGCGCGTACCATATCCTAGCTCCCTATACTGAACTAACATTTCTCCTAAAGCCTGCTGCAAGCGATGCTCTAAGTCAGCTGAAGGGTTATGCAAATGAATCTCGAGCGAATGATCGGCTGCACGACTATCTGCCAGCAACTGTTCAGCTAAATATGCTGTCTCAGGTATGCCTGTAGGCGTATCCGCATTATTCTCAATACACTTCCAGCCCTCTGGCCCTTTAATCCAGTCTTGTCGAGCTATTCCGCTAAAGGCAAAGGAAATTCGAGAGCTTCCCAACAGCTTAGCAGGTATCCCTATTTGCTGTGCAAGGATTTCATCTGGCAGCTCTTCCTGTACAAGGCGAAGTGCTTTCATGAAAATTTGATGTAACTGCTCTGACGCTGTACGAAGCTCTGCTATTTCATCTTCCGTGTAAAGCATGACATGTGTCATACAATATTCCTGCTGATGCATCCGAACATAAGGAACATGCTGCAAGCGCTCCGCATGAAACGCCTCGCTAGCTGTTAACGGTAAGCTCATTGTCGGTCGCACACGCTTAGCTTCTTTACGTTCCATTTCTATCCCCCACTTGAATAGCCGCTTTTCCCGATACCTGAGTAAGAGTTATAAAATTTCGTACCTTGCTTTGCATAGGAGGATTTAGAACTATACCCATTCATGACATACCAGTTGCTGCTGCGTCCACCACTGCTGCTTCCGTCATCATCGCAGTCAATTTCCCAGTGTCCGTTTTTTTCTTTTTCATACACACATTCCTCATAAGCAGTCGGCTCTACATCAGAGTCTCCACAAGCCGTCAATGCAAGCGGCATACAACCAAGCAATGCATACGCCCAAGCTCGCTTTTTATTCGTTCTGGCTGTCGTTGCTCCTTCTTCTTTCATTTCCATTCCTCTCTTCTCTTCCTCATTTGCTTACTCCCTAAGCACAGAACTCGCTTGTTAAGCTAGACTTGCTTCGCAAACAGCAATAAGGTATTCCGATCCGTATCCAACACCGTTAACAACATTTCTACTTCTCTTTGATCCACAAAGGCATAATGGTCTAGCAGCAATGAGGCTGCATCCAATGGTCCTTGAGGTTGATAAGAAGATAGGAGCTGAAAACACTGTTCCTTCCACAAATGCCACTCAACTGTAAATTGTTCTGCAACTTGACACTGACCATCAAAAATAGCGCTTTGAACTCCTGAAATATAGTCTTTCACATTTTTTCCGAGAAATGGTATAATATAAATAGCTGCCTGCTGTAACTGATTCGTCTCATGAGATATATGCTCCCAGAGTCGATTACGAATGAGGACCGCATCTGTCAGCTTGCAGACGAACATATAGTCACGTGTGACATTCCAGTTCGAAATAATCCTCTTTTCCTGCATCAGGTCTGAATCCCATTCTATATAATGCAGCTGTATCGTATTGGGCTGAATATGGCCCACCTCCCTTTCCACCTTTTACATACGCTCTATTTGAGTGTTGGTTCCTAAATTTATACAACATCTTCCCTGTGCGCTGTGCTCTAAACAGAAATAAGACCGAAGGGGCTCCCACGGTCTTGATGGCTATACCTTTGAAATATAGGCATCTTCTATTCGATGTTGATGACTATGATTGATCCTTGGAAGGGCATCCAGACTGAGTAAGTTCTTGGTCATCTAGCCACAGTGCTGCCCATTGTTCAACAGCTTCCATAACTGGCTTCAATGCTTGCCCCTTCTCTGTTAGTTCATATTCAATACGAACCGGTGTTTCTGGGTAGACATTTCGAACAATAATGCCTGCTGTCTCTAGATCCTTCATGCGTTCGCTCAACATTTTGTCGCTCATCGTCGGAATAAGCGTAGAAATATCTTTGAAGCGCTTTGGTCCTGAGACAAGTGCATGAATAAGCAATCCATTCCAACGTTTCCCTAAAATGCAAAAAGCAGCCTCGAACCTTGGACATAATAGCGGTTGGTGTTCCATCTATACCATCCCTCCTTATCGCTAACAAAATGTAAGTATATTTCATGTTATCATAATTCAGTGGAAAAATAAATATCTCGCAACCTATACTTTGACTGTTTCTGGTATTCTAGATACAGATACACTGCATGGCAAATAGGAAGGAGCAACAAATTTCAGATGACACAACTACAAACGACGTCACAGCCGCGCATCACGGTAATTGGCAGCTTGAATATGGACCTAGTGACGGTAACCTCTAACGTGCCGAATGCAGGTGAGACCGTTCACGGTGAACGTTTCGCTACAACTTGCGGTGGCAAAGGTGCCAATCAAGCGGTCGCTTGTGCCCGACTCGGTGCTCAAGTAACGATGATTGGCTGCGTCGGTGACGATGCATTTGGCACTATGATGCAAACTAACCTTCGCAATGAAGGAGTAAATACGGAAGGCATTCGTACCATTCCCAATCAGACATCGGGTATAGCAGCCATTACCATTGCTGAGGGAGACAATCGAATCATTATCGTAGCTGGAGCCAATGAAGAAGTCACTCCAGCATACATTCAAGATTATGAGTCAATCATTGCCCAATCCGATCTCGTTCTCATACAATTGGAAATCCCACAAGACGCTGTCGAGAAAGCGGTCGCAGTAGCCAATCAGCATCAAGTTCCAATCATGCTGAACCCTGCACCAGCGATTCATCTCGACGAGTCATTCCTTGCTCAATTGAGCTGGATTACACCAAATGAGCATGAATTGGACATCGTAACTGGTTCACAGCCTAACTCTATTCCAGAGGATACACAGTGGCAAGAGAAGCTTAGCCACTCCCCTACGCGTATTATTATGACAAAAGGAGCGGATGGGGCCTATTGGGCAGACGAAGCTGGGCATATCCATCATAGCGAAGGATACAAAGTGACCGTTGTAGATACAACTGGAGCAGGTGATACCTTTAACGGTGCATTAGCTGTCGCATTAGCAGAACAACGCGGCCTACCAGAGGCGATACAATGGGCAACTGCTGCTGGAGCAATGTCCGTTATGAAGTTCGGTGCACAAGCTGGAATGCCGACCCGTGAACAGCTAAATAACTGGATTCTACAATCTTCTACAAAAAAATGTTAGTCTAATCGCAAACATCCTTCTTTAATCCTCTTGCCCTTATGGAAATGTTGGAATAAAATAAAATCGGTATAACTTTACAATTCAGGCATCATTCCACAAGGGTAGGAGAATCGTCATGGCAACTATCTACGATATTGCGAAGCAAGCGAACGTATCAGCAATGACAGTATCGCGTGTCATCAATAACACAGGACGCGTGAGCGAGAAGACTCGTACAAAGGTTAAGCAAGTCATGGAAGAAATGCACTACATCCCTAACTCCGTCGCAAGATGCCTCGTCACGCAAGAGAGCAAAGTATTGTCCCTGCTCATAACAGACATTTCAAACCCATTTTTTACGATGATGGCACGCGGTGCGGAAGATATGGCGCATAAGTATGGCTATCGCCTTATGTTCGGCAATAGCGACGAGAATCTGGACAAAGAGCGCCAATATGTTGAGATGATCTTATCTATGCGTGTAGACGGCGTATTATTTGCTCCAAGCAATGATATGTCAATTGAACATTTACGCTGGCTTGAGCGTCAAAATGTTCCATTCGTCCTGCTCGATCGCGAAGTCCCTGGTATCGCTTGTGACACCGTGCTTGGTGACAGCCGTATAGGTGCGAAGCAACTTGTAAGAGAACTTATTAAGCGAGGGCATCAAAAAATTGCTCTTGTAAACGGTTTAGAAAATGTCTCGACAGCGAGAGAACGTAGACTCGGGTATGAGGATGCTCTAGTAGAAGCTGGGTTACCTATTGAAGATAGCCTCATGATGAATTCAAGTTATGTGCACGACAAACAGCAATTTTCCTTATCACACTGGCTTCAAGCTGAACCGGACAAGCGTCCTACTGCTATTTTCGCTGCAAATAATATGTTAGCAATGAGCGTACTGAACAAATTAGAAGAAGAAGGAATCAAAGTACCAGAACAAATTTCAGTTGCTAGTTATGACGATCTAGGCATGCTTGAACAGGTAAACCCTTTCATAAGCGTCGTATCCCAACCCGCATACGAATTCGGGCAGCAAGGCATTCAGCTGCTGTTAGAGCGTATTCGTAATCGCAACCAAGCGCCTACATCCGTTAAACTACCCTGTCAGGTTCATATTAATCGTTCTGTTCAGGATATTTCTGCTTCATCACTTATTGCAACGTACTAAATGTATAAAGGAGCTATTTGATAGCCCGCTAGAGTGACTTTCCCCTAGTCTATCATTCGTTTATTCGACCTCCTATACATGCCTCAGATGCTCATTTAACTTCAGGCGTTCCATTCAGTGCCCCATCGATTATTGTTGATGAAATACAAAAGCTGGACGTCGCCACCGTTCAGGCACGTCCAGCTCTATATGCAGAAATAGTTACAATCAATATAGACCTATGAAAATGAAGCCATTATCCTTTAACTGACCCTGCTGCCATCCCTTTCATCACTTGTTCTTGGAACATTAAATACACAATAATTGTTGGTAAGGATGCCATAGATAATGCGGCCATCGTTAAGCTGTAGTCTGTCGTAAATCCATCTGCAAATACGGACAAGCTCAATGGCAATGTCTTAAGACTAGGGTCATTGATAAAGACTAGTGCAAACGCAAAGTCATTCCAAAAGCGAAGAAACCCTAAAATAGCTACCGTAGACAATGCTGGAAGCGTAATGGGAAGAATAAGACGGAGAAATATTCCCGTATAGCCTGCTCCATCGACAAGCGCCGCTTCTTCCATTTCCTTTGGTATATTTGCCAAGTAAGCTGTAATAATGAACACAGCAATCGGCAGCTCAAACGCTGTATAAGGTAGAATAAGTGCAGCATGTGTATCGAAAATCCCCATCATATTCATCATACTGAACAGTGGTACCAACGTGCTATGGATTGGAATTAATAATCCGAGCAGTAATAAGCTATACAATATCCCTCTGCCCCTGAACTCAAACCTAGATATGATATAGGCAGTCAATGCTCCGAAGAACAGCGTTAACACCAACGATACAAAGGTAACAAATAGCGAATTCATCGTTGCCTTGCCCATTCCTGAAACTTCCCATGCACGAACAAAGTTGCTCCAATTCCAAGTCTGCGGCAGCGAAAACGGATTGGCAAAGAAGTCTGCATTCGACTTAAACGCGCTCATAAACATCCAAAATAATGGATACAGTGTCACTAACGCATAAAAGCCAAGTAATATATTTCGAATCGATCTTCTCCACCACTTATACTGCCGTCGCGTCTTATGCAACCCTGTGTCCAGTGCTGGCATCGACGTACTCATAGGCTGCACTCCTCTCTATAACAGAACCATATCTTTACCTCTCACCTAAACTATTGATTGTTGCGCCGCATAAGTATTTGCGACCCCGCAATCAAGAGTAGACTGATAATTACAATAAGCGTCGAGACTGCACTTCCGTACCCATAACGATAAACATTGAATGTGTTGTTATACATGTACGAAGCCAACAATTCGGTGGCATGTGCTGGGCCTCCTTTTGTCATTACATAGATGAGGTCGAATGCCTTGAGGCTTCCGGAAATACACAACACGATTGCTACCTTTATCGTATCCCATATCATGGGTAGTGTTATCGAGAACAATCTGCGTGTTCTTGTCGCTCCATCAATAGCAGCTGCGTCGTTTAATTCCTGTGGAATGCTGCTCAAAGCGGCAAGAAACATAATTAAGTAGGGCCCAATAAAATTCCAAATAATCGGAATGGCAATCATCCACATTGCAATACTCGGGTCAGAGAGCCACGCACGGTTCCACTCTTCCAGCCCTACAAAAGAGAGTATGCCATTTAACAATCCTATTTGCGGCTGATAAATATAAGACCAGATAATACCGATGACCACTGAAGAAAGTACCATTGGCATAAACACAGAAGCCCGTACGAAGCGTTGAAACCATGTACCTTGGCTAAGCAATAGTGCTAATAATAAGGCAAGTGGAACTTGTCCAAATACGGAAGCCGCGACAACAATTAAGTTATTTCCAAGCGATTGCCAAAAAATATCATGCGATAGCGCTTCCACATAGTTGTCAAAACCGATAAAGCGCGCCTCACCTATTCCTTTCCAATCCATGAAACCATAATATGCTGACCAGAATACTGGCACGACAACAAACACGGCATATAGCAGCACAGATGGAAGCAGGCCAAATCCGATAAATAGTTTTCTAGCTGTTCCAATTCGCATCGTGCACCTCCACTTCTACGATTAGCAATGCCTTGCAAAGATGATGCCTCTAAGCAAGGCATTGCCCTCTCATTCTTTAGACTTCATGTACGTTACTTGCCGAGTGATTTAGCTTGTGCCTCTTGAATTTTTGCAGCGATTGCTTTTGGATCTCCACCCATAAGAAGCTCTTGAATCCCGTTATTCACTACGTCTGCCCCTGCACTTGTGAGCATGCCATCGTAGACAGGCGTAAATTGAATGTCATTAACCAGTTCATAAACTTTGGAGAAAATAGGTGATACTTTACTCTTATCCAGTTCAACCTTATAGCTGACCAACTGATTCGATTCCAATGTACGTTTTTGAGCCTCAGGACCGGACATTGCAAAAATGAGCTTATGAGCTGCTTCTTTAACCTTGCCCTCCGTTTTTGCACTCAAACCAAGTCCAACCCCAACTACACCTGAAGTTGTATTTGGATCACCTTTTCCGTCTGCAATAGCAGGCAATACGGTTACACCCATTTGCTTAATCGCATCTGGTGTTGCATTAGCCGTCAAATTCGTCAAGGCCCATCCGCCATCGATCATCATAGCCGCTTGACCATGAGCAAACATCATTTCCATCTGTGTGTTATCCATACTATTAAAGCCTTCTTGGAATGCGCCCTCCTGCTGCAACTGCTGTAATAGTTCAAGCGCACGTACAAACTCTGGATCTGTGAACTTTGCACCGTCTTGAGCAGCGGCTTTGATAAACCATTCGGTACCTGTAACACGATCAGCTAATGAACTGAGAATACTGGATTGAGCCAGCCACGCCGCTTTATTTCCAAGTGCTATTGGTGTTACTTTGGCAGCCTTTAATGTACGGACAGCTTGTAACAGCTCATCCCATGTTTGCGGCACTTTCACTCCATGCTTATCAAGAATAGACTGGTTGTAATAGAGAATAGAGGTTGGAGTCAAGCTCATTGGAGCACTATACACTTTGTTATCTATTGTGAAATTATCAAATGAACCTGGCAAAAAGCCATCTTTCCAAGTCGCGTTTGCTTGCAACAATTCATCTACAGGTTGAATGAGGCCTCCTCCTTGAAACTCCTTCGTCATAGCCCCTGGCCACATAATGAATACGTCTGGCATTTCATTTGCCGCTGCCACCGTTTTTAGACGAGCTCGATAACCGTCTGGCGGGATCGCCTGAACATTCAGCTTAATACCTGGGTTAGCCGCTTCAAACTCACTAATGATTTCTCTCATCGTTCGAGCACGCAAATCATCCCCCGTGAAATTGTGCCAAAGTGACAGCTTGATACTATCCCCTTCAGCACTTTTAATTCCAGTCGCTCCCTTATCTCCAGAGCATCCTGCAAACATCGTAACAACGATAAGCAAAGTGAGTACAATCATCCAATTTCTACGCATTAACAATCCCCCCTGTTAATAGTTCTGCCTCTCCTGTTGTGCAGGAGTAGGTAATGAGTCAATTATAAGGAAGCGCTTACTTTTAGCGTGAGGGATATTTTTCCGATGCGTACGGGAACTTTTTCAGGCTTTTAGACGATAATCAGAGGGTGTACATTTCATATAGCGCTTGAACAGCTGAGCAAAATATTTAACATCCTCATATCCAACAATTCTAGCGATCTCATTTACCATTAGCTCTGTATTTTGCAGCAGCTCACAAGCACGCTCCATTCGCACCATCGTTACAAATTCGATATAGTTCATCCCGGTTTCAATCTTAAATCGTTCGCTCAAATGATGAGGATGGACATGAACGACGTCGGCAACCCGCTTCAATGTCAGCGTACCATCAGCATGCTCTCGAATATACTGCTTTGCTTTTAAAATAACAGACTGAGAAGTATTGCTTACTAGATGAACATATCTTTGCATAGCCTGCTGTAAAGCGGCATAAAGTTCTCGTTCCCATTGTTCTCTATTCATGGAACCTGCAGTACCTATCATCGTTATCTGCCAGATTGACTGATGCATGTTATCAGAAGCATCTTCGGCCATTCGATCCATCCAACGTTGAATCCCTATAAACAAGGAACTCACATAATTTTGCAGCGAATGTGGTGTCGCTTGTGGGTGACTCGTAAGCCGATCTACAAATTCAGATATCCAGCACCTCAATTCGCTAGCATTTCCAGACTTTAATTGTTGGATCAGGCCAGACTCATCTTCCGCATGCCTTAATAACGGGAGTCCTGTTCGCATCTCTGCCTCTTCGACCCTCATCGTTCTCTGTTTCGCTGCTATAACATGGTAGGAAGTTGCTTTAGCTGCACCGACTGCAGAATGACATACGCCTTCCACTAAGGAAGTCGCACGCCCTATTCCCGCGAACAGCCTGCACTTGAGCTGCTGCTCAATCATAGAAATTAACCTTTCCCACTCATGTACCCAGGATTGGTAAGCTTCATAACGTACAACAAGTAAGCGAGCATCATTTCGGAGCACCGCACAACGGATCGAATCACGCAGCATATTGCTAACTGCAAATAGGAGCAGCGATTCTTCTTTGGAATCCCAGCCCTCTACTTTCAATTCTGCGACTTCGTAATAACCTTCTGGTTGATCTGCGCTAGAATGACTAGACAAACGAGACTCATGAATTAGCAATTCAGCAGCATGTCTGGATTCCTCTACAGATAATTGGCCGGATAGCCATCTGCGCAGCAATTGATCACGATAAGACCCTTCTCTTTTCGCATGCTCTACCTGCTCCATACGACGAGATTCTATTCTTTCTCTCGCCTTGAGCGCTGCACGAACGATATCGTCTGGCCGTGATGTTTTCAACAAATAATCCGATACCCCATGACGGATCGCTTGCTGTGCATAATTAAAGTCATCATAACCGGTGTATACAATCGTTTCTGTTAACGGGCTGCATTCACGTATATAACCCGCAAGCGTTAATCCATCGACACCATTCATTCGAATGTCAGTCAATACGAGCTCTGGTTTCTCCTCTGCTATCAATTTCATCGCTTCTTCAGCTGATTGGCACGGAGTAAGCAGCTCAAACCCAAGCTCTTGCCAAGGAATTACTTGAGATAATCCATTACGAATAATGACCTCATCGTCTACGATTAATGCTTTCATTTTAAATCCCCCCGCCACTCATGATGGAATTGCTGCCTTAGTATTGGCTTGACTTTCGCGCTACTAAAAATACAAACTACCATTCCCCTTTAAAGCGCAGTATAATGCATGTTCCATGTTCCTTTTGGCTGCTGATGCTTACTTGCGAAGAAGTTCCATAATGGAGTAGAAGGCGCTGCTGAACATTCATTAATCCACACCCGCTTCCATGTACGGCCCGATCCGCTTCCAATAGTGGATCGCTAGGAATGAAAGTCCCCCGTCTTCCATCAGCGATGTTCAACATATGTATTTGCAGCTCGTTAAGACGTTCCTCCGATATTCCAACTCCGTTATCACACACTTGACATTCCATCCATCCTTCTTCGCATTCACGTAGATCGATCATGATTTGCCCGCGCTGTTTCATAGCGTCCTTTAAAATACCGTGAAGTAGTGCATTTTCGACCAGCGGCTGCAGCAGCAGTTTGAGTATAGGCTTTTCCAATAAGTTCGGAGACACATTTACTTCCATATCGAATCGTTCCGGATAACGAATAGCTTGAATATTCATATAATTTCGAACATGCTCGATCTCCTGTCTAACACTGGTTACTTCTACACCACGATTTAAGCTAAATCGCAAGAAATCACTAAGAGAACCTACCATTTCTGCAATTTGATCTTGTTTATTCATCCATGCCATCCACTGTATCGAAGAAAGCGTATTGTATAAAAAATGGGGCTGAATCTGGGCCTGAAGTGCTTTCAAGTCAGCCTCTTTCTTCATCGCTTCATTAATCTTCACCTGCTCAGTGAGCTGTCCAATATTTTCGCTTAGTCGATTATATGTTTTAATAAGTTGTCCAATTTCATCTGGCGTCTCAATGGGCAATCTACGATATACACGCTCGGGATTTATCGTTGCTAAATACCTCGTAAGCCTAATTAACGGTTTCGTTACCTGCTTCACAAAAAACATGACAGCAAATGCTGTAATTAGCAGTGCCAGTCCAACTGCAACAGCTGTTAGCAATAACACATATCGATTTTGTGCACTAAACGCATCGTAAGGTATGACGGTATAGGCTTGCCACGATGAAATAAGTGGAACGTCCGCTGCGATGACGATGTAGCGCCCTGAGCCGCTGTCCATCTCCCACATTTGTTCCGAATAGCCCTGCAATTTAGGCTGCTGCCGTATTTTTGCAAGTACATCATGATCAAGTTCTGTTGTACTAGATGCTATAATTTGACCTTGTTCATTTTGTAAAAACATAACACCATGCTCCTGTACAGCCACACGCAGCTGCTCGCTCACCACCGCAGTATCAATGCCAATCGATAACATGCCTAGTGTCTTAAACGTATTCAAGTCACGAATGGGCCTTACCAGAAATACAGAACGCTTCTTACCTGCGCTCGTGGTGGACTCTAAGGGTGGCGACCACCATTTAGGATGCTGCTTCCAGTACGATTCCGACATATCCGCAACTTGAAATAAAGAGGATTCAAGAATGGTATTGTTGTTGACCTCTGGCATTCCTTGTAGCGAGATGATGCGGATCTCCGAAATATACCGCTTTGAAAAAGCTAAATTCGTTAAAAATCCCGTCAAATCTAAATCTTCAGTTGCAGTCGCTCTCGTTTTACTCAAATATGATTGAACTTGTTCTTGTCCGATAAGAAAGACCGACATATTCTCTACATCCTGAACAATCGTTTCCATATACGAATTGATTTGTCGCAATGTATTCAAATTGGACATCGTTACTTTCTCTTCTGTTATTTTTGATGCTGTGTAATAGGAAATGAAGCCTAGTAACACTATGGGGACCATAGTTGCAAAAATAAGAATGAAAGACATTTTGCGATGAAGCGAACGAACGATCCATTGCATTTTGCTTTCCCCTCGCCTTCCTTTTAATGAATGATTGTATCATGATGCCTTTTTGTTAGGGAGAAAAACTTTTTGTTTGATCAGCTAAAAAAGTGTGATAAGCTATAAGCGTTCTTTACCAAATATTTCTGATAAACCTATCATTATTGTACGCTGAGAGGGAGGTCAAGCGATAGTGGAATCGATACAAGATGAACTCCCATTCCTTCAAGCTTTAGTAAAAGGCATCGCCGCTCAATTTGGAGACAATTGCGAGGTTGTGCTCCATGATCTGACACTTCCTTATGATAGAACGATTGTTGCCATCGAAAATGGCCACGTTACAGGCAGAAAAGTTGGAGACCCAGGGACGAATCTTGGCTTGGAACTGCTTCGCGGCTCTACAGAGAATGGTCATAAGCTGAACTATGTCACACAAACGAAAGACGGGCGCTTACTTCGCTCAACTTCGCTGTATATGAACAATCAAGATGGAACTATTATCGGATCACTTTGCATCAATTTTGATATTACTAGTCTTATGATCGCGGAGAAGACGCTGCAATCGATCACGATGACCAACTTGCAAACCGATGTCAAAGAATCTTTCGTTACCAACGTAAACGATTTGTTGGACGTGCTTATTCAAGAAACACAAGATGTAATAGGCAAGCCAGTAGCTGTCATGAGCAAGGAAGATAAAATGAAGATGATTGCTCTATTGGACCAAAAGGGCGCTTTCCTTATTAAGAAGTCCAGCGAGAAAATTTGTCTGTACCTTGGGATATCCAAATATTCACTCTATAGCTATCTAGATGAAGTTAAACAATGGAATGCGGAGGAATAGCAATGGAACACAGTGACTTGACTCAATCAAGCGGAATTCAAACCTGTGATAGTACTGATGCAATCGATTCATTTCCCGTTTTAGCGGAAGCCGAAACACCGTTTGTTCTCATTGATGAGCGTAAAGTAGATCATAACTTAAAACGAATGGCTGAGCAGGCAAGCAAGCTGGGTGTTAAGCTACGGCCCCATATTAAGACGCATAAAATGCCTTACTTTGCGCAGAAACAGCTGGACATGGGGGCAATAGGAATTACAGTAGCCAAAGTTTCTGAAGCTGAAGTTATGGTTGAGCAAGGAATTACGGATATTTTTATCGCCTACCCGATTGTCACGCCATCTAAAATACGTCGAGCAGCAGCGCTCCAAGAACGTGCACGAATTATAGTTGGTGTAGATAGTGAAGCTGGTGCAGTTATACTTAATCAAATCGCCGAAGAGCTTCAAGTTCGCTTAGAAGTGAGACTGGAAATTGACACTGGTCTTCGTCGGACAGGAGTTAGTGGTGATGCTACTGTTCGAACTGCCGATCGTATCGCAGCCTGCCCTCATTTGGATTTAACAGGAATCTTTACCTTTAGAGGTGCAATGCTCGCTGGTCAAGCAACTACAGATTTGCATGCTGCTGGCGTGGAGGAAAGCGAATTGATGCTGGCTGTAGCTGACACTTTGCGACAAGCGGGTCATTCTATTCACGATATTAGTGTCGGTTCCTCCCCTACGGGGTTAACAGCTGGTACAGTAGCTGGTGTGTCCGAGATTAGACCAGGCACTTATATTTTCAATGATCGCATGCAAATGGCGTTTGATCTCGTGGATCGTCATGATTGTGCCGCAACTATCGTAGTAACGGTTGTCAGTTGTCCCTATGAAGATCAGCTTGTCATTGATGGCGGCAGCAAAGCTTTCGCTACTGATGTTCAGCCTAACGGTGCTCCTCTCTTTATGAAAGGATTTGGGCATATTGTAGAATATCCCGATGCTGTGTTAGAGCGGCTTTCAGAAGAGCACGGTGTCATCCGCATTCAGCCTGGTCATTCCGTGCAGGTTGGAGATCGACTGCATATTATTCCAAACCATATTTGCAGTTCTTTAAATTTGTATAACAACGTCTGGATACATGGCACGGAGAGTCCTTCTCAAATGAACATCGCGGCTAGAGGCCATAACTGGTAGTTGTTGTTGAATAGTCATGAAATAGGTTCTACATCTTATTACACTTACAACTTGGGATGAAGGAGCGAGGGCGCCATGCTCGATTTGATTGTGAAACAAGCTCGAATTGCTGATGGATCTGGGAATCCATGGTTCTGGGGTGAAGTAGGCGTTAAAGACGGTCTCATTACACATGTGGGAGGTCCTGGTTCTGTTGATGTCAGTGCCGCTCAAATCATTGATGCTAAAGGCGAATTGTTAACACCAGGATTCATTGATGGCCACTGTCATTCAGATTTAATGATTATGGACTATCCTGAAAGCGGTATTAAAATGCAGCAAGGTGTTACTGCCGAAGTTGTCGGCAACTGTGGTCTTGCTCCTGCGCCTTTCGTTCCTGAGCGCGCTGCTATGTTACAAGAGTATATAACACCCGTTATCGGTACAACGAAACATCAATGGAGTTGGAAATCTGTTGGCGAATATATGGACGCGATTCATCAATTGAAACCAGCTGAGCACATGGCGACTTACGTTGCCCACGGTGCACTGCGCATCGGTGTAATGGGGTTTGACAACCGCCCTCCTTCAGCGGAAGAGCTTGAAGCGATGAAAGCGATCGTGAAGGAAGGAATGGAAGCTGGAGCGATCGGCCTATCTATTGGACTCCTTTATGCACCAGGCAGCTATGCTAACCGTGATGAAATCGCTGAACTATGCCGTGTCGTCGCACAATATGGAGGCTTGCTGGCCACTCATATTCGTGGTGAAGGCCGTCATCTCTTGCCTTCTATCGACGAAGTAATTTGGATCGCGGAGCAATCTGGTGTTTCGCTTCATATTAGTCACCTCAAAGCTGCTGGCAAACGTAGTTGGGGACAAGTACAAGAAGCGATGGAACGTATCGATCAAGCGCGAGCACGCGGCATGGATGTGACTTGTGATGTATATCCTTATCATGCCGGATCGACAACTTTGACTACAGTGCTGCCGCCATGGCTGCTCCAAGGAGGACTTGCTGGCGTACTGGAAGCTCTTCAGCAGCCTAGCATTCGCCAACGTCTGCATGAAGAGTTGGCGGAAGAACAAGATGACTGGGACAATCTCGTTGCTTCAACAGGCTGGCATAGTGTCGTTGTTTCTGCGGTACACAGCGACAACAACAAATCACTGGAAGGCTTGTCAATTGCCGAAATAGCTGAGAAACGTAGCATACATCCAGTTGATGCAATGATGGATCTTCTATTAGAAGAGCAAGCGAAAGTAACGATAGTCTATTATCATATGGCAACTGATGACGTAGATGCAGTCGTTCGCTATCCTTACTCTTTGGTTGCTTCTGATAGTCTTCACTGTGAGACAGGCAAACCGCATCCGCGTTTGTATGGTACGTTCCCTCGTATTTTTTCCCAGTATGTACGAGAACGTAAAATTATTACGCTTGAGGATGCTGTACGCAAGTTAACATCGTATCCTGCTGCACGTTTCCGTCTTGGCAAACGGGGCCTATTAGTACCTGGCTATGCAGCAGACATGGTCATTTTCAATCCTGAAACGATTGAGGATACGGCAACTTTTGAAGATCCTAGACAATACCCTCACGGTATCTCCCATGTTTTCGTCAATGGAAAATGGACGATGGAACATGGACAGTTCCGTAATGTATATGCTGGCGAGATGCTGCGAGCTGCTCGCCAAGTCCGTCATTGCTGTGGTGGACACTAAATCAGTCAGGAATGTAAATCGATACATCATTCGATAAATCGTTCCCTACTTCCATTACCTATACTAAAGGAGATGAATGTTATGTCACGTATCGAACAACGTTTACAAGAGCTAGGAATTACTTTACCAGAGGTTGGAGAGCCAAAATTCTCTTACATACCAAGCCGTAGAACAGGCAACCTTGTTTACACTTCTGGTATGGACTGCCGTGTTGATGGTGTGCTTATTTATGAAGGTAAAGTTGGTAGCGACTTAACGATCGAGCAAGGTCAAGATTGTGCGCGTCAATGTATCATTAATGCACTAGCTGTTGTTAAACAACAAGTAGGCGATCTTGATCGCGTGAAACAAGTCGTGAAGATGCTTGCCTTCGTTAATAGTGCTCCAGGCTTTGGAGACCAACCGTATGTAATCAACGGTGCATCCAACCTGCTCATTGACATCTTTGGAGAAGCTGGGCGCCATGCACGTTCTGCTATCGGTACAAGCGATCTTCCGTTCCACACGCCTGTAGAGATCGAGATTATCGTTGAAGTGGAAGACAACTAATAAGAAACAGTCTATAATTTGGCATAGTCTATTAAATAGAATTAATAATTATGTAATTGTTATTATGTTTATTATTCAAAGAAATTAAAGCAACTCATAAAACCTTCCTTGTCCTGATACGGATTTGGAAGGTTTTTTATTAGCATTCGCAATTATTCCTATTTTTTCTATTGACGAATTATAGAAAGAGAAGTAAATTAAATTATATATTAAATGACTTTAACACATAAAAGCGTGTAAGCGTGCAAGTGAAAAAGCAGTTTGAGATAAAATAGACAACATCTAGATTAGGAGAATGCACCATGAATCACAATCACACTGAACAGCCTCATCCACCTTCCCTGTCATGGCAGCAAGGAGCCGCTATCTTCGTCCTTGTCCTTGGGTGGCTGTTGTATGCCATACTCGGCTTGCAAGCTCAACCGCATATGCCTTTATTAATTGCAGCCATCGGCACTGCGCTCGCTTTGAAATTATGCGGCCAAAGTTGGAAAATGATTGAACAATCCGCCGTTCGCGGCTTGAAAGACTCCATTCAACCTGTCATGCTATTGTCGCTGATCGGTATTCTTATCGGGGCATGGATGATGAGTGGAACGGTTCCAGCCATGCTTGTATACGGCACAAACTTTTTTTTACCTGAATGGTTTGCTTTAAGTGCTATGCTCTTGACTGTAGTTGTTTCGATGAGCATCGGCAGCTCGATTACAACGGTAGCTACATTTGGAGTCGCTATCATCGCAATTTCTGAAGCTATGGGTGCCAATTCTGCTCTTGTGGCAGGTGCTGTTGTTTCAGGTGCTTGCTTCGGTGACAAAATGTCCCCATTATCAGATACGACGAACTTTGCAGCAGCTGTTTCAAGAGTTAGCATTACAAGTCACATTCGCAATATGACGAAAACGACAATTCCTGCTTTCCTTATAACAATCGTCGCTTTTGCCATACTTGGACATAGTACAGCAAATGATATGAGTTCCATTATTGCGATGAAACAGGAACTTCAACAAGTATTCCATATTCATCCGTTGAATTTACTTCCGTTAGTTATCGTACTTATTGCATCTTTGAAGCGTATTCCCATCTTGTTAACGATGCTTATGGGAATCGGCACAGCATTGGTTATTACAGGCTTCATACAAGGCAATTGGAACGTATCCATGTGGATGCAAACGATGCAAAGTGGATTAAGAATAAACTTTGAACTTGAGACGCTTGCTCCTGTCATTAACCGCGGAGGCATCGACTCCATGATGTGGTCCATCTCTTTGATAGGGATTGCATTTGTATTCGGTGGACTGCTGCAGCACGGCGGGGTTATTCGCTCTTGGATTGAGCCGTTAATGGCCCGCATTAAACGGAAACAAACGATGGTGGTAACAACCGGATTGAGCTCCATTGGTGTAAACTTTATGACTGGTGAACAATACATGTCCATTCTAATTCCAGGACAAATGTTCCAAGAGCAATATGAACAACGACGCATTCCTCGTCTCACGCTTTCACGAACATTAGAGGATTGTGGAACACTTGTAAATCCATTAGTCCCATGGGGCGTTAGTGGTGCAATGATGACAAGTGCAATCGGTATGGATGTTCTCACCTACGCACCATTTGCCTTGTTCCTTTGGATATCTCCATTGTGTACATTCGCGTTTGCACTTATTCCAGGATTGAACCGTCGAACCCTACACGAGACGGAATAGCGAATGAATGTAAAACCCTCTGCTCATTTGAATAGAGGGTTTATTTTTGTTTTCATTAGTCATTTTGTACGGACCGGATTTGCATGATGAATGATAACTCTACATCCGTTATGAAGTCCATGAACTTCATCCCTACGTATTGCATATTCTAATGAATCGCAATAAAAAAGGCTGAGGCAGGTATTTACCCGCTCAGCCGTGTGTATATTTTAGTTAGCACGCTTATGTGCAGGTTCAGCTGTTTGCGCAGCTTTCTTTGCAGCACGGCTACGTTTAATAAGAAGACCAGTACCTACTACAAGAACTACAACAGCTGCTTCGAAGCTGTATTTTGCAACCGGATTTTCGAAGTATGGCTTCAAGAAGCCTTCGCCAACGAACATTTTGGAAGCAGTAAAGGCAAGAATTGCAGCACCAATTGTAATAACAACTGGGAAACGATCAATCAACTTGATAACAAGCGTACTTCCCCAAACAACGATTGGAACAGAAATCAAAAGACCGATAATAACAAGCATATTGTCATGGTTTGCAGCACCTGCAACCGCGATAACATTGTCGATACCCATCGCAGCATCTGCGATAATAATGGTACGAATAGCGCCCATTAATGTACTAGCAGCTTTGACTTCTTCATGTCCTTTGTCCTCAAGCATTAACTTAAGAGCGATCCAGAGAAGAAGCAAACCACCTACTACCATTAACCCTGGAATATTGAGCAATTGAACAACGAAGATCGTTGCTACTGCACGAATAGCTACCGCTCCAAATGTTCCCCAGAAAATAACCTTCTTCTGCTCTTCTTTCTTCAAGTTACGAGCAGCCATACCGATAACGAGTGCGTTATCACCTGCTAGGACAAGGTCCAGCAAAATAATACTAAGTAATGCCCCGAACCATTCCACTGAAAATAGTTCCATTGTAATCCCCCTCATTTGGTCGTTGTACCTTATATCGTTTGCATATAAAAGCGCCGCTACCCAAAAAAGTAACGGCGCACGTAAAAGAGACCTTTACCTTTTTGTCGGCAAGGTCTCGCAAACAACGAATTCGTTGCCAGCATAGCCGAGGTGCACGCCCGCGCAACCTGGAATGACGACTATACTGTATAGCTACTCCCCTTATGGAGTTATGATGTTGTGTAAATACCAACCGTCACGTGCTTTAACGTGTAATAATAATATCACGGGTAAACTATAAGTTCAAGAGTATTTTTACCAACTTTTTTAACTTATTTGAGATTGCTTGGACAATTGCAATATCGGGTATGATTTGGTTATGATGTTAACAAAATAACTTGGAGAGGTGATTGCTGTGAGTAACAACTCTGCCGCATCTAACTTAGAAAAAGCAACATTCGCTGGCGGCTGTTTCTGGTGCATGGTGACACCATTCGAACAACTTCCAGGCATACACGGGATCGTCTCCGGATATATTGGCGGTCACACCGAAAACCCCACTTACAAAGAAGTATGTTCAGAAACTACGGGTCATGCTGAAGCTGTGCAGATTACATATGATCCTCATATTTTTCCTTATCAAAAGCTGCTTGAACTTTTTTGGAAGCAAATTGACCCCACAGATGCTGGAGGACAATTTTATGATCGTGGACGCTCCTATCGGACAGCCATATTTTATCACAATGAACAACAACGCGAGCTAGCGGAGCATTCCAAGCAGCAGCTTGAAGCCAGTGGAAGATTCAATAAACCAATCTCCACTGAGATCGTACCCGCTGCAATCTTTTATGAAGCTGAAGATTATCACCAGAATTACCACAAGAAAAATCCAGCTCATTATAAACGATATCGCAAAGGTTCAGGAAGAGATGCATTCATCGCAGAACATTGGGGAGTCAGTGATGATGAACGACATCAATTGAGAGACAAGTTAAATCCCATGCAATATCACGTTACACAAAATAACGCTACTGAACCCCCATTCCAAAATGAATTCTGGGATCACGAAGAAGAAGGCATTTATGTGGATATCGTCTCTGGCGAACCATTATTTAGTTCCGTGGATAAATACGATTCAGGCTGCGGCTGGCCAAGCTTCACAAAGCCCCTTCACCCTTTTAACGTTACAGAGGAACTGGATTTGACCCATGGTATGATCAGAACAGAGGTGCGCAGTCGTTTTGGAGATTCGCATCTGGGGCATGTATTTGATGATGGTCCAACTCCAGCAGGACTTCGCTATTGCATAAACTCGGCAGCATTACGCTTTATTCCTGCTTCTAGACTGAAGGAAGAAGGCTATGAGCAATTCGTGTCAATGTTTGCCTGAGAAAAAAACATCCTAATAATGTTGTATCATTCATTCCCATCAAAAACAGAGCACCCTTCAACCCATCTCATGTATGGCTGAAAAGGTGCTCTTTCGATACAACAAAGTGATTCACACATTTGAGCTAACAAGTATCACGCTGATTTTTTCTTCACGAATGCTACGATATTATGGAAAGTCGTGAGATCAGAAAATAAAAAATCTTCATCTGATATTTTGAAATTATATTCTTGTGCGATTGCAGTCAATATTTGCACGTGAGTAATGGAATCGATGCCCCACAGTTCATCAATTGGCGTATCCAACTCATCCTCGGACATAACGACACTATACGTTTTAAAGATTTCACGAACTCTGAACTCTACTGTTGTTTCCATATTTCCACCCCATATTATTTGATAAGATTGCTCCGTTTTATGTTGAAGCTACTGATGTCAACGACCACATTTCTTTTTCCATCTCAAGCAATTCTTTCGCCTTTGCATGGAGTAGGTTCAGATTCAATTGTTTATCATCTGATAGTGTTTTGTTAATGAAAATTTGCTTGATAGCTTTCCAACCTTGTTGAATGCGCTTGTTTGCCCGAATCATTTCTTTGCCTAACGCTTCGTCTATCTGGCCTAATTCAATTAATGATTGAATCAAAAAGCTGTTGCCGAGCTGACGATTTTCAATAATATTTATGCCTATTAAAGAAATACTAATATAATCGTCAAACTGATCCGTTGCTGCCTTAATATCCCATAATCCATCAAATGAGAATCGGGCTAACTCTTCCACCAATCGTTCTGCATTGCGCCTTACATCTTGAATCGATAGTTGATAGGGTTCAATTTCATCATTAAATTGATAAGTAAAAGCATGCGGCTCTCCGTTGGCTGGAGTTGTCACCGCTGTAGAATTCATAAACGCACGAATAAGCCTTTCCTCCGGCACTTCATGAGTACGGTAGCCTTCAATATCATCATCTAGGACAGCGTACATTTTCGTTTCAGGGTCATAACCATTAATGATGGAATAATGACTCATGTGAAACTTTTCCCACGCAATATTTTTAGGGAGCCAATAAAATAAGTCAACGTGGATCTTAACAAGCTGCTTCTTCTCCAAAATAATGTGCTTAAGCTCTTCAACAAAATGGTCCATGTCTTTAAAGAAGATTGACTCTTCTTTAACAATGACTTTGCTCAATATGTACTTGTCCCAGTTCGTACTATAATCCAACACCTCGATGGTAGGCGTCATAAATGAATAATCAATAGCTGCCCCCCATGTTTTATAAGAATAGTCGTTCATATAGGAGGCGTATTTGTAGCTTGGTTCTAACTGGCTTGCAATCGTATAGTGGGAGTTCAAAATGCAATTCATCCAAAAGTCATTGTACGGTGTTAACGGTATGGAATACTGCATGTACGAGCACCTCTTTCCTTATAATCGAATGATTGGCATAGTGTTGTCAGTCATCGGGTCTATAAAAAGATAGATAAACGTGTATCCATGACTTGCAGCATGTGGGTAGGATCTTAGTTGTGTAATTAAAATGATTCGAAGCAAAGCCTGTAGCCTTACATGAGGAATTATCTATGATGAAGTTTAATAGAATAACACAAGCATTACATAAACTTGAACATTAAGAAAACGTTATAAATATACGAAGATATACATAATTGTTCATCGAATCGATAAACATCAACATATACATAAACAAAAAAAGGAGCTTGCCTCGAGAATATCTAATTATACATGTTCATCCCATAACAAGTATTCAAAGTATCACTTTCCGAGAGTGTGCAGATTTCCTAAAATCAACCTAAAGATACACCAATAATTTGTAAATATTATTGATTCTCTTAATTAAATTGTTTATACTTCTTAATAAATCATTAACAGCATGAAAATATTGCTAATAAGTTGCTATATCTAGAAGAATACCGCTAACTATATCTCCTGTCAATTGTTATAGCGCTTGAACTTTGGAGATTATTTCCCATCTACTTTACATATTGTTGTGTAACTACTATCCTATTACTTCTTTGATTTGCACAGAAATGATAGTAACTGATATGGCTTTTCGATTAATTGTTTATTCACATTTTATACATATATAAATGAGTGGAGGGCTTTTAATGGAACACATCTATTCAGCTTCAGTTATCATTCCTACTTACAATCGTATTAACAATTTGAAACGCTCATTGGATTCTTTAGTCGAGCAGCAGCTTCCTAAGGATGAATTTGAAGTACTTATTTGTGACGATGGATCAAGTGAAGATACGCTAGGATTAGCGAGGAAATACGATGGATTATTGAACATCAAGTACTTTTTTCAAGAAGACAAAGGTTTCAGAGCTGCTGCTGCACGCAACCTAGGTATTCGCAATGCGGAAGGTAATCTATGCATTTTCATTGATAATGGGATTATTCTGCATAAAGATGCGATTCAAGAGCATATCAATGCTCACCTAGAAAGTAGTCAGCCAAGTGCTGTGCTGGGCTATGTTTACGGTTATGACATGGCAACTAGCAATCATGAGGAAATACGAGGAGTTGTCGAAAATAACTCTATAGATGGTGCTATAGAAACATTGCGCAATATGAAAATTCTTGATATTCGCGAGAGGCACTATCTTGAGTTCGGGGACGATCTTGAAGCATGGCCTGCCCCATTTGTTGTACTCTGGACATGTAATGTTTCTGTACCTCGGGAAACACTGCTCGAAATCGGGATGTTCGATGAGAACTACACCACTTGGGGTGGAGAAGATATCGATCTAGCCCTGGCTCTTCTCCAGCATGGAGCTAGCATCAAACTAGCACGAGCTTCGATGAGCATTCACTTCCCACATGAGAAAGAGCACGACTGGGAAATTGACGAAGAAAAGGGCAAATTGGAACTGAAGAAAAAGAAAGAATATTTGATTAGCAAATATTCATCTCCAGAATTGAAACGTTGGATGGAGATAAATGACATAGACGAACTCAATCGAGCACTATTAGCAGAACAGCAAATCGTCTGATAGCTTATACATTTCATGGATGTATACTAGGGGGGATGCCAAGTGTATCCCCCCTGTTGTTGTACCGATTCCATTTTACCAAGCCATAATACGCTTAATCTCTTGAGTAAGTTGATCTGCCATTTTAACATGTGTATTCGTAGTCGGGTGACCCTCTTCACCAAGCCCATCCCGCTGCGTATCAATCAAATCAAATATAAGTGAGTACATATTCAAATCGCCAGCCGCACGAAGTTGTTCACATGCCTCAACAACATAATCTTTAAGCGGCCATTGTTGAAAAGGACCAAGTGCCATTATGATCTTCGCCTGAGGATAATTGCTGCGTATACGTGTAACGAATTTACAATAGGTTGTGACAAACTCTTGTTGATCAATAGCAAAGTTATTATCATTGGTTCCTAAATTGATGACAACGAGATCAGGAATCCAGCTCGAAAAATCCCATCTTGATTCAGGTATGATTGGATTAAGCCTTTCATATTGTACTGGCATCGTGTTATCTCGATTATTATCATAGTTAACGACTAAGCCGATACCAGATACAGCTATCGTGTGATGCTCAGCGTCAAGCGCACGAGTTGCAATCGTGCCATAAGCAAGTTCGTTATTTTCATTTTCGGGCTTCGTAAGATCCTCTTCCCTACCTTCATTACCAGAACCGCAGCTTATTGAATCGCCAATAATCTCTACTTTCCGTGTAAACCGTGCTGGTGGTTCTAGAAAAGTCCCCCCGTCAGACAATGTGAAGCCCATAAATTGAATACTTCCGAACATCCCTTCCGTCCGTTTATATACTTCAATCGTATGTACATCATCACTAAGATCTGTTGCCAGCGTGTATACCGATACCCCAGCATCAATGTAGAGCTTGTAAGGCTCGCCACCATCAATGCTCACATTAACCCATGAGTGATCTCTATGCTTCACGGTCATATACATCGTAATAGAAGAGCCTTCAAACCGAGCTGCAATCGAACTTCCCGGCCAAGATAGTATAGGTCCACCATCATCTGACCAATCTATTCTCCCCACATAACGTATACTGTTTTGCATATTAAATTGAGAACTCTTCAACTGTTCGTCGCTCGGCCGCACGATTGGCTGCCAATACTTGTTCATTACTTCCACTATTATGTCCACTCCTTAAGCAATCGTTAGCGTCATCGTCAGACTCACGCTACAAAGGCCGTTCTGTCTCTACTAATGCCAAACATACTACTAACCTATTTGTATCCCACAACGATAATGGAAGATATACGTAAATATTGTAACATACAAGAAGAAAACAATAGATATTTTAAGCTATAATAAGATTAGTTTTCTTCATTTATTTGGAAACAAAGTAGAAAGGAGCCTCATTCCATGAATCGAAGGTCCAATCGTGCCATTGTCGTTAATCAGATCGGTTATCCGCTCCATAGCACTAAACAAGCTGTGTTCACCAAAGATGGAACCTTTCATGTTGTGAACGAAAGCAGTGGGATAGTAGTTTTTACAGGGCGAACGAGTTCCTTAAACAACGATCCTGCTAGCGGTCACATGGTGGCTCTCGGTGATTTTAGCGAGGTGAATGAAATTGGTAGATTCTATATACAACATGAAATAGAAAACGTGACCTCTGCCCCATTTTCAATCCAGCCGCATCCGTATACCGCTCTTCATCACGGACTATTAAAAGCATTCTATTATTTTCGCTGTGGACAAGAACTTACACCAGAACTTGCTGGCCCATGGCACCATAGTGCCTGCCACTTAGCAGAGGGATTCGTTTATGACAATCCTGAGCAAAGATTGGATTGCTCTGGAGGTTGGCATGATGCTGGTGACTACGGAAAATATATAGTACCTGGAGCAAAAGCGGTTGCCGATCTGCTGCTCGCATACGAGCTGTATCCCAGCGCCTTTCGTCGTCCCGTCCCTATTCCAGAAACAGATGGATTCCTTCCAGATGTACTGCATGAATGTCGTTGGGAGTTAGATTGGATGTTTAAAATGCAACACCCGTCCGGAGGTGTGTTTCACAAACTTACTACACATCAGTTTCCTCCACTTACTACTTTGCCTGAGCACGATCTAGAGCCACTTATCTTTTCCCCCATTTCATCGACAGCAACTGGTTGTTTTGCTGCGATAATGGCAAAGGCTGCACGAATCTACCAACCATTTGATGCAAAATATGCACATAAGTGTATTCAAGCATCTGTTCTCGCATGGGAGTGGTTAATGAACAATCCAGGTGTACTCGCATTCCACAATCCACCTGATATAGGTACAGGCGATTACAGTGATCAACAAGACATAGACGATCGTTATTGGGCTGCTTGTGAATTGTACGCTACAACACATAACCCCGTTTATCAAGATGCATTGTTGACAATGAGCAAAGAAGCGTTCCATAAATTTGGACTTTGCTGGTCCAATATAGGTGGATACGGCAGTATAGCCTATCTACTGAGCGATATTACGCAAACGGATTGCGAATTATACGATCAGTTGTTAAGTGGCCTTCGGAATGAAGCAGACTATATGCTTTGGAAAAGTTCAACAGACGGATATGGCATTTCACTGCTTAAAGATGAGTATATTTGGGGCAGCAACAAAGTGGTCATGAACAATGCTATGCTGTTATTGATAGCCTATCGCTTTTTTGAAGACAAACGATATGAAGCAGCTGCATTGAATCATGTTCATTACCTTTCAGGGCGCAATTCGCTAGATCTAAGTTATATTACAGGTTTCGGAGATCATTCTGTCCAACATCCGCATTACCGCCCAAGTATCGCAGATGACACTACAGACCCTGTACCTGGACTTGTTAGCGGTGGGCCTAATGCTGGCTTACATGATGAAATCTCCAAGAAAAGCCTTCAAGGTCTGCCACCAGCTCAATGCTTTATCGATCATGAAGATAGTTACGCCACCAATGAAGTAGCTATTTATTGGAATTCGCCTGCTTTATTCGTACTCTCTCATTGGGAGCAGCAGAAATAGGCAAGAGAGATGCTCCGTCATTCACACACTTGTTACATCACTGAATGACGGAAGCTAATCTCTTTTCTTTTCTAAAAAAACTAAACCTTGCACAATGACTCACTTTCCACCTTCTGTCCATATACATTTACATTCCATATGGAAAATCCATATGTAGTTTCCCTTTCTAACATAAGTATGCGAACGTATCGGCCCTCACCATGGCAAACAATTACCTCTTCGCTCACTTCCACCTCTTCTTCTCCTTCTCTTCTCTCTTTTTCTTTCGTACTGATCGTTACCCATGTTTCACTATCATCCGACACTTGTATTTCATACTTCGTAGCAAAAGAATACTCCCACTGGACAACAACGTGTGAAACAGCCACTCTCTCTTCTAAATCAATACATAACCACTGCGGCTCCGAGAATTCGCTGCTCCATCGCGTTGAACTATTCCCATTTACTACATGGTTAGCTGGAAAAGTCATACCGTCAAAACCTGGTTCAACAGACGAGGCCGATACCATTTTATTCAAAGCCCAATCCTCTCCTAGGATACTAGGCTCAGTTCTTATTTCAATCTCCGCTTGCAATTGCGATACGTTTCCAAAAATATCTTTAGAGCGAACGACGATACGATAGTCTGTATCTGGCTTTACGTTCTGGAACTTATATCTCGTCACTCTCGTTTCAACCATCATGTCATTTATCGTAATTTCAAATGCTATGACATGATCTTCTAGCATTGGCGCTTCCCATTCAATAGCAATACTATCGCTCGTGATTGCCAGTGCTCTTAATTGGGATGGACCAGCTGCTAATTGTTCGGGTTTGTTCCACGAAGATGCTTCAGCATCCTGTGCTATTTCTTTTTTCAAAGCAAGTAATGTTAAGCGCTCATATTCTCGTAACCCTGCCACTCTCTCAAGCAAATCATCAATTTGCACGGGCTGTTTTAATATATGGATTTGTGCTTCTTTTTTAATAATTACATTTTTAAGCCCTTCCGCCAGATCAGAACAGTAATGCAGCATAGGTGACACATACGAGGGTACTTGAAGAAGGTTAACATAACTGGAGAACATATATCGTGATCCACCTAGCACAACAAACAACTGTATTAACGTATGGAAGATGTCTTTCCTCTCTTCCGTCGTCACATATGGCAGCTGATTGACCATTTCTACAGCTTTATCAAACAATCTGGAGCTTCCCGTTTCCTTCATGATTTGTTGAATCGCTCTATCAAGAAATAATTGCTTTGATTCAGCAGTGAACTCAATATTATGCACATGCATGGAAAAGAGCGGATACTCCAATTGACTGACTACATTCAGTACAAATTCAGAATCGTATCTTTCAGATGCAACATGTCGAATATCATTCAATACAGCATGTTCCTGATTCACAAACTGCTCTATCATCATATAATGCGTAGATTCTCCATCCATAAAATGAAGCTCTGGAAAATACTTAGGCTTTAAACCAGCAAACACGACATGTTTATCATGCAAATTCATTTCAATAAACCGCACAGCCTCACTGGTAGATGAGCCCTCAAAATCCGTAAACTTCACGCCTACTTGTAAAAGGTCAGCATCTTCCAAACACTCCATATTTAAAAGCCAGAAGCCTTTTTTCTCCTCTAGTAATTCTTTATATAAATTATCCGAACTTTCATAGGAATTATAAAAAAGATGTTCTGCTTGATGCCCATAACGAAGCAAAAGATGAGCAACTGAAATTCTGTAACAATTGAGATGACTTCTACGATAGAACAAATAATGATTCATACCATCACCCTTTTCTCGATCTTCTATCATTCCATATAAAGTTCCTATAGTCATAAGGCTAAACATAAATCACTTAGTTTCATTATATTTATAAAATAATGAAATTGTTTATCAGATCTTGTTGTCGAATTTTAAGTTATTACGCAAAAAAAATCCCCTCCTTATTTATCACCGTAATGAGAACTTCGTCGTTCTCTAGTGTTTTCCTTAAAGAGGGGATACTATTTCTCTATTTATTATTTTCAGCCGCTATTGCAGCTGCTTGTTTGAATAACGCAATGATCATAACCGTCGTTACGACATACAAAAATGACATCGGCTGACCAAGTGCCTTGAAAATCGGAGGAGATACAATCGAAAAAGCTAACATGATTATCGTACCAAATAAGTTAATCGCACCATAAAACATACCACGTCGCTTAGCTGTATCAGCCAATTTCAATAAAGACTTGCCATTCGCCCATTCACGCACACCAGATGTAAGCAGCCAGATTAAATAAATATTCGTTGCCAAAATAGCGATACTTTGCACAATCGCAGACCACAACCATAACTGTTCACCCATTAATCCAGCTACAAAGGGCCCAATAAACTCATAACCCGTCAATACGATTACTACAGGCATAAATCGCTTCGCACGATAAAAAGATGGAGCTGTTTGCTGCAGCTCTGTCAAAGACTTCAGTACTAACAACATTCCGAAAACATCGGGAAGGACATCGACAACCCCCCATAATCGAATATCAATTAAGAAGACTAGCCCCCATAATATCCTTTTAAATGCTTGCTGTTCTTGGTTCATCCGCCAACCGACTCCCTTGTTGAAATAATCTCCTGTTGTCTCTTACATCTTTAATCACAATCATTTACCATTACATTCTATATTTCTACCCTATTGCATACGTGAATCAGTATACCGCTGATTCAGCAGTCAAGCAATGAACAAGAAAGCTCCCTCACACATATAGAATACGTTCATATACAATGAATGTAGTTCCATCCATAATTAGGGTAGATATTAAAGCGTGAATGAATTAGAGAATTGAAGTATAATAGAAACGATGTCTTTATGAGGGAATTCATTATATAATAGATAGATTGTCAGATTGCTGCAGGAGGTTAAACAATGGCATCGATCAAAATATTTTCTGATAGTACATGCGACCTACCACCATCACTAATTGAACAACATGATATCGGGATTGTCCCCCTTTATGTGACATTCGGTGATCAAGCGTTCCAAGATGGCGTGGACATGGACCCTGCTAAACTTTATGAAATGGTAGATCAAGGCGGTCAGCTTCCTAAGACTGCTGCACCATCTCCAGGTGACTTTGTCGCAAAGTTCGAACCGTTCGTTAAAGCTGGACAAGATATTATCTATATCGGTCTTTCTACAGAGCTCTCTTCAACCATTCAAAATGCGATTATCGCATCTCAAATGCTTGAAGAACATTCTGGACGTATTCATGTTATTGATTCCATGAATTTATCAACAGGGATCGGTATTCAAGTTCTGCGTGCCGCACGTATGGCTGAAGCTGGAAACAGCATTGAAGATATCATTCCACACATACAAGAAATGAGAAAGCATATCGAAACCGAATTCATCATCGATACGCTTGACTATTTGCACAAGGGTGGCAGATGCAGCAGCTTGCAGAACATCATTGGAACGCTGCTTCGCATTCGTCCAGTCATTAAAGTCGTAGATGGCAAAATGATTGCAGCCAGCAAAGTACGCGGCAAACGTGAAAAAGCATTGGAGCAGCTTCTAAGCAATCCTCTGAATTTGAAAAGTCGAATGGACAATGACACGATATTCGTCACTCATTCCTATTCTGATGAAGATGCTGCCCATGTGGTTGAGCAGCTTAAGCTGCTCACGGGAGCTAAGCACGTGTATACTTCGTATACAGGCTGTGTCATTTCAAGTCATTGTGGACCGAATACGATCGGTATCGTCTTTGCAACGAATAACTAGAGCCTATACTACACATAAGAAACGACAAAGAGAGGGAAGAAAAACGACTACTATCGTCGCTTTTCTTCCCTCTCTTCCTTATTTAACAGCAAACCATCTAAGTTACTTGCGGCGAAGTCCACGCTGCCAATTGTCTAAACACTTGATTCCGTTCATCCTGATAAAATTCTTTACGCAATATTCCCATAGCGATGAAGTCAAGATACATTCCATCTCGATATATCCGCTCTCTCAATCGACCTTCCTCTGTAAATCCACATCTTTTATAACTTCGGTATGCGCGTTCATTGTTACTGATTACATCCAGCTGTAATCTGTGCAAGCCTAATTGATCAAAAGCAAACACCATCAATAGGCGCAATGCTTCCTCACCGTAACCAGCGCCATGATAGGCTTTATTACCAATCACGATACCGAACGTACCCGTTCGATTTTTCCAGTCGATTTGCAAATCAACTTGTCCAATGTACGCCTCTGAATCCAGCTCAGCAATAACGAAACCGTACTCCTTCTGGGAAGGTTTCATTCTCATCTCTATAAAAGATTCTGTCATATTCATCGATTGAGGTGCTTGAAAAAGATCATGCAGTCCAGAGGTGATCGTGCCGTCATTTACCCATTTGCGAACTTCTTCGATATCTTCCTTACGGTACTCTCTTAACCGAATTCTCTGTCCTAAAATATGCGGCATAGCAAGCCCCTCCACCTTAATATGTCTACAATGATATAAAATAGTAAGAAGGATTGTAGTCATTTCACCCCATGATTATCAACCAGAATCTGGAGGTTGAGTAGCTACAGTTCGAGAAGCTAGCTTTAACATCACTTCAGTCGGCTCACCTTCTGAGGAAATTTGGGTCTGCTCCGTTACATACCCTTCTCCTTCTACCCTCACCTTGATGCCAAGGAAAGAGCTTATAGCGAGTACATCGCGGAGCGACAATCCATCAAAAACAGGCGTTGGAATATTTTCCGGCTTGTCAGTCAATATATATACGGTCGATCCTTTTGAAAGGGCTGTTTGCGCAGATGGATATTGCTTCAACACTTCGCCCCCTTGGCCAAATCGACGAATATTCATCCCTTCAGCTTGAATGGCCTTTACCGCATCTCCAACCGGCTTATTCGTTACATCCGGCATTTTTCGCTGATACCTAGCAGCAGCCTTAGCCTTTTCCTCTGTTGAAGGGACTACACCACTTAAGCGCAAACTACGCTCCATCGTAGACTTGAATACTGGCATCGCAACTTGACTTGCCAACGTGTAGTCTCCACCCAATTGAGGATCATCTACAACAATGCCAATGACATACTTAGGGTCTTCAACAGGAGCATAACCTGCAAAGGAGACCAACCATGTTGTTTTTGAGTATCCGCCGCCACTTTTTGCTCTTTGTGCCGTACCTGTCTTTCCAGCTACTCGAATACCAGGTATTTGGGCAGTTTGTCCAGTTCCATCTAGTACTACCTCTTCTAAAATTTCAGATACTTGTTTAGCTGATGCGACGGATATAACTCGCCTGCGCTCATCCTTATGCTCATTACTATCACTAGGTGGTATATCGCTTTTAACCAGTTGAGGTGTCATCCATTCACCACCATTGGCAACAGCCGCATAGGCAGATGTCATTTGGAGTCCATTAATAACTACACCACCCTGACCATAGGTAGTTGTTGCAAATTCAACTGGTCGGTTATACCTAACAAATCCCGCTACATCGCCTAATTCAACCCCCGTATTTCCATTCATGCCAAAAGCATCGGCATAACTCATAAACACATCTTCTCCAATAGCCTGACCCATTTTAACGAAACCAACATTACTTGATTTTTTAACTCCTGTTAAATAGTCTATTGTGCCCCAGCCGCCTCTTTTAACATCATGAAGTGGCTCACCTCCGACGATAATTTTACCAGATAGAAACTTGTCTTCAGCATTAAATTTCTTCTCTTCCACAGCTGCAGCCAACGTCACGAGCTTAAACGTAGAACCCGGTTCAAATCGTGAATACAGTGCATTATTCTTCATATCACGTATCGGATCGGATTTCGAATATGAATTCGGATTGAATGTCGGTGCGCTTGCCATCGCTAATATTTCCATCGTCTTCGGATCCATAACGTAACCTACTGCAAACTTCGGATTCCACTGTCGCATCATGTCTTGCATAGAATCCTCTAATATTTTCTGAATATCGACATCGAGCGTCAACTGTACTTGCTGCCCATCTTTTGGTTGCATGACTTGTGGTTTCGATTGAGGTAATGGATAACCCTTGAGATCACGCTGTCCTTTGATTGAACCGTCTTTTCCAGATAGTGCGTGATTCAATTCAGCTTCAATCCCCATAATCGGCTTACCTTCTCGATCAATATATCCGAGAATATGCGCCGCTGTCTCATTATAGGGATAATAGCGCTTCGTATCTCTCTGCAAACGTACACCGTACTCATAGAACACTATATCTTGACCTTGGATACGAGACTGTCCAAATGTTTGATTGAACTCTTCCAATCTGTCATAAGGCAAATGTCGACCCTGTGGGTGTAACTCAACTTGCGTCTTTTTCTTATTAACGAGCTCCATCACCTTGGACTCTGTTGTTCCTAATAGTCGTGATAGTTCACGCGCAACATCCGCTTCACGTTTGTTATCTCTAACCATTTCAGGGTGCAGCACGACATGATAAGACGGCGCGCTTGCAGCAAGCACTTTTCCATTACGGTCAACAATATCACCACGATGTGCAGGCATTTTAACCTCATACGCCCACGTCTTATTGTTATGCTGTTCATAAAATTCAAAATTGACCACTTGAATCCAGAAAAGTCTTATTAAAATGACGGTAACACATAGTATGAAGAAGCCGCCTAGAACGAGTGACCGAATCCGAATCCGTTTATTATGCAGCATACTACGCAGCCCTCCATACAAATTAGAATAATGAATAACGTGCACGGCCATCAAATGCTGAAAGTCATTAACCTTCGACTTATGTTGCAGTATTATCGTCTAACAGCTGGAATAGAGATTTCAACAACCGTTCCGATTCCGATGTGACTAAAAATGCTAACCCCATATTGTTCACCATACTGCAGCCGTATACGTTGATGAACATTGCGAATTCCGTAGCCACCATTCACGTGATCTTGCGAATCGAAAATATGACTAATGCGTTCCGCCGTCATTCCGACCCCATCATCCACAATACGAATTTTGATATGCTCATCCAAACATTGAACCTCAATACGGACATGAATCCGATCACCACACCATGCATGTTCGAACACATTTTCAAGAAACGGCTGTACGATTAACTTAATCGTTTGATAAGGCCATATATCACTATCTATTAAAAATAACACGTCCATCCGTTCGCCGAATTTAATTTTTTGAATCTCAATATAAGCTTGCGCTTGCTCTAATTCCGTAGCTAATGGAATATTCGTCCTACCGTCATTCAACGTTAAGCGATAAAACTTTGCCAATTCCATTACCATCTGATGCAGTCTGTCGGTATCCCCGAACTTAGCTAATCTGCTAATAGATGATAACGTATTGTACAGAAAATGAGGGTTGATCTGTGCCTGTAAAGATTCTAGTTCAGCCTCTTTCTTTTGAAGCTGCGTTACATACACTTCTTTGATGAGATCCCCTATATTTTCTCCCATCTCATTAATCGCATTGCCGATTTCAGAGAATTCATCTTTGTTGCGTAATTGAACTCGTTTATGGAGATCCCCTTCACGGAATGCATTTAATATCGTAATTAATTTGTTTACTCGCAATGAAAAGTGTCTAGAGATAAAAATAGCTGCGAACGTACATACGATGAGACAGGAAAGAGCTACCCATATCGTAAACATTCGAATACGCTTCGCATCTTGCTCTACGATCATAGTAGGTATGGATGCAGTTAATACCCATCCTCCGTCATCCAACGCTTCTTCAATCGTCATAAACGTTTCATCATTTACACGAGCGTGATCTGGGGCTGAGCTTGCTGATGAACGATAGACCGTATTCCCGTATCTATCCCTAACCGTCAGTATACTTCCATCGCCAATTTTAGCGTAATCAACACTTTCAAATAAATCAGACAACTTAATGCTAATTCTCACAAATCCAATTTCTTTCATATCTAAAGGCTGCTGAATATCAACGATTCTTCGAAGCAAAGAAATTCTTCCAAAATCAGCATCAGACTGCACCTGTCTCCACGCCCATGTTCTACTGTACTGTTCAACAGGATGTTCTTGATACCATGATTGTTCTTTTATTCGATTGATATGAAAAATGTTATAGGTCCGTCCGCTCTCATCTGGTTGTTCATTCATAAAGGTTTTATGATATATTTCCGGTAATGTTTCATTATGAAAAAAAACAGACGCCCATATTTTTAAATTCGTTGAAGTAATGGCATTATGTAAAGTTGGAACGACAATCTTAATTGTTTTCTCATGCGTTTCCCATCCTTCTTCATAATAGCGAATCGCATCAGCTAAGTTATAATCATAATAAATGGTGGATGATACCCTTATAACATCGTTAATTCGATAATGAATATTATCTTTAATTTGCTGTAATGTACCGTGAATCGTAGTCTGTGTCTGCTTGCGCACGGACTCTACATACATACTATAGGATACGATTCCAATTACAATTAGAGGTACAATAATGAATATCGCATACGTCACTAACAATTTGTAACCAAACGGAAAATACCCTGCTCGATGATGCTGTAAAGCCCTCATCCTCTCCACATCCTCATAATTTCTTACGGAACTCCATTGGAGTTGTACCGTAAGTTTCTTTGAACTGTCTACTGAAATACGGCAAATATCGATATCCCACTTGATTAGCTACTTCATATATTTTCATAGAAGGATCTTTGAGCAATTCTTTCGCTCGTTCCATACGTAGCTGGAATAGCATCTCACTGAATGACTTACCTACCTCCTCCTTAAATAGGAATCCTAAATAGTTAGGGGAGAAGGAAAATTGAAGAGCGATATCTTTAAGCGCAATATTTTCATGTAAGTTATCTTCCATAACTTTAATAATTTCTCGAATTAACCGACTATTTTTAGAAAGTGATTTCTGCTGCAACGTTTCCGAGATATAAAATACTTGCCGCACAAGCCAAGAACGGATATCACTAGTCGTTTCGAATTTCTGCAAGATATCTAAATTATGAAGCTGCATGCCTAGCATACGAAATACATCCTCATCCATAGATTGTAGATGCTGATCCAGCTTCATGACGAGATACAATGCTAAGTTATGTACGGTAAATTTAGAACGAATACTAGCAACTGATCGGAATAAATTATCAATTTCATCATGAATACGCACCAGATCATATTCCGAAATGGCCTGGCACATGGCGTCGACTCGAATATCGAGTGTTCGGGCATCTTCCATCTCAGGTGTACGCTTTACATCCATGTAGGGAATAACCTTCCCTTTTCCAAGGAACATTTTACCTTCAACTGCCTCAATTGCTTGCTGATAAGAAGCGCTTAACTGGTCTACTTCATGTACAGCTTCACCGATCCCTACCGTAAACGTAAACGAATATTTCGCCTGAACTTGATTCACTATCGCATGCATACAATTTGCCACATGCTCACTAGTCATTAAGATAGCAAGCCTCTGCTTGGATAATTGACAGCTATGAATCGTTCCACAGCTATGACATACTTCTTGCATATCCTGACTAAATGTCTGTTGCCATTGCAGTTTCTCTTCTGTCGAGTATGTACCAAGCATGCCACTTGTCCTTGCATCATCTACTTCAACAACGGCAACCTGCAAGGGCCATTGCAGCTTATGAAGTCCAACAGATTGGGATAACTTATCTAGCTCCACAAGAGTCAGCCTCTTATAATCCCCCTCTAATAGTCGAGTCATCAATTCATTTTTGGCCATAGGCCGCATGACTTCATAGTTCTCTTCCGCTTCTTTACGCCTTTTATCTTCATTTAGATCCTTTGTCACTTTATTTAAAGATTGAATAAGCTCCTCATCATCCATTGGCTTCAGCACATAACTACATGCATTCATGGATAATGCTTGCTTTACATACTGAAAATCTTGGTAACCGCTTACAAAAATAACACGCATATCTTGTTTATGTTCCAATGCGCGTCTTGCCAGTTCAAGACCAGACATGTTAGGCATATGTACATCTGTTACAAGAATATCGACAGGCTGTTGTTGTATGAGTTCATAGGCCGAAAATCCATTATTCACGGCACCTACTACTTCTAATCCCAGTTCACTCCAAGGAATAAACTGCCTCATTCCTTCTAGATCCAACACTTCATCATCGGCTAATAACACTTTGTACATGTCAGGACCCCCTCGAAATATATAAACAGCAAGTTAAAGCGGTTATCATATCATTATTGATGAATATATTAGCAAATGATTAAAACTAAATAACTAAAGATATAACTTAACGACAAAAATATGCCACTTATGATTCCAACTTATGGATCTATTGTATCATGAGCTATTCTTTCACACGACCATTGTTTTAATAAAAAAACAAAAAAAGTTAAGTCTATACGATTGTATAGACTTAACTTCTCTACTATGCGTTCTTATTTACCAAGTTTTTGTTTGTTTTCTACCCACATTTTTGTTTTGTAATCAAGCACTGTGCTGTAACCAACAGCATCTGCATCAGCATGTGCTTTGTCTAGCACTTTCAATACATCTTCCTCGCTCTTCGCGTATAAAGCTTGAGAACGAGCTTCCAAGTAGATATCTTCTACTGCCTGTCTTGCGATACCTTCATCAGATTCTTTGGATGGATCTAGATTTTGGAACTCAGTAGCATTGTATTGCGTTTTCCAAGTGATCTCGGATTGCCATCTTGTTTCCCATGTACGTTTTTCTGGTGGAAGTTGAAGCTCGAACTTGGACTTAGCAGGATCGATGTATCCCGTGTTACCAACCCACTGGAAGTTAACAAGTTTATCCATAAGATCTTGACGTTCTTTTTCTTTTGTGAAGTACTCATCTTTCAATTTCGGTACTCCGTCAGCATCTACACCTTCCCAGTATAGACCTTCAGGTCCCCAGAACAATACGCGGAATCCTTCAGGACCAGTCATGTAATCCCAGAATGCGAATACTGCTTCTGGATTCTCTGCGGAAGTTGTAATTACGCTTACGTTCCAACCCAAAGAGTTGTAGTGACCAGGATTAATTTTATCTTTAGCAATTCCATCTTTAGCAAATGGCCAGATCATGAAGTATCCATCATTCGGATCTTTCTTCGTCAGTGCCGCATGTCCCATACTTCCGAACTTTGTCGTATCTGCAGAAGCATAAACCGCAACACGACCATTCATAACTTTCTCTTTAACTTGGTCTTCTGTTTGCGTCAACGCATCTTTTGCTACCAAGCCTTCGCGATACAATTTGTTAATAAACTGCATCGATTCACGATAAATTGGATCCAAGAAGAGCGATGTCAACTTGTCGCCATTAGGTACAGCACGCATCGAGATGTGAGTTGGCGGGTTAGATTCTTTAAACGCAGAGTAAAGCGTATCGAATCCTTGTGCCTCTAAGCCTGGCTCGAATGGAATTACGTTAGGATACTTCGCTTTAACTAGCTTCAAGTAGTTATAGAAGTCATCCAACGTTTCAATTTTAGGCTCACCAAGCTCTTTATACATTTTAATATTCAACATGTAGCCACCGTTACCGTTAGGCTCTTTTGTATACCAGTTCGGGAACTGATACAATTTGCCGTCTGGAGAACGAAGCATGTTAAGAGTATCTTCGCCAGCCCACTCTTTCAAGTTCGGGTATTTATCCAAATACTCATCAAATGGAACAAGCAATCCATTTTGACGCAAACGTTCAACTTCGCCATCACGCTGCATCCAGATTACATCAGGAAGCGTCCCGCCTGCGATCAATGTGTTAAGCTTTTGGTTCGCTTTACCACCGGAAAGAATTGGTTTAATCGTAACTTTCATATTGTCTTGAATCCACTTTGTAGCAGGGTCACCACCCCATGCTGGCATAGAGAACCAGTCATAGTGACCATAAAGTTCGATTTCAAGCGGTTCTTTACCAAACTCATACTTCGCAGTTGATGCTTCTGGTGCTGTTGTTTCAGAACCTTTTTTCTCTGGTGTTGTTGCAGCAGGTGTTCCACCGCCGCCACAGCCAGCCAACAATGACATTGCTGCGAATACCGCGATAAGCGGAAGCAGTAATGACTTACCCCAACGGTTCTTCATAGACATAACCCCTCTCTTATTATGCATGTGCTGATCACTAGGATCATCTATGTTCAAAGCAAAAGCTTCAAACAACATCGGTTAGAGACTACTCTTTCAAGGAACCTACCAATACACCTTTAACGAAGAAACGCTGTAAGAACGGATATACCATAATGATTGGCAATGTAGCCACCATCATCGTCGCCATTGATAGCGATTTCGTAGTTACATTAGATGCACCTGCCATCCGTGCAGCAGCCTGCGGATCCAGCTTACTCATCTGCTCCGTCATGATATTGGCATTCAACGTATTACGTAGAATGGTTTGGACTGGCAAAAGATTCTCATTGTTAATGTAAATGCTTGGGATAAACCATTCATTCCAATGGGCTACCGCTGTAAACAAGGACAACGTTGCAATAACAGGACCTGATAAAGGAAGGACGATGAAGAAGTACGTTTTCCAAGGTCCGCAACCATCCATTTTCGCCGACTCTTCAAGTCCTGCCGGCAATCCTGCAAAGAATGTACGGAAGATGATCATATTCCACACTGATACCAAACCTGGCAAGATCATAACCCAGAATGTATCCATCAATCCCAACTCGCGAATAAGCAAGTATGTCGGGATCAAACCACCGCTAAAGTACATCGTGAACACACACATAATCATGTAATATTTACGACCCATAAGTTCACGCTTCGTCATACCATATGCTAATAGAGATGTAGCAAATATACTTAGTAACGTACCTAAAAGGGTTCGTGAAACTGAAATAACAAATCCATTAAGGATACGTTCATCTTGCAGTACTATTTTGTAGTTCTCAAGTGTGAACTCTCGAGGCCAGAAGGTAATTCCTCCAAGCATCGTATCTTTACCATCATTTAAAGATATAACGCCGGCATTCCAGAATGGGTAGAACGTTACGAAGGCCAGCAAAGTCAGAAACAAGTAAATCCAAAACTGAAGCATTTTATCGCCAAATGTTAGTTTCATCGTGCTACCTCCCCCCTACCACAAACTGTTACCGCTGCGACGAGCGACGGCGTTAGCAATTGTGAGTAAAATAATACTGACTACTGATTTGAACAATCCTACTGCAGCTGCATAAGAGTATCGATGATTCTCAATACCTACCCTGAGTACGTAGGTGTCTAAAACATCCGATACGCTCCAAACGATCTTATCCTTGCTCAGAAGCAATATATCTTCAAATCCAGCATTCATAATGTTTCCGATTGCCAGAATCATGAAAATGATTACTACAGGCATAATACATGGAAGCGTTATCAGGAAAATTTGTTTAAACCGGCTCGCACCGTCCATCGAAGCTGCCTCATACAAGTGAGGATCGATACCTGCAATGGCGGCCAAATATACAATTGAAGCGAATCCGATCTCCTTCCAGACGTTGGTCGTAATCAAGATAGACCAGAAATATTCAGGCATCGAAAGGAAATTCAGTGGTTCTTCAATTAAATTGAGCTTCTCTAAAATGATGTTAATACTACCGTTGTCGACAGATAGCATCGAGATAACGAAGCCCGATACAATAACCCACGACAAGAAGTGCGGCAAGTAGCTTAACGTTTGAACAAGGCTCTTAAAGTATTTGTTCCCCACCTCGTTAAGCATTAAGGCAAGAAGAATTGGTGCTGGGAAGCTAATTAGCAACTTCAAAAAGCTAATAACGAGCGTATTGCGTAATACTCGCTCAAAATCAGGAGAATTGAAGAAAGCTACGAAGTGCTTAAAACCAACCCAGTTACTAGCAAAAAATCCTTTAAACAAGCTGTAATCCTGGAAAGCCGTCAATACCCCATACATTGGGATATAACTAAAAACAAATACGAAGCAGAGAGCTGGCAGTACCATCAATTGAATATCGATTTGCTTTATAAAGCGCTGCCATCCACTTTGCTTTGATGCTTTGATTTGGAGCCCGGGATCTGGCGCTGAGCCTTTGGATGTGCTCAAGTCAGTAGGCGACATAATCATTCTCTCCTTTCCATCTCTCTTTATAGACTTCTGTACTACTATTGTATGAAGCAACTGCGTAAACGAATAGATGAGGAAACAACGAATTGTGATACTTTCCCATGAAGTTATATCATTTCATACAAAAAGACCTACTGAGAAAATGAATTTCACAGTAGGTCTTTTATCAATTACTATAAAGTTTAACGTTTACCAGGTTCATACGGAACACCAAGTGCAGCCGGAGAACTGGATTTTTTGGATGTAAAGATTAGAACGACAAGCGTAAGCACATAAGGAAGCAAATAGAATATTTCATTCGGAATATGCTTAGCCGCTTCTACCACTTGAATTTGGTCTTTAACCGCTTGTGCTACACCGAAGAACAAGGCAGCACCGAAAGCTCCAATTGGATGCCAACGACCAAAGATTACAGCTGCCAAGGCAATGAACCCTTGACCAGAAATCGTATGGAAAGTAAAGCTGCTGTTCATCGTCAATGTAACGGTTGCTCCACCAAGTGACGCGATCATCCCGCCTGCTAATACAGCCAAGAAGCGCAGGCGATTTACACGAACACCTGCAGTGTCTGCCGAGCCAGGGTGCTCACCAACAGCACGTAGGCGCAAGCCTAGCGGTGTACGATACATAACGAAGTAAATAATGATAGCTAGTGCAATTGCAATATACGTAACCGGATATAGGCTAAAGAAAGCAACTCCGACGAACGGAAGTTCAGACAGAACTGGAATGCTAATTTTACTAAATACGTTGTGCAATAATGGTGTTTCCGCCGCACCATCAAACAACAATTTTACGAAGAAGAACGTAGAACTCGCTGCCAACATGTTTACAACAATACCACTAATAACTTGGTTTGCCTTAAATCGAACGGAAGCAATAGCATGCAATAGGGCGAATAACAAGGTGAAGATTGGTGCAGCCAAGAAACCGATCCAAGGCGCCGCTCCAGCCATACCTGCTTGCTCAGCATAATAAGTGACAACACCCGCTGTAAACGCACCAGATACCATGAAACCTTCTAATCCTAGGTTAATTACACCTGCACGCTCAGTAATGAGACCACCCAATGCTGCAAAGATAAGCGCAGTCGCGAATACGAACGTACCATTAATGAGAAACGCTATCATTTCCACGAGCGCTCACCTCCTTCCTACGAGTCGAACGTCGAAGTTTGAATAGCACGCGCAGCATGCCTGGAGCCGCTGCAAAGAAGATGATGATACTAACAACCATACGGATTACTTCTCCTGGTACATCAGCACCAAAGCTCATTCCTTGCGAACCGTACATCAATGCTCCGAACAATGCAGCAGCCAACAATATGCCGATTGCTGTATTCATACCTAGCAACGCAACCGCAATACCGTCGAAGCCTAGCCCGGATGTCGTTGGTGCGATAGCCAAATATTTAAATACACCTAAGATTTCAAATGTACCAACTAATCCACCCATCATACCAGAAATAAAGAATGTGCGATGGATCGTCTTATTTACAGAAATACCAGCATAGTGCGCAGCATGCTTACTGGAACCAACTGCACGCAGCTCATAGCCCCACTTCGTCTTATTCATATAGAAAGAATAGCCGACTAGAAGAAGCATTGTGATTATGAATCCCCAGTGAATGCGAGCTCCATCAAACCATTGAATTAAGAAAGGAATTTCAATACTTGCTGAATCTTGAATCAGCTTCGAACGAGCTGTCCCCTCTTCCATCATGAACATACGAACGACGATATGGCTAATATATAGCGCACTCCAGTTCAACATGATACAAGTTACAACCTCGTTGATACCTCTGCTCGTCTTTAACCAAGCAACAAGCATTCCCCATAGACCACCGAATATAGCACCTACAACGATTGCAACAATCGCATGCAGTACAGGCGGTAGATCTAGGAAATATCCTACAAACAATGCACCGATGGAACCCATTACAATTTGTCCTTCAACCCCGATGTTGAACATTCCGCCGCGGAATGCAACCGCAACAGCCAAACCAGTCAATATAAGAGGCATAATGGAACGTATCGTTTCACCGATATCATAAGGATTTCCTACGATTTTCTCAATCATGGACTGGTAAGCCAATATAGGCTCATAGCCCCCGATTAGCATAACAATTGCACCGATCAGTAAGCCTAGGAAGATGGAAATGATCGAAATCCAAATGGATTCTTGTCTAAAAACATTCATGAGTGACTTAAGCTTAGCCATTGGACGATTCTCCCCCCAACTTTCCTGCCATCATTAATCCTAATTTCTGCTCATTTGTCGCCGAAGGAGTCGTCTCTCCAACGATTTGTCCGTTGAAAATAACGAGAATGCGATCAGCTACATCCAAAATTTCATCCAATTCAAATGAAACAAGCAGTACCGCTTTGCCAGCATCACGTTCAGCAATCAATTGCTTATGCACAAATGAGATCGCACCTACGTCCAAGCCACGAGTTGGCTGTGCCGCGATGAGGAATTTCGGATTCGCTTCGATCTCGCGTGCAATAATAATTTTTTGCTGGTTACCACCAGATAAGGAACGTGCCAGAACCTCTGTGCCTGGGGTACGTATATCATAGCTCTCAATGAATCGCTCTGCTTCTTTTCTAATATTGCTTTCTTGCAATATTCCTAGCTTGCTCATTGGACTGTTGTAATACGATTTCAGGACAGAATTCTCACTCACTGTAAAATCAAGTACAAGTCCATGCTTATGACGATCCTGTGGAATATGTCCAACACCCCGTTCACTAACTGTACGCGGTGATAGGTTAGCCATTTCCTTACCTTCCAAACGAATGGAGCCAGACTCAATCTTCATCATGCCAGTCAACGCTTCTATTAGTTCACTTTGTCCGTTGCCGTCTACACCAGCAATACCAACGATCTCACCAGCACGAATATCAAAGTTAACACCACGGAGCATATCTTGACCGCTTGAATCTTTAACATGCAGATCTTTCACTTCCAACAACCGTTCACCAGGCTGTGCAGCTTCTTTATCTACATGAAGGCTTACGTTACGCCCGACCATACGCTCTGCAAGCGCTTCAGGAGAAGCTGTAGCCACTTCCAAAGTATCGATTACTTTACCTCTGCGAATAACTGTACAGCGATCTGCAATTTCCATAATCTCTTTAAGCTTGTGCGTAATGATAATGATGGATTTGCCTTCTGCCGCCAAACCTTTCAATATCGCCAGCAATTCCGTAATCTCTTGTGGCGTCAATACCGCTGTCGGTTCGTCAAAGATTAGAATATCCGCTCCACGATATAGGATCTTCATAATTTCTACACGCTGCTGCATCCCTACCGAGATTGTATCGACAACTGCATGTGGTTTAATATTTAAGTTATATCTATCGGATAATTCCTGAATTCGCTGCGCGGATGACTTAAGATCGATAGCTAAACCTTTCTTCGTCTCCATACCTAGTACAATATTTTCCGTTACCGTGAACGGTGGAACTAACTTAAAGTGCTGATGAACCATTCCGATGCCGAGTTCAATCGCTTTACTAGGGGTGTCCATGGAAACAGGTTGGCCATTTATCCAAATCTCACCTTCATCTGGCTGATACAGACCAAACACCATATTCATCAGAGTCGATTTCCCGGCCCCGTTCTCACCTAGCAGCGCCAATATTTCACCTTTGCGCAACTGTAAGTCTATGCTGTCATTTGCAACGATTCCCGGAAATCGCTTGGTGAGCCCCTTAAGCTCAAGAACGATGTCGTGTTGAGCGGTCATACGGATTCCTCCTTAAGAAGTTCCCCCACCACTTAAGCGGCAGGGGAATTGGCAATGCATATCGTCAAAAGTACAATTACTCGCTAGGAACTTTGATTTCACCGTTGATAATTTTTGTGCGGTACTCTTCTACTTTTTCCAATACTTCTGGAGCAACGTTCTTCGTAGAAGTAGGAGCGATATCTACGCCCTTCTCTTTCAAGCCCATGTAAGTTGTTTTACCAGCTGGGAACTTGTCGCCTTCCAATTGCTTGGAAATTTCAATTACTGCGTTATCAACACGCTTAATCATAGAAGTCAAAGTAATTTCATCACCAAATGTCAAGGATTGGTCCATATCTACGCCGATAACCCAAACATTTTCACCACGTTGTTTACGCTCTTTCGCTTCATTAAATACACCGTTACCTGTCATACCAGATGCGTGGAAGATAATGTCCGCGCCACCTTCATAAATCGTAGAAGCTGCAGATTTACCTTTGTCTACACGGCTGAAGTCAGCTGTGTAAATAACTTTCAAGTTTTTCGCTGCTTCAGGGTTAACTGCTTCAACACCAGCGCGGAAGCCAACTTCGAAACGCTTAATAACCGGCAATTCCAAACCGCCAACGAATCCAAGTTTGTTTGTTTTAGTTGTAAGACCAGCAATAACACCAACCAAGAATGAGCCTTCATGCTCTTGGAACAGGACGGAAGCAACGTTAGGTGCTTGTACCTCCGCATCAATAATAGCAAGTTTAGCATTTGGATTTTCTCCTGCAATTTGCTTAACAGGATCCATCATTGTAAAGCCTGTTGCCCATGTCAAATCATAGCCGCCCTTAACGAATTGGTTCAAGTTAGGAATGATTTCAGCGTCTTTCTTAGGCTCCATGTACTTAACACTAACACCTTTTTCATCACGAAGCTTTTGCAAGCCTTCCCACGCACTTTGGTTGAACGACTTGTCATTTACACTACCCAAGTCTGTTACGAGGCCTACTTTAAGATCACTTTTTGGTGCGGAGCCACCAGTTGCTGGATCTGTCTCTTTGTTTTTAGCACCACAACCAGACAAAACGAGCGTAAGCACCATAACACTTGCAAGCATTAATAACCAACCTTTTTTCTTCATGCGTATGTTCCCCCTATGAATGATGTATTGGAATTGCCACTACCTATCGTAACCTAAGTTACTAAAATGCACCATAACTTTGTTACTAGAATTATAGCTGGTAACTAAAAACATCACCTCCACACTAAAGTAAAAGAAGTTAAGCTTGGTTTGAAAGCGTTTTCTAGTATATGATGACACTAGTGATACTATAAACAAGGTGGATTCATACGATGATTGATGATCTGCGTCAGGTTACCTTCTTTCAGGACTTGCCTGAGCATGCTATACAAGAACTGCTTCCTAAGCTAAAACACCGTCATTTCAAGAAAAATCACACCATTATTTACGAAGAAGATACGAATAGAGACATTTTTATTATTCGTTCCGGCTTCGTCAAAGTTTATCGCATCGAGGAAGATAAAGAGTTTATTTTCAACTTCTTCTTCCCTGGCGAAACGGTAGGCGAAGTGGAAGCTATTGATCCCGCCTCTGCTAGAATTGCTTCTATTGAAGCAATGGATAATGTTCAGGCATGGATGCTTAGCGGTGAAGACTTTATGCATCTAACCGAACGATATCCTTCGATACTGCGTCGCGCCTATTGCCAGCTCGTAGATAACATTCGGGTATTGAATCGTAAAATATGCTACTTGTCCTTTATGGATGTTAGACGTAAATGCGCGAACCTGCTGTTAGACCTGTCAACAAACTTAGGCACTGAAGATAGCGGTTACATTCAAATTCAATATAAGTTCCCTCATCATGTTCTTGCCAATATGATAGGCGTTACGAGAGAGTCTTTGTCCAAGACACTCAAAGAATTTCAAGATGAAGGAATCATTTCGGTTAATCAGAAAACGATTACAATTATGAATTTGAAAAAAATGTCAGATATCAGCGAATCGTCCTATATAGAACAGAAGCAGCGATTCTGGCGCCGTAAGGACACTACACATCATTTCAATGGTTAGTTGCTATAATGATAACTAGCAATACCCAACCGAATTTATTGTATGAATGCCTGTACCAGAATTTTTTGCTAAATGATTCTAGCACCATTGTAGTCCAACCTTCGACCTAGTCGCAGTGAAGCCGAGAACTATTTTTTTGTGAGCAAGAACACAAAATGAAAACGTTACAAAACACTGAAATGATGAATATGTGGTGTTAGGCTAGTATTCAAACAGCATTTTCGTGTCATCCTAATAAACAGCGTCTACATTGAACCTATTTTAAACCACTGGTCAATGTGAGCGTATTCAAAAATAAGATGAGACGAAGTTGTTACATTACATGAATGACAATTTGGAGGTATAGCATGAGTATACATTTAGAAGCTCCACAAGGTGCAATTGCAGAGAAAGTACTTCTTCCAGGTGACCCGCTTCGTGCGAAGCATATTGCAGAGACATTTTTAGAAGATGTGCAGTGCTATAACCAAGTTCGTAACATGCTCGGCTTTACAGGTACTTATAAAGGAGAGCGTATCTCCGTTCAAGGAACAGGTATGGGTATTCCCTCCTTCTCCATTTATGCGACAGAGCTTATTAAAGATTATGGCGTTAAAACATTGGTTCGCGTAGGTACTTGCGGAGCAATCCAACATGAAGTTCAACTTCGTGAAGTATTGATGGCACAGGGCGTTACCACAGATTCATCCATCATTTCGCATTACTTCCCTGGCCTTTCATTCTCGCCAATCGCAGATTTCGATCTTTTGCATCGTGCATACATGATTTCTCAAGAGCGTCAAATGCAAGTACGTGTTGGTAACGTTCACACATCTGACTACTTCTACTCCGAGAACCCAGAGGCTGTAAACAGACTCGGTAACTTTGGTGTAATGGCTGTTGAGATGGAAACAGCTGCATTGTACACATTGGCTGCAAAACATGGCGTTAAAGCTTTGTCCTTGCTAACAGTGAGCGATCACATTCTAACTGGTGAGCAAACTAGCTCCCAAGAGCGCCAAACAACGTTCAACCAAATGATCGAGCTTGCGCTTGATGCGATCGTTGAAGGTAAATAATATTTGTTACACACAACCGGGTATTCCTATGAGGATGCCCGGTTTCTTTTCGTGCCCACTACTTTCGTACTTATGGTATAAAGACATGCCAAAACGGGAAATACAATGCTGTATGTTGTGTTCAATAACTCATTATGGTATAGTTACCTTCCTGTTTTTTACGTACTTAAGAATGCATTGCTATTTCAATCTACTCTTAGGAGGTAACTGAAAGTGAGCGAATCTTTTCAAAGTGCCTATCAAGAAGAAGAACAACGTCTTGAACAGACATTGTCTCTTATTCACAGGCAGTATGATGAATTAAAGGAGATTCCGATCTATCGCGGCTCTGACTTCACAGAGCAAGTACTTGAAGATCATCGTGAAACAAGAAGGCAAAGGCTGTCGAGAGCGATTAAAGACCCGTACTTCGCAAGAATGGACGTACGACAAGTCGATCGAGATAAGAGCCATATTCTCTATATTGGTAAACAAGGCGTCGATGATGAGGAGACATGGAAGCTCGGCGATACAGAGGCCTACCCACTTGTATTGGATTGGAGAGCTCCCGTTGCGAGTCTATTTTATGCCTTCAATGGGGGAGAAGACGCGGTTCCGTATGAAACCCCTGAAGGAAGAGAAGAAGCGCAGGTCGATTTGAAGCGAAATTTGATCATCCGTCAGGAACGTTTACAGCGTGTAGCAGATACGTATAATCGCTCATCTGGAGACGAGCATGTAAACGATGAGTTTCTCGTGTACCGACTAGGAGAAAATAAAGATAATAAACTTCGTGATATCGTATCCACCATTCAAGCAGAGCAGGATCTTATTATTCGTGCACCGAAAAATAAAGCCTTATTTATACAAGGGGTTGCAGGTAGTGGTAAGACAACCGTCGCCCTACACCGTTTGGCGTTTCTACTTTATCAGTACCAAGAGCAAGTACGAGCAGAACGAATGATAATATTTGCCCCGAACCGGATGTTCTTGGACTATATCTCTGATGTACTCCCGGAACTAGGTGTAGGTGATATTCAACAACGAACCTTTGCTGATTGGGCACTAGAGTTAACGGGGCTAGACGAACGGATACATCTCATCAGCGCAGCAGAAGAAGCTGAGCTTTGGTACGGTGAACTGCAAGGAGCCAGTCAAGATGTTCAAGCTGCTGGCGGTAGGATGAAAGGCTCTCTTGCATGGAGACAACTTATTCAAGATACAGTGCAAGAAATCGTCGAGCAAGCCGTACCAGAAGAAGACTTCAGTCCATGGGATGGAGCAGCAATTAAGCATGAGCAACTGGTGACATGGTATCACGAAGAATATCGTTCTTATGCTCCTGCCAAGCGACTGGAACGTGTATCTGCACGTATTCAACGTTGGATCGAAATGGAACTGAAGCGTGAACGCTCTCGTACAGCCCTTCAGGAGAAGAAGCGTAAATCTTCTTCCCGCCTGAAAGCCTATATGAAAAAATGGCCAAAGCCCGATGTTCTCCATATATACAAGACGCTGATAAAAACAGACGCTGTACGTCAGTTCTTAACACCAGCATTATGGAAACAAACCGTCAGCGATCTGAAACAGAATAACATTCGCCAAGAAGATTTAACAACGTTGACCTATATCCATACGCTTATGTACGGTGTTGAGCGAACGCATACATTTGATCACATTGTCATTGATGAGGCGCAAGACTTCTCTCCCCTTCATCTGGCTTTATTGAATCAATGCGTCCGCAGCCAATCATTTACTGTGCTGGGCGATCTTTCTCAAGGTATTCATGCTTATGCAGGCATCGAGAGTTGGGGGGAACTTCGCAATCTATTCCAAGAAGAAGACACAGGTTATTTCGAGTTAAGAAGAAGCTATCGCTCTACAATGGAAATTATAGAGTTTGCCAATGTCATCTTGGAGCGCGGAATTACGAACCCAATCTTAGCAGAGCCCGTCTTCCGCAGCGGAGAACCTGTGCAAGTCCTTTCACATGACGAGAATGACCAGCTCACATATATTGAAGCTGAGCTTAACGCCATGAAGGAACATAACTTTGAGACCACCGCCCTCCTCACTCGCACAACTGAGGAAGCTCGTCAATTAGCTACTCAGCTCAGAGAAAATGGTTGGGAAATTAATTTGATGGATGGCAAACAAGATACGTATGCAGGGGGAATTTCCGTACTGCCTGTATATTTATCTAAAGGTCTAGAGTTCGATGCCGTTACAATCGTAGGCGCAGACAGCAATCGCTATGGCATGCAGCCATTAGAAGCTCGTTTACTCTATGTCGGTTGTACAAGAGCATTGCACCGCTTATCCGTGCTGTATGCTGGGACATGTAGCCCATTAATAAATAGCAGTACCGAAGAATAACGATATTGACATATGAAGCCCAGTTTAATTCCTCTTTAGAAATAAAGATGAGTTTGACTGGGCTTATTCATGTTTACATGCAGTATATAAGCAAGTGATAGATCAAAAATAACAACCCCACACTAGTCAGTCCTTATTCCACTTGAAGCCTGTACTTACGATATAACCAAAGCAAAATGACGCTGTGCAAGGATAAACCAATAATACCTACAACGAAACTAGGAAATTCAGAACCAGCTACAATATCAGGATTCGTCAACATTTCTATAATCCAGTACGGAGGTGCCCACCAGCCCAGCCAATGCAAATGTTTCGGAAAAAAAGCGACAAGCTGAGGAACGACGACGATTACGCCCGCCGCTTTTGATAAAGCAAGCCCTTCTACTTTATTCATCGCAAATACACTCATCGCAAGTCCCATCATTAACATTTCCAACATCAACATACTAAAAATAATGAAAAAAGAGTAACCAGATAGAGTTATTTGCTGCTGCAGAACAAAGATTAACATAATATAAACGGCTGTAACGAAAATGGGCAGCATATACCGGACCATCATATATCCTTGTCTAGAAATTGGAGTGATCGAGTAATACGCTATGAGCTGCTCATCCCGCTCGTCCAATAGAGCAAATCCTGTAACAACACCTAACATGAGTGGAATTAAACAGACAAACATACCGAATACATGAGGGTAATACGCATCGAGATTAATCTGATAATAAAAAGAGATAGATTGATTAATAACAGGCAGCACATATACCGTCATACTGATAAGCAGTAAAGGAGAAGCCATCAGGAGTAACTGCATCCGTTCGGACTGCAACCTCTTCCCCTCAGCAATAATGAGCGTACTTAATCCTTTCATAATCGTTTCCCTCCGCCTTGTATGGACATCATGTACTGATAGAATCGATGGCGGGCCCAACCAAACAACAAGATAGAAGCTACAGTTAAATAGAGAAAAGCGTATGCGCCTTCCATGATGTGCAATGGTTCAAATGCGGACTGTATGATCAGAAGGGATGCCTGTGTTGGCCAGAGCAAGTAAAGTGGAGTTTTCCATAAGTTTAGCCAGCCCAACAGCGGCACCATGCTGATGACTCCATACAACGATGAAACAGCAAAAAACTCATTTACCGTCGTGCATTTTGCAGCCACTCCTACACCGAGTAAAGTAAACATAATGGAAGTAAGCCACACCCCAAATAAAAATGATAAAAAATGTGCCGTAAAACCAAACGTAAACAAATGAATGATTGAACTACTCAATACGGATAGAACACTTAAAGATAATACTTTAGACCATATATAGTATTCCGGAGAATAAGGGGTCATAAATAACGGATCAAGCAAATGCTGTCCCTTCTCAATCATAATTAAGCCACCTATAAAGAAAAACCCAAGCACACTGGGGTCTGTAAAAGTAATGAACACATTCGCAGATTCACGATATTCAATTGGCACAAGGTGCAAAATGATTATATATAACGTACTAACTAAGGCATAAACGTAGTAGAAACCATGGCGAAATTGAATGCGTATATCGTTCCAAATTCCATTACGAAGAAGTGACCATTGGCACGCCCCAATCGAAGTGAATTGAGATAGTAATCCCATATCCATCCACCTATTGTTCCGCTTCATGAAGAGCCCTCCCTGTAACTCGAATAAATAGTTGTTCAAGTGACATTTCATGGCTATGAATAGATAAGAGCTCATGCGAATTCATTATGCTGTGGAATTGTGTATGCTGACTTAACTCATGAGTTGGTACATGTAAAGCCTTTACACTGCCATCTTCATGGGCGTATTTCACTTCTACTTGAGTCTGACCAGCTTCTTTCATCAAGCGAGCTGGTGTATCAATTAGACGAATCTTTCCATCAACGACAAAGGCAACTCTATCACATAACTGTTCGGCAAGAGCCATGTTGTGCGTAGTCAGAACGATCGTCCTGCCTTCTTCTTTTTGTTTGATCATAAGTTGTTTGATATGAGCTGCATTCGTCGGATCTAGTCCAGAAGTAGGTTCATCGAGGAACAGTAGTTGCGGGTGATGCATAAGCGAGCGTGCCAAGTTTAAGCGCATTTTCATACCTTTGGAATAGTCCTGCACTTTTCGATCCGCGTAGTCCTCTAGAGAAACCCACCGTAACGCTTCGTTCACTTCCACTGTCGGTACTGAGTAGAGCGTACGAAACATTTGCAAGTTCTCCCGTGCTGTTAAACGCATATAAAAGTTAGGAAATTCAAATGCAACCCCAATTTTTTCGTAAAACGTTCTATTGCTACGAGCAATCTCACCCCCCAGTACTTTCACGCTTCCTGTATAATCTTTCAACATGCCGATTAGAACTTTTTGTGTTGTGCTTTTGCCAGCACCAGAAGGACCTAATAATCCAAAAATTTCTCCAGTGCCGATCTGAAAATTCATATCTTGTAATATCGGCTGCTTGCTGCCGGGATACGCGTAAGACATTTCATGAACTTCAATCATCCGTGCTCTCCTCCTGAATGATGCCCTGTGCTATACAATCACAAAGCAATTCTAATGTAACTGCATACCTATCTTCACCGATCTGTTGTTTCTGCAGCGCCACTAGCACAACCGCCTGCATCAAACTGACGATATGGTCGGGTTCTCTGGCTGCAATCCATCCTTCGGCCTGTCCCCGTTCTATCCATGACTTCATCGTATCCTTATCTTGCTGAAACAGCTCAGCTTGTTTCTCCGGAGATAATTTGCGTATAACCGCATTCATCGTATCTGCATCATACAGCCATTTTAATAACGGGTTGTTTTCCACCAAAGAAATCGAGTGCAATAAAAATTGTCTAAACTGTGATCGATTCATCTTCGGTTGGTTTAAGAAAGATGAGAGGGATGCATGAACGCTTCGCTCTTCCAAAAGAAGAATATCAAGAAAGAGCTCTTCTTTTGAACGATAAAATAAATAAAACGTACCTTGCGCGACACCAACAGCTGTCGTAATATCAGCAATACTTGTTTTCTTAAGCCCAAATTGGGTGAATAAATTTCTAGCATGCTCAATGAATTGCTCACCTATTGCTTGACGTTGATGATCATTAAACTTTGGCATATCGATTGCCCTCCAGCAGCACTCATCACGATATTATGAATGATTTTGATTTTTATTCACATAATACATATCATATTCAACTGGCTTATTTTGTCAAGTAAAATAATTCTTGTTTGAACGATCATTTCATGAAACTTTTTCTAGTCATAAAACGTCATTCTATAGAAGGAGGTTATGAAATTGAAAAAAACCGCCCTAATAACCTTTACACTAGCCGTCGCTCTTACATTACATCCCGATTTTTCTGTACAGGCAGCTGCTGCAGTTGATAATCAAGCCGTTAATGTGATCAATGCTCATGGGGAATCTATTTTATCAGGAGCAATTATGCACGAAGGTGCTAGCTACATCCTTGCTTCACAGCTTCATGAAGTGATGGACGTTGAACTGAGTTGGGAATCTACTTCCCATTCCGTTATCATAAAAGATGCGCGACACCAGGTAAATTGGTATTCCATTAGTGACAAACTTAAAGTAAATGGAAAAGATGTTACTTTAACCGAAAAACCGATTATTAAAAATAAACGCACATACGTACCTATTTCACTACTAAAAAAAGTATTCCATCTTCCAGTCAGTTGGGACCAGCCATCCAAGACCGTAATCTTCTTGGATGGTAATCCAGCTGACGACTCGTAATGCATAAAAAACAACCTTAGTTCGTATTTACACGAAACTAAGGCTGTCACAGAGAATAGTTAATTTTGTTGTTTTGCTCGTTGGTCTCTCCTAGACCAGTTCCATACCTCTTCTACGTCTTGCTCATCCAAGCATTGAGTACTGAAACTGGTTCCCCCAACATCCCCCATTAATTTCACTTTCATACGCTGGAGACGCATCTTCTTCTGAATAGGTGTTGAGCTCTTTTGGAAGGTCACCATTTGCTTACGACGTGCAAAAATCGTATAACGTGCCAAATCCCTTTTCCAAATGGTAAGCTGTTCATCACGACACGTGAATCCCTCGTCATAATGCGCCGCATAAGAAAGAGGTACGGTGATGACGAATAATAATAGAACCCACCAGCCGACCATACCAAAGTACCAAACGGCGGCAGCTGTAAGTAATCCATTTATAAGGATATCCCATTTGAAGAAGCTCCAAATTGCTCTCTTTGGGGAACGCTTCTCTCGCTCGACCCAATTGAATTGTGGAACCATTTCAATCAACCAGCTTTGTAAGAGCTGCTTACGAATAAATGGATGTAAAATAACAGTTTCGTTTTTGTTAGAAGATACAACATGAAGTCCAACTTCTGCATATCCTAGCACTTGACGCAGAACACCTTCCTTCACAACGATCGCCTGCACCCGCTTAATGCGAAACACATGCTTCTTCTTCTCTAACAGCCCATAGGAAATACTCATTTGATTTCCATCAGACTCTAATTGGAATCCACCATATTTCAACATATAAAGAACCGTGGAAAGAGCCCATGCTGCAATTACACCTACGATGACGATCCCCCACCAAGTTGGGAAAATCATTTGAACCACTGAAAGGATTCGATCGTAGAGAGATGCTGGCAGGATGTCATCAGCAAATGAAATAACACCTAGTATAAAAGTGATAACCAACCCAATATTGACCGTTGTAATCGATGCAAATAATACTTCGCTAAAAGGCAGCTTGTATGTATAGGCAGTGGTCTGATCTGTATTATCATACTCACGCTCTCGTTTGTTATCCATAACATCAGGTGAGAGAATAGCACTCTGCTCCGAAGCTAGATGTGACGGAGAAACATCATTACTCTGTTCCTGGCTCAGCTCTTGCCGAACCTGCCCATCTTGTTTCTGCTTCATCGACGATGATTGGCTGCGAATCCACCGCTCCAATTCGTTTGCGGTTGCGAGTGTTATTGCTTTTAGTACGCCATCCCCTTCAGACTTCCCCCCCGGCATTTCGATCTTGATCCGAGCAATACCTAGTAAGCGATGAAGTAACGGCTGCTCCACATTCACAGAATGAATACGAGAGTAATAAAGATTACGTTCTTCTCTAAACAAAATGCCTTTGTGGATACGAACACGGTCATGCTCCAGCACATAATAGAATCGCTGCCAAGACAAATAGCTTGTCATTAACCCAAGCAGCAAAAAACCAGGCAGAATCGCGTGGTACCATTCTAATTGAGCCGCATCCCTTATATCTAAGGAAACGATAATAATTAATGGAATAAGAGCCTTAATAACCTCCAGCCAAGATAGCAATATTTGGGCAGGATGAAGCTTATATCGAGTTGGTGATTGCTTTACACGTTCGTGATCATTCATCGGTATCCACCACCCGTGCTAACGTACCGATATAAGACTTAAGATCATCTGCCTCCTTTTGGAGTAATCCGCTAATTTTATGCGTACCGGCAGCTGTAACAATCATCGTAGATGCTAGCCCAAATTTGCGCAGCAGTGGTCCTGTCTCTGTTTCTACATGCTGTACTTTTGTCATTGGTATAAGCACATGACTGCGGAACCAGACCCCTTGCTTAATTTCCATTTCCTCTTCGTGAACGACAAAGGAAAAGTATTGATACTCAAGTCTAGGCCAAATAAAAACATACAAGACAAACAATAAGACAGCACCAATGCATGCTGTAATGGCTGGCCATAGCAGCCAACTCCACATATATGCACATACGAAGTAAACTATAGCTCCTAACAATATCAAGGAAGTACTAAAAATACTGCGCCATCTAAATACATCCAACATCTTTTCGTGCAGCATGCGCATAGGTTGGTTTTCTCTCTCTATCATGACAATCCCTCCGCTGTACTTGTATCTATGGTTTCATTTCTACTGGGGATGGATATGGGGTGAGTTTCTCCGCCCACTTCAGAAGTTCATCTTGCTTTAAGTCAGGATGACGACTCATTAATTCATAAAGATAGCCGTTCTCCTCCCAAGAAAGTATCTGAAGCTCTTCCCAATACGTCCCTTGCTTGTTTCTAACTTTCACTTTGTTATCATTTGCTGAAGTATTATCTCCAACATTTGCAGATGGTGAGATATACAATTGAAACATTGGCGTTCCGTCAGGCTTATCATAAATAAGCGAAATTAATGTCCAGTCTACATCCTCTCCAAAGTCATACACTTCTTTTTCCACATGTGAAAGTTTAATATCTTGATTTTGAGATAGATGCATCAAACCGCTCTTTAGTAATTTGGCAGCCTCTTGCAAAGTAATTCGATCTGGCTCGCTACTCTCATCCATCTCCTCTATCATTACATGTGACGGAACAATTAACTCCAATTCCTTATCTTCGAACTTGTTCCTCGTTTCAAAGAGCGTATACTCCGTTACAAATTCGACTTCATCGGACCGTTCTGAGTCTTTCAATACCATCCATGTTTCCTTATCAATCCACAGTTCTATTTCTGAGCGGTAAGATGAATCTTTCGCTACAGCACGTAGACGCTGTACCGGTCGTCCCAAAAAGGTATCATCCTCTACCGATTTAATGGTGTAATTTTTACGGATCGACTCCATCTGCATCATAAAACTTTCGCGAGTTCCAAAGGACACTTCTGGATCATCTGGGGAAAATGAAGTGGTGTAGGCTACTTTATCGCCCTTTGTATAAGTGAGCAAGTCTCGCGGTGTCTGTAGACTAAAATGAACCTTATTTCCCTCTATCATTTCTCGATAAACCCGTCCCTGCTTAGCATCCACCCATTCTTTTATCAAATACTTCTCATCTTTTGACTTCCCGTCCTTATACGTATAAGTCATGTTCGCCTCCGCATAATAAGAAACCAATTCATAGTTAGGCGGCGTTACCATATCTAAGAAATTACTAGGTGGTTCGGACTTATTCCAGTTCCAGTTCCAACTCCAGCCACAGCCTGCCACTGAGAAAACGATGAAGACAACAAAGATCCATTTGATAACTGTCAAACCTTTTGTTCTCATGTATCATTGTCCTCCTTCACAACATTTGTATTTGGATGGATTGGAAATTGACACATCACGACCGTACCATAAGGAGCTTTTGACCATATATGAAGCTGCCCACAGTGTCTGCGTATAATTTCTTGTGTAATACTTAGACCTAATCCGAACCCTTGCATGGACTTGGGTCGTGACTGTTCGCCTTGAACGAAAGGCTCAAGCAATCCGGATAACACTTTATCAGGGATGACCGCACCTTCATTGAAAATAATAAGACTCGCTGAATTCGCTCTTCGCACATCATTCAACTGCTGCTCAAACGGTGTCAGCCAATCTGGCACTTGCTCATTCCCAGATACAGCTGCCATACCAACACATCTTCCAGCAGAGGTATGACGAAGCGCGTTGCTAACAAGATTGTCTGTCAGACGCATCATCTGCTTAGGGTCCATTTGATAAGTGCCCTGCACTTCGATACTTGTCTTTAATTCCACACCCTGTTTGCTGCACAAGGCATCATAGCCGGAAAACAGCATATCAAATAGTTCTTCACCTTCAACCTCAATCAAGTTCGTTGGGTATTTAGAAGACCGCAATGCTGCAAACAGCGTTAAATCATCAAGCATCCCACGCATCTGCTCTGCTTTGGATTTAACAATTGCCCGATAATCCTCTTGTTCCTCCTGTGTCAATTGTGATCCATTCTCCAGTGCTTCCATATAGGCTTGAATCGAAGTTAGCGGTGTTTTCAGATCATGAGACAGAGAAGCCACCATAAACTGCTTATCCTGCTGCTCCCTCGCCACTTCTTCACGCGCAGTCTCAATATCTTCACGCATATTTCCAAAATGTCTTATCAAAATACCCATTTCATCATTGGAAGCTTGCTTCCACTCTGTAACAGGCTCATTATTCGCAAGCGCACTCATCTGGCTCATCAGATGGCGCATTGGCTGAATAAGCTTACGCTTTACAAGTAACCATACGATGACATACAAAATGACAAAGAACAAAATAATTCCGGCAATAAGCTGCCATACCGTGTTGCTGACTTGCTCCACATACTGCTCTCTCTCTACACGCAAATCATAAAATCCAATGAGTTGATCACCGTGAAAAACAGGTTGTTTCATTTTATAAGCACGAGGTGTCTTCTCAAGTTGATATAATTTGCTGTATAACTCCTCAGCAGGGATGCGCAGGAAATATTGTTGATGATCATCCTTATTCGTGGAAAATAGACGATACCCGTCTGATCGATACAACGTTAGCTCAATGGAGTCATCCAGCAGTAATTCAAGCGGCTTGTATCTCTCACTAGATTGTACACGATACCATTTCGGGTTCATGATTTGTCCTTCATACTGCTGCATTTTCTCTGTAACTTGAACGTACTCTTCCAACGCTTCACTTTTATCATGCTCGTACGTTACATAAGCAAATAAGCCAAAAGCGATAACGGGAAGCAGCATCACGATTAAAAAAGCGCTCATCAGCCAATTACGGAGCTTCATTGGTCACGTTCTCCAATAAACCGATATCCACTGCCCCAAACGGTCTCAATGAATTTCGGATTGCGAATTTGTTCCCCGAGCTTCGTCCGTAGACTCTTAATGTGAACATTAATCGTATTTGTGCAGTCCTCGTGGCGCTGCTGCCAAACATGCTCATACAACTCCGTCTTGGAGAACGTTCGATCCGGGTGTGTTGCCATCAGCACAAGCAAAGCCCATTCTTTACTCGTCAAATGAATATCTTCTTCATTCAAATAAGCACGTTGACGCTCAAAGTCTACTAATAACCCATGCTTAAATACCATTTTCATCGCTTGAGATGGTTGAGCATTTCCTTGACGATAACGACGAAGGATCGATTGTATCCGTGCGGTAAGTTCTGTCAAACTAAAAGGCTTCGTTAAATAATCATCTGCACCAAGTTGAAGACCACGTACCTTGTCCTCATCCTCAGCACGAGCACTTATAATAATTAACGGTACATCACTAATTAACCGTATATTTTTGCATAAATCATATCCGTCCATTTCAGGCATCATCAGATCTACAATAACTAGATCATAATCACCATTACGAAAATCTTCCCAACATTCTAGTCCAGTGGATGCCCATGTTACATCGCATCGCTGCCTGCGAAAATGATCGCGGACAATACGAGCAATCTCGGGATCATCCTCCGCCAATAAAATAGCAGTTCCATCTAACATTCGATTCAACCCTCCTGCACTTATTGTAAAGCTTCATCGTATAACGATATTGACATTTAAGAAAGAATTCATATTTGGCAACAAAAACAAAAAACACCATACGCCTAGGTACGGTGTTATCCAATCCTATATATAAGTCCTTAATCGTATCCGTTCGATTTCTGTTAATCCACTGCAGATGCGTGTGTGCTATTGATCCTTCTGGCCTGCTCTGCCCACAAATGTCTAGCTACAATATGCAAACCGAATCCAAGCCATCCTCCGCCAATATTCAATATCATATCATCAACATCCAATGTACCAAGTTGAAGACCATATTGGAGCATCTCTATCGTAACCGTGAGAACAAAGGATAGAAGTACAATAATCCACCAGCGCTTAAATACAGGCAGCAACAGCGGAATTAGAAACCCTAAAGGCAAAAATAACAATACATTGCCAAATAAATTATTAAACCACACATCAAATGGATAATATTCAAGGTGGAACATATATTCCTTAATCGTTTGAAAAGGAACGAGATTAATCGCATATTTACCACTCATGTCCATAGCTCGATAAAAGCCGAAAAACAACAAGTATGTAGCGTATAACAAATATAAAATAAAGACAAGCCATCCAACAATCGTTAGATAAGTCTTCCATGCTTTGACTTGTTTAAGTGTAAACGAAGCCATACACGAGTCACCAACTCTCATATAACGAAGGAAGCTTGCCTCTCTTTATCATCGGATCAATGTAGAGATGTTTCTACTTCTTCGTGGATTTAATAACAAATCGCTCGTACCACAAATACCCAACAGCAATGAGGCAGAGTAACAAGACTAGAGCAAGAGTATACATCATTTAACCCTCCATGTGCAAATGAAAATCATCTGTATACTCTTATCATTTATGTCTGAGCCTTAACTTATACATCGGTGAAAAGATCACTTCTGATTAGACATGTACGGACTCATCATTCCCACTATCTATTAGATGTTTACGTGGACTAAAAAGTTTGAGCTTGCTGAGTAAATAATCAATCCCTGCAAATAACCACGCCGCAGCAATAAATGTGATGATTTCCTCCCATCCCATGTAACCCCATTCCCACGAATTCAGATCGCCATAAATAAAAAGACGAAGGGTAATAAATGCTGATACCACTCCCCCCATTGCATATAACAGCAGATAGCCCAACAGACGAACCATAACAAACGTTTTAGAAGGAGCTTTCCTTGCTTTTTTACTACCTATCCGCATGATTAGGTCAATGATTATGGACAATGGAATTCCTAGAGCATAATAAGTGCCTCCCAGCACAAACATAATCATTGTCAAAAGTAGCCGACCAGTTGAGTCTACGGAAAATAACGAGGACACTATTGTAAAAATGTTTACTCCGAAAAATATCATGGGTAATGTAAGGGAGAAAATAAGTGTCGCTATAAGTGCTGAGATTAATTTACGCATGATATACAAGGCTACACCTCCCTTTCTATATCCATATTCTGTTTATAATCATAACACTATATACAACGTTCTGATAATCATGTATACAAATATTTATCATTACGCATGAACAAGTGTACGTATAAAAATAAAGCTGACATCCATTTTAATCTGGATACCAGCTTGTTCGTTCATCGTATTAATGTACAAGAAGCGCCTTCTTCAATGCGTCTTCTACAGGCACATAGGAATAACCCAAGTCACGCGCTACTGCATGATATGTCATCTCACCACCAGCCGTATTCACACCCGCTAGCAATGCCTTGTTCTCTTGCAATGCACGCTCTAGTCCTTTGTTAGCGATTTGCAGCGCGTATGGCAATGTTACATTAGTCAGTGCCATCGTTGAAGTGCGCGATACAGCGCCTGGCATATTGGCTACGGCATAGTGTACAACACCATGTTTCACATAAGTAGGTTGGTCATGTGTAGTTACGCGATCAACCGTTTCCACGATACCACCTTGGTCAACAGCTACGTCAATAACTACAGACCCTGGCTGCATCGATTGAATCATCGCCTCTGTAACAAGTTTAGGCGCCTTAGCACCTGGAATTAATACAGCACCAATGACAAGGTCCGAATGACGAACAGACTCAGCGATATGCATCGGATTGGACATCAGCGTTTGCACGCTTGTACCGAATATATCCTCGATTTGACGAAGACGATCAGCACTCAGGTCGATAATTGTTACATCTGCACCAAGACCAACCGCGATCTTTGCTGCATTCGTTCCAACGACTCCACCACCGATAATTGTCACCTTACCACGTTGTACACCTGGCACACCACCTAGCAAGATCCCTTTGCCACCGTGAACTTTTTCTAAGAACTGAGCTCCAATTTGTGCTGCCATACGTCCCGCTACTTCACTCATTGGGGTCAGCAATGGCAATGTACGATTGACTTCAACCGTTTCATAAGCAATGCCGATTACACCCGAATCCAATAACGCTTTAGCTAGCTCAGGCTCAGCTGCTAAATGCAAGTAAGTGAATAAAATAAGTCCTTTGCGGAAGTATCCATATTCAGCAGGAAGCGGCTCTTTAACCTTCATAATCATCTCTGCTTGTGCCCACACATCAGCAGCTTGCTGTACAATAACAGCACCTGCTTGTTCATAATCATGATCTTCGAATCCGCTGCCTACACCCGCTCCACTTTGGATAAGCACTTTATGCCCCGCTTGGCTTAAAGCCATGACTCCGGCAGGCGTTGCAGCAACGCGGTTTTCATTATTTTTTATTTCTGCTGGAACTCCGATAATCATCATTGAATCCCCCTCAAGTTCTTTGCACATGCTTAAAAGTATCATTGCTTACATTTAATATAACCTTTTATGGCGACCACAGCTTCGTCCAACTTTATGAAAAAAAATAATCCGCCTTGTGAATTTACACAAAGCGGATACCTAACTTATTTATGATTGCCATTGGTCCATTTTCAATTCCAAATACAATGAAATTTTTTGCTCCATATCATTCAAATCAATGCCGCCAATATCCGTAATTCGCTTCAAGCGATACATTAGCGTATTGGAGTGAATATGCAGCATTTCAGCAGCTCGTTTCACATTGCAATCTGCTTGCAGAAATAGGGACAGAGTACTAACTAATCCACTCTGATGCTCTTTATCGTACGCTTTGAGCCTAGACAAACTCGAATGCTGCATCGGGCGTGCACGACGCTCCTGTATCATAGCAGGAAGGAAGCGATACCAACCCAATTCTTCATATCGATGCAAATGCTTCGTTTCATCAGGCAGATGCTTCTTCATATTCATAACGGTTATTGCTTCTTGATAACTCTTCACCACATCCATATACAAGGAATAAGATAGCCCGCTAGCTAAATGAACAGGTTTCACCCCAAAGCGCTGCTGCATCCGTTCCATAAGCAGAATCCACGCTGCAATATGCCCATCAATGTCATCATCTGTTGCATCGATAAGCACAAGCAAGCGCTGCTCTTGCCTAACATGCAGCACTTTCCGATGTCGCTGTGCCGTAAGTATCGTATACAGCACTTGTTCATATAGTTTTTCATTTAGCAATGTATCAAATTCAATAATCATAACACGATAGGACTTGGGCAATGTGATTCCAAGTTGGTGCGCTCGATCTACAATTCGATGCTCGGAATCCATGCTTCCGGTCAACATTCCCCAGAAAAATTCAAAGCTCTGTTCCTCGCGTCTGCGACGTTGAGTTTGAACTTGCAGCAGTTTGCTTCTAGCTGCATGTGAAGCCTTGTTCAAGTCATCCAGCCCTTGTTCATCAATCCCCTTGTGCTCATCCATCACCCATATGTACCCGAGAATATCATGATGATGACGAATCGCAACTGCAATACGCCGATTCAAGCCAATGGAATCAATCGGGTCAATGAGAACGGGCACTTGGCTATCCATAATTTGTTGAATGATCCCTTCACGCCACAGCATACTAATGACATGTTCCGGTACGCGCCTGCCGATGATCGTTGCAATACGAACCGGATCGGTATCAGGCGCATGCGTGCTGTATGCAAGCAGCCTATGGTTACTGTCCTCGATCGTAACCGGACATTGCAGAATCTGACTAATCGTGTCCGCAATCGCTTCAATGGATTCAAAGTCACGATCAAATGGATCAAGGTGAACATTCATCTAAACAAAACCCCTCTACCTGCACACTCGTTTTCCTATGTACATCTAAAATCATATGCATGAGGCCCTAACCTCTTTCAATCTATGCTATGTCCCAAGAACTTATATTGATGTTCAAAAGCAAATGTATAGCATAACCTGATTTATACCCCATTGATCATTATTTTTTTCTATCGTAAAATCATTTAACCCTATGCTATAATACAAAAATTGTCTATGAAATTCAAAAGAAAACTGAAAAGGTGAACAACTTTGCTAACTAAAAAAACGTATCTTATTATTTTAGCAACTATTTTGGCGTTGTTAGTATTCCTCATCTTCCGAGTTGAGAACTGGCAATTGTGGTGTCTTATTGTCATGATTGCTTCCTTGTGGGGAGTGAGTAAGGATGCCAAACCCATCTCTTGGCTTCGCTTTATGCCAGCAGGACTACTGACATTATTGATCTTCTACATTATCTACAAATATGCGAATCCATTCTGGTTCAAGGTCGTAGCCTGGCAAACCGAGTCGATGCACCATACATTCAATTGGAATGAATGGTTTAACGCGATACCCGGCAACGCACCATCGATGTTTCAGCTTTGGCAGCCCGAATGGTTAACCACATATATGCAGTCTGTGTATATATATGGCTTTACATTGACGTATTGGCTATGCATTATTCGCGCCTTTTTCACGAAGGACGTAAAAAAATTCGGACGCTACGCGCTCGCAGGCTATTTATTGCAAGTACCGCTAATCCTACCTTTTTACAACCTCATCTTCTTGCAGGAAGTATGGTACGTACAAGGAACTCCAGACTTACTAGAACGTGGATTAACAGCAGCGGAGGCGTTCAATGTTACGATTAACTGCTTCCCTAGTATGCATACGTCCATTGCCTTTGCAGCCGTTCTATTAGCTATGCGTGAACGCAGCAAGTGGTACCGCTGGGTTGTTGGTGTATTCGGTATTTCGATTATGATTTCAACACTTTACTTGAACATCCATTGGATTATTGATATGTTCGCAGGAATGCTGTTCGCTTATGGTTGCGTGAAGCTGTCAGATTGGATCGTGAACCGAAAAGCATTCGATCGGTTTACGAATTACTTTGAGGGGTTCGGTACGAAGTTAGAGCAGAAATTAATCAAAGACAATGCCGCAACACATGATAAAGATTTTAGTGCATAATGTTTTAAAGTTTATACTGAGCGACTGGGGTTAAGTTTGACCCTTTAATAGAAAAAGCTATTGGTAATTGAACAGGGGTACTGTCCCCCCAACAATGACCAATAGCTCTTTTATTATGTATGTGTTACGAGCCTAGCTTCTCTCAAACAAAGTAATAAACATATGAGGTGCCACTTCAATGTCTTTCATTTCTTGAAAACCAAATTGTTTGTACAATTGCTTAGCAGGTGTATTTTTCGCGCCGGTACTTACAATTACTTTTTTATTTTTCGCTTTTTCATCAATAATATGCGCCACTAATTTTCTTGCGATTCCTTTTCTAAAATGATCGGGATGAACGACCAGACGACAAATATCAATATACTGCCCTTCATCTGTATACGAAATAAAGGCAGCCAATTCTTCCTCTACAAAATATCCTACACAAGTCTCATTGCTAGACATTAATGCTTGTACCGTGTCCTTCAATTGTGGGATATCATGAAAACCAATTAATTCAGCTTCCACTTGATAAGAAGGGATTTGTACATCAAGCATTTGTTTAGCTACTGCTTCATTATCTACTATTAGTTTACGAATCATAGAAGCCTCCTAGATGTTACGTAGTAATTGTAGATTCATTTAATCAGGTAAATGGTTAATTTGTCCATAATAATCTCCAAAGATGTTTCTTGATTCCTGTCAGATTAGGATTGAACTCCCACTGTGAATTTCATCACTATTTGTGATACAATACTTTCTATAGAAAATGGTTTACTATCTGACGTACTGATCGGGCACCTATGAAAATAGTCGCTAACACCAGTATGCAAATCTAAACGAACAGGTGATACATTTGACTGAAAAAGCTAAATTTGCGCTTTTGCTTTTCTATAAATTTGTTGACGTTCCGAATGCTGAGCAGCTAGCTCAAGAACATTTGGAATATTGCAAACAGTTGGGCATTAAGGGTCGCATCTTGATTGCGGACGGCGGCATCAATGGTACATTAACCGGAACAATTGAACAAACAGAACAGTATATGCATGATTTGAAACAGAACCCTCTGTTTGCAGATACGGTATTTAAAATAGATCCAGTAGAAGAACATGCTTTCAAGAAGATGCATGTCCGTTATAAAAAGGAACTCGTTACGTTCCGTGTAGATGATAAAAATCTTGACCCTAACGTGCTAACAGGTGGCCATCTTAGCCCAGCAGAATGGCATGAATATCTACAACGTGATGATGTAGTTGTACTTGATGGACGTACAGGCTATGAATTTGACCTCGGGCATTTCCGTAATGCCATTCGTCCTGAAGTAGACAGCTTTAGAGAATTCCCAGAGTGGATTCGTGAAAATATGAGCAATCTTAAGGACAAGAAGATCCTTACGTACTGTACGGGCGGTATTCGCTGTGAAATTTTGAGCAGCTGGATGATCCAAGAAGGGTTTGATGAAGTCTACCAACTTGATGGTGGTATCGTTACCTACGGTAAAGATCCAGAAGTACAAGGAAGACTATTTGATGGTTCATGCTATGTATTTGATGAGCGGATATCTGTACCGATCAACCATACAGATGAAGCTGTTATCGTAGGTCGCTGCCATCACTGTGAGAAGCCAGCAGACCGTTATATTAACTGTGAACTTGATTCCTGCCACTTGCAGCATATCGTGTGCGATGAGTGTGAGACAGAGCATAGCGGACATTGTTCCACAGAGTGCGCTGACAAAACCGCTGCAGCGGCTGTATAAGCCCCTTTATCATTCCGTTATTAAGTAACATCAAAAGCCTGCAATCTCTTGTCGTCAGCCTGAGCTGGAATAAGAGAATTGCAGGCTTTTAAGTTTAATTTAAGAGTAATGTCATATAGTAAAAAGGCTGAATTCTCACAAACATGAATGGAAGAAAGGTACTATGATTAGTCATTAAAAACTGCAGAATCATGCTATTAAAAATACATTAAATGTGTGTCGTATAGAGGAAACAGAGAGGAATATTAATGTTTGTACACGTAAAGGGAACTAGAGTTTCTTGAAGATGTAGGTTTGATCCCAACTTGGACCTGTTGTAGAAATATGCACCCAGCCTACAGGTATGTTATAAAATGATTTCACTCCTACTTGCGCTCCACTTGGAGCACCATTTAGATTTTTAATAATGAAAGTTTGATCCCAGCTTGGCCCTGTCGTACTTACATGAACCCAACCACTAGGCAGATTATAAAATGACTTGATGCCTACTTCTGCTCCATAAGGGGCTCCATTTAGATTTTTGATAATGAATGTTTGATCCCAACTCGGACCCGTTGTTCTTACATGCACCCACCCAGGAGGAATATTATTGAGAGATTTCACACCTGCCTCTGCTCCATAGCTATTTGTTTGATACCCTAAAGAGGATATCTGATTCGTAGTAATTGCCGCTGCCTGCACTCCAACCGCTGAACCAAGCAATGCTACTGCCAACACACTTGCAACCGTAAGTTTCTTGATCATTTTCATGCTCCTCTTCATAGGAATAGTCTAGCAATGAACAGCACAAGATTCCCTTTCGTAATAGATTGTGCTTTCGCCAAGATTGTACGCCGCTGCTCTAGTATTAGCAATATATTTGTAGGCAACTTCTACAAAATAATCGAGTAGGAGGGGGCGCCTAGCCCCCGTCCTCTCACACCACCGTACATGCGGGTCCGCATACGGCGGTTCCAAAAGGTTAACAAAGTTCTACATAACGAGTAAGTAAACTTCTCAGCCCT
>NZ_JACYTN010000020.1 GCF_014841135.1 Paenibacillus arenosi
CATAAGGTGCTGGTGCGGCTGACATTTCTCTTATGAGGGATGTCAGTGTTTCTTTTAGCGAATTCGCGTACTCATTCATTGGCGTAACCTCCTCGTTTTTTCAAGGGGCTACGTTATACATTTTCATCTGCTTGTCAAGTGCTATTTCTCATTTTTGCGCAAAAAAGAGCAGGTTATCTTTTTTCGATAGACCTACTCTTGTTCTTAATTTTTGATCCTGTGCCTTAACTTAATGACATTGGCCATTTGGCTGCCTTTTTTATATGAATATACGCATAATTGCTCAATAAGTTGGCTCAAATTCAAAACTGCCAGTACCTTTTAGTTTATAATTAAAAAATTTCAGAATCAGCTCATTTTGAGTTTCAATACAGTAGTAGGTATCAATGGATGCTTTTTCACCTTGTAGAAAATTTGCAAAGATAGGAGCGAATAACGGCAAATCCGTCAGACTTAAATGTTTTGCACCTTCAAAATGAACGGTGTATGACTCAGTAGAATTCATATCGATGGTCTTGTTTGCGGCATAAGTGGAGATTGTATCAAGTTGTACCCAAACATCGTCAGAATAGATATTAAGAAGCGGGGTCGTATACACATCCCCACTTGCTTCAAAATTATTAATCTCTGTATTGTAAATAAGCTCACTAAACAACGGAGCGTCAATATTGACAACCGCACTTACATCATCACGCTCTTTACCCACCCAAACACTTGCTGCACCACCCATCGAATGGCCGAAAACACCTATTTTCTCAGTATCAATAAGCTGATAAATGGGGTCGCTATCATTTTCGGATCGATGAAGAATCGTATCCATTACAAAGTTCATATCGTCTGTACGTAGCTTCATCCATTTTTGAATGAGCCCATAGCCTTCTGCTGCTGTGTAACTACCCGCTGTGTTGGAATTACTAATTTCCTGCATATATTCTGTATTGACTAGCGTAGTTGTCCCGTCATCTGAAACCGTATAAAAGGAATGATAGGGATGATCGATGGAAACGACTACATAGCCGTGGCTTGCAAGCTCAGTATAGGTTGAGGTGTTGCTTTCCTTAATACCGTATGCGCCGTGTGAAAATACTAATAGTGGATAGGTTCCATCAGCATTTTCAGGATACCAGAATTGTACATTAACAAATCTGTTTTCGCCGGTGTCGGTAAATTCCTCAATCCGGTTTTCATCTGTGTAGGTGTAAGTGGTTGTTGTAACATCATATTGACCTGTAACCTTTGGTAATTTATATTGCGGAAAAATAAGAGCAGGTACAAGTGCAATTACCAACGCCAATGTCATCATACTTGCTTTCCCGATAATCCGAGAGCCTTTGTACTTTTTGGTATTTGCTTTGTTGCGTATGAGTGACACCGATCCGATTACAGCCAGTATGAAAAGAAGTATAGCAAGCAATACCCAGCTAAAACTCCAAATGATAACGGATGAAAGTGTGAGAAGGACAAATGTTGAAAATATAGCAATTCGAACCCAGCTTCTGAGTTTGGAGTGGATTTGCTTCGTTGCGACGCAATATATTGCTAACACAAATTCGATCATTAGAGTGACAAACAGTACTAACATTCCCATAGTAGCTACTCCTTTTCGTTTCTATTGATTTTTGATTCCATCTTAGAAAACGGTTAAAAGGATGTATATAAAAAAGCAATAAGCTGTAGCTGCGGGGCAATAAGTTGCAAAAAAGAGCGATAAGCTATTTAGCTTACCGCTGCTCTCAAATATTTTTCTTAAAAGACTTTAGTTTTTCGTTAATGCTATTGGCTACTTTTTTATCATTGTGCCATGCCAGCAGACGAACGATGACGTAGACTACTGCAACTTGTAAGGCAAGAATAATTACACTTAATGGACTGTTTATAACACCAATGATAATTCCAAGAGAAATTAGGATGATTTCCAAAGCAATAAAGTGAATAGCAATTCTTACACGCGTTTGCTTCTCACTTAGATCCTTACGAGAATACATAATAAATCCAAGCAATGCACCAATCATTGAAAAAGTCATAATCGTATAAATCGACTTCAAATCAAAGGCTAGATCGGGATGAAAAAATTGCCGCAAAAGTGTAATGATAATGATGATGGATCCGAAGATGGTAAAGAAATCTCGGATGGTCTCTTTTATAAATTGAGAAAGTTTCATTATTGCCCCTCCATTTATATTCCAAGCATCCTTTTCAGGACAGGCACATACTGCCTGGATATAACAACACGTTCTCCGTTATCAAGTACTGCTTCAAATCTACCGCTTATGGATGGATGAATATATGAAATGATAGCTATGTTCAAAATCGTTGATTTTGATGCACGAAAAAATGTTTTCTCCCTGCATCGTTCCTCAAGCTCATAAAGCTTCTGTTTTATCTCAAAAACCTTGTCCTTGCAGTAAATAAAAACTTTTCCGTCAACTGCCTCAAAGTAAAAGACATCGCTAAGCTTAATACGATGAACACGATCATTATGGTAACCAAGCAGGATGAGGGTTTCTGTTTTCAAAATGTTAACGATCTCGTAAATCTCCTGATCCACCTCATGGCATTTGATGAGAATCTCTTCTTCAAGATCTTTATTTATTTCTTCGATTGAAATTTTCATGATAACACCTACTATAGATGGTTATATAAATTGTAAATGCAATTTAAAATATTTATGTTTACCGCAGTCGCAATAACTTGAACTGTAACATAAGTAGTGTTAAAGCAAAAGGTGTTCTATGATAATCTGATGCAAAAAAATGTATATTGATTTACCTAGTTTATCGTTGATTATTGCTCGAATCATGAAGAAAGTTGGAGGATGCTCCTTCATTCGTTATAATGATAGGAAGAGCAATCATCGATGGGATGCAGAAGAGAGGAAAGTGAATCGTGACTTTAACATTTAAACAATTATCTATAGATGATATTTATGCCGATAAGCTGGAGCAGCGCGGTATCGTAACGCCGTCTCCTGTACAGGCGGAAGCGATCCCAGCTGCGGTAGCAGGGCGCGATGTATTGGCGCAATCTCAAACAGGTACAGGTAAGACACTAGCTTACTTATTACCAGTGCTTACGCGCATACAGCTGGATCAAAGCGCACTGCAGGCAGTAGTCGTCGCGCCTACACAAGAGCTGGCGATGCAGATCGTGCGTGAGGCAGAAGCGCTTGCTGGCGCAGAAGGGCTTATCGTGGCGCCGCTTATTGGAGGTGCTGCATTGAACCGACAGTTGGATAAGCTGAAGCAGCGTCCACAACTTGCGGTGGGTACGCCAGGTCGTATTCGCGAGTTGCTGGATATGAAAAAGCTGAAAATGCACGAAGTTCGCACAATCATCATTGACGAGGTAGATCATGTGCTGCGTCAAAGCGGAGCAGGCGATATCGAGCAGATTATGAACCGCGCCTTGCGTGATCGTCAGCTGTTGTTCTTCTCTGCAACACTGCCTGCTGAAGTGAAAAAGCTTGCCTCGAAATGGATGAACGATCCTGTAAATGTCGGTATTGAACCGGACAAGCGTGTTGCGGACACGATTACGCATTCCTTTATCGTATCAGAGGAGCGCGACAGAATTGATATGCTCAGACGCCTTGTACGTCATTACAATCCGAAGAGCTCCATTGTATTTGTCAATGATTCGGACATGATCGGCGAATGGGAATCGAAGCTAAAGTATGCTCATTTATCAGTAGGCACTTTATATGGGAATGCTCCGAAGCAGGAACGCGTTCAGGTACTGCGCCGCTTCCGTGAAGGGGAATTCCAGCTGCTGCTAGCGACGGATGTCGCTGCTCGTGGCTTGGATATTGCTGATCTGGAGATCGTATTCAGCTTGCAGCCTGCAATCAATGCGGAGCATTATGTTCACCGTGCAGGGCGAACAGGTCGTATGGGTCGTAAAGGGATATCTGTCAACCTGATTACGGAACGTGAGCTGTTCATTATGCGTAAGTTCGAGCGTGAACTTAACATCCAAATTCAAGAATGGTCGTACAATGATGGCAAAGTACGTCTTGTTGAAGAGGGAGTGGTTAAGCGCAAGCCTCAAGCGCGCAAGCCAGTTGAAACTCGACAAGCTGGTTCCCAACGTAAGGGGAATGAGCGCCATCGCGATAAGAAGAGTAAAGGTGCGCCAAAGTGGTTGAAAGCGAAGCAGCAAGAAAACGGTGATAAAGGTCGACCGCAACAATAACAGTAAAATACGTTAAGAATAAGGATGCTAGCGTTTAGTCGCTAGCATCTTTTTTTATGGTGTAAATAGTGAATGAAAATTAAGAATTTACAAATTTATGAACAAAGGATAATTCTTTTATGCCTTTTAAAGGAAAAGTAATGGATTTATAAAACCAAAAGATGGTGTCTATTATCTAGTAATTTAGAAGGAGAGTGGAGAAGTTGAAAAGAGAGAACGATGCACGTCCGTGGAAGCTGCTGCTTGTATTAAGTCTGGTCGTTACGATGTTGGCCGCTTGTTCAGGAGGTAGTAAGAGTGAACTGCCTCCTCTAGCAGAGGATGGTACCGGTAAAATCAGAGTCATGTACTGGGGAGAAGAAGAATTTTTGCTCGATTATGGGACGCCATTTAATGTGATGTATCCCGATATGGAGTTTGAAGTTGTACCTCTGGCAGAGCTGAATAGCTCTATTGGGCCTGATGATAACTATATCGAAAAATGGAGCGAATTTATAAAAGAAAAAAAGCTGGATGTCGTGATGGTAAATCAAGAAGAATTTAAAAAGATTGCGAATGATGGATTGCTATATCCACTAGACTCACTTATCCGAGATGAACAATATCCAATTGATGATTTCCACCCAGGTACGATTGATACTCTACGTCAGATGGGAGGGAATTCTTTGTATGGATTATCCTCACACTTTGAGTCTGCTGCCTTATTCTACAATGAAGATTTATTCAAAGAGCATGGAGTGGAACTGCCTCGACCTAATATGTCGGTAAATGAAGTGTTGGAGCTTGCCGAGCGATTTGAAAGTAAATCCAATCATGCCAAAGATCGTGTTAACGGGATACATAGCGAGTATATGAGTCCTGGTAGGATGCTCAGATCTTTTGCATCTATGGCCGGCTTACAGTTTGTTGATCCGAAAGCAGAAAAAATCGTAATGGACAGCGAGGCATGGAAAACGCTATTTATCCAATATGCTGAGCTAGTGAAAGACAAGAAGACGAATTTTATTGCGCCAGACAGGCAAGATGGTTATGCTAACGGATTCCTTGAGGGCAAGTCGGCTATGCTTATAGCGGATCTATGGATGATGGACAACCTTAGAAATGCTCAATTAAACGATCAAAGTAACAAGAAAAAAACATTTAAATGGAATATCGTCTCTATTCCTATTGACCCAGCTAAGCCCGATGAATCTCAAATGGTCAGATTTGGCGGTATCTTTGCCATGATGAAAGATGCTACCAACAAGCGCGAGGCATGGGAGTTTATCAAGTTTAGCGCTGGTCCAGAAATGGCTAAAGTTCATGGCAGTTTTTCTAGTAAATTAACGACACGTACGAAATATCAAAAGAATCTATGGGGAGCAGATATGGGAGCATTTACGAAGCTTAAGCCTTCTCTTTCTCCTTCTCTCGAAGAGACAATTGGTAAACATAACATATCGGAGTCATTTATTGAACAGATCGATCAGTCTATTTATGAGGCTATTCAGTCGGTTGTGGATGGGAAGAAATCCTCAGAACAGGCTTATATGGATCTGCTTCCAGAGCTACAGAAGCGTTTGGATGAAGCTAGAATAAAAGAAGGGAAAGAAAAGGATAAGCCCAAAAAGTAAGTGGTAACTACGGTGTGAGGAAAATTCGATAATTCTATCTTCTAGTAGATATAAAAAAGGAGAGAACAGACGTTGAAAAAGATAGATGTTGGACGTCATGGGAAGCTGCTGCTTATTTTTATTCTCGTTATGACGATGTTATCAGCTTGTACAGGAGGAGCTCAAAGTGAGCTCCCGGAGCTTCCTGAAGATGGTTCAGGTAAAATTCGAGTGATGTACTATAGCGAACAGCGATTTATGAGCTTCTATGCGGTTCCATTTAAAGTGAAGTATCCGAATATCGAATTTGAAATTGTGCCAGCGAGTGAATTTTATAGTTCCGTAGAACCTAATGATGACTATACGGAGAAGTTAATTGAATTTATAAAAAAGAAAAAGTTAGATGTGGTGCTGCTAGGTCAAAGAGAATATGAGCAGGTAGCTAGTCAGGGCATGTTATATCCGTTGGATTCACTTGTAAAAGAAGAAAACTACCCGATTGATGACTTTCATCCAGGGGTTATTGAACAACTGCGGCAGTTAGGTGGAAATACGCTGTATGGTCTAGCAACTGCGTTTCAATCTTCTGCTCTATTCTACAATGTAGATTTGTTTGAAGAATATGGTGTAGAACTGCCACGGCATAAAATGTCCGTGTCTGAGGTGTTGGAGCTTGCAGCGCGATTTGAAAGCAAATCTCAAAAAGATAGTGAACGTATATATGGAATGAATAGTACATTTATGCCTAGCGGACATATGTTGCAAACTTTTGCGTCCATGGCGGGGCTGCAGATGGTGGACCAGAAAGCTGAGAAAATTCTCATGGACAGTGAAGCCTGGAAATCACTATTTATTCAATTTGTGGAGCTTATCAAGGACAAGAAGTGGAACATAGCTGCGTCAAATGGTTATAACAACTATGATCCATCCTTCGGAGAAGGAAGATCGGCGATGACGATAGGTTATACATGGATGATGAGGCAAATGAAAGCTGCTCAGGATTATAACAAAGATAAAAAGATGTTCAAGTGGGGGGTGGTGACGGTGCCTATTAACCCAGCTATGCCAGATGAATCATCCGAGATTCAAATGATCAACATCTTTGCGATGACGAAAGATTCGACGAATAAGCGAGCGGCATGGGAATTTATTAAATTTAGTGCTGGTATCGAAATGGCCAAAATTAGAGGGAAATCTTCAGGAGAGTTGACGACACGTTCAAAATATCAGAAGGATCTATATGGAATGAGCGTAGAGGCGTTTACGATGTTGAAGCCGTCCAATGCTCCAGCGGTTCGTGAGACCATGCAAAAGAATAACGTATCCGCGACTTCCTTTTTTGTAAATGCAGAGAAGGCCTTTGATAAGGCGTTTAAGTCTGTTGTCGATGGGAAAAAGACGGCAGAGCAGGCTTATGAGGAGCTAGTACCAGAGCTTCAGCAGCATCTGGATGAAGCTAGACGAAAAGGACAAGAAGAACAAGCAAAAAAGAAGAAGTAAGTGGGAATAAGGCACGTATCGATCGACAACAAAAACATAATAGAACACAAATAAAAACGAATGCTGTCACAAAGTGCAGCATTCGTTTTGTTTATACAGATAAGACGCTTAAGAACATCATGAAAATAAATGTATAGGTAGGGAGAGAAATATAATTATGTTAAGTCGGTATCGCCACTGGAAAAAAGTTATTATCATAAGTCTTGTTGTCGTGCTGCTGACGGCTTGTACAGGGGGAAATAAAAGTGAGCTTCCTCCTATGCCTGAGAGTGGGGAAGGCACCATTAGAGTGTTGTACTGGAACGAAGAGCAGTTTATGAAGGACTACGGATCATCTTTCAATGTGAAGTATCCCGATATTGAGTTTGAAGTAGTTTCAACGGGGGAGATGCATCAATCGATTGGACCGGATGATGATTACCATGAGAAGATGCTCGCATTTGTGAAAGACAAGCGGCTTGACGTTGTCATTTTGCATCAGGGTGATTATGAGCGTTTTTCATCGGATGGATTACTATATAAAATAGATTCGCTTATTGAAGATGAAAAGTATCCAATTGATGATTTCCATCCCGGAGTTATTGACCTACTGCGTGAAAAGGGCGGTAATGCCTTGTATGGATTAGCTGCTCATTTTAGTGCTAGTGCCCTGTTCTATAATGTAGATCTATTTAAAGAGTATGGAGTTGAGCTTCCTCGACACAAGATGTCTGTAAATGAAGTGCTAGAGCTTGCAGCGAGGTTTGACAATAAATCTCAAAATGACAAGGATCGTATTTATGGATTTGATACTGAAAGTAAGGAACTTGGACACATGCTAATTAACCTTGCAGACATGTCCAATTTGCTGCTAGTTGATCCGAAAGCGGAAAAAATAGTGATGGATAGTGAGGCGTGGAAAACTTTGTTTTTCAAATATGCTGAACTTGTAAAGGGAAAAAAGCTCAATTATTATGAGCGCGCGAGCAATGTATTTGGACCTGGGTTTTATGATGGAAAAGCAGCGATGATGATAGGAGAAGAATGGTCGATAGGACAAATGAAAACCATGCAATATTTAAGCGATAAAAACGGGAAAAAGCATAAAGCGTTCGAATGGGGGATGGTGACGATCCCTGTTGATCCATCTCGACCAGACGAATCAAAAATAATTTCACTGGCTAGTATTTTATCGATGATGAAGGATGCGCCTAACAAACGTGCGTCATGGGAATTTATAAAGTTCAGCGCAGGTATTGAAATGGCTAAGATTACAGGAAAATCGGAAGGGAAACTGACGACACGAACCAAATATCAAAAGGATATGGCTGGAAAGAGTGTAGAAGCATTTACGATGTTGAAACCTGCGACCAATTCACCATTCTTATTTGAAACGCTGAATAAAAATAAGGTGTCTCAGGAATTTTTCCGAAATCTATTTACGGAATTAAATACTACTTTTAAGGATATTGCTTCAGGAAAAAAGACTACGGAACAAGCATATGAAGAACTGCAAATAAAGCTTCAGCAGCAGTTGGATGTGGCTAGAGAAAAAGGCGCTGCGCAAAAAGATAAGGTTAAGAAATAACCCTTGTATAAGACACGACCAGTAAATCCATAAGGACTTGCTGGTCGTTTTATATTCATTGATTTCTATAATAAATCGTTACACAGCCTCAGTTGTATGATGGCAAATGTGGTTTTATACTTTAAGCAAGAACATATATGGATGTTTATCCATAGGTAGTAAATTCAAACTTAATTTACCTCTAGAGAGCGAAATTCACTTCACTTTCAATTCTTCCATCACATTTCTTGAAACACAAACTGAAACGGCACAATACGTAAGCGCTTTAATCGGTAGTAAACGCTGCGTCTTAACTTCTCATCATGATCGTTAATAACTATCTAAGCTAAAGAAATATATAGGCGCAGTATTACTATAATGAATTAGTTAAAGAGAGGGGAATGATCATGTCTAGTTGGACTCGTCCATGGAAGTTGGTTGTAGTATTAAGTCTTGTTGTTTCATTGTTAGCTGCTTGTACAGGGGGGAATAAGAGTGAACTGCCAGAGCTTCCTGAGAATGGGGCCGGGAAAATTACGATTATGCATTATGGTGAAGAGCAGTTTATGAGCGAGTTTGGCAACACATTCAGTGTAAAGTTTCCTGAGATTGAACTTGAAGTCGTTGAGATGCAGGAGTATTTTCAATCACTAAAGCCAGAAGATGATGGTAATAAGAAACTTATAGAGTTTATTAAAAATAAAAAAGTAGATGTTGCGATGTTGAATCAAGGCAACTACGAGGAACTTGCTTCGGCAGGGGTGTTATATAAGCTGGATACGATCATTCAAGATGAAAAGTATTCAGTCGATGATTTCGCTCCTGGTGTGATCGATTTGATTCGTGAGAAAGGTGGCAATGCACTGTATGGATTGCCTACTGTGTTTAACAGCCAGGCTCTATTTTATAATGTCGATCTATTTAAGAAACATGCAGTTGAGCTACCAACAAATAAAATGAATGTGAAACAAGTGATGGATTTAGCGAAGAGGTTTGATAGCAAATCCAAAGACGAAAAGGATCGTATTTATGGCATCCATACAGGATACCGAAATATAGCGGACTATTTTATATTTCTTGGTGAGGCTTCAAATATGCAAATTATCGATCAAAAAGCAGAAAAAGTAGTTATGGATAGTGAGGCTTGGAAAGTACTATTTCTCGATTATGCAGAGCTTGTAAAGAGTGGGAAGATCAATATGAATGACCAGAGTCCTAACAGAGCGTATGATCCAGGCTTCGCTGCTGGCAAGTCTGCTCTAGGTATTGGTCAACAGTGGATGATTGAAGAAATGAAGTATGCAACGCAGCGCTACGGTCCAGATGGGAAGCCAGGAAAAGCATTCGAATGGGGAATGGTCACGGTACCCGTTGATCCAGCTAGTCCGGATGAGTCTTCTTTAGTAGAGCTTTCAGAAATTTTTGCGGTTACGAATGATTCACCAAATAAGCGTGCTGCTTGGGAATTTATTAAGTTCAGTACAGGACCAGAGATGGCTCGTATCAATGGCCGCTCGACTAGAAAATTAACAGCTCGCACGAAATATCAAAAAGAAATCAACGGCAAAAGCATGGAAGCCTTCACGATGCTGCGCCCTGCGAAAAATAACTATAATGTATACAAAACCTTAAATAAAAACGACGTATCGGTGGAATTCCACTCAACGTTGACGATGAAATTAAATGAAGCATTAATGGCAGTGAAAGATGGCAAGAAATCAGCGGAGCAAGCTTATTCAGACTTGTTGCCAGAGCTTCAAAAGGCGCTTGAAGAAGCGAAGCAAAAAGGCGCCAAGGAAAAAGCAGAGAAAAAATAGAAGAATATTGGAGCATGTCAGTGAAGCACGCCCAGCAGCTTATTGGATAAGCTTGATGGGTGTGTTTTTTCATTGCTGCCAAGGTTAGTTGAAATGTGAAAATTATGGATATATAATTTAGGTAGAGCATGTTGCTAGGAACCTATATGTTTTCGAAGCAACTCAGATACTTTGCTTAACGATCTTCCTCTTACATCTAGCATTTTACCTACGCTAATCTCAGTCATCCATCCAGATACACATCTCAGATGCACACCATTCTATATGAAATGATAGTCTCAGTTTCATATGTTAGTAAGGCTGTGTCATTTGTGCTCACCAAGACTCTCACCTTCATCAACTCAGTAGACGCAGTATAACTATAATAATTGCCTTAATAGAGAGGGGAATGAACATGTCGAGTTGGACTCGTCCATGGAAATTAGTAGTAGTGTTAAGTCTCGCAGTCTCATTATTGGCTGCATGTACAGGGGGGAGTAAAAGTGAACTTCCTGCCCTGCCCGAAAATGGATCTGGGAAAATTACGGTCATGCACTGGAGTGCAGACCAGTTCATGAATGAGTTGGGAAATACATTTAATGTGAAATATCCCGAGATTGAGTTTCAAATAGTCGATCCTAAAGAATTATATGAATCTTTCAAACCAGAAAATGGAGAAGGAGAATACGAGAAAAAGCTTACTGAATTTATTAAAAAGAAAAAAATAGACGTCGTTATGACACATCAAATGGAATACGAGAAGCTGGCTAAGGCAGGAAATCTGTATAAGCTGGATACGCTCATTCAAGATGAAAAGTATCCGATGGATGATTTCCATCCTGGCATTGTTGATTTGCTTCGTGAAAAAGGCGGCAACGCGATATACGGGCTACCTAGCGGGATAAATTCAATGGCTTTATTTTATAACGTGGACTTATTTAAGAAACATGGTATAGAGGTTCCTACACATAAAATGTCGGCGCAGCAAGTGCTTGACTTAGCACAGCGATTCCCAGGTGGGTCCGATGAAAAAGACCGTATTTATGGAATCCATACGGGGTATCATTCTGTAGGTGGCCATATGTTATCGCTTGGAGAAATGTCAAATCTTCAAGTCATTGATCAAAAAGCAGAAAAAGTGCTTATGAACAGTGAAGGCTGGAGAAGTCTATTTACAAGTTATGCTGAGTTAATGAAGGATAATAAAATAAATATAAATGATAGGAACAATCAAGGTGGATCTTATGGAAGTGGCTTCCCGGCTGGAAAGGCGGCTATGGTTCTCAATTATACATGGATGTTTGATGAAATGAAGTATGCATCTCATAGTCAAGGTCCAGACGGCAAGGAGAGTAAGCCATTTGAGTGGAATATGGTTACAGTGCCTGTTGATCCAGCTAATCCGGACGAGTCTTCTAGTGTTAACTTGGGTGAAATATATGCGGTTACGAGCAGTGCGGTGGACAAGCGTGCGGCTTGGGAGTTTGTCAAGTTCACAACTGGTCCTGAGATGGCCAAAATTAACGGTCGCTCTACGCGAAAATTGACGGCACGTAAAAACTATCAAAAAGAAGTAGAAGGAAAAAGCATGGAAGCCTTCACGATGCTGCGCCCTGCAAAAAATAATTATTCCATGCAGAGTACGTTAGAAAAAAATGATATATCTTATGAATTCCACCAGACATTAGCTACGAAATTGGAAGAGGCCCTTACAAGTGTGAAAAATGGCAAGAAATCTGCTGATCAAGCTTATAACGAGCTAATTCCTGAGCTTCAGAAGGCCCTTGAAGAGGCGAAGCGTAAGGGAGCAGAAGAGAAAAAGAAGAAAAAATAATAGCATATCTGATCTCTTTCGCAGAGCACGCCCAGTAGCTTATCTATATAAGCAGGCAGGGCGTGTTTTTTCATTACTGCGAAGATTAGTTGTAACGTGAAAATTATGGATATATAATGTAGCTTGGTTATGTTTATAGATACATATAACACAGTATAACTATAGTAATTGCCTTAATAGAGAGGGGAATGAACATGTCGAGTTGGACTCGTCCATGGAAGCTAGTTATTGCATTAAGTTTTGTCGTTTCGTTATTAGCCGCGTGTACAGGGGGGAGTAAAAGTGAATTGCCGGAACTCCCTGAAAATGGTGCGGGGAAAATTACGATCATGCACTGGAATGCAGATTCATTTATGACTGAGTTAGGAAATACGTTTAATGTAAAATATCCAGAAATCGAGTTTCAAGTCGTTGAGTCTAATGAATTTTATGATTCTTTCAAACCCGAAGAGGGAAATGCCGATAAGAAGCTTGCCGAATTTATTAAAAAGAAAAAAATAGATGTCGTTATGACACATCAGATAGAATACGAGAAACTGGCTAAGGCAGGAGTTCTGTATAAATTGGATACGCTCATTCAAGAGGAAAAGTATCCGATGGATGATTTTCATCCTGGCATTGTTGATTTGCTTCGTGAAAAAGGAGGCAATGCAATATACGGACTGCCTAGCGGGATAAATTCAATGGCCTTATTTTATAACGTGGACTTATTTAAAAAGGAAGGTATAGAAGTTCCTACACATAAAATGTCCGCGCAGCAAGTACTTGACCTAGCACAGCGATTCCCAGGTGGGTCCGATGAAAAAGACCGTATTTATGGAATTCATACGGAGTATGGTTCTGTAGGTGACCACATGTTATCGCTTGGGGAGATGACTAACCTTCAAGTTATTGACCAGAAAGCCGAGAAAGTCGTTATGGACAGTGAAGCTTGGAAAGAGTTATTTACTAGTTATGCTGAATTGATGAAAGACAATAAAATAAATGTAACGGATAACAATCAAGGCGGTTCTTATGATGGTGGCTTTTCGGCAGGGAAGGCGGCTATGATTCTCAGCAGTACTTGGATGATTGAAGAAATGAAGTATGCATCTCGACGTGAAGACGGCGAGCGAAGTAAACCATTCGAGTGGAATACCGTTACAGTGCCTGTTGATCCTGCTAATCCTGATGAATCTTCGAGCGTCAGATTGGGTGAAATATTTGCGATAACGAATCATGCGACGGACAAACGTGCAGCATGGGAGTTTGTAAAGTTTACGACAGGCCCAGAAATGGCAAAAATAAATGGCCGTTCTACTCGGAAGCTGACAGCGCGAAAAAACTTTCAAAAAGATAAAGATGGAAAAAGTTTAGAAGCATTTACGATGCTGCGTCCTGGGAAAAATAATTATCCCTTTTACAGAATATTAGAAAAAAATGATATATCTAATGAGTTTAATCAGACTTTAAGTATGAAGTTGGATGAAGCACTTAAAAGTGTGAAAGAGGGTAAGAAATCTGCTGATCAAGCTTATAACGAGCTGATTCCTGAGCTTCAGAAGGCCCTCGTAGAGGCGAAGCAAAAAGGAGCCGAGGAAGAGGCGAAGAAAAAATAATAGTCATATATAATCTTGTTAGCAGAGCACGTCCAGCAGCTTACGTAGGTAAGCAGGCAGGATGTGCTTTGTTTATTATTTGCCTTCATTCAAGGAATATGGAAAAGGTAGATTATATTCATTGATAAACATGATGTTAGGTACATATATATGAACCAACGTTTGGCTTTACCTCTTATTCCTCAGTCACTTATTTACCTACCCCACCTATGAATCGATCCCAAAGCTTATTAGTTACATTTACGCTCATCATTTCTTTCACGCTTATATCAATAGATAATAAATCGAGAGGGGAATCATTATGTACAAATGGGCACGTCCATGGAAGATGGTTGTGGGACTAAGTCTTGTTGTCTCGTTGTTAGCTTCATGTACAGGGGGAAATCAAAGTGAACTGCCGGAACTTCCTGAGAATAGTGCAGCAACAATTAAGGTCATGTATCACAGTTCAGAACTGTTTATGAGTGAGTATGGCAATACGTTTAATGTTAAATTTCCAGAAATAGAGTTTGAAGTGATCGAGAATTCAGAATTCGAATCATTTGTAAAACCAGGGGATGACAGAGATAAGAAACTGATTGAATTTATAAAAAGTAAAAACATAGATGTCGCCATCTTGCAACAATCCCAATATGAGCATTTATCAGCTTCAGGGACTTTATATAAACTCGATACGATTATACAAGAGGAAAAGTATCCGGTGGATGACTTCGCACCTGGTGTTATGGATTTTCTACGTGAAAAAGGTGGGAACGCTATATATGGATTATCTGGAACGATTAGTTCAGACGCGTTATTTTACAATGTCGATTTATTTAAGCAGCAAGGTGTAGAGGTCCCAACGCATAAGATGTCTGTCGAGCAAGTGATGGATTTAGCACAACGATTCGAAAGTAAGTCCAATAATGATAAAGACCGTACGTATGGTCTTCACACCGAATACATGCTTCCAGCGGATTACGTACTTCACCTTGGAAGTATGTCGAATCTTCAAATTGTTGATCAGAAAGCAGAGAATGTCGTTATGGATAGTGAGGCTTGGAGGACGTTGTTTACGAAATACGCGGACTTGATGAAAAATAAAAAGGTCAATGTTCAAGACGATAACAATTATATGGGATATGGTCAGGGGGGATTTCCAGCGGGTAAGGCGGCAATGTCTATCAGCTATTATTGGATGTTCGAAGAAATCAAGTACGCGATGCAGGGTGGTTATGATGGAAAGAAAACAAAGCCGTTTGAATGGAACATTGTCTCTCTACCTGTTGATCCAGCTAACCCTGATGAATCTTCCAGGGTAAGGATTGCCGAAATTTTCGTCATATCAATTGATTCAGCAAATAAGCGCGCAGCGTGGGAGTTAGTCAAGTTTAGCACAGGTCAGGAAATGGCTCGCATTCATGGGCGTACCAGCCGGAGGATGACGTCGCGCGTCAAATATCAGCAGCCTATAGAAGGTAAAAGTATGGAAGCTTTTACGATCCTGCGCCCTGCTAAAAACAGCTACACTTTGGATGAAGTGTTACGGAAAAATAATGTTTCTAAGGAGTTTGCCGATACACTGAATACGAAATTAGGCAATGCTTTGAGTGCTGTGAAAGAGGGTAAGAAATCTGCTGATCAAGCTTATCAAGATTTATTGCCTGAGCTGCAGCATGCTCTCGTAGAGGCGAAGAAAAAACCGTAACATGATAACTGCAAAATAAAAGCACGATATTGAGCACGCCCAGCACCTTATTCATGTAAGCAGGCAGGGCGTGTTTTGTTTATTCGCTTCTAGCTGGCGGATTCGATATAATGGCATAGAGAGGTGAATGGAAGATGAATCCTTTATTAGAAGTCAATCAATTAACTGGTGGGTACAGCATCGGTAGACCTGTATTGCATCAAGTGTCGTTTATTGTGAAGCCTGGTGAAATGGTCGGTTTGATCGGCTTGAACGGAGCGGGTAAAAGTACGACGATGAAGCATATATTAGGATTGCTTGATCCACAGCAGGGACAAGTGTTAGTCAATGGAAAGCAGCTTAACAGCGGGGCCGAGGCATATCGTTCAGCGATAGCCTATGTGCCGGAATCGCCGCTCATGTATGATGCGTTAACGGTGTATGAGCATTTGGTATGGTCTGCAACTGCATATGGCGTAAGCGAACAACAATTTGAAGAGCGAGTTGATGAGCTTGCGAAGTTATTCCATATGGAAGCTCATTTACATAAGGCTGCACAGCATTTATCTAAGGGAATGAAGCAGAAGACGATGCTGATGTGTGCATTTATCGCACGTCCTCCCCTTTATATTATTGATGAGCCGTTTCTAGGATTGGATCCGCTCGGTATTCGCTCGCTGCTTCAATATATGAAACGGTTGAAGGAAGAAGGGGCTTCTTTGCTTGTTAGCTCGCATATCCTTTCTACAATTGAGCAATATTGCGATCGCTTCGTCCTGCTTCATCATGGAAAGGTACTTATTGACGGTACATCGCAACAATTGAAATTGGGCCTTGAGGCTCGCGGGGTAGCGATGTCAGAGCAAGCTCGACTAGAAGATGCGTTCTATGCTTGGGTTGGGGATGATAGCGTATCGTCGGAGGTTCCTGATGAGAGATAGCGTGGAGCGTTCAGCAGATGGTTCTCGAAGCTCGTTCGAGCAAGCTGATGTGCGCAAGTGGATACATCCAGACAAGCTGTGGGCGGATCGAGTAACATCGTATTGGCTATCGATTATTCCTTACGTTGGCTATGTGATACGAAGTGGATTCGGGTTTATGATCGCTTTTTTATTTGTTGTAGGAACAGCGTTGTATGCATCCTATTTGGAGCGTGTACCAGCAGATTTTCCTGTTCGCTTCTTGGCGCTAGTTATTTTAGTGCCTACACTTGTTCATATGACGTTTCGAACCTTTATCGTAGAAGCAGATCGTGTATTTTTCCTGCGTATTGCACATAAAATGCAGCCGTATTTAAGACGAAGTGTCCGATACAGCCTTATTCCACGTCTGCTGCTGACGGTAGCTGTATGGACAGCTATTTGGCCGTTATATCAGCGGGTGGATGCATCACCTAAGCCATATTTGTTGATGCTTATCGTGCTGTTCATATTGAAGCTGGTCGTAGCCTACGGCGTATGGATAGAGCGCCATGTGACAGATAAAGATTCTCTGTTTTGGCTCGAATGGTCACGCAAGATCGTATGCGTACTATTTATTTGGGCTTGGTTGTGGTTTCCGATCCCCGCCGCAGGGCTGATCTCGGGTGTGATTGGCATTGTTTATTTGCTAGCACTCCGTCGTGTTCCTGTTTTAACTTTTGCTTGGGATGCCCATATGGAGGCCGAACGTGTTCATCAACAGCGAATTCAGCAATTTTTAAGCAGCTTTGTCGATTTGCCTGCTATGGATGAGCGAAGATTTGCGCGTCCTTGGCTGAGCTGGCTTGGGAATCGTTATTCGTTCCGTCAATCCTATGCGTACCACTACATGTTGGCCAAGACGATTATACGCAGTGAATGGTTAGGCATATGGATGCGTTTAACCGTAATCGGGACGCTGCTTATCACATTTGCCAAAGATACGCCTTGGAACGGATTGCTGCTGCTGTTATTCCTTGTAGCAATCGGTGCGCAAAATCGGACCTTATTCCAACTTCACAAGCATGATGTTTGGTATCAATTATATCCATTGTCACCTAAGGCGAAGAAAGATGCAGCTTTAACATTTAGTACAGCTTTTCATTTCCTCTCTGCGCTTACTCTGCTTGTGCCTGTTATCGTAGGATCTACTTCCATCATGTATCGAATGGCAGCAGTAGGGCTTGCGGCTGTGATTGTAGCATCCACCCGTTGGTCTCGTGGACGCTCCAAGATGCAGGATGAAGATGATGACGATTAATGAAAAAAAGCCGGACGTACAAGCTTCTTTACCGATTATCGGTAGGAAGCTTGTGCCCCGGCTTTTTTGATGGAATGTTTATTTTTCGATTACATCCATGTATCGAGAATGATAGGAAAAACCTAATCAGGATTCTTTAGGCATCCCGCTTAGATGTTCATGAATCAATTTCCAGTGACGCTGCCCAATGTCTGCTCATAGTTGTTCATATATCGATATTACTTGCTCACTTTCGATGAAGTCAGATCAAGCACACCTTGATAGATCGTATCAAACAGCTCAGGCAGATGCTCTTCTTCAATACAAGAGAACGCAACGCGCAGATCCGTCTCACCTAATGCGATCGTACCGATGCCGTACTGCTCCAGCAAGTGGATACGTAGATCTTCAGCAGACACCTTGCTTAGACGCAAGCACATAAAGTAGCCGGAGTTGAACGGATAATAGGTCCAAGCGCCTGCATATTTGCCACTGTCAAGCAATGATTTGACAACATTCGCACGAGCTTTCATAATATTGAACTTTTCTTGTTTCTGTTCTGCATAGGCAGGTGACTGTAGCGCCTTAAGCACGAAGGTTTGAGAAGGATGAGGGCCGCTCGAGATCGTCGAACGAATAATTCCCATCGTCTTCTGCTCCAAGGCGGCAAGTAATTTCTCAGAAGTGGATGCATAGGTGATGAACCCGACACGGAAGCCCCATACATATTCTTCTTTTGTTGCGCCATCTACCTTCACTGCAAGTACATTTGGATGGAGAGATGCTAACGCCCCGAATAGAGATTCTTGGACAGAATCTTCAAAGAACAAGCCATAGTAAGCATCGTCTGAAACGACGACAAGCTTCATTCCGTTTTCTGCTGCTTCTTTAATAACAGCAACGATAGCTTGCGCTTCTTCTGCTCCAGGTGTATATCCTGTTGGATTGTTCGGGAAGTTAAGCAAAATAATTGCTTTTCCTTTGCTGCTGTGAGCTTGAAGCACCTGACGAAGACCTTCACTATTGAATTTCATTTCGTCATTATATAGAGGGTAGTAAGCGATTTGTGCACCACGACGAATATTAAAAGTCAGCTCATAGTTCTCCCAGTTCTTATCAGGCATAACGACGATATCATCTTCATCTGCAAATAAGTCTGCAACGATGCTTAAGCCATGCGTCAATGCATTTGTTACGATAGGATTACTAATAAGCTTCCCTTCCAAAGAAGGTGTTTCTTTAAAAATTTTGTCCTTCCAAATGCTGCGCAGCTCAGGCTTTCCAGCAGGAGGGGCATACGGATAAAGATCTTTTGGTTCAAAGGCGGACAATTGATCTTGGATGACTTTTAGATGCATAGGTCCTTTGCCTTCTGTTGCAATACCGATTGTAGCATTGAATTTTTTCGCTTTAGCAGATGCTTCAGCCGATTGGTTCAAAATTCCCTCTTTAGGGAAATAAATGAGCTGTCCAAGGCGGGATAACATGCTGTACACGTGTTCATTTTCTTGACGAATAGATTCATTCAATTGTTGAGCTAGTGGGTTCATCATCTTCATCCTTCCAGCGTCCATAATAATCGGTTACACAATGCCTTTATTATAGCACTCGTAGAAGAGAACGTCATCGTTACGTTGGAAAAGGGTGGATATTTATTGGCCGATATTTCGAAAAAGAAGAACCTGAACAAAACAGAAGAGGAAAACATGTAATTAATTATCGAAATGAGCAGGAAAAAAGCTTATGCTTATATAAATGAAATAGAATTCGTATAAGCACGGAAAGGGGAGTATACAGATTGCTGCACGCATCAGCGACTTCTTATGTACTTAAGCCAGGAATTGCTAAAATTACTTGTGAGCCGAATTGGAAATGGCTAAAGCGGGAGAAGCCGCTGGAAAACTTCGACTTATTCTATGTTTGGAGTGGAGAAGGACAAGTCGTGCTCAATGATCAACCTTATGAAGTAAGTAAGGGAAGCTGCTTCTTATTCAGACCTGGCGATCATACGAGTGCAACACATCATCCGCAGAAGCCATTAACGCTTACCTACATTCATTTCAATATTGATGCTGGTGTGACGGAGATACCGAAGCCTTATCGACAGTTAACGGAGACCGTAGACTTTGAACACTTGCTGGCACGATTCGTTCGATTGCATGTGACTCAACCCTTTGGAGCTGAGGTGGAAACACAGCTTGTATTGAAGCAGCTTATGATATATTTGCTGCGTGACGAGTGTGAAGAACCACAAGATCGGAAATTGAGCCAGCAGTTAACGACTTCTGTTCACGAAGTTGCTAACTATATTCGGCAAAATCCAGGACTTTCTCATCGAATCGAAGATTTAGCCAAGCGGGCACAGCTGTCACCGCGTTACTTCTCTGTGAAATTCAAAGAGCTGATAGGGGTATCTGTGCAAAATTACATTATTCGTTCACGTATTGAGCGGGCTGAGCATTTGCTTCATCATGCAGGCATGAATGTGACGGAGGTAGCTGACGCCTTGGGCTATCGAGATATTTTCTTCTTCAGTAGGCAGTTCAAGCAATACACGGGAAGAAGTCCTTCTGAAATAAGATAGCGGAGTCGGTGATACTTTTTACACGATTGTGCGTACATATTAAGGCGCTGTGGAAGCAGCTGCTGGTATGAGGAATGAAATACAGCCTCTTTCTATGATAAAATAAGCTTACATAACTTAATAGTTAAAGAGGGGATTAATTTGTCCAATCAAACTAATTTGAAAGAGTATGGCATTCTGTTAACCGCAATCGAAGTTCATGGCAAAGAATTTTCTTCTCGCATGCGCGGTTACGACTCAGATGAGGTCAATCTATTTTTGGACCAAATTATTAAAGACTATCAAGCATTTGAACATGTAATTGCGGATCTTGAGAAAGAAAATAATGAATTGAAGCGTAAGTTGAATCAGTCGGCGCATCCTGCGAACATTAGTGCTCCTGTGCCCAACTCAGCAAACTCTGCAAGCCCTACACAATCTCAGCAGCTTGAAGATTTGTTGAACCGCGTTCGCGACTTGGAGTTTCATTGTTGGGGAAGAACAAAAGGGTAACGAATATACAGATTCAGAACCTGAATAGGCAACCAAAAAAGCATCCCATGTACGATTTGTATCGTATTACGGGATGCTTTTTTGGTTTGTTTCGTTCTGACAGAGGGCTAATTAGTTTAGCGGTCGTTTCGCTGACTTGGTATGAAGGGTACCTAGTGATTCCCCCATCCTTACGCGTGAACCAAGCTCTAAATCAGCACTTGGCGAGAAGGTGCCGTTCTCTGTAAGCAGAACGATCGTAGAACCGAATTCAAAATATGCCATATCTTGTCCACGCTCATAAGCAGGGAGCACGGCATCGTCTGTATAACGAATGCTGCTTACATTTAATGCTCCGACCTTAACGACAGATACCTCGCCCTGTTCATGGCGAATATACGTGATCAGACGCTCATTGCGACTGAGTACTCTCGGCATATGGCGCAGACCGAAGTCGTTCACAGGATAAACTTTACCTGGTACATGCTCACTTTCGACAGTTGTGCCTGTTACAGGGGCATGGATCCGATGGTAATCGGTAGGGCTCAAGTAAAGAACGAAGAAATATCCATTCTTGTACTTCTGAGCATGAGGAGACTGATGCAGTAGTTCCTCCAAGGTGTAGTCTTGTCCTTTGACATTAAGAATAACACCTTCCTTGATCGTGCCCATTCCGGTAATAAGCGCGTCAACAGGACTTAGCAATCTGTCGGTCTCCTGTACGAGCGGGCGCATGCCTGGCTTTAGCTTTCTTGTGAAAAAATCATTCAATGTCGCATACTCGTGCATAGCTTTCTCTGCTTCTTCCACGTTAATTCCGTACGACTTGGCGAATCGTGGAATAAGGCGGCGGCTAGCTTGAGAGTTGGCAAACGACCCTGCTGCTTGTGACACCCACTTGCGGGATGACAGCTCCGTTAACAGACGCAACAATCGCTTCATCATCATTTGTTATCACCTATATTGTTGGCGCCTTAATAGGCGTCCGTAGTCATCATGGAAACTGTCGCTTCCTTTCGACTATCTTGACATAGAACGCTTTATTTTTCAATAACGGATCTGGCATTCGTAAGCCGAGCTGCTAAATCATTCGATCACTTAGGAAGGAGAAGAGGGTGATTGGAGCAGACTGGCTCCATATGCAATAGGGTTCTCATACGTATTTTTCCATAATTGAAGCAGCTTTGCTTCTTTGAAACTATAGCGTTGATCACGACCGTTGCATTCAATAAATAGCGGACAACCATCAGGGGATATGCCAATGTCGAGTCCAAAATCAGCGACATGCGGAAGCGTATTGGCGAGTACATGAGCAATGTGCAGTGAGAAGTTGGATACACGATTCAATAAAACATCAGCAGTGAAGGTAGGTAGTGACGTTCCGACTAGTTGCTCAAAAGGAACAACAGCTCCACCTTGAGCTACATTCGTTACAAAGGTTGTCGTAGGAGCTACTTTGCCGACGACACCGGTAATTTTCCAATTGCGGTCCGAACACTTCTGTACGGAAACACGCAGATCGAATGGTCTTCCGCCGTGTTTGGATAAAGGCAAGGTTTGCTGAACGAGATACGTGGTTTTAGCTTTGCGGATCCGATTGAGAATGACTTGTGGGATAACATCTCCTCTCGTGCTCTGCTGCTGCCAGCGCTGTTTACCCAGTCGTGGGGTAGTCGGATAAATAGCCTGCCAGCCGTGGGAGGTACGTTCCATTTTCATAATGCCTTTCCCAACACTGCTATTGTTTGGTTTCAAGATGAGCGAATGATGTCGTTTCATAAGCGTATGAATCGTTTCTTCCGAAGCAATCTCGGTCTCAGGGAGGAATGGATAGAGGTAAGGGTCTTTACGGAGAATTTCATGAATCGTCATTTTACCGTAGCGATTCACTTGATTGTATAAGATGTAGCCGCGATCAATGATAGATTGAATTTTTCGATCATAGCGGGGGTTTGTATAAATGGCACGATTATGAATAACGCGAGGCAGCGCAATTTTGCGAGAAACATAATGCTTGCCTTGGCGCATATAGGCTTTTACCTGCATAGAATGCATATCTACGTCTTCAAGGCGAAAGTAGACGGGGATAACCTCGTGCCGGGAGGCCGCTTCCTCATACCATGCTAACTTCTCTTGCCCTGTCTTGCCAACAGCTACGCCACGAAGCATACGATCATTGAACAATATACCGATACGTTTATACATGGAGCTGTTGGACATAGACAATGCACCTCACTCGGATAATCGTTATGTAAGCTTTCCGAATCCATTGTATGCATGCAAGAATAAGTTTGTTTGGGCTTGTGCAGATGAGCGATATGAACATTGTTGAGGAAAGGAGGTGCGCTGTGAGAATTCCAAGAGTAGCGATCATTACACCGGGTACTTTTCCTATACCATCTGGTTCCAGTAGTTCAGTTGAGCGAGTCGTTGAGCATGTGGTCAGCTTATCTCAATCTTCAATGAAGGCGGTTATCTATAGCAGGCGTTGGCCAGGGCAAAGTTCGTATGGCTATGTGGGGGATGTGCCTTGTGTACGAGTTTCATCATCAGGCGGTCGAGCGTATGTCAAGCAAGTGATCCGCCAACTTCGCTCTTATAAACCGGATATTATTCAGATTGAAAATAGACCTCGTTTTGTACGTATGCTTCAGCGAGCGTTTCCCCATGCACGAATCTGGCTGAGTCTGCATTCGCTAACGTTTATTTCGTCGAAATATGTACCGAGACATGTGTTAGTTGGGATGTTACAGAAAGTGGAGCGAATTTGGGTAAACAGTCACTATTTATACCGCCAAGTAGCCGCGTTGGCTCCATCATGCGCTGCTCGAATGGTTATCAATCCGCTTGGCGTTGATATAAAACGGTTCAAGTCGCGTTGGAGCTTAGAGGGGGCTGCAGCACATGTCGAAGGCAAGCGATTAAACGGCTGGGAGCATAAGCAAATTGTCATGTACGTTGGACGTCTCATTCCGTTAAAAGGGGTTCATTATTTTTTACAAGCTATTCCACAATTAGTAGAGAAGCATCCGAACACGATGTTTGTTGTAGTGGGCAGCGCTTTCTATGGCTCAACTCGCAAGACGAAGTATGTGCGCAAATTGGAGCAGTGGGGAAGTCGCTACCCTCATCATGTTCGGTTCATTCCTTATGTGCAGCATGAAGATGTTCCGAAGTGGTATGCAATGGCTGATGTTGTCGTTGTACCTTCTGTCGATAAGGAAGCATTTGGTCTCGTAAATGTGGAAGCGATGGCAACAGGCGTACCCATTGTTGCTTCACGGGCGGGCGGCATTCAAGAGGTAATTTTGAATGAAGAGACAGGAATTTTAGTATCGCCTACCCAGTTAAAGTTGCAATTAGGCAGTGCTATTACTCGATTATTGGAGAACGCTGGGCTTCGAGAACGACTGGGGCGTGCAGGTGTGCGGCGTGTTGAACAATTTTTTACATGGGAGCATACAGCAGAGCGGTGGATGAATGAGGTTCGAGCAAGTGACAGCGGTACACCAGCCCGCATATGATACCCTAGGCTTAGACTGCAGCCCGCAAGAAAGGAGAGAACTCATGAAGAAGAAGAAAATAACACGACCTCTTCAACCTACTGCCCAGAAGCCGAAGAAACCACTCTATTACGTTGATAATCCACATACATCCGAGCTTGGTATGTTGGATAAGATGATGAAGAAAAAAGGGCATGATACGAGACATAAGCAGGCAAAGCTCAACGCTTTGGCCGAATTGCCACATATGTCTTCAGAGTTGGATGAGATCGATCTGATGGAAGATCAGGAAGATGGTTTCTTTGTAAAGTCAGGTCGCCATTCATCGGATATATTTGAATCGGAGGATCACGATGAAGGAAATGAGCATGTTTTTGAGGAGGATGAATTAGAAGGGACGGAGACAGATTCTGCTGCATCCCATCAAGATTCAGCTGAGCAGCTTGAGCATGGGAGGATAACTCCATTAGCTGATGAGAATGAGTTTGAAGCAGGAGAACATGAACCGGAAATTTCATCTCGGGAAGCAGGGAGAGTTGGGGAGCGGAAAGAGCGTTATGAGCGTCAAGAGCGTCAAGAGCGCCATGAACGGAGAGGAAGACGAGAGACAGCGGAAGAGGAAGAAGCATCTCCCCATGCTTCCAGTCGCTCAGAACACACTCGATCCCAGAAGCGCTCGCAGGATCGATCTCAAGAACGTTCAAGACGCAGAGAACCAGAGCAGGCTGCTCAGGAAGATGATTCGGCAGACGTAATTACTGGAGTAGAGAAGCACCAATCTGCATCGGCTTCGTCTCCTGCTCAGGAAGTAGAGTCGGATGAAAAAGGATCACGTAAAAAGGCGACATCCACACAAGAGGATAAGCAGCACTCAACCACTTCTGCGCAAGAGGAACGGCAAACTGCGAATAAAGAGCAGTGGATTGCGGAGAAGCGGGGATCTCAACGTTCTAAAGCATTTATATACACAGACGACATCGCAGCTGAAGCGGTAACGACGGAGAAAATAGCGCCTCACGCCATCGATGGCAGCAAGCTGAAACGCGAGAGCGTTGATACGGATACAATTCGCGATTATGCGATAAATGCGATCAAAATAGCTGATGGTGCAGTGACGGGATCAAAGCTTGCACTAGAATCGATCGCAGGTGAACATCTGATTCGCAATGCTATATCAGGTGGGAAAATTCGGGATCGTTCGATTACAGGAGAGAAGATCCGTGACGGGAGCATAACATCTGAGAAGCTTGCTGATAAAACGATTGATTCCTCTAAAATTGCAGAAGGTTCAATCGATACGAAACATTTGCGGGCGCTCATTATTTCCAATGAATTGATTCAAGATCATTCCATCACCGCAGATAAAATTCGAAGCGGCTCCATTCATACGGAGAATCTTGCTAACGAGAGCGTGGATACTTCCAAGCTTGGAGAAGAAGCAGTTACGACATCTAAGTTAAGAAATGGTGCAGTAACCGCGGAGAAGCTTGCGCTAGGAAGTATTAGCAAGGAACATTTATCGAATAACAGTGTGTCAGGCAGTGCGATTGCCGATCACACGGTAGAAAGCCGGCATATTGCGGAAGAGCAAGTACTGACGGAGCATTTGGCTGCAGGGGCAGTCAGTGCGCAAAATATCCAAAAAAACGCCGTACAAGGTCAGCATATCTCAGTTGGTGCGATCCAATCTCAACATCTGCAAGAATACGCGATTCGTCAAGAACATATCGGCCAAGGTGAAATTCAAAGTTGGAACTTGTCAGACCATGCGATTACTTCTGGCAAATTAGCCGATCAAGCGGTTACGACGATCAAGCTTGTAGAACAAGCAATTACATCTTCCAAAATAGCCGATCAAAGTATCGTGCCGTCCAAAATCGCGGAAGAAGCCATTCAATCTCGCCATATTGCGAGACAATCAATAGAAGGTCCACATATTGCACCTGCTGCAGTAGAAAGTCAACATATAAGCCATGATAGTATACGGCGTGAGCATATTAAAAATGAGTCCATCGATGAGCGGCATTTGAGCGATGGTGCAGTTACATCCTACATTCTTGCTCCTGAAGCGGTACAATCGAATCATATTGATAAGCGTGCCGTAGCTACCGAACATATTCAAGACAGTGCTATTCATACTCCCCAAATCGCGACCAGCGCTATCGTATCTGAACATTTAACCGATGCCGTTGTCACTCGCAACAAGCTTGCAGATTGGAGTGTAACATCCGCCAAATTGGCCGATGATAGTGTACAGTCACGACACTTGCAGCAGAGCTCTGTCACCTCACAAGCAATCGCATCTGGTTCCATCCTCGATACTCACATTGCACCTGACGCTATCCATTCCAGCCATATACGTGCCCAAACCATTGATACTGGCATGCTAAGAAATGAAAGTATTTCTAGCGAGAAGTTGATGACTCAAGTCGTCCGAGATCGTCATATTGGTCCTGGTGTTGTGTTCTCTCATCATTTAGCAGATTACGTCGTGACTTCACTCAAGTTATCGCCGGAAAGCGTCTCTACAGATAAAATTAGCGACATGGCCGTAACGGCAAGCAAGATCGCCCAGCAAAGTGTGACGGGAGATAAAATTGCCGCAGACAGTATTGAAACGGCTCATCTCATTGATGGCGCAGTGACGAGTGACATTATAAGCAATCATGCCATTCAATCTAGTCACTTGGCCGCAGGTATTATCTCTACAGAGCATTTACAGGCAGAAGCTGTAGCGGAGCATAATATTGCTTCAGAAGCGATAACGACGGAGAAGATTGCTCCACAAAGTATTCTCTCGAAACAATTGGCGATTGGCAGTGTTCGTTCTCCACATATTGCTGATGAATCCATTAGCAGCGGGCATTTGCAGCTTAACAGTGTGAGTACCGCTCATATTCAATTACAGGCGGTTACTGAGCAGCAATTATCGGAAGGCAGTGTAGGTGCTGCCCAGTTACAGCTCGACAGTGTGAGCGATTCCCACATTCGAGAAGGCAGCATTTCTTCAGCGCATCTACGAGAACAGGCCGTGCAGGAGCATCATATTGGACCTGGTTCCATTCAACAGAACCATTTAACGGAACAACTTATTGGCGAACAGCATTTGCAGTCGCAATCCGTATCCGCAGATATTTTACAAGATAACAGCATTACTTCCGATAAGATTAGTGCTAATGCGGTGCTCAGCAAGCACATTGCATTAGAAACGATTTCCGGCAAGCATGTCAGGGTGGATGCCATCCAAGGCTATCACATTAAAAAGGGCAGTATTAATACATCGCATCTTGCATCTGATATTTTAAGTGGAGAGCAATGGCCTGACCAAAGCATTGCTGGAAGCAAGTTGAAACCGCAAGGGATTACGAGTGGTCATATCGTAGAGGAAGCGATTCAGTCCATTCACATTCAGCAAGAAGCTGTAAGGACGGAACATGTTGCAGATCAGACGATTACAAGCAGACATGTGGCAGAGCAAGCTATTGGCAGTGAACATGTTCAAGCAGAAGCAATTAAGACTGAACATATCCAATCCGATGCTATAGCTACCGCACAGATTCAGCGTGACGCCATTCAGAACCACCACATTGCAACCGGACAAATTGAAGCCAGACATCATGCTCCGAAGTCCATCAAAGCAGAAGCTATTGAAGAGCAGTCTATTCATCGTATTCATTTAACCCCTCAGGCAGTAGGAACCGACCAGTTGGAACCAGGTAGTGTTGCTCGCCAGCATATTGCTTTGGGAGCTATAAATGCGGAGCATATTCAAGGTTCGGCGATAGGCTCGATTCATCTGCAATCAGAACTCATTGATGCACGTCATTTGAAGGCAGGCATTGTAACATCGGAACACTTAACAGAAGGTGTTGTACTTCCGCATCATTTGCATGAGCAAATTATCGAAGAGTCTCATATTCAGTCCAATTCGATTCGTTCAGATATGATCAAAGATGGTGCAATAGATAGTACAAAGCTTGCTGATGGAGCTGTAAGTAGGAGTAAGCTTGCTGAGAAAGCGGTTAGTGGTGCCCATATCGCAGAGAGCACAATCGAGACCCATCATATTAGTAAAGGTGCTATCGAAGGCGAGCACATTGGTGCACTAGAGATTACGAGTGAGCATTTGCAGCCAATGTCTATTGTTTCTAGACATCTTGGTGAAGGTATTATTCAAAGCGAGCATCTGCAGGATGAAGCAGTTACAACAGAGAAATTGAGCGAGCATGCGATTACAAGTGACAAAATAGCACCGAAGTCGATACGTAGTGAACACATAGAGCCTTATGCGATAAGCTCCTATATGCTGCAAGATAACAGTATTATTGCAGAAAAACTAGCTGATGGTAGTGTAAATGGAGAAAAAATCGGCAAACGTACGATCAGCAGCTCGCATTTGATGAATCAGTCCATTCAGTCTGAGGTTATCGGCAATAGTGTAGTTGAATCTCGCCATATTGCGGACTTTGCGATCCGTACTCAGCATATAGGTGAAGGTGAAATCAATCATCATCATTTAGCAGAAGCCTCGGTTCAAAGTGAGCATTTGCAGCGGGGCCTCATCCAGACGGAGCACTTGGCCGATTACGTGATAACGAGCGATAAGCTGCGACCTGGTTCTGTAGGAAGTGAAAGTTTATCTGTAGGAGCTGTAGCAAGCGCTCATATTCAGCCTCAAGCGATTCATTCAGCGTTAATTGAGGATGGAGCTGTAACGAGTGATAAGCTGAGCCAGCATAGCGTAGGTTCGGAGCAGCTTGGCAGAGGTGCTGTCAATGCTATTCATATCGTGCCAGAAGCAGTATGCGCTGAGCATGTTGCTGAAGGAGCTATCGGCTCTAGGCAGCTTTTATCTCAATCCGTTCATGCAGATCATATTCAAGAGGGTGCCATTGCAGCTCAACACTTGCAGGAGAAATCCGTTGCTTCTTCCCATATTCAGCAGTCTGCGATCCGTACGGAGCATGTCGTGGATGAGTCGATAGGGTCAGAGAAACTGCAAAATCGTGCTGTTCATAGTAAAAAGCTTGCACTGAAATCAGTCAGTGCCGAGCATATACAAGATGAAGCGATCCAAACGGCAATGCTTCAACCGAATAGCGTAGATAACGAAAGAATTGCGAACGGCGCTATAACAGGATTGAAAATTGCTTCAGAATCAATTCATTCTTCTCATTTGCGAAACGAATCTGTTCTCTCCGAGCATCTAGGCAGCGGTGTTGTCAATTCTCGTACGCTGCGAGCACAAGCGGTAGATTCTTCTCATATTGCAAATGGGGCAGTCCGCGGTGATCATATTGAAGTTCAGGCGATAGGTCCGCATCATTTACAATCCTTCGCTGTTATGTCTGAGCATTTGCATGATGAGGCCATTACACAAACAAAGCTGTCAGCAGGAGCAGTGACAGCCGAAAAGATTGCTCGCGGTGCAATTAGTGGTGATCTGCTTGCAGAGGCAGCGGTGTCATCATCTGCAATTGCCAATGGTGCTGTAACCGGGGAAAAGATATCGCTTGGAGGAATCGTATCTGAGCATATTGCCCCTCAATCGATACAGGAAGAGCATCTTGCTTCTCAGGTTGTGAAGTCCGCCCATCTTGCGTCACAATCTGTCCTAGCTCAACATATTCAGGATGGCGAAATTGGAGCGGAGCATATGCGCCCGATGTCGATAGGCCCTGAGCATTTGAAGCCAGGTGTATTCCAGTTAGAGCATTTATTTACCGAGAAATGGGATGGCAGCCTCATTCAAGATCGTTCCATTTCGTATCAGCAGTTGGCAGACCATACGATTACATCCGAGCAGATCGAACCTTACGGCATTGAATCAGAGTCCTTGGCGATTGGAGCAGTGACGCGAGAAAATATTTCGCAGGAAGCTGTTCATTCCGAGCACCTTGCACCTTCTTCGGTTCGAGGGGATCACCTTGCAGATGCTAGTGTGCAAAATGAACATCTTGCAAAAGGGTCGGTAGACACCGATGCCCTTGCAGATTTGAGTGTCAGTTCCGCGAAATTAGCTGCTGGTGCAGTCCGATCGAGTCATTTGGCGGATATGGCTGTATGGTCTCAGCACATTGTAGATGAGGCGATTCATTCGAATCATCTTCTTGAGTCTTCCGTTGTCCGCGAAAAAATTGCTCATCGAGCTGTAGACAGTGATCGAATCGCCATAGACAGCATCACAGGCCTGCATATTCAAAATGAAGCGGTTAACGCTCGTCATCTTACACCTGATGCGGTATCTGGTAAGCATATTCAAGCAGATACAATAGTAGGTGAGCATATAACTGCCGAAGCGATTAATTCATCGCATTTAGCTGCTTTAACTGTTCTCGGGCATCACTTAGCAGAAGAAGTGATACACAGTCACCATATTGGGGCTGACTCTGTTCATGCAGGACATGTAAAAGAAGGGGCAATTGAGAAGCACCATCTCACGCCGAATTCAGTTACAGGTGAGCATATCCAGCTTCACAGCATTGCATCTGCCCATCTCACAGAAGGTGTGATCGGGGAAGAGCATTTACAGGAAGGGGCTGTCACCTCCAGAGCTATTCATCCGTCCTCAATTGATAGCACTCATCTTACTCCTGCGGCTGTGGGCCATGATCATATTCAACCTAACATTATTGACGCTGAGCATGTACGGCCTGATGCTATCGCTTCTCTGCATCTTCAAGATCAAGCAGTGACTTCAAGCAAAATGGGGTTGGAGGCTGTACAAGGCAAGCATTTGGCAGAGGGCGCAGTGTCGTCCTATGTGCTTGGTGCTTACTCGGTTACAAGCGATAAGGTTGCACCGGATACGATATTGCCTGAACACCTGTCCATTGGGGCTGTTGAAAGCAATCATGTTGCACCTCAGGCGATACGCTCAGAGCATCTCGCGGTGCATACGATACACGCTCATCATATTGGAGCTGGAGAGATTCGAGCTGAGCATTTGCAGTCTCAGGCGATAGGTCCAGAGCATTTAAAACCGGGCGTCTTCCAGTTGGAGCATCTATGTGGAGATGATCAAGGTCTAGATGGCTCTTTCATTCTCGATGGTACGCTTACTGGCGAACATTTGACTGCTCATACGATTACATCGAAGCAGATTGAAGCGCTTGGTATACAAGGTGAATCACTAGCTGATGGAGCAATAACACGTGCGAAGCTTGCGGTTGAATCTGTTCATGCGGAACATCTTGCACCGACTTCGATTCGCAGTGGCCATATCATGAATGAAAATATACAGGGCAGGCATATCGCAGAAGGTGCCATTAGCGGGGAGAAGTTAGCAGACGCCAGCATTACTGCTAACAAGTTGATCCATGGCTCCATCCAAGGAGACCATCTTGCTGGCGCTTCCATTCATTCCACTCATCTTACAGAGAGAGCCATTCGTTCCACGCATTTGCAAGAGCTGTCTGTGCTTCGAGATCATATCGCTCATCGCGCGGTAGACAGTGAGCAGATTGCGACGGATAGTATTGGTGGAGAACATCTGCAAGTGGATGCTGTAACATCACGACATCTGGCAGCTACAGCAGTAAAAGGCATTCATCTTGCTTCCGAGAGCATTCAAGCTGCTCATTTGCAGGATAGGGTAATCGAAGAGCGCCATATTGGAGATCATGTCATAGGTGGTGAGCATGTAAGACCGCTCAGTATTATGGCAGATCATCTTTCTCCATTATCAATTAGCGGAGAGCATCTTCAAGAGGGATCGGTAACAAGCCATTCCATTCGTCCACATTCCGTGGAGAGCATTCATCTTGCAAATGAAGTAATTGGCGCTAAACAGATGCAGGCTACTTCGATACATGCGAAGCATATTCAACCGAATGCGGTTGCTGCTGAGCATGTGCAGCAGCAGGCGATTACTGCAGATAAAATTGCATTTGGTGCTGTAGGCGAGGATCATCTGGCATCTGATTCGATTCGTGAGGATCATCTGGGAGAGAATTCGGTATCTACAGGTGCACTAATGCCGAAGTCGGTCACGAGTGATAAGCTGTCTATTTGCGCCGTGCAGTCGGATCATTTGGCAGATGAAGTCATTCGCTCTAATCATGTAGGTACGGGTGTCATTCGAGCATCGCATATTCAGCCAATGTCGATAAATCAAGAACATTTAACCGCTGGTGTCATTCGCGAGTATCACATGACTGTGGAGGCTGTACAAGGCGCTCATATTGCTCCTTATGTAATCGAAGCAGGACATTTGCAGGATGCAATTGTGGAAGAGCGCCATCTCGCTTATCAATCGGTGAAAAGTGAGCATTTGCAGCCTCAAAGTATAACGAAAGATCAGGTAGCGCCATCTGCTATTAGTGCCGATCATTTGCAAGAGGGTGCAGTTACTGCCCGTGCTATTCGGCCGTTGTCGATTGAAGCGGCTCATCTTACTCCTAGCTTGATCCATTCCGACCATGTGCGGGTTCATGCTATAAGCAAACAGCATATTCAGCCTGATGCTATAGCAAAAGAACATTTACAAGAAGGCAGTGTTAGTTCAAGCAAGTTGGCACCAAGTGCAGTGACAGGTGTTCATCTTGCGCATGGTAGCGTGGAAGCGGGTCACATTGCGCATGGCAGTGTGCAAGCAGGGCAAATCGCCCATGGTAACGTGCTGGCCGTGCATCTTGCGCATGGGAGTGTGCAAGCGGCACATATCGCTAAGGGAAATGTGCAATCCGCCCATCTCGCTCTTGATAGCATTCAGGCGGAACATATTGCCGATCAGTCCGTGCTTGCTGAGCATTTAACAGCTGGGGCTGTAGAAACAGATGCTATTGCTGATTTTAGCATCATCTCATCCAAGCTGGCGCTTGAATCGGTGCAGGGTGATCATCTTGCAGAGCTGTCAGTGGCTTCGCAGCATATTACAGATGGAGCGATCCGCTCTTATCACTTGCAAGAGCTATCCGTTATCCGTGATCATATTACGATGGGTGCCGTGGATGGCGATCGTATAGCGGTGGACAGCATTAGTGATGGGCATATTCAAAATCTCGCCGTTTTGGAGCGTCATCTAGCTGATGAATCTATAGCAGGAAGACACATTCAGCAAGGCGTAGTTACCAACTCCCATCTCGCAGCTGAAGCAGTAGCAGGAGAGCATATCGCTTCGCAAGCGGTACAGTCTTCTCATCTATCTCCTTGTGCTGTCAAAGCCCGGCATGTTGGCGTCGGAGAAATTATAGGCGTACACATTCAGCCACAGTCGATCGGTGCCGAGCATATTCAACAAGGTGCGATTCAATTTAAGCATCTTAACTTGGAAGATTTGAGTGGAACGAAACTGCTTAATCAGTCAGTGGGTGGTGAAAAATTAACGGAAGGTGCTATCCAAACCACTCATTTGGCCGAAGGTAGTGTAACGAAGACGCAGATCGCACCGCTTGCGGTAGGTTGGAATCAGTTGGATGAATCGTTAAAGCAAAAAATCGCGGGTCTGGAGTCTTCCGGGGAATTGGCGGGCACTCCTTCCGAAGCTGATCACGCTGTAGGTATTCGTAAGGCTCCGCTTCAACAGTTTGGCAAATCTGCTTTTTCGTTTGATAATTTTGCCGAAACATTGGAAGTGAATTTGACCTTCGATGAAGCTTATGAAGATGATCAATACGTTGTCGTAGTTACTGCTAATCATCCTTCCTGCTATGCAGTTCTTAAGGAACAATATCCAACGCATGCCGTAGTGGAGCTCATTCGTACGAGAATAAGCCCGACGCCGCAAGGACAGCTCTCTTGGATTGCGATTGGTTAAATGAACGAACGTAGGCTGGATGTGTGTATACATCCAGCCTATTTGCGTGCAGACATTGTGAAATCAGGCCTTCTGTACGCTTGCCGTTACCGCGTGCGCATATAACCATACAATATGGATAGCGATACACGAGAAAGCAAGGAGGGAGGATGAAGATGCCTAGATTGAAGCGTGGAAAACGGAGCAGCAGGAATGGCCAAACGAAGCTAAGACGCAAACAACGTGCGGCACAGCAGCGTCGAGTGAAACGTGCAGGTCGTTCACGCAGCAGTACGAGTTCGGTACGTTATGCTGCTAAGAAGAGCAGCAAGCGATCACTGCTATCAACAGCAGGCACTTATGATTCCTCGCATAACCGCAAAGATCATCATCGTGTCCCCGTCGTGTCTGTTATTATTCCTGTTTTAAATGAGAGGAAGACAATTGAACGAGTCGTTCATGAAGCACGACGGACCCATCCGTACACGGAAGTCATCGTTGTTTCTAATGGCACGACAGATGGCTCAGATCGTCTGGCAGAGCGTGCGGGGGCAAAAGTGCTGCGATATAAGCAAGCGCTTGGACACGATGTAGGCCGTAAGGTGGGAGCAGAAATGGCAAGAGGCTCAGTGCTGCTATTTATTGATGGGGATATGGTGCTTGCTGCGAAGCAATTACGACCATTTGTGCAGGCCATACAGAATGGTGCAGATGTAGCGCTGAACCAATATTCTGGCCCACAGCAGCAAAGGGATGTACATCCTGTTGTATTGGCTAAATATGCACTTAATGCACTACTTCAGCATTCCGAATTGCGTGGTATGTCGATGACAGCGGTGCCACATGCCCTGAGCCGTAGTGCTCTGTACACAATTGGTGTAGAGCATCTTGCTACACCACCTGTAGCCCATGCGATCGCGCTGCAAAAGGGATTGAAAGTGAAAGCTTGTACGTACATTCCTGTAGGTAAACTGAATATGCGCCGTGCTCGTTCGACTGCTGCAGATCCATTGAAGCTAGTTGTGAACAATGATCATATGCAAGCAGTTCGTTGGTTGCTCGAGAATACTGATCATCGAGGTGGATTAACGGACTTGAATCGGCAGCGGCAGCAAGTGAGGTGATTGGCATGCAGGTATCAGGCAGTGAGCGGCGATTTAGGAGACGAGTCAGATTGAGTCGAAAACGCGGAAGAAGAGAAGCTGTACAGCGGCGTAAGTCACAGTCAACTTTGTCGCGGCCTCATAAGCAAGCCTCTGAATCACGTCATACCCGGCACAGTTCTCGTCCGAACCGTAAAGAGCATCTTACGTCAAGGCGTGTGCAGCGAACGGGTGTAAGTAGACAATCTGGATCAAAGCGGAAAGCGATGAAACCAGTACACAAAGTGGATGAATTGCAATTATATCGCGGTGGCTCTTCGCAATCACGGTCTGCATCAAGCCAACTGCTTTATAGCAAACGTTTCCTCCGAGCAGCGGGAAATAGAGATGCGACACAATGGGGGCTAGCGGACAGAGTGTTGTCATCTTTGCAGCTGACACGCCAAATGAATCAACGTTTTAGCCAGGCTTTGCAATTAGAAGGAGTTGCGTTTCCAGCAGATGTTCATGCAAGCTACGCAGATGTGATCGCTCTAGGCCGTAGTTATGCTGAGGGCTATGCGGATGTTCGTAACGGGATTGGTGCAGACGTCGTTCTGCTGCCGACAACGATGCGACTTGGTGCGGTTCTATGCGCCTATAACGAACAGGATAGCATTGCGACAACGTTGAAGCAGCTTGCTAGGTTGCCGTTGGATGAGATCGTCATCGTCGTGAACGGTTCTGTGGATCGCACTTTTGAGCTGGCGAGAAAGTCATTGCCAGAAGCAATCGTAGTTCATTTTGATAAACCGCTTGGCCATGATGTAGGTCGTGCCATTGGGGCTAAGCTGCTGCAAGTGGACGCAGTATTATTTACAGATTGTGACTTTACAATAGAAGGGGAACAGCTAGGAGCTTACTTGTGGAGTATCGCTTCTGGCGTAGATGTGGCACTAAATGATATACGACCTTTCATGGATAAGTTTGAACAGCAGGATGGCATCAGTTATTGCAAGCAGTGGCTTAATCAGGAGCTTGGACGCTCTGACTTGGCGATGAACTCTTTAACAGCCATTCCTCATGCCTTAAGCAGCAAAGCAATTCACACGATCGGCTATGAAGCGTTATATGTGCCACCAAGAGCACATGCTCTGGCTGTGCTGCATGGCTTACACGTACAAACGGCCTGCACGGTTGACGTAATTACACAGAATCGTTTGCGTACAACGAACATCGGTCTAGGAAATCCAGTAGCCCAGCTTATTATCGGCGATCATATGGAAGCGTTGGAAGCGGTGTGGAACTGGAAGCGAGAAGAATTGAATGCCGTACAATCGGTACGCGCCGATATTGCTTGGAGGAGGAATACATGATGGCTCTCCTGCAAGAAAAAGCCCCTTTAACAAGTATCGTTATACCAACCTACAACCGTTATGAGCTGCTTCGTTCCTGTATTGAAGCGATTCAATCTTATACCAATACCCCCTATGAAATTATTGTCGTAGATAACGGTTCCACAGACCGCACATTAGCCTATTGTCTAGAGGCAGGAATTACTTGCATATCTTTGCCATCCAATACAGGCTTTCCATATGCATGTAATGCTGGGATGCGTTTAAGCTCTGGAGACGTTGTTACCTTGTTGAACAACGATGTGATTGTCGCTCATCGTTGGTTGGATCAACTGTTGGCAGCCTTGATGTCAGCACCGCAGATTGGTATTGTCGGCCCCGTAACGAATTATGCGAGCGGCAAGCAGCAAGTGCAGCATCCTTACGATACGATGGGACAATTTCAACATATCGCCTATAGCGTGAATCAAAAGCCCGATCCGTCCAAATGGCTTCATGTACAGCGTGTTGTAGGGTTATGTTTCGTTATGAAGCGCGCTGTTATGGAACGAATCGGTTATTTGGATGAACGCTTTAGTCCTGGTCACTATGAAGACGATGATTATTGTCTACGCGCCAAAATGAACGGCTTTCAACTGGTTGTGTGTGAAGATGCGCTTGTTCATCATTACGGCAGTCATAGCTTCAAAGAGCACGGCCAGGAACAGTTGAATCAATTGATTGCACGGAATTATGATCGCTTCAAAGAAAAGTGGAACATAGACCCGCACCAGTTCATTTAAGGAGGGAGAAAGGTGAAAGGGATCATTTTAGCCGGTGGTACAGGTTCGCGCTTGCTGCCTTTAACAAAGATGATGAATAAGCACCTGATTCCGATAGGCAAGTTTCCGATGATTTACTATGGGATTGAACGAATGAAGGAAGCGGGGATCACAGATCTGTTTATTGTAATTGGCAGCAAGTCCGTACCTTTATACGCAGACTTCATTGGAAGCGGTCAATCTCTAGGTGTACATGTATCATTTTTAATCCAAGAGGAAGCTGGAGGAATCGCTCAAGCATTATCTTTAGTTGAACCTTTTCTAGCTCCGAATGAACGTTTTGTTGTGCTGTTAGGAGACAACTTATTTCACGATAGCTTAAAGCCCTATCTACAGCAATTCGAGAACCAAGGTGATGGTGAGGCAAGGGTGCTGCTTAAAAAAGTAAAGGATGCGCATCGTTATGGGGTTCCTGTGCTGGATGAAGTAGAACCTGAGCGTATTATTAAAATAGAAGAAAAGCCGCGTAAGCCCAAATCTAGCTATTGTGTCACAGGCATTTATATGTACGATACAGCTGTTTTTGAGCATATTCGCCATATATCACCTTCTGCTCGCGGTGAGCTAGAAATAACAGATGTGAATAATGCCTATGCGTCTAAAGGCTTGCTGCAATATAATATTTTGAATGGGTGGTGGACGGATGCTGGAACGTATGAATCGTTATATGCTGCACGTATTAAACTTGGAAGGAGAGGTAAGCGATGAGCCCTGCTACAGCTTCTTCACAGCGTCAGCGGCGTACTGCTGTCAAAGAGAAAGGATTCCGAAAAAAACGTCGTGTGATGAAGCGCGTAAGTAAACGTAGCAAAGGTGACAAGCATGCGCATAATAGATTGCGCTCCCGTAAACACAGCCCACATACTCGCCGTTCCTCCAATTTGAAGCGACCACATACGCCTCCCTTGCCTGAAAGTGCTGCTATCGATTTGCTCCCTGATCATACTCCATCCACTGTTCATGAGCCCTCGCATTCTTCTCTAACCGACAAGGAGAATCTCTCAACAGAACCTGCTAACGTACAGGTCGAACCAAAAATAGAGACAGAAAAAACATATAGAAAAGTTTATATGAAAGGAAAGTACGATGGAGGAGAAGCTTTGCTACAGCAGCTTATTCCAGAGCATCTTATTTTACCGGATATTTCATTAGACCATATTATTTCTTTGGGATTCGAACAAGTTAAACATCTTCTTCTGCCTCTTACTGATCCTTTTGCCATCTTTGTTGATATGAAGCAAGCGCTGTTGGAGGGAAGACCGCTATCGGTCGTTAGACTTGGAGATGGAGAATTATTGGCATTAGCCCATGATCGACTTATACCCTCTCAAGAAATTCGTGATCACTCCCCGTTCGTTGCCACATCTGGTATGTCATTGCCTGATTACGCAGGGCGTGAAGCGCTGGCAGAGTCGGTAAGAAGAGCTACTTATGTAGGCATTCCTATTTCGAGACTTCCTTACTTTCAAGGTCTATTGTATCCCGTTTGTCGTGAGTACGGTCTATCTTTGCAGCATATGCGAATTACCTATTCGACGGTGAATTATTTAATCGCTCAGCTTGGATATTTGCAGCAGCTGTTGCAGGGCAGAAATGTACTGCTTATCGGCAATGTAGCTCAACAATTAGGGAAAGTACTTTCGAAGCGAGGTGTCATCATTAGCGGCATGATTGCTTCTGTATCAGGAATGAAGGATATTCCTCGTGTTATGAGGGAAGCAGCTTCCATTACCTTTGATATTGCATTAGTGTCGGCAGGCATTCCCGCTGTTATTATTGCGGAACGTATCGCTTCAGAGCTGGGTAAAGTTGCTTTGGACTTCGGTCATTTAGCAAATAGGCTAGCAGAAGGAGAGATGAGTTTTTAGCGAATGTTCATGAAACGGAGGTGGACGTATTGTCACGACTATCTCAGCAGCATAGGCATAATGGCCAGAGCCAGCGTAATCGCAAGCTGCGTAGTACGCCATTAAAACGCTCTAATTCGAGACGTAGACTGGCTAAAGAACATTACAAAAAAGGATATGCAGCAGGCTATCAAATGGGCATTGCTTCAGGAAAGGAGCAATTCGACCACCACATAGAGGGAACTAGCATTATTATTCCGACTTACAACAAGCTGAACTTGCTCAAACAATGTATCGCTAGTATTCAGCAGTATACATCTGAGGCACACGAAATTATTGTAGTGGACGATGCGTCAACGGATGGAACAGCTGCCTATTTGCGCAAGTTGTCAGGGCAGATTCGCTATCACATACACGACAAAAATTACGGGTTTGCAAGCTCTATGAATACTGGTTTGAAAATGGCAAAAGGCAAAACGATATGTTTGTTAAACAATGACATTATCGTAACGACGAATTGGCTAGGTAATTTGCTGCACTGCTTAGAAAGTGATCCTGCGATTGGGATGGTTGGTCCCGTAACTAACTATATTAGCGGGGAACAACAGATTGAGGTTTCCTATAGTACGAATCAAGAAATGCAGCAATTTGCAAGGCAGCACAATGAGCAGGACGCAAGCAAATGGAAAATCGTTGAGCGGATAGTCGGTTTTTGTATGCTTTTTCAAAAATCATTTTTTGAACAGACCGGCTACTTAGATGAAGGGTATAAGATCGGAAACTTTGAGGATGAAGATTTCATCATTCGTACACGATTGGCAGGTCGAAAGTTAGCGATTGCTGGTGATTGTTTCATTCATCATTTTGGCAGCCAAAGTATGAGGGAGCTTGGCGAGCAACTGCAAGAAATTTATAAACAAAATGAAGCCTTCTATCAGCAGAAATGGAGCAATCCCTACGAGTGGGTTCAACGTGTAACGGAATGGTCCGAGTCTCAAGCAGTGATTAAGGAAGGTGAATGGGATACAGGAGCCTCCCGGAGAGCCATTTCCTTTTATCCGACCCATGTAGCAGTTACAGGCTTGAATGGGACTGTTTTTTGGGTGGAGCAGGGGGTAAAGTATCCGATTCAAGGGGCATACCCTTTTCCTGCGGTTAAGCTGTCTCAAATTGAGCTATTGTCATGGCCGACAGGTTCGGATATAGAAGCTGATATAGCGGCTGAGAAGTGGCGGGGAACGATGACGCTTGACGACATGATACCTGACGGAGGGGTGTTTGTTACAGAGAGCGGTCATTGGTTTCAACGAGATGGAAATACATGTCGTATGTTGATAAGCGAATATGTGCTTAAGCGTTGGAAGCTGAGTGATAGGGTGATGTCACGATCAGGGATGGAGAAATCGCAGTTAGTAGAGGGGCTGCCAATCATGGCTGCACCTGTCCTCGTAAACGGCAATTTGTGATGGGAATAATATCGACTTGAGCATGCAGGCTGCAGCGGAGTTTTCATGTCTGCATGCTGGTCGATAAATAATGATTTTATATCCAACGGCAATTGATAGGCAGATGACGGTGAGCTTTAGCACGGAAGCGGCATATCGTATATCAATCTAGAACGAAATAGAGGCAGCAGTTCTATTAGGGGCAAATGGACCATTGAATGAACGGGAGGTATAACCTATGAAGCCTGAAGATAAAGTGAATGAAATCATTGTCCATATGGCTCACACGCATAATCAGATGGCAAAAATATTGCAGGCAAAGCGTCAGGTGGCAGTTAGAATGTCACAACTCGTTCATGCTGTTCCAGATGAGCTTCCTCAAGTCGAACATGTATCTGAGGTAAAGGTACAATCAGGACAAGTTACTCGTTGCCTCATCGATTATATGATGAGTATTGCTGAGTTAGAAGATGCCATGGCTGATCAATTGAAGTTGGTGTTGAAGGACCTGCATGAGCCAGAAGAAGAATAGAAAAAGCAGTTACCTTATTCATTAGCAGTCAGGAGGGAAAGATTTGGATCGTGAACATGCCAACATTCGAATTTTGGAATCTATGGCGGACATGCAATGGAATATTGCGATTATGCTGGAAGCCAAAACATTGGAAGCAGAGAAAGTGCGTAATTGGCTGCTTAATCATATGATCGCGAGCGACAGCGCAGACGCTCATGAACAGACGAAGGATGCGCTAGATGTCCATGCTCAAGTGATAGAGGTCATTGCTGGATTAACAAGATTACAGCAAAGCTTAAACCGTAATATGCAGACGATTCTTGATCCGGATGGACAGGATGAACAAGGTGCAGGTCATGCGAATAATGGTGGTTTTAAAGGTCAGCTTGATCTGGATGAAATGACATGAAGCAGCTTCAAGGGCAAGCGTCCAAGCAAGACACCAAGCATGCAGCGAAGTTGAAAGAACAACGCTTTGTCCTCGATGATCTTCGTCGCAACTATCGGTCAGAACGAGCGGTTGCGGCCCAACTGCATTTGTTGGAGGCAATTGAACGCAGTCAAGCTGCAATAAGCTCGCTGTTAGATCGGTTCTCCCCTCATATTGAGCAGTTAGCCACGCGCAAAAAGGAGAACGCATAGTCCGATACGCAGGGAGGGATGGAATAGATGAAGAAAAAAAGAGCTAAGAAGAAGCGGAAGGAGTCGACTCAGCGGAAAGTACGTATTCGGCGACAGTCGACAAAAGAAAGCGCTAAAAAGGCCAAACCTGCCACTGAGAAAGAAACAAAAGGAAGACGTCTGTCCAAGAAAAGAGTACGGACAACGAACTCCGCGAGTTCCAAGTTATCAACCAAATCTAAAAAACGAGTAAATCATGCGTATGATAAAAGCTATAACGAAGCATTTAATCAAGGTTTTAACGAAGGATTTGCAAAAGGCTTCGAGGATGGGCACCATATCATATACAGCCAGCAGGCTTAAACCAACTTTTATGCAGCAAGACATGAAAATGATCATATGTCTGAATTTCAGGTGATGCCATGCAGCAAGTTAGACAGAAAGAACGTGCAAAAGGACGACGGGACGGCTTCTCCATAGGATATAAGCATGGTTATCGCCTTGGTACGGCTGAAGCTGTTGTGTCACAGATTCCTATGATGCCACCCAAGTCGTCACCGTTGCGAATTCTTTATATTCCACAAGGATTTGAAGCGATTGACCACGGATGCAGCATTGCTTTGAGTAAAATGAGCAGTGCGTATGCGGAAGCACATCCCTCCCGACTTATAGAGGAAGCGCAGCGTTTCAAGCCAGATCTCATTGTCGTTCTAAATGCCCTTCATGTATTTCCTCAGGAACATCCTGAACATATCATATGGGCGAAGCAGCAAGGTATAAAGACGGCGATATGGTTTGTCGATGATCCTTACTTCACTCAAGACACAGCAGTATTAGCCCCGTATTATGACTTCGTATTCACCCATGAACAGCAATGTGTTCCTTTCTACAAGCAGTTGGGATGTAGACATGTTTACCACCTTCCTCTCGCGGCAGCAACAGAACGCTTCCGTCCTATTCGGTCAGACTATCGTTATTGCCATGATATTTGCTTTATTGGCAACGGCTTTTGGAATCGGGTAGCGTTTTTTGATAGTTATGCGGATCAGCTGATGAAGTACGATATTTCTATTGCAGGTGGCTATTGGGATCGGATGGTCACGCATGCTCGTTGGGGGAAGCGGCTGCGTTCAGGGTGGGTTCCTCTAGAAGAGAGTGTTTATTATTACAATTCTTCCAAAATTATATTAAATATTCATCGTCCCCATGAACAAGGGGCTGACAATCGAAATACATTTGACCTTCCTGCGCAGTCGATTAATCCTCGCACCTATGAAATTGCTGCTTGTGGTGCGTTTCAACTTACCGATGTGCGGAGTGATTTGGCTCAAATGTATACGCCAGGCTGGGATATTGAAACTTTCCAGACAGGCGAAGAACTTATGCAAAAGATTGAATACTACTTAAATCATGAAGAAGAGAGGATGCGTATCGCGATGCGCTCTCTTCAAACCACATTTATGCGTCATACGTTTGAGCATCGGGTGCATCATATGCTTGACGTCATTGAGAAGGGCTACTCGTTACCTTCAGTAGCATTGTTAAACTGATAAAGCATGAAGGGAAGGAGGAATAGGATGGCTGGTGCAACAGAGAAAAAAGGCATAGTCAAGCAATCTCGACCATCATTGCTGCATCAGGTGCGGTCGGCTAGTGATAAAGGAGCGCGAGAAGGACACGAACGAGGATACGGAGAAGGGTACTTTCGTGGAAGAGCACAAGCGCTTGTGCATACACTTACTGAACATGCTCCCCAGCGCCAATTACGTATTATTTACGTATCGTCAGGCAAAGGATTCCCTTATTCACCGCTTGATGAAGCTGTGGTATCAACGATGCAGGCAATGGCTATAGATGTGCGAGTATCGGGACCTAAAGATTCAATAGCTGTAAGTGCCGTAGAATATCGTGCAGATCTAGTCCTCGTTCTAGATGGCATGGATTTTCCAGCTGAGCAGCTTATTGAGCTGAAGGCTCTCGCTATTCGTACAGCGTTATGGATTACAGATGATCCCTATTATACGGATCGGATGTCAGCGGTTGCTCCTCATTATGATTATATTTTTACATTAGAATCTACGGCCATCGAGTACTATCAATCATTAGGATGTAGGCAAGTGCATCATTTGCCTTTTGCTGCTTTTCCTGAACATTTTACTCCGCGGGCTTCTCCGGCTCCATTTCAGTATGACTTTAGCTTTATTGGCTCTGCTTATTGGAATCGAGTGCGTTTCTTCGAGCCAATTATGGATCGACTAATGAAATACAATACTCATGTTTCAGGGTTATGGTGGGATCGGCTTCCCCAATACAAGAAGCATAAGTCATCTATTAAGCTTGATCTTTGGATGGGTCCAAAAGAAACAGCAGAATTTTATAATAGTAGTAAAATTGTAATAAATATGCATAGAGATTATGATGATTCGACAGTAAACCAAAACTCTCAGCAAATTAGAGCAACATCACCTAATCCCCGCACATTTGAAATTAACGGATGTGGGGCTTTGCAACTGACAGATGCTCGAAGTGATTTAGCTAGTTTTTATGTGCCTGGAGTTGAACTTGTAACGTATGAAACCCCTATCGACTTGCTGGAAAAAGCGGTTTACTATTTAACCCACGAAGAGGAACGTAGAGAGATTGCATTGCGCGGATTAGCGCGTACGTTGAAAGATCATAGTTATGTGAAACGCCTCCAGCAGCTGTTGGGTATTATATTTGATCGTCAAACAGAGTGAGGAGATTTTACCTTATGGAGCTTGTTTTTTGCCCTCGGCCTAGAACGATTAGGTGGGGGTATTTTTGCTGCCTATGTATGAAGTGACATTGTAGGTGAGGGATGAGCAAGCTTGTCTATTTTCGATAAGCGGTCTAATTTGCTGAATGGCTGATTATCGGCAAATATGTTCGATTTTAAGAGGATTAACGTTCAAGAAAGCGTTATTATAGGGGTTATTTGTGGATTATCTCCTTTTATCTTTCGTTTTCATTAAGAATAGAGAAAGAATGAGCTTGAGCGAGGAAATGATATGAAAATAAAAGATTGAAATGGTTTATATGACTGCCATAATTAGGGATTGTCTAAAATGAGCGCTGTGATTTGTTTACAGTCTCGGAGCAGAGGAGTAAGATTCAGTTCAGCAACAGCAACTACATTCCGTAGCGTCTGAAATCGCTGAGTTCCGCATAAGGTGCGGAAGCGGGGGAACCAAATGCAAACGGCTGCCTGACTAAGCTTGAAAGGCCGCAGGCAATCGTTTGTTGGGGTGAATCTAGAGATCGGTACGCAATTCCAGCTTATCGCAGGAATTGGTGCAATTGGTGCCGAGAACTGGTAGGGCAACTCTTCGAGCCCGAATCCGACAGCTAACCTCGTAAGCGTCCGAGGAGAGGCGTGCCTGAATACCGTTATGTATACTGGCGCATTTCGAATGGCCTCACACCCGAAAATGACCGCTGTACGGATTTCAGGAGGAATGAACAAGATGCATAGTGAGGGGCGCATGGTAACTGTATTTGCTCCCAATGCGATGGGTGTTGATTTTTTGAAGCAGCTGCGAGGTGCGAATGTATCTGTAGCCGCGATATCGAACAATACCCGTCTAACAGCTAATATGGAGAAGTTAGGTGTAAAGCATATTTGCAACGTGCGAACGACATCGCAGCGAAAGACAATGGTGCTGCCAACTGTACCTGTAGGGCGCATGTATGTATTTGAGCAAAGCTTCGCACTGACATGCCGCTTGTTGCAGCAGTGTCGTCCTTGGACGGACGAAATCATTACGGTGATTACGAAACAGAATTATCCGAAGTCGATTTATCGGATGTTGGGGGCAGATTTGGTCATTTATACGCAGTCAGACCAAGTGTCCTTTCTGCTGACTGATTTATTGAGTCAGGACAGCCATCAGCCTGCTTGAACGAGCTTATGATGATCATAGCCTCGTATGGTTCGGGTATAGGTGATGATAGAAATACAATCAGATAGCTTTGGGCTTTGCTCATCGCTGAGTCCCTTTATAAGGGAACGGGGGAACCAATCGATATGCATCTGCATGTCTGGGGTGAGTCCGGATGACTGCTCGGCTTCCATTGCATAGATGGAGCGTCGAATTAGCATCTGGTAGGGCGACTCTTGCGTCCGAATCCGTCAGCTAACCTCGTAAGCGTCCGTAGAGGCAGCCTTATTTCGTCGTGGATCGATGCACGGTTTCTATAGCTGTGTTTATTTGGCCACGCGGAAAGGGGACCTCCTTCCGCGTGGCCTTTTTGCGTCCCGACAAGTCAGTATGCTTGCCGGCAAGAGCGAAAATCAGGAGAGCGCAACAGCATCTGACTAGACAAAGGGAGGAATGGTACATGTTCGATGCGGTGATGTGTATTTTACTGTTGATGTTAGGAATTGCAGCCTATGTCGTCATACATTGGTGCTCGCAAGAAATTGATAGATGAGGTGATGGAAATGATGATCGCGCTAGGTATTGTGATTGCTGCACTATTTCTATATTTAGCATACGCGCTAGTTAAACCTGAGAAGTTCTAATTTCAGCAGATACTAGGCGTAAATAATTAAAAATACTTGGCATGCAACTGGGAATTACGTAACTAGTAATTCGGAACGCACCGAAACAAGATACGATGTTGAATGATCGAAGCGGGGTTAAATCTAGAGAGGTGGAACGAGAGATGACGTTATTAGGCTGGGTATCGATTGGCCTTACTCTACTGCTAGTGCTATTGTTGGCACGCCCAACAGGTATTTATCTAGCACGAGTATTTCATAGTGAAGGGGCACGGATGCCGCTTAACGGTATATTTGGACCGATAGAGAAACTATTGTTCAAGCTATTTGGCATTAAAGAAACGAATCAGACGTGGAAAAGTTATGCGACAGCATTAATTTTGACGAATGTGTTTATGATGCTGCTTGTTTACACCGTATTACGCTTGCAAGGCAGTCTTCCGTTGAACCCAAGCGGCATAGCGGGTATGGAGCCGACATTGGCGTTCAATACGACAATCAGCTTTATGACGAATACGAACTTGCAGCATTACAGCGGTGAAAGCGGATTGAGCTATTTGTCTCAAACGCTGGGCATTACGTTCATGATGTTTACAGCACCAGCTACTTCGCTTGCGATTGCCTTTGCCTTTATGAGAGGAATTGCTGGCAAGCCGCTCGGCAACTTCTTCGTAGATTTAGTGCGCAGCATCGTACGCGTGCTGATGCCGATAGCTATCGTTGCAGCGATTCTATTGGTTGCCTTGGGGACACCACAAACATTTGCACCAACAGAAACGGTGACAACGCTGCAAGGTGCAGAGCAGCAAATTGCCCGCGGGCCAATCGCTTCCTTCTTATCTATTAAGGAATTAGGCAATAACGGTGGCGGGTTTATGGGTGTGAACTCTGCGCATCCGTTTGAAAATACAAACGGCATTAACAATATGCTGCAAATTTTGCTCATGATGCTGTTAACGACTTCTCTTCCGTTTGCATACGGTCGAATTGTTGGAAGTGCGAAAGAAGGCAGAGTACTCTTCGTCGCCATGTCAATTATGTTTATTATGATGCTTGGAATCGCGGTAACAGCAGAGCAAGTGGGCAATCCAGCACTGCATCAGCTTGGTATGTCAGGCCCTAGTATGGAAGGTAAGGAAGTGCGCTTTGGTGTAGCACAGTCTGCCTTGTACGCAGTCGTTACGACAGCTTCTGAGACAGGGGCCGTTAACACGATGCATGACACATTAACACCGCTTGGTGGATTAGTTCCGCTAGGAAATATGATGCTTAATACCGTGTTTGGCGGTGTAGGTGTAGGTTTTGTGAACGTATTGATGTATGCGATGATTGCCGTATTTTTATCAGGCTTAATGGTAGGACGCACTCCTGAATTTTTGGGACGCAAGTTGGAAATTCGGGAAATGAAGCTTATCGCCGTAACACTTATTATTCAGCCGATTCTTATTTTGGTGCCGACGGCGATCGCGCTTGTATTTTATCCTGAGACGATATCAAATGCTGGCTTCCATGGCATTTCACAGGTGCTGTATGAATATACGTCTTCAGCTGCAAACAACGGGTCAGGGTTTGAGGGACTTGGCGATGCAACACCATTCTGGAATATATCAACGGGATTGGTTATGTTCTTCGGACGCTATATTAGCATGATTACGTTGCTGGCTGTTGCTGGATCGCTTATGGCGAAACGTCCAGTGCCGGTCACATCAGGTACATTTAAGACGAGCAACGCAACGTTCGGTACGATTTTCGTCGGTACGATTCTCGTTGTTGGTGCTTTGACGTTCTTCCCGATTCTTGTGCTTGGACCAATTGCAGAACATTTGACTTTGTGGAAATAATCGTTTGCGAACGAGAGGAGAAATAAGCAATGAGTACAGTACAATCGATGAAAACTCCGTCATCGTATGATAGCGGGTCTCGAAGTGAAATCAAGAAATCGAAGTCGATGTTCGGTGGCGACATCGTTCGTCAAGCTTCTATAGATGCTTTGCGCAAATTCCATCCGAAGTTTATGATCAAAAATCCGATGATGTTCCTTGTGGAACTTGGCTTTGTTATCACCTTGCTATTGACGTTTGTCCCTGATGCATTCGGGAGCGCAGCTCCTCGCTGGTACAACGGAGTTGTTAGTTTGATTTTGTTTGTGACTGTGTGGTTCGCGAACTTCGCGGAAGCGTTGGCGGAAGGTAGAGGGAAAGCCCAAGCAGATTCCTTGAAGCAGACGAAGAAAGACTTGTGGGCGCAAAAAGTGACTTCGACAGGTACGATTCGTGTTTCTTCTGTAAGCTTACGAAAAGGCGATATTATTATCGTTCGTGAAGGTGAGACCATTGCTGGTGACGGGGAAGTTATTGAAGGCTTGGCATCGATTGATGAGTCTGCGATTACGGGGGAATCCGCTCCTGTACTAAAGGAATCAGGCGGTGACTTTTGCTCCGTTACAGCTGGAACACGTGTGGTAAGTGACTGGGTGAAAGTTCGTATTACAAGTGATCCGGGCGAATCCTTCTTGGATCGCATGATTGCCTTGGTTGAAGGAGCAGAACGTCAAAAGACGCCGAATGAACTAGCGTTGCATACGGTACTTGTAAGCTTGACACTTATTTTTCTTATCGTAGTCGTTACACTTCCTTTCTTCGGTAAATATTTGAACATTACGCTGCATACGGCAGAATTGATTGCGCTGCTTGTCTGTCTTATTCCGACGACAATCGGTGGCTTACTCTCCGCTATCGGGATCGCAGGTATGGATCGCGTTACGCGCTTCAACGTCATAGCTACTTCTGGTAAAGCGGTCGAAGCATGCGGAGATATCCATACTATTATTTTGGATAAGACAGGTACGATTACGTATGGTAACCGTCTTGCGAACGATCTAATTCCGGTTAATGGCAACAGTGTGCAGACATTGGCACGCTGGGCAGCTGTAAGTTCTCATTCTGATGAGACTCCAGAAGGGCGCTCTGTATTGGAGTGGCTTGTGAAGCACAGTCTTAGCTATGATCGTGAGCTGTCAGAGCAAGGAGAGTTTGTCCCCTTCAAAGCAGAAACGCGGATGAGTGGCATTGATTTGCCAGATGGACGGCTCGTTCGTAAAGGTGCGGTAGATGCGATTAAGCAGTGGGTTGCAAGTAAAGGCGGGGTAATTCCAGCTGATCTTGATGGTGTTACAGAAAAAATTGCAAAGGCAGGCGGTACACCGCTAGCTGTTGCAGTAGACAATCAAATTTATGGCGTTATTTATTTGAAGGATACGGTAAAACCAGGTATGCGCGAACGGTTCGAACAGCTGCGGAAAATGGGAATTCGCACGGTAATGTGTACGGGTGATAATCCGCTTACTGCTGCCACAATTGCTCGCGAAGCTGGGGTGGATGACTTTATTGCAGAGAGCAAGCCGGAAGATAAGCTGGCCTTAATTCGTAAAGAGCAAGGAGAAGGCAAACTTGTTGCGATGACAGGGGACGGTACGAATGATGCGCCAGCACTGGCGCAAGCGGATGTCGGTATTGCGATGAACAGTGGAACAACAGCAGCAAAAGAAGCTGCCAACATGGTCGATTTGGATTCGGATCCGACAAAAGTAATTGAAGTCGTAGCCATCGGCAAGCAGTTGCTTATGACGCGCGGCGCACTGACTACGTTCAGTATTGCGAACGATGTGGCTAAATATTTTGCCATCATTCCAGCCTTGTTTATGATCGCAATTCCTGAATTGTCTGCTCTGAATATAATGGGTCTTCATTCACCGATGTCAGCCGTTTTGTCGGCACTTGTGTTCAATGCGGTTATTATTCCGCTGCTCATTCCGTTAGCGATGAAAGGGGTAGCTTACAAGCCGCTTAGCTCGGAACAACTGCTGCGCCGTAATATGTTGATTTACGGACTAGGTGGTCTCGTGGCACCATTTATCGGCATTAAGCTAATAGATTTAGTTGTCGGAGTTTTCTTGTAAATTCCAAAGAACTCGACTACAACAGCGATTGTAAACAGGATCTGCTCTTCAAAAGTAAAGGCAACGAATAGGGTTTATCGAGTCATTTCCATTTTCAGATTAAATAGAGAATAAATAAGATATGAAAAAGGTTTTACATGTAATGTAGTTACCGAAATGAAGGTCTACCTATAAAAATAGAGATACACTCCTATTAAAAATAACAAGGATACTATGCGTAAATACGCGAAAGGATGACCATGCATGAACACTTACGCTTCATCATCAAACAGTCGTGAATCATCAGCCTCTCACTCACAAGGAAATAATCAAGGTGGTGGTCTGGGCACCATTATCCGAATGAGCATCGGCCTTATGGTCTTATGCGGGCTTGTGTATCCAATTGTTATGACGGCGGCAGCACAAACCTTATTTCCTCATCAAGCGAATGGTAGTCTAGTAAAGGATAAAAGTGGTCAAATTGTTGGTTCAGCATTAATTGGCCAGACTTTTACGGATTCGAAATATTTCCACGGACGTGTATCCAGTATTGAATATAACGGAGTTGGTTCAGGCTCAGGCAACTTAGCACCGTCGAACGAAGCGCTCACAGAGCGTGTAGCCCAATCGTTTAGCGATTGGAAGGAACAGAACCCACAAGTGGCGGTATCTGAAGTTCCAGCAGATTTATTGACAAATTCGGCTTCGGGTCTTGATCCACATATCACGCCTCAAGCAGCAGTTGTGCAGATCCCTCGTATTGTTAAAGCAACAGGACTGTCTGAGTCTCAATTGGCGCAGTTAGTGGAAAAGCATACGGAAGGGCCTGACCTTGGAGTGTTTGGTGAAAGTAGAGTCAATGTGTTGTTATTGAATATCGAATTGGGACAATTGTTGAAATAAAAGCACTAGGCGGGAGGTTGGCCATGAAAGAAGGGGATGCTTATCGCAGGCGCTCGCCTGAGGTGCTGCTTAAGCTCATTGAGGAGATGCGGCGCGGCCGACTATGCATTCTTGTAGCAGTGGCTAGTGGCGCTGGGAAGACGACTCAATTGATTCATGAAGGTGAATTAAGAGCGAAAGAAGGCTTGGAGGTTGTCTGGGGAACTTCTGTACCAGAGCAAGACACTGCTACCTCATCAATAGAAGCGGTTGCAGCAATAAGTTGGGCTCGTGGTCAGTTACAGTTGGAAGATTTGGACGTGGAGCGTTTGTGCGAACGAGCACCAGATATCGTGCTAGTAGATGGCTTAGCCCAGCCGAATCGCCCTGAAGCAGCACGAACACGCCGGTTGGACGATGTGCGATTTTTGTTGCAGCAAGGAATTAGTGTCATTGCGACAATGAATGCCTATGAAGACGAGCGTGTTAGTGAACAAGCTCGTCGTATCGCTGGTGTCGATCCGAAATGGACCTTGCCAGCAGAGGTGCTGCAGGCAGCAGATGAGGTTCGCTTGCTGGATGTATCCGCAGAAACGTTAATGGAGCGCAGGCAGGTTTATTCGCAGAAGGAACGTATATCGTTTGCATCGGTAAATAAGAAAAGACAAAATAAACGAGTTTCTGAACGAAGCCGGCTCAGCATTTTGCGTGAGCTGGCTTTGCGCACGATAGCGAATGATGTGAATGGTTCATTGGAGCAGCATCGACATGAGCTAGGATTGGAGGGTCCATCTGGGGTGACGGAACGCATTCTCGTCCTCGCACAATATGGATGGAACGGTTCTATTCATGTTCGCCGTGGTGAGCAGGTGGCGAAACGACTGAACGGAGAATTGTTTATTTTATCGTTTGTGGATCCAGATGTGCCTTTAACTCAGCTCCAGCTAACATTTCAACGATCATTGAAGAAACTGGTGCAAAAAATAGGCGCTGAGTGGGAGGAAGTGCCCTTGTCCTCACGCAGGCGTATGGCAGGATTGCTGTCCCAATATGCATGGACACACAGCATGACTCGAATCGTACTAGGACATTCACGCCAGTCGAGGTGGCAGGAATGGCTGCATGGTTCACTTGTGAATGGTTTGCTGCGGACGGTGGAGCATACGGACTTGTTCTTTGTGGCGGATCGTTCGGAACGCGAAGGTGAGCGTGTATTTCCTGTGAAGACAGAGCAAAGGATGCCGACACAAGCGTTTAAACGTTGGACCGCAGGTGAACTTGAGGAGCGTGCGGATGGACTAAGGCGTGGACATTTTAAAATTATTATTGGTGCAGCCCCTGGTGTTGGTAAGACGTACAAAATGCTGCAAGAGGGCAATCGACTGCTCGAGCAGGGGATAGATGTCGTAATTGGCCTTCTAGAAACGCATGGTAGACGTGAAACGGCTGCTCAAATTGGAGCTTTGCCTATAGTGAAGCGTCAGAAAATCAAATATCAAGCTCACTTATTAGAAGAAATGAATGTAGCAGAAATATTGACGAGAAAGCCTGAGCTAGTGCTCGTTGATGAATTGGCACATACGAATGTGCCTGGCAGTGTGCATGCTAAGCGCTATGAGGATGTTATTCAACTACTGGAAGCGGGTATTTCAGTCATGTCAACGGTAAATGTCCAGCATATTGAGAGCTTGAATGATGCTGTAGAGCACTTAACAGGGGTGCGTGTCAGGGAAACGGTTCCTGACGGGGTGCTGCGTCTTGCAGATGAGATGGAATTGATCGATGTTACCCCATCTACGATTCAAAAGCGAATGCAGGATGGGCTGATTTATGCAAAAGACAAGGTTGATCAGGCGCTGAACAACTTTTTTCGCATACCTAACTTGATTGGACTTCGCGAGCTTGCCTTGCGTGAAGTAGCCGACGATGTCGATGAGCGCTTGGAATCGTGGGAACGGCGTGCACTGCTGCGGGGGCCGTGGAGGCGCAAAGAAGTAATTTTTGTATGTGTTGAACCTGATGAGCGTGCGGAACGCCTTGTGCGTCATGGGTTTCGAATTGCGCATCGATTAAAGGCGGAGCTGCATGTTATTTGTCTTCCTGTATCGAAGATGCTCCCATCACTTCTATCATTAAATGGTAAACATACCGCGAGTCAACCATTTCTGAAATGGTGTGAGCAAACCGAGGCATTAACCGTTCGACTTGGGGGGACATTTCGTGTTCAAGCGAGTGTGGCTTGTCAATATTGGGCGAAGGAAGCGGTTCGCCTAGCTGATGAACATAAAGCTTCTCAAATGATAGTAGGTGTACCTGCACGGCGTATGCGCAAATCACATATGGGACGTATGCAAATGTTAATGCGAATTGCCCGTCATATGGATGTATTAGTGGTAACTGATAATGAAAGGATGTAAGGAACGGCTGATTTTATTGGCCGTTTTTTCTGTTTTCATAGGCTGACGCAAGTAAATTGTACACTTGGATAAGGTTCAAATGTCGTGCCGATATGTGACCTGTACTAATATATTGAAGTACATTGGTGAAGAGAGGGGGGACTGACCCTGTGACCTATCGGTCGACAGGTAACTGCTATGAGATCACGTATCGTGTGCTTCTCTCATTTATGTAATCAAACGTATATTACAGGTGCAGAGAAATTAATCCTCTTTCTCATGCGTGAACTTCGGACCAACTTCAACTTCGAATGCATTCTGATCGTGCCTCAGGAAGGGATATTGTCACAAGAGGCAGTGAATGCAGGGATCTCCTACTATGTTCAGCCTTGCCGATTGTTCTACTCCATGATGGAACCTCATGCTGATCTGCATAATGAATTGGAGCAATTACGTGCACACTCGGAATGGGATGCGGTTGTTGGCTTGCTTCAACGTCTAGCTCCTGATTATGTGCTGACAAATACGTGTGTGCATGCTATCCCAGCAGTAGCAGCTCAATCGCTGAACATTCCTGTCATTTGGCAGATTACTGAGAAGATCCCAGACAATGCGTATACAATCCATGCAGCAGCGATTGTACATCAGTATGCAGAGGCAGTTATCGGTATATCTCAATCGGCAGTGGCCTTTATGACACGCTATCCTCAAGCTTTCCCCACCTCTTCGCCCCCTGTTCTGTTTACACTTCCTCCTTCATGGGACGACAAAGCATTGGAGCCTGACTTATGGCCTCAGTCAAGAGCGAAGAAACGCGTCGAATTAGGCATCGCTCCAGAAATGTGCTTAGTTGGGTATGTTGCAGCAACGATAACTGCCCAAAAAGGACTGGAACATTTCGTGTGGATGGCGATGCAAGTTGCAGAAAGAAATACGTCAACGCGCTTCATCGTTATTGGATGCCCCGCTCATCAAGATTATTTCGAGCGATGTCAGCAGCTTGTGCAGCGCTCTTCATTAAAGGACAAATTCCAATTTGCTGGTTTCGAGAACAAGATTCAGCATGTATACCCAGCTATTGATGTTGTTGTGACCCCGAGTCTCTTTCCCGAAGGGTTTGGCATGACAGCACTTGAAGGGCTCATCTTCGGCAAGCCTATTGTCGTCTATCGCTCAGGAGGATTAGAAGAAATACAGCAATCCATGGGCAATGAGCGTTTTATTGCGGATGTGGGGAACTGGCGAGAATTGTCCGATATTGTCAATGGATTGATAAGCAGCCCAGAACAACGGACAGCAGTTGGTATTCATAACTACAACGTAGTTAGACAAGTGTATGGTATCGAGCATTATCGAAGTCTGCTAACTGCATTTTGGAACCTCTTTCGTGCACATAAGCGAACAATCATTCCTGTGCAGACAAGTACAGCTGAGAGTCAACATGATCTTCCGAAAGATGCTAATGAAGTGGTAAGGTCTTCACGTCCCCGGAAGCCTATTCACAAGCGCAAACAATCCAGTAAACCACGAAGAGTTCGGCTATCCCCAAAATCATCACGCAAATCCCCATCTATTCGAAATCGTCGTAAAGCGTCTACCGTATCTAGAGCAACCAGACCGCACAAATCACCACTATCATCGGCGCGGCAAAGGCGAAGAAAGCGAAAGAAGAACGTTAGACGAATGCGCAAGGTGCTGCGAACTGCGAGCAGGAGGTGAATGAGGAAGCGATGCGTGTCATGACTATTTTGGGTACAAGACCAGAAATTATTAGACTTAGTCTGATTATGAAGCAGCTCGATCAATTGGCGGAAAAACATATCGTTGTTCACACTGGTCAAAATTTCACTCACACATTAAGCGATATCTTTTTCGAGGAAATGGGACTGCGATCACCAGACTATAAGTTGTTCGATCAGCAGCAGAGTGTAGGTGAGCAGCTCTCGATTATGTTTCGTGAGATTGAAAAAATATGCCTTAAGGAGAAACCAGATCGCGTGCTTTTGCTCGGTGATACGAACAGTGCATTGAGTGCGATCGTTGTAGAACGATTAGGGATTCCTGTTGTGCATATGGAGGCAGGTAATCGCTGCTTCGATTTGCGAGTTCCTGAGGAGAAAAATAGGCGCATCATTGATACAGTGTCGAGCATTAATATGCCATACACCGAGCAGAGCAAGAAGCATCTCATTAAGGAAGGCATCCCTAGCCAGCGAATCATACTGACAGGCAACCCGATCTATGAGGTGTTGGTACATTATAAGTCGAAAATTGAAGCAAGCACGATATTGACGAGGCTGAATTTGCGGCGTGGAGATTATTTTATTGTGACAACTCATCGGGCCGAAAATGTGGATTGCGCAGAGCATTTGCAGCAAATTATGCAAAGTTTAAATGAGACGGCTGAACGCTATGGCAAGCGAATCATTTGCAGTGTTCATCCTCGTACGAGAGCTAGGATGGAGAGTACTCCACATTTGTCGCTGAACCCTTTGGTAGAATGCTATGAGCCCTTTGGATTTTTTGATTTCGTGAAGCTGGAGCAGCATGCAGCTTGTGCGATTACAGATAGTGGTACGGTCCAAGAGGAGTGCTGTATTTTTCACGTTCCTACTGTGACGATACGCAACACGACAGAACGTCCTGAGACAGTCGATTGTGGGAGTAACATCGTTAGCGGACTAAAGCCGAAGCACATTGTAGAAGCCGTTGGCGTAATGACTTCACTTCCGACTAGTTGGGAATGTCCAAATGGGTACTTAGAGCCCCATGTTTCACATACTGTGGTGAAATTTTTGCTTGGAGGGAAAATGGATGTTTAAGAATAAGCGCATCCTTGTGACCGGTGGTACGGGATCGTGGGGATATGAACTGATACGTCAATTGCTGCCACAGCAACCGAAGGAAATTATCGTATTCTCACGTAACGAATCAAGTCAGGTTGCAATGAGCCGAGAATTTGAAAATAGCAGCCTTAGCTTCTGTATCGGAGATATCCGAGACCTACAAGCGCTTCGAACAGCGTGTAAAGACGTGGACTATGTGTACCATCTTGCAGCGCTCAAGCATGTTCCCGTATGTGAAGAACAGCCCTATGAGGCATTGAAAACGAATGTGGTTGGAACCCAAAATGTGATCGAGGCAGCAATCGAGAATCGAGTCAAAAAAGTAATCTACATTTCAACGGATAAGGCGGCCAATCCTTCGAACTTTTACGGAATGACGAAAGCGATCGGAGAGAAGCTAATCGTTTATGCGAACTTGCTTCCTTCAAGCACGCAATTCGTGTGTGTGCGTGGAGGGAACGTGCTTGGCACGAATGGTTCTGTTGTGCATTTATTTAAGGATCAGATTCACAGCAAGCGTCAAGTTGGCATTACCGATATGAAAATGACTCGATTCTTCTTAACACTTCAAGATGCGATAACACTGCTGTTTAAGGCTTCCGAAGAAAGCCATGGCGGTGAAATATTTGTTATGACCATGCCAACTTGCCGCATCGTTGATCTTGCTGAAGTACTTATTGAAGCATCTAGTGTAGAAGGCGTATCGATTATTGAAAAAGGGATACGACCAGGCGAGAAAATTCATGAAATATTGATGAGTGACTATGAAAGCTTAACAACGGTCGTCTACGACGAACAATATCTTGTTATTTTACCGACACTAGATATTCCAGGATTAAGAGAGAAGTATGCCTTATACCCGTCTGTTGAATTCAATAGCTTCAGTTCCGAGCAAAATGTCATAAGCAAGGAAGAAATTCATCTGATGCTGCAACGAGGGGGCTTCCTTTAATGAAGCTGCTAATTATAGGCGGTAATGGGATGGCGGGCCATATATTGGTCCGTTATTTCCGTCAAAAGCCTGATTATCATGTATTCTACACGTCACGAGACATCGAAGATGAAGCGTCTTTAGTACTCGATGTCACAGACGGAACGAATCTTGATACGCTAATCGAAACGGTGCGTCCGCAGGTCATTATTAATGCAGCAGGTATCTTAAATGAAGAGGCAGAGCGTGCCCCGCTTGAAGCTTATCAAGTAAATGCGTGGCTGCCGCACCAGTTGCGACGGAAAGCCGATCATATTGGCGCTAAAGTGATACACATAAGTACAGATTGCGTGTTCTCAGGCAAGAGCGGCAAGTATATTGAAAATGACAAGCCAGATGGGACGTCCACGTATTCTGTAACGAAAGCACTGGGCGAATTAAAACAACATAACCCTCATTTAACGATTCGCACATCCATTGTAGGACCTGAAATTCGTCCCCATGGCATTGGACTGCTGGAATGGTTTTTGAAGCAAGAAGGGGAAGTGAAAGGCTATAAAAGAGTATATTGGAACGGAGTAACTACGTTAGAGTTAGCAAAAGCGATTGAATATTATGTACAACGCCCTATTTACGGACTTATTCATCTCTCTTATCCGATCCCAATTAGTAAGTACGAGTTGCTCAATTTATTCCAGCAAGCATTTGGCAAGCTGGATGTGAATATTGTGCCAGATGAGAAATATGAAGGTGATAAATCGCTCGTAAATACACGTGAAGATGCTGATTATAGAGTCAAACCGTATCCAGCGATGTTGGAAGAGTTAGCGGACTGGATGAAGCGCCAATGAAGGACGCTTCGATTGTCGTGACAGGAGCGTCTGGGTTTACAGGTGTGCATGCGTGTCAGACACTTGCTGCTTTGGGTATGAAAGTAACTGCTTTCGTGAGACGAAGGGTGTCATTCGATTCTACGTTATCGATCAATCAAATCGAAGTGGATATATTGAAGCCGAAGGCACTGCGTCACTTTATGCAGCAAGTATCACCGCAATATGTGCTTCATCTGGCAGGCATGAATGCGGTGCAGCAATCTTGGCGGGCACCTGCTGAAGCGATGCATATTAATATGCTTGGGACGGTGCATGTTTTGGAGTCAGTGCGAGAGTTTCCAGATACACGGGTGCTCGTCATTACTTCCAAGCTGAAATCTGCGCCAGCTGCTTCCAGTTCTAACTTGCATCCATACGCGATTAGCAAATGGTTTCAAGAACAAGCTGCATTAGCATGGTCTCAACTGTATCCGATGCATATTATGATGGCTGAACCGTCTAATTTGATTGGGCCTGGACCTTCTACAGGCATATGTGCTCTATTAGGTAATTATGTAGCACGATGTGAGCGTGGGGAGCCTGAACAGCCGTTCACCTTTAGTTCGCGAGCGGATTGGAGAGATTATTTGGACGTAAGAGATGCAGTGGCAGCATACGCACATATTTTGCAAAATGGTGCGAACAGCCGCATCTATCGGGTAGAGAGTGGACGAGTGAGAGCGTTAGAGGAAGTATCGGAAGTATTTCAAAATATGGCTACCGCAACTATTCCGTATCAATGGAAAGACACGACACCGCTAGCTGAATTCTCATCTATGTCATCAAAGTCTACAGAGAGCAGCGGAAAAATAAATAACGATCAGGAGGAAGTACTGCCCGTGCTTGAAAGTTGGGGCTGGAAACCCAAATATTCGTTTACAGAATCAGTAGCGGACATTTTGAATTATTTTCGCCAACTGAGGAGGTGACTGTATAGCAATGCAGCCTTTAGTAACGATTATTATGCCTTTCTATAATGACCCTTATGTGGATAGGGCCGTTGCAAGTGCGTTGAATCAAACCTATCCGAACATCGAAATTATCGTCGTTGATGATGGTTCGACTCAATATGCAGATCGAGTGCGTCAATTTGTACCGAGCGTTCATTATTTAGGCAAAGCAAATGGTGGTACGGCTTCAGCGTTAAATCATGCGATTAAATATGCTTCAGGGCAGTATATTGCTTGGTTGAGTTCTGATGATCGCTTCTACCCTGATAAAATCCGCCAGCAAGTTCATTTTATGCAGGAACGACAATCTATTATTAGCTATACGAATTTTGACTATATCGACCCTTTTGATAACGTGACGTCTACGAATGCCGCACTCCTATTTCAACATGATCTAGATTTCTATCGAAGCTTCCTACATTCCAATCCGATTAACGGTTGTACCGTTATGATGCACCGCAGTTTGTTTGAACGCGTTGGTGTGTTTAATGAACATTTACCGTATACGCATGACCTAGATTTATGGTATCGAACGATGCTGGCAGGTTATAAATTTCATTTTCTAAATGTTTCGTTAACAGCCTATCGTCGTCATGAAGCGATGGGAACCATTCGCCATCAAGGTGCGATACAGCAAGAAGTGAAAAGGACGAATCAATGTTATCATCCTCATTTAAGACATTTGATTAACCAATTGTCTAGACGTTGAACGGAGTACATCATGAATGTTACAGGGAGGAAACAGGCCCTTTGTCATACAAGGAAGATCCATTCCTTCGTGTGCCGAAGGGTTATGCTTGTTTATACATAAAGCAGCAGTTCGAATAAGTAAATCAGCATAAAGGATAAAATATAGGAAATAATAGGGTTGACAATATAGGGGTGGGGGGTATATTATTTGATTATCGAAGCAAGCGCAAGTTGTTGTTCGAGCAGAATGGAAGGCTGCTATGGATAGCAATTTTAATCAACATAATCCTATTATTTAAACTGGAGGGATAACAATGTCGGAGCAATCGGCTAGTTTGAAGCAAACCTCGCTGCAAATATCAGGTATGACCTGCGCAGCATGTGCGAACCGTATTGAAAAAGGATTGAAGAAGTTAGATGGCGTCACTGATGCGAATGTAAACTTTGCTTTGGAACGTGCCTCTGTTACTTATCAAGCTGATCAAGTGCAAATGGAACAGTTGGAGAAGGCAGTTGAGAAACTAGGTTACAAGACGGTAAAAGAAAACGTTGATCTTGCAATAACAGGCATGACGTGCGCGGCTTGTGCCACGAGAATTGAAAAAGGGTTAAATAAGCTTCCTGGTGTAACAAATGCTTCTGTTAATTTTGCGCTGGAGACAGCTCATGTAGAGTTTAACGGTGCGGAAGTAACGATTGATAACATTCAGGGCAAGGTTGCGCAGCTCGGATACAAAGCGCATCGCAAGTCGGATGAGGATACCCAAGAGGGGTATCGTGAGAAGGAAATTAAGACGCAAAAAATTAAATTTATCGTGTCTGCTATCGTTTCTTTCCCGCTCCTATGGGCGATGGTAAGCCATTTCTCCTTTACTTCGTTTATTTGGCTCCCTGAAATATTTATGAACCCTTGGTTCCAATTCGCGTTGGCAACGCCGGTTCAATTTATTATCGGGTGGCAGTTCTACGTTGGCGCTTATAAGGCTTTGCGCAATAAGAGTGCTAATATGGATGTACTCGTCGCATTAGGTACGTCAGCTGCTTATTTCTACAGTTTGTATTTATCGTTTGAATGGTCTACATCAGCTCATCAGGGACACGCACCTGCCCTTTATTATGAAACGAGTGCTGTATTGATTACGTTGATTATTTTAGGGAAATTGTTTGAAATGGTTGCCAAAGGTCGTTCTTCGCAAGCGATCAAAAAATTAATGGGATTGCAGTCGAAAACAGCTCTTGTCATAAGAGATGGTCAAGAAATAACGATTCCAACTGATGAAGTTGTCATTGATGATATTGTCGTCGTTAAGCCAGGCGAGAAAGTAGCGGTTGATGGTGTTGTCGTAGCTGGTACTTCATCCATTGATGAGTCGATGCTGACGGGAGAAAGTATTCCGGTTGAGAAAAAAGTCGGCGATGAGGTCATCGGAGCTACCATTAATAAAAATGGTGTCCTTCGTATTCGTGCAACAAAGGTAGGTAAAGAAACGGCACTTGCTCAAATTATTAAAGTAGTAGAAGAGGCGCAAGGTTCCAAAGCTCCGATTCAACGTGTAGCGGATCAAATTTCAGGTATTTTTGTTCCGATTGTTGTCGCAATAAGCGTGATTGCTTTTCTAGTATGGTTCTTCTGGGTTGCGCCGGGTGAATTCAGCACAGCTCTAGAAATTTCAATTGCTATACTCGTTATTGCTTGTCCATGTGCATTAGGTTTGGCAACACCAACTTCGATTATGGCTGGTTCGGGACGCGCTGCTGAATTAGGTATTTTGTTCAAAGGTGGCGAGCACTTAGAGTCTACGCATCGTATTGAGACAGTAGTGCTGGATAAGACAGGTACAGTTACAAAAGGCCAGCCTGAGTTGACGGACGTTGTGACGGCTAATGTGGATGAAGCAACGTTCTTGCGCTTGGTAGGTTCAGCAGAAAAGAACTCGGAGCATCCGTTGGCAGAAGCAATCGTAGCAGGCATTGCTGCAAAAGGCATTGAAATGCCAGCATCCGAGCAGTTCGAAGCGATCCCGGGGTATGGTATCCGTGCGGTTGTAGAAGGCCGTGACGTATTGGTTGGTACACGTAAGCTGATGGCGAAGTACAATATCGCTTGCGAGCAAGCATTTGAACAGATGCAGCAGCTTGAAGATACAGGCAAGACAGCAATGCTTGTTGCTATCGATGGCCAATTTGCCGGTCTAGTAGCGGTAGCAGATACGATTAAAGAAACATCGCAAGAAGCGATTGCGCGTCTCAAGCAGCTCGGTCTTGAAGTAATTATGATGACGGGTGACAATGAGCGTACAGCGAGAGCAATTGCGAAGCAAGCAGGCATCGATCATGTGCTAGCCGAGGTGCTTCCAGAAGGAAAAGCGGCGGAAATTAAAAAGCTGCAAGCACAGGGTAAAAAAGTGGCTATGGTCGGTGACGGTATCAATGACGCGCCAGCATTAGCTACAGCCGACATTGGTATGGCAATCGGTACAGGTACAGATGTGGCGATGGAAGCAGCGGACGTAACGCTTATGCGTGGTGACTTAAGAAGTATTCCAGATGCGATTACGATGAGCCGTAAGACAATGCGTAACATTCGTCAGAACTTGTTCTGGGCGTTGGCTTATAATTCATTGGGTATTCCCATTGCAGCTATCGGCTTGTTGGCGCCGTGGTTGGCCGGTGCAGCGATGGCTCTAAGCTCTGTGTCTGTTGTATTAAATGCACTCCGCTTGCAGCGGGTGAAGCTGTAATAACGATACTGCCTCCATGATGGGTTTCACAATCGCCAACTGATAAAAATAGCTTGAACTATGTATACTAAGGCGAATTACGAATTACATCTTAGGAGGCAGTAACCGATGATTCTTTCAACGACTTCGTCGATTCAAGGCAAGGAGATTGCCCAGTACGTTGGCATTGTAAATGGGGAAGCGATTATGGGTGCTAACGTGGTGAGGGATATTTTTGCTTCGGTCAGAGATATTGTAGGTGGTCGTTCAGGTGCCTATGAGAGCAAGCTTAAAGAAGCACGTGATATTGCGCTTACTGAAATGAAACATCAAGCTGGCACGCGCGGTGCAAATGCAATTGTCGGCATTGATATTGATTATGAAGTGATACGTGATGGCATGCTTATGGTGGCGGCTAGTGGAACGGCTGTCGTTATCAGATAATAGATAGACAAGACAATCTTATCAAAATAAAAAAGAAGTACCGTCCGCCTTAAGTCGCTCTGGACGGCACTTCTTTTTTGTGTTATTAAAAGAGGGTGGATACGTCGCTTATCCTTCTCCCGTTTGTTTTTTGTATTGTTCCAAGACGGGAGCAATGACATCAAGATCAGGGATGGAATAATGCTTCGGCAGCCAGTGATATACTTCGTTCCATATAGAATCCTCGACAAGCAGCTCTGGCACAGATGACGCGGTCAAAAATAAATTGCTGTACAATTGACCAGGCACTCGCATAGTGGCACCCCCTTCATAAGAAATCACAGCTTTATAAGTAAAATGTCAGGGTTGGGTTGCAAAACGCAGTATCGCTATACTGGCTTCCCGGTAAGACGCTGATATAAGTGAAACATATCGTGATTGTATCGTGCCAAAGACCACTGATGCATACCGACATGTTGAGCATGCTGTCCGAGCTGAACTCTTTGCGTATCATACTGTAGCAAATGGTGCAAATGACGAAATAAAGAATCACTGTCGTTTGCAGGGACGACGACCCCTGTTGCCCCATGTTGAACCATTTCTGGTAATCCGCTCGCCGAGGAGACGATAACAGCACAGCCAGCAATTTGCGCCTCAATAACAGAGAGTGGTTGATTATCTTGCAAACTAGGCTGCACATAAATATCAGTCAATGCCATGAAGCGAGGGACGTCGGAACGAGCTCCCCAAAACACGACATCAGAGCCTAATCCGAGTGATTCGGCTTGTTGTATATACTCACTTTTGTTATCGCCTTCACCAATAAGCCAACACACCCAGTCCTGCCTAATTTGTTTTAACGTAGACAAGGCGTTAAGCAATACTTGAATCCCTTTGAGGTGAACGAAGCGGCCTGCATAGGTAATGACTTTTTTATAGGGAGGTACAACAGCCTCATTAGGCACATGCATCTGGGCGTGGAAGCGCGCCGTATCGATTCCATATGGAAATACACTTATATGGGTTTCTGGCACCTGATAATCTTGGCCTAATATTCGCTTCAGCCAGCTGGAGGCGGCCAGTGCATGATTGGCGGATAGGATGCCTCTTTTTTCTAGCGAGGAATAGTAAGTATAGAGTAGATCAAAGTTGCTGCTCGGCAAAGCATGTGAGTCGATAAGCAGCTTAATCTCGCCAAGTAGTGATCCGTGTGGGTTAACTAAGAGCGGGACATGCGGGGGCTTTACTCGAGCGATAGAGCGGGCGGAAATGGCGTCGTGCGTATGAATGAGGTCGTACTGACCTAGGTTTAGTGTAGATGCAGTGAGCTCCATAATTAAGCGATCTACTTCAGTATGATAGACGACAGCGTTGGCACTGAGGGGCGTATGATTCAAATGAGTTTCGATCAACGGTGAATAATGGGACTTGATGAAGCGGCGCTGCTGATTGACAAGATGATAGTAATGAACATTGTTGCCGAAAATGTCTACCTCATGGCCTCTAGCCCGAAGATCATGTGCTAGTCGCTCCATTAGGGGCCATACACCGCCGAGGTGGGGAATTTCCCAATATGTTGCAAGTAGTATTTTCATTCGCAACCCCCCTACTGTCATCGTTAGATGCTCTAATATATGGGGAGCGCAGCAAAGTTGTATAGGCAGTCCACCTAGATAAGCTGTGAAATGGACGGAGAATGAAATAGGAGTACGTTGCCAATCGGGTAGTGCTAGCATATCGTAATCACGATATCGCTAATGAAAGTTGAAAATAGCGAGGAGAAGATACTATGAGCGTATATTACTCGCAACAAATTGATAATGTTGAGCGGAACGGAAAAGCTCCCTATGACAAAATTACGTTGTTTGTCCGCAATCAATGCCCCCAGCAGTCAAACTTACTAGTCAGGCTTACGGCAAACGATGCCGTGTTTGCACAACATCTTCACCGATTAATGCCTGCGGGCTTCCCTAATGCTGAAGTGCAGTTATCTGATATTCGGCTTCTAGGTGGAAAAATTGTCGTTCAACTCTACACGACGATTTCGGGTCGTCATCCATTAGATATTATTCTTCGTGTGTACAACCGTAGGGGACACATCATTCATGAATGGGGAATGTTGTCATTTGCGGAGATTACAAGTTAATATGAGCAAAGGAAGCAGCAAATCAATTCATGTATCCCTCATAGGAAGGAAAGTGGCATGATGCGTATTATTGTTACCGGAGGGGCTGGATTTATCGGGTCTCACGTTGTGGAAGATTTGATATCCAATGGCCACGAAGTACATGTACTAGACAATTTTAGTACGGGCAGTCGCGATTGGCTTCACCCTTCAGCTCTTATACATGCTGGTGATATTCGCCGACGTGCTGTAGTGTCGCTTATACATTCTATACAGCCAGACGTAATTGTACATTTAGCGGCTCAAGCCGATGTGAAGCAGTCTCAGGAAAATCCGTATGACGATTTAGCTGTAAATGCAAGCGGTACGATTCGATTGTTGCAGGCTTGCACTTCTTTAAAAAACACTCACTTCATCTTTGCATCCACTTCTGCCATATATGGCGATCAATCCCATACAACGATTACCGAAAACGATTCTCTTCAACCAAGCTCATGCTATGGGTTATCCAAATGGACAGCTGAACAATACATTCGCTTATTTTCACAGCAATATGAACTTCGATCCTCCATCCTTCGATTTGCCAATGTATATGGACCTCGACAAACGCCGAAAGGGGAAGGTGGAGTCATTGCACTATTCACTGATCGTATTTTGCACAATAAGCCGCTCCTTATTCATGGAGACGGGGAGCAAACCAGGGATTTTATTTATGTAAAAGATGTGTCAGGTGCTATCCAATCTGTTGCTGAGTATCACTTGTATGATACGTTCAATGTTAGTACAGGCAAATCGGTTTCCATTAACGAGCTGAGCCTTATTTATGAACAATTGTCAGGTAGAAACATTGAGCGGCAATGGGGAGAAAAGCGAATTGGTGATATACGACATAGCTGTCTAAGTGCAAATAAGCTCCAGCAGCTTTCTACTTGGCGGCCCAGCTATTCCTTACATCAAGGGCTGGCATTAACATGGCAGTATGCTGCCGCATTTCAATCTGTCTAGCTGTATCGTATACAATAAAAAAAACTAAAAACATCCAATCCTATGGATGAAACGAACGTAGGATTGGATGTTTGTTTATTTACGCTTGTTGTGTGTGAGGACAAGCACCTGATTCACCATATTAAGAAAATCAGCTTGATATTTGCTTGGTGAAAATTGATTTTTGATATGATAAACTCCTTGTTCTCGTATAGAAGCTCGTAAAGCTTGATCGGAAATAAGTGAGCGCCCCTCTTGGACAGCCTGTTCAATGTAGCCGAAAGGATAAAATTTCCCGGTAATATTATGTGTAATAAATGCGCGTACACCATCTGAATCTGTACTGAGAACAGGGCAGCGGCAGCTCATTGCTTCAGCAACTGCATAGCCGAATCCCTCGGCTTGGGATGTAGAGAGTAGGAATCCTCCTGAGTCACCGATCATCGAATAGTAATCTGACATATGAGCGTGAGGCACACGATCACGAATCGTCAAAATATTTTGCAAGTTCAATTTTTGAATGAAGGGCTCGAATTGTTGCCGATCCTCTTCCGTATATATTGTCGAATCGTAAAACATCCATAATCGGACATTGGGCATATAATAATGCATCCAATAGCCAATTTCTAAAAAGTGCTTCCAGTTCTTATTTGCTTCTAATCTCCCTACCCAAGCAATAATAGGGTTGGGTACAGGTGGATTGTATTTATAATGAATCGTATCCGTGTTGACTACATTTGGGAAGGAGTATTGTGGGAGCCATGGACAGTACTTGCGAAACAATTGGATAAGGTGAGCTGTTTTGGGGAGATGAACACCAGCAGCGTATTGTCTTAAGTAGGGAGCCGCTTCCTTTACGGTTTGTTCTGCAAGGCTAATATGGCCGAGTCCCTGTGCTTCATAAAGAATAGGACCTCTGTATCCAAGTCTACGAAGTCGCTCCAGCATTAAATAATCTGAAGAAACGATAATAAGCTGATAACGGTGAGTACGAATAAGTTGTGAGATATCCTCGTCAAACGATGTCGTGTACATAGGAATGGAGGTCGGGTTACGGATAACGCTCCCTGGGGTCGTATAGAGGAGATGACCTTCGATGCCTACTTGTTTGAGTACTTGACAGCGCTGGCGATTGAGCGTATCAATTCCTCCGCTTGGCACATAGAACGTGAACAGAATTTTCAATCTTATTCGCCTCCAGCGATGTAGGGTGAATGCCTTCAAATGCTTGTTACCATTGTATGTATGTCAGCTCTTTCCCGTGTGGGCAAGTTGTCCTTGCTTTACAGTCATTTAGAAGCTGGTGCATGGCAGTATTGGACATCCTTTAGCGATATGCAGTTGTAAGTGATGCAGTAGTTCAATACCAACTTTTTATTAGCATTTGCAGCGTGCCTGATGAGCATGATAACAGATGGCGGCATCTTATCAATACTCATCATAAGGAGGAACACGTTCATGCGTATGAAGGCAGCGCTACTGACAATGACAGCAGCAATGGTCATGATGACAGGTTTGACGGGATGTTACAATAACGGAACAACGACAAAAGGTGCGTACCCGAATACGACGTCTAATTACCAAAATGGAATGGCTCCATATGGGACATCAGGTACAAATGGATACGGTTATCCTAATGGATATGGCACTCCATATAATACGGATGGCAATTATTATCGTAATTACAATAATTACAATCGCAATGATGGCATAAGTGGCTACGGCTACAATGGTTATAACCATGGCTATCGAAGCAACAATACGAATCGTAACATGCCGTATACGGGTCAAAACATGAGTTTGAGCCAAAAAGCGGCTGATAAGGTAGCTGCGATTCCGGGTGTTCATCGTGCTTACGTTGTACAAAGCAACGACAGTGCTTATGTCGCGGTGACAACCGCTTCTACGCATAGGAATGGTAGCGTAAATAAAGCGAACACAGGGAACAAAGCACTGTCTAAAGATTTGAAATCGAAAATTGCGCATGAAGTGAAAAAAGCGTCTCCCAACGTCAAAAATGTATATGTGTCAGAAGATCCGAACTTTGTAGATCGTATGTCTCAATATGCGGAGCATGTAAAAGCGGGCCATCCGTTCCAAGGCTTTGCGGTAGAGTTCAATGAGATGACGAGACGGATCTTCCCAACAAATGCAGGGCATGCTGTAAAATAGTATAATGTAACCTTTAACTGGGCTGTTGTCGATGAGTCGTTATCAAGAGTACAAGCTACTTTGGTAACGGAGCTCAAGACACAGCCCATTTTTTCTGTGCTCAGCACCAAGTGTAAGTGCCCTTCATACTATAACTTTGACTGTATCCCTTAACCTTGTTAAATCTACAAAAACTCGGGCAAGGAGGGGTGACACTTGAAGGGCAGCGATCACAAGAGCAAATTCCTTTTAACCAACCGTGAACGTGAAGTCTTTGAATTGCTCGTACAAGACAAGACGACCCGTGACATCGCGCAGCAGCTATTCATAAGCGAGAAAACGGTTCGAAACCACATCTCGAATGTGATGCAGAAGCTAAATGTTAAAGGTCGTTCACAAGCGGTTGTCCAGCTAATTAAGCTTGGGGAGTTAAAAATCTGATAGCAGTTCACGCCCTTATCGTTTAACCTTTGTAATCTTGCCTTTACTGTCACCTACGGTAAGCAGGAATAGAAGGTTATGGGATGAGCAAGTTCAAGCAGCTTGCATCAGATATACTTGAGCGTCCGACACAGTGCTTTACAGGTACTGGCGGGGACGCTTTATTTTTTTGTATTTCAAGTGAAAAATTTAAAAAATATATTTTTTAATTTGGTAATTTGTGTTATATTGATTTGGGGTAAACACAAAAATTTTAGCAATAAAGAGGAGCGGTTATGAAGAGAATGTGGGGTAACTTTTCAGAACGAGGCAGAGGAAAAGGTGAAAATAAGTTCTATGTAAAAACGATAGCGTTGCTTCTTGTTGTCGCTATCTTATTGCCTCATCAATATGTTATGGCATCAGGAGCTTCCTGTGGAAATGGATGCAGTACCTATGACATCGTCCTTATAGGCAGTGAAGTAGAAGGAATGATGCTGGCAAAGGCAGCGCATAAGAACGGCTTAAAAGTACTTGTACTTGATCCAAGAGAGAAGCCGGGCGGTCAGCTTATTCAGGGACAGATGCAAGTGTTGGATGAACCGAATGATAAGCGTAAACGTAGTCTCGTACAAGGTGAGATGAAGAAATTATACGATGGCTACAAATCTAAAAACATTCGTACACATGAACAATTTACAAGATATTATAATCAGCTAATTAAAGGGATACCTTTAAGAAGTGGAATTACAATTAAAAAAGTCAGCATGGGTAAAAGGGATAAGTTAAAGACGGTTGATTCAATTACATACATAGCTAAAGATAAAAAGACTTATACGGTCAAAGCGGACTATTGGGTAGAAAACACGGACCACAATGCATTGACTGGTAAATTGGGAGTTAAGCGAATTCCCGGTGTCGAAACGGTGTATAAAAGTAAAAAGCCGGATTATATGGCAGCAACGTTAATGCTTAAATTTAAAAATGTGAATTGGCCCAAACTGCATCAAGCGGTGCTCAAGGACTATCCATTAACGAATGTAGCCAAAAAGTACGGTCCAGGTACATATGTAGATTGGAATTATGCGACAGGTTTTAGTAATGTTACCGCTAAATTCAAGCCTAACGATTCTCAACTGATGCTGAGAGGGCTTAACACGACATACCAGTTAAATGGAAAAGTAATCATGAATGCCTTTTTAATATTTGATGTTGATCCAGCTAATCCAGAGTCAGTACGTAAAGCACGAGAAAAGGCAATTAAAGAAGCACCAAGAGTGCTGCAATTTTTGAAGAAAAACATCCCTGGATACGAACATGCACAATTAGATGGGTTCCCGGATTATTTATATATCCGTGATTATAATCGATTTGAAACCGACTATATCATTAATTATGAAGATGTTATGTCTGGCAAAATGTTCTGGGATAATGTAAGTATTGGCAGTTACCCTGTTGATTTGCAAGGCACGAAATCCGTCCCTAAAGGCATTACATTGGGCAAACCAGATCGTTACGGTATTCCACTTCGCTCATTTATGTTGAAGGAGTACGAGAATGTAATTGTCGCTGGAAAAAATGTTGGTGCGACTGCAACAGCATATGGAAGTGTTCGTATTATGCCAAATACAGCATTGGCAGCAGAAACAATCGGTATTATTATCGCACGTGAAGGGAAGCATAAACGTTTGAAACAATTGACCCCTTCTGATTTCAAGCGCATTCATAAATACTTGGAATATAGCTACCGTATTAAAGTGCAAAAATAAATTAATTATAAAATCCGAAAGATCTTTATTGCTACTCTCTCAGAGACTCCATCGTTCTGAAGGGTAGTAGTGAAGATCTTTTCTTTTATTTTGATACATACGTAATGAAAAAAGTGACTGTCTATTAGTATACAGTCACTTTCTATATTGAGCGGAGATTAAGTATGTATTAATCACTTTAACGGATCAACAAGATTTAAAAACCCCATGTGAGCAATTGTTCATGACAATTCATCATTTTCACCAACTGTGATTTCGGATACCCGTGCTGTTTCGTCTTCTCGCTGCACATCGAGCAAGAACAATGTACTTTGCCTTTGGCGAAGCGGCCTTCATATTTGACCTGCCATTCCAACCGAGCTGCTATTAGCTTCTTGCGTCGGATAATCCGCTTTCTTTGATGTCTAGCAAATGCTTTGTTGCGATTTTTGTTATGAGGCTTCATGCCATCACGCTCCCTTGGAAAGAGGCTCCGCCCGTAAAGGACACCAAGGGAATTAGCTATTCCTCTACAGGCAGAGCGTGAGAGCGTGTGGATATAAGAATAGAATGATAATAGGTCACCTGTTTCAATTAAAGATAGATAAAATACATATACATAAAGATTAAACTTCTTGCTACATTTGCAAGTTGTGAATATAACAATATGCAAATGATAATTACGAATATACGTTTATGTTATACGGGGCAGGGCACTTTTTGTTGCGAATTATTGAACACCATGTTTCATTTGCATATAGAAAAACCTTCAATACCACTAAGGGAGACAGGGCAGTCCCTAGTCTATTTCAAGTGGTATTGAAGGTTTTATTGTAATATAGCTCTGATCATTTAGAGTAATGCAAGAGGTGCATTATTAATGTACGTAAGCTATGCGTTTAAAATTTAACCTTTAGCCGTTCCTTTCACCCATACGTCTTTGACGTTCAGGTCACGGTCTGTTAGCACAAGGTCAGCTTGCTTGCCAACTTCGATGCTGCCCGTCACTTCATCAATGCCGATCAGTTGAGCAGGATTGATGCTCGCTAGACGGGAAGCCTCTTCAAGCGACAAGCCTACTTGGTTGATGACGAAGCGAACCGCTTCGATCATCGTCAATGTGCTGCCAGCAAGCGCTCCGCCCTCTGTAAGGCGGCATTCGCCGTCCTTCATTGTTACCGCGAGGCCGCCAAGCTCATATTGACCATCTGGCATGCCTGCAGCTGCCATTGCGTCAGTAATGAGCACAAGCTTGCCAGGTGCTTTGGCGCGAGCAAGCAGCTTGATGCAAGCTGGGTGAACGTGAATGCCGTCGGCAATAATTTCTGCCGTGATACGGTCATCTGTTAACACTGCACCTGCAACGCCAGGATCGCGATGGTGTACGCCCGTCATAGCGTTGAACGTATGCACAGCTTGATTCAAGCCTGCATTTGCAGCGACAGTCATCTCATCGTATGTTGCACCTGTATGACCAGCAGCCACGTTAATGCCGTGAGCCCGGCACCAGCGAATCGCTTCGAGCGATTCATTGCGCTCAGGCGCAAGTGTTAGCTGCTTCATAATACCAGGATGCTGCTCATGCCACTCTTGCAGCCACTCTAACTGCGGGTCCATCATATAGGCATCATTTTGAGCGCCTTTATACTTCGGATTGACGAATGGTCCTTCCAAATGTAGACCTGCCAGCTGCGCATAGGATGAGCCGTTGTTGATGTAAGACTCAACTGCAGCTACTACACTGCTAAGCGCTTCACGAGACTGTGTCATCGATGTTGCGAGCATCGCAGTCGTGCCATGTTCCATATGGAACTTTGTAATCGTATCGTAAGCTTCTGCTGTTGCATCCATGAAGTCGGCGCCAAAACCACCGTGGACATGAACATCGATGAACCCAGGCAGCAAGTAGCCGTTATCAGCGTCAATCGCATCGGATAGCCAACCTTGTTCTGCTTCTGTTAGTTGTGCTTGCGTGCCGATATAGGCAATACGTCCGTCCACGACACGTACAATTCCATTCGAAATCGTGCCATTCAACGTCACAACTTGTACATTTTTAATCGTAAAGGTTGTCTTATGCATGGAAATGTTTCGCCGCCTCTTTGTCGAGAAGTACCACAACGTTAGGATGTGTTTGCAGCAAGGATGCTGGCACTTCCGTCGTAATTGGACCCGTCAAAGCGCGGTGAACGATGTCTGCTTTTTCTGCGCCGCGAACGACAAGCATGACCATTTTCGCTTTAAGAATGGAACCTACACCCATAGTAATTGCTTGTGTAGGAACTTCGTCGATGGAGTTGAAGAAACGAGCATTCGCTTGACGAGTTTCTTCTTTCAAGTTAACGACATGCGTACCTGCATGAAGCTCTGCGTCTGGTTCATTGAAGCCGATATGACCGTTGTGGCCAAGACCGAGCAATTGAAGATCGATTGAAGCTTTAGCAAGCTGCTCATCGTAGAATTTGCTTTCTGCATCCAAGTCAGCTGCATTGCCGTTAGGTACATGTGTTTTTGCTTTATCGATATTAACATGGTTGAACAATTGCGCGTTCATGAAGGAACGGTACGTTTCTGGGTGATCAGCCGGAAGTCCGCAATATTCATCCAAGTTGTAAGATGTTACATCTTTAAAGTCAACATAGCCTTTCTCGTTCAAGCGAATTAGCTCTTGGTAAATACCGATTGGCGTGCTGCCTGTTGCTAATCCAAGAACAGCGGTAGGCTTCGTTTGGATAAGGCTTGCGAAAATACCTGCTGCGATTTGGTTCAATTCTTCGTTTGTGTTAAAAGTCATAATGTTCATTATGTCAATTACCTCCCTTTATCTTTACGGTACTTGCGTACCATGCGATACGATTGTTCTAGCATCGGAATATGGTCGTTGAATGCTTCACTGACCATAGCTGCGAACAATGTGTCAATCACGTGCAACTGAGCGATCCGAGAAGCCATATCTCCTCTGCGCATTCCTTCTTCTAATGAAGATGCGAATAAGTTAATGTCAGCCAGCTCTGCTAATCGGCTGGAACCAACCTTGGAAAGTGATATCGTCGTTGCTCCGCGCTCCTTTGCGCATTGCAGCGCTTCAATCGTCTCAGGTGTTTCCCCTGAATAGGAAATCGCGACGACAACATCTTCTTCTGTCAAATTGGCTGCTGATGTAATTTGCATATGTGGATCTTGGAATGCGGTCGCCCGCTTGCCAATCCGAATCAGCTTCTGATAGAAATCAAGGGCTACGATACCGGAAGTAGCAACCCCATATAGATCAATTTGGCGCGCTCCATTCAATGCAGTCACTGCCCGTGTTAAAGATGGTATATCCAGTAGGCGAGTAGTATCTGCGATAGAACGGATATGGTTTGCCTCGATTGCTTTGACAATATCCGCTAGCGGATTGCCTGCAATAATATCTTGATAAGTTAGCGGCGATGTCTGTTGTGCAAGATCGGCAGCAAGCTTCGTCTTAAAGTCGGGAAATCCACGAAAATGAAACGACTTGCAAAAGCGCGTCACGGTAGCTGCTGAGGTGCCAGACTGTTCTGCCAATTCTGTTATTCCCATAGTGACTACATTGCTTGGGAACTGCAAAATATACGCAGCCAGCTTGCTTTCTTGTTGATGGAACTGATCATGTCGCTGCTCAATAGCATGTAGAATACTAGACAAAGCTATCAACCTTTACAATATTGATGTAAAAATCATTTTCGTAAATGAGATCATAGGCATGAAAATTATTTTAATGAGATACCCTTAGCATATAAGACATTGTTTCAAGTTGCAATAGCTCCATACAAAGTTCATGGAAATACCAATTGTCTGTTAAATAAGCGGGGAGATGGGTTGTATTCTCTAGTGTACATTCTTGTTAGATTGTCCCTTTTATAGGTGAAACAAAATTGAATTCGAACCCCAAATTGCATATTGCATTTGTAATTGTATCCATAAATGAACCTGCGCATTTCGTTATTGATTTCAAATCGGAGGCCAAGTCGCTTTCGCCATATGTGCTGCCAAATTAATAATTAAACTAAACTAGACTCATCAAAGCGTGCTGGGTAACTGTACAGAAAGTGTACTGGGTAACTGTATAGGGTAACGGGAAGCTATCACTGTTTGTTTACATTTGAGGTGTGTCCGCATCAATGTGTAACAAGCTAAGTTCGCAAAAATGGACAAAAGTGCATTTAATTAGTCCATAAATGAGCTTAAAAGGGGAATTATCCGCAAAAATGCAGTTATTTTTGCAGCTTTAGCTCCATTAAGCCATTTATGCTGAAAATACCTGCATATTTGTCCTATTTTGTTTCTAAAAGCACAATTTTAAATAAAATAACTGCACTTTTGTCCATATCAATTAAGTAAGCTGTTAACGTTACACAGGACTTTAACGATCATCTACCCAGTGTACGTTGTTCGCGATACTGGCTAGGGGACAAGCCGAGTCTCTTTTTAAAAGTACGATGAAAATACGTATAGCTCTGAAAACCGCACATCTCCGCGATTTGTTCCAATGACATATAGCCATGCAGTATTCGTTCACATGCCATATTTAAGCGGCAATCTATGGCGTAATCCATAATCGACTTCCCTGTTGCTCCCTTAAATAAATGAGAGGCACGAGATTCGCTGAGTTGAACATGGTCTGCAACATCTTTAATCGTGAACGGATCGGCTGAAGATTGCTCAATAAACTGCTTCATTTTGAGCACAGTTCGAGGCAAACCATGTGCTTCGCTAAGTTCAGGCCCTGCTAACGTTCGTTCCATGTAGCGAAACAATACATACGTTAAATGTTCAACGATATCGTTCATGTTCGTAGGGTCTAGTCGATGCTCCATCATAATCTCTCGCCAAATGGCTAATATACGATCTTCCAAATCAATCTCAACGAGTGGTTCGTTGACGTGCTCAGCCCACCATTGCTCCACCATAGGCCCATTTATAATTAAATAGTAATCAAGACTGTGCACCTTAGTTAGCGGGATCAGCCGCTCGGGGTCGGTGTAACCAATTTTTAAGTTGTAATAATCTCCTGGTTTAAGCAGCAAAAGGCTTCCGGGCTTAATCGATCTGTCTGTTCCATCTATTGTTGTATGGCCACTTCCCTCTAGCTGCAATCGAATTAAGTAGTGTTTCATCTCTGGAATAATCAGATTATGTGCTTTGGAATGACGGGCATGTCCAGAAAATAAAACATCGATGGGTCGTGTTGTCATCGTCGGTGATTGTTCCATACCACTGCCTCATTTCATTCGTAGTCATGTACAGCGTTCGCTCTTATTACTAGTATATGCAGCAGAATTGTTCATGTATAGACTATATCCTTCATTCTCAGTCAGAGGAGGATGTGGCACAATGAAACCATTAGTAAGAAAGCGCTTTACTTCTTGTTTTGTTCATCGCTTTTTTACCGAAATAAATTCTGGTTTACGATATTACTTGTTTTAAATGGCAGGTTTGAATTTGGATCGTTGCATGATGGTTTCAAAAAAATATGTTCCAATGACGATGAGGTGGATTAGCATGCAAATTGGCTTGCAGCTGTATACCGTTCGGGAAGAAGCAGCACGTGACTTCACAGGTACGCTCGCTCGAGTAGCAGAGATGGGGTATGAGGGCGTTGAATTAGCTGGTTACGGCAACCTGAAGCCGGAGGAGCTGGCATCAACACTTAAAAGTAATGGCTTGCAGGTAGCAGGCAGTCATGTAGGTATAGAGCAGTTGGACAAACATTTAGATGAACATATCGAAATGAGCTTGGCTATTGGCAATCGGTATTTGATCTGTCCATGGTTGGATAAGGCGCAGTACGAAACGATGGATGCACTGAAACATACAGCATCTATATTGGAACAAGCAGCGGACCAAGCTGGCAAGCACGGCATCCAGATTGTATATCACAATCATGAATTTGAATTTACAACAGTAGTGGCAGGTAAGACGGTGCATGATTGGATTTTTGAGCTTGTACCAACTTCAAAATTGCTCGCGGAATTAGACGTATGCTGGATTCAATATGCAGACTTTGAACCACTCGATGTAATTGTGCAGCATGCGAAACGACTACCGCTTATTCATTATAAAGATTTGAAACGTACGCCAGAAGGCCCGCTTACCGTAGAACTCGGACAAGGTGAGCTGGACCTTGTCGCAGTTGCTCGTACCGCTGAAGAGATTGGTGTGGAATGGCTTATCGTTGAGCAGGACAACACACAGCGATGTGCCATGGAAAGCTCAGCAGCTAACTTGGCTTGGATAAGGAATCATCTCTAAGTAGCATCATTTCTAAACATGTAAACAGCGTAGGCTGTCCAAATAGGAGGAGGAATCGTTATGTCTAACGTGTATCGAATTGCGATTATTGGTTGTGGTGGTATTGCGAACGGCAAGCATATGCCATCCTTGGCTAAGCTTAAAAACGTAGAGATGGTAGCATTCTGTGACATTGAGGAAGAGCGTGCACAGGAGGCGAAAGAAAAGTACGGTACAGCGGAGGCGGTTGTAACAACAGACTATAACGAACTGCTTGCAGACAAAACCATCGATATCGTTCATGTATGTACACCAAATGATTCGCATGCTGAAATTACGATCGATTTCTTGGAAAATGGCAAGCACGTTATGTGTGAAAAGCCAATGGCGAAGACAGCAGCAGATGCGCGTCGTATGGTTGAGGCAGCAGAGCGCACAGGTATGAAATTAACTGTTGGCTATAACAATCGTTTCCGTTCAGATAGCCAGTATTTGAAGAAAGTATGTGAAGCAGGGGATCTTGGTGACATCTACTTCTCCAAAGCACATGCGATTCGTCGTCGCGCAGTGCCGACATGGGGCGTATTCCTTGACGAGGAGAAGCAAGGTGGCGGACCGTTAATCGATATCGGCACACATGCTTTGGATTTAACACTGTGGATGATGGACAACTATGAGCCAAAGGTCGTACTCGGATCATCGTTCCATAAGCTTGGCGGCCGCAAAGATGCAGCAAATGCATGGGGACCATGGGACCCAGAGAAGTTCAAAGTAGAAGATTCTGCTTTCGGTATGATTGTGATGAAAAATGGTGCGACGATCATGCTGGAATCGAGCTGGGCGCTTAATGTTACGCAAGTTGGCGAAGCGATGTGTACATTGAGCGGAACAGAAGGCGGCGCTGATATGTGGAACGGTCTGACGATCAATGGTGAGAAGCACAGCCGCTTGTACGAGCAAAAGATCGAAATGAATAGCGGCGGCGTTGCGTTCTATGATGGCGAGACGGAAAGCGCTCCTGATCTTGAAATGCGTCTATGGATCGACGCAATCGAGCATGACAAAGAGCCAGTCGTTACGCCGAAGCAAGCTTGTGTTGTTTCAGAAATTCTTGAGGCGGTATACGAATCCGCTAGCACAGGGAAAGCCGTATACTTCGAATAAATAGATCGGATCAAACAGGGATTTCAAAGGAGGAATGGCAATGAAACTGGGCGTATTTACAGTGCTGTATGGACAGCTTCCATTAGAAGAGGCATTAGATACTATTGCTGCTAAAGGTGTTGAGGCAGTCGAAATCGGAACAGGAGGATACCCAGGCAACAAGCATGCGAATCCGCATGAGCTGCTTGCGGATCGTGCAAAGTTGGAAGCTTTTCGTGAGGCGGTTGCATCCCGAGGCTTGACGATTAGCGCATTTAGCTGTCATGGCAATCCGCTTCATCCACAAGCGCCGATTGCGAAAGCGTTCCATGATGATTTCATGGCGACGATCGACTTGGCTGCAGAGCTTGGTGTACCTGTTGTAAATGGCTTCTCTGGCTGCCCTGGTGATCATGAAGGCGCGAAGTATCCGAACTGGCCGGTGGCGCCTTGGCCGAACGATTTCCAAGAAATATTGGACTGGCAGTGGTCGCAGAAAGTCATTCCTTATTGGAAAGAAGTTGGCCAATATGCGGCTGAACGCAATGTGAAAATTGGTCTGGAACTTCACGGTGGTTTCTCCGTGCATACGCCTGCTACCCTCCTCAAATTGCGTGAAGCAGTAGGTGAAGTGATTGGGGCTAACTTGGACCCGAGTCATATGTGGTGGCAAGGAATCGATCCCGTGCAAGCAATACGCATCCTAGGTCGTGAAAATGCGCTTCATCATTTCCATGCGAAAGATACGACTATCGATCCTGTGAATGTACATCGTCATGGTGTTACGGATATGCAGTCTTACTCCAACATGCTTGACCGTGCATGGCAGTTCCGGACAGTCGGTTACGGGCATGATGCGAAGACGTGGGCGGATATTATTAGTGCGCTGCGTTTAGTAGGGTACGATTATGTGATTAGCATTGAGCATGAAGATGGCTTGATGTCGATCGATGAAGGCTTTACAAAGGCCGTTCAAGCATTGCAGCCTATTTTGATGAAAGAACCGCTAGGCGAAATGTGGTGGGTGTAAGCCTCTAGCCAGTTTCATAAGTAATAATCCTTGATCGCAGAAGTCAATATTTTTACTCATCATATATTTCATAACCTAGACAATAGGAGCGGAGCCATCATGACACAACCAATTAAAGTTACAATCTGGAATGAATATCAGCATGAGAAACGCAATCCAACAGTAGCAGAGATTTATCCGAACGGTATTCATGGTGCAATCGGGGATGGACTTGGTTCCTCCTTCCAAGTTCGTCATGCTACTTTGGATATGCCTGAGCATGGATTAACAGAAGAAGTGCTTAATGACACGGATGTACTACTGTGGTGGGGGCATTTGGCACACGGAGATGTGGACGATGCAATCGTAGAACGCGTATACAATCGTGTTCTGCACGGGATGGGACTAATTGTTCTTCACTCGGGACACTTCTCGAAAATATTCAAGAAGCTTATGGGCACATCTTGCGACCTAAAATGGCGTGAAGCTAACGATAAGGAGCGCCTATGGGTTGTGGCTCCAGGTCACCCGATTGCAGAAGGCATCGGCGAATATATAGAGCTTGAAGCTGAGGAAATGTACGGTGAACATTTTGATATTCCGCAGCCAGATGAACTCGTATTCGTTAGCTGGTTCAGCGGTGGTGAAGTATTCCGCAGCGGCTGCACGTACACGCGCGGTCAAGGGAAGATCTTCTACTTCCGTCCAGGTCATGAGACGTATCCTACGTATCATAACGAACACATTCAACGCGTTATCCGCAACGCAGTTGAGTGGGCGAAGCCATCTACACGCAGTTATCCAGCGTATGGCCATGCACAGCCGCTAGAGCCATTGAACGGATAATAGAGTAGTAAGCCAATAACCTGCCTTCTATGTAGAGGGCAGGTTATATCCCTATCAAATAATCTACCTCTACTAAGCCATCTGGCTGAGAGAGAATACTATCTATTCATAGAGACTGGACGTGTGGAAGATGACAGTAAATATGGAACGCAAGCTGCGTGTAGGTGTAATTTCAACGGGAGGCATTTTCCGCGGTGCTCATATGCCTGCTTTTTTGGCCAATCCGCATACGGAGATCGTAGCGGTGTGCGATACGCACAAACCTTCCGCTTGTGCTGTAGCGGATGAGATCGGACAAGTTCGCGTGTACACAGAATGGGAAGAGATGCTAGAGCAAGAAGAGCTCGACATTATTGATATTTGCTCGCCTAACTATTTGCACGCACCGTTGGCAATTGCGGCATTGGAGAGAGGTTTGCATGTATTTTGTGAAAAGCCGGATGCTATCCATCCTGATGAAGCAATTCGTATGAAAGAGGCAGCAGAGAAAAGCGGCAAAGTACTAATGGTCATGCGCAATAACCGTTATCGCTCACGTCCAAAGTTCCTGAAGCAGTGGATTGCGGAAGGCGGTGCAGGTCATTTGTATACAGGCCGCTGCGGCTGGATACGCCGTAAGGGTATACCGGGAAAAGGTGGCTGGTTTACGACGAAAGAGCTGTCTGGTGGCGGGCCGCTCATTGACCTTGGCGTTCATATGATTGATTTGTCGATGTGGCTAATGGGCAATCCGAAGCCGATTGCGGTAACAGGCGCGACATATAGTCACTTTGCTCAAGCCAAGATCGAAGGAGAGTCCAGACATGTAGATGGCGATACGTATGATGTTGAGGATTTGGCAACAGGCTTTATTCGCTTTGACAATGGAGCGACGCTTCAAGTAGAGGTTAGCTGGGCTTCTCATATCGAGGAGGACGACGTATTTGTGGAAATGCGCGGTACGAAGGGTGGCTTCTCTATGCGGAATGAGACATTCAAGTTATTTACCGAAATCGGTGGACACTCGGTCAATTCAGAACCGCAAATTCCAATTGGCGGCTGGGGGCATCAAGAAAATGTAAATCATTTTGTTGATGTAGTGCTCGGCTTGGCGGAGCCGGAGTTTACGCCAGAACAAGGCGTAGATATGATTCGTATTCTAGAGGCAATGTATCAGTCAGCGCGTGAAGGCCGTGAAGTTCGTTTGGACTAGGTGGTCGTGAAGATGTTAAGAAGTTGATTCGGATTCGGGATGGATGTTGTATAAGGCGAAAGATTATAATTTGAGATACAATTAAAAATATAGAAGACTGTTACATAACGAGTTGCAAGGTTGACCGCGACTAGTTCTGGGCAGTCTTTTCTTTTTAAGATAGGGAATGAAGATAGGATAAGGGATTTCTGCTGTTAGAGAATTGAGGAAAGCACGGTTAACAAATGCTTCCCTAACAGGTACAATAGTGGAATAGCATGAAGCGTATACAGTGAAACTATGCGTGTTGCACGTATGATTCATATGCCGCTTACATGTCTATGGTTGTATTTTATTGAGGTGAATGAATATGAAGGCATGGTATGAACAAAGCTTTGGTGAGGATTATTTGCTTGTATATAAGCATCGCGATATGCAGGGTGCTGTAGAGGAAGTTCAACGAATGGTTAGTTGGTTGGAACTCCCTGAAGGCGCGCATATATTGGATTTATGCTGCGGGATGGGGCGTCACTCGCTTGCACTTGCAGAGGCAGGTTATCAGGTGACAGGAATGGATCTGTCAGAGGTACTGCTTCGTGAGGCACGTCTTCATGACCAAGCAGAGCAAGTCGAGTTCGTTCACGGTGATATGCGAAAGCTACCTTTTGAAAATACGTTTGATGCGGTCGTCAATGTATTTACATCGTTTGGCTACTTCGAGAAAGACGAAGAGAATAGCCAAGTTATTACAGAAGTAAGCCGTGTGCTTAAGCCTGGTGCACCGTTCCTTATTGACTTTTTGAACCCTACCTATATAGAAATTCATTTAGTTGCAGAGTCGGAGCGGGAAGACGAAGGCAATCGAATCACGGAAACGCGTAAGATCGAGGATGGATGTGTGAAGAAACACATCATTCTTACACACTTGGAGACGGGTGAGGCTCGTCACTACGATGAGCGGGTTAAACTGTACGGTCGAGAGTCGTTTGAGCAAATGTTCTCCTCAGCAGGATTACAGCTGGATGCCGTATTTGGCGGCTATGACGGGGCACCATACGATTCAGAGACATCGAAAAGATTGATTATGATTGGACATAAACGCTAACCAACTTTTGAACTCCCATGTTCAATCATTTATATAAGCATACACGGCATACATCTTGAAAGTGAAATCCCTAGACTTTAACGGAAATAGAGAGGAAGTTGACAGGATGGCAGAAGCGAAGCGTTGGCAAGGTCAGGCATGGGCTGAAGGTGAACATTGGAGTATTACCGTTTGGCAGGATGAGCATAAGCAGTTGGAGCCCATTTATCAGATTCGTATCCCACTGCCTTTCTCGCTTCGTTGGGTGAATGCCTATGCGATGCGTGAGTCGGATCATAACGAATGGACGATTGTAGATCCTGGATTGCGGACACCACAAGCAGAAGCTGCATGGCAGGAAGTGTTGGACAAGTTGTCTATACATGCTGGCTCTCTACGTCAAATTGTATTAACTCACTATCATCCCGATCATCTAGGTATGGCGGGTTTGTTGCAGCAGAAGTATGACGTGCCGGTCGTATTGTCCCGCATCGGTTGGCAGCATGCAGTTATGCTATGGGGTGATGGCAATCAAATGGCTCAGCAGATACAGCAATTAATGCGCATGCAGGGTGCACCTGAAGAGGTCATGGGGATGCTTGGGGAGCATATGGATAGCTTTGAGACATGTGTTAGCCCACTTCCAGAAGTGACCTATATAAATGATGGGGATGAGCTGGTGTTTGGTGGGCGAACATGGGCAGCTATAGAAACGCATGGTCATGCGCCTGGCCACATAAGCTTTTACAATAAAGAACATGGTTTGCTCCTTGCAGGCGATCATGTGCTGCCACAGATTACACCTAATGTGAGCTATTTGCCTGGCAGTGATCCGCAGCCGTTGCAGCTATATCTGGAAGGGTTGAAAAAGCTTTCTGCATTAGAGGTGGAACTTGTACTGCCAGGTCACCGCAATCCATTTTATCAATATCATGCGCGTATTGATTATTTACTTCAGCATCATGAAGAGCGCTTGGCTGAATGGCATGCTATTCTCGTGCGTGAACCGATGACGGCTTATCAGTTATGTACGCGCATCTTTGGGAATATTGGACGGCTTACGGTGCACCAATTCCGATTTGCAATGGGAGAGACGTTGTCGCATTTAATAGAGCTTGAACGCCGTGGGCAAGTTCATTGTGAGCATTCTCAGGGGCAAGTGGGAGATGCCTATATGTGGAGTGACTCTAAGAAGCGAGCTGCGTGTACAATCAGCTAATAGAGGAATCTTTTGAACGAACAACAAGGTTGTCCGAATTTGGCGCTTTTTCAAGTGCCACGGACAACCTTATTTATTTTGTACCTATTTAAAATTTTTGCACGTATTTAATTTAAAAAGCTAACACTAGCCCTCTAATTCCGCCTTTGCTGCAGCGGCTTGCAGCTCGGCAAGTTGACGCATATGCTCCATATCTTCCTCACGCTCTGCTTGCTTGCGGTGAGCAATTCGACTGCTCGCAGCAGCAGCGATTGCCCCGACAATATCATCTAAGAAGGTATGAATATGTCCATCATTTTTGTCGTTTAGGCGCTCAAGGACACCAGCTTTCATTTTATCTACATAACCGAAGTTCGTGAATCCAATACTTCCATACACATTAACGATAGAAAAAGCTAAAATTTCATCCACGCCGTACAGGCCCTCATCATTTTCCACCATCTCTTGCAGAACAGGGATGAGCTTGCCTTCCTCAGCCATCATATCTAGTTGGATACCTGTCAAAATGGCATTTTGTACCTCACGTTTGCGAAGCACTTGATCCACACTGTATTTGCAATAATCCAATGTAAGTTCAGGGTAATACTTTTGCTGTAAGAACAAGACGAGCTCAGCAATATGTTCAAGCTCGATGCCTCGCTTCTTAAGTAAGTCTCTTGTCACCGATTCTACCAATTCGCTATTCAAACTGTATGGCTTTTTTGCATGGTTTTCTGTGCTCATGTAAGTCACCTCATTATATGTTCTTTCATGTATTACCGATTTATCCTACAAGTTAAGCATGCATCTTTCCAACAAAAATTGCAAATCTGGTCATGTTCCTGCCTGCTTGTTCGTATACATAGGACAAACAGGTGCGTTGACAGGCTAGGCTGTTTGTCGTTCGCATCACTACCGTTCAAGGAGGAATATATAACAATGAATCATGTATCTACCTCTGTATCTTCACGCTCCCGTCTGTCACGTCTTGGAATATTGGCTGGTATACTAACGGTGACCGTTGGATTGACCGCATGCGGTGGCGAAAGTGCTATTGACGCTCCTCCATTGGATGTGGAAATGCAAATGCTTCAGCAAATCGAAAATAATGCGAGCGGTGTACAAGGGACAAGCTTGCACATCGGAGATGAACAAGCGAAGCCAAATATGACCGTGTATGCACGTGATCGATATGGATATTTAGCTCCTATTGGATATCAATGGAACGCGAAGAGCAGTGATGAGCTTGGCAAGGCGGCGCTGGAGCTTCTAATTGAAGGGGGAGCTCATGCGGCGAAGCTGCCATCCGATTTTAAGGCGATGATACCGAAAGGAACAAAAGTCACACAATTGTCGATTAAGCCTGAGCAGCAGCTTGCCATTGTAGAGTTCTCTGATGAATTCCATCAATACAAAACGGAAGACGAGCGCAAAGTACTCGAATCCATCGTTTGGACGCTAACTTCACTGCCTGATGTGAAGCATGTTCAACTATGGATGAATGGGGAACGCTTAACGGCAATGCCAGTAGGGGATACGCCAATTGATGGCCGGTTATCACGGAGCTTCGGCATTAATCTAGAAAGGGCGGACGGAGTAAGTGATATGTACTCCACGCCAGTTACGTTATATTTCACTGCTCTTACTGAGAAGGGCAAAGCATATTATGTGCCGATTACAAGGTTGGTTACACCATCTAATGACCCACTGACCTCCACTCTTGAGCAGATGGTGGCAGGTCCGCTGAATGCGAATCAGTTGTCACGAGTCTTGACGGAAAATACGAAGATTGGAAAGATCGAGCATAAGGACGATCTTGTGACAGTTAACTTGGAAGATACGATGTTTGAGCAGGGGGACAAAGTTCCGTCTGAGTTGATTAAAGCGGTTGTATTATCGTTGACGGAGCGACCGGGCATTGGGAAAGTTCAAGTGCTTGTAAACGGAGTTAAGGATATTAAAGGCACAGATAACAAAAACTACTCCGAGCCCGTATCGCGTGTAGAAGTAGCTCCTGTATGGAAAGGGTAATATGCGACTGTACTGTAGCGGGCTGAGACATATATTTTGCATAGCCAAAGATGCTTTTCATCCGTGACTTTGTTAAAATAGGAATGTTCTAACTAAATGGTGGTCATGTTGAAGTAATGTAGGAGGCACAACAATGAGAAGCAACGGACGAAAGGCGGATGAGCTCCGCCCGATTACAATTCGTACGAATACGAATAAATATGCAGAAGGATCGGTGTTCATTGAAGTAGGCGACACAAAAGTATTGTGTACAGCAACGGTTGATGAGCGAGTTCCTCCCTTTCTTAAAGGTCAAGGAAAAGGCTGGGTTACAGCTGAATATGCAATGCTGCCACGTGCTACGCAAACGAGAAATCAGCGTGAAGCCAACCGTGGTAAATTAACGGGGCGTACGATGGAAATTCAACGCTTAATCGGTCGCGCATTGCGTTCGGTAGTAGATTTGCATGCGTTGGGTGAGCGTACTGTTACGTTGGATTGTGATGTCATTCAAGCGGATGGCGGAACACGTACGACTTCGATAACAGGTGCTTTTGTAGCGATGGCTATCGCGCTTAATAAAGTAGCTGAGCAGCATTCGTTGAAGAAGTTCCCTATTACCGATTTCCTGGCATCGGTTAGTGTTGGTGTTGTCGAGGAAAAGGCTGTATTGGATTTGAACTATGATGAGGATTCTACAGCGAAAGTCGATATGAACGTTGTGATGACGGGAAGCGGCAAATTCGTAGAAGTGCAAGGAACAGGTGAAGAGAGCCCGTTCTCACGTGCAGAGCTAAATGATCTCCTTGCGCTGGGTGAGAAAGGGGTGCTCGATATGATCGGGCATCAGAAAGAAGCACTTGGAGCGATTGTAGACAAGATTACGGCTGCAGCAGCATCCAACAAGGAGGCATAAAACGAATGCCTGTCGTGGGAGATACAATCCTTGTTGCAACTCGAAATGCTGGTAAAGTGCGTGAGTTTACGCTTGCGTTTAGCGCGCTTGGTCTCCAAGTGAAGAGTTTGGCAGACTACCCTCTCATTCCTGATGTAGAAGAAGACGGCGAAACTTTTCTTGAAAATGCGTTCAAGAAGGCAATGACCGTTGCGGAGGCGCTTCGCATTCCTGTGCTGGCAGACGATTCAGGGCTTGCTGTTGAGCGTTTAAATGGTGAGCCAGGTGTATATTCGGCCCGCTACGCAGGAGAACACGGCAATGATGAGGCAAACAATGCCCGTTTAATCAACAATCTACAAGCATTAAAGGCTGACAGCGAGCAGTATGTGCTGGCAGATGGAGAAGAGGCAGTAGGACTCAGTGCTGCACAATTTGTGTGCGCGTTAGTGCTGTATGATCCGAACACGAAACAGTCCTATGAAGCAGTTGGAACCTGTGATGGTGTCATCGTTGAACAGCCGCGAGGGAACTATGGGTTTGGCTATGATCCGCACTTCTACGTTCCGTCCTATGAGCGAACGATGGCAGAGCTTGCTCCAGAGGAAAAACAACGCATTAGCCATCGAGGCGAGGCGTTGCGCCTATTGATGCAGCGCTTGTCATTGGGAGTAGGACATTAATCTTTTCTTTAATGCCGATAATTCCGAGTGAAAAAGTATAAAATATTCCTTAATCCTATAGACATCTGATCCGTCTTCCGATAAGGTAGTATACATAAAGGCACCTTTGCAGCGTATATGTGTAAAGGTGCCTTTCTTCACATCAATATGATTCCAAATTGTGGACGGGGAAGGATGGTTTAAGATGAGTGAGGAGTATCAGTACGAATTGGAGACGCTAGCTATTCATGCGGGGCAAGAAGTGGACCCAGCAACACAATCAAGAGCAGTGCCGCTATACCAGACGACCTCTTACACTTTTAAAGACACCGACCATGCGGCCAATTTGTTCGGCCTGAAGGAATTTGGCAACATCTATACACGCATTATGAATCCGACAACGGATGTGTTTGAGAAGCGTGTGGCCGCATTGGAAGGCGGTGTAGGGGGCTTAGCAACTGCTTCTGGTCAGGCGGCGATTACATTTGCCATTTTAAATATTGCAGGGGCAGGAGACGAAATTGTTTCTTCCTCGACCTTGTATGGTGGCACATATAATCTGTTCGCCAATACATTAGCGAAGCTGGGCATTAAAGTTCATTTCGTGGATGCAAGTAATCCCGAAAATTTCCGAAAGGCCATTACTCCGAAGACAAAAGCGCTTTTTGCTGAATCCATTGGCAATCCTAAAGGCGACGTGCTTGATATTGAAGCAGTGGCTGAAGTCGCTCACAGCAATCATATCCCTCTCATCGTAGACAATACATTCCCTAGCCCTTATTTATTGCGTCCAATCGAACATGGTGCTGACATCGTCGTTCATTCTGCTACCAAATTCATTGGTGGTCACGGTACGACGATCGGTGGCATTATTGTTGATAGCGGTCGCTTTGACTGGGCTGCAACTGACAAATTCCCTGGTCTGACAGAGCCTGATCCTAGCTATAACGGCATTGTGTATACAGAAGCTGTAGGATCGCTTGCTTACATTATTAAGGCACGCGTTCAATTGCAGCGTGATCTTGGCGCGAGTTTATCGCCATTCAATGCTTTCCTACTGCTGCAAGGTTTGGAAACACTTCATTTGCGTGTGGAGCGCCATAGTGAAAATGCCTTAAAGGTAGCTCAATACCTCGAGCAGCACGAAGCGGTGCAATCGGTAAGCTACAGCGGGCTGCCGAGTCATCCATCCTATGCGCTAGCGCAGAGATATTTGCCGAATGGCCAAGGGGCCATTGTAACATTCGAGATTAAAGGTGGCGTGGAAGCAGGCCGCAAAGTGATTGAGAACGTTAAGTTGCTCTCTCACTTAGCTAATGTCGGAGATTCGAAGTCGCTTATTATTCATCCTGCGAGCACAACGCATTTACAGCTGTCCGCAGAAGAGCAATTGTCCGCTGGAGTAACTCCTGGACTTATTCGTTTATCAGTTGGTACAGAATCCGTAAAAGATATTATTCATGACCTTGGTCAAGCGATTGCTGCTAGCCAATTAGCGCGTGTTTGATCCGTAGTTATAAAGAAAGCCGCTTTCCCCGCAGGAGTTACCTGCTAAAGGAAAGCGGCTTTCTTGTGTTATATAAATTATGACGGTTTAGAAGCGCACCTGAACTTGATACGTCCGCATCCAATAATCAATTTGCAGCAGATAAGCGAACAACTGAGGTCCAGACATCAGCTGACCGAACCAAGGTAGATTGGAGCTAGCTTCTTCCGAAGCAGCGATAGTACGAATACGATCAGCTTGAATAAAGGTATGAAGTGGAGAGTTCGGATCGTCCAATCGTTCCAATACTTGCGTGCGTACAGCATTGAGATAACTTGGATTGTGGGTTTTTGGATACGGGCTTTTTTTGCGATATAACACATCGTGCGGGAGCAGTCCTTCTAGTGCTTTACGAAGCAGTCCCTTTTCTCGGTGGCCATGTGTTTTAATGGACCATGGCACATTGAATGCATATTGCACTAAGCGATGATCCGTATAAGGCACGCGTACTTCAAGCCCAACGCCCATGCTCATTCGGTCTTTGCGATCAAGCAAGGTGGGCATAAACCTTGTGATATTCAAATAAGACATTTTTCTCATCCGCCTAGCGGCTTCATCTTCCCCTTGGAGGAGAGGGACTTCTGCAACGGCTTGCGCATAACGGTCTGACGCGTACTGTTCTCCTTTTATCGCATCAGCAATTTCGGGCTTCAATAAACTGGTTCTAAGGGGAAGGGATAAGGCCCACGGGAAGGTGGAGGCGGATAATGCTTCTTCTCTATGGAACCAAGGATACCCGCCGAACACTTCATCAGCAGCTTCTCCGGATAAAGCGACAGTGGCGTTTTTTTTAATTTCACGACAAAATAAATACAACGATCCGTCTATGTCCGTCATTCCAGGTAAATCTCGGACATGAACGGCTGTTGTCAAAGACTCAACTAATTCAGGAGTATCAAATTTAATAAAATGATGTTTCGTTTGCAGCTCTTCCACCATTCGCTGTATCCAAGGCTCATCCGCATTTGGTTGGAAGCTATGTGCTTTGAAATGTTTATCGTTGTCCACGTAATCAACGGAAAAGGTGTTTATCTGACCTAATCCATTCCGCTTGTAATGCATGGCAGTCAGCGCGGTTAAAGCGCTGGAATCAAGTCCACCTGACAGCAGCGTACAGACGGGAACATCAGAAACAAGTTGGCGTTCAACCGTATCCAGTAATAGTTCTCTGACATGTTGGGCGGTTTCTTCTTCATTATGCTCGTGTTCGTAGCTTTCAAGCTGCCAATAGGTGGATAAATGGCTTCCATTGCGATCGTAGGTTAGTGTTTTGCCAGGTCGTACTTCTCGCAGTTGCTTGTATATGCCATGTCCGGGGGTTCGGGCAGGACCGACGATAAAAATTTCTGCGACCCCTTCTGAACCAATTGTTGGTGATATGTTCGGATGTTTCAGTAAGGCTTTAGGTTCGGAACCAAAAGCAAACCAGCCTTCCCCTTCCGCATAGAAGAGCGGTTTAACTCCAAGTCGATCACGAGCCATGAACAGTCTCTGTTCGGATTGTTCCCACACAGCAAAAGCGAAAATGCCGTTTAATCGATCTACACAGGCTTGCTTCCATTCGATATATGCAATCAAAAGTACTTCTGTATCACATTGGGTGCGAAACTTGTAGCCCTTCTGAAGCAGATCCTCCTTTAAATCACCTGCATTGTAAAGTTCACCGTTATACGCAATTGCATAAGTGCCGCTTTCGTGATGGATGACCATTGGTTGAGCGCCATTTGTTGGATCGATGACAGCTAGTCTGCGATGGCCGAGTGCACATGAACCTGCAATCCAAGTTCCTTTGGCATCAGGTCCCCTTGCTGTCAACGTTTCTGTCATTTGCTCAACGATGGCTGTATTATGGCTCAATGTGAGGTCGCGGTTCCAATCGATCCATCCTGTAATTCCACACATAAATTGTTCATCCTCTCTGCTCCGATACTACCGAGAAGACCGATGACCGAGCTGTCTATAAATCAAGATAATATCATGGGTATGCAGGAAGCCGGATAAGATGTATGTCCACCAGGGGAAGCTAACAAAAAAGGAGGGGTGATGTGAGTCGTCATACGTATTATGTTTCGGTTCATGCTCGAACCGTGCTCCCTAATTCCACGCAAGGCGATGAGTGGATTATTTATGCAACAGAGGATGAAGCAGCAGCGCTGCTGGGTCAATTCTCCAAGCTGGAGGAGGCTGAGACAGAAGCGTTATACCGCGGATTTAATCCGATTATCGATGTGCCTGAGGTGGAGCTGAATGCTCGCAGTCAACAGGTTGTGGATGATATTTACAACATCATAGCTAAGTTAGGAACGTCAACTACGAAGCAAGCTCTGTCCCAAATAAGGCATTGAGGAAGGGGGATAACGGTGATTGATATTCAACAAGCTCATTTTAAAAAAACGACAACAGTTGACGGGAAATTATGTGCAGAGGTCGAGATCATCCCTTTTGGCCGAACAGGGAATCTACTTGCTTACGTAACTGCGATTCCAAATGGTGGCTACGAAATTGTTCGGGTGCTGCAGGCTCATGCATATGGAGGTGCTGCTGCTCAAGTGGCGCCTGACGTTCATCAAGCGCTGGAGTCAGTGGCAGAAGAAGAGTTCAGCGACGATACGTTTGGTTGCGATTGGAAAGCAAAAGCGCATTTTCTTGATAATTTATTAGCTTGTCCTGAAGTACGTTCCCAATTGGATTCTCTTAACGAGTAGTCATGATTGTACCCATAACAGGTAACAGGAGGCGTAAACGATGACAGAATCATTTAAGGACAATAAAGGAAATAAATATGCACATCAACAAAATCATGCACATGACGTCATTATGAAAAATGTAAAGCATCCTGCACAAAAAAATCCATGGGATGGCAGCAAGCGGGATAGTAGTAAAAAGGGGTAGACTAACAAGCAATCTGATTGATTTTGGGCAACAGGCGAAGCGCTCTGTATTCTGGTGGGGGAGCTGCGCCTGTTGCTTTTTTACGCCTATTACAACACTAATTCGCTTCCCGAAGAACTTTAACCCCCATAATAATGTTCCAGACGAATATAAAGAAAGTCAGAATTGCCGCTAAAAGAGTCAATCCAAAGCTAACTACAAATTCTCCACCGAACAAGGAAATGAATACGAATACAATAAAGACGAAAGGAAGTATTTGAGAAATTAGGGCATAACCTGCATGCTTACGAGTATAGCTATTATCGGCAATGAACAGTACGACAAGCGGTAGCAGTACCCCGGCGAAAAAGATGCTGAAGTAGCTTAAAGCGGCAAGTAAATGTTTCGAAGACAAAGGAATCACCTCTTTACTTTTTCTAAAGTAGCATATGCGAAATAGGAACGTTTATTTTCTAGAGTTTACCCATTTTGGAGAGGTTGTAACAAAAGTAGAAGTGTGGAAGTGACGATTGTATAAATAAGCGTACATATTAATTGGATAAAGCTAGGCGGCTTCATAATTTGTTTTTTGCGCGGCTGGTTTCACTTATCTAAGCTGCCTTGACCAATCATAACGAATCTGATTCTGTCCAATTTTCTCATACCAGTTATTTTCATGTCTTCTTGCTTATGAAATCTTTTTTAATAGCAAATTTTCTCTCGTTTTGTTTGAGCTATAGGCAGATCCAAGTATCGTTGCAGTTGAAAAGATTTCTGGAGCTGTTATAAACTCTGGGAAGTACGGTATAAATGGAACGTTCTTCAATAATTCGAATGATTTTTTAGGGATTGCAGTTAATAATGGTAGTGGTATCGGCGGCAACGCAACATTTACAGCTTACGGGAATAAAACTCGTGGAACTTTTTATAGCTATCATCATTTACGTGGTAACTATCGTGTAAATGAAGTAGCCAACGTTTCTCGACTCTCAGATCATCCCGGGGTTCCAAATACAAATTACTTTGCTATAGGTGGTTTGAATCTTTATGTGAATGAAAATATCAATAAACAAGAATTTTACCGTCGTTTAGATGTTAACGAAGGAGCTTCTGGAATTAATGATGTTATAAGTAGAACCGGTAATACTTACTCAGACCCTATATTAAGATCCCGCACTGCCATAGGTTATAATTCTAATGCTAAAATCGTTTTGGTAGTTTTTTTAGGAGAAACTCCTTGGGGTATGAGAGAATTCATGAAAAATCAAGGGTGTTTCCAAGCTGCTTATTTGGATGGTGGTGGTTCTTCACAAATGCGCTTTAAAAGTGGTGCATCTAATGGCACATTCGATCCACGAGGTGAGGCTCGTCCTGTATTTAGTATGGTCACAGTTAATCCGACATCCTGGAACCAAAACAAAAAAAGGGAAGGGGAGACCCCAATGTCATTAAGTTAAGGCACAGGATCAAAAATTAAGAACAAGAGTAGGTTTATCGAAAAAAGATAACCTGCTCTTTTTTGCGCAAAAATGAGAAATAGCACTTGACAAGCAGATGGAAATGTATAACGTAGCCCCTTGAAAAAACGAGGAGGTTACGCCAATGAATGAGTACGCGAATTCGCTAAAAGAAACACTGACATCCCTCATAAGAGAAATGTCAGCCGCACCAGCACCTTATG
>NZ_JACYTN010000021.1 GCF_014841135.1 Paenibacillus arenosi
CCTCCAGCTTCCTTCAGATTCTGCCTCACGACAGACACCCTTGCTCTTGGCTAACGGTAGGCGTTCGCCAGCCCCCGTTCGGGACTTTCACCCTAGAGATGACGCCCATGCTGGGCGTACAACGATGAAAGACACCCGGAGGTGTCTTTTTTTACGTGTATTCTCTTTTTATAATCGCTATATTTTCCTCATGGCAGTATTTCGTGAAAGAAGATAGAAACGCATGCTCGTTATAAAGAGAATCAAGAGCCTGCTCATCGTCTGCCATTACAGCCTGACACAAGCGCTCCAAGTAATTCGCTGCCACATCCAAGCGCCGCTTCATTTCAGTGGAATCCGTAGTAGCTTGTCCATGCCCTGGCACAAGTAATTGAATCTTATGGTTAGTAAAAATGTGATACGCCTTCTCCATCGTTTGTTTATATGCTTTCGCACTCTGATAAATAAAGGGCAGCTCAAAATTTGATAAATAGTCTCCAGCAATCATCACGCCTAACGGCTCAATAACTGTAAACAATCCATCTTCCGTATGTCCCGGAGCGAGATAAAAAGTAAGAGTGGTATCTCCTACACATACCCGCTGCCCATCTTCATTGATCATCACATCAACCTTTGGAAACGCTATAGGATAATTTCTACTAATATAGTGCTTATTATCAAACTCACGGATCATTTCGAGCCTCTGCTCTTTTTCTGAACTGTTAGCTAGTGCTGAACTGCTAATGACTTTTGCAGCAGGAAACGCTTGATAGCCGATAATATGGTCAAAATCTCCATGCGTAAAAAGTAGATACGTATCTCGCTCGCCTTTAATCGTATCTAAAAAGTGCTTAATCTCCTCTATTTCATTGGGCAGCCAGTTTGGATCTACGAGGAGTACTATGTCTTTTGTTTGGATAACCGTTGAGGTTGTCTGATACAAAACACTTTGAAACACCGTTACCTGTTCATTCTGAAATTGAATCACTGATAACTCTCCTCTCACATACGGCTCGATTACAGCTATGAATATACATTAGTTATTGACTTTAAAATGCATGTTAATAAATTCCCCATCCACAAGCATCGTATTAAATCTCTTATATGCTTCTGATTTTTCATCATAAGGATTGGATTGAGGTGTAGTCATCAACCAAACATACTCTTTACTCTCACCCAGTATATGTGATGCTGATGGTCCATCTTCCGCTACGATAGCATCGTGCTGTGCTCGCGGCAGTTTGGTTATGGTCATGATAGATCCAGCATCTATATCCGGCTTTCCATCTTTCAAGAGGTAGAAGGAAGTTTCCCACGTCGCACCTGTAATGGGATCACCCTTCTCACCAATCGCGCCAACATAACCGTTCCATTTTTCAGGCTGCTTCAAAGAGAAGCCGCCCTCTTTACTTACAAACGTCTTAATTTGCACTTTATTTTCAGGCTGCTCCTCATTGCTCGTTTGGCTAGTGTCTTTCAACAACTTATCCTTTATCTGTGAAGCCTCAGCTGATTTATTATCTGTACAGCCTGTAACGAGTACGAGTGCCAATACAGCTAAGATGGCGATAATTGATTTAAGGTGCTTCATGTTATTCATGATGGTTTGCTCTCCTTACCTTTCATAACTCTATTTTTCCATCCGTATAGTCCTATCATTTCATATACAATACTATATCAACACAATTGATATCAGTTGTAACAGATCTATTAACAGTTGGTGTGTAAATGGTGAACAACCATAGCAATGCATTATATACCATCCAGAGAATACAAAAAGCTCCTTCTTATGAAATTCATAAAAAGGAGCTTCTGCTATAAGGGGTTGCCCCCAATTTATATGATACAAGCAGCCAAAAACTACTTGCATTATGTCGATGTTTGCAAAATTGATTGTATCAGACTCGATCAATAATATCAATTAGTTGTTCATTTTGAAATTCTTCTTAACAAACTCGAAGTCCAACATCATGTCGTTGAATTTCTTGAATTCATCAGACTTCTCTTCGTAAGGATTTGCTTGTGGTGTAGACATCACCCAAACGAACTTATCGTTCTCGCCTAATTTGTCACCAATCGTAGGACCTTCTTCTTTAGATATTGCATCATAGTTTGTTTTAGTCAGCTTCGTGATCGTCATCAGAGCACTAGATTCCTTGTCTACTTTACCGTCCACTAGAATGTGGAAAGAAGTTTCCCACTCTGCTTTCATCTCAGCATTTTTACCTTCAACCGCAGCCACATTGTCATTCCACATTTCCGGTTGAACCAATGAGAATCCACCTTCTTTGCTGATAAATGTTGTAAGATCAACTTCGTTCTCATGCCCATCTTGCAATTGCTCTTCTTTTTTATTTTCAGTTGTCCCTTGATTCCCCTGTGTTTGCGTCCCTACTTGTTTCTCTGTTGTCTTAGGCGTTTCTGCCGCCTTTTTGTCTGTACAGCCCGCGAGAAGTAACAGAGCGATTAAAAGAAGATGACAATGTAATGATAAACCGATGAAAACTATTTAAGAAATTCAGAAAGTAACGAAAACGATGCTAGCAAGACTGTTCTCTTACTTAATCAGTATGATCAAATTAAACTCCCGAGCTTTCTAGGCCCGGGAGTTCGACTAATGATTAATACACTCTAATGCTAGATATCTTATCGTTAAAGTTAAGGCTTGCTAAGTTACTTATATTTGTATTTGGGGGCAGGAATATGGATACTCCACCGAAGTTACTATGTTCATATAGCCTTGTTGCTCTCAAGTTTGCTGTTTTAACGGAGGAGATTTCATCATTCCAAATCCCTAAAGTAGCTAAACTACGCCCACTTTCTACATCTAATCGGGCACCAGAATAATTCGTATTCCAATAAAAAGAGGAAACATAATCACTCTCTAGTATACCCACTTCTTCACTTAGGTCAGCAATGATTTTGCTAACATGCTTATCGGCATCAGCTGCGTTTACATAGCCATACGCCTTACCATCACGTTCTACAACCGTATGTTTAACTTTATTCAGAATTTCCTTAAACTTAGCGTCGCTAGGAGCATAAGTAACACCTTCAAAAATAATTGGAATCAGTGCATTACCATCACTGTTTACCTGCAACGATTGACCAGATTGAGCTAGCGCTGATGACACCAGCAAAAATAGAGCAAGTGCAGATACCGTTACACCCATTGCGAGCTTTTTCAATATTTTCATACATGTATCTACTCCTTTTCAGTAAATAGTTAACATAGCCGTTATATTGAGCGGGTAGAGCAGCAAAATGCACCTCCTAGAACTCATCGGTGAAACCAAAGGGTTTCCAATGCCTATTCTAAGAGGTGCACATCGTTAAGCTATGGTTATTCTACGTATTAATATACTCTAATGCTGGATGCCTTATCGTTAAAATTACGTTCGCTTAATCTGTTTTCATTTTGATTAGGAGCTAAGTAAATGGAGTCGCCACCATAGTTAATATGTTGGTATAATCTTGTTCCTCTCAGGTTTGCTGATTTTACAGAGGAAATCTCATCATTCCAAGCTCCTAAACTTGGTAAACTCCAACCACTTGCAAGCTCAAATGTGGCACCAGAATAATTTGCATCCCACCAGAAAGATGAAATATAATTGCTTTCCAATGTGCCAACTTCCTCACTTAACTTGGCGACGATTTCGTTAACGTGCTTATCTGCATCAGCTGCGTTCACATAGCCATAAGCCGTACCGTCACTCTCAACAACGGTATGATTGACTTTATTCAGAACGGCTTTGAACTTTGCATCCCCAGGAGCATAAGTAACACCTTCAAAAATAATCGGGCTCAAAGCACCGACATCATTGCTAGTTTGAGAAGACTGACCAGATTGAGCTAGCGCTGACGAAACCATCAAAGATAGAGCAAAAGCAGAAACCGTTGCACCCATTGCAATCTTTTTCACCAATTTCATAAACCAACCACTCCTTTTCTGTAAATGCCTTACACAGAAATTATATAGAGCAAGTTCGCTTTTTATTACTTTATTTGGCTCTTTTCTATAAAATGGTTTTATGTAGGTGGTTTTTCCACTTACTCCTCTTCAGATATATACAACTTCAGTTCCTCATCATCACTAGGCGATTGAACGGTTCCTTCCTCTTTCATCCCTAGCTTTTCAAGTAATCGTATGGAACGCTCATTATCCATAGAAGTGATGCCTAAAATGTACTTAAACCCAAAACCATTTTTTCCATATGCCATCACAGCTGAAGCTGCCTCATATGCATATCCTTTTCCCCAGAAATCAGGAAGAAATGCATAACCAATATCGGCGTCCTTCAGCCATTCTCTCTTGATAAGCCCACATATTCCTATAGGGGTCCCTTCCGTCTTTAACTCCACAAGGTACATACCAAAGCCTAATTGCTCATACATCGCAACAGGTCCATTCCATATATAGTCACGTGCATCTTCAAGCGTCTGCACATTTTTATCGCCAATAAATTGCAACCACGATGGATTATTTAGAAGGTTATATATAAACTCCGCGTCTTCAATGGTCAGCTTACGAAGGGTCAAACGATCCGTTTCTACACCTTTCAAAATAGCCGCTCCTTTCCTAGGTCTAACACAGACCTGTTATCAAACAAACATATGTAATAGGTTACACGAACAAAAAAACCTCCGCAAATGCGAAGGTTTCATCCTTGTGAACTACTTGTTCTGCGTATCAAACTTTGAAACGAATCTTTCACGAACTGAATCCTTTTCATTGTTAACCGCGTTCGAATACGTCTGATACTCATTCGTCTCAGCAACGCGTGCCAAGTTAGTCTCACTCATTGTACCATTGGCAGGCACAGCAATCGTAGAGTTCGGACCTGAAACGAGTAACGAACCATCTTTTTGTGCGTAAGCCACAAAGATATAAACGTTATCAACTTGAGGCAAAATGTCTTCCTCATATAGTACGATTGAAGCACCGTCTTCATTTACTCCGCCAGATTTTTGCACCGGATTGGATACCCCTGTTTGCAATTCACCTTTCAAGTTTTCAAGAATCGTAATGGAGTAATTCGTATACGGACTTGCCACTTCTTTCGTTCCCGTTTCGGTTTCAAGTGTTACCGCATTTTTATATTCCGTGTTTACCAGCTTATCGACACGCCCAACAAATACATAGTCAGCATCGCCAACAACTGCCTTTGGATCATGTACATCAATAGAGAAGGTGCCGTGTAAATGATGGATTGGGAGGTTACTTGAGCTTGTTTCTTGTTCATTGCTTGTACAACCAGCCAACAACATAGACAGCGCCGCAATCAGTAATAGATGAGCTAGCCATTTTTTTGGTTTCATGACCATCATACTTATCCTCCTCACGATTAATAAGTTAAGTAAGCCGCATTGTAAGACGCTCTGTCATTGGCACTTAGTGCCGTATTATTGGATACATAGGCATACATGACATCTGCACTTGTATTATGGCCTAGCCCAAGCGCATGACCAATTTCATGAATCGCTACGTTTAGTTTCTTGGTAGAAGTATAAGTCGCCATTTGATAATTATTAAATCTAATCGTGCCTGCCGAGCTTGTCACACCAGCAGTTGAACTTACCTCATAGTAATCGGAAATGGCCACATCTTGTAACGTTGTAATTGTATCTTTCCGAATAACACCACTCTTATGGCTATTCCATATACTCACACCAGAATTGAATTGAGATAAATAAGCTGAACTCCCGTCCCATTCCATCTGTTTGCTCGAGTCGACCAAGTCCCATCCCAATAAGCTAACAGTAGCTGCAGAAGCTGGAGGGGTAACAGACAGTGATATAACCATCATCGCAGTAGGAATCAACATCATTGTAGCCAGCTTATTCCGAATCTTCCCCGCACGTCGGATCGTTTCCATAAGTTCGATTCTCCTTTTTCAAATAGTTAGTTGTGAACGAATAGGACTACTTATTTCATTCCTATATGTCGGTACATACCCTGAACCTCACATGGAAACCACCCCCCTTACATAAAATCAGCTTAGCTGACTTACTAAGGCGCATAGCTTTTTCTTGCAGCTCAAACTTGACTACCATATCGCTGATAATCATGAATCGATAATTGAATCTAGCTCATATCGGCTTTGTATGACTGCATAATGGAAGACACTGCGCTTAATTACGAGAGTAAAGTGGAGTCTTACCTGTGGGGTTTAAAAAATCGGGCAACTATATGATAGGTGTAATCGTTAAAAAATGAAGTAGTGGGGTCGTTAAACAGGTTGAACAATTAACAGATATGAAAATTATCATTCAAACTAGTTTTCATTTGGTAATACACACATAGTAATCTATTGATTTCATCTTATTCAAATGTCTTTAGAACTATTTCATCCTCAATTAAAAATAAGATTGTGTCGGAATATACTTTCCCTTGTCAAATGAACATCATTCACAACCAATATGAACTGCCCCCATAGTCAGACACCACTAACATTGGAGACGCAGTTCACTGCGGTTGTAGATGTTTCATCCCCTGCTTAATCCAACCATCCCTTGCTGCGTGCAATTTCTATCGCTTCAATTCTCGTGTTTGCTCCTAGTTTCCCAGTCGCTTCGGACATATAGTTGCGGACCGTTCCATACGAAAGGAACAACTGCGCTCCAATCTCCTGAAGAGTTAGACCTTGAGCGGCTAGCTTCAAAACATCTTTTTCACGAGGCGACAATGGACATGGATTCTCCCATACAGCCAGCGATAATTCAGAATTAATAACCCGCTTCCCTTGATACACCTTGCGTATTGCATCAGACAGCTCATCACTGCCCGTATCTTTGAGCAAGTATCCATACACCCCTGCCTGCATGGCTCGTTGAAAATATCCGGGACGAGCAAACGTTGTTAAAATAATGACACGGCAATCGGAGCCCATTTTCTGAATGGCCTCTGCGACATCCAATCCCGTCTTTAGCGGCATTTCGATATCCATAACCGCTACATCTGGCTGATGCTGCACGATGAGAGAAAGTGCCTCTTCCCCGTTCTCAGCCTGCCCAACGACTTCGATATCATCTTCCAAAGAGAGCAGCGTTGCTAGTGCTCCCCGCAACAACTTCTGATCTTCACTCAAAATAATGCGAATCACTTACCCTGCACCTACCTTCTCGTTGCGAATAACTCGTGGAATATGTAACGTTATTTCTGTTCCTTTACCTGGAGATGAAGACATCGACATCTGGCCATCTATTAAAAGGAGCCGCTGCCGCAGTCCTGCCATCCCATTGCTGCTCGTATAAAGCTTCTCTGGATCAGCCCCTACGCCGTCATCTTTTACAACGGCTCTAACTTCTCCGTCTTCGATTTCCATATAAATTTGGCAACTTGAAGCTCGACTATGACGAACTACATTGGTTACCGTCTCTCGGAAGCACATTGCCAATATCGTCTCCTGAAGAGGAGTTAACGGTAACGTTATTTCCGCGACCGCTTCTTTTTCCATATACGTAGAGGTATTGCCTCCGTTTGATACGGATTGATAATAAAAGGTTAATGAAATTCCTGCTGCCGAGCAAAGCGATAAGGCATGATAATATTCATCAACGAAGTATGCCACTTTCATCTCGGTAACTAGTTCACGCATTTGTTTTAATGCCCCACGTGCTGTTTCACGTATTTCACGCGCTTCTTGTAGTGCCCTCTCAGGATTGCGAGTAATTAGCTTCTCAACAACTTCCCCTTTTAAAGCAATTAAAGACAACGTGTGTCCCAATGTATCATGCAATTCGCTAGCAATGCGCTGACGCTCTTCCTGCTGTGCCGTACGACCCGCCGCATCCGCTCTCAGTCTTGAAGACTTCTGCTGATACAGGTTGGACGCTCGAATAATATAAGGTAACACACAGACGCCAAATAGCGGTGTAAATAATCCAATCCATAGTTGGACGCCACCTTGCTCCCAATAAGGAGATATACTCACTCCTAAACCGATAACAAACGCAGCGGTGGTAGAAATTAATAGCGGTAGCTTAAGTTTACTAAGCGACGGAGCTATCATAAATCCGAGAAACACATATACAGGATGGAGCGTAGCTGCTAGAACGAGCAGTATACCTACCTGAGCAAACAGGAGATGCGTAGCCCATTTGGTATAGAAGTGCATCTGTCGAAACAAAAAGACGTATAAAATAAATAAAACAAAACCAAGCCACCGTAAGTTCGGTGGCTCTTGAAACAGAAAGTAAGTTGGAATGATAATATTGGCTAGTGAAAAATAGGGAGTTGTTCCCTCCGACTTCGGAAACAGGCGCCATCTCTCTTTATTCATTTATACCGCTTCCCGTCTATTGAAGATATAAACCGATACTACCATAAACACGGCTCCAAATCCTGCCAAAATTATGAAATCTATCACTTCTGGTGCTCGCCCAGCAACCATATTCCATGCTCCATTCGCATAGCGGTGGGACGGAAGCCATTCTCCAATCGATTGCATCCAAGTAGGTAAGCCATTAAGCGGCATCCACAATCCACCGAGGATCGCAAGACCCATTTGCAGCACATTTCCGATGGCTACAGATGTATTTGCATTTTTAAGTGTTCCTAGTAAAGCGCCAAGTGCCAAGAAAGCAATACTGCCAATCCATAACCACAATCCACAAGTAATCCATTGCGTCGCTGTAAGTTGAATATCATGTACAAAACCAGCAGACGAGAAAATAATGACGATGACAACCAAGTGAATGACCATTTGAGCGACAAGCTTACTACCAAGCCAAACTGCTGGCGTTAGCGGAGTCAGGCGAAGCAGGCGTACCCAACCGTCTTGGTGTTCAAAAGAAAGACGGATTCCGAATTGGCTAACTGCTGTGCCGATCAAGCTAAATGCGGTCATGGACATAAGGGAGAATACGCCCCATGTTGTCGATTCAATCGATTTATCTGTGCCGTACATACTTGTGAACAAGAAGTAGAAAGCCAATGGCATTGCGATCGAGAAAAGTAGGAAAAATGGACTGCGCACGATTCGAATACTTTCTGCTTTCGTTTGGGCCATGAACATCTTCAACATATCTATATTCCTCCTAGGATATCTCCGATTAATTTTTGTAGAATCTTATTTAAATCGTCTAGCCTATGTGTAGACTAGCAAGCCGTCAAGCTGCGGAATGTATCTTCCAAGCTAGCCGATTGCACCTCAATATCGGTAACTCCCCATTTTGACTGCATCAGTGTAAACAACAGTTCATCTGTCTGTTGAGCATGGAGGCGAATTCGTTCTCCGTTGCACTCCGCCTTTTCTACGCCAGGTAGTGTGAGCCATACTTGCTCTTCCGGTGCATTCGTCGCTCGGAACGAAATGGTACGCAGCGCCGTTCGGGCTTTTAATTGCTCTGGTGCGCCTTCTGCTACTACTCGTCCCTTTGCGATTACCGCGATATGATCCGCTACTGCATCCGCTTCCTCCAAGTAATGGGTCGTTAGCAATACGGTACGTCCATCGCTCGCTAACGCGCGAATCGTCTCCCAGAAGCGACCTCTTGCTTCGATATCCATCGCTACTGTAGGCTCATCAAGTAAGATAAGCTCTGGATTGCCTGCTAAGCTCTGTGCGAATGCCAGCCTACGACGTTGTCCGCCAGATAAAGATGCCGCTCTTCGCTTCACATCACTGTGTAGGCCCGAGATATCTAACAAACGCTCTAACGACATTGGATTCCGATAGTAACTGCGGAACAGCTCCAATACTTCTTTTACCGTAAGTCCATCTGCTGCTCTTACGTCTTGAGTTAACGCTCCAACCTTCTGTCTTAGTGCCTTCGTGCCAGCTGGCATTCCCAGTACTTGAATCTCGCCAGAGGTTGGTTTCATCAACCCGAGCATCATCGAGATGGCCGTTGTCTTGCCTGCGCCATTTGGCCCGAGCAGAGCAGAGATTTTACCTTTTTCAAATGTTAGATTCATATGGTCAACGGCGTGGAAGTCACCGAATTGCTTTACTAGATTTTTGCACTCAATCGCATTTACTTTTGTCATCATTTATCATCCTTCGCTATGTATGGTTATGGTTAGGGGCACATCTTGCATCTGTCTCGATGCGTGCCTTTGCTTTCGTGTTCGTCGTTGTTCTTGATGTCTTTATTGTAGTAGAAGGATGGCAGGAGCAATTAGTGTAGGTTGTCAGAACGTGCATATGACAATTGTCAGAAAAGAATATTGGAGTGGATGAAAACGGTGACTGAAAGGAGTTGTTCGCTAAAAAGATGCACAATAGCAGGAATCGTATCTCATGTAGAATAAAGCCCAAAAAGTTAAATCTCCTTTTTCAAATAAAAAAGCCCGGAGAAGTCTGAGCTCCTCCGGACTGGCTAGCTTATATTTCATACTGTTCTGTATTGGAACCTTACTCTTCAATAAGACTCCCTACACAGAAACTCTTTACTGATTACTAATCGTAAACTTCTTAATGTTTTCCTGCAAATCTTCAGAAAGTCCCTTAAGCTGAGTCAGGTAACCTGCTACATCGTCGATCGTAGCCAACTGTTCTTCAGCTGCCGCAGATACGTCTTGCGTAATTGCTGCATTTTCTTCTGTAATCGCAGAAATGTTCGTGAATACATCAGAAAGCTCATAACGCTTCTCGATCATTAATTTAATATGATCATCGACATCTGTTGACATATTCATCTGACTATCTACAGATATTTTAATATCATTGAAGATTGATTCCGTCTCACGAACCGCTGTTTCCTGATCCATAAACAACCCACGGGAAGTGCCAATCGCTTGAACAGCTGCTCCTACCTGGCTATTTACATTTGAGATAATGTTACCGATATTATTCGCGGCGTTAGCGGATTGCTCTGCCAGCTTGCGTATTTCAGCCGCTACCACAGAGAAACCTCGTCCGTGCTCACCGGCTCTTGAAGCCTCAATAGACGCATTTAACGCCAGTAAGTTCGTCTGACGAGAAATTTCAACAATTGTCGTAAGGATACTGCTGATTTCACCTGCACTTGCACTCACTTGATTAACGGCATGTGCTGTTTCCTCAGAGGACTGCTGCGTGCTGTTGAATTTACCAACCAACTCTTGAACGATATAAATACCGCGTTGGTTCAACTCCGCTGTACGACGTGCAATCTCTAAAATTTCTGATGCAGATGCTGTTACTTGATCGATTGCTCCACCAAGCTCCTCAACTTTTTCAGAACCTTCCATAACATTGTTGGCTTCTTCGCTCGAAGCAGTAGCTAACTGAATGATCGATTCCGTAATCAAGGAAGATGCCTTTTGCGTCTGATCCATACTGTCCTGCAGATTCGTCGCCGATTGAGAAACAATCTGTCCTGAAGTAGAGATACCACCAATCATTTGCTGGACATCCTGCTTCATCGTTTTAATAGCACGTACCATCTCGCCAACTTCACCGCGTCTTTTCAACATGGATGTTGGGATATCGATCGTCAAATTACCATTTCCGATTTGTTTCAAGTACTCAACAGCTGCATTAATTGGCTTCGTAATCGCATTTGCGACAAACAGCGCTGCAATGATAGCGATAACAGCGATAATGCTCATAACAATTAAAATAATGTTCTGGATGGCATCAACGGATTCTTGTATTTCGCTTTCGTCCATAACCGCGATGTACTTCCAACCATTTTCCGGTGAAACATACACGCTAGCTGTATATTCTTCCTTATCCATAGAAAGCTCAAAATTTTTACCTGCTTGCTTGTCGATATCTGCTAATTCTGCGACACCCAGATCTTTAAGGTTTTTAAAGTTCAATTTTGGATTTTTAGGATTAGCAAGAATCGTACCGGTTTGGTCAGCTAGAATCACATAACCCGTTTTACCGATCTTCATGTTATTAATAGTCTTCGTCAAGAAGTCCAAGCTTACATCGACACCTTGAGCACCAACAACGTTACCTGCACTGTCCTTAATCGTCACAGAAGAGCTGACGATAGGAACCCCTGTTGTAAGGGCCGCGTAAGCTCCCGAACGTTGAACTTTGTCGGGATTCGCAACAGCCTGGGTGTACCATGATCTCGTTCTCGGATCAAACTTATCTACAGAAGTGCCGTCCGGCCATTGTATGTATCCTCCATCCTTTGTACCCATATAAATATAATGTACGTTTGGATGCGTCTTGGAATACTCCAAGAAGAATTTATAGATTTGAGCTTCTATGCCTCCGTTTTTAGCTGGAGTCATTTGAATCGTACCATCTGCTCCTACCATATTTACATAAGAAGTAATAGAACTGTCGAGTTGCTTCACGAGCGGGCTCTTCGCAAAATATTGAACAGATTCATTTATCGTCGTAAAGTACAGATCAATTGCACTGCTAACTTGTTTAATTTCCTTTTGAGTAGCTTCATAGAAGTCATCCTTCATATCGCTGCTAACTCTCTGGTTTATTACGAGGCCTAGCGATGATGTCGATAGCAATACAAGAATCACCATCGTAATCAGTAGCTGAAGCTTTAAATTCCACTGTATTTTCTTTCTCAACTTGGTTCTCCCCCATTTTTATTTTCTATAGAGTATGGTCTCTTACTTACTATCGGCAAAAGAACAACTTTTGTTATATATTGTCGAAATAAAAAGCGAAAAAATACGAAAAAAAAGGTATTTTGTCGGATTCTATTCACTTTTTCTATGAAAATATCGATAATTGTTATAGGGGAGAAAAATGAGTACTATGACCTATTCAAAAAAATGACATCAGGAGGCTAGACACTTGAAGAAAAAAAGCACAACTTTCAAAGCATTTCTAGCTATCATGCTAGTTGCTACCATTCTACCTTGGAATGTGGCAAGTGCCCAAGGCAAGCAAGCTGCGTTTGATCCATTTGAGAAAAGCATCAATGAAGTCTCTTATGCATTAGACAACAATCAAACTACTTCGGAGGAACTAGTAGAGTACTACTTGAAACGTATCGAAGCTTTCGATGATCAAGGTCCTGCTATTAACGCCGTTACAATGGTTAACGATAAAGCTCTTGAGCAAGCAAAAGCTCTTGATGCTGAGCGCAAGGCGAAAGGACCAAGAAGCGAGCTTCACGGTATTCCTTTCGTAGTAAAAGATAACATCGACGTTGTTGGCATGCCTACAACAGCTGGTTCTGTTGCTCTCAAGAATGAATATCCGAGCAAAAATTCATTCGTTGTACAGAAGCTAATTGACGCTGGTGCGATCGTAATTGGTAAAACAAACATGTCTGAGCTTGCTGCTTCCTACGGAAGATTGGGCTACAGCTCTTTTGGCGGCCAGACACTTAACCCTTACAACCTTAACCGTGATGCTTCCGGTTCTAGCAGTGGTAGTGCTGCAGCTGTAGCAGCTAACTTCGCTGTATTCGGTCTTGGTACAGATACTTCCGGTTCTGTGCGTGGTCCTGCTCATACGACAGGTCTAGTTGGTATCCGCCCTACTATGGGATTGGCTAGCCGTACTGGCGTAGTTCCTTCTTCCCTTTCTTTAGACGTTGTTGGTCCAATGGCTCGCAGCGTTGAAGATGCAAGTATTGTACTTGCGGAAATGGCTGGAAAAGACAAAGCAGACAAAGCTACAAAGCACGCAAACCGTTACGCTCGCGACTATGCTAGCAAATTGAACGCTAATGCGTTAAAGCACGCTCGCATTGGTGTAGCAACTGAATTCTTCGGCGACAACGCTGAAGTAGATGCAGTTACGAACCAAGCAATTGCAAAAATGCAAAGCATGGGAACAGAAGTTGTACCTGTAACATTCTCTGAGCAAACCAATTACCTTTGGACTCCAATTCTTGGGCCAATCGACACTGCTGAATTCAAGGGTCAGTTCGAGACATACTTGAGCACACTTCCAGCTGGCGGACCTAAAACGCTTGCAGAAGTTATTGCTATTCTTGAATCTCCAGAAGTGTTGAACTCTGCTACACCTGCTAATCCAGCTCGCGTAGCAGGATTGAAAGTAGCTTTGGAGAAAGCTGACACGTTGAACTCCAAAGAGTACAAAAAGATCGTGAAACGTGAAGTACCTAAGACGCGTGAAGAAATCGAAGAAATTATGGATGACTACGATTTGGACGCAATTGTATTCCCTACAATGTCCTGCCCAGCTTCCAACACATTCGATAAAGTAGATCCTACATTCGTTTGTAACGCATATGATACATATGCAGCAGGCTATATGGCTTCTGCTACAGGCTTCCCTGAAGTAACAGTTCCTGCAGGCACTGTAGAAGCAGGCATGCCAGTGGGTATTTCCTTCTTCGGTACTGCGTTCAGCGAGCAAAAATTGCTTAACCTTGCTTACTCCTTCGAGCAAGCAACACATGCAAGAACAGTTCCTGTTCATGCACCGAACTTGAATCAATAATTGCTGTTACGCAATTCAATGTATTAGTCCAATAACATCATGACAGCATCTGCATTCGGTCTTCTCTCCTTTTCTAATGTAGACTGCTAGTGTTATTGAAAAGATTAGGTTATACGTTCCTTGAACCGCTCCGCGATGTGTGAACGACATCCCCCATGGTTAGCTTTGTCTAATCATAGAAATGTCGTTCCATGCGGGGCGGTCTTATTTTATATAAAGGATAGTAATATGAAAAAAGACCTTTCCCCAGCCCATACTGCACACAGGTAAAGATCTTTATAAGTCCATTAATCTGGTATTCGAATGCGAAATATCGTACCACTGCCTTCATTGCTATCTACTTCAATGATACCTCCGTGAAAATGGACAATTTTCTGCACGATAGACAAGCCCAGCCCAACACTGCCATCCCCCCGTTTTCTAGCCATATCAACTTTGTAAAAGCGATCGAATAGAAACGGGAGCTGTTCCTCGGGAATACCATCACCTGTATCGGAAATGACAAATACACAGCTATCCTCTTCGCGAAAAGCCTCTATATCGATCGAACGCTCGCTTGGAATGTACTTCACGGCATTGGATAGCAAGTTGGACCACACCTGCATCAGCAGTACCTCATCACCATGGATGTGAAGCCGCGCCGGAATACGCATACGAACAGCAATTTCCTTCTCAGCGAGCTGCCATTCCAGCAGTTGCAAAGCTTGCCGAACCTGAGGCTGTAGCAAATAAGGCTTCTTTTCTATGCCTTCACTTCCATTATCTAAGGTCGATAATAGCAGTAATTGCTTACTTAGCGTCGCAAGCTGACGGGTCTCTTGTCCGATGATCGTAGCGTAATGATGTATTTGCTCCTTATCCAGATCACCTTGCAGCAATGAGTCCGCAAAGCCTTGAATGGAGGTCAATGGTGAGTGAATTTCATGAGATACGTTGGCGACGAATTCTTTTTTTAATCGGTCGGAATGCTCAAGCTGAAACGCCATCTTTTCAAAATGCTTAGCAAGCTGCCCGATTTCATCCTTTCGATTGGTCGCAAAGCGCAAATTAAAGTCGCCTTGCGCAATTCGCTTGGTTGCTTCCGTCAATCGCGTAATCGGCTGCACCAAATAACGGGTACTTAACAAAAAGCACGGGATACTGAACAACGCCGTAAATATGAACATTAGTACAAAAAAAGTTTGCAGCTCATCAAACTGCACACGAGTGTCATGCCTCATAAACAAAGCAAATGTTTCAGAGCCAACTTCCACCTGAATGCCTACCGTATTGCTAAGCAAATTATCAAAATAATTGATGACAAACGGACTGTTCGGATATTCAGCTATACCATGATATTCATTGCCCGCTAATACATGTTCTCTGACGTTTGAAGGAAGGTCTAGCTTATGAAAGCTTCCCCCATAAAAAAAATCATTACCTTGCTCATCATGGACATATAATTGATAACCAAGCGCTGCCGTATGATGAAGATAATCGCCCATCATATCCGGATTTCTTCCTACATAGCTGCGAATCATATCTGCTGCCTTGAATAGCTTAGCGTCATTGTACGGTTTTAACAGGAGATGATAATAAACATTAGCGATACAAAACCCTACAAAGCTGCTTATCGCTATCGTATAAACCGTAATGATGACTACACGGAAATAAAGCGATCTCACGAGGCTGACACCTCAAGTTTGTACCCAATCCCTCTAATCGTTTGAATAGCAAATCCCCGCTCATGCTCAGGGAACCTTTTTCGCAAACGTTTAATATGTACATCAACCGTCCGTTCATCTCCACGGTAATCGGTTCCCCAAATGAGGCGAATCAACTCATCACGCGAGAACACCCGTCCTGGATATTCTGCTAACTGTGCAAGCAGCTCGAATTCCTTCAATGGCGGGAAAAAGATTTCGTCACCATCCACAACCTCATAGTTTTTGCGGTCAATAATAAGCTGGTTGATTCTAATCTTATCGCTAGATGCAAACGAGTACCTGCGGAATAGAGCCTTCACACGGAACAGCAGCTCTGGCAGCTCAAACGGCTTGGTCAGATAATCGTCTGTTCCTTTCATATAGCCTAGCTCCTTATCACTGAGTTGATCCCGAGCCGTGAGGAGAATAATCGGAATATCATAATTTTTTCGTGTATACTCACACAGAGCCAGCCCATCAACTTCTGGCATCATCACATCAAATATAGCCAAGTCGATTGAGTGCTTTTCCAATACACCCATCGCTTCGAGCCCATTATGCGCTTCCAGTACACGAAAACCTTCTTTGGTAAAGTAATGGCCAAGCAATGTTCTGTTATTGCTATCGTCATCTGTAATAAGTAACTGCTTCATCACCAATTCCTATACCCTCCTCTGGCCTCAATACCAATCCGATGATTTCGTAACCAATACTCCGTCAAGTCTTCCTTCCAATCGCTGATGTTCTCAACGTTTCTCGTTCCAATTACTTATGCAATTTGTCGCTTCTCTTCAGCATAATGATCAAAAATGGACCGCCAATGACCGCCATAATAATCGAGGCTGGGATTTCAGCTGGTGCAAGTACCGTCCGTCCAATCGTATCCGCTGCAAGTATGAGCAAAGCACCCCCAAGTGCTGAAAAGGGGATTAGAAGCTTATAATTCGAACCAACCAAGGCCCTTCCGATATGAGGGACAAGCAAACCGACGAACATAATTAATCCTCCGATCGCTGTGGCTACGGAAGCCAGAAGGACAGCGACCACCGAGATAATAATTCTTACCCTCATCACTCTAAGTCCGAGGCTCCGAGCGGTTTCATCTCGAAATGCCAGCATATTGCACCATGAACCGAGGAACAGAGCAAGGATTAACCCTATCCCTCCAAATAGGCCAATAATATGAACATCTTCCCATGTTTTCATAGTAAAAATAGAAGAAATGGCCTGATTCACGCTCGTTACTGCATAGCTTCCGCGATAATTGTAGGTCTGCCCCAATCCAGTAAACGTAGCATTGATAGCGACGCCGACTAAGATTAGCCGCAAAGGGTTTAATGCCGACCTCCAAGACAAGGAGTAGACCAGATAGCACGCAAGTGCTCCTCCCAACACCGAGAACAGCGGATTCCAAAAATAGAGGGTGGGAAACAACGTTACCACCGTAATCGATACGAAACCAGCTCCAGATGAAATCCCAATTATCCCTGGCTCCGCTAATGGATTCTTCATAACAGCTTGCAGCAATACACCTGCAACAGCAAGTGCCGCTCCCGCGAACATCGATACAATTATGCGTGGGAACCGCAAATCTTTTATAATTTCGACCTGCTCATTTGAGCCATTAAACAAACCTTGCACAAGCTCTCCGAAAGAAACTTTAATGCTTCCCGTCATAGCTGAAAAGATAGCTAGGGCAACTAATAACAGCGCAGTAATCAGATACACGCCCGTTTGCTTAATCATCGTTCACTGTCCTTTGCAAAAGTTAAGGGTACAGCATCGGAAGCAGCGCATCCAACGCTTCTTCGACGGCCAGATTTCCAGTTGTCCCAAACAACCGTTCCTCCAAATCGTATACACGTCCCGTCTGAACCGCTTTGAAATGATGCCAAATATCATTCTTTTTGAATTCCTCGTCAAACATCTTGACGACCTCTTCCGGCATACCATGTGCAGCCCGTAGAATGACATCCGGATTAGCCTGCTGCAAATGCTCCGTATTCGAAGCTAGAAACTCTACCTTTTCACCTTGAACAATATTTTTGCCGCCTAGCAACCGCACGAGGTCACCTATGTAGGAATGCTCTGTTGCTACCAAATAGCTCCCTGGTACACCAAGGAGAATAAGCACCGTCGGCGTTTCCTTACCTTCTGTAGCCTGGCGAATTTGCTCTATTTTCGTATCATATTTGCGTACAATCTCTGCTGCTTTCTCTTGCTTCCCGTACTTCTCGCCCAGCTTCGTAATTTCAGCCTGCATACTCTCCAAATTCGTTAAGTCCAAGAATGTGGCTTTCATATTCGCGTTTTTGAATACTGGCTCCAAATCATATTGTAAAGTGGTCACCGACAATACTTCGGTCGGCTTTAAGGATTTAACCAATTCCATATCTGGACTCATTGGGTTGCCCACTTTTGTTAATCCGTCATATCGGCTTGGCAATGTTTTGACGCTCTTCGGTATACCTACCAGATCAATTTCTAGCTGGTCCATAATTTGCGTAATAGCCACCGTCGTAGAAACGATTCGATGCTCTTCCACTGGAATAGAAGCTGCAGTAGGTGTACTAGAAGCGGAAGAGGCTGGTTCCGCAGGTTTAGTAGCTGTTTTCGCATCGCCACATCCTAGAGCAAGGATTAGTATCGTCGTTATAATTACAGCTAGCTTAAAATACCTTTGTAACATCGTAATCTGTCCTCCTATGCTAACGACTAGTGACGGTTATTGACTCTTTCTTTTCCAAATAAAAATGCCACCAACAACGAGCATGAGAACAGCGCCAATTGGCGTCCACCAATTGGTTGTGGACGCTGAGCCATTGCTAGAATCCGATGGGTTATCAACTTTCGCAGCAGCCGTTTTCACTACTCCTTCTTTGACGGTCGCTACTTTTTCATTTGCTGGTTCAGGCTGCGCTCCTAATGTCTTTACCTCAGTCGTGCTGCTAACTGCCAGCTGAGCAGCTGGCAGTTGCGTTTTTTCATCGGATGAAGTTGCGATAACCTCTTTTTCCTTCTCATTGCTAATTACGCCTACAGAAGCAGTTGTCCCCTTCTTGATTAGCTCTTCCCCCGTGTCAGCAGCTGTTTTCTTGGTGTTCGGAGATGGGTTAGGCTTTTTGTTAGCAGGTGGCTTTGTCGTTGTTGATGGCTTCTTCGTAATCGGTGGTTTTTTACTTGCAGGAGGTTTCTTAGCTTCTGGCTTTTTCTTATCATCTGATTGCTTCTTTTTCGGCACATCTTTCGTTTCTTTTCCTGGTACAGACTTGTTCGTAGAAGAATTATCTTTCGGAACGACAACAGGAGCAGGTTCCTCTTTCTTCTCTACTTCTTTTACCTCTTTAAAAGATTTCATATCGAATACAAGTCGAATCGTATAATCATGGTCATAATCAATTTCTGGCACGGTAACATGTATTTTAGAAATAATCGGCTTGGTAACATCCGCTTCAAACTCTACTAACCTTGTATCAGCCTTTGTATTAGACTCGATTAATTTCGTATCCACATGGCTTCCATTGCTTGGCACTTTGAACACCGTCACCCATTTACTATGATTAATGGTCACACGTACTGTCGCTTTTCCATCATTAATCACTACTGTTGCAGGCTTCTCCCAATAGTCATTAGCCATAGAGACATTATCATTTTCCGCTTGCAAAATAACATAATCAGCCGTATAAGTCCCATTACTCAACTTCGTTTCTGCGAAGGCCGCGCCTGGCAGTATCATTGCCCATATCCATAACACTGCCAGTATACCGGCAGCAGTAGTCCGTAATTTCAAAATCATTCACTCCTCTGATTCATTTTAGTAATAGCGGTTATGATGATAATGATAATTATTATCAATCGTAATCCTATCAACAGCTGTTCATTACGTCAACAATTATTTTGTATATTTATCCAACCATATCGTTTAGCCGCTTGGTCAACCTATCTCTAATCTTGTTATCCATACACCCTTGCCTACTCCTTAGAGTTATCACTAGTCTTCTAGATGTACATACAAGTAGGCATCAAGAGTTCCCCCTCGATGCCCATACTTACACAATGTTACACACTTTGAGGCTCAGCTTGCTGCAATGGCTGGCGGACAACTTTCACATCATAGAATGCAATTTTATTCGAAATGATATAGTCCGGAATTTCTCGGTGCGAATGCGACTCACGGAAAGCTTCGCTGCGTGTCCACGCTTGGAAGTCTTCTTTGCTTTCCCATCTCGTACTTACCGTTACCTCATCGTAATCCTTTGTATTCTCGGTCATCATCACTTCCAAGCCAAGAAAACCTTTCATCCCCTCTACCTTGCCCACCTTATTAAATCGCTCAATTAGTTTTTCTCCGTTACCCTTTGTAATTTGAGATACATTTGTAACAATAACCATACTCGTTTCCTCCTTGAAATGTTGTGGGATTGGAACAATAACAGGATATTCGCCCTGTAAATCTATTTTGGCGATTACCCCAAATACATTTAGCATAAAGTGCTGATCTATCACTGATTTTGGAGCTCCGCTGGCAACAATTCGGCCACTTTCCATAGCGATAATATGATCGCTGAATGCCGCTGCCTGCTGCAAATCATGAAGCACCATAACAATGGTTAACCCTAGCTTTTGATTCAGCCGTCTCAGCATTTCCATCAATTCAAGCTGATGCGACATATCCAAGTAGGTCGTCGGCTCATCCAAGAGAAGAATACGTGACTCTTGCGCCAACGCCATCGCAATTCGAGCCTTCTGCTGCTCTCCCCCGGATAACGTATGGAACATGCGATCCTCATTATGAGCGATTCCTACGGTTGATATCGCCCACTTGATCGCCTGCTCATCATTCGATGTCAAACGACTTCGAAATGAGGATTGATGCGGTGCTCGACCAAGCGCAACTAATTCGCGAACCGTAATATCCGGTATTTGGCCTTTATCCTGACCTAGCATGGAAACCATTCGTGCGAACTGATTACGCGAATACGCCTTACCCGGTTGCCCCTCATATAGAATCAAGCCGTTGTCAGGTTTAGTTATCCTCGAAATCATACGCAGCAGCGTCGATTTCCCCGAGCCATTACGTCCGACAATGGCAGTTATTTGGCCGGTAGGTATCGTCTCATTAATCGAGCTCAACTCAAATCGTTCCAGCTTATATGATAGATCACGTATATCTAGTGCCATTAACGTATCAACCTCCTTTTCTTCAACAGCATGAGGAAAAATGGAGCCCCAATACACGCCAGCAATACGCCCGCGGGCAGCTCAAGCGGATCGAACCAACTGCGTGCCGCTGTATCTGCAACGACCAGCAGTATAGCGCCTCCTACCATAGAAAATGGTAGAAGATAGCGGTAATCCTCGCCCAACGCTAACCGAACGGCATGCGGCACAATTAGACCAACAAATCCGATCAGGCCCGCTACACTGACAGCCGCTCCCGCAAGTAAAGACGCTAGTGCAATGATTAGAAACCGCTGACGTTCGACATGCTGTCCAAGCGATTGTGCCGACTGATCGCCAAGCATGAGCAGATTCGATGTCTTCGCTGCGAATGGGACCAGCCCCAGCCCGACAATTGCATAGGGGAGAAGGAATTCCAAGTGCGGCCAGCTTCTACCGCTCAGTCCACCTGCCAACCATGGAATTACACTTTGAATTCGATCACTATTCAGCACCATAATTCCATTCATAATTCCACCCAATAGCGCATTAACGGCGATTCCAGCAAGCACAATTTTTACAGGGGAACTTCCACCATCCCACGCCAACACATAAATAACTAAAGAAGCTACCAATGCACCTATAAAAGCAAAGCCCGGAAGCATATAGCTGAATTGCGGAAACAACACCAATGCAATGACAGCCGCTAACCCTCCACCCGCCGAGACACCAACAATACCTGGATCTGCAAGCGGATTTCTCATAACACCTTGGAGCAGCGCCCCTGAAGCTGCTAAACATGCACCTGTTAGCAATCCAACTAGTACGCGGGGAAGTCTAATGTTCCATATAATTGTTTCATGCACCGCTTCCCCCTCGCCAAACAGTACACGCCAAATTTCCACAACGGATATTTGAACAGAACCGCTGCCTACTCCATACAACATCGCAGCCAGCAGCAGCGGTATGGCTGCGAAAGCCATCCAACGCCTTCGTTTATTTCGAGTCTTTACATTCATAACGCCAACCGTTCCTTTATCCATTTCACCGCGTCAACTACTCGTGTCCCAGGGTTTGTACCGAATAAGTCTGCCGGAAGTACATGGATTCGTCCGTCGCGAACTGCTGCTATCGACTGCCAGGACGGATTGCCCTCCATCTCTTTAATAAAGCCCTTTTCTACATCCTCAGAATCTCCATGCGTCATAATCAAAATGACATCCGGATCAACCTCAACAACTCGCTCCGTATTTAACTGTGCGTACTGGGGAAAGTTTTGCATGCTCGGAAACTGACCGGCTACATTGGTGCCGCCTGCCGTTTCCAGCACGTTTCCTGCCAGTGAATTAGGCAAAGCAGCCAAGTAAGTACCCGGAGCACCATACACCAGTAGCACTCGCTTGTTTGAAGCCAAAGGCGCTGCCTTCAATTCTCCAATCCCTTTGTCTAGCTTGGCTGTAAGTTCCGCAGCTTTGGCTTCCTTACCTAGAAGCTTGCCGAACAACTCAATCTGCCGCCGAATATCTTCAATAGAATTGGCATGTGTTAACACAACTTTAGCTCCAACACCGTTTAACTGAGGAATGTCATTAGCATTTATCGGTGCATTTCCTAGAACGACATCAGGATCGAGAACCGCAATTTTTTCTAAGTCAACCGTATGCACAGAACCGACAATGGGAATATCTTTCACAACTTCATTCTGGAGACCTGCATTATCCTTTGGTCGTCCTACTACGCTGCCACCAAGCGCGTAAATAATATCGACCTCTCCATTACCCAGCGCGACGATTCGTTCTGGAGTCTTATCGAATGCAACTTGACGATCTGCAAAATCAACAAGAACAATCTCTCCATTACGGGTTCCCTGTTCGGCTCCACCTGTACTGCATCCCGTTGCTATTTCTAATAGTAGCAATGCAGGTAACAGCATCCCTGCACAGCGTCTTATCGTTGCTTTCAATAGTTCAGTCCTCCAAACAACTTACAAATGAGATTGATTATCAATAAGAGCTTTAAATAGGATTCTACTTCTTAATTGTGAACGGAGCATGAATTTCTGATTACATTTTTGGCCCTATATAGCTATCTATGACTGCGGTGAAAGAAAGAATTTAGGTTACATAAATTTGTAATCTAAAGTTCATTCTCCGTTCATATAGAGGTAGTACACTTTGAGTCGTAGTCAAATTTGGTTCGAAGGTTCAGGAGTGGATAATCGTTTAGATTTTTCATTGAGAATGATAATCATTAATGATAATGAATTGTTATTTTTCATATTGAACCGAACCTATTTCGGAAGGAGGGGCATCTCAGACTATAAAGATAAATTGTATGATCAAGGGATGGTAGAAGTTCTTTTTATGTAAGGTTGCAATACAGCACGTAAAAAATAATAGGGAGTGTGTTCATAATGTTAAAAATTGCTTCTTTCAAAAAAATGAGTTTCTCGATGCTGTTGGCTTTTACTTTGGTACTTATTCTCGCTATTCCTGCTAACGCAGCACCTTATGCAGTACAGTTCCTTAATAGCTCTGGTGCACCTTCCAATCATGCAAGCTCTTATATTGATGGTGGAGTAGTCGATGTAACAGGCACGGCAGGCAACTACACAGTTACATTCAAACTTAAAAACAGCGATCCTAACTTCCCACTAATTCCAGTTAGCTACAACTTCTTGAACGTCGATCTTGACGGCGCTCCAACTGGCGACGCAGACTATGAAGTTGTTGCAACTCGTTCTGTATCTGGTGGATTCACATACTTCACTTTTAGCGGTGTAAACAACGTAACTGACAACATTCCTGTTCTATTGCATGTGAATGCTGGCGGCTTCCATTCTAAAAATTATCCATTGTTCATCGATTGGAAATAATAGAAGCGCACTGCTATAACAGCTCATAACAGTAAACTTGTAGAACCGCTTATCGGCATTATGCCGTTGAGCGGTTTTTTTCTTTGTAATGGAGATTAAAAATCCTCATCCGCAAATCACGATAGCTCGTCTTACCAAACAAAAATATCGTGATTAACGAAATGAGGATCATTCTACACCCTACGTCTTCAACTTATATAAAGGATAAACTCATTCTATTTTTTTACTGCACCTGTTGATTGATGATCTAGCATACGAAGCAATAATGTCACTGCTTCTGCTCTTGTCGCCGTAGCGTTTGGTTCAAATTTATTGTTTGCTTTGCCTTGAATCAAGCCAGCTTCTACTGCTGCTGTTACTGACTTAAGTGCCCATGCTGGAATGTTCTTAGCATCTGCAAATGTTGACGTTGTCTTATCATTCAACTTCAATTTAACGGCTCTTGCAATAATGACAGTCAGTTCAGCTCTAGTCATCGTTTTATTTGCTTGGAATGTTCCATCTTTATAACCAACAATTAATCCATTCTTTACTGCCAAGGAAATATGCTTGCTTGCCCATGCAGGAATTTTCTCTGCGTCTTTGAAGCTCAGTTCGCTAGTATTACCTTCTAACTTCAATGCACGGCTAATCATAGCTGCAAACTCAGCACGAGTAATCGGCTTGTTAGGAAGAAACTTCCCGTCTTTAAAGCCTGAAGCAATGCCCAGTTTCACCGCGCGATCAATATGCTTAGCCGCCCAATGATCCTTCGTATCACCAAAGCTTGTCTGACCTTCTTTTCCTACCGTTCCTTCATTCTTACCTCCGGTTGCTCCATCTACTTGCTTATCTTTGTCACCTTCACCAGGTTTTTTCCCGTTATTTGCATTTCCAGGAACTACACCTCCAGGCGGAGGTAAACCAGGTCCTGAAACATTGCCATCAACACCAGAACCGGGAACTACTGAACTGCTAACAGGCTTGATGGATGCTTCAATAAATACAAACTGAATACCGTAAGTATGATGATAGTTTACTTCTGGCCAGTCAATTTCAACTGTTCCGTTGTGTTTACCTGCTAACGTAGGAAGCGCATATGCTACAGCTCTTGTATTTCGCTGATGATCAACACTTACAACACTACCGTTACTTCCGTTTATCGTAAGTGTATGGATTTCCTTGCTCCGTTTCACTGTAAAAGATACCGTTCTGCTGTTTCCTACTACATGAAGTAGAGCTGGGCTAACAACATAAGTGTTTGCAATGGAATTACTCTCCGTGCCAGCCTTAAGAATTCGGAAGTCAATATGATAATAACCGTTTGGAAGTACACCTCCTGGTATTAATCCACCCGGTGGTTGTCCAGTTCCATAAAGTGTTACGCTGCTATTATCAAAACGGAAACGGAAATCATAATCATTAAAGTTATTTTGTGACTTCAATTTGAACTTCGCTGTACCTTTCGTATCCACACTAAAGTCTGCTACTGGGAAACTAACGACTCTTGTATTATCCTTTTCATTTGCACTTATAACCTCAACATTTTGACCATTTACCTTCATTTCTGGGATTTCCGCACTCTGTTTAATTGTTACAAAGATCTTTTTTACACCGCCGGAAATGATCAACCTTGCAGGAGAAACAATAAAATTATTAAGCACGGAAGCTTCTTCCTTATCCGTCTTCAACACGGTAAATTTGATGTTATAATCACCATCCTTAAGGTGATTAGCCGTAAACATCGAAGCTTTAAATGCTTCTACAGCTGCCTGCAATGCAGTTAAAGCCGAAGCAGTCTGATCATTTGAATTGGGTCCATTGACTGCTATTTTTCCAGCTGTTCTAATCGCAGTTGATAGCGTTGTCTTCGCTGCTTCTGAATATTGACCAGGATAGATACCTGTTACTGCACTACTCAAAAGGTTAGAGGCATCAGATATAGCCGTCTGAAGACCTGTGTTATCTACACCGTTAAAATTAAAACGAATATGATGTGTAGCCTCCGATGAATTCCCTTGGTTCGTAGTGACTACTTTTACTTTAGCCTTCACGAACTGCGATAAATCGCTTACTACAAACTGGGTAACCCGGCTGTTCGCCGCTTTGTTCTCACTGACAACCTCTTCATTTTTAATCACACCGCCCAATTCCATTTGCAATTCCTTAACAGAAGAACTGTCGGTAATCGTCAATCTCACAATTTGTTGCCCATCTTTTTGTGGAATCACCTGTGCAGGTTTAACGAACTTCCCATCAACCGTCGCAAATGCTTCCTCACTAGCGTGAAGAGTGGAGAAATACAAATCATATTCAACTAGGGCTACTACTTTGAATGCATCGAAAGCTATCTTCAGCTTCGTTTCCGCTTGTAAAATAGCAGGCCTCTCCGCATTCAGATTTTCCGAAATTGGCGTTGCTTCTTGAATAGCTACTTCTAGTTCTGCTTTAGCCTTATCAAAAGCTGCTTGTTCTGCATTAGGATGCTTAGGTGCATCTTTGTATTTTCGTTGCGCAGATGCAAGAGATTGCTGCAATCTTTCATGAATGATTCGGTTGAAGCTAAGGTATAAAGAATGCTTCTCCCCATTGACCTTAAACGTAATGTGGCCCAGCCCAGACCACTGGGTATCCTTATCTGCATCTGAATTTTTAAGGGCCCATTGATACACAGTATTACCTAACGGACGATTCGGATGAATCGTGACAGCGGACAGCATATTGACTTGTTCAAACAAATCAGGACTTCGGTAAGTTCCATCATCCCATGGCATAAACCAATACACTTTATTTTCATCTGGAGTAACATTCAGTGTAATATTTGCCCGAGCCCCTCCCAATGATTCTTTGTTAGCCAATCCCGTAATCGTGGTCACCACTGAATTTACTTTACTTGCTTGAGCGGATTCAATCTTTGTTTCACTCGGCGTATCTAGTACATACAAACGCAGCTCTTCACTTGCAACATATCTATTTTTAATAGACCTGTCATAATAAGAATTAATTGCCCTCACTACGTTGTCTACTTCTCTTTGTGTTGCTAGTGGATTGCCTACAATTTTATTACCTAATGTTACTCTTTCTTGTAATCCGCTAATATGCTCGTGCGGGTATTCCCCCTCAACAATTCCAACAAGCCCACCGCCAGGTGTCCCATTTGCTTGCCCGTTGGCTGTTGCAGTGCTAAGGAATGTTGTCATAGAAGCTATTATTTTTTTCAGTTCCGCCTTATTCGCTTGCTTTTGCAGAGATTGAAAATGAGCAAGCTGTTGATTCAGCTCTGCATGGATAACCCCATAAGCCGCTTCATCTCCTGGAGTTGTTTGCGCTAATTTGGTTTCCGCATTGGTAATCGCCACTTTCAAAACTTCACGGCTGCCAACCGGATACTGCCCTAAATTCGGACCTTCCACACTGGAATCATATACAGATTTGGTTACGGACACCAATTCATTAAGCTTGTCCAACGTAACAGGTCCAATGACAGGTCCGCCATTCCCCGGATCGCTCCCACCGTTGTTTGGAAGCTGACTAGTATCGATGCTAATTTGTGCATGATACGAATAGTTATACGATACAAATTGATGATCAATGTGCATAGCAATATCCTGTAATTTAGAAATATCCGAGATACCATAACGTAAGATTTTTCTGGAAGCGTCTGCTCCGTTGCTTACGGCAGCATCTATATAACCTGTTTTGTCTTGAATAACTGAATTAACAATTGTTGCTTTAGGGACACCCGCTGGCCGATACCCTAAGTACTTAAAATGACCAAAGCTCTCTGTTTCAATATCATGTTCGAACCAGATTATCCCATTCTGTACGATTAATTTTCCTTTTGTTCCGGGTATTTTCATATACGTATTAGCTGCCGATACATTTGTCTGTCCATCCTCAAGAAAGTTAAAATCAACTACATACTCGCCATTGGGAATAGATGAATTCGTCAAGCTGGCTGACGCGGCTGCTACAATGCCAACTGGTACAAGCGTTATGAGTAAGCTCAATGTTAGACATATTAACGCTGATTTTTTAAACCACTTTTTCAATGGTATACACCCCTCAACATAAATATATTTAATTGTTCGGCACTACTATTGCTACTGCATAAACGATGCAGACCATCAACCTCCTTTTCGATAAATACTTTTGGGAAACTAGTGACCGAATGTCGTGGCGCCGTTAACGTCCCTAAAATGTGTTATGTGCCCAACCAAAAATGATAATCATTATCAGTTGCTGAGCAAAAAAAATAGCTGCTTTCGCTGCTACTTAAGACGTGACTACATTCAGCTCTTAGCTTACAAGTCAATTATGAACGGAGTATGAACTTTAGATTACACTTTTTGTCGCATTATGCTGTCTAGAGCCGATAGTTTAAAGTGAACAATCTTATATTTACAAATAAAAGAACACCTAGACATTACTGTCTGGATGTTCATCACATTCGAATAGATATCGTCCTTACTCAACTGCATCCGTATCTAAAATTACCGAAATGTTTGTCTTCTCATCCACATTGTTGCAACCCACTTCTCACCTTTAACTACGGGTGTACCTGCATGTAAGGTAGACTCATTTAATTCCTGATTACTATAAAAATATTCAAAGTATACAGCCGTACCTTTGTTAGGGAAAACAGACAGATTAAGCATAGGGAATGTCGTGGCGCCGCCTTCCTCTACATTATTCAAATACATGACAAGCGTACTAATTCGATTGTTACCACTCGCTCGGCTCGTATCTGCAAAATAATCATAATGGGGTTTATACTCTTGACCAGGTGTGTATTGAAGAACTTGCAAACCATCGCCATGCTCAATAGGAATGTTCATAATCTGAGAGATGCGCTTTTCAATCTTTGCAACCGTCTCACTCTCTTCACAGAACACTCCACTGCTCGTTCTAATTTGATTGACTGAACGATCTTCACCTATTTTGGAACGCTGCATTCTCTCCCTTGATTGTTCAATAAGCTCATCGCACTCTTCATCGCTAAGCACATTCCCTAATACGACAACCAGTGGTTGCTCATACTTCGCAACAATTCGAACTTCGCGATCCTCGGTCTTGATCGTATTTCCAACGTGATCAAATATTGTCTGTTCCTTCTCTGTCGTGTTCCCTATCATGCTTATGCATCTCCCATATCATGGAATCCATATCAATGATAACATACCATAAAATGGTTAAGTTGCGTGATTAACGTAATAAAAATTATAGGATTAAACGTATTGAAATACCTAGTACTGATATCTATACGTGAACGTAGCTGCTATACTCAAACATTTGCAAAATTCTTTATAAAACATAGAAGGAAAGGAGAAACTTATTAAGGAAACTAGTAAGGAAGTCAAACTATAGGAGGCCATTATGGGAAGAATCGTTCATTTTGAAATTCACGTAGACGACATGGAGCGTGCTAAAAAGTTTTACGGCGAAGTATTTGGATGGACATTTGAGGATTGGAGCGAATATGCAGGAATGCCCTATTACGGAGCTGTGACAGGAGATACGAACGAAATGGGCATCAATGGTGCTTTGATGCAGCGCAAAGGTCCGTCTCCAGAACCATGTCAAGCTATGAATGGTTATGCATGTACAATTGGTATAGAGGACTATGATTCTACTGAAGCAAAGATTATTAATCTTGGGGGAAAGGTTGCACTACCAAAGTACGCACTTCCGGGAATGGCATGGCAAGGGTACTATATTGACACAGAAGGAAATGTATTTGGTCTTCATCAGCCAGATAAAAACGCTAAATAATAACTCAGTTAAAATTGATTCAGGATATGTAACTTTTGATGGAATTATAGAGTCTGAGATGAAACGTTAGTAGTGTAACGAAATGATGTGCACCCCTTAGAATTGACATTGGAAAAACCCCTTGCTTTAACCGATGAATTCTAGGGGTGCACTTCACTTACGATCTGGGTGTTGATGATTTTGGTAGAGGTGTACCGTAGCTTTGCAGCTCCACCATTCGTTACTTCAGATTCCGTCTAAAGCGCAATTACCATTAGCCTTCTACATATTGCGCATTGAAGTGATCTGCTATTTCTAACATCTTTTGAAAAATAACCTCGTGCGATACTGCTACATAAAGATCTCCCTCATAATAGCGGAATGGAATTGTAGCCTCTCCTACATGCCAAAGAAAAAAATCTCCTTGGATCGTCATGGTCGTTTCAGCCGATCGGAAGGAATACTCCTTTGTATATTCAAAATCTGGTTGAGTTTCAAAATAGCTTTTAAACTCATCAACAGACATCATTTGATCAGGTTGATTACCATCCGCATTTCTCGTAATTCGATATCTAGTATTCATATTTATTTTGTACCCCCACTACCTTTATACGTTACCCCTATTGTATACGATACAGATAAGAAAACGCCACTTTCTATGAATGTGGTCACAGTTTTGATATAGCCTATAGAGAAAAATCGGTGATACCCTTCTTATATGCATATTTCAATGTATAAGTTTCTTCTTTTCCATAGGGCATTGTAGCGATTTTAATACGAGTATAATCAAGCCTACTCTCTTTTAAAACTCTCTTCACCAAGGCAATACCTCGTTCTTCTTCCGTAACAACACAAAAAATATTAAGAGCATACTTTTTCGAATCGGAAATGCACTTCCCCATATCGGAGCCATCAACATAGCCTAAATCAGCCTCTGCTAGAGCTCTCTCCAAGTATTCCATTACATTTTCTCTTAACCAGTGATCACGTTGACTGCCTTTGGCACTTTTCAGTGGATATTGTACCACTAATCAGAATTTTTCACTCATTCAGATTCACCAACCCTTCACAGTTTATATATGTAATCCTGTCGCGTGAGTGGGGATTCAGCGCTACCAATGAATAATTTGAATGAAGAAAAGGAGCTTTGTACAAGAGGGTACTTATTACCACCAGCAAGAATATCATCCTCATCCGGATGATGTTCTTGCTGGTGGAGGCGAGGAGAGTACCGGTATTTCCATTAACCTTGCTCACGATGCTTATTCTCCGCCGCCGATATTAGAGGTTGGATATCGATGCCGTGCTCGTTCGTGATGTCATTCCCTCTGATGCTCTTTCATTCACTCCCTACGCGCGGAACTGAACCTCTGACAGGAATCCTCTCCCTTTTTTACTCCAAAAAAAAAGAACACCCAGACCTCTTGCGGTCTGGGTGTTCATGGTTTTTTGGTGGAGGCGAGGGGAGTCGAACCCCTGTCCGAAGATAACGGCACATGAGCTTCTACGGGTGTAGTGACAGTATTGATGTCACCCTAGGAACTCCCTGTCACCGGATTCCCTTCAGGTCAGCCTGATTATCTTCTTCAGCACACCCCAGGCGGAGATGTGACAGCGTATCCCACTAAAGTTGAGCCCCTATCCCGCCACATGGGCGATGGAGAGTAGAGGCACGCTAACAGGTTATTAAGCTGCTAAAGCGTAGTTGTTTTGTGTTTTGCCGTTTAATAGGCTTTAGCGTTGATGAAGTGGACGCGTCCCCACTACCCGCTACCCATGCTCGAACTATCCCCGTCGAATCCAAAAACGCCCCCATAGTGTAAGCGACTGGCTCACCCATCTGGGGTTACCGTCTTTAGATTAAGGAAGTCGAAGCATCGATAGAATGTATCGTATGTTCAAACTCAAACCTTATTCTATTATCAAGGTACCGGCGGCTTCAGCATGTTCTGTTGACCGCCGCCGATGAATTTATTATAACACAGTTTTATTATAAGTGTTAGTGATCTTCTTACCAGTGCTGCTACCTGCTTCCTTGGGTGACCTTGCTAAGCCAAGGCAACGTTAAACGACCCACAATAAGCTGTATAGCACACTATAACCTTGCTTAATACTTCTGCTTCTCACGCAGCGCACGCTGGATTTGACGCTCAGCATCACGCTTCGCAGACGTTTCACGCTTGTCGTAGTTCTTCTTACCACGGCCAAGGCCGATCAGCAGCTTCGCATAGCCATTACGTGTATAAATTTTAAGCGGCACAAGCGTATAGCCTTCCTGCTTCGTCTGTCCAAGCAGCTTCATAATTTGCGACTTATGCAGCAGCAGCTTACGTGCACGTGTAGGATCCGTCGGATTGTGGCGATTGCCCTGCTCGAACGGACTAATATGCAAATTGTTTACGAATGCTTCGCCATTCCGGATCGTCGCGAACGCATCACTCATATTCGCTCTGCCATTGCGCAAAGACTTAATCTCCGTACCTGTCAGCACGATACCCGCCTCATACGTATCCTCAATAAAATAATCGTGGGACGCCTTCTTGTTCTGAGCCAGCGGCTTGCTCTCAACCTTCTTCGACATAACCTACCCTCCATTGCTGAGCATAATCATCACCCGCCAGAACAGCTGCCCCAGCAAAGTGTAGAATAATATTATACCAAATGGATGGGGTTGCCTACAACATCTAAGTATCTCTCAAAGCGAAACCTTGTCCGATTCCTGTTCTGAACAGACCAGACGCAGACCAAGACGCTCCAATGACACCACATGCAAGCTCGATGACCTCAACCCTTACTTCCCTCGGACTTCAATAACTTCGTCCATGGCCGCAAGCCGCTCCACCACATCGACCGCATCAACCTTCGGTGGAATGACAACCTCCAGCTTGAGTGAGGTTTGACGCTTCATCGTCACCGTTTCCTTAAGTTCAACCCCATCCACATTTCCAGACTGCGCACCGTGTGCACCTGTTGTGCCTGTTCCATTAGCTCCAACTATTCCGGACGACACTTCAACTCCGCCAGATCCAACCTCACTCTGCTGCCACACCTTGCGCGACTGTGCACCGATCTCCTTCGTAACATCAACTCGATCTATCTCAACCTTCATCGAAGCAAGCGTCTCACGAATCGAAGGTAGCAGCGTTCCATCATCCATACCACGAATGCGGAACGTATAATGAAGACTCGCCGCGCGGCCTTGGAACTCCATTTTATTCATAAGCCAAAGTGCAATAATTGTAAGTACACATGTCAGTAAAGCACCATAATAAAAGCCCGCGCCAACCGATAATCCAATCGCAGCCGCAACCCATATCGATGCCGCTGTCGTAAGTCCTTTTACAGATAATCCGTCGCGAATAATCGTCCCTGCGCCAAGAAATCCAATACCGCTTATCACTTGCGCAGATAAACGAGCCGGGTCCATACGTACATTATCTTCGTCCACGAACATAGAGAACCCGTATAAAGATAACAGCATAATAAGTGCGGAGCCCATACTTACGAGCATGTGCGTACGTACACCTGCTGCGTGGCGACTGCGTTCCCTCTCCAATCCGATAATACCACCTAGCAGTGCAGCCAGTACGAGTCGCTGTGTCAACGGCCACCAATCGATAACCCATGGGTTCATTGCTGCATCGCTCCTTTTCTCACTCTTATTATATATATGATTGCTTCCATATATATGATCGTAATGATTAATCCATTTAATTATTTAGTACCTGTATTAATTTCGTAATACATAACGATTACAAAATTTGCTCATAAAGACTTTCAACGTCTTCATTGTATTTCCTGCATACGTTAACCCTATAACAATATGCAAAGAACCTTCGACACCACGACAAAAGTGGAACTGAAGGTTCTTTACATCAATCATCAATCCTTTATTACTTAAGTTCGCTAACTATATACCCCATAACAACCTGCACCAATTGAATCAAATCAAGACACGGCCAACAGCAACTTACTTCGCTCTACTCACTCATGTCAGAAAAGATACTCAACTGTTACTATTACCGCTTCTTTCGCACGAACTTCGCTGTGTTGTTCTTCGACTTGCCGCGCTTATGTGCTGCCTGCTCTGCATCACCAGAACGATTACGTGCAGCTTGAGGCGAATCCTCACCGACGAACACGCCACTTTCAGATATACTGCGTCTGCCGCGCTTGCCGCCGCCTAGTTGACCTCGACCTGAACGGTAGTCTCCACCTCGGTCAAAGCCTGAATCTCTACCGCCCTCTTGCCCAGTTGAAGAGGAACCCCGAGAACGACCATATCCACCTTTGCCAGAACCAAAATCAAAGCGATTGCCGCCAGACTCACGCTCTGCATTTTTCACAAGGCGATCTACCCAGTTTGCATCATTATTGGCTTCTGTTCGTTCCTTACGGCCATTTTCACGAGCACCCGCTTCATTGCTTCCAAAGGTAATGCCGCCTTGACCACGTTGACGCTGGGATGGTCTAGCATAAGGGTTAATATTCGACTCGCCTCGATCGCGGCGGTTGCGACCACGCTTGTTGCGCTCACGCCATTCTCCCTGGTTATACCACACCTCTTCATCACGTCTCGCTCCGCCTTCTTCATGCTCATGCTGGCTGCCATTCTGATTGCTTGAACCCCACGCATCATCAAATCCATCTTGATATCCGTGACGACGTCCAGCATCTCGACCGAGTCCGCTTTGTTGTGAGGATGCACCAGAGTACATAAAGCGCACACCCTGATTATCCAGTTCGGAAGCGCCATGTCCGTCTTCTCGTCCATTGCTTGCATTATAATCGTGCAGACGACCATCTCGACCGTCATTGCGATCACGGTGCCCTTTCCCGCCGCGTGTATCGTCACCACGACCAAAGCGTTCATTGCGCCCACCTTGTCCCTGTCCTTGACCACCACGGCCTCCGCCGTAAACTCCGCCATCGCGTCCACGACGTCCGTCTCTTGCAGCTCCACCGCGCGTATCACCGCCGCGGCCACCTTGTCCGCCACTGCCAGTTCTATCGCCACGAACACCTTGACCACCGCGACCGGCGTCACGACGATCACCACGGCCTACGTTAGCTCCGCCATCTTGACCTCGGCGTCCATCTCGGCCTGCACTGCGGCTTGCTTCGTTACCACGACTGCTGTGCCCGCTTCTTGCATCGCCGCCGCGTCCACCTTGTCCGCCGCTGCCAGCTCTATCTCCACGCGCACCTTGACCACTGCGGCCTGCATCGCGTCCACCACGTCCAGCATCACGACTATCGCTGCGTCCGCGCTTCTTGCGCTCAAAGCCGAATTCACGACCTTGACGACCGCTGCCAAAGCGTTGTGCTTGGCCAACTAGCGCAAAGTCAATCGTATGGTCCTCCATATTGACGTTTGCAACCACAATACGTATTTGGTCACCGATACGGAACATTCGAGCTGTCCGCTCACCCAACAGCATCATATGCTGCTCATGGAAATGGTAGTAGTCATCCGACAAATCGCTCAAGCGGATTAGACCTTCTACCGTATTTTCCAATTCAATAAACATACCGAAGTTCGTTACGCTGCTAATAATTCCGTCGAACTCTTCCCCGACTTTATCCAGCATGAACTCCGCTTTCTTCAACTGCTCGGTATCACGTTCAGCGTCTACCGCAACCCGCTCACGCTCAGACGATTGCTGCGCAACGTCAGGCATGCGCGCATGCAGCAGCTCATGACGCTTCTGTGTCAAAGAGCCTCCATTATCGGCAACTTCTCGAATAATTCGATGGATTACCAAGTCCGGATAACGACGAATCGGTGATGTGAAGTGGGAATAGAATTCCGCCGCCAAGCCAAAGTGGCCTGTACTTTCCGCATCATACTTCGCTTGTCTCATCGAACGAAGCATCATCGTGCTAATAACGGTCTGTTCACGTGTCCCTTGGATTTCCTCCAATAAAGACTGAAGCGCACGCGGATGAACCGAATTGCCTTTGCCGCGCACCGCATAACCAAAGTTGGCTGCGAATGACATAAACGTCAACAGCTTCTCACTGTCTGGATCTTCGTGAATCCGGTACAAGAACGGTACACGCAGCCAATGGAAATGCTCCGCTACCGTCTCATTCGCTGCAAGCATAAACTCTTCGATAATTTGCTCAGCGATCGAACGCTCCCGCTTCACAATATCGACCGCTTTGCCTTCCTCATCTACAATAACCTTCGACTCTTGGAAGTCGAAGTCGATTGCCCCGCGGCGCATACGCTTACCACGCAGCTTCATCGCCAGTTCCTTCATCAACATAAAGTTATCGACAAGGTAGGAATAACGTTCACACAGTTCTGGATCCTGATCTTCAACAATTTTACGGACGTTATTATAAGTCATCCGTTCCACCGAGCGAATCACACTCGGGAATACATCATGTCGCACTACTTTCGCTTGTGCATCAAATTCCATCTCACAGGACAGCGTTAAGCGATCCACATGTGGATGCAAAGAGCAAATCCCGTTCGATAATCGATGCGGAAGCATCGGAATAACACGGTCGACAAGATACACGCTACAGCCACGAGCATACGCTTCACGATCTAAGGCAGAGCCTTCTTGCACATAGTAGCCAACATCAGCAATATGCACACCTAACTTATAATTCCCATTCTCTAGCTGTTCCACATAAACAGCGTCATCCAAGTCCTTTGCATCTTCGCCGTCAATCGTCACAATATTGAATCCGCGCAAATCCCGACGGCCTTGGCTTATAATTTCCTCATCCGAAATGGAGTCTGGCACCGCTTCTGCTTCCGCCATTACCTCATCTGGGAATGCTTCAGGCAGCTGATGCTTACGAATAACGGATAGAATGTCTACACCTGGATCATTTTTGTGTCCAAGAACCTCTATGACCTCGCCTTGAGCTGCTGTACGCCCCTCTGGATAGCTTACGATACGGACAACTACTTTCTGTCCACTTACCGCCCCTGCCATCGCTTCGCGCGCAATAAAGATGTCACGATTAATCCGACGATCATCGGGTACAACGAAGCCAAATGACTCATGATTCTGAAATACACCTACAACTTGCTCAACTGCTCGTTTTACAATTCGAACAATTTCCCCTTCCAGACGCGCACCATCATGGCCTTTATTCGTCACACGAACGAGGATCGTATCGCCATTCATCGCGGATTGAAGATCATTCGCATGAATATATACGTCTGGATGGCCTGTCTCTTCTGGGATTAAAAATCCGAAGCCTTTTGCATGGGCCTGCAAGCGGCCGCGCAGCAAATTCATTCGTTCTGGCACCCCATAGCGATCTGTTCGCGTACGAATGATATGTCCAGAATGTTCTAATTCGTTCAACGTCTTCAGAAAAGCCTTAAATTCCTGTGCATCTTCAATCTCAAAATGCTTCTCCAGCTCCTGATACGTCATTGGTCTGTATGCTGTTTCCTGCATAAACTCTAATATTTGCTGTGCCGTTATCATCTGTTGTTCACCTCACACTTGCTCCATCAACTTCCACAAGTATATTCATATATAACCTAGTATACACGAAATCAAAAGCAACCATCCCGGCGAATGGTATAAACCTTATAAAAAGACGAATGCACGGGATCGTTTAACTAGCCATATTTTATCTTGATTGATTCATGCAGCATTCAAAATGTACCCCTAGTGGCACACGCAACTGTGAAGATTGTTCCCATTCACTCACCGCATCATACCTCAAAGAGAATTATATTAATTCTATCTTAAATGCTTAATAATTCAATTACTCATTATTTACATGTGGAGCAAATCCATTCGTTTAAGCCTTCATAAGCCTCTCCATACATAGTTACACAAAAAAACCTTAACCCGAACTAATCGGATTAAGGCTTCTTATATATCATGTATTAGTTCTTCATGAAATAAGCAACGACAAGAGACAAAATAAAGAATCCTGCTGCCAATCCCATCGTCAAACGCTGTAAGAACAGCTCAGCTCCGCGTGCTTTCGTCTTTCCGAATAGATGTTCCGCACCGCCGGAGATGGCGCCCGATAGACCCGCACTCTTCCCTTGTTGCAAGAGTACCGTGCAAATCAATCCGATTGAAAAAATAACAAGCAATACAGTCAAAAATCCTTCCATGCTTCCACCTCCTAAGGTTGCCTATCACATCGTACTTCGAAAGAGATAAGCCTATAAAAACAGTATTATTATTGTACCATATCCTTCAAAAGGTTACAAGCACTCTACTACTTACTGCTCTTCTCCATGTTCAGTCAAGCGCAGCGCATTGTGACGCAATGGCCCAACATACTGATTAAGTGCGAAGGAATGACGAATAGCTTCTGTAATGAAACGCTTCGCTGTTGCCATGCTCTCTTGCACCGTGAAGCCTTTAGCTAATTCCGCTGCAATTGCAGCAGAGTATGTGCAGCCTGCACCGTGCGTATACGTCGTCTCAATACGGTCTGCTTCAAGGATTTCAAATGTACTGCCATCATATACAACGTCTACAGAAGTTGGCAGGCCAATCTTAGAACCGCCCTTCACCACAACGTATTTTGCACCTTGTTCTTGAATACGCGCAGCCGCTTGCTTCATATCATCTAGTGATTTGATCGGTGCTGTACCTGCTAATTGAGCCGCTTCGAACAAGTTTGGCGTAACAACGGTCGCCTTAGGGACAAGAATATCACGCAATGCATCGTTTGTCTCTGGGTGCAGAGCCTCATCTTGGCCTTTGCAGATCATAACCGGATCAACCACAACGTTCGGAATATTGTGCTTTTCAATGATACGTGCAGCAAGCTCAATAATGTCGATGGAACCAAGCATACCCGTCTTCATACCATCTACCCCAATGGAAAGGATCGTTTTCAACTGTTCTTCTACAGTCGATAGCGCGATTGGGAACACACCATGCGCCCACTCTTTGTCTGGGTCCATCGTTACAACCGTTGTTAGCGCGGTCATTCCAAATACACCGCGCTCCTGAAATGTTTTCAAGTCGGCTTGAATACCTGCTCCACCGCTAGTATCAGAACCTGCTAATGTTAGTACTTTACGAATTGGTTTCATTGCTGCCATGTTTCGTTCGTCCTTTCAATCATGTAGTCATATTGCGAGCTGTATTAGGCACACCATGGCTAGGTGTGTATTTGTCATACACGTATCATTACAAAATGAAAGCCGTTTGTCCATACATTCCACATGCTCGATCGTAATATGTATTCTTAGGGTTCCAGCTTACTCTTTTATAATAATGGTTCCTGCATCTGTTTTAGCGTTCACACGGAATGTTCCATCATCGTATGAGGCAGGCACTTCCACTTCACCCAAGCCCGATTTGGCCTGATACTTCCCTTTAGCTCCTTGTGGAACCTCAATTTCGATCGCACCCATATTCGTTTTTACATCCACATTATGCGGCTTCTTCATTTCAAGACTTACACTACCTAGATCCAACTTAATATTGACAGGCTTTGTCGTTTCTAAGATCTTTATCTCACCATTATCAGACTCTATCTTTATAGGAGAATCAATTCTTTCAAATTCAGTAGAACCATTTTCTAATTCTACGTTCATGGAGCCACTGGAGATATCACTAGCACGCAATATACCGTTGTCCATTTGGATTTCCACTCTCTCGAACTTACCGCCATGAAGATTGATCTCACCTAACTCCTGTTCGAGTTGTAGTTTGCGGAGTTCATAATTGTCTTGTAGCGTAATTACAAAGGAATACTGATAATTCGCATACATATCTGATTCATCCAACTCAAAAGTAATTTGATCATTTTTAAGTTGCGTTGCTTCCATTCGCTCTCCAACACTAGGGGCTGTAACAGCTTTCCAAGCAATCTCATTGTGATCACCTTGCTTGAATTCAATATCAACTTCGCCGAGATCCGTTTCAATAATAAGATCCTTCCATTTTGACGAATCGCCCAATTTGATTACGCCCTCATAATGACTCCCTTCGAACTCACTATATTCGTCATCCCATGCGAAAGAAGTAGAAGCCTCCACAATATCTTTTATATCTTCTTTACTTACTAAATCTCCCAAGTCTTCTAAATGCTCTAATTGCTTATCAACATCCTCTAGTATCGATTCAACGCTTGCTGACGCAGCTACTTTTTCATCAGGCCCATCTATAAAGTATGCAACACCAGTGGAAACGAGCAGGCCTCCACCCACCACAATAAGAGTAAACGCTGATAAGAGAGTAAATAACGATTTCTTTGCTTTGAATAGGCCTGAGCTTTGAGGTGGATACTCTGCTTCAGAATAACCAGAATAGTTAGTGTAATTTGGATGTAAATAAGAATAATTCAACGATTCATCCGTTCGGTTGCTGTTATCTTGGTAGGCAGATAAGTCCGGCGCCTTGTAGGAAGGACCCACTGTTTCCTTTGCTATTTCGATCGGATCGCCAAGTTCCTCAGCTATTTGCTCCTCCGTCTTGCCCTGCTGCTCACCGTAAATAAAATGAGCCTCTACTTCAGATAGGAGATCAGACTGCACCTCTGGTGATAACTGTTGAGAATAGAATCGTAACAATGCCAAATACTCTTGCTTGTTCATCATTCAACCTCCGTCTCGTATGATTCGATCAACCCATTAATATTGGACACAAATCGTCCCCATTCACGAACTAACTGTTCCATATAGATCTTTCCTTCTGGTGTTAAACGATAATATTTGCGTGGCGGACCTTCCGTCGATTCTTGTAAGTAAGTAGAACAATGACCATCTGTAACAAGTCTTCGTAATACCGGATAAATAGCCCCTTCCGCCACATCTACATGCTCAGATATCGTTTGTGCCAGCTCAAACCCATATCGATCCCGTTTATGTATAAGCATCATTGCACACAAACCGAGTACTCCTTTTTTAAATTGAACAATTTCTTTCATTCGCTTCTCCAACCTCATTCCAGATGCCATCATCATTCAGTAGTAATTATAGAACAATAGTGGTTGTCATTATTTTACACCAGTATTTCTACAATGACAACCCAATCTCCACAATTCCCAACATAGGCATTCACCCTGCCCGAGCCATCCCTCCATAAGACCTTCTCTTCACTGCCTAACACCAAAACTAGCACTTCCACATACGATATTACGTACGGTCTAAACTTAAAAGCATAGCCGTACTTGCTCACACGTTCCTCAAAACTATCAAGCCAGTCATTATTAGAGGGGAGGCAGTGACATGAAATATTTCTGGGAAGGATATATACATCCCATTCTTCGTCTTCTCCGTCCACGCCATATCGTGGAGATCGGCAGTGCTCAAGGATGGAATACCCACAATTTGCTTCGCTATATGTCATTTAGCCGCCGTCGCCTCACCATTATCGATCCATCCCCCATGTTCGATGTCCAAGCTGTACAAGAACAATACGGAGAACGTTTTCAGCCCATGTTAGATATAAGCTTGCATGCACTTCCAAAGATCGAGCATTGTGATGTCGTGCTTATTGATGGCGATCATAACTGGTATACGGTATATAATGAGCTTCAATTGCTAACAAAAATAGATCCGTTCCCGGTTGTACTCTTTCATGATGTGGAGTGGCCTTATGCGCGTAGAGATATGTATTACTTTCCTGAGACGATTCCTGAACCATTCCGGCATAAATATGCCCATCTTGGTGTGAGGCGTGAACAATCCCAACTTACGCACGATGGAATGAACGCATCTTTCTGCAATGCTATAAGTGAAGGTGGACCTCGTAACGGTGTGCTGACAGCCGTAGAAGATTTCCTACACCAAACTGAGCTTCCTTTGTCTTATTATCATGTCGCGAAGCAGTATGGCTTAGGTATTCTCGTCGCAGGAGCTACTAATCGGCAGCGTCGCCTTATAGAATATTTGAACAGACAACCATCAATAGAAACTAGATAAATGCAGAAAGTAAAGTCGGCTGTGTGCTTATTGTCTTCAAGTTGAGTGATTTCGTCTATAAACAGTCTTGATAACTTATACAAATAAGAGGCTATCCCTATAAGCAGATTACTCTGCTTATGGGACAGCCTCTTATTATTTATAGATGAGCCGCTAACGCGGCGGCACCTTATTTTTTCAAGTTGTAGAAGGATTTCAAGCCGTCGTAGCGAGCTGCGCCACCCAATTGGTCTTCGATGCGAAGCAATTGGTTGTATTTCGCAACACGGTCCGTACGAGACGGAGCACCTGTTTTGATTTGACCAGCGTTAGTAGCAACTGCGATATCAGCAATTGTGCTATCTTCGGACTCACCAGAACGGTGGGAGATAACTGCTGTGTAACCAGCGCGCTTAGCCATTTCGATTGCGTCGAATGTTTCAGTCAACGTACCGATTTGGTTAACTTTGATCAAGATGGAGTTACCGATGCCTTGCTCGATACCTCTGCCAAGACGCTCTGTGTTTGTAACGAACAAGTCGTCACCAACGAGTTGAACTTTGTCGCCCAATTTCTCAGTAAGCAACTTCCAACCATCCCAGTCATCTTCGGACATACCGTCTTCGATTGTGATGATTGGGTATTTATCAACCCAAGAAGCAAGAAGGTCAACATACTCAGCAGATGTGTAGGATTTGCCTTCGCCTGCAAGTGTGTATTTACCGTCTTTGTAGAACTCAGTGGAAGCAACGTCCATACCCAAGAAGATATCTTGACCTGGCTTGTAGCCAGCTGCTTCGATTGCTTCGATGATTACTTGAAGAGCTTCTTCGTTGGAACCAAGGTTTGGAGCGAATCCACCTTCGTCACCTACAGCTGTGTTCAAGCCTTTACCTTTAAGTACGGACTTCAAGCTGTGGAAGATTTCCGCACCCATGCGAAGAGCTTCTTTGAAGTTAGGAGCGCCAACTGGCAATACCATGAACTCTTGAACGTCGATGTTGTTGTCAGCGTGCTCACCACCGTTGATGATGTTCATCATTGGTACTGGCAATTGCTTAGCGTTGAATCCGCCAAGATATGTGTACAAAGGAACTTGCAAAGCGTCAGCAGCTGCGCGAGCTACTGCCATAGATACTGCCAAGATAGCGTTAGCGCCGAGTTTGCCTTTGTTAGGCGTTCCGTCCAACTCGATCATGAGCTTGTCGATAGCAACTTGCTCAAGCGCGTCCATACCGATGATTTCTGGAGCGATGATGTCGTTAACGTTCTTAACTGCGTTCTCAACGCCTTTACCAACGTAACGGTCTTTAGCGCCGTCACGAAGTTCAACTGCTTCGTGAGCACCAGTGGAAGCACCAGAAGGTACGATTGCACGACCGAAGCCGCCGTTCTCCAATTTGATTTCTACTTCTACAGTTGGGTTACCACGGGAGTCAAGGACTTCGCGTGCGTATGCATCAATAATCATAGTCATGATGAAATACATCTCCTTTTAACAATAAAATTAGTATTTATATATTGTAACATAATCTATATAAGCAAAGCATATACCTATAGGATCAGGGCCCTTTTGCTTAGCTTACTTCTTCAACAACGTGTTGCCTGTCATTTCAACTGGCTTCGGCAAGTTCAATAGTTCAAGCATCGTTGGTGCGATATCAGCCAAGATGCCGTCTGCACGCAATTCAACATCGTTAGATGTAAGAATGAACGGAACCGGGTTCGTCGTATGCGCCGTATGAGGACGGCCATTCTCGTCGAATACCATATCTGCATTGCCGTGGTCAGCTGTAATGATTGCTACGCCGCCTTTAGCTAGTACTGCTTCAACAACTTTACCCATGCACTCATCTGTTACTTCAACTGCCTTGATCGTTGGTTCAAGCATTCCGGAGTGCCCAACCATATCAGGGTTAGCGAAGTTCAAAATAATTGCATCGAACTGATCAGAGTTGATCTCGTTTACAGCAGCTTCCGCTACTTCGTAAGCGCTCATCTCTGGTTGCAAGTCATAAGTCGCAACTTTTGGAGAGTTAATCAACACGCGCTTCTCGCCTGGCAATTCGACGTCTCGACCACCACTGAAGAAGAAGGTTACGTGCGGGTATTTCTCCGTTTCCGCAATGCGGAGCTGCTTCTTGCCATGCTGTACAAGCACTTCACCGAATGTGTTATCCAATTCTTTCGGCTTGTAAGCTACGAATCCACCGACAGTCTCTGAGAAGAGCGTCAAGCAGACGAAGTACAATGCTGTTGGATGGTTGTCTCCACGGTCAAAGCCTTGGAAATCACTGTTCGTGAACACTTGCGACAACTGAATCGCACGGTCAGGGCGGAAGTTCAAGAATACAACAGCATCCTCGCTCTTCACTAGACCAACCGGCTGTTCCTGCTCATCTACGATAACTGTTGGCATTACGAACTCATCGAAGATCGATTGCTCGTAAGACTTCTTCACCGCTTCGATTGGATCATGGTATTTAGGTCCATCAGCGTATACCATTGCACGGTAGGACTTCTCCAAACGCTCCCAGCGCTTGTCGCGATCCATCGCATAGTAGCGACCTTGTACCGTAGCAATCTTGCCTACGCCAATTTCTTCAATCTTCGCTTTCAACTGCTCAAGGTAGCCAATAGCGCTATCTGGCGCTACGTCACGACCATCAAGGAATGCATGAATGTAAACCTCTTCAAGACCTTCCTTTTTGCACAGATCAAGCATAGCAAATGTATGATTAATATGACTGTGTACGCCGCCATCAGACAACAAGCCGTAAATATGAAGCGCCTTGTTGTTTGTTTTCGCATGGTTCACTGCTCCGATAAGTGTTTGGTTATCGTAGAATTCACCTTCACGAATCGACTTTGTAATACGAGTCAAATCTTGATATACGATGCGGCCTGCACCGATATTCAAGTGACCTACTTCTGAGTTACCCATTTGCCCTTCCGGCAAACCTACCGCTTCGCCGCAAGCGACTAGCGTAGTGTTCGGGTATTGGCTCATGTAGCGGTCGTAGTTAGGCTTCTTCGCTTGTGCTACAGCGTTACCTTCTGCAGTACCACGAAGACCGAAGCCGTCCATAATAATAAGAGCTACTGGTCTAGGTGCGGACATCTTACTTCGCTCCCTCCACCAATGCGATGTACGAAGCAGGCTGTAAGCTTGCGCCTCCTACCAATGCGCCATCGATGTCGCTCTCAGACATATATTCACGTACGTTCTCAGGCTTAACGCTACCGCCGTATTGAATGCGTACTGCTTGTGCTACTTCTTCATTGTAAAGGCCAGTTACTACGCTGCGGATGTAGCTGATTGTCTCGTTTGCATCTGCTGCTGTAGAAGACTTACCAGTACCGATTGCCCAGATTGGCTCATAAGCGATAACAACTTGCTTCGCTTGCTCAGCGGACAAGCCTTTGAAAGCTTCTTCCGTTTGCACGCGGCATACATCGTTAGTTTTGCCCGATTCACGCTCTTCAAGGGATTCACCCACACATACGATCGGAGTCAAGCCATGACGGAATGCTGCATGAGTCTTCTTGTTCACGATTTCGTCTGTTTCAGCGAAGTATGCACGACGCTCGGAATGTCCGATAATAACGTAATGTACACCAAGATCTTTAAGCATTGCGCCGCTGATCTCACCTGTGAATGCACCGGAATCTTCGAAGTGAAGGTTTTGTGCACCAATTTTAATAGAAGTACCTTTAACTGCTTCAACAAGTGCAGGCAAGTTCGTGAAAGGTGCGCAAATTACGCTCTCTACGCCTTCTACTTCTGCTTTGCCTTTCGCTTCTGCGATGAAGTCAGTTGCTTCGGATACTGTTTTGAACATTTTCCAGTTTCCTGCGATGATTGGTTGTCTCATTGAATTACACTCCTTTAGCCGTGGACGGCATAACTAATTACATGGATAAGCTATACCGCCTACAGAAAGTAAAGTCTAGCTAGCAAGGCTTAAAAGCTTACTCGCCCTAAGCGATCTTATTTATCGTTCAATGCCACTACGCCTGGCAATACTTTGCCTTCCATGAACTCAAGGGAAGCACCGCCGCCTGTGGAGATGTGGTCCATTTTGTCTTTCAAGTTGAACTTCTCAACTGCAGCTGCGGAATCGCCGCCACCGATAATTGTGTATGCACCAGTTTCTGCACAAGCATCAGCTACTGCACGAGTACCGTGGGAGAATGGTTCGATTTCGAATACACCCATTGGTCCGTTCCATACAACAAGCTTAGAGTTCTTGATAACGTCAGCATAGATTTCACGAGTTTTAGGTCCGATGTCGATACCTTCCCAATCTGCTGGCATACCCGTTACATCAACAATTTGTGTGTTAGCGTCTGCACTGAAGTCATCCGTAACCACAACATCAACTGGCAAGTACAAGTTCTTTCCGAGTTGTTTAGCTTTCTCGATGAAGCCAAGAGACTCTTGCAATTTGCTCTCATCCAACAAAGACTTACCGATCTCATGACCTTGTGCTTTGAAGAAAGTATAAGTCAAACCGCCACCGATAATTACGTTGTCAGCAATCTCAAGCATCTTGTTGATAACATCGATTTTGTCCTTAACTTTGGAACCACCAACGATAGCTGTGAATGGACGCTCTGGGTTGGAAAGAGCTTTACTAAGAACGCTCAATTCTTTCTCCATAAGAAGACCAGCTACTGCAGGAAGAAGCTTCGCGATACCTTCTGTAGAAGCGTGTGCACGGTGTGCTGCACCGAATGCATCGTTTACGAATACGTCAGCCAAAGCTGCGAATTCTTGTGCCAATGCAGGGTCGTTCTTCTCCTCTCCAGCGTGGAAACGGACGTTTTCCAATACAACAACGTCGCCGTTTTCCATTTTAGCAATTTCAGCCTGAACGTTAGCGCCGATAGACTCATCAAGCTTTTTAACTGGCTTGCCAAGCAATTCGCCCAAACGAGTTGCTGCTGGAGTCAAACGCATGGAGTCAACAACTTCACCTTTTGGACGACCCATGTGGCTAGCAAGAATAACTTTCGCGCCTTTTTCGATCAAGAACTTGATCGTTGGAAGCGTTTCTTGGACACGAGTATCATCTGTGATTACGCCGTTATCCAAAGGTACGTTAAAGTCTACACGCACAAATACGCGTTTGCCGTTCACTTCGATATCTTTTACGCTCTTTTTATTCATCTCTTTATCCTCCTAATTCACAGGAACATTTAGCTGCTGCACTTTGTACGGTTCTATATGTTCGTCCTTTGTTGGACGTATCTATATCTGGCTTTTATTGCACGGTTCTATGATGATTCTATTTGTACGGTTCTATCGTTTCTATTTATATAGTTTCTCTATTTCTGTTCTATCTGTTTTTGAATCACAGTATGGTTTCTTGCTTGTCGTTCTGTTCTATGGTTTCTCTACACTTTTATATCTATATCTATCTGTATATCTATATCTGATTATTTCTCTTCACGACCGATATTCATAATCATTCTATATATAAGGTTATGAGTGGATAGCCTCATCAGCCCATCCTTGGTCATTTGGTATTACGGTTCGGTTATGGTTGGTTGTATCAAATAGGTTCTAAATATCGCTCCAATTAATCAAAGAGGAGACCTAAACGGTTACTCCTCTTTGATTGTATGGCTTATGGAATTAAAGACCTTTTTTAGCGATGTAAGCAGCCAAGTCTACAACGCGGTTGGAGTAGCCCCACTCGTTGTCGTACCAGGAAACAACTTTAACCATGTTTCCGCCGATTACCATCGTTGTCAAAGCATCGATAGTGGAGGAAGCTGGGTCACCATTGTAGTCGCTGGATACCAATGGCTCTTCGGAGTAGTTCAAGATACCTTTCAAAGGACCTTCAGCTGCTTCTTTAAGAGCTGCGTTAACTTCTTCAACTGTTACGTCTTGCTTAAGTTCTACTACCAAGTCAGTTACAGAAACGTTAGGTGTAGGAACACGCATAGACATACCGTTCAATTTACCAGCCAACTCTGGCAATACCAAGCTTACAGCTTTAGCAGCACCAGTTGTGGAAGGAATGATGTTCTCAGCAGCTGCACGAGCACGACGAAGATCTTTGTGCGGCAAGTCAAGAACGGATTGGTCATTCGTGTAGGAATGAATTGTGTTCATCATACCTTTTTCGATACCGAACTTGTCGTTCAATACTTTAGCGAATGGTGCCAAGCAGTTCGTTGTGCAAGAAGCGTTAGAGATGATTGTGTGGCTAGCTGCATCGTATTTATCTTCGTTAACACCCATAACGATAGTGATGTCTTCGTTAGTAGCTGGAGCGGAGATAATAACTTTTTTAGCGCCGCCTTTCAAGTGAAGCTCAGCTTTGTCTTTCGCTGTGAAGATACCAGTGGATTCAACAACGATTTCAACGCCGTTCGCTCCCCAAGGAAGGTTCTCTGGGTTACGCTCTGCGAATACTTTAACTTCTTTGCCGTTTACTACAAGCGCGCCTTCTTTAGCTTCAACTGTAGCGTCAAGAACACCGTGTGTAGTGTCATATTTCAAAAGGTGTGCAAGTGTTTTAACGTCTGTCAAATCGTTAATTGCTACGATTTCAACCTCTGCGTTGTTAAGAGCTGCACGGAATACGTTACGTCCGATACGACCAAAACCGTTAATACCAACTTTAACCATTGATGATTCCTCCCATTTCCCTGTTAAGGATGTAAGTATTATCTATTGTTCAAGACGGCTCTTAGGCTCGTCGAGACCACATGCTTGCACGATGGCAGCCGCTGCTGCTTCATCGATAATCAAAATATCTTCGTGACCAAACTCCAGCACAGCCATTATGGCATCAGCCTTGCTCTTGCCTCCCGCTACTGCGATGACAACCTCGGTTCTTGAGATATCCTCAAGCCGCAAGCCCAATGTCAGCATCTTGTGCACCACTTTACCTTCACGATCGAAATAATAACCGAACGCTTCTGCTAATGCGCCGCCTTGCTGAATCTGCTCAATAACAGCAGCATCCATATGTCTTCTTCTTGCCATGACCAAGGCATCGCCTATGCCATGTAGAATGATTCGTGCTTGTCGAATGAGTCCTAAAATATCTCGAATATTAGGTTCATATCTAAGCGATTGATACGCTTCTTCGCTTAGCAAGTCCGGTACGTGCAGCAATCGATATTGTGCTCCGAACTGCTTCGCCATCTTGGAAGCAATCGTATTTGCTTGGTACTCCAAGCTTTCGCCTAAGCCACCTCGGGCTGGTACAAACCAATTACCTTTATGAGATGTCGAACCTGGCATTTGCTCAGCCACTGCTGCGAGCGTTGATCCACCAGTTACTGCAATGACATCGTCATGTCTCATCTCTCGATTCAACACATCACAGGCAGCCCGCCCTAATTCCTGTTTCACTACAGGTGATTGTTCGGAGTCTCCAGGAATGACGATAACTTGCTTAAGGCCGAACTTCTGCTGAATTGCTTCTTCTAAATGCCTCATGCCGAGAATTTCTCGCATTAATGGTTCCATTTGTCTAAGGAGCTTGCGTCCTTGCTCGCTGATTCGCATACCAGCTGTCTCCGTCTCAATCAGGCCTTGTGCCTTTAGAAGATCGGTTTCCGCTCGCAGCACACGCTCAGTCATTTGCAAAGATGAAGCTAACGTTCGACGACCAATAACATCAGACATCATAATCTCATGCAGGATCGCGTAGCGCTTTTTCAATAGTTCCATCAGATCAGGCAGAAGTTGTCTGTTTATTTCTAGCCATTCACGCATTTCTTTCACTCCGTACTCTTCGGAACTATGTTGGATGGTTGAAAAGACTAGTTCCACCACTCCCGGGACTCAATTCGTCCCGCGTGCGCGTTTTTCGTCCCACCATCATTTTACCGAAGATTACGGCAACTTGCAAGTATCCCGCATCTATAATGGGCAATTGGACAAGATCTTATACATATAGCGTGCTTTGGGCTTGTTCTGGATCATTGGCAATGCCTTTTCTTCTCTTTCTTCCTTAAGAAATACATTTCACATTAGACTGTTCCACCCATGTATCTACATTAGTAAACGAAACTAATCATTTTGTACCACTCCAATTAAAGGCATCGATGCCGAGGAAGGTTCTCATGAGCTCACCATCGTGCGCATGCTTATTAACATGATGGAGCAAACTGCGGAGACAGTTCATTTTTTAGACAATTAGCAAGGTGGTACTCACATGATGGAACCTCCTAAAGCTCAGCTCTTGCTTGTTATGGGCCGTGCGCTTGGCCTCAAGCAGCCGTAAATTAATCATGAAGAAAATACGCTTCACTAACACGCCAGGCTACCAACATCTAGAAGAAAGAGGAGTGCACATATGGCTTGGACACTTGTTATTATTGCAGGGGCCTTAGAAATCATTTGGGCCTCTGGACTTAAATACGCTTCTTCAACGCTTGAATGGATCGGCATAGTGGCTCTCATTGCCATCAGCTTCACATTGCTCATTCAAGCTTATAAGCGTATTCAAGTTGCTATCGCCTACACGGTATTCGTAGGTATAGGTACTATCGGGACATATGCAATTGGCGTGTATTTAGGGGAACCTTACAGCTTAGCGCAAATCTTATTTTTAATCATTCTCCTTACAGGAATCGTTGGCATGAAGCTCTCGACAACCGAGGAAGGTGAACCTAACTAAGTGGCTTGGTTATTACTCATAATTGCCGGTTTAGAGGAAGTCGTGTCCGTCATCGCCATGAAATATATTGATGGATTTAAAAGGAAGACACCGCTTATCGTGATGGCGATTGGCATCGTTCTTTCCTTCTATTGCCTTACTCGGGCGATGCTCGTCCTCCCTGCTGGTGTCGCTTATGCCGTATGGGCAGGAATCGGCTCTGTAGGAATTACATTGGTTAGTATTTTCTGGTTCAAAGAAAGATACAACCGTACACAGCTAATGTTCCTCGTGTTTATCGTTGTAGGGATTATCGGGCTGAAGATGACTACCTCGTAATATGTAACGAATGATGTATGGAGACACTTTTGCATATTTACTTCGAATGAAAGCAGTTGCGCAATCAACTATCTTGTTTTATAATATTCCTTGCATCATTTTTTAGGGCGAGCGCCCGTGGTCCAATGGATATGACGTAGGCCTCCGGAGCCTGAGATCAAGGTTCGATTCCTTGCGGGCGCGCCATTTCTTGAACACTTGAAGCCCTGATATGAAGTACGCATACGCATAATTAGAGCTATCTTATATGAGAAGAGAAATAAACATCTTGGTTTACGCTGTACGACAGCTGTGGAATCAGGATGTTTTTTTCATATAAAAAGTTTGACCATCTTTGACTTTTAATTTGAATTTGAGTATAGTTAATGAAGAGGCGTTTACGGGTACATAATTGTTGTTGCTCATCCGCTTATATGAACGCTTCAATCCGTTAATAATGATTCAATGAGCATATTGCCGCCATCGGCACATGCATTGTGAGGAGGGGTTAGACGTGAGTTATATTCCTATGGTTGTGGAGCAAACAAATCGAGGAGAACGTGCCTACGATATTTATTCCCGCTTGTTGAAAGACCGTATTATTTTCTTGGGATCGGGTGTTAACGACGTCGTAGCGAATGCGATTATCGCTCAGTTGCTGTTCTTGGAAGCAGATGACCCAGAGAAAGACATTCACTTATACATTAACAGCCCTGGTGGCTCGATTACAGCCGGTATGGCGATATTTGATACGATCCAGCACATTAAGCCGAATGTTTCGACGATTTGTGTTGGTATGGCTGCTTCGATGGGAGCATTCCTGCTCGCTGCTGGTGAGAAAGGCAAGCGCTTCGCACTTCCTAACAGCGAAGTGATGATTCACCAGCCATTGGGCGGTGCCGAAGGTCAAGCAAGCGACATCGAGATTCGCGCACGTCGTATCTTGAAGATGCGCGATAAGCTGAATCATATTTTGGCTGAGCGCACTGGCCAGCCGCTAGAGCGTGTTGAACGCGACACCGATCGCGACTACTTCATGAGCGCAGCGGAAGCGTTGGAATATGGCCTTGTTGATAAAGTTCTCGACAAGCCGCCAGTTGCTCCAACGAAATAAGTCTCATCTAAGCGCTAACCCCCTTATACTTTTCGGAGTATAAGGGGGTTATTTTTATTATTCGTGTATATTCACTACTCTCAGATTAGTAACATTACCGTTAATCTCCTGCCATACCACATCGTTATTCCTTATATACGGAAGAGTGGCTTTCTTCTCATTCAACTTTTTTGTACGTTTATCTTCAATATGATAAGTCAAAATGGATTCATCTATTTGGTAAACAACAATATCCTGACCAATTCCATAAAAGAATGGCTCTTCATCTACAATCTCATACTTTTCCCCTGACTGTATATGTTGAATCACTAGATTCTCATCTTCATTCCATAGTACATACTCGTTATTCACTCTTGGAAACACATGTTCATTTGCATTTATTTTGCTTATAACTTTATCTTCCACAATTGAATAAACAAATATATTTCCACTGCTGCTCCACACTATATATTTATCAGAGATGGACGGCAGAGCCATGGGGCTATCGATTCGACTAATCACTTTACTCTGTTTCTTTGTTAAATCATAAGCAATAAGGTTTCTTGTCACATCACCTTGCTTATTCAATTCTTCACGTATCCATACGAGAATATTGGAATTAGATAGTGCTAATCTCGGCAATTGAGAAATTTCGGGTGTGCTATGCTTTTCGGCCTTATCAAGTTCATGCACCTTTCCACCCCTCATCGAATATTACCACGTAATTATTGAAGCAGATCTTTCCCTACTGTTTTTTGTAGTTTTCAGCACGATAACGATAAGCCTTAGCACATTTATAAATACAAAAAGCGACCTGCTACCTAATTGGCAACAAGTCGCTTCTTACATTTAGAATGAACCCTATTTCATTGCGAATACTAAATTAGCCGATAAACATTTGTACCCATGCACCGTTGTAGTAGCCTACACCGATCTTCGTGTAACCGTCTTTCATGATGTTCTGACGGTGACCTGGGCTGTTCATCCAGTCTTTCATAACTTGTTCTGCAGAGCGTTGACCTTTAGCAATGTTCTCACCAGCTGTGTTGTAAGAAACACCTTGGGAACGCATCATATCGAACGGAGAACCGTAAGTTGGAGAATTGTGATCGAAGTAGTTGTTATCGATCATGTCTTTTGCTTTCAAATGAGCAACTTGAGACAACTTCTCGTCATATTTCAATGCAGGCAAACCTGCTTTTGCACGCTCTTTGTTTACCAACTCAACAACTTGCTGCACGTTAGTGCTTGCTTGTGTACCTTGGTTACCGTTGTTTTCCGGCTTTGTTGGTGTTGTTGGCTTAGATGGTTGTTCTGGTTTCACTTCTGGCTTGCTTGGTTTTTCCGGTTGTGGCTTCGGCTTTTCTGGTTGTGGTTTCGGTTTCTCTGGTTGCGGTTGTGGCTTCGGCTTGTTAGCTTCTGGCTTAGCCTCAGGCTTATTCACAACAATGTTCCAGTTCGGGAACCACTTAGAAAGCAACTCGTTCAAGTCAGTCATAGAGTTACCGTTAACAACGATAGTCTGACCTTTTACATTTGTATTAGCAGTTGGTGCTGGGCACTCTGGCGCAGCTGCTGCTGTACCTACAGACAATACTGGAGTAAGTGCCAAAGCTCCTACTACCACTAGTTTATGGACATGCTTAAATGGTTTCTTCAAAATATTCTCTCCCTTTGTAGCCTACGAGGTTAGCTGTCGGGTTCGGGGAAAGAGACTCCCCTATCGCTTATGCGGTTCACCCCATTGGTGGTTCCCCCGCGCCCTATGGGCTTCGGCTTGTTTTTTCTTACAACGAGAATAGTAACATAATTGTAACCAGAGATCATTTAAAAGTTATTGTAATAGTTTGAAAAAGATTACAAATTGTTTTTTCCGAACAACAATAAACGATGCTTCACTTATACTTTGAAATAAAACCTGATACTTAGCATCCTGTATCTAAATATTTAAAACGGTTTGTAAATTTTTTGAACCCTGTAGCCATCAATTCTATTTCCTTTTTCGCATTTTCTATTTAATCAGCATTGCTATTATCAAATAGTGGCGTACACGCACAAGAACCACAACGCATCCCAGTTTAAACAACTACGAACAAAAAAATGCCGTACCACCTCGAGGATGATACGGCCATATATATGTTCTAGGGGTAAACTGTAAACCATGAGAAAAGATGAAACGGATACTCCTTGTTCAACGGACAAACCGTTAGATCAAGGTTATGAAGTCGTGCGGCAGCCCTCCTTTGCTCTACTCATCTGTCATTCGGTCCACTATCAGAATAACGTTACTAGATTAAACGAATCTGAGCGAAACCTTAAAATCAGATAAAATCAGACTGGACGACTTATATCCCTATTTCCCTATGATTTACGCAGCTTTACTTCAGCAATCAATTGCTCTGCAAGCAAACCTAACCCGTTAGCTGTGCGCTCTTCTGTAACTTGCCCCTCTTCGTTAAACACGTTCGGATCAGCGATAATTTGATTAGGCAGCGTGTTCACATACAAGGAACGCAGAACCGTTCTCAAGTTATTCAACGCGTTAATGCCACCCTTGCCCCCACCAGCTGTTGCAGCAATCGCGCAAGGTTTCCCGGAAAAGTCCTTTCCACCTAGAAAATCTAGCGCGTTCTTCAATGCTCCGCTCATCGCTCCATGATATTCTGGCGTACAGATAACATAGCCGTCTGCTTCATGAACTTGCTGTACGAGCTTACGCACGATTTCAAGTTCATACTGAGCTTGATCGTACTCATACAGCGGTAGCTTGTCTGTGTTGAGGTCAAACACGTTGCAAGTAGCGCCGGCTGCCTCTAATTGCTCCTGAATATGGCGAATAACCTTGCTAGAATTGGAACCTTTACGGGGACTTCCTGAGATTAATAATAGCTTAGTCATGGTAACACTCCTTCTGTCAGCATTTCTAACCATGTGGATACTTTATCCATTTCATTCTATTATATATGAAATTAGGCAATTGTCACTGCTAGAAATATGAGCGTATTCACGAAGCAAACTGGCCAACCCCATTTTGTATCTCCACCACAGAAACTTACATATTTCGACCATGGCGTGTAATGAAATCTTCAACGTCATTGTATAACCCACTTTGATTCGCATACTTCACATAGTTACGCACCGTACACAACCAATCAAGCGTCGATGGCTTTGTTTGCCCTTACCTGCAAGGGCTGACCTGAATCGGCATATTCTTTACCCAGCCAGAAATGACTGTTTGTATCCTGCGGGTTGGCCTGTACCATCTGCTGCTACCAAGCATCCCTAACCATCGTGCATTTCGAACACCAAGCACAGCAGTTACAACAATTACTCCAAAATTTAAAGTCATATTTTTCCCGTATTAATGCAAACAAAAAGACACACCCTGTCAATGCTCTCCATTGATCGGATGTGTCTTTCGTCATCAATATATGATTCAAATATTATTGGCCGCTCTTCAATTCCGTCCAAAGGCGGTCATACAATTGAATCTTGTCACCTACGTCAGCCAACCACTCCGTACGATTCATTTCCTCGTCCGTTAGGTTGATCATCGGGTTCTCATTGTATTCCTTACTATGATATTGCTTTGCCGCTGCAATTGGATTGCTGTAGCCGATCGCTTCATAGTTCGTTGCACTGTTTTGAGGATCCATCATAAAGTTGATGAATTTCTCTGCCAACTCTTTATTTTTCGCTCCCTTAGGGATAGCGAAATTATCAGAGAAGATCGTGCTGCCTTCCTTTGGTACAACATAAGCGATATCCGGATTTTCAGCTGCTGCGAATGCAGCGTCACCAGACCATAGTGTTCCAATCCAAGCTTCTTCTTGAATCATTTTCTGCTTAATGCTGTCTGTATCGAATGCCAATACGTTAGGAACGAGCTTGCGCAGATCGTCCACAGCTGCATTGATCTCTGCATCATCGCGAGAGCTGTTGGACTTGCCTGCTTTTTTCAAAGCCATACCGATCACTTCACGGTTGTCATCAAGCAATAGCACTTTGCCTTTGTAAGCTGGATTCCAGAGATCTTCCCAGCTGTCCGGCGCTTCTTTGATGTACTTCTTATTGTACGCAATACCCGTCACACCAGACATATACGTTACCGAATGCTTATTGTCTGGATCATACTCAGGATTGTTGAACTTATCAGCCAAGTGCTTGAAGTTAGGAATGTTGTCCTTATTCAATTCTTCCAACAAACCTTGCTGCACCATTGTTGCAACCATGTAATCGGATGGCTGGATCAAGTCATAGTTAGCACCACCAGCTTTGATCTTTGCCAACAACTCTTCATTGTTTGCGAAGTACGTATAGTTGACCTTCACATTGTTTTCTTTTTCAAACTTCTCTATCATTTTTGGATCAAAATTATCTGCCCACCCATACAAATTCAATGTTGGTTGGGAGGAACCGCCTGTACAGCCGGATAAAACCGTAAGTGCCAGTATTCCTGTCAATAAAAGTGCAATCCATTTTTTGTTCAATTCAAAAACCCCTTTCTGATCCGTAACTTTTGTTACTTAATTTCTTGCCTTATGCTTCGCAATCTGCATACACTGACAGCGTAGCTCAATTCATCTAACCATACTATTAGAATGGCAGCATATTACCACGCTTATCACCATTACCACGGTTAACAAGCCATTGAGCTGCAACAATTAGCGTTACACTAAGTACAATTAGAATCGTACATAACGCATTAATCTCCGGAGAGATACCACGTTTCACTGAGCTATAAATATATATCGGAAGGGTCGATGATTCAGGCCCTGCCACAAAATAGCTAATCATAAAGTCGTCGATCGACAGCGTGAACGCAATAAGCGCTCCAGCAATAATACCTGGCCAGATCGTAGGCAATGTAACATGACGGAACGTCTGCCAAGGTGTTGCCCCCAGATCTGCTGCCGCCTCTTCCCATTGCTTACCCAAGTTCGCTAAGCGTGAACTAACAATAACATATACATAGGAGATACTAAACGTAATATGCGCAATAATAACTGTTGTTTTGCCGAGGTCAAACTTTAGCTGACTGAACAAAATCAACAGCGACAAGCCCATAATGATATCAGGAACGATAATCGGTAAATACAACAAGCTGTTCAATGTCTTCTTATGCTGCATCTTGCGAATCGCCAATGCCACCATCGTACCTAACACGGTTGAAACGATTGTTGAGACGAACGCGATAAATAAGCTGTTCTTTACAGCTGTCATCACATTATCGTTCTGGAACAACTTAACGTACCAGTCAAATGTGAAGCCGCTCCAATTGGTGCTCATCCGTGAATCGTTGAACGAGAACACGACTATAAGAAGCACAGGAATATAAATGAAAGCGAGCATTAAGAAGGAGTGGATCGACAATAACGGATGTTTCTTTTTCGACTGTGCCGTCATCATGCTTTCGCCTCCCTCGCCGCATCATACTTGGAACGCATCGCACGATTAAAGAGACCGATAATAATCATCGAGCTAATAATAAAGATAACCGATAGCGCAGAGCCGAACGGCCAATCGCGCGCCCCAAGAAATTGATTTTGAATAATGTTACTAAGCATTTGTGACTTCGCACCACCGAGAATATCCGATATAACAAACATCCCCGTTGTCGTAACGAACACAAGCACACTGCCGGTCATAATGCCCGTCTTTGTCTGTGGTAACGTAATATGCCAGAATGACTTCCAACGACTTGCGCCCAGGTCACTCGCCGCTTCCAACAAACGCTTATCCATTTGCTCCAATGCAACATAGATGGGCAATACCATATAGGGAATGAAGGTATAAACCATTCCGAGAATCACAGCTCCATCCGTATACAGCAATTGCAACGGTTCCTGTATAAGCCCGATATCGAGCAATAACGAGTTCACTACACCTTGTGTGCGAAGCAGAATGACCCACGCATAGGTACGAATAAGGAAGTTAATCCAAAATGGTATCGTAATCGCGATAAGCCACAGCTTCTGTGCACGTGCACTGACCGTCGTAATATAGTAAGCCAACGGATAGCTCAACAATAAACAGAGTAAGGTCGATATAAGCGATACCCAGATCGTATCCCAATAGATACCCAAATACAGTGGATCAAAGAATCGAGCATAATTATCAAAGTTAAAGTTCCAAATAATATTCCCCAAATTATCCCGCTGCATAAATGAGACAACAACGACAGCAGCCATCGGAATAATGAGAAACAAGGATAGCCACAATACGACAGGTGCAACAAGGCCGAAGGTACGTTTATTCATCGACCGACCGTCACCTCATCCTGTTCGTTCCAGTGCAGCCCTACCTGCTGTCCAAGCTTCCACTCACGAATATCTGTGAAGTCTAATGCACTGGTCACCGATGTTTGCTCATCATCCAAGTGAACAATCAGCTTATGAATATTACCTAAATACAAAATATCTTGAATAATGCCCTGTTTACGTGCTCCTTCCAGTTGTTCGCTCACACGAACCTTTTCTGGACGAACCGTATATAAACGCTCTTCTTCATGGAAGATGTTATTCTCGCCAATGAAAGTAGCTGCAAACAACGTCTCCGGGCGTTCATAAACTTCGCGAGGCGAGCCTATCATTTCAATGCGCCCTGCATTCATGATGACAATACGATCAGACATCATCATTGCTTCTTCTTGATCATGTGTGACATAGACAAACGTAATACCCAAACTACGCTGCAATTGCTTAAGCTCAGCCTGCAAGTTTTTGCGAAGCTGTAGATCAAGCGCACCCAACGGCTCATCCAGCAAAAGAACTTTTGGCTTGTTCGCAATTGCACGCGCAATAGCTACACGCTGTTGTTGTCCACCAGAAAGCTGGTGTGGATAACGTTGAGCAAGTGGTGTAAGCTGCGTCAGACGAATTGCCTCTTCTATACGAACGCGCTGCTCGGCAGCATCGATCTTTTTCATTTTCAGACCAAACGCAATATTCTCCTCCACCGTCATATGGGGGAAGAGCGCATAATGTTGAAATACTAAGTTTAAGTTCCGCTTATTCGGCGGCAATTGTGTTACATCTTCTCCATCAAGACGGATCACGCCTGAAGATGGTTGTTCAAAACCGGCAATCATACGAAGTATCGTCGTTTTCCCGCATCCGCTCGGACCGAGCAGTGTCAGAAACTCCCCCTCATCAATTGTCAGAGACAGGGGATGCACAACGGGTTGCCCGGCAAAATGCTTTTCTACATTTTCCAGATGAATCATAATCAATCAACCCCTTCCCGTCATCCGTAGACAACGTAAATAGCTATATCATAAAAAAAAGCCATATCCATTGGTATGGCTCCCAAAGTGTACATTAATTTTTTGCATATTCAATATACATCGTTTTGACAACTGTTACAACTAGTTTTACGTAATTTCGACATATCCATACGTGAAATTTCACGTAAATAACGTTTTTATCCCATAAAACGGCTAACTATCCTGTATTTTAACGGAAAAATGCCCAAAAATGAACCGCCCATTGAGTTGACACTCATAAGCGGTTCGTATTTTGATTCATAATTAAATTGTTATTTGAGCTCAAATTGCAACTGTACATTTACTTGTATTTTGACTTGACCTGCTTGAGGGGCACTCGGCGCCACCTTAGCCATATTGTCATGAGCCAATTCAGCCACAGCTAATCGTGGTATGGAGAAATCACTACCTGATTCTGATATTGTAGTCACTTGGCCAAGCTGACGACCACTCGCTTTTGCTAATGCCTGAGCTTTCTTCGTACCATTCGCCACAGCTTTTTCTAAAGCTTGCAGCTCTAAGCTCTCAATGTTCTCGATACCAAATGAAATATTAGAAATATCATTTGCCCCAGCTTTAGATGCAGCATCAACAAGCTCGCCTAATTGATTCAATTTGCGGTAGTTTACTTTTACTTGATGTCTCGCCTCATAACCTACTATTTTAGGCTCCTGATTCTCTTTATAGGAGTATTGTGGCTGAACACTAAACTGCACCGTCTTCACGTCTTTGTTATCTACACCATGACTCGTTAGTGCTTTTTTCACTTTGTCGAACTTTTCAGCGTTAAGCTTCTGAGCCTCATCCGCTTTGTTAGCTTTTGTAACTACGCCTAATACCACGTACGCAATATCAGGATCTACCTCAAGTGAACCTTGACCTGTAACGGAAATAACGTTTCTATTCACATCTGTAGCGACAGCGGCAGAAGCCGTACCCGGCTGAAGCTGCACAGAAGTTACAAATAATGCGGCACTTAGTGCCACGGCTACCATAGTACGCTTCCAAAGTTGATGCATAACAAACCCCTCCAAGTGTAAATTGTTTATGATTCTTGTCTCCTAAACGAGAGAAAGAGGAAAATGTTGCACCCTGCTATGAAAATCATTGCCTCTAATTTCTCATTTTTCTTAATGCTTCACTCATTTCGATAAGATAACACTTTAGACTTGGTCATAACTTCCTCGAATTCATCTGCCACCGTGGAATCCCACGTAATGCCTCCACCAACACCATACACAGCCTGCTGCGTCTCCTTATCGATTAAAACCGTACGAATTGCTACGTTGAACAACACTTGCTGATCAGGTGTAATCAGCCCAATCGCCCCGCAATAAATATGACGAGGCTCATCCTCTAGCGAATCAATGATGCGCATCGTACTGATCTTTGGCGCCCCAGTAATCGATCCGCATGGGAACATTGCGCGAAACAGCTCGAATAACGTCGTATTCGGCTTTGTCTTTGCTTCCACTGTAGATGTCATCTGATACACCGTTGGATACGACTCAATCTCGAACAATTTTGGTACTTTCACTGAACCAACAGCAGCGATTTTGCTAATGTCATTGCGGAGTAAATCGACAATCATCAAGTTTTCTGCCCGGTTCTTCTCAGAAGCAGCCAAATCCTCTTTTTGCTGTTCATCAGCTATTCCGATTCCGCGCGGCGCCGTCCCCTTCATTGGTTTCGTCACAATGGTTTCTCCATCCCAGCGAAAAAATAGTTCCGGCGAAACCGATAAAATTCGATACCTTCCTAAATTTAAATACGCGGAATAATTCCCTTTTTGCGCCGCCTTCAGATGTTCGTAATACGAACGATCGTCACCCTCAAATTCAGAGTGGAATCGAATTGTGTAGTTTACTTGATAGGTATCTCCGCTCGCTATGGCATTATGTATTTGTTTAATACCGTCCTCATACCGCCCATAATCTGTAGACGGCTTCCATTGTGACACCTGATAAGGCTGCTGTTGATGCGGTTTTACTCCCGATGGTTTGTCATAAATACCGAACCACACTAAAGGAAAATCGCTATGAGTCGCATTCACTTTATAATGTGTATGGAAAGCTGGCGCACTTTCATATGAAACATAACCAACCACATATTTCTCTTGCTTCATAGCTAATTGCACTTGCTCAAAAACAGCTTCCACTTCTTCGATTTGATTAGCTTGCAATACTTGCAATGGACGCTCAAATACCAACGTTTCTTGGTTGAAATCCATTACGATGTAAGGAACATACTCCATCCCCACCTAAAAACACTCCCAACCTTTAACAATTTCAATATTACCGAGAGCTTTACTTTGTTAAACACTTACATACTATAATAACTAACAAAAAAGCGCTGAAACAAGAGGTTCATTTCGTTCCCCTTGCCTCAGCACTCTAACGGACTTCAACGCACAAGCGTACAATGTACAAACATATACTTACAAACTGCTTCATACAACTCAATTCGCCTCATGTCTAGAGCGCAGTTTGGAGAGGTGAACTCTTATTCTTCGCATGTAGACAACGAAGACACCACATTTTGAATCATCTGAATACCTGCATTATGACGCAGCGATAAAATAGATTCTGGATGGAACTGCACCGCTGTAATCGGAAGTGTATGATGCTGCACCGCCATGACGACTCCATCTTCAGACATTGCCGTCACATCTAAACAAGCTGGCACAGTACTAGCGTACAACGAATGATAGCGGCTAACTTCCACTCCGCTCTCAAGGCCATTCCATAGGTGGCATGGTTTAACGAAATCCAGCGCCGTACCCTTACCATGCTGTGGATAGTCTAGTGTCCCCAACGAGCCACCAAAGTACTCTACAATACCTTGTAGACCGAGACACACACCGAATATCGGTATGTTGTGCTGCAAACACAGCTCAATTGTTTCATTCAGCTGGAATTGTTCCGGTCTACCAGGACCCGGAGACAAGACAACAAGATCAAAGGACTGTTTCGTTAGCTGCTCCCTTGCTACCGAAGAGCGATACGTAATGACGTCCGCTCCCGTCTGTTTAAAATAATTCCCTAGCGTATGCACGAAGGAATCTTCATGATCCACAAGTAGAATGCGCTTGCCTTTACCTACTTGAATCTCAGCAGGAGGAGCTTCCTGCTTCTGATTCCATCCACGGATTGCTTTCACAAGTGCCGCAGCCTTCGTTAACGTTTCTTCCTCTTCCAACTCTGGAATAGAATCGTATAATAACGTAGCGCCAACTCTAATCTCAGCCATTCCATTTCTGATGCGAATGGTGCGCAGTGTTAGGCCTGTATTTAAATTACCATTGAAGCTGTATACACCCACAGCCCCCCCATACCAGCCACGAGGCGTCTGTTCATGCTGTTCAATCCATTGAATAGCCGCACGCTTAGGGGCCCCTGTTACGGTTACCGCCCACATATGGGTCATAAAGGCATCCAACGCATCGTACTGCGGCTCTAAATAGCCTTCCACATGGTCTACAGTATGGATCAGATGAGAATACATCTCCAGCTGTCTGCGTCCTATTACTCGCACAGAACCAGGCTTACAAATACGGGATTTGTCATTCCGATCAACGTCCGTACACATAGTTAGCTCAGCTTCATCTTTGGCAGAATTAAGAAGTTCACGTATATTGTTCGCATCTTCAATGGCATTGCTACCACGCTTGATTGTACCTGATATCGGACAAGTCTCAACACGACCATTTTCAACGCGGACATACATCTCTGGGGAAGAACCTACAAGCATCTCGTTCCCCAAGTTGACGATAAATCCATAAGGACTTGGGTTCAATTGCTTTAAACGTAAAAAGATTTGCGAAGGACTGTCATAACATGGTTCATACAACGTTTGAGAAGGAACAACTTCGAACATGTTGCCAACTCTAAATTCCTCGATAGCTACACGAACTAAGTCCGCATACTCACCTGATTTATATTCAACATTCATATTTGGGTTAGTGGTTTGGGTTGGGACTGCAGGTGTAATTCTAGGTAACCCAGCAGTCATACGACCATCGACTTCGAATTCATAAGACATGCGATAGGCACAAGACATCTGGTGATCGACGACAATTAGCTCATCCGGTAGAAATAGAATAATTTCCGATTCGCCTTCTTGGCGTTCGTGCTTACTGCTCACTGGCTCGAGTTGAAATACGAGATCATAACCAAAAGCACCGTACAAGCCTAAGAAAGAATCCTCTTCAGAATAAAATAAGTTCTTAATTTGTCGCAGCACCTGAAAAATCGATGGCTGGCTCGTTCGCTCTTCCTCGGTAAAAGAAGCATCTGTTCTTAGTATACTGCCTTCGATGCGCTCGTCCGTTCTTATCACTTCTATTGTATCAAGCTGCAAAAGCGCTCGATAAATAGCCGGCACGATTACCTCACCACGCTCATTCAATGGCTCGATATAGAATCGTGGACCTGAAGATCGCAGCTGTAAAGAAGGATGAACAAACCCCATGTCCCAGCGCGAATACCTTCCTGGATATTCATAAGAACTGGAATATAGCGCACCTCTTGCACCATCAATCTGGCTCAAGATGCTATGAATCGCTTGCTCTTCTTCTACCATTTCAATGGTACGGTACACTTGAATATTGCCTTTTGTCTTGTAGGACTGCTGCTTAGGGTTGTAAGTAATGTGGGATAAAATACTACTCATATCGTTAGCCTCCGTTTCTGAACAGAGGAGAACAGGGTAGTCTCAGTGGAGAAAAAATGATAAACGTAGTACCTCTTCACTCAGCTCAACTCATCCTGTCTCATCTCATCTAAACTAAACTATTCTAAACTAACCTCATCATATCATTGCAAACTCAGACTCACAATACCATACATGCTTAAACCAAACATTTCTCGGTTTCCACATTAATTCCTTTGAATATATGAATTTTCATACAGTTTTAAATACATTATACACGCTTGAAGTTCGGCTTCATGGCGTAATAAGTACCATCCCTAGAATCTAAAGTTTTTCTAAAGAAGGTTGATTATGGTCATAAGATCGGTCATGATATACATAGGAAAACGTTCCACTTACGTCAGGTTTCACCTTCATAATTTATAATGACACCGAGTTCTACCCTGCAACTACGATTTCCACTGGCTATATCCTACTCCTCGATTGGCATTGCCATCTGATTAAGCTAACCAAGTCCGATATTCCAGCTTCACCATAGCGATTACGATCTGAATATGAATATAAAGAAACCCGCCTGCACAAGACAGACGGGCCTATTTCATCGTTCTATTAGTTATCTAATTCTTCCTTGCTTACCAAAGCAACCAAAGCAGCTACCGCTTGGTCTGCATCAGCACCATCAGCAGTGATCGTAACAGAAGTTCCAGAGCTGATCGCGAGACTCATGATACCCATGATGCTCTTCGCGTTCACTTTCTTATCTTCTTTTTCAACAAAAATATCAGAGGAATATTTGTTAGCCTCTTGAACGAACAAAGCTGCAGGTCGAGCGTGTAAGCCTGTCTTCAGTCGTACAACAACTGGTTGTTGAGCCATGCGTACTATACCCCCTACTTAAATTCCGTGTATTTGTAATCTTTATTCTAACATACCTAAATGTTACTTTTCTTGCAACAATTCTGTTCAATTTATCACATTATAGCATTATTATAGCGTTTTCACTAGCGTTAAGTCGCTAACTATTGCGAATACGCTCTGCTAATTCATCAAGCTTGCGCAATCGGTGATTAACTCCCGACTTACTGACCTTCCCCTTGAGCAGTTCTCCGACTTCTTTTAGATTAATATCAGGGTGTGCTATACGAACCTCTGCTACTTCCTTCAACTTATCTGGCAAGCTGTCGAGCCCCACTTTGCTCTGGATCAACCTGATATTATCAATCTGACGAACGGCTGCGCCAATCGTCTTATTTAAGTTTGCCGTCTCACAGTTGACGATTCGATTCACCGAATTGCGCATATCACGCATAATACGCACATCCTCAAACTTAAACAGGGCTTGATGAGCCCCAATAATGTTCAAGAACTCAATGATCTTCTCGCCTTCCTTGAGATAGAATACAAAGCCTTTCTTCCGTTCAATAAACCGAGCGTTCAAATCAAATTGATTTGCAAGATCGACAAGTGCTTTGCAATGCTCCTCATACATCGAGTAGATCTCTAAGTGATAGGACGACCCTTCAGGGTTATTCACCGATCCTCCTGCAAGAAACGCTCCTCGCAAGTAAGCTCGCTTACAGCAATTGTTTGCCAATGCTCGCTTATCTATACCATCCGTGAACATAAAACCTTCTGAGACGATATGCAGATCTTTTAACATCTCCTGCACGAATGCAGGTATGCGCACAATATAAACATTGTTTTTCTTCAGGCGCATCTTCTTGCGTACAAGCAACTCAGTATGCACTTGATAATGCGCCTTTACTAGTTTATATATACGCCGCGCAATCGCGGCATTTTCTGTCGACACATCAAGTATTACTTTACGGTTAGAAGATAACTGGACCGAACCGTTCATACGCATAAGCGCAGACAGTTCCGCCTTCTCGCAGCACCCGTCCCCTTCAATTAACGTTAATTCCTTCTTGGTCTGTGCCGCGAAAGACATCGTCCATTCACCTCTTTCGTAACATCCAATTTTCCACCAACTGATAGATATGGTGGCTTAATTTATCCGCATCATGTCTCAAATACGTACGGAACAGCACTAAGGAGTCAGCAATAACTTGATATCCACGGCTTTTCACTTCTTCAAGATCCAGATGAACAGCGCGTGCGCCTTTCTCTGCATACTTATCTTGTACTTGAGGCGGAATTTCACCATCATTTACGATGATGTAGTCAAATAACTGGTGACCAATATGTTCTTGAATCGCATCTAGATGATCACCTACTGTGTAATTGTCGGTCTCGCCAGGCTGAGTCATCACATTACACACAAACAGCTTTACCGCCTTAGAATTTAATACGGCTTCCGCTAATTCCGGCACTAATAAATTCGGCATAATACTTGTATACAAACTGCCAGGCCCAATCAGAATGGCATCCGCTTCCTTCAAAGCCTGAACTGCCTCCGGCAGTGCACGAACATCATCCGGCTCTATAAATACACGCTTAATGCGTTTGCCTACCTTAGGAATATTGGACTCGCCTTCTACAATGGTTCCATCAACCATCTCCGCCTTTAATAACACGGCTTGATTGGCAGCAGGCAGCACACGCCCCCGAACAGCTAGGACACGGCTTAGCTCTCTAACGCCAGCAACAAAGTCACCTGTAATATCCGTCATCGCAGCCAAAATCAAGTTGCCCAAGCTATGTCCTGCAAGGCCACTGCCCTGATGAAAACGGTATTTTAACATTTCAGACAAAGAGGGCTCTACATCAGCCAGTGCCGTCAATACGCTGCGTATATCGCCAGGCGGGGGCATATGCAGCTCACTGCGTAAAATCCCCGAACTGCCTCCATCGTCAGCTACGGTTACGATAGCGGTAATATCGAGCGGTTTTTCTTTCAACCCGCGCAGCATAACAGATAGGCCAGTTCCTCCACCCATAACGACAATACGCGGTCGATTGCGCGTTCCTTCAATGTCTGCATCCTTATGCGTCATCGTAGCGACCTCCTGTTAGTGACGATCCCTCTCAGAGTCACGATGGCTCACACGTACGACTTCCGTATCACTTGAACCAATCATGCGTCCCAAGTATTCAGCGATAGCCACTGAACGATGTTTGCCGCCTGTGCAGCCAATACCAATGACTACTTGTCCCTTGCCTTCTTTCTGATACTGAGGAATTAAGAAATTAAGCATATCCAACAGCTTCTGCAGAAAAGCTTGGGTTTCAGGCCATTTCATCACATAATCATACACTTCAGCATCCTGTCCCGTCCGAGGGCGAAGAGCATCTACATAATGAGGATTAGGTAAAAATCGCACATCAAATATGAGGTCTGCATCTATTGGCACTCCATACTTAAATCCGAACGAAGTTACGTTAATCGGCATAATTTGCTGATTGGTATGATTGAAGCGTGAAATAATACGCTCTTTAAGCTGTGCAGGCTTCAAGTTGCTCGTGTCGATGACTTGTGTCGCCCAACCTTTCAATTCTTCAAGCAACTTACGTTCCTGATGGATACCATCAAGCGGCATGCCATCTGGGGCTAGGGGATGACGACGACGGCTCTCCTTGTATCGACGTACAAGCACACCATCTGTTGCATCCAAAAATAAGATTTCACAACTAATCGTATAATGATCTCGGATATGATTTAATGATTCCGATAAGGCCGTAAAAAATTCCCGTCCGCGCAAGTCAATTACAAGCGCCACCTTGCCGATCTTTCCTTTTGATTGCTCGATAAGTTCTGCAAACTTCGGAATTAAGACAGGGGGTAAATTATCTACACAAAAGAAACCCAAATCTTCTAGACTCTGCACCGCAATCGTCTTCCCTGCACCAGACATGCCGGTAATAATGACGAGCTTCGCCAATGCAGATGTTTCCATTGATTCATTCATCGTTCGTCCCCTCCTTGTCCGAATCGATTACGAACCGAATCTGTTTCAACTCGTACCTATAGCCTACTAAATTGTATTCAGCATACAACTGGAACACATTATACTAAGAACGAATAAACAACCCTGCTGCACCGATCATTCCTGCATCGTTTCCTAGTTGAGCTGCTTCAATGGAAACACCAAGCGTAACAGGTTCAGGTGACAATTTCATAAACGACTCTCGAATCTGTTCGAATAAGAATTCCCCTGCCTTAGATACGCCACCACCGATAATGAAACGCTGCGGATTCAATGTCACTGCTACAGCAGCCATTGACTTACCGATATAGTAAGCAGCACGACTTACGATGCGAATGGCAACTTCGTCCCCTGCTTTGGCAGCATCGAATACATCTTTTGCTGTAATCGCTTCTTCCAGCAAGGACAAGGATGTCCGATCGCCACGTTTAACTGCATCATCAGCCATACGAATAATGCCCGTTGCAGAAGATACTGTTTCCAAGCAGCCCATCTTGCCACAGCCGCATTGAATCGCTTCCAAATCTGGGATTACTGACATGTGTCCAAGTTCTCCGGCAAGTCCGTTAAATCCTTGCACAATCTTTCCGTCGCTAATGATTCCGCCGCCTACACCTGTTCCAAGCGTATAGCATACGCAGAAATCGATACCTTTGCCTGCTCCGCTCCATACTTCACCCAATGCCGCTACATTCGCGTCATTGTCAATCTTAATCGGCTTGCCCAAACGTTCTTCTAATATGGAACGAATCGGCACATCCTTAAATCCTACATTGGGCGCTAGCAAGATAACGCCTTCCTTCACATTCGTGAACCCAGCAACACCTGCGCCGACTCCAGCAACCTGACTCCAATCGTAGGAGGATTCCTCTACGATATGACGTACATATTTCTCGATGTTATCGATTACCGCTTCAGGACCTTTCGACACTTCAGTTGGACCCTCAAAAACTTGCAATAGATTTCCTTCTGCACTTACGAGTCCGACCTTAATTGCCGTTCCTCCCAAATCGACACCCACGTAGATTTGCTCAGACATGCGTCATCCACCTTTTATTCATAATCGTATGGTACTTCTGTACCCAATATACGCGAACCCACTAGTGAGGTCAAGAGAACTCACTGGCTGAACACATAGAGACGGAGCCATTGCGACTCCGTCTAAACTTGGTTGTCATCTATCAATGAAAAGCATATTTATAATATGAATATTACCTACTAACGCGAGTTATGCCATTAAAGGCTTTTGCTCCAGTCATGAACCATATTGCCCTCAAGATATTTCTCACAATCCAAGGCAGCCTGACATCCTGAACCCGCAGCTGTAATCGCTTGACGATACTTCGTATCGAATACATCGCCTGCAGCGAAAATACCTGGAACGCTAGTTTCTGTTGTGCCTGGAGTAACAACGATATAACCGTTCTCATCAAGATTCACATGACCACGCAAGAAGTCTGTATTCGGCTTGTGACCGATTGCTACGAATAGACCATCCGTCTCAATAACGCGCTCTTCACCTGTCTCGTTATCCTTAACACGAAGACCCGTAACACCCATGCCTGTTGCCTCTACTTCGATTGGCGTTACGTTAAGATCCCAGCTAATTTTGCTGTTCTCACGAGCACGATCCTGCATAATTTTTGATGCACGCAGTTCATTACGACGATGCACCAACGTTACGCCAGAACCAAAACGAGTTAAGAAATTAGCTTCTTCCATAGCGGAATCTCCACCACCAACAACGACGATCTTCTTATTGCGGAAGAAGAAACCGTCACATGTTGCACATGCGCTAACCCCTTTACCCAAGTTCTCTTGCTCACCAGGAATGTTCATATATTTAGCAGAAGCACCTGTCGCTACAATGACAGCCTCCGCTACAATTTCGCCAATTCCTTCAACTTGAAGTTTAAATGGACGCTCAGACACATCTACGCTTGTAACCCAACCTGTTTTGAAAGTCGTTCCGAAACGCTCGGCTTGCTTGCGCATGTTGTCCATCAATTCTGGACCCATAATGCCCTCAGGGAAGCCAGGGAAGTTCTCAACATCTGTCGTTGTAGTCAGCTGTCCACCTGGTTGAGGGCCTTCGATAACGAGTGGTTCCATGTTGGCACGTGCCAAGTAAATAGCCGCTGTATAGCCAGCAGGACCTGTTCCGATTACGACAACTTTGTGTATTTTTTTCTCCATTGTAACTTCCTCCTATATAAAATAATGTTCTGCATATATATCATGTTTATCAAATAAACGGCATTTTCGTAAAGCTAGCTTGATGATGAATGGTTCAACGCAATCCACGCAATTGGTGTATTCAATACAACAGTATGCCTAGCAAATTAATTATTGCGTAACATCCATTGTGTCGATTTCGCTTACTTCATCCATTCGCTTCACATGCTTGCTAATTGTAGCTGAAGATGTGCCGTAACGCTCCGCCAATTGTTCCAAAGTAACGTCGCATTGATAAAGCTTCGCTACGCGATACTCTAGCGCTGCCGACCATGCTTCCGCTTTTTGAAGTCGAGGAACGTCGGGATATAGCTGCGTCAGAAACTCAATCCACATCGTCTCAATATCATGCAGCATAAATACATTGTATCGACCCTGCATGTGCGACTCTGTAGTCGTGAGAACCTTCTGCCATACCTCTTTCCACTCTGGGAGATGATTAGCTAAATGGTTGCTCGACTGACTAAGTTCTTCACCTTGCATCTCAAATGTAATCGGTCCTTCAACACCCATCTTACGCAGCATATAAAAAGCAACCTGCTTCAAATATAACTCTTGTGCCGGATCAAGCAGCAAATTGTGCAATGCTTCCTTGGCTTCTTCATCATGAAGCAAATGAATCGCCTGCAACGCTTGCAGCTTCGTTCCTGTTTCACCAAAACGTAACGCCCAGAACAAGGATGAACGTACGAGCGGATCCGTCTTCAACTGCTGCTCCCAAGCCGTTTCGAGTGCAGCTGGATCATCTTCTCTAACAGCTTGCAATCCCTCTGACGATTTGAACTTTAACGTATTCATCTGGCGTTTCAATTGCTGCTCTTGTCGACGTCTCTCTTCTTCATAAGGGATACGATAATGATAGCTTGGCATAGGATCTAACTTACCATCCACGACTTGCTGCAACTGCTCAATATAATAAGCAGCTACGCCAGATTCATTATCCAACCTTCTACATGTTGCCCACCAACGACCTGCCTCATCATAACGATTCACGTGGCATGCTGCTACTGCTGCGTAATGGTATAGACTCGCATCGCTAACTGCACCTTTTACAATGAGTCGTTTCAAATGACGATACGCTTCGCTATGCTCGCCTAAACTTCCCATCGTGGTGGCCAGCTTAAATGCGTGCTCTTGATGGAATGGCTCTGTCTTAGATAAGACTTGCACAAGATCAGCTACACGAGCTTCATTACCCGCATGCTTTTCGAAAATAACAAGATTGCACAGTGCATGCAGATTCCCGCTATCTCGCTCTAGTACATTTTCCAACGTGCTAACAGCCTCATCAAAACGTCCCATATAGTAATAAGCAAGGGCCAAATTGTTGCGCGCCGCAAGATAATCTGGATCCTGTTCAAGAACTTCAAGCAGCATTCGTTCCGCTTCGATGAACTTGCCTTCTTCTAATAAAGCGCGAGCTCGTTCATGACTGATCTCAGAATCATCATCAGAATTGAAGTGCTCTTGCTCCTCAACCACATCATCTTCTACTTCTTTAGACGAGAATGATTCAGATAATTGCTCCTTCATTTCTTTAAGACGTTCTGCTTTAGATCGTACAGGCTGGCTAGAATGGCGCATATCATCCATCAACATTTGAAGCATTTCTTCTGCTTCTTCCGCATAAGCTCCATACGGATCTTCCTTCAGATAATGCCGCAGCAGCGCTTCTGCCTGCTCAAATTGCTCCAAATAAGCGCAGTTATTTGCCATATAATAAAAACAATCTGTCATTTCAGGCTCAACATGGTGGACAACATGTTCAAGAATTTGATTCGACTCCTCAAACTGTCCACTTTCAGCGAGAACGCCTGCTAGATTACATTGATGTATAGGGTTGTCTGGTTCACATTGTACGGCCTTACGAAAATATGTTAACGCCTTGTCGTAACGCAGCCGCTCTAACGCCTTCATTCCACGTTCCGCATACGCTGCGCCATCCACCGGAAACGCAACAATCTTCGCAGTTGAAACAAGGTCAGTTCCGGTTGATTGTGGCTTATTATCTGCCATCGCCAAGGCACCTCCTAACTATAACTAGTGTTAATTTGGATAGTACAATCTCCAGTATAACACAACGACAGTTATTTCCCTCAATTACTATAAGGGAGCAGTAAGGACCGTACTTCACCCCTTTACATCACTTCATCCAGACATCGACTATTAGCAAAATGAGACGGCTAACTGATACTTATTTTTAATTTATAATTATTATCATCATTATACCCCCTTACCCTATATATTAGCAATCGGTCATTTGAAGTTTTTATAGATAAAAAAAACACAGATTCACTTTAGCCGTTTGGTAACGACGAAGGTCTGTGTTTGTTAAATATTTCTTATATGTGGTGACAATCATAGCTGCTTCCTTCTACTCAACTTATTCTTTATTCTTCACCTTACCCAATTGGTTATAGTCTTCACGACGAGGCTTCGCATGTCGACGGGATAATTCAGATAACACCGTATCAAAGCTTACTTTACGGTCTTGCAACAGCACAAGCAAATGGAACATCAAATCGCTAACTTCACTAGTCAGCTCTTCGGCATCATTATTTTTAGCTGCAATAATGACTTCGGCTGCTTCCTCACCGATTTTTTTTAATATTTTATCGAGCCCTTGATTGAACAAATACGTCGTATATGCCCCTTCTGGACGTTCACGCTCCCGTTCCACAATCGTTTGAGCCAATTGGTCCAGAACATGAACAGATGCATTCCCCTCTTCAACAGCGTCAGCTACAACTGGTTGAACTTGTACCTTTAGCTGCTTAGCGACTTCTTCCTGTTCGACTACACTTGGCTTCAATTGACCAGAATGAGTCCCGTTTTCCTCGTCAAAGCAAGTATACGTCCCCGTATGACAAGCCGGCCCATTGGGATTTACTTGAATGAGCAATGTGTCACGATCACAGTCTACTGCAAGTTCCACAATACACTGCGTATTGCCTGAGGTAGCTCCTTTATGCCACAACTCTTTCCTAGAACGGCTCCAAAAGACAGTCTCTCCCCGCTCCAATGACAACTGCAATGATTCGCGATTCATGTAAGCCATCATCAGTACAGCTTTTGTTTCTGCATCTTGTACAATGGCAGGCAGAAGGCCTTGCTCATTCCAACGGAGGGATTGTACCCAAGCCTCATTATCTTCGATTAATGCTATCTGCTGAAGCTTCATCGCACAGTCACTCCCTTTTCGCGCAAGCGTCCTTTCACTTGTGCAATCGAGATCTCTTTGTAATGGAAAATAGATGCCGCCAAGGCTGCATCGGCTCCACCCGAAGTTAATACCTCATCGAAATGCTCCACTGCACCTGCACCACCAGATGCAATGACAGGAATTGTAACGGCTTGCGATACTGCCTGAGTAAGCTTCACATCAAAGCCATCCTTCGTTCCATCCGCATCCATACTCGTTAGCAGCAGTTCTCCAGCTCCAAGCTGAGCAGCCTCCTGCGCCCATGAAAGAGCTCGAATTCCAGTCGGAGTACGTCCTCCATGTGTGTACACTTCCCAGTCTTGCCACTCCTCATTAAATCTGGCATCAATCGCTACAACGATACACTGACTGCCGAACCGCTTTGCCCCTTCAGCGATAAGTTCCGGTCTGCGCACCGCAGCAGTATTAATCCCAATCTTATCGGCTCCTGCCCGCAGCAAACGCATCATATCGTCTGTCGTCGAAATGCCGCCTCCCACCGTGAAAGGAATCGAAATACTTCCCGCTGTTTCGCGTACAACATCAATCATCGTTGCTCTACCCTCCACAGAGGCTGATATATCTAAAAAAACAAGCTCGTCTGCACCCTCAGCATCATAGAGCGCAGCTAATTGCACTGGATCACCTGCATCTCGAAGCTGAACAAAGTTAACTCCCTTCACTACACGGCCATCCTTCACGTCTAGGCAAGGTATAATTCGCTTCGCTAACATCTCCCGCTTCTCCTCCCCTCTAGGCACAGCAATTCAATAACTGTATGACTATTTGTCTAATTAACAAGCAGTGTTCATTAACGACGATATTCCATATTCATATAATCTCTTATCTACCTTGGACAGCTGACACATTCAAAGCTTGTGATAGATCAACCGCGCCTGTGTACAATGCCTTACCAATAATGGCACCACTAACACCTTGATCCGCAAATGCAGCAAGTGCTTCAACATCAGCCAAGCTGCTTACCCCACCAGATGCAATGACTTGCTGTCCGGATGCACGAGCAAGCTCGACAATTGCCTCGACATTAGGACCCTGCATCATACCGTCCCGCGAAATATCCGTAAAAATAAACGTGTCCGCACCTTCTCCTGCAAGCTCCTGTGCCAAATCAACCGCACGGACAGTAGAAGTCTCCAACCACCCACGTGTCGCTACATAGCCGTTACGCGCGTCCAGTCCAATTGCAATCTGACTGCCATAACGTTTCAATACGTTCTGCACAAATACACGGTCCTCGATTGCAGCCGTTCCAAGAATAACTCGACGAACACCAAGTTCAAGCAAACGTTCTACATCTGCTTCCGTACGCAATCCTCCCCCAACCTGAACAGGAATATCTACAGATTGCGCAATCTCCCCGATAACAGCATCATTAATTGGCTTGCCTTCCTTAGCTCCGTCCAAGTCCACCAAATGAATCCATGAAGCGCCCTCTGCTTTCCATTTGAGCGCCACTTCAGCTGGATGCTCATTGTATACCGTCTCTTGTCCATAATCCCCTTGGACAAGACGTACGCACTTCCCACCGCGAATATCAATTGCAGGATATATCGTAAATGCAGCAGACATATTTGCTCCTCCTCGCCTCTCAGCCCATTCATCTATGAGATGACTCGCTCATTCATTACTTATTTGAAATTGACATCGCTACGACTTTTGTTAGAAATTGCTCCAGTAACTTCAAACCGAGTGATCCACTCTTTTCCGGATGGAACTGCATACCATACACATTGTTACGGGCAACTATAGCTGTCACTTCACGATCAGCATATTCCGTTGTAGCTAACAGATCAGAAGGCTCTTCCACTTCTACATGATAGGAATGCACAAAATATACATAATCCTCATTCAGCTCTTTTACAAGACTGTGCTGCGGATTTTTCCAAGTCAATGAGTTCCATCCCATATGCGGTACTTTATAACTGGTTTGCGGAAATCTCACTACCTTGCCAGGCAGCAGACCTAGACCCTTGTGATGACCGTATTCCTCACTGCTATCAAACAGCAATTGCATACCAAGGCATATGCCAAGCAAAGGCTTCCCCTGCTGCACAAGTTCTCGCAACTGCTCGCCTAAACCAGTTGCATGCAGCGCATCCATCGCGTCCCCAAACGCCCCGACACCAGGCAAAATAATGCCTGCCGCATGATGCAATTGCTTGGCATCGGAAACAATGGTCGCCTCTCTGCCTAGACGCTCTATTGCTTTGCTGACGCTATGCAAGTTGCCCATGCCATAGTCGACAATTGCAATCATGTGCTACAGCACTCCTTTCGTGGAAGGAACACCCTTCACACGCGGATCAATGGAAGTTGCCTCATCAAGCGCTCGTCCAAGCGCTTTGAATACGGCTTCGATCATATGATGCGTATTGTGGCCATAATGAACGATTACGTGTAGCGTCATTCTCGCTTCCAGTGCCAGTTTCCACAGAAACTCATGAACCAACTCTGTCTGGAACGTACCAACTTGACTAGATGGATACTGCGCACGGTACTCGAGGTGAGGACGATTGCTAAGGTCAATTACAACTTGAGCCAACGCTTCATCCATAGGCACATATACGGATGCATAACGCTTAATGCCTCGCTTATCACCAAGCGCCTTCAACAAGGCTTGCCCCAGACAAATACCGATGTCCTCTACGGTGTGATGATCATCAATTTCAATATCACCTTTCGCTTGCACGCTAAGATCAAACTGACCATGCTTCGTAAACAAATCAAGCATATGATTTAAAAATGGTACGCCTGTATGAAAGTCACTTTTACCTTCTCCGTCGACAGCCAATTGCAATTTAATATCCGTCTCATTTGTGACTCGTTCAATAGATGCTGTACGTTGACGCTCTACCGTCTCGGCTCCTGATACTGATTGACTCATCGTTCCTCACCCCTGTGACCTATTTGTAAATCATCGTACTACGCCCAACATCTCTCTAATCCTGTAGCCGCTCTTGTTTCAACCGAATTTCAATCGCACGTGCATGTGCCTCTAATCCTTCATGACGAGCAATCGTCATGATTTTCTCCCCATGCTGCAATAGCGCTTCTTTGCTATAGCGAATTAAGCTAGATTTCTTCAAAAACATATCCACATCTACAGGCGAAGAGAAGCGCGCCGTTCCATTTGTAGGGATAATATGATTAGGTCCTGCAAAATAATCTCCAACAGGCTCAGAGCTATAGGGACCAATGAAAATAGCCCCTGCATTCTCAATACGCCCCACCCATTCCATCGGATCTTCCGTCATAATCTCTAGATGCTCAGGGGCCAAATCATTTACGAAGTCGACTCCTTGCTCCAAGTTATCGACCACAATAATTGCGCCATGCTGCTCAATCGACTTGGCAGCAATCACTTGCCGTGGTAGCGAGGCTAGCTGTGCAATGACTTCCGCCTGTACACGCACTGCTAACTCTGGGCAGCTTGTCACCAATACAGCAGACGCCATTTCATCATGCTCCGCCTGCGATAACAAATCCGCTGCAATATAAGCAGCATTAGCACTTCCGTCAGCCAGCACTACAATTTCCGAAGGCCCCGCCATACTATCGATATCGACCGTGCCATATACTTCTCGCTTCGCCAGTGCGACGTAAATATTACCGGGTCCGCATATTTTATCTACCCTACCGATCGAGTCTGTGCCATAGGCAAGCGCGGCAATCGCCTGTGAGCCGCCTACGCGATACATCTCCTTCACCCCAGCCTCAGCAGCCGCGACCCTGATATAAGGATCGATTCCTGCAACTCCGCCAGTAGCCGGTGGGGTGACCATAACAATCTCTTTTACCCCAGCCACTTGTGCGGGGATTACATTCATAAGTACAGAGGAAGGATACGCGGCCTTCCCACCTGGAACATACACACCAACACGCTTCAAAGGCTTTATAATTTGTCCCAGCAGCGTTCCGTCTGGTTGTACATCCATCCAAGATGTCCGTTTCTGCCTTTCGTGAAAGGTACGAATGTTAGCCGATGCTTCACGAATGGCTTGAACGAACGAAGGCTCAACTGTATCATAAGCAGCTTGAATTTCCTCCTCACTGACTCGTAACTGCTCTGCAGAGAGTACCATCTTGTCAAACTGTTCCGTATAGTGAAGCAGCCCAGCATCACCAGTCTGGCGTACGTCTTGAACAACTCGTTTTACAACAGCCACCTGCTCTGCTGTACCATAGTCCACTTCCCGCTCCAGCTGGAATTCACTTGCCTTAACAATCCGCATCCTTCTTGCCCTCCCCACATGTAAGCCCTTGAACATGGGCATTCACCGCACCATGGAAACTATCCTTTAACCTGTACATTACGTTGTACCTGCAGCCGATCACACAACTGCTGAATCACTTCGTTTTTCATACGATAGCTGACTCGATTGGCAATCAGTCGACTTGTAATACCGAACATTTCTTCCAGTTCGACCAGTCCATTTTCCTGTAACGTCTTGCCTGTCTCCACCATATCAACAATTCGATCCGCTAGCCCGATAAGTGGCGCCAACTCAATAGATCCATTCAGCTTAATCACTTCAACCTGTTGTCCACGCTCGCGAAAATATTGAGAAGCCACGTTCGGATACTTTGTAGCTACACGAGGATTCGTTAACGGCTTCCAATCAGGAAGACCAATTACCGACATCCGACAACGAGCAATGCCTAGATCTAACAATTCGTACACGTCTCGCTTCTCTTCCAACAGCACATCTTTACCTACAATTCCGATATCAGCAGCGCCATACTCCACATAAGTAGGCACATCTACAGGCTTTGCCATAATAAATTGCATCTTCACTTCAGGAATATCAATAATCAGCTTGCGAGACTGATCTTCGTCTTCAGGTACGAGCAGTCCCGCTTCTCGGAATAAGGTCGAAGCCTGCTTATAGATGCGCCCTTTCGGCATCGCTACCTTCAACCAATCATTCATAACGCTCTCCCTTTCTTATCTAAAAAGTTAGCTCACTACACAATCAGCGAACGTCAATACACGCTTCAAACGCCGACCATTCCAATGGAATCCATCTGTGTTCTGTTGCTTAACTTCTGCGAGCTGTTCTTCCCGTTCTATCCGGCGAGTGATGACACATGCACCTTCTTGGCGCAATCGAGTTGCCTCTGCGATAGCTTCAGAGCGATGGCTCTCGTCATACTGCACAAGAATAGGGAAATCCTCATTATCTGCTTGCAGTGTGATCATATCCAGCATTCTCGTCGTCTTAATCGCAAATCCAGTAGCAGGTGCAGGACGACCAAATTGCTGCAAAAGATTGTCATACCGGCCACCACTCATAACAGGTGAACCAAGATCCGCTGCATAGCCCTCAAATATCGTCCCAGTGTAATAAGTGAAATCACCGACCATCGTCAGATCGAGCATTAAATGAGAATCAGCACCGTAAGACTCCAGCACATTCCAGAGTTGTTCAAGATGGTGAAGTGCCGCATGTGCCGCGGGTTCTGCCGGAACAAGTTGTCGAGCTTGCTCAATAACATCTCGCTTGCCACGCAGTCGCAGCACAGCCTCTAATTTCTCGATACGCTCTAGTTCAATAGATAGCGTCTGAATATGTTCTCGATAGCCAACAACGTCCCGCTGAAGAAGGCATTGCTTCAAATCTTGCTGAACTTCTATCTCGCCAAGCAGCAAATGCTCAAACAAGGCATGTAAGAAGCCATGATGTCCGATAGCTACTTGAAATGCCTCGATTCCTATAGATTGCAAGCAAGCGATCGACAACGCAATCACTTCTGCATCTGCTTCAGCAGAACTATCGCCAATTAGCTCAGCACCTGTTTGATAGAATTCAGCTTCACGGCCTGCCTCTTCTTCCATGGAACGGAATACATTCGCATGATAGGACAGTCTGATCGGCAGCGGCTCATCTACTAGTAAAGAAGAGACTACACGTGCAATAGGTGCCGTCAAGTCTGAACGAAGCACCATCGTCGTGCCTCGCTGATTTAACAATTTGAATAATTTATGATCGGATGTTGAACTAGCCGTACCGACCGTATCATAGAACTCCATTGTAGGTGTAATGAGCTGAGCATACCCCCAGCGTGACATACAATGAAGGGTTTGTTGCTCCATGTAGCGCAGCTTCTGCACCATTTCGGGTAAATAATCTCGAACACCAGAAGGTTTCTCAAACATCTTAGGCTTCGTCATACGCTTCACCGCCGTTCATTCAATCCCTACTATGATCAGGATTCCATATTGTATCTCTAACAATCTTTAAAAGAACAGAATCCTTTAGTGGGTTAATGTGCTACCAAGTTAATTTATTAGCAAACAAAAGGAAATTATCGATAATCTTATCACTTTCCCTATGTACCGTCAATCCTTTCCAGACACAAATTTCACCTATTTAGATCACTATTTATGTGTCTCTTGAAGTAAGCCATTCGCACCTTAAAGATAAGATGTTACTACTAAAAAAGAATCAACCTTAACGATTGATTCTTTTCGTAGTCAAATCTCATTTTATTTACGGTGAAAGACGCTTATCATCAGATGACATCGACAGCTTAATCGTTCGATCGTTATGATCAATCGATGGTTCTATATTTAGCAGCTCCACAACTTCATTCATCGGAACAAACACTTGATTGTTCTGTAAAATAGTAGACTGTTTAAAAGCAATCCTTTCACGGCTTATACTATTGCGCCATACGACATCTTTTTTGTCTTCTGCACGCTCTTCTCCACGATGCGCCATCCGTTCAATCAACTCATTTACCTCAATCTTTTGATCGCCGCCATTAACTCGGAATCCGTTACGCTGCTTACGGTCGTTAATGCCGGGCTTAACCGTGAAAGATATTTCGATACCAATCTGTTTACATATGTTTAGTACATCCTGATTGTAAGCACCATATGGAAATGCAATCAAGCTGTTGGTATTGCCTAGTTCTTTCTTCAATTTCTGTTCTGCCTTAAGCAAGTCCTGTTTGACGCGAGCTAAATATTCACTGTGTGTTTCTACACGCTTCCATTCCTCGCGATACATCGGACGAATGAGCATCGGACGCTCCTTCGTCCCTTCTCTGTTTATTGGAACATATTTGTGAGAATCGTAAGTATGGCTATAGAAGCTCATCCCTGCTTTTTTCATCTCACGCATTTGGTCCCACGTCAGTTTTTTAACATTGTCGTTTTTGTCATTCCCAATTGTATTGATAATAACAAAGTTGGTCGCCTTGATACCGTATGTTTTTAAAATGGGAAATACATCCGTGTAGAACGAAGCATATCCATCATCAAAAGTTAAAAGCACGGCATTAGGTGGAACTGGCTTACTATGCAACATGTAATCTATGTATTGATCGATCGTTATAAATTCAAATCCTGCTCGCAGCACTTCTTGAATTTGCACTTCAAATTGTTCGGGTGTAATGACCCAAGATCGTCTAGGCTTCGATGTAATGTGATGGTACATTAACACAACGACTTCATCTCGATAATAAATAGGCTTCTCCACCCGCTGCATTCCATTCGCATCAGCCGTATACGTGCGCAACAGTTCGCCATCATCTGTCTTAATTGTTTGTGTCCCAAAGGCTTGCAGCAACAAGCGACTAGGGATATACCATTCACCATCCCTTTGTATAGCCTTCTCCGCTGCATAATTAAGACCAGTGAACTCAATGTTATACTCGGTGTAGGCTTTCAGCGGATACGCACATCCGAATGTGAGTAGTATAAATACCAGAAATACAGCGACGATATGCTTTATCTTCATCTTCTCAAACTTCCCCATCTTCTCTCATAATCAGCAATATATAAAATTTACCACAATACCCCATTGGATTTCGAGATTATTTTACAACTGCTACTTATCATATTGAAAAACGAAACCACCTATACTTCATCATCTTTGTTATAGGATATGACAGGTACTAAAAAAGACGCTTGCTTTCGCAAACGCCTTTCCCATTATGCTGATTCACTTTTGTTTTTTGGGTCAGATGTGATATCAATAAATCCCGTAGATTCATTCTGTTCAACGGATGCTTCTAGTTCCTGCGCAGCCACTTCACGTATCACTCTCATCGGATTACCACCGACCATTTGACCTGGAAGAACATCTTTATGGATAACAGATCCCGCTGCTACAACAGCATTATCTCCAATCGTAACACCCGGCAAAATGGTACAATTGGCCCCAATCATCACGTTATCACCAATCCGCACATCTCCAAGACGATACTCTTTTATCAAATACTCATGTGCTAATATCGTCGTATTGTATCCGATGATTGAATTACGGCCTACATAAATACGTTCTGGGAAGAACACATCTACCATCACCATTAATCCAAATGCAGAATGCTGACCAACCTTCATTTTCAACATACGACGATAAATACTATTTTTTAAGGGCAAAATAGGACAATATCTCGCCATCTGAATGAAAATGAAATTTTTAACGCCCTTCCACGGACTAACTGTACGATAAATATGCCACAAGCTGTTAGGACCTTCTACTGGATAACGCTCAACGTTTCTCACCTGCGCTACGCTCCAATCCAACAAGCGCATAGATGTCGCGCATGTCATGAATGATATGACGCGGCTCGTACTTTCTGAGTTCCGCCTCTCCCTTCAAAGACCAAGCAACTCCACAAGAAATGGCTCCCGCTGCATTTGCAGACTGGATATCAGCAGGACTATCACCCACCATTATCGTAGTCGCAGGATCAGCTCCCAATGCTTCGATCGCCTTTAAAACCGGCTCAGGATGAGGTTTCGCATGTGTAACGTCCTGTACGGTTACAACGGTACCCATCTTGTCCCATAACTCGAACATGCGAAGTACACGGCCAGTAGATTCACGTACCTTGGTCGTAACTACGCCAAGCTGAATACCCGCTTCTGCTAGTGTATGAACAACTTCGTTTACATGAGGAAATGGCTTGACCATCTCATCATGACGAGTACGATTATAGGTTCGATATGCCGTTACATAGTCACTTACATCATCCTGCTTCGTGAAGATTTGAAGCTGCTGCTCAAGCGTCAATCCCATACTAGGGATGATATGCTCTCTGTTGAACGGAGCCGGTACGACATCCTTCAAAATTTCAATAAATGTCTCAATAATGAGATCATTCGTATCAATAATCGTACCATCCAAATCAAACAGAACTGTTCGTATCATGCTGCTTCATTCTCCTTTTTACTACATTGCTGCAATAGATTTCGCTGCTATATTCTCTCCAATAGCTCCTAATATAATTAAAGCTGAGCCTATTGAAGCTATATTTCACCTTACACGTCTAGTCTAGCTCTTACATTATGGTTACTGCTCATCTTTTTTCTTCTTTTCATTTGCCTTATTCTCTGCAACTGTATGATCCGAATTGTTAACCGTCTTTGCAACTGCTGACTTATCCGCAACAGCGTTAGTTGTCGCATCTGCCTTCGTCGAAACAATTGGATCAAGATAACGTGCTTGTGCACGCCCTGTCACGCGACGGAAGATAATGAATACAATACCGACGAGAACAAGGAGCACAGCTATCAATTGTGAAATACGAATATTCCCATAGCTCGGATCAAGATAACCTGCTTCAAACACCGCTGTCATTGGCTGCCACAACGTATTCATGATCGAAGCCATCCACTCAGAGCCTTGATAAGCAAGACTGTCCGTACGCAAGCCTTCAATAAAGAAGCGGCCGATCGAATACCACATCAAATAACCAATAAAGATCTCACCAGCTCTTACAAAGCGCAAACGACGAATGGCCAATATAAGCAGTACACCTACGATGTTCCATATGGATTCATACAGAAACGTCGGATGATGGAACGTCCCTTGGACATTCATCTGATTAACAATAAAGTTTGGCAAGTTCAGGGTGTCGCGCAAGAACGTTTCTGAAACCGGACCGCCATACGCTTCCTGATTCATAAAGTTCCCCCAACGACCAATTGCCTGTCCGAGCAAAAGTCCTGGAGCACAAATATCCGCAATACGCCAGAAATTATATCCTTTGCGACGCACATAAATAATCGCACAAATAACAGCACCTATCAACGCGCCGTATATTGCAATACCGCCTTCCCATATCGCAAATACTTTGATCGGATCGTGCTTGTACTCATCCCATTTAAATGCCACATAATAGGCCCTTGCACCGACCAAGGCCGATGGAACACCAAGCAGCAGTAAATCCATAAAGAAATCTTGGGGAATTTTAAACCTCTTGCTGCCTTCTTGCATAGCAATTAATAAACCTGCCAGAGCTGCTGAGCCCAAAATTAAGCCATACCAGTATACCGAAATTGGTCCGAGCTTAAAGGCAATTGGATCTAGCAATGTTGATGCAATCGTATCCATTGTTCACTCTCCCTCGCTTCAGTTCCTTACATCTTACTTCAATTGTCTTTTCAAAATATGAATACTCATGCTAACTAAACCAACGATATTCACCCTACACGATTAATCAATCGAAATCATCACTATCTTCGTTAATTTGCTCTGTCAGTTTGTTTGTAAACTGCAGTGCTGCATTGTAACCCATACGCTTCAAGCGATAATTCATTGCCGCCACTTCAATAATAACAGCTAAGTTTCGACCTGGGCGAACTGGAATCGTAACAAGCGGCACATCGGTATCCAAAATACGAGTCGTCTCCTCATCTAGCCCAAGACGATCATATTGTTTATCCTGCTGCCATGTTTCCAACTTAATGACTACGCTAATCCGCTTGTTGTTGCGAACTGCACCCGCTCCGAACAGCGTCATCACATTAATAATTCCGATACCACGAATTTCTAAAAGATGACGGATTAAATCTGGAGCCGTACCATGTAGCTGGTTATCAGAGGTTTGACGAATTTCCACGGCATCGTCAGCTACAAGCCGGTGACTGCGCTTTACCAGCTCAAGTGCTGTTTCACTTTTACCAATTCCACTTCCGCCTGTAATAAGCATACCAACACCATAGACGTCGACCAAAACACCATGAATCGTTGCAGTTGGCGCCAGCTTTCTTTCAAGGAAACCCGTAATTCGGCTTAATAGGGTAGTTGATGCAAGCGGAGAACGCAGCAATGGAACCTCGTTCTCTTCGCAGATTTGCACTAACTCCGTTGGTACATCCAAACCACGTGTAATAATGATGCTTGGGAGTTCTGGAGATATAAATCTTCTTAAGCGTTCTAATCTTGTTTCTTCTGATAGCGTTTCTAAAAAAGTAAGCTCTGTCTTGCCCATCAACTGTATCCGCTCAGTTGGATGATAATCAAAGTAACCTGCTATTTCCAAACCGGGGCGATGCAAATCATCCACCGTGATAAGGCGCTTCATGCCTTGTTCACCAGCAAGCACTTCCATTTGGAATTGTTCTACTAACTCAGACACTTTCACCTTTTTAGCCATAGACTTTCACTCCTTATCTCTTGCTCAACATCTATATAACTTGAACGAAATAATTATTTCTGCATACAAAGACCATATCGTTCTTTATTTCGAATAGCATTTCGCCCCAAAGCTAAAGTTGTGAGCTCTATCTGGTATGTACGATCTCATCTTATTCATACTGCAAACTTTCTCAAATAGAAGCAACTAACAGCTGCCAATGTAACCATCGTAATGGAAAATAGCATCGAAATCAACGCATACCCCCATACACTTCCTACGTAAGCCCTATTTTTCAGACATTTGCAGGATCAAACCTCACAAATCACGAATCCAACTATGCCTTGGGCTGAATGAAAGGTGGTGAGAGCACGAGAACAGGATAATAACCTGGCTCCTTGTTTGTACGAACAGAAGGGATTGTTATTACATTTTTCCCTGATTTCAATTTACGAAGGAGGTTTGTTATGTATTCATCTATCCATCGCCGAGCCATTCGGCCACTTTCTGTTATGATTATCGCTGTGCTTGTAGCTTTACTAATTCCCTTTCAGGTATTCGGTGCAGCAACTTGGGCGCCTAATACCGCATATCAAAAGGGGGCTATCGTTACGTATCAAAATATCAATTACGAATGTACGCAAGCACATACTTCATTAAATGGATGGGAGCCACCTAACACACCTGCACTATGGAAATTGTCCACTGCTCCTGTCGATACCACACCACCATCTGCACCTGCATCGCTCGTGTCACCTACACAAACGACCACAACAATTACACTCGCATGGCAAGCTGCAACTGATAATATAGGTGTTACACAATACCGTATTTACAGCGGCACGACGCAAGTGGGGACTGCTACGAATTCACCTTACCAAATAACTGGATTATCCCCTAATACCTTATACTCATACACCGTTAGAGCTGCAGATGCTGCTGGCAATGTATCCGCTGACAGCAATACCATTCAAGTGCGCACAGCCGTGCCTGTCGTGGACAACCAACCGCCTACCGTTCCAACTAATCTACGCAGCTCCAATACCACAAATACCACGATCAATCTTGCCTGGGATGCAAGCCAAGACAATGTCGGCGTCAGCCAATACGAGGTGATCGTTAACGGTCAGGTTGCAGGCACATCATCGCAAACTACTTTTACGATTACAGGCCTTACCGCTAGCACTACTTATGCCATTGCCGTTCGCGCCGTAGATGAAGCAAATAATCGCTCTGCTAACAGTACGATCGCTTCTATTACAACAAAAGATACTGTAGCTGTAGCAGGTAAAGTTCTTGTTGGGTACTGGCACAACTTTAACAATGGCTCCACAAATATTCGCCTACGAGACATATCTCCAAACTTTGATGTAATTAACGTAGCATTCGCTGAACCTGTCGGCGATCGCGCCACGATGGCATTCACGCCTTATAACGCCACTAAAGAACAATTCAAATCCGATATCGCTGAACTCCGGGCCAAAGGAAAGAAAGTTCAAATATCGATCGGCGGTGCTGAAGGTACGGTCGAATTGAATACCGAAGCAGACAAGCAAAACTTCATTCGCACCATGAATGCGATTATTACGGAATATAACTTCGACGGACTGGATATCGACCTAGAGGGCAGCTCCCTTGCGCTTGCTGGTGGAGATACCAATTTCCGAAGTCCGACTACACCTAAGATCGTCAATCTTATAGCCGCAGTAAGAGAGATCCTATCAACTAAAAGCGCTACCTTCCAACTAACGATGGCGCCAGAAACAGCCTACGTTCAAGGAGGCCTAGTTGCCTATGGCGGCCCGTGGGGTGCTTATCTTCCTGTCATTCATGCATTTAGAGACCGTATGAACTTTATTCATGTGCAGCACTATAATACAGGTTCCATGACAGCCTTAGATGGCCGCTCTTATTCCCAAGGTACAACAGACTTCCAAGTTGCAATGGCTGAAATGCTGCTAGTTGGCTTCCCTATTGGCAACAACCCGAACAATATGTTCCCTGCCTTACGTGAAGATCAAGTTGCTATAGGGCTTCCTGCCAATCAAAGTGCTGCTGGTGGAGGTTACACCAATCCGGCAGATATCGACAAAGCCTTAAAATACATCACTAAGGGTATTAGCTATGGCGGCAGTTATGTATTAAGAAAGCCAAGCGGCTACCCTAACTTCCGTGGGGTTATGACATGGTCGATTAACTGGGATAAAGTAGCTAACTTCGGCTTCTCCAACCCAGTACGTGCTTCCTTGAATTCTTTAAACTAACTAACCGATATTCCTTATCGTTAATTAAATGAGTTCAACTTCCATTTCATTCAGCCCTTGGCAATATGATTATCCTTATTATCTGGCTATTTCTACTTCACCTGCTGCTATAAAATGAATACGCACAAAATAGAGCCCAGAGTGATCTACACCCTGGGCCCTACCTTATATAATTAGTTTTCGAAAACGTTCAATTCGGATTCTTTGTCGAATACATGAACTTTGTTCATATCGATAGCCAATTTCACGTTTTGGCCTTCTTGAGCGTTAGAACGACCGTCTACACGACCAATAACATTTTCAGTGCCAATGCCTTTCAAGTACAAGAGCATTTCATGACCCAAGTTCTCTGTTACGTCGATACTAGCGGAGAAGATACTGTTTGGAGAAGCTTCCAAGAATACAGGCTCTTCATGAATATCTTCTGGACGAATGCCAAGGATAACCTCTTTGCCGATATAGTTTTTGTCTTTCAATGCTTGTGCTTTGCCTGCAGGGATTACAACATTCAAGCCATCAGTCTTGAAGCGAATCTCACCAGACTCTTCACTTAGCTTACCATGGATGAAGTTCATTGTTGGAGAGCCCATGAAGCCCGCAACGAACAAGTTCACCGGATGATTGTACAATTGGTCTGGAGACGCAGCTTGTTGAATGAAACCATCTTTCATAACAACGATACGGTCACCCATCGTCATAGCCTCAATTTGGTCATGCGTTACATAGATAACTGTCGTCTCAAGACGCTTAGCCAACTTTGTAATTTCAGATCGCATTTGACCACGAAGCTTCGCATCCAAGTTGGAAAGCGGTTCGTCCATCAAGAATACTTGTGGGTTACGAACGATTGCACGACCAAGTGCAACACGCTGACGCTGACCACCGGAAAGAGCTTTTGGCTTACGCTCAAGCAGATGCTCGATATCAAGAATACGAGCAGCTTCTTTAACTTGCTTGTCGATCTCATCTTTAGGAACTTTACGAAGCTTAAGACCGAAAGCCATATTTTGATACACGTTCATATGTGGATACAAAGCGTAAGATTGGAATACCATGGCGATATCGCGATCCTTAGGTGCAACATCGTTCACAAGCTTATCACCGATATAAAGTTGTCCTTCAGAGATCTCTTCAAGACCTGCGATCATACGAAGCGTCGTGGATTTACCACAACCGGATGGGCCAACCAATACAAGGAACTCTTTATCCTTAATATCAAGGTTAACATCAATAACAGTTGGCTTATCAGACCCCGGATATTTTTTATATACATGTTCTAAGCGTACGCCTGCCATAATTATTTCCTCCCTACGATTGTCAATGTAATCGGTTTCTTACTATATTTCTATCATAATTGACAGCCAGGCGATTGACTATAGTCAACGTGCACAAAAAAACACCCCCAACTATCTATCACCTATTGGATACCTGCACAAAAATGAAGGCGATTACAAATCATTTTTTTACAACATGCATATCCCTATGCTTCACAAACTATTGCTGATGAGCTACCTTATACAGCAATAGTACAAGCTTTATGAGTACAGCGTCAGAAAATGAACGAATATCAAGTCCTGTTTCCTGCTTAATTTTATCAAGTCGATACAACAGCGTATTACGATGAATATATAAACGCTTCGCAGTTTCACTAACGCTACAATTTTGTTGAAAAAACATTTCCAAAGTCGCCATCGTCTCTGCATCATGGAACACTTCTGTCTTTTTCACAATTCGTTTTAAATATTCCGTTCTTACATGATCAGGAATACTGTATGCAAGATGCTCTATATGAAGTTCCCATGGCAAATGAATATGCTCGGTTACATGGAAGGTACGTCCTAAAAATACCGTTTCTCTCATATGAGCTACTGTTGCAGGAATACCCTTTTGGCCAATAAAGGAGTAATTCACCGTCATATGACTTTCCCCAATCCACTCAGCAGTTAAAAGTTCATACAGCCCTAGACAATATGAAGTTAATAGCTCCTCCTGAGTTTCATCACTGTCTACATCATCATCTAACTCCGTAACGGTTAAGGACGACGGGACAAGAATAAGCCATTCCTGCTCCGTTAATGGTATGAGAAAAGTATGGCCGTCGAAATAAGAGTCTACTAGTTTCTTCAGCAGTTGATATCGTGGCCCTTCCCGATGAATATGCTCTGTAACAAGAAGGAATGGTGTCACCATACCTGAAAGCTGCTTACTCCAAGGAATATGCTCTGGAATTTCTACCTTCCAGTCTCGCTCATGAATAGAGGATAAGATCCACGATCCCACTTGTTCCGCTTCTTGTTCTTCACTTACAGTGAGCATATCTTGTTCAAGCTTTTCACCGTGTTCTAGCATTAAAACAAGTTCAATCCACTGCTGCTCCTGAATACTTAATGGACTAGACTCCAGCTTCATCAAAGTAGATTGTTCGCTTCCCATCTCCCAGAGCAAGTACCAATCACCAGCACTCTGATGCATGACAACTACAGAAGGAGATATTAAATGAACGTCTCTAGTGGAAGATTCAATCCATTCCTTCCATAGAGAGGTTGGAACTGATATCTGTTCCAAGGTTCTACCGAGAATTCGTTCGATATGCAACTGCAAAGATGGCTTCTCTATCATCATACAATCACTCCGCCCATTCATCCTGTTCTATCTATATCTACTTTCATTGTAGCATATCAAGTAACTAGCATTCATATATCACGTATTCGATGTAAATTAATCGACTCGCTATTTTTAAAATAGTATAGTAACTGCAATGAAACTTATAAATAAACACAAAAAAAACTTCAGTTATTCACTGAAGTTGTTAATGATAAAACTGGTGAGCCATGTAGGACTCGAACCTACGACACCCTGATTAAAAGTCAGGTGCTCTACCAACTGAGCTAATGGCTCGTAAATGGTGGAGGATGATGGATTCGAACCACCGAACCCGAATGGGAGCAGATTTACAGTCTGATGCGTTTGGCCACTTCGCTAATCCTCCATATTTACAATGGTGGTTCGGGACGGAATCGAACCGCCGACACGAGGATTTTCAGTCCTCTGCTCTACCGACTGAGCTACCGAACCATAATATGCAATTGTCTTAAACACCAATCCCCTTATGATTTATTCATTTGGGATGTAATGGCGGAGCTGACGGGATTCGAACCCGCGGTCTCCTGCGTGACAGGCAGGCATGTTAGGCCTCTACACCACAGCTCCGCATTACGATGGTGCCGGCGATAGGAGTCGAACCCACGACCTACTGATTACAAGTCAGCCGCTCTACCAACTGAGCTACACCGGCATATTATGGTGGACGCTGACGGGATCGAACCGCCGACCCTCTGCTT